>BCAA01000008.1 GCA_001305115.1 Clostridia bacterium UC5.1-1E11 | reverse complement strand
GCAAATTCACAATGGTTGCAATTTCCACTTGACTTCTTCGAAAAAAACGTTCTATACTATCATATGCGAACATTTGTTTATTTCGAGGTACTCTTATGACGACCATGGAAAAATTGACCATTCTTACAGATGCTGCTAAATACGACGTAGCCTGCACTTCCAGCGGAATCGATCGCCGCGGAAAAACCGGACAACTAGGCAGTGCGGTTAAAATGGGCATATGCCACAGTTTTGCGTCGGATGGCCGATGCATTTCTCTTTTAAAAGTACTCATGACCAATGCCTGTATTTACGACTGTCAATACTGTGTAAACCGCCGTTCCAACGATACGGCACGGGCGGCATTCACCCCACGCGAACTTGCCGATTTGACCATTGGATTTTACCGACGCAACTATATTGAAGGGCTTTTTCTAAGTTCTGCCGTTATCAAAAGTCCGGACTATACCTGTGAACTCCTCATCGAGACATTGCGCATCCTCCGAACAGAGTATGGTTTTCGCGGATATATCCATGTAAAAGCAATTCCCGGGGCCGACGAGAATTTGCTGACACGTTTAGGGATGCTTACCGACCGCATGAGCGTTAATATCGAGCTTCCATCCGAACGAAGCCTCAAACTTCTTGCTCCAGACAAGACAAAACATTCCATTTTAAAACCAATGGGGCTAATTGCAAATCGAATTCAAGAAGCCCATCACGACCTTGTCCGGTATCGAAACACGCCCAAATTCGCTCCCGCCGGACAGAGTACCCAAATGATTATCGGCGCTACGCCGGACTCAGATTGGGACATTCTCCGCTTGACAGAAGGCCTCTACAAAAAGTATGGCCTACGCCGGGTATTCTACTCTGCCTATATGCCGGTTTCAGAAAATACGCTGCTCCCCCCAAAGGGGACAAAGCCTCCTCTTTTACGTGAACACCGGCTCTATCAAGCGGACTGGTTGCTCCGCTATTATGGATTTGCTGCCGACGAATTGCTCGATGAACGCCACCCCAGCTTTCATCCTCTTGTGGACCCCAAATGCGGCTGGGCAGTCAATCATATGGAACAATTTCCCGTCGAAATCAACACAGCCCCCTATGAAATGCTTTTGCGAGTACCGGGGATTGGTGTGCGCTGCGCCCAACGCATCCGTGCTGTACGCCGGTGTCATTCCCTTGACTTTGACGGTCTGAAAAAGATTGGCGTTGTTTTGAAACGTGCGCAGTACTTTATCACCTGCTCTGGAAAGATACGGGAAGGCCTGCGTTTTACTCCTGAGAGTATTTTACGCGCTTTGATCTCCGAAGAAAAGCAAAAGTTCGTTGTTTCAGACATTCCAGAACAGCTATCCTTTTTTAGCACGCCCCCTGTTCCGAATTCAAGTGACACGACCAACTTTCCGGAACTCGCTCAAAAGGAGGCTTAATTTATGGTAGCCTATCGCTATGACGGCAGCTTTGAAGGTTTTCTATGTTGTATCTTTGAAAGCTATACCAAGCGTGAAGTTCCCGCACAGATTTTCTCTGATGAAGAAGCACAAGTATCACTCTACCCGGAAAAGTGGATTGAAACCGATTCCGGCCACGCGGAGCGAGTTTATGTTTCCCTATCCCGCAAAATCTCCCCGCAAGCCCGCGAATGGATTGAAGTGGGGTTTCTCTCCTGTCTACCGAAACGGGAACTCATACTTTACCGGTTCATCCGTATGGGTTATTCATATGGTGCACAGGTAACCAATTGGCTTGCCGACGACACGGTAAATACTCTGAATAAAGCAGTTTTTGCAGCCAGTCATGAAGCTCATCTCCTGACGGGATTTCTTCGTTTTTCTGAACAAAACGGTACTCTCGCCGCAATCATTACTCCGAAAAACCGGGTACTCCCCCTGATTTTGGAACACTTCAGCAGCCGTTTCAATGGAGAAACATTTCTTATTTATGATAAAACACACCATATGGCCCTCGTTCACCAACCGGGCCAGGACGCTATTATTCCTCTCGAAAACTTTACTTTGGAGCATCCAAATGAGACAGAACAACAATTTCGTGCACTTTGGAAACGATTTTATCACACCATCGGCATCGAAGGGCGTTTCAATCCAAAATGCCGTATGACCCATATGCCAAAGCGATATTGGGAAAACATGACTGAATTTCTTGATTCCGCTCTTCCAGGCAATGAAGTACCTGCCACAGAGATTTCTTCCCCAATGTCGCGAAAATATCTGGAATAGACCTTTTCCCCAAGCAGTCCCATTTACTATTGGTTGAACTATTTCCTCTTTCATTCTTCTATCTTTCGCAGGACCCCATTGTCACCCGCTATTCTTAAAAGTTACAAAACCATCGGCCGCCTCATGAGCCAAGCTTATGAGGCGGCCGATTTTATACAACCCTTATTGAGATAGGCTATTTTTGTGTGAAAAGGAAATTATCCCCTTCCTCTGAAAGGCTTCGTATAAAACCAATCCAACCACTATAACCGGGAGTTTCTTCCGACCGACATACTGGATGGTGTAGGCCTTTCGACCATTCGGCCTCCCGCCATAGCTGTGCTAAGTGATCAGCCAACCAGCGGTTTCTCTGCTGCATACAACTCCTGTTGTAGTGGGAACGCAGGCAAACACAATCGCCGCAATTTGCCAGAATTCCCAGATGGTGTGCCCATTGGCTTGCGGCTCAGTGGCCCGTCTGCGATTCGCGGGAAAGGATTGCAACCAACATATGGATTTTTCCAAAAAGTCGTGTTATATGCATTCCTTCATCAACACTTTGGTTTTGAAATGACAAGTTTTGATAGCCTATATAAACGCCAATATGTCCTTTTCCCTATTCATCTTCATATTGCGAATAGCAACGTCCAACCACAGGCGTACTCCATCGGAAGTTATATCCGCATAATCAAGAAAAGACTCGCAAACATCGGATCTAGCCATGTACCCTGCCATAAACGGATTTACACCATCCTTTTAAACACCGCTGCTTTCGTTCGAATGATTCGTATCACCAGAAGATTCCATTTCATTCACATAGTCCCTATAAGAAGTGGTACTCAAAACCTCTTTTGTGTCACCATCAATAAAATGAACTACAACATCAATTTTATCGGGCGCTACTCCTGCAAAAGACTGATAATACGCGCCCGTCATATAGAAAGCCAATGCATAGAAGTTATCCCATTGTGTATATTCGTCAGCATTTACCTGTATATTTACTTCGGAATAATCGTCCGTATAGTCGATCGACATAAAGGAGGCTACTGCATTCTCACCCTCTGTCAAGTTCTTAATGGATTCGTCCATACTTTTCTTAAGTTCCTCGAGCATTTCTTTATGCTTGGTTTTCGTCATTGTATAGGTGACAGAACCATCCTCATGCACCACACAACCGCTATAGCCGTTTTCTTCGGCTGTCTTTTTGATGTCTTCTTCTGTCATGCTATCAAATAAAGCGGCGGGTAAGGTTACATCAACATTGAACAATCCCTCATCCACCTGAACGCCAGTCGAATTTTCTTCGCCATTGTTTTTGTTAACATCTCCATTCGATGCGTCTTGGCCACAAGCTGCCAAAGATAGTAATAGAACAAGTGACAGCAGTAAGGCAAAAATTTTTCATTTTCCTTTCCTCTCCTTATCCAAAACATAGCTATACAGTAAACCGCCCATTGTCCATAGAATTCAAACAATATACAAGTTTGCACACCATTTTCCGATTCATGGATGGGAACTTTGGGGCGGATTTCTGACTAGAATCAATTGAAAATTTCTTTTAATATTGTATAACATTTTCATATGGATTCCAAATCTATAATCATGCTTGTAGCGCTTAATGGATGAAATCATCCCCTGATTCTTCGTTTACTCGAATGTATTCTCAGATTTTTTGCTATATGTGAATTTTTTCAACCATTTCTGTACTAATGCCTTGGACAATCAAAACCGCTCGTAAAGGAGCGGTATGCTCAGATCCCAGAGGGGTCAGCAAGTACTGCCCCCCTGGGGTACTGAGGGTTTGTGATTGCATCACTGCTACAGGCAGCCGCTAAAAGCGGCTGTTTTCTTTTGCTTACTCTCTCCTGCTATCCGTAAACGGGTCCATGTATCCCTTGCGAGACATCTGGCCGCTTGCCAAATCTTCTTCCAATTGGTTTTGGATATACTCCTGGAGCCTCTTCGTATCCTTTCTTACTATCCACAAAGGGTCCTCGGCACCAGAAATTCCGGCCCTTGTATTTGTACTTTAGGTTTGCATGTCTATCGAAAATCATCAGCGCACTTTTGCTCTTGAGCGTCCCCACGAACTGTGCTATACACATAGCGGATACTCACTCGAAGATGAATGTGATCCGGGCACGCCTCGCCCTCGATGATCTCTACTTTCATCTCCTTACACAGCTTTTTGATGATTTTCATAATATCCCCGCGTAATGCCTTATAAATCATCTCCGGCGGCACTTTGGTGCAAATACCGGGCGGTGTTCGCACCGGTAGCCGGAGTGCGCCGTCTGCTTCCCTTCATGTTTCACTTGCGTAAAACCCTCCTGGCTCTTTCGTGATGCGGTTGCCAAACCATCTCAATTGTAATACGGAGGTTTTTGGCCAAGGCTTTTTATTTCACCCCTTGTAGAACCAGGGGGCAAGCCTAATGGCAACAACAAAAGAGGATGCAATACGGCTTCGTATTGCATCCTCTTTTTCTCTGTGATTCATTTCCATCAAGCTGGTTCCGGGATATGCTCGCTGTAATGATGCGCCTCTTCCAGCATCATGTCCTTAACCTTCATCAGGCGAATCTGCGTGCTGCGCTCGTTTTCATCGAGCTTCATGGTGATGTATTTGATATTCGCCTGCATCTGCGGAATCATCACATGTTCCAGTGCGTTGACCCGCCTGCGCGTCTTTTCGATCTCAGCCGCCATCAGCTGACACGACTTCTCAATCTCAGCCAGACGCAGCATGTCCGGCAGGACATCTGCCAAAGACTTCACCGCCGCATCCAAATCGCTGGACGTAAATGCAAAGCCGTAGGAATAAATATCGTTTGCATCCGAAGTGCGGGTCTTATAGGTGAAAACCGGAATGTCCACACTCATCACGTTGCGCGCGCTACACTCCAAAAAGACTTCCTGCTTCGGCGTCATCAACGCCACATCGAGCACTGGGTCCTGCATACCCGCTCGCGCCAGAACAAAATTCTGATTGGCTGCCGCGATACCAGCCTCTACCTTTTCGCGCAGGGCCTTATTCTCCCGAACCAAATCCAAAAATTGGCGCATCAGCTCGTCGCGCTTATCCTTCAGAAGCTTGTGCCCCCGTGTGGCAGTCACAAGTTTTTTCTTCAGGCGCGTCAATTCCATTCGCGTTGGGTTTACATGGGTTGCCGCCAAAGATGTCTCCCCCTTTCCGTGAGGCAACGCAGTGGATTACGCTTCCCGTTCGCGCTGCGCCTTTGCTTTATCGTAATATTCATCCAGGAAGGCATCTTTGATACGCTTCAATTCACTGCGCGGTAGAATGGAGAGCAGTTTCCAACCGATTTCTAACGTCTCTTCAATATCGCGGTTTGCATTGTATCCCTGGGAAACATATTCCCGCTCAAATTCATCTGCAAATTGCGCATACAGCTTATCCATATCCGTCAGAGCTGCCTCGCCGAGAACCGTCATCAATTCCTTGGCTTCCTTACCGCGCGCATAGGCTGCAAAGAGCTGGTTCATCGTATTGGCGTGGTCGGCGCGGGTTTTTCCCTCTCCGATTCCCTTATCCTTCAAACGGGACAGGGAAGGCAGTACATCAATCGGCGGCGTGACGCCCTTGCGGTACAATTCACGGCTTAAAATGATCTGCCCTTCTGTAATATAGCCTGTCAGGTCGGGGATCGGGTGGGTCTTGTCGTCCTCAGGCATGGTCAGAATCGGAATCATTGTGATGCTTCCATTTTTGCCCTTTTGCCGTCCAGCACGCTCATACAGGGACGCAAGGTCCGTATACATATAACCTGGATACCCACGCGTCCGGGCACCTCTTTGCGTGCAGCGGAGACCTCGCGCAGGGCATCGGCATAGTTCGTGATGTCGGTCAAGATGACCAGTACGTGCATGTTCTTTTCAAAGGCAAGATACTCGGCGGCGGTCAATGCCATACGAGGCGTTGCAATTCGCTCGACCGCTGGATCATTCGCTAAGTTGACGAACATCACCGTACGGTCGATGGCGCCAGTCTCTTTAAAACTCTGAATAAAGAAGTTGGATTCCTCGAATGTGATACCCATGGCGGCAAATACGACCGCAAACGGTTCATTCGTGCCGCGCACCTTTGCCTGGCGGGCAATCTGCGCCGCCAAATTTGCATGCGGTAAGCCGCTGGCGGAAAAGATCGGCAGTTTCTGACCGCGCACCAACGTGTTCAGGCCATCAATTGCAGATATACCCGTTTGGATAAATTCCTGCGGATAATTGCGCGCCGCGGGGTTCATCGGCAATCCATTGATGTCCATACGCTTGTCCGGGAGGATCTCCGGCCCCCCGTCGATCGGACGGCCAAGACCGTCGAACACGCGGCTGAGCATATCCTCTGAGACGCCCAACTCCATGCTGCGCCCCAAAAAGCGCACCTTGCTGTTGCTCAGGTTGATACCGGTGGAGCTCTCAAAAAGCTGAACCAATGCGTTGCCGCCGTCGATCTCCAATACTTTGCAGCGGCGTTTCTCCCCGCTGAACAGCTCGATCTCCCCCAGCTCGTTATAGGTCACGCCTTCCACGCCGCGCACCAACATCAGAGGACCCGCAACTTCCTGTATGGTTCGGTATTCCTTTGGCATTTAGAAGTCCTCCTTTTGCGAAAGCTCTTCAATCTGTTTGGAAAGCGCTTTCAAAATTGCCTCATATTCGGCCCGCATATCCTGTTCCTGGATATACTTGAAACGGCCGATGCGTTCACGCACAGGCAGCTTTACCAAATCATCGATGGACGCCCCCTTGCCCAGGGCCTCCACCGCTTTGTCGTAATAGTCCAATACCAGTTGCATCATCGTGTATTGCTTTTGCAACGGCGTATAGGTGTCCACTTCATGGAAAGCATCCTGATGCAAGAAATCCTCACGAATGGAACGGGATGCTTCGAGTTTCAAGCGGTCCGGCGCCGAAAGGGCATCCATACCGACCAGCTGAACAATCTCGTTCAATTCTGCTTCCTCCTGCAAGAGACGCATCAAACGCGCACGCAGGTTCATCCAATCTGCATTTACGTGTTCATTAAACCATTTCTCCATGGTGTCGACATACAGGGAATAACTGGTCAACCAGTTGACCGCTGGGAAATGACGTTTGTAGGCAAGATCCGAATCCAGGCTCCAAAATACCTTGACGATGCGTAGGGTTGCCTGCGAAACCGGTTCGGAAATATCGCCGCCCGGGGGAGAAACAGCGCCAATGACAGACAGCGCGCCTTCACGCCCTTCGCTGCCAATGGTTACCACACGGCCCGCACGCTCGTAGAACTGCGCCAGACGGCTGCCCAAGTACGCGGGATAGCCCTCTTCGCCGGGCATCTCTTCCAGTCGCCCGGACATTTCGCGCAACGCCTCCGCCCAACGGGAGGTCGAGTCCGCCATCAGGGCGACGGAATAGCCCATATCGCGGAAATACTCCGCGATGGTGATCCCCGTATAGATGGACGCTTCACGTGCCGCAACTGGCATGTCGGAGGTATTGGCGATTAAGACAGTGCGCTCCATCAGGGAGAAACCCGTCTTTGGGTCCTTCAATTCCGGGAATTCGTTCAAACGTCCGTCATCTCGTTGCCGCGTTCGCCGCAACCAATATAGACAACGATATCCGCTTCTGCCCACTTGGCCAGCTGGTGCTGTACGACGGTTTTTCCACTGCCGAACGGTCCCGGAACCGCTGCTACACCACCTTTTGCAATGGGAAACAGCGTATCGATGACACGCTGCCCTGTGACAAGCGGCATATCCGGGGACAACTTCTGCTTGTATGGCCTGCCGACACGCACCGGCCATTTTTGCAGCAAGGTCAGATTCTGGCTGGAACCGTTTGGCGTATCCACCACCGCAACGGTCTCGTCGATGTTATAATCGCCCTCCTTGATCGAGCGCAATGTCCCCATCAATCCGTTGGGCACCAGAATTTTGTGGACCACAATCGGCGTCTCCTGGACTGTACCGATGATATCGCCGCCCGTGACGGAATCGCCCGCCTTTTTCAGCGGCTGAAAATGCCATTTTTTCTGATGATCCAGCGCGGGGATTTCCACACCGCGCTGCAGATTGTTGCCTGAGACCTTCATGATCTCCTCCAGCGGACGCTGGATTCCATCGAAGATGCTTCCGATCAGGCCGGGACCTAACTCCACGGAGAGAGGCGCGCCGGTGGATTCCACCGGTTCGCCCGGGCCAAGTCCGGAGGTCTCCTCGTAGACCTGGACGGAAGCCTGGTCGCCGTGAATCTCGATGATCTCGCCGATCAGGCGTTGTTCGCTGACGCGCACCACGTCAAACATGTTCGCGTCTCGCATTCCTTCAGCGATGACCAGCGGGCCGGCAACCTTTTTTATGGTTCCTTTGCTCATTGTTCTGATCGTTCCTTTCTGCGGGAAAGCACTGCTGCGCCCTCCCAGAGTTCCGGAAATCTATCCGATTCATAAAATTAATTATTAAAGATAATGTCGGAGCCGACCGCCTGTTCCACACTCTTCTTCACTGCAGCGACACCCTTTCCGGTATTGCCAGACGCTCCCGGAATCAAAATAATTGCGGGCAGCATCTGCTCCCGGTAACGGTCAATCTCTGCCTCAAGGGTCTCTGCCAGCGCCTCGGTGATATAGACCACCGCGTATTCCTGCTCCGCCAATCCCCGCAGCTTCCGGGCCGCTTCGATTGGGTCGGTCACGGGATAGGTGTCCAGCCCCAAGGCCGCAAAGCCATAGATGCTGTCCCGATCTCCCATCACTGCAATTTTATACATGGCACTCCCCCCTAAACATTGCGGTACATTTCCCGCATACGATCGCGCACCGCTTCTTCCCGCAGATGGTTCCATTTTCCGGAAAGAATGATGCGCACTGTTTTTACCTCGTTCTCCCTCGCCAGGATATACGCGGCCAGCGGTCCAATGGTAAAGGGGTTGTACTGTTGTGGACGAATATCCCGTATAATCAGGTTGTCACACCAGCGCTCAAACGCAGAAGGCGATTCTTGCAGCACCGGCACCGCATCCGCATAGGCCGTCCTTTGCAGATAGCTGTAGACCGCATCTTGCCCCTCGAGGGAAGCTTTCGCAAGCTGCTCAACATCGAGGGAATCGCAAGGGGCCAACGCGCGCTTGAGAAAATCCAAGGACTTTCCGGTTTTTGTGCGCGAACCGCAATTTTGATGTCTGCAGCGGCTACGGTTAGCTCCGCATATTCCCGAATGATCGGGTGATCCGCTGCTTTTCCAGCTGCATAGATTGCATCCAAGGCCGCGCGATCGACTATGACGTCGCAAAGCTGGCCGTCACGTGTATGCAACAAGAGATCAAACGCCTCTTTTGCAGGGGCCCGCATTGCCTCTGGTAACAGGGAATAATCCTGTTCGCGAAGCGCCTTCAGCATGGTTTCCGGCTGTACAGTCCCATGTGAGAAAAATGCCTCGCGCCGTTCTGTATCCAGATACACCATTTTGATCGCGGCCTTTAGATTGTGGTAGTCGTTTGCATAGAGGAACACGTCAAAGACCGATACATCGTCCACCAATTCCTCCATCAGGGCCCAGGTTTTTTCCTGTTCCCCTTTGAGGATTTGTTCCGCGTCCGTTGCCGTCCCGTCTCCCCAACCTTTTTCTGACAAAAGCTGGATGCATTCTGCATAGCTTTTCGCTGCCAGCAACTGTTCCAGGAAAGCACTTTTCAAAAGGCTGAGCTCTTTCGTGCGGATGCGGGCGACTGCATAGGTGTATTGTTTTTCCGCCATATCAGTATCCTCCCGCAAAGAGCAGCGCATGCAGTTTATCCTGCAAGCTGTCTCTTGCGGCGTCGAATAGCGCCGCGAAAGAGCAGTTTTGCTCCACGCCGCCATACACCAGCACAAAGCCGCCTTCCATGTTCCGCGGCTCACGGGATATTTTTAAGCTGCCTCCGGCCGGGACGGCCTGCGCAAGTTCTTGTTCAAACCCTTTGGGCAGGCGATCCAGATCCCTTTGTGAGAAAAAGATCTCGCCGTTCTGGGCTAGCGCGTACTTATGGACTAATTTTTGTATATTGGCAAAATAATCCGCAGGCGCAAGCGCATCCATCGCCCGCAAGCTTTTGTCCATCAACTCCCGAATAATCTGCTGCTTGGCCGCAAGGATGCTCTGCCGTTTTTGCAGAGCTGCCGCGGACTCTGCCCGGCTTTGTAGGTCTTTCACCTTTTCCTTTGCCTGTTCTGCAATTTCCTGCGCGCGCGCTTCACCGCGCGACCGTGCCTCCTGTGCAATTTGCGCCGCTTTCTCCTCCGCGTCCCTGCGGATAGAGGCCGCGGAGGCCGCCGCGTCGTCTTCAATCTGTTTAATGATTTGTTCCAATCCAGTCATGCGCAGCGCTCCTTTTCCATATCATATTTTGGCGGGGGCGGATCATACCGGCAGACCGCCGATGCCTGTAATCGCCAGGATGGAAACCAGAAGCGCAAGGATGGCGTAGGTTTCGACCATGGCGGGGAAGATGATGGCCTTGCCGAGCTGATCGGGGCGCTTCGCAACCAGACCGATGCAGGCGACCGACGCACGGCTCTGTTTCAGAGCCGACCAATAGCCAACAATCGCCATCGGCAGGCAGGCCAGAAAATACAGAAATCCCTTTGCCAGAGACATTTCATAATTACCGCCCAGAATACCGATCTGGGAAAGCGTGATAAACGCGATCAACAGGCCGTAAATGCCCTGTGTGCCGGGAAGCAGCTGTAAAATCAAAACCTTACCGAATTTAGACGGGTCCTCTGTTACAACGCCTGCGGCAGCCTCGCCCGCACGGCCAACGCCTACTGCGGAACCAGCGCCTGCCAACAATGCCGCTAGAACTGCGCCAAGCAAAGCAAGTACAATACCCATGTTTTCCATAATTATTTTTCCTCCCTGATTTTGTAGTATTTGGTATGGACGCCGAATGGCGCAAATTTACGCCCGCCGCCCTCATAAAATTTTCCAAAGAACTCCACAAACTGGAGACGATTGGTATGCACATAAGCGCCCAATAAATTGATCCCCAGATTGATGGTATGGCCAACGAGAAACACCAGGATAAACATGATCGCTCCACCGACTCCACCGCCGCCCATACTGCCCATCTGATTAATCACCGTTGCAATGACGCTGGTTGCAAGTCCCAAGGCAAGCAGGCGGGAATACGACAGGACATCGCTTAAATAGCCAGTGACGTTATAAAGGCCGTAAAGGCCCTTGAGCAGCCGTTTGATCGGATTGCGAGATTCGCGTCCCGATGTAAAAATAATACCAACTGCACCGATCCCTGCGACAATTGCAGCTACGTTCCCCACTTGAGCGGGTAAAATAAAGCTGAGTTGCGCGATGTCTACAAACATCTGATTGGACAACATAAACACAACTGCGCCGCCTACCAGCATATACCAGAATATCACGTCGTACAGAGCATCCTTGTACTTCTTTTGCCGGCAAAGTTGGTAAAGCTGCATAGCCAAACCCGTGAACAAGTGGATCACACCGACCAAGAGCGCAAACATCAGCATGCGCATCGGTTCTTTGAGAGGCTCAAACCAAAGTGGCTGGAGCGCCACTTCGTTTCCAAAGAAGGTCCGGGAGACGACTGCCAAGGCATCTCCAAAGAAACTTCCAAACAGGAATCCCCAAACCGTAGTGGAAATCCCACAGAAAAAAACATCCGCAGCGTCTTGCGAAGCCCATCCTCCATATTCTTGAATTTGAGCAACACAAGTCCGCAACCAATCACCATCAGCAGCCCATAGGCAGCATCGGAGAGCATCATGCCAAATAGAAAATAATAAAAGACTGCCATGACCGAGGTGGGGTCCACCTCGCCTTTGCCAGGAAGGCTAAAGGATTCCAAAACCCCCTCCACTGGCTCTGTAAACTTGTTGTTCTTCAGGAGTACAGGTACATCCTCGTCCTCCGAGGGATTTTCGAGTTCCACCGCCGCGCCAAACCGCTGCTCCAGTTCCTGGGCGAGCTTCCCCGCATCCCTTTGGGGAATATATCCGGTGAGCACAAAGGTTCGCCGCGACTGCATGAGGCGGCCAATCACCTCATATTTCTCTTGACGCATGGTCAGGTAATCCACCATGAATTTGAGATCATCCCGTTGCGGGGCATAACTTTTGATCTCTTCTTCCGCCTCTTGCATGGTTTTTTGCTGCTCCTCAATTCGCCCTTGTAACGTTTGCATACGTTCTGCGGGGGGCGTTTTTGAAGGCGAAGCAGGTTTGGCAAAGCCCAAGGTACGCAAAGCTTCTTCCACCGCAGGAGCATCCCGCCGGTTACAAAGCAAAAAGATGCAAGTCTGCTCCTGAGAGGTACTGATCACATCCACATGAAGAGGGACCTTGGGTACCAATAAAGCCAAGTTCTCCTCCAACACAGGTTCTGTATACGCCGTTGGAAGCGTCCCAACAAAAGAAGCCGTACATTTTGTCCCCTGGATTCTCATGGAGACATCGAGATTCACCCAGGGATTCAGGGCTTCTATTTGCGTCTGCAATTTTTGGATCGTCCCTTGGCTGTCTGCAATATCCTTTGAGAGTTCATTCAGACGATGAACCACATGGAGCACACTGTCGCTTTTTTCTCGGAATGCATCGTACTGTACCGCCGGAATTTCCTTGCGTCCTTCCAGCGAAGCAAACAGAGACTTTTTCTCGGGCATATACTGGTGGAGTACATCCAATGCCTGTTTTGAAGCGGCAATGTTCTTTTCAAACTGTGTTTTTTGTGCGGTCATATCGATCCGCCGGAATACGCTGTCTTCCTCCAACACGTCGTTGATCTCCACCGCGCCACACCGCTGTATCCATTCCAGAATGGGCTTTCGGTTTTTCCTGAGAGCGTATATGCTGATGCGCTGCATCTGCAATACCGCCATAAGTGCAATTCCTCCTTTCGGAATTGGTTTTTACTCGCTACTATCCGACGAGTTCGGCAATCACACAGGCGATTGCCTCTTTTTCCTTTTTTGTGCATGCGCACGCAGCGCCGCAATCTCTTGCTCGGCTTCTTGAGCAGCCTTCGCCACACGGGATTCTCCCTGCTTGCTCGCCGCCTGCAAGGAATTCCGGGCCTGCTTGTCCGCCTCAGCAGCCATATGTGCCACCGTCTGTTCTGCATCTTTGCGGGCCTGCTGTAACAATTGCTCAGCCTGCTGTGCTGCATCCCGTTCGGTCTGCTCTGCTTTTCGTTCCGTCTCCCGTACGATGTCGATTGTCTGCTGTGCCATACGGTTTCATCACCCCCTATTCCTTTTTGGTTATGCATGGCCCCATGTCTGGGGTCCTTATGGATTCCAAAATTATCTTCATTGTACATGAAAAGAATGGAAAGTGCAACAATATTGACCAACATTTTTCTGATAAAATTTGTATTTTGTACAATCCGATCAATTTTTTCGGTTGACCAAGTTTTTTGTCAAAAGGTCACCAGATTCGCCCCTTTTATCCCACCAAAAATCAGACGAAATTTTCTTTGATTCGTCAATAAATTTATGAATTTCGCTCCATTGATTTCAGTGCGCTAAATCGGTATAATAAATAGTATTATAGTCTGCTCATCTGAAGCAGTAATTTATAGGAGGTTGCACCATTATGAATCGCGTTTATAACTTTTCCGCGGGCCCCTCGATGCTGCCCGAAGCTGTTCTTCGCCGCGCTGCGGACGAAATGTTGGACTATCAGGGCAGTGGCCAATCGGTTATGGAAATGTCCCATCGTTCTAAGGTCTATGAGGGTATCATCGGTTCTGCCGAAAGCCTGCTCCGTGAAGTCATGAATATTCCCGACAACTACAAAGTCTTGTTCTTACAGGGTGGTGCATCCTCCCAGTTTGCAATGGTTCCCATGAATTTGATGACCAAAAGCGGCAAGGCCGACTTTGTGATTACTGGCCAGTGGGCTACAAAGGCATATAAAGAAGCGGCCCGCTACGGTGAAGCGAATGTTGTGGCTTCTTCTAAGGATCAGACCTTCTGCTATATACCGAAGCTCGATCCTTCTACCTTTACCAAAGATGCGGACTATTTCCACATCTGCATGAACAACACCATCTACGGTACCAAATTTACAAAGTTGCCGGAGACGGGAGAGGTCCCGCTGGTAGCGGATATTTCCTCCTGCATTTTGAGTGAACCGATCGATGTGAACAAGTTCGGCGTATTGTATGCAGGCGCTCAAAAGAACATGGGACCGGCCGGTTTGACGGTTGTCATTATCCGCGAGGACCTGATCGGCCATGCGATGGACATCACTCCCACCATGTTTAACTATCAGACCCATGCGGACAATGGTTCTATGTTTAATACACCGCCATGCTATGCAATCTATATCAGCATGCTCGTACTCGATTGGATCAAGAACACCATGGGCGGCCTTGAGGAAATGAAAAAATACAATGAGAAAAAGGCGGGTATTCTGTATCATTATCTGGACAACTCCAAGATGTTCCGTGGAACCGTCGTTCCGAAAGACCGCTCTTTGATGAACGTCCCGTTCGTTACAGACAGCGACGAACTGAACGCAAAGTTTGTCAAAGAGGCCGAGGCAGCTGGTTTCGTCAATCTAAAGGGCCATCGTTCGGTCGGTGGAATGCGCGCTTCGATTTACAATGCTATGCCGATGGAAGGCGTCGAAAAGCTCGTAGAATTTATGAAGAAGTTTGAAGAAGCCAACGCATAAGCCCTGTTGCTTACATAGTATGGCATTTAGAAAGATCCTTTATTTTTGAAAGATACAGGTGATAAACATGTACAATGTGAAATGCTTAAATAAAATTTCCTCCGTGGGCCTGGACCGTTTTGGTGCAAACTATACCTGCGGCGAAGACGTCGAAAATCCAGAGGCAATCCTGGTTCGTTCCGCTTCCATGCATGAGATGGAGCTGCCCAGTAACTTGTTGGCAATTGCGCGCGCAGGCGCGGGTGTCAACAATATTCCGTTGGACAAATGCAGTGAAGCAGGAATCTGCGTCTTTAATACACCGGGCGCCAATGCCAACGCTGTCAAGGAGCTGGTTATCGCGGGGTTGCTGCTCGCCTCTCGTAAGATTGTTTCCGGTATTGAATGGGCAAAGAGCTTGAAGGGCAAGGGCGCAGAAGTTGGTAAACTGGTCGAAAAGGGAAAAAGCCAGTTTGTTGGACCGGAAATCAGCGGAAAACGCCTTGGTGTTATCGGCCTTGGCGCCATCGGTATTCTGGTGGCCAACGCTGCTAAGAGCCTTGGCATGGAAGTCTATGGCTACGATCCGTATTTGAGTGTTGATGCCGCGTGGGGCCTTTCCCGCTCCACCAAGCATGCGCAGACATTGGATGAAATCTATGCAAACTGCGATTATATCACTGTTCATGTTCCGCTTACGCCGGACACCAAAGAAATGATCAACGCAGAAAGTATTGCTAAGATGCAGGATCATGTGCGTATTCTAAACTTTGCACGCGGTGACCTGGTAAATTCTGCTGACCTCCTAAAAGCATTGGCAGACGGAAAGGTTGCTTCCTATGTGACGGATTTTCCGACGGATGAGATGTTGGGTGTAGAGGGTGTTGTCGCTGTTCCGCATCTGGGCGCATCCACCCCGGAGAGCGAGGACAATTGTGCGCGTATGGCAGCCGACGAGCTCAAGGATTATCTCGAAAACGGCAACATCTTGCACTCTGTAAACCTTCCAAATGTTTCCATGCCGCGTGATCCGGCTTTCTCCCGTATTTGTATCATTCACCGCAATGTCCCGAATACGATCAGCCTTTTGGCCGGTAAGCTTGCGGAGTTCGGCATCAATATTGAGAATATGCAGAGTAAATCCCGTAAGGATTACGCTTATACCCTTTTGGATGTCACAGGCGACCTCAACGGAAATGCTGCAAAGATTGAAGAATTTCCGGATATCATTAAGGTCCGTGTGATCTAAAACGAAATTTTTCGTTCACACCTGAAAAAATACTGTCCGCCTGTTGTGAAATTCATCACAACAGGCGGATTTTTGTAAGTGAAGAAGGAGGTCCTTACACTCTATAAAATGGAGCATTCCGCAAGCTTTCTCCTTATGAAAGACCCTATGACCGACAAGATTGCCAACTTCTATAGCAGGCCAAGTTTTCCCCAACATAATGGAACGATCCATGCACATCCATATCCTCGGACCCGTTCTACTGGAAAAAGAAATTCTTCATAAAAGAACAACGATAAACGGCGATCGACCTCTATACATTGACCATCGCTCTCATAAACAAAAATTATTTTCACGATGAACCCGTTATACTCCTCACGAAAAGTGTTCTGAAAGTATTCTATATGGGGATTGCATCCCCCATATAGGACGACCTTGTACCACATACTATCGATCTGCAAATTACATTTATTATGAGGAAACAAGTATGCATGTTATTGATAAGCCCTAAAATACCACGTGTACTTCAAAATACCTACATATACTCTTACACATGGGAGTTCCTTCAGAATGAACCATGTACCAACTACTGACTATGGACAAAGCAAACCATTACGGTAGTTCGATGAATTTGCCTATAGAGGCAAGTAAGGCAGATTATCAAGACAGGGTTGCCGCATTTGCCTATACCGGGGTATAGGCAAGCAAGGCAGACGATCAAGATAATCATTACATGCGTTTGCCTATATCTGATAGGCAAACGCGGCTAACCAATATAACGAGTACACTCCATAAACTGCGCTAGATCTTGGACGGCAATCTCTATGAGATCGTCAAATCTCTGACGGATAAACCTTTAGAGGTTATTTTCTATCATCATCAAAGCGAACGAAAAGAGCTTCTACGAAGATCACCATCTACCAGGCTTAAAAAAGGGACAAATACATGAAAGAAAACTTTTTCGACGGGATTGCAGTTCAAGAACTCTTGATACTTTATATGTAAGCCCTATTGAGATCTTTTTCTATCTTCACAATTTCAGTTCGGAACAAAACTATTCATAATTACATCCTAGAAGTGAATTTTTGATACAGCGCTTAGGAGGGCGGTGCTCTGTCCAGCTGAGCTATTGGCGCATATACAATTTTTATTCGTTTCTGTGACCCCGGCGGTTGAGAACCCGCCAAATGTTAGGAGGCGGACCCTCTATCCCGGTGAGGTACGGGGGCTTATACAGAGAATATTCCATTTTACAAGACTCCTGGATTCGAACGATTCGATTTTTAGGAATTTTTTGTTCTTCCGTTGTCATGTTCTCTTTTTGTTCCTTACCGATCGATCAAAATCATACCTTCCATCCCTTTTGATTCACAGCCCTAGATCGTTCAAAACATCAACATCATTTTCCAACTTTTATTTTTCAACTCTATTTTCCTTCTAAAAATATAGCGATTGTATGTATACCATGTGCAACGGCTTTTTCCCATTCCAGTATTCTTACAATCAACGGGAAAGAGCGCTTTTCGAATATCCATTGGGAACACTTATAATCGTTCTAAATCATATGATAAACCGCTTATGCCATCAGTAAAATACAGGGGAATTCCCTAAACAAAAGGGTGGGACGAAATTCGTCCCACCCTTTTTAGCTTTCCATTCCTTACCGGTTGTCCACAGCAATTTTGCCGCGTGCAATAACCATTTTAATATTCAAATCATTGTCCAATACCACTAGATCGGCACGTTTTCCCACTTTAATGCTGCCAATATTGGCATCCTCGTGGATTTCACGGGCTGGATTAATGGTTGCGCTCTTAATTACCTGTTTAAACGGTACACCGAATCGCACCAAATTGCACACTTCCTGGTGCATATTGGTGGTCGATCCAGCAATTGTTCCATCCTTTAAGCGCGCCTGACCATCTTTGACATAGACCGTTTGCCCTCCTAGCTCGGAAATGCCGTCCGGTTCACCCGCCGCACGCATGGAATCACTGATAATCACCGTACGATCCTCCCCAAGCTGGCGGAATGTAATCCGCAACACTGCTGGATTAATATGGAACCCATCGCATATGATTTCTGCGCGCACACGCTCATCGTCAAATACAGCGCCAACTACACCCGGAGAACGATGCGTCATACCACTCATCGCATTGTATAAATGGGTGGCATGCGTTATGCCGATATTAAAGGCATGCTTTGCTTGATCATAATCGGCATCCGTATGGGCAATCGAAACAGTGCAAAGTTTGCTCGCTTTTTGATGAATTCATCGGCTCCCTCACACTCTGGCGCAATATCTACCAGTTTGATAATGCCTCCACACCCATCGTAGAACCTCTTGAACTCCTCCCAATCTGGATTTTTGACATATTCACCCTTCTGTGCGCCTTTTTTATTAATAGAAATATACGGCCCTTCCATATTGACTCCCATAATTGCCGCACCAAAGGGACGGTCATCCATGCAAGCTTTTACACTAGCCAAAGCATCTTCAATTTCTTCATGGGAAACCGTCATCGTTGTAGGACAGAAGCTGGTCACCCCCTTCGTAACTAAATGGGCGGCCATTTTTGCCAGTCCCGCAGTAGATGCATCACAAGTATCCGCACCAACACAGGCATGAATGTGAATGTCTACGAAACCAGGGACTATTACACATCCGGAAAGATCAATCTCTTCATCCCCATGGAGTTCTGGGGCAATCTCCGCAATTTTTCGCCATCTGTAGATAGGCAGGCATCCACCAATGTAAACGTATCATCCATAATCTTTGCATTCTTCAGAATCATTTTTTCACCTCATCTGGGAGTGCGTTCTGAAAGCGGCTGTATGCTTCCCTAGCCCTCTGCAAAATTCCTTCCCATGGAACAAGCATCACTTCGCAGTTCTTGTTGTAAAGTCGATGTATTTGCAAAGAGGACCACAGATATTCCTCCGCTGTAGAAGCCTCTTTTTTATTTTGATAACTTCATTATAGCCCAAAGTTTTTCCTCTTACAACTCACTAGGCAAGAAATATCAAAAGAATACACAATTATGCACGTTTCGTTTCATCTTAAAAAATTTTCCAATAAGCCATATTTTAAATAATAAATTGTATATTTATATATTATAATACTATTTGTATATAAGTTTCTAAAAAGCATTGTATTATTAACAATCTATACGATTTGCATCCTATATAGAGATGAAACATTGTAAAGTCGATGCATTTCGCGGTACAACCTTTAAAAAGCGACAGCTCTTATTATTTAAGACCTTTCAAAAAAATCACCTCAAGGATATAAATTAATTATACAGGAATGCAAAATTAATAAAAAATTCCCCGGCGGAGCTGGTAGTTTTTCATTAACGGATGAAACCGCATGTTACTAGCCACGCGTCACGCCATGTCGGTACGATCTGACATCTGCATAAGCTTTTATTTGCTACCCCTAAACAGATTTCTTAGAAGTTTCCCATCTTCAGACGTTCTCCACCTTTATCTTCTTCTAACTGTCTTTGAATATATTCTTTTATCTTTTTCACATTCTTTCCTGCTATACCCACATAATATCTGCGGTACTAAAACATCTCGGTTCGTTTATTTGTAGGAGGGACCTATTAAAATGACCATCGCCAACAAATTGGATGGCATCTCTGTCGCTACTATACTTCCGGTACTTATACTTCCATTCCGCATACTTTTCATATCCTGGTAGCCTATACAACTGGTCACATTTCCTTTCGATGGAATCTCTACAAGCATAGGTACATAATCCGAGTACACCTCTTCTTTTATTATTTTTAATCTTCTTCTACTCGCATAACATTTGCAAGATCTTTACTACTTCTCCTTGCAAAATACCTTTCTCCGATATTTCGGCGCAAATACCACATGGAGCCGAATCACACATTTCTCGATGGGGAAAGGTCATATGAAACATAATTTTCTCTTTTTGATAAATTACGGCCCCGATCTGTTTCGATTCCTATCAATAGCTCTGTATACTATTTGCATTTCCAAGTCGTATGTGCTTAACTCTGCTTGTCATTCATTTTTGGATGTTCCCTCCTTTTGTTGTTCCTTGCAGTTATCAAACCGTAAGAAACAACAAAAGGGGTTTTTCGATTGTCATCTCTGGCATTAACCTTCTTTTGAACCATTCCCCTAACGAATGTTTTCTCTGTACAAAAAATGGACCAGCGTGATACATTCACACTGGTCCATTGTAAAATAACTAAATCTGCAAATGTGTTGGGCCCGACAAAAGCCGTCTATTACCATGGCCTACTTATCAGCCGTAAGCGATTTGTCCCTCACAGTGCAGAACCACTTTCGAATCACCGGGCATCTGTGTATACAAACCTGTCTTTTCGCCAGGATTTCCAACCGCCCATACACGGAATGTATATACGTTTCCGCTCTTTCCTACATACTGGGTCTTAAATACATTTCCATTGCCCACTGTGAAGCTCGGCATATTATTGGAACCCGTCACAGTCATTTGAACGTCATAGCTTCTTCCCTTGTACACACCGAAGTTAACACTCGGATTGCAAAAGGCAGAACCATTCGGAGAAGTCCCGACTGTCACAGGGAAAGAAGCGCTGTAACTGCCGCTCGTGATGGTAATTGTTGCCGTGCCAGCGGATTTTCCTTGAATCTGATACAGATAGGCATGGGAATAATTGCCACGCAAGTCTGCGCGATTGGAACGGTCTGCCTGGTACTTGACCGTAACCACATTTGGATTACTGCTTGTACAAGTCGGCACCGTCGCAGCGTTGGTTCTTGCCAAAGGATAATATACATTCCCAACATTGAACGAATAGGAACTGGTATCCAAAGATAGAGCAGAGCCGGAATTTACAATTGCATTGGTCGAAACCGTCACGGTCAGCGTTGCTGAAGCATATCCCGTCGCAGATACAGTCAGCGTAGCTGTTCCAGAAGAAACACCTCTCACCGTAACCGTAGAACCGCTCTGCGTTACACTCACTGCGCTGGAATTGGAGGATACGCTAAAACCTCCATTGGTTGGGTTGGTCACTGTAAACGTATTGGTCCCATTGACTGCTACGGTCAGAGAGGTTGTGCTCAAACGAACAGCTGCACCATAAGAGGAACCAAGATTCTCAAAATCAATATCGTTTTCCTCGGCATATTTCTGCGCCGCGGTTCCATTATAGCCTTTAATCAGAGTAAAGTCGTCAAACGCATCATAACCGATTCGAGTGACATTGGGTGGAATGGTAACTTCCTCCAAACTGTCGCATCCAGCAAAAGCACTGTCACCGATACTCGTCACATAACTCCCGATGGTGACAGAACGCAAATCCGTGCAATCCTGAAAAGCATTATCCGGTATCTTCGTTAGACTTGTCGGCAAAGTTGCACTTCTCAGGGAAGTACATCCACTAAACGCTTCAATTCCCATCTTTGTGATACTATCGGCAAAGGTAACAGAAGTCAAGTTCTCACAATTGGCAAAAGCACGCTCACCGATCTCTACAGGACCTTCTTCCATCGAAACACGTTTGACGGTAGAATCCTCAAAAGCGCCGTCTGAGATAATGTCAACCGTATCCGGCAAATAAACATTCTTTTCCGAACCGCCGCTTGCAAAAATGGAAGAATCGCCGTCCCCTATACGGGTGATCGTTCTGCTCTTTATTTTACTCGGAATTGTAATCGAGGACTTTGAATCATAATATTCACCGTCATCCTCCACCCGTACAACGGCATATTTTCCATCCACACGGTCGACTTCATATGCGTCGTCCATATCGGACGCAAAAGCTGTGCTGCTAAAAGTAGAAACAAACATAGCCGCCGCTAAAGCCAGTGACAGCAACTTTTTTGCTCTTCTCATACGTTCCTCTCCTTTTTTGAATCATATTGCAGCATTTTCGCAATAGGAACGAAACTTTGCTGCCCAAATTTGGCGGTTTTGGTAAGTACTATTATACTCTACCGCTACGAAATTGGCAAGCATACAGGCGGTTACACTTGTGTAATTTCGATTAACAATATCTGGATGTCTCTTCACATTTTGCCACGCCGGGTTACCTCCGCATATAGACAAATTTTTTGTTTCAAATTACTGCGTACATTCTAATTGTCTCTTTCACTTCGGATCAAAACCAGTGTCATACAAATGATCGTAGATACCGCAAAAAAGCCCCGCACAAAATTGTGCGGGGCCTGTTCTTATGGAATTTAGATAAGCTCAATGATCGCCATCTCGGCTGCATCGCCGCGGCGTGGTCCGAGCTTTGTAATGCGCGTATACCCGCCATTGCGGTCAGCATACTTCGGCGCAATTTCTGTGAAAAGCTTATTTGTAACAGCTTCCTTTGTGACAAATCCCATCACAAGGCGCTTGCTGTGCAGATCGTTCGTCTTTGCGATCGTAATCATCTTTTCTGCCAGGGAGCGGACCTCCTTAGCACGTGTGACTGTGGTTTCGATCTTGCCGTTCTCAAGAAGGAATGTGACCATCGCACGCAGCATTGCGGTTCTGTGGCTGGTCGCTCTTCCGAGCTTTCTGGTTCCGGGCATCGAATATCACTCCTTTACCTTTGGTTCGCAAGGTCTTATTCGTCGTCCTTGCGCAGATTAAAGCCGAGGGAGGCCAGCTTCCAAACGACCTCCTCCAAGGACTTGCGTCCCAAGTTGCGGACCTTCATCATATCTTCTTCCGATTTGTTGATAAGGTCCTCCACTGTATTGATTCCAGCGCGCTTGAGGCAATTGAAAGAGCGGACGGAGAGGTCCAGCTCTTCAATCGTCATTTCCAGCACCTTCTCCTTACCCTTGTCGTCCTTCTCGACCATGATCTCTGTGCTGCTACCCTTATCGGACAAATTGACAAAGAGATTCAAATGCTCGGTCAGAACTTTTGCGGCCAGAGAAACTGCTTCTTGTGCTCCGATAATCCCATTGGTCCACACTTCCAAGGTGAGCTTATCGAAATCAATGCGCTGTCCCACACGAGTGGGTTCTACGTTGTAATTCACTTTATAAACAGGAGTGTAGATAGAATCAACCGGGAGTTCGCCGATCACGCCCGCAGGCATGTTCTGCTTATTCCGCTCTGCGGGGACATATCCGCGGCCTTTGTCCAGGGTCAGTTCCATATACAGCTTTGCGCCTTCCCCCAGTGTTGCAATATGCATATCCGGGTTCAGGATCTCAACCTCGCTGTCGCACTTGATAGAGTCGGCCGTAACCTCACACGGGCCCTCTGCACAGATCTCCACTGTTTTGGGGCCGTCGCAATGGAGTTTCGCGGTCAAACCTTTGATGTTCAAAACAATCTCGGTGACATCCTCCTTGACGCCCGGGACAGTCGAAAACTCATGCAGAACACCGTCGATCTTCATCGATGTAACTGCAACACCCGGCAGGGAGGAAAGCAGTACCCGCCGCAGGCTGTTGCCCAGCGTAGTACCAAAGCCGCGTTCCAGCGGTTCCACTACAAATTTACCGTAGGTCGTCATTGCTTAGGATTTCTGTTTCAATTTTTGGCTTCTCAATCTCGATCATTAGCGACCCTCCTTGACATAAAGCGGATGATTCTGCCTGCCATCCTGGTTTTTATGTGGTTAGGCAACTGCATTACTTGGAGTACAACTCAACGATCAAAGTCTCATTGATATCGAAATCAATGTCGCTTCTCTCAGACAATGCAACAACCTTGCCCTGCAGAGTCTCTCTGTTCAGCTCCAGCCACTTCGGGATCATCGTAGCTGCATTCTTCTCCAGAATCTGCTTCACATGCTCAGAACCACGGCTCTTTTCCCGAATAGAAATGACTTCACCCGGGCTAACCTGATAGGACGGAATATCCACACGCTTGCCATTTACCGTGATATGTCCATGGTTGACCATCTGTCTAGCTTCTCTTCTAGTGTTGGCAAAGCCAAGACGGTAAACAACATTGTCAAGTCTTCTTTCAAGGAGCTGAAGCAGTGTTTCACCTGTAACACCTCTGGTTTTACTTGCTTCCTCATAATAATGACGGAACTGCTTCTCAAGTACACCATAAATGAACTTTGCTTTCTGCTTCTCATTCAGCTGGACAGCATATTCGCTCTGCTTTCTTCTGCCCGGCTTCGGATTGCGTCTTGTCTCTTTATTGACACCCATAACGGTGGGGCTGATTCCCAGTGCCTTGCATCTTTTCAGAATCGGCTGCATATTTTTCGCCATAGCTCGTTTCCTCCTTTTACAAAACTATACACGTCTTCTCTTCGGAGGACGGCATCCATTGTGCGGAATCGGGGTGACATCTTTGATCATGCTGACTTCGAGACCTGCACCCTGCAGTGCGCGGATCGCAGCCTCACGTCCTGCACCCGGACCCTTAACGTAAACCTCAACCGTCTTCATGCCGTGCTCCATCGCTGCTTTTGCTGCGGTTTCTGCTGCGGTTTGTGCGGCAAAGGGGGTGGACTTTCTAGAACCTCTAAAGCCCAACTCACCGGAACTTGCCCAAGAAATCGCGTTACCCTGGGTATCGGTGATGGTCACAATCGTGTTATTAAAGGTGGACTGGATATGAGCAGCTCCACGGTCAATATTTTTGCGTTCACGGCGTCTGCGAACAGTGGTACCTCTCTTAGCGCCCTTCTGTGCTGCCATCTTTTAAATCCCTCCCTACTTATTTCTTCTTGTTGGCCATGGTCTTTCTCGGACCCTTCCGCGTACGTGCGTTGGTCTTAGAACGCTGGCCTCTTACGGGCAGACCCTTGCGGTGACGGAGACCGCGATAGCAACCGATTTCAATCAGTCTCTTGATGTCGAACGCAACGTCGCGGCGAAGGTCGCCTTCCACGCGGCAGTTGTGATCAATGTATTCTCTCAACTTCGATGCGTCGTCTTCCGTCAGATCTCTTACGCGGATGTCGGGGTTCACACCCGTTGCCTTGCAAATATCCGTGGCGGTCTTGCGGCCAATGCCATAAATATAGGTAAGAGCAATTTCGATGCGCTTGTCTCTGGGCAGATCAATACCTGCTATACGCGCCATACTGTTGCACCTCCAAATTAGTCTTTCAAATTAATGGGGACAAGCCCCCAAGCGGAACACGGGTTTTTGGGGCATCATTGCCCCATCCCCGCGGTCCCCGCCGTCTTAGGCGGGCCGTGTCTGAAAGCGCAGCTTTCAACCCTGGCGCTGCTTATGCTTCGGGTTGTCACAGATCACCATGACTTTTCCCTTGCGCTTAATGATTTTGCACTTCTCACAAATCTTTTTGACAGAAGGTCTGACTTTCATTTGTGCGCCCTCCCTTAGTGAAGTCTCATGTTGAAATCCCGCAGTTCTTACAGCTCTGCGAAATCCCTTTATTTCGAACGCCACGTAATGCGGCCCCGGGTCAGATCGTACGGAGAAAGTTCGATCGTCACCTTATCGCCCGGCAAAATACGAATGAAGTTCATCCGGAGCTTACCGGAAATGTGGGCCAACACCTGGTGGTGGTTTTGAAGCTCTACCATAAACATTGCGTTTGGGAGTGCTTCCGTCACAATACCCTCGGTTTCAATTACGTCCTGTTTCGACATACTGTAGCCTCCTCTTGCGGAAAACAGCCCTTCCCTTCAAATGGACGAAGGGCATGGCGAATTTCACGGTTGGTTTGCAATGAACCCTCTTCCAAGATGGTCTTGGTTATCAGAAGGTGTTTTTGCTTCTTTCTCTTTGGATGCTCCAGACTTCGACGTTTGCCGTTACAAATCACGGCCATATCGCCGCTCGCCTCTAGCACCGTAAAGAAGCCGCCTTTGTCCCGCCCGGCGAGGGCACGGACAACGAGTCCTCTCACAAAGTCCATGGTCTCCCCCTTTTATTCCGGCAAAGTCATAATCACCGGTCCATCCGGGGTGATGGCGATGGTGTGCTCAAAGTGTGCAGAAAGTTTGCCGTCCGCCGTGACAGTCGTCCAACCATCCTCCAGCGTCTTTACTTCCTTCACACCGGCGTTGATCATTGGTTCAATCGCGATGGTCATGCCTGGTAACAGGCGCACGCCTCTGCCTGGCGTGCCGTAATTGGGAACACTCGGGTCTTCATGCAGCTTCGCACCTACTCCGTGGCCGACAAAATCCCGTACCACCGAGTAGCCGCGCGCCTCGACATACCGCTGGACCGCGCTACCAATATCCCCAACGCGGGCTCCGGCCTGAGCGGCCTTGATACCCTCAAAGAGGCTCTCGCGTGTGACATCCATAAGGCGCTTGGCTTCTTCACTCACATCCCCACAGGGGAAGGTATAAGCGTTGTCGCCGTTAAATCCGTCATAAAAGGCGCCGGTGTCAATGCTGACAATGTCGCCTTCCTTGAGGATAATCTCCTTATGGGGTATGCCGTGGATCACCACGTCGTTTACAGAGACACATGCGCTGCCCGGGAATCCGCCGTAACCAAGGAAGTTGGGCTTTCCGCCCTCTTCCTCGATTACCCGACGGACAATGCGGTCGATCTCCCAGGTAGAAACCCCAGGCTCGACCGCCTCGCCGGCCAGTTTCAGTGCTTTTGCAGAGATCCTGCACGCCTCCCGCATAATCGCGAGCTCGCGGCTGGTTTTAAGCACAATCATGATTACGCCTCTAATGCCGCCAGCGTCAGTTTGGTGGTATCCGCCACTTCTTCCTGACCTTCCACGATACGGAGCTTCCCCTGTTTCTCGTAATAATCCTTGAGGGGTTCGGTCTGTTCGTGGTATACATGCAGGCGTTCTTTCACTGTATCCGGATGGTCATCCTTACGCTGAATGAGGGCGCCTCCGCATTTGCCGCACTTACCTTCCTCCTCCGGCTTATTGTACAGCAGGTGGTAGGTAGCACCGCAAGTCTCACAGACGCGGCGTCCGGACATGCGCTCCACAATCTTGTCATCGGCAACTTCAATATCAATGACCTTGTCGATCACAATGCCCATCTTATCCAGAGCCTCGGCCTGGGGGATGGTGCGCGGGAAACCGTCCAACACAAAGCCGTTCTTGCAATCGTCCTGGGCCAAACGCTCTTTGACGATGCCGATTACAACTTCATCGGGCACAAGCTTGCCTGCGTCCATGAAGGACTTTGCCTTCAAGCCCATCTCCGTGCCGCTCTTCAGCGCTTCGCGGATCATATTCCCCGTAGAAATTGCGGGGATGGATAAATGCTGGCAGATGACCTCTGCCTGGGTTCCTTTACCGGCGCCCGGTGCGCCAAGAAGAATCAGATTCATATCATTTCCTCCTTATCAGTCAAGGAAGCCTTTATAATGGCGCATCATCATCTGAGATTCCATCTGCTTCATGGTATCCAGCGCAACACCAACCAAGATGATGACGGAAGTACCGCCCAAAGACAGGTTGTGCATACCGGTAGCAGCTCCGAATAGAATCGGAAGAAGTGCAATCACAGCGAGGAACAACGCGCCAATCAATGTGATCTTAGAAAGAATCTTTGAAATGAAGTCAGAAGTCGGCTTGCCAGGACGAATGCCCGGAATCGTGCCGTTATTCTGACGAAGATTATTGGCCATCTCAATCGGATTATACTGAATGGTTACATAGAAATAAGCAAACATGATAATCAGAAGGAAATACAGTACGGAATAAAGCCAACCCGTGGAAGAGAAGGCGTCAAAGAAAGATTTCCAGAAGCCTGTTACATTCCCACCCATAAAGAGCTGAATCGTACTCGGAATCGAGAGAATCGAGCTTGCAAAGATGATCGGCAAAACACCGGACATTGCAACCTTGATCGGAATGTGTGTGCTTTGGCCACCGTACATCTTGCGGCCAACAACGCGCTTTGCATACTGAACCGGGATACGGCGTTCCGAATTATTCATAAACGCGATCACCCAGATCACAGCCAGGAAGAGGACAACAAACAGCGGAACCAGGAAGTAATACTTGCCATAGTTTGTCGGGTCCTGATTTGCAGCAGAGAGATACTGGCCCAACAAACGGATCGTCTGCGGCAGTCTTGCCACAATGCCTGCAAACAAGAGAATGGAAATACCATTTCCAATACCCTTCTGGTTGATCTGCTCGCCCATCCACATCATCATCGCCGTGCCAGCAGTAAATGCTAGGATAATGACGATTGCAGCGAACACCTGTTCCCAACCGGAGGTATACAGAGCGATCGGAGCGCCCTGATACGTACTGTTGCGCAAATAAAAGTAATAGGCAGTACCCTGAATCAAGCCCAAAGCAACTGTGACATAACGCGTGATTGTCGCAATTCTCTTGCGACCCTCTTCGCCTTCCTTCGCCATACGCTCCAAAGGAGGAATGGCAACCGTCAACAGCTGCATGATGATGGAACTGTTGATGTATGGAGTGATACCCATTGCAAACATTGTTGCATTTGCAAAAGCACCACCGGACAACATATCCAAATAACTGAGTGCATTGCCAGTTTCGTTGACCGTACCCATCAAGCCCTTCAGAGCATTGACATCCAGGAACGGAACTGGGATCGTGGCGCCAAAACGGAACACCACAATAATCAGCAGGGTGAAAAGAATCTTTTTACGCAGATCCGGAATACCCCAGGCATTCTTAATTGTTTTAAACAACTCAGATCACCTCTGCCTTCCCACCAGCGGCCTCAATCTTCTGCTTTGCAGCTTCGGAATAGGCAGTGACCTTAACGGTTAACTTCTTTGTGAGTGCGCCATTGCCGAGAATTTTCACGCCGTCGCAGGTCTTCTTGACGATTCCTGCGTCCTTGAGCGCCTGCGCGTCAACAACCGCGCCCGTCTCGAATTTCTCCAGCGCGCTTACATTGATCGCCACGATGGTTTTGGCAAAAATATTATTAAATCCTCTTTTCGGAATACGTCTCTGCAGAGGCATCTGGCCACCTTCAAAGCCCGGACGCATGCCGTGTCCTGCTCTGGCCTTCTGGCCTTTATGGCCTTTGCCCGCGGTCTTGCCCTGTCCGGAGCCGTGGCCTCTGCCGATCCGCTTGGATTCCTTGGTGGAACCCGGCGTCGCAGTTAGATCATGCAAATTCATTTTACTCGCACCTCCTTGCTTGCTTAGCTTACGCTTCGACTACCTCGACGAGGTGGATGATCTTGGCCACCTTACCTTTGGTCTGGTCGTTGTCCGGCTGAACGGACTCGTCACCAATTTTGCGAAGACCAAGCGCCTGGGCGGTTGCAATCTGGTCTTTCTTGCTGCCGATAAGGCTTCTTACCAGCTTCACCTTTACCTGTGCCATCTTGCTACCCCCTCCTTAAAGAATGTCCTGCACCGACTTACCGCGGATCGCGGCAACTTCGTCGGCTGTGCGCAGCTGAGCCATACCGGCCAAGGTTGCGCGGACTACATTGCACGGGTTGTTGGAACGCAGTGCCTTGGTACGGATATCTTTGATACCCACAGCCTCGACAACTGCACGAACCGGGCCGCCAGCGATTACGCCGGTACCAGGTGCTGCAGGCTTCATCAAAACTCTGCCTGCGCCGTACTCGCCGATGATCTCATGCGGGATCGTACCGCCGCGCATTGCGACCTTAATCAGGTTCTTCTTGGCGTCCTCAATGCCCTTGCGGATCGCCTCGGGAACTTCGCCTGCTTTACCAATGCCGAAACCAACGGTACCTTTTCCATCGCCTACCACGACGAGCGCAGCAAACTTGAAGATACGGCCGCCCTTGACGGTCTTACTTACACGGTTGATTGCGACTACATGCTCTTGCATCTCATCCTGAGACTGCTGTCTGGGTGCGTCAAATCTAGCCAAAAGTATCCCTCCTTCTTAGAACTTGAGGCCGCCCTCGCGGGCGCCTTCGGCCAGCTCTTTGACGCGGCCGTGGAAAATATAACCGCCGCGGTCAAATACGACCTGGGAAATGCCCTTTTCAGCGGCGCGTTTAGCGATCAGCTCGCCAACCTTGCGTGCGGCTTCCTTGTTTCCGCCGTTACCATTGAACTCCTTGTCCAGGGAAGAAGCTGCCACGAGGGTAACTCCTTTTACATCGTCGATGATCTGGGCGTAGATGTTTTTGGTAGAGCGAAATACATTCAGGCGCGGGCACTCTGCGGTGCCGGAAATCTTGCCGCGCACTCTCTTGTGGCGGTTCAATCTGGCTTTGTTTGTATCAGCCTTATTCACCATTTGTCATTCACTCCTTACTTCTTGGCGCCCTTACCGGCCTTGCCTTCCTTATGACGGACAAATTCGCCAGTATAGCGGATACCCTTGCCCTTGTACGGCTCTGGCGGACGCTTCTCGCGGACTTCCGCAGCAAACTGGCCGACCTTCTGTTTGTCCGAGCCGAGGATCACGATCTTGTTCGCGGACGGGCACTCGATTGTGATGCCGTCGATTTCGGGAACAATCACCTGATGGGAATAGCCCAGGTTCATTACGAGGTTCTTGCCCTGCTTCTGCACACGGTAGCCGACGCCGTTGACGTCCAGCTCTTTCTTAAAGCCCTCCGTTACGCCGATCACCATGTTGTGGATGAGCGTACGGGTCAGGCCGTGCAGAGAGCGGTTCTCTTTTTCGTCATTCGGACGGGTCACGAGGATTTCGCTACCCTCGACAGCCACCGTCATATTCGGGTGGAACTGCTGGGTGAGGGTTGCCTTCGGGCCCTTGACCGTGATAACGTTGCCGTCAACTTTCACATTGACGCCAGCGGGAATATTTATGGGTTTTCTTCCAATTCGAGACATTTCTGCACCCCCTTATTTACCAAATAAATGCGAGGACCTCTCCGCCAACATTTTCCTTGCGCGCCTGACGGTCCGTCATGACGCCCTTGGACGTGGAGATGATGGCGACGCCCAGGCCCTTCATGACCTTCGGCAGTTCCTCAGCGCTGGAATAAATGCGAAGGCCCGGCTTGGATACCCGGCGCAGCCCCTTGATAACCGGGGTCTTGCCCTCGCCATACTTCAAGTTCACTTTGATGATGCCCTGTTTGCCGTCCTCAACGACCGTAAAATTCTTCACATAGCCCTCATCCACCAGAATCTGCACAATGGCCTTCTTCATGTTGGAAGCAGGGATGTCGACGGAATCATGCTTTGCGGAAACCGCATTGCGAATACGGGTGAGCAAATCAGCAATTGTATCTGTAATTTGCATACCGTTACCTCCTTTGCTAAGCTTTACCAGCTGGCCTTTTTCACGCCCGGAATCTCACCCTTATAGGCGAGTTCGCGGAAGCAGATACGGCAAATTCCGAACTTGCGAAGATAGGCATGCGGCCTGCCACAGATTTTGCATCTGTTATACGCACGGGAAGAATACTTCGCCGGTCTACGCTGTTTGATTTTCATAGAAGTCTTGGCCACAATAATCCCTCCTTATTTCGCAAACGGGGCGCCCATGAGGGACAAAAGCTCTCTGGATTCCTCGTCGGTGTTTGCGGTAGTCACGAAACAGATGTCCATTCCGCGGACCTTATCGATCTTATCATAGTCGATCTCCGGGAAGATCAACTGTTCTTTGATGCCCAAATTGTAATTGCCGCGGCCATCAAAAGAGTTCGGGTTGATACCTCTAAAGTCTCTGACGCGCGGAAGCGCTACATTGAAGAGACGGTCGATGAACTCATACATACGGTCTCCTCTGAGCGTTACCTTCACGCCAATGTTCATGCCCTCACGGAGCTTGAAGTTTGCAACCGACTTCTTCGCTTTGCAGATCATCGGCTTCTGGCCGGTGATGGCAGCGAGGTCCACCATAATGGCGTCGATCACTTTTGCGTTATCCTTCGCCTCGCCAGCGCCAACATTGATGACGACCTTGTCGAGCTTCGGAATCTGCATCACGCTTTTGTAGGAAAACTTCTTCATCAGCGCCGGAGCGACATCTTTTTTATAGTAATCCTTAAGTCTGGCCATGTTTTATCCTCCCTTACAGCGACTCGCCGCATTTTGCACAAATGCGTTCCTTGGTGCCGTCTTCATAAACTTTATGTGCGACACGCGTCGGTTTGCCGCAGCGCGGGCAGACAATCTGGACCTTGCAGGCATAGATAGCGCTCTCAGCCTGGACAATGCCGGCCTGGTCGCCCATCTTGCGAGCCTTGACATGCTTGCTGACCATGTTGCGGCCCTCAACGATGACTTTGCCTTCCTTCGGGCTCACGGCCATGACCTTGCCCTTCTTGCCGCGGTCCCTGCCGCTGATAACGATGACGGTGTCACCCGTTTTTACATGAACTTTGTTATTCATCAGTGAGCACCTCCCATTACAGCACTTCGGGGGCAAGGCTCAGGATCTTCATATAATCCTTATCGCGCAGCTCTCTTGCCACAGGCCCAAAGATACGCGTCCCCCTCGGATTCTTATCTTCTTTGATGATGACAGCCGCATTCTCGTCAAAGCGAATGTACGTGCCATCGTCGCGGCGTACGCCGGAAGCGGTGCGGACTACAACCGCCTTCACAACGTCGCCCTTCTTCACCTGGCCGCCGGGGGTTGCTTTTTTCACAGAAGCAACTACCACGTCGCCAATATTTGCATACCTTCTGCCGGTACCGCCGAGAACGCGGATGCACATAAGCTCCTTCGCGCCGGTGTTGTCGGCCACTTTCAGGTAGGTCTGCTGTTGTATCACAGTGCGTTCCTCCTTTGCTTAAGCCAAACGAACTTATTTGGCCTTCTCAATAATCTCGACGAGACGCCATCTCTTCTCTTTGCTGAGCGGACGGGTCTCCATCACACGCACGCGGTCACCGATGGAGCATTCGTTGTTCTCATCATGTGCCTTCAGCTTAACGGTACGTTTGATAACTTTCTTATACAGCGGATGCTTCACGCTGTCCTCAATGGCAACGACGACGGTCTTATCCATCTTGTTGCTGACAACTCTGCCAACCTCTGTTTTTCTCAAATTACGATCGCTCACAGTTAATCCTCCCTTCCGTTACGCCTTCGCGCTGTCCTTGATCTCGTTCTCGCGCAGAACCGTCTTCACGCGCGCGATGTCCTTCTTTACAGCGGAGATGCGCATCGGGTTATCGAGCTGATTAATAGCAAGCTGGAAGCGCAGGTTGAAAAGCTCGGCCTTGAGGTCTTTCAGCTTACTTTCCAGTTCTGCAGTTGTTAAATCTCTGACTTCTGAGGCCTTCATTACTGCTCACCACCCGTTCCTTCCTTTTTGACAAACTTGCACTTAATCGGCAGCTTGTTGGATGCAAGACGCAATGCTTCTCTAGCGGTCTCTTCGGAGACACCGCCGATTTCGAACATCACTCTGCCTGGCTTAACAACGGCTACCCAGTATTCCGGGGAACCTTTACCGGAACCCATTCGGGTCTCAGCCGGCTTCTCAGTAATCGGCTTATCCGGGAAAATTTTGATCCAAACTTTACCGAATCTCTTGCAGTAACGTGTCATGGCAACACGAGCTGCTTCGATCTGGTTCGAGGTGATCCATGCCGGCTCCATGGCCTGGAGGCCGAAATCGCCGTAGGTCACTGTATTGCCGCGATATGCCTTGCCGGTCAGACGGCCACGATGCACTCTGCGGTATTTTACACGCTTAGGCAACAGCATTATTTACTGCCTCCTTCCCTGCGGGGCTTGCGGTTATCGTTGAGAACCTCGCCCTTATAGAGCCACACCTTAATGCCGATGCGGCCATAGGTGGTGGCGGCTTCTGCAAAGCCATAATCGATGTCCGCGCGGATGGTCTGCAGCGGAATCGTTCCGTCGTGATACTGTTCCGTTCTGGCGATTTCAGCACCGCCCAAACGGCCGGAAACCTGGGTCTTGATACCCTTTGCACCGAGCTTCATTGCACGGCCGATGCACTGCTTCATCGCGCGGCGGAAAGAAATTCTCTTTTCCAGCTGCTGTGCAATGTTCTCTGCGATCAGCTGCGCGTTGAGGTCCGGGGACTTCACTTCAACAATATTGATGGCAACCGGCTTGCCGAGCATCTTTTCGCACTGGAGGCGGAGCTTCTCGATCTCTGCGCCACCCTTGCCGATGACCATGCCGGGTTTGCACAGTGGATATGAACGCGCACCTTGGAGGCATCACGCTCGATTTCAATCTTGGGAACGCCGGCAGCCGCCAGCTGCTTCTTCAAAGTTCTGCGCAGGTTGTAATCTTCAACGAGCGTATCGCCGAAAACATTGTCCTTCGCGAACCAGCGGGAATCCCAATCTTTAATTACGCCCACACGGAACCCATGTGGATTTACTTTCTGGCCCATAGTTTACCTCCTCATCTGCTTATTCTTTTTCCTTGAGCACGAGGGTGACGTGCGAAGTTCTCTTCTCGATTCTATACGCGCGGCCCTGCGCTCTGGGACGGATGCGCTTGAGGATCGGGCCCGGACATACGAAGCACTCTGCTACGTACAGTCTGGATACATCCATGTTGTGGTTATTCTCAGCGTTCGCCATGGCCGACTTCAACAGCTTTTCAAGATATTCACAAGCGGCCTTGGGGGTATTCTTGAGGATAGCCATTGCAACGTCCACCGGCTTGTTGCGAATCAGGTCCAGTACGATGGACACTTTACGGGGAGAAATACGGGCGTATTTCAGATAAGCCCTTGCTTCTGCTTCCATTGTCTATACTCCTTTCGGCCCTTATTTACCAGTTGTTTTGGAACCGGCATGGCCCTTAAAGGTTCTGGTCGGGGCAAACTCGCCGAGTTTGTGGCCAACCATGTCCTCTGTGACATATACCGGAACATGCTTGCGGCCGTCGTGGACCGCGATGGTGTGGCCTACGAAATCCGGGAAGATAACGGAAGCTCTGCTCCAGGTCTTCACGATTTTCTTTTCGCCGGCCGCATTCATTTCCTGAATCCTTTTCAGCAGCACAGGCTGTACAAAAGGACCCTTTTTAATGCTTCTGCTCATAAATTACAAGCTCCTTTCCGTACGCCTTATTTGCCGTTTCTGCGTTTCACAATGAACTTATCGGAACGGTTGTGGTGGGCGCGCGTCTTATAGCCGAGCGCCGGCTTGCCCCACGGGGTCATCGGGCCCGGATGTCCAATCGGCGATTTGCCTTCGCCGCCGCCGTGCGGGTGGTCGTTCGGGTTCATAACAGAACCGCGGACAGTCGGTCTCCAACCCATGTGACGCTTGCGGCCTGCTTTACCGATCTTCACATTTTCATGGTCGATGTTGCTGACCTGGCCAACCGTAGCCATGCAGGTTGCAGAAACGTTGCGGAGCTCGCCGGACGGCAGTCTCAAAAGAGCCATGCCGTTCTCCTTTGCCATCAGCTGTGCCATGTTGCCAGCTGCACGCGCCAGCTGTGCGCCCTTGCCGGGATACAGCTCGACGTTGTGGACAAAGGTACCGGTCGGGATATTTGCCAGCGGAAGCGCGTTGCCCGGCTTGATGTCCGCAGACGCACCGGAAACGACCACGTCGCCGACCTTCAGGCCGTGCGGCGCAATGATATACCGCTTCTCGCCATCCTCATACTGAACAAGCGCGATAAACGCGGAGCGGTTCGGATCGTACTCCAATGTGAGCACGGTTGCCGGCATATCCGCCTTCTGGCGCTTGAAGTCGATGATACGATACTTCTTGCGATTGCCGCCGCCGCGATGACGGACGGTAATTCTGCCATAGCTGTTGCGGCCGGAACGATTCTTTTTGGAAGCCAAAAGGCTCTTTTCCGGTGCAACCTTGGAAAGGCCCGTGTAGTCTGTTACGGACATATTCCTTCTGGCATTGGTTGTCGGTTTATAATTAGTAATAGGCATTTCGGTTTCACACTCCTCATGATGGCTTTGCGGGACGTTGCCAACGCCCCATACCTTGCCGAAAGCACTGGGTACGCTCTATAAGCGCATCCGGCTTTCTTACATCATACCTTCAAAGAATTCAATGGACTTGCTGTCCTCGGTCAGGGTAACGACAGCCTTCTTCCAAGAAGGAGTGTAGCCCTCGGTTCTGCCCTGGCGGCGGAGATGTCCGCGCACATGCAGGGTGTTGACCTTACTGACCTTTACGCCAAAGAGCTCTTCAACCGCTCTTTTGATGTCGACCTTTGTCGCACTCTTTGCGACTTCAAAGGTGTACTTTTTCATGCCGATACCGGCCATGCTTCTTTCCGTGATAATGGGGCGGATCACGATGTCCTGTGCTGCCATTATGCATACACCTCCTCAATCTGAGAGACGGCGTCCTTTACAACGACAAACTTGTCGGCGTTGAGGATGTCGTAGACGTTCAAGGTGTTCACCATTGCGGTCTTCACGCCCGGGATGTTTGCTGCGGAAGCAACCACCTTGCTGTTGAGCTCGGGCAGAACGATCAGCGTCTTCTTTTCGGAGCCGATTGCCTTAAGCATGTTAGCAATGGTCTTGGTCTTGTATTCGTCCAATGTGATCTGATCCAGCACGATCATATTGCTGCTAGCAACTTTGCTGGAAAGTGCGGACTTCATTGCAAGACGGCGTACCTTTTTATTTAAAGTATAACGATAGCTGCGCGGCTTTGGCGCAAACACGATGCCGCCGTGCGTCCACTGGGGCGCGCGGGTGGAACCCTGTCTGGCATGGCCGGTGCCCTTCTGTCTCCACGGCTTTTTGCCACCGCCGGAAACTTCAGCGCGGGTCAGCGCGGACTGTGTGCCCTGACGCTGGTTGGCGAGGTAATTCTTTACCACGTCGTGCATCACGCTCACATTGGGCTCAATTCCAAATACGGACTCGGACAGGTCGATCTTTTCGATCTCCTTGCCAGCCATATCGAGTACTGCTACTGTAGGCATACCAAATCCTCCTTCCCTTACGCCTTCACGCTGTCACGGATCACGACGGTGCCGCCGTTTGGACCCGGAACTGCGCCTTTGACGGCGATGAGGTTGTTTTCGACGTCCACCTTAACGACCGTCAAGTTCTGGACGGTGACCTTCTCCGCGCCGAGGTGGCCGGGCAGATGCTTGCCCTTGAACACTCTGGACGGATCGGAACATGCGCCGTTGGAACCAGCATGGCGGGCAACCGGGCCGGAACCGTGGGTTTCCTTGAGCCGGTGCAAATTCCAGCGCTTAATGCCGCCAGCATAGCCCTTACCTTTGCTGGTGCCGCACACATCCACCTTGTCGCCAGCCGCAAAGACGTCGACTTTGACGAGGTCGCCCACATTGTAGGCATCCGTGTTTTCCAGACGGAACTCGCGCAGAACCTTCTTCGGAGCGACATCGCCCTTTGCGAAATGGCCCTGCATCGGCTTGTTGACCTTGTGGGCCTTCATGTCGCCATAGCCCATCTGGACTGCTGCGTAGCCGTCGTTTTCAACGGTTTTCTTCTGCGAAATCACGCAGGGCCCCGCCTCGATGACGGTTACCGGGACTACTTTCCCGTGTTCGTCGAAGATCTGTGTCATACCGATCTTCTTGCCGATAATACCTTTTTGCATTATTTTACCTCCTGTACAGGTTATTGGTTGGCTCTCGCCAACTTGACCTCGACCGCTGGTAGGTTAAAATCAGAGTTTAATCTCGATTTCAACGCCTGCGGGGAGTTCCAGACCCATCAAAGCCTCAACGGTCTTATTGGAAGGTCTGAGAATGTCGATCAATCTCTTGTGGGTGCGCATTTCAAACTGCTCACGGCTGTCCTTATACTTGTGAACAGCGCGCAGAATCGTGATGATCTGCTTCTCGGTCGGCAGCGGCACCGGCCCGGAAACTCTTGCGCCCGTGCGTTTCGCCGTCTGCACAATCTTTTCTGCGGACTGGTCAACCAGCTGATGGTCGTACCCCTTGATTCTGATCCTGATCTTTTCCTTGACTGCCACTTGAATCGCCTCCTTATTGTAGTTGGCGGGCGGCGTTTTAAATCCTAACACGGCGCCGGGTGTTTCTTCAACCGGCATTGAAAAACCGGATCATCTTTTGCAAGATGTATCCGGGTGTAGGCAAAAACGTCTGAGCGCAGAAGGGCGCATTGCAACCCAATCCCTTCGCATGCTCAAAATATCTGTCGCCCGGTTTAAAATCGGACATACTCCACGGAAAAACCGGCATCTTTCAGCCGCAACCTCCCGCTTCAACGCATATCTGTCGCAGTCATGCTAGATTATAATACCATATAGGTCACCAAATAGCAAGTCCTATCTTCTCTTTTTTGCAAGAATTTTCTTGCAATATTTTGGCTATTTCGCCTAATTCTTCCTATAACACCCAAAAGGGGACTTCTCCTCCCAGAAGAAGCTGAAAATTCAGAGAGAACCCCCTTTAACGCCTTTTTCTGCGGAACTGGCGAACGCGGAACTGTGCTATTTTAGAAAGCACCCTACAGCCATGTACCCAGACCGTTCTCCAAAGGGATGAACGGGAATGCCCTGCCACAAACACAGCCGTCGGGCCATCCATACCGCCGATGACTGTGACCAAATGGCCTTCCTTACTTCGAATGTGGGGAAGTTCGTGCAGTTTCTGGCAAACCACGCCCACGGTCCCCACAATCCCAAAGAGCGTCGCCAGAACAAGCCAACCTTTTTTCATCGCATGATCCCCTTACGTCTTACCTTCATTGAGCAGCAGTGATGAAAGCCTCGCTTGAAGGGTTTTACCCCCCTCTAAGAATTCCATATCCCTTTTCGCTCGCTTCTTCGGGCAACATCCTGCAATCGGCTCGATTGAATGATCTTAACGAAGATGGGGCAGCGGAAAGCGATTCCGCAGCCCCATCCATCCCATATCAGGTACATGTAAGGAACCTATCCAAGCATGTTCCTACATTGTTCCTTATTCGATCTCTTCCTGACCAACAGATTCTTCCAACGTCTCTTTTCTTTCTGCTTCTTCTGCCAAATGCTTGCGATTCGGCATGGCAATCCGTTTTTCCTGGATCTCCTCCAAAAACTGCTCTTTGTTCTCCGGTGAAATCTCCAGCCAGTATTCTTTACTTTTTATGCGGTAACGGATGTAAATCCGGTCTTTGCTCAAAGCAACCCTGGAAGATCCATGGCGCGCCTCGCCCTTTTCCTCCGTTACCTCCATCATCTGGCGGTAGAGGATGGTCACTTTATCAAACAGACCGTTTTTAATAAGTAAGCCAGTGTCCCCCACAATATAATAGGTACTTTTGTACTCCGGCAAAAAATCAAGAGAAGCGCCACAAACATCCAAGTCCCTAAAAAGCCGACCAGGATATTATGGAAGATAAAATAAACCGCCAAAAACACAATCCCTAAAAGGAACACAGCCAACGCCTTCATATAAAAGGAACGATCCATTTTGGATTTGTATTTTGTCCCTGTTACCACTTTAGAAGCTTTGCGCATATCCGTCAACTTCCTTCCCCACACAGTCGAAGCGGTTTCTTGCTAAACCGGCATCAATATGCTTTGCCCCAGTAGACCATGGTCTTTGCAGGTTTGCCGCAGCACACACAGGTATCCGATAGATGTTCCTGCTCAAACGGCATACAACGCGAGGAGACGCCAGCCACTTCCTTGAGCTTCTCCTCACACGCCAGGTCGCCGCACCACATTGCTTTGATGAAGCCCGGCTTGTTCTCTGCGATCTCTTTGAGCTCATCCAACGTGGCCGCTGTGTAGGTCATGGACTCGCGGCGCGCCAGTGCCGTCTCGTACATCGTCTTACGAACCATCTCCAACTGTTCTGCAATCGCCGTTTCCAGTTGCTCCAGCGGCACAAAGACCTTTTCCCGGTCCGTACGGCGCACCAAAACACACTGATTCTTTTCGATGTCCTTGGGTCCAATCTCCAGACGAAGCGGGACCCCCTTCATTTCATACTGTGCAAATTTCCAGCCCGGGGACTGTTCAGAGTCGTCCATCCGCACGCGGAAAGTTTTCTTCAAACGAGCAAGCAGCTCTCCAGCCTTATCCAGGACGCCCTCTTTGTGCTGGGCAATCGGGATAATCATCACCTGAATCGGCGCCACAGCGGGTGGAAGCACCAAACCATTGTTGTCGCCATGAGTCATAATGATTCCTCCGATGATGCGGGTGCTCATCCCCCAGGAGGTCTGGTGCGGGTATTGGATCGAATTATCGCGCCCAGTAAAGGTTACATCGAACGCGCGTGCAAATCCATCGCCAAAGTAGTGGCTTGTGCCGCTTTGCAGAGCCTTGCCGTCGTGCATCATCGCCTCGATGGTATAAGTCGCCTCTGCGCCGGCAAATTTCTCCTTATCTGTCTTCTTGCCCTTGATGACCGGGATAGCCAGATCCTGCTCGCAGAAGTCCGCGTACACCTTGAGCATCTGCTCTGTTTCCGCTTTTGCCTCCTCTGCCGTCTCATGCATGGTGTGGCCCTCTTGCCAATGGAACTCCACACTGCGCAGGAACGGGCGGGTTGTCTTTTCCCAACGCACCACGCTGCACCACTGGTTATACAGCTTCGGCAGGTCGCGCCAAGAATGAATGACACGCGCATAGTGATCGCAGAACAACGTCTCTGAGGTCGGACGCACGCACAGGCGCTCTTCCAACTGCTCATTGCCGCCCATTGTCACCCAAGCCACTTCCGGCGCAAACCCCTCTACATGGTCCTTTTCCTTTTGAAGCAAGCTTTCCGGAATGAACATCGGCATGGAGACATTCTCGTGCCCCAGCTCTTTAAACCGCGCGTCAAGATTGTCGCGGATATTCTCCCAAAGCGCAAAGCCATACGGCTCGATCACCATGCAGCCGCGCACACTGGTATAGTCCATCAGTTCAGCCTTTTTCACGATGTCGGTGTACCATTTGGCAAAATCCTCCTCCATAGGAGTGATTGCCTCCACCATCTTCTTTTGATCCGCCATTGTTTACTCCCCTTTATCCTTTGTGGTCGATTGTTCTATAAGTTTGCCGTCGTCTGCGGCATTGTGGGTGCGCGGAGCGTCCGCCCTGTTACCGCGTCTACGCCCAACGAAATTGACCAGTACCAACACCAACCCGATCAGAGCCATAAAAGCGAGAATACCTAAAAAGCACTGTCCCGCCAGAGCCAGCGCGTCCATTTGACCCATATCCATCACCTCAAGTAAGTCCGGTACTTTCTTTTATATCAGGAATTCTATCGTAACTTTCATTATATAAGAAGGCCCCTTGCTTTTCAAGTAAAAAATCCGCCGTGCATGCACGGCGGATTTCCAGTCAGGAGCGGGTTACGGGTTAACGTGGTCTTCGATGTACTTGACGAGCTCCCCAACCGTCTTAATGTTGTCAATTTCTTCATCGGGAACTTCGATTTCAAACTCGTCTTCAATAGACATCAGCAAATCGACAACGTCCAAGGAATCAGCGCCCAGATCGTCAGCGATGCTCGTATCGACGGTGATCGAATCCTCCTCCACATCGAACTGCTCGCTCAGAATCGCTTTTACCTTTTCCAGAACCATGTCTTTTCCTCCTTCTGATTTGTGTGAATGAGCATACAAAAAGCGCCGCTGTACGCCATCTTCCAAATATGGACAAAGCAGCGCCAGATGTGATACAATTGCCCCGGGCCGCCTAAAAATACTGGCTGCCCGTGTTGCTTAACAACATATTATTAGCAATCCTTCGCTTTGTCAATATGATTCTTAAAGTTTTTTAAGGATTTTCAAATTCCCCGAAAAGCCGGGGATTCTAAGGAGTTTGCCATGGACGAGAAAACATATTGTGAAAAAACCAGCTTTCCCATTCACAACTTCGCTGTGATTGGCCATCCGATCGCACACACCATGTCCCCCTTTATCCACAGCTGCCTGTTCTCCTTGGCCGGATATGGCGCAGCATCCTATCGCGTGATGGATATTGCCCCGGAGGATTTGGAATCCTTTCTCCCCCGCCTACGGGAACTTTCCGGCTTTAACATCACCATTCCCCATAAACAGGCAATCATTCCTTATTTGGATGATTTGGACAAAAAAGCTGCCTTTTTTCACTCGGTAAACACAGTCAAAAATGAAAACGGCCGGTTGATTGGATTCACCACCGACGGAGCGGGTTTTACAAAGGCGTTGGAGAGTGCCGGCGTTTCTCTGTCTGGGCGCATCGCCATTCTGGGAGCGGGGGGCGTTTCGCGCGTAATGGCTTTCGAGGCCTTGGAAACTGCGCAGGCGCCGGACATCACCATCGCTGTACGCGAACACAGTTTGCCCGCAGCACAGGCTTTGTGCAAAGAATTGACGGCCGTCTTGCAAAAACAGGGACGCGGGGGACGGCTTTCTGTGTCCCTCTTGGATGCAATCTCCGGCGATTTCGATCTGTTGGTCAATGGCACGCCGGTCGGGATGTATCCGCATGTGGACGCTTCTCCAGTTTCCGCAGAGGTCCTGGCCCGCTGTGCGGCGGTCTTTGATGCGGTATACAATCCGGACGAGACCCTTTTGCTTCGCTTGGCAAAACAGAACGGTGCAAAAGCGATCGGCGGTATGCGCATGTTGGTAGGTCAAGCGGCAGCCGCACAGGAGATCTGGTATAATGCCTCCTTCCGTGATGCGGACATCGATGCGCTATGCCGCGATGCCGTCAAAGAAATGGAGCGGATTTTTCAATGAAACAGAAGCCGAAGAATATCATCCTATGCGGGTTTATGGGCAGTGGAAAGACCACAGTAGGGCGCCGTTTGGCACAGAAAACGCACATGGAATTTCTCGATATGGACCACTACATTGAGGAGCGCGAGGGCCGAACCATCGCCGACATCTTCGCCCAGGATGGGGAGGAAACCTTCCGGCGCATGGAAACGGAGGCAGCCAGAGAACTGGCGAGCCGTCGGGGGCTGATAATCGCTTCTGGTGGAGGGACATTGCTCCGCCTGCAAAATGTAAAAATATTTCGTAAAAGCGGTGTCACGGTGTTACTGGACACCCCCATTGGGCTGATTCAGGAACGGTTGAAAAACGACACCGTGCGCCCCTTACTGCAAAAGCCGAACCGGAAGAAAGTGATCTCTGACTTATACCGCAAGCGCCTCCCTGCATATTGTGCGGCAGCCGACATCATCGTCGATGGTTCCGGTGGCGCAGAGCGCGTTGCCGGGCGCGTTTGGGAACAGGTCAAGCGGCTCGGTTAAGCTGTTTTCCATAGCGATAAGGACGCCTTGCTTTGAAGAACCAACCGCCGAAATGCCGTGGCCACACGAAAAAATGCGCCAAGCGCCACAAAAAACATTCCTGGATCGCCCCACCTGCAAGTCCGCAAATAGACAGTCAATCGGAAATTGAGAAAAATTTGCAGGCTCCGAAAAAGGTGAAAAGAGCATGACAAAAAGACCGCCGCGCAAGCGCCAGTCAAATTGGGAGAGCATGGAAGCGGTTAATCCGGACTTTCCAGGGAGGTTTGTGACCTGGCCCCGAAGCTGCCAAACGTTCAATCTCCGGTAAGATGCTGTGGGCATTGGAAAATTTGAGTAAATTGGTTTGTCTGCTTCGTAGGTTCCCATGGCAAAAGGCGATACAAGCATAAAGCACCTGAAACTGGACGGCTCAATTGGTACATCGACCGGAATGAGCTATAAGAGTTCGCCCTCCTTTGGGCTACATATCCAGCCCGAGGAAAACATCAGCCGTATAAAAAAACAGAGCTATTTCAGTTTCCTCAAACGTTCAGAAAGTGTTGTATTCGCTTTCTTTTTGCGCGAAAAAAGTTCGACTTCTGCAACAATTCAAAAAAATTCCTGCAAATTGGAAAGAATTCTTTCTTGACAAACCTCTTCTGTCGTATTATGATACTTACAAGAATTTTCCGTACAAGGAGTTCCATCATGCTTGAGATTGCAAAAACCACACGATTTACAGGCTTTGGTTATCCCCGCTTCTTTTGGGCGTGGGATTTTTACGCATGCAATCTTTGCGGTGCCAACCCCTGTAGTGGAAATAGCCATTTCTCTTGCATTGTAAAATAACCTGGCTGTTTTTATCATAGGCGGAGCTGCATCGCGCAGCTCCGCCTATTTTATTTTCCCCACAATCTAACATTCAAATTTTGGAGGGTATCAACATGATTATTGTATTGAAACCAAACTGTACAGACGAGCAAGTCAAACATTTCGCGGATAATCTCACCAAAGAATACAATGTCAAAGTCAATACTTGGGTCGGCACACAGAGTACCGTGCTCGGCTTGCTCGGTGACACCACATCCATCGATATCGACTACATTTCTGCACAAGATTTTGTCGAAAGCGTAAAGCGCGTGCAGGAACCGTACAAGAAGGCCAACCGGAAATTTCATCCTGACAACACGGTCATCACCCTCCCCACCGGGCAAAAGATCGGCGACGGCAGCCTTGCGCTGATTGCTGGTCCATGTTCTGTTGAGACAGAGGCCCAGATCTGCGAGGTTGCCGAGCGTGTAAAAGCCGCAGGGGCGGCCTTCCTGCGCGGAGGCGCCTTCAAGCCCAGAACCTCCCCTTACTCCTTTCAAGGCTTACAGGCAGAGGGCCTCGAGCTTCTGAAAAAAGCCAAAGCACAAACCGGTCTGCCGATCGTAACCGAGATTATGAGCATTGGGCACATCCCGCTCTTCGAGGAGGAGGGCGTGGACATCATTCAAGTGGGTGCACGAAACATGCAGAATTTCGAGCTGCTCAAAGCATTGGGCAAGATCAACAAGCCCATCCTGCTCAAGCGGGGCCTGTCCAACACCATTGAAGAGCTCCTGATGAGCGCTGAATACATCATGGCAGGCGGAAACGATCAGGTCATCCTCTGCGAGCGCGGCATCCGTACCTATGAAACCTATACCCGCAACACCCTGGACATCTCCGCAATTCCGATTCTCAAAAAGTTGTCCCATCTCCCTGTGGTGGTAGACCCCAGCCACGCCTCTGGCATTGCATGGTTGGTTGAGCCTCTCGCCATGGCCGCAGTGGCCGCTGGCGCAGACGGCCTGATTATCGAGGTCCATAATAACCCGGCCAAGGCACTGTCGGATGGTGCACAGTCCCTTACCCCGGATCAGTTCGACCGTGTAGCACATCATGTACTCCATACAAAAGAAGTCCTTTCCAAGTGGGACGCCTAAGGCGACCAGCTGATACGGTACAGCAAAAATCCCGATTCTACGGCTGTACGATGGTTCTGACAGCGTTCGCCCGGGCTCATCGTTCAATCTGGACGGGGCACTGAATTTTTGTTATACTAACGCTGTACATCCATGGTACTACAGCGGCAGGAAACGCCGTTTGAGGGCCCTTGTGGAAAAATTCACACGGGCGTGCAAACGGCGTTTTTGCGGAAAGAGGCATGATATGAAAAAGAACGTGGTCATCGTAGGCCTTGGCCTGATTGGCGGTTCCTTGGCCAAGGCTTTCCAAAAATACAGCGAGTGCACCGTCAGTGGGATGGACTGCGACCCGTCCGTACTGGATGCAGCTTTAAAATGCGGCGCAATTGACCGCATTGCCGGAGAACAAGAGCTGCGCGAGGCGGACATCCTCTATCTCTGTCTGTATCCCCAGGCGGATATTGATTTTATACAAGCACATGGCGCACAGATTCCCCCCCATTGCATTGTCACAGATACCTGCGGTATCAAACGGGAGATCTGTGCTCACCTGCCAAAGCTGGCAGAACAATTTGGGTTTTCCTTTGTTGGTGGGCATCCAATGGCGGGAAAAGAGCAAAACGGATTTGTATCCAGCGAGGCGGATCTCTTCGACGGCGCCAGCTACATTCTGGTCCCTTGTGGCGCGCCCCAACGTGCCGTGGACACGCTGAAAGCAATTGCCATCGAACTGGGTTTCGGCGGTACGGTGGTCACTACACCGGAACACCACGACACTATGATCGCCTATACCTCGCAGTTGCCCCACGTGTTGGCCTGTGCCTACGTGATGAGTCCTTGCTGCCCACAGCACAATGGGTTTTCCGCGGGCAGCTACCGCGATGTCTCGCGCGTAGCTCGGATCAACGAAACACTTTGGACAGAGCTATTCCTCGATAACGCGGATGCCCTTACCGAAGAATTGGACATTTTAATCGACAACATCACCCGCATCAGCGCCGCCGTCAAGCAGCGCGATGCGGATACCCTGCGCGACCTGTTGCGCCAGGGCAGACTCATCAAAGAAAGGCTTGGCGAATAAATGGAACTGACTGTCAATACCTCCAAACGTTATACCATTCGAATCGAACGCGGTGCGCTGGATCGGATTGGCGCCGAATGTGCATCGCTGTTTCCCCCTGGCACAAAAGCGGTCATTGTTACGGATACCCATGTTGCACCGCTCTACCTTGAGCGCGTCTCCACTTCTATGCGCAACGCAGGCTTTGATGTGACTAGCTGTGCCTTTCCTGCCGGAGAACCCTCCAAGCGGCTTTCTACCATCGAAGGTATCTATGGCCATATGGCTCAGGCCCATATCACCCGCAGTGATTTTGTGGTTGCCCTAGGGGGGCGGTGTCACCGGAGATATGGCAGGCTTCGCCGCGGCAAGTTACCTGCGTGGCATCCCCTTTGTCCAAGTGCCAACTACCCTGCTGTCCCAAGTGGATTCTTCCGTCGGAGGAAAAACCGGCGTAGATTTACCACAAGGAAAAAACTTGGTCGGCGCATTTTGGCAGCCTTCTTTCGTTCTGATCGATCCGGATACGCTCAAGACCCTTCCGCCACACTTCTTTGCAGATGGCATGGGAGAAGTCATCAAGTATGGATGCATCAAAAGCCGGGCACTGTTCGACTTGCTCGCCCATACGGAAGATCTCGAGCCAATTATGGACGATGTGATTTACCGTTGTGTCGATATTAAACGCAACGTGGTCGAGCACGATGAGTTCGATACCGGCGAACGGGCGCTGTTGAACTTTGGCCATACCTTTGGCCACGCCTTGGAAAAACTCAATCATTACGAAGGCCTTTCCCATGGTGCAGCCGTTGGCATCGGTATGGTTATGATGGCACGCCTGGGCGAGAAAGCCGGATGGACCGCAGCAGGTACAGCGGACACCATCGCCACGATCCTGAAAAAATACCATCTGCCGGTGCACAGCGATTTTCCGCTCTCACACATTGTCGATGCGACCGCTTCCGACAAAAAGAGTATCGGTTCCTCAATCAATCTTGTTCTGCTGGAAGAGATTGGACAGAGCTTTGTGCAAAAGGTACCGCGCAGTGAGTTGGCCCCCTTGGCGGAGGGTTGCAATGAGTAAGGTGATTGTTTCCCCCTCCACCCTGCGCGGGACTGTAACCGTTCCATGTTCCAAAAGCGCGGCACACCGCGCCATCTTATGCGCTGCCTTGGCAGCTGGGGACAGCATTCTCTCCCCGATCGCTATCTCCAATGATATTCGCGTCACCGCAGAGGCCGCGCAGGCCCTTGGAGCTACCATTCGGGAAGAACAGCATACCTGGCATGTGACCGGCGGCCACCCCCCAAAAAAGCAAGCACAGATCGACTGTGGGGAGAGTGGCTCCACCCTGCGCTTTCTCATTCCAGTCTGCGCTGCCCTTGGCATAGAGACGGCTTTTATTGGGCGCGGGCGGCTTCCAGAACGGCCCATCGGCGTTTATCTTGACCTACTCCCAGCGCACGGAGTGACCTGCCGGACAAAAGGGGGGCTTCCGTTATCAATATACGGCACGTTAAATTCAGGGGAATTTATACTTCCAGGAAATATTAGTTCACAGTTTATCACAGGCTTGTTGTTGGCATGCCCTCTGCTTCCCGAAGAAAGCACCGTACGTCTTTCCTCTCCTCTAGAGAGTGCAGCCTATGTGGATATGACTTTGGAGGCTATGCAGGCGTTTGGTATCCAAGTGGAACCAATCGAATTTGGATGGCGGATTCCTGGTAGCCAGCGCTATCGTGCACGGTCTTTTTCCGTAGAGGGCGACTGGTCCCAAGCAGCATTTTTCCTGGCTGCAGGTGCACTGGGGGGGACGCTTGCGATTGAAGGACTGAAACGCCATTCGACACAAGGCGACCGTGCTGCCGCGTCGCTTTTTGATGCATTTGGAGCGGAAAGCCATTGGAATGGTGAAACCATTTGTATAAACTCAAAAAACTATACGGAATGGAAATCGATGCCTCTCAAATTCCCGATCTTGTGCCGATTCTGGCTGTCACTGCAGCGCTCGCAAAGGGACGCACACGTATCTATAATGCCGCGCGCCTGCGTATCAAGGAGAGCGACCGCCTCGCCGCTATGGCCGACGGACTTCGCCGGCTAGGCGTTCCCGTCCAGGAGACTCCGGACGGCCTGTTGATCGACGGAGTGGAAACGTTGCACGGTGGAGAAGTAAACGGCTACAACGACCATCGGATTGTGATGGCTTTTTCCATCGCGGCGCTCCGTGCGGATAGCCCTGTTATCATTTCCGACGCGGAGAGTATCCGAAAGAGTTATCCCACCTTTTTTGAAGATTACAATCGACTAGGAGGAAAAGCAGATGTCGTCAACTTGGGGTGAAATTGTTCGAATATCCATCTTCGGCGAGAGCCATGGCGTCGCCATCGGTGTTGTAATCGATGGCCTTCCCGCCGGAGAACCGATCGACTTTGATGCGGTCCTTGCGCAGATGAAACGCCGGGCCCCTGGGCAGGACAAGTCTGCCACACCGCGCAAGGAAAGTGACTTTCCAAAAGTGATGAGCGGCCTTCTCAACCATACCACAACGGGTGCACCGCTCTGCGCCGTGATTGAGAATACCAATACCCGCTCCCAGGATTACGGCAATCTGCTGGACGTCCCGCGCCCTGGCCATTCCGATTATCCCGCTTATCTGCATTATCGTGGGTACAACGATATCCGCGGCGGCGGGCATTTTTCTGGCCGTCTGACAGCGCCGCTGGTGTTTGCCGGTGCAGTCTGCCGGCAAATTTTAGAGCGCCGTGGCATCCATATCGGAGGGCACGTGGCCTCTGTCGCACAGATCGAGGATACCCTGTTTAACCCTGTTGACATTCCCGATGAGCTTTTGAGGACATTATCCACGGCTTATTTTCCCGTAATTGATTCGGACAAAAAACGGCCATGGCTGCTTTGATTGAAGAAGCGCGTATGTCCCAGGACAGTGTGGGCGGCATCGTCGAATGTGCGGTCACCGGCCTTCCGGCCGGAATCGGCGGCCCTCTGTTCGGAGGAATCGAACCCGTTCTTTCCTCGATTCTGTTCGGTATCCCTGCGGTCAAGGGGGTTGAATTTGGCGATGGGTTTGGCTCCTGTGCGCTGCGGGGTAGCCAAAATAACGACCCCTTCTACTTTGCAGCCGGCACGGTGAAAACAACGACCAATCATGCCGGCGGAATCCTTGGCGGAATCACCACGGGAATGCCCTTGCTTTTTCACGTGGGTATTAAGCCAACCGCCTCGATCAGCCAGAACCAGCAAAGTGTAAATCTACAGACCGGAGAGAATCAGATTCTCTCCGTACACGGAAGGCACGATCCCTGCATTGTTCCGCGTGCAGTGCCTGTCGTGGAAGCCGCCGCCGCAGTTGCCCTGATAAACTTTGAGGGAATTCTCTCCGGCGGCAAATCGGAAGGGAGGTGGCGCACATGAAGTTGGAGGAAGTCCGCAAGGAAATTGACGCCATCGACCGCCAATTGCTGCCGCTGTTTTTGAAGCGTATGGACTGCGCAAAACAGGTGGCAGAGATTAAACGGGAACAGCACCTTCCCGTTCTAAATTCTGACCGCGAACAGAAAATTTTGGACAGCATGGCCCAGCGTGCTGGCAACTATGCTGGTGAAGCGCGTATGCTGTATGCCACTCTGATGGATATGAGCCGCGCTCTCCAGCACAATTTGCTCGGTAGTGGCGCTGCATTGCGGGAACTTGTGAAGGAGGCAGAATATGCGCCTTCCCGTGCAGAGCATATCGCTTGTCTAGGGGTAAGCGGATCGTTTTCCCATGAAGCAGTCCAGCGCCTGTATCCCCACGCTGAACCGCTCTTCTTTGATAATTTTGCGGCCATCTTCGCCGCCGTGGCAGATGGGCGTGCAGACCTGGGCGTGTTGCCAGTCGAGAATTCCTCTGCCGGTTCTGTCAGCGAGGTGTACGATTTGATTCTGCGCTATCGCTTTTATATTGTTGCGGCGGAGACACTGCACATCCATAATTGTCTTGCAGCGGCGCAGGAGTGCCCTGTTTCAGATATCCGCCTGGCTTATTCGCACCCTCAACCCCTGGCCCAATGTTCCAACTTTATTGCTCAGCATCATTTACAGACGGTCCCCTGCTCTGCAACTGCCGCTGCGGCGCAAAAGGTCGCCATAGAACGCAATCCCGGCACTGCAGCCATCTGTTCTGCATCAGCAGCGGAGGAATATGGCCTGCATATCTTGGCTAGGGACATCCAGAACAATGCCGACAACTGCACCCGTTTCATCGCTATCAACCGGCATCTGTTTATCCCCGAAGGGGCCAATAAGATCAGCCTTTGTTTTTCTCTTCCACACCGTACCGGTACACTACACGGTGTTTTGGCTCGTTTTTCGGCAGCAGGTTTGAATCTTACCAAGATTGAGAGCCGTCCCATTCCAGGGAAAAATTTTGAGTACGACTTTTACCTTGATTTTACTGGCAATGTCCACGAAAGCCACACGTTAAATCTGATTGCTGCTTTGAGCGATGAACTGCCACGCTTTTCTTTTTTAGGAAATTATCGCGAGCAGGAGTAACCCACATATACCCTGCTTCATTCGGCAAAACGGCATGAGGCTGGACAACTTATACGATATAAACAATCTTGAGCGCCAAAGAGGGCATCCCACAAGTCATGAAATGACGGAAGGATCCCCTCTTTTTTAGAAACGCAGATATTTTTTCAAACAGAAAGAGGATGCCCCCTTCCTATGAATCCAACGATTCGTAGTTTGGGGACACCCTCTCTGTTTTCCCGTCTTTATGCCGACACGAGCGGCCTCGCCGCCAAAGCAATCCAGCCTTTCTCTTCCCTGCGTGCAATCACCTCAAAGCGTCCTTTCAGTGCATCCAATACATCCTTCTCCCGGGTATCAATGATTCCACTCATCAGATATACGGCGCCAGGAGCCAGAAATCTTGAAACATCCTCTGTAAGGGAGATAATAATGTCTGCCACAATGTTGGCTACGACAATATGATAAGTCCCTTGAACACGCTCGGTCAGGTTTCCGCATAGCGCAGTAAAACGCTCCTCGACATGGTTCAGCCCGGCATTTTGAATAGCTGTTTTGACCGCAAGTTCGTCAATATCCACGCCGACCGCCCGTTCTGCCCCCAGGAGGAGCGCTGCCACGGATAAGATTCCGCTGCCACAGCCTACGTCCAGCACAGACATGCCCGGTTTCACAAACTGTTCCAACAGCTCCATACAAAGGCGCGTTGTCTCATGTGTTCCCGTCCCAAACGCCAAACCCGGCTCCAAATGCAGGACGGTACGCCCCTGTGCATCGTATTCGTTCTCCCAATTGGGACGAATCAGCAGTTTCTCTCCCACCGGGATGGGTTTAAAATATTTCTTCCAATTATGAATCCAATCCTCCTCCGCACAGGCCGCTGTAGAAATGGTGTGCGTGATTCCTTCAGCATGATACCGCTCGCTCAAAAAAGCGATGGCCTCTGCCGGATTTTCCTCCGGGCTGATGTATACATGTACCAGGGCCTTTGTGCGGTCCTTCTTCAAAAGATCTTCATCAATCAAGTCAATGTGTGCGATCTCCCAGGCCTCTTCCTCCAGGTGCGAATAATCCTCTACATAGATGCCATACGGCACCACCATCTGTGCAATATCCCCTGCACGGTCGACATCTTTTGCATCAACCGATACCGTTACTTCCGTCCAATCCATAAAACGTCCTCCAAAATTTTGATGATAAATTTAATTATATACCAATATACATGGTATGTACAAGGCGGGAATCCGGGATGGGGGTGTGCGCGTGAAGAAACAGGCCAAATTTTTGGCCAATACGGCGATTTTGACAGGCGGCACATTGCTACTCCGCTTCTCCAATATTTGGTTTCGTGCCTATATTCTCGGCAAGATTGGCACACAGGGCATGGGCGTTTATCAGCTCACCTTTTCCATTTTTGCATTGGCAATCGCCACCTGTACCAGCGGCGCAAGCCTCTCTGTAACACGTATGGTCGCGGAAGGACGTGGCTCTCCGGTCTGTATCCGGCGTTGCCTACTGTTTTCCCTCTGCGTCAGTTTTGCCGCTGCCGCTATCTTATGGGTGGGTTCGGACTTTCTCGCACAGCATTTTTTAGACCTTTCCAGCGGGCTTCCCCTGCGGCTGCTCGCACCGGGCCTTCCTTTTATGGCGATTTGCGCCTGCCTCAAAGGATATTTTCTGGCCATTCGCAACAGTGTTATACCAGCAATCGCAGAACTGCTGGAACAGTTTACCACGATTGGCGCAACTGTAGGATTCTTTTTTATCTTTACTCCCTTCAGTGCACTCATGCTTGGTTCCACCGCTGGAGAAGTCGCCTCCTGTGCGGTCGTCTTTTTGGCCTACCGTGTTATGACGCGAAAACGGCCGCCAAAATGCTTCAATGATTCCGGCAGCTACCGGCAGATCTGCCACATCGCCGTACCAGTGCTCAGCGGTTCTTTTATCCGCAGTTTTCTCAATAGTACAGAAAATCTATTGGTCCCGCGTGGGCTCAAACATCACGGAGCGGGATCGGACGTCGCACTTTCGCAATATGGCATCATTCAAGGATGGTGATGCCCATCTTGCTGTTTCCCTCATCCTTTCTGACCTCATTATCCTCGCTCCTAATCCCCGAGCTTGCTGAGGCAAATGCGCGTGGCAAACATCAGGCGATTGAACATTCCGCCTCGCGAGCATTCCGATTTACATTGCTTTTTTCCTTTTTAATTACGTCGGTATTGATCGTCTATGCGGAGGACTTGGGCGAGCTATTTTATGGAAGTCAACAGGCCGGCGCCTTTTTGCGCATCATGGCGCCGATTATTCCTTTAATGTATGTGGATAGCATCGTCGACGGCATGCTCAAAGGGCTGGACCAGCAGGCCTATTCCTTCCGATACAATTTTATCGATTCCATTATGCGCGTGATTTTGATTGCGGTTTTACTTCCTCTGTTTGGCGTGAAAGCCTATATCTTCATCCTCTTTTTAAGCGAAATTTTCAACGCTTCCCTCAGTATCAGCCGCCTCTTAAAAGTTGCTCGTGTGGATGTGGATATTATTGGATGGATTTTAACTCCTGCGGTCAGTGCAGCCCTGCTTTACTACCTTTTGACCCTGCTGCGAACAGTCTGTTGACAAATTTTGCCGGATAAGCGTATGATAAAGGTTATAAAAATGGATAAGGGGGGATTTTGTGCCGCATTGGGCCGAATGCATTTTGTTATTTGCGGTATATAGCCTGCTGGGATGGATCTGTGAAAGTACATGTTGTTCCATTCAAGCCAAAAAGTTTATCAACCGCGGTTTTTAAACGGGCCGTTCTGTCCAATCTATGGAGTAGGTGCACTGTTAATTATCAAGCTATTGGCGCCTTTTTCTGCCAATATCATTGTTCTCTATCTCGCTTCGCTATTCCTCACCAGCATCTTGGAATACTTCACCGGCTTTGCGATGGAAAAGCTTTTCCATGCCAAATGGTGGGACTACTCCCACCGGCGGTGGAATATACACGGACGTGTCTGCCTTGGCAATTCGCTCATCTTTGGTGTAATGGGCGTCGTTGTCATGCGGGTGGTTCACCCTTTTGTGATGAATATACTTGAGAGAATCCCTTCCTTCTTAATACCGTTTCTCGCAGCTGGATTGGCCGTCTATTTCATCGGGGACACCATTGTAACCGTACATACCATCTTGGATTTCAACAAAAAAATGGCCGAATTGCAGAAAGTGCTTGATGAGATCCGCGAAAAGAGCCATGTGCTTCTGGAGGAAAAGAAGCGGAATATGGAACTTGCCATTGAAAGCCGGTTGTCAGCCGACAGAAAACCGTACACGGAGTATCTGGAAAAATTGCGTCAAAAGCAGGCTGCCCTGGAACAAAACAGCAAGCTTCTCCATCGCCGCCTGATGAACGCCTTCCCAACCATGAAGTCTCTCCGCGCCAACGAGTCTTTGGCGCGCATGCGTGCTGCGCTACAAGAACGGCGTAAAAAATGGAGGCCTAAGAGATAGAAAGGGTTTTTATAATCGTCCGCTTCATAAAAGGGATTCCTTGTTGGACTGTTACTTCCTCAATTTTGGGCATAATAAATTCCAGCCAGTTGTATCTCGTTTCATTTTTCCCTCACCTGCTGTACAGGCGAGGGAAATTTTTATTTTAGAAAATCATTTATTTACTCAATAATATTTAAAATTTCTATTGATTATTTTTAGCTTGATTTATATACTGAAATTAGAAAATTGCAACGAGGTGATTCCAATAGATTTTCGATCAAAAAATGCGCCCAGATTGGACGAAGTCATTCTTCGTGACAAAACATAAGTAAAATGAAAAACGATCATTTTAAAGATAGGAATTAAATTATTTAAAACCAGGGTATCTCTTAATCATTTTATTTTTGTTGATATTCTCCCTATTACGAATTGGGAACTCTGTGATATTTTCCATAACAATCGAAGATCGTCCGACGACCAACCAGATTCCTTCCATATCTTTAAAGACTCCTTTCTCCGTTGCAAAAGAAGAAACAACAAAAGGTTGGCGGGGACCTAGCGGCACTTTGGAAGGCGTTTATATCGACGGGGCCGCCCTACATTGAAAGATTTAACATCCGTATTCGTCGGTTTAGGGGTTCACTCCGTATCTGCAACCATACTGGCCGATTCTGTCTTTTATTTCATACAAGGCGGAGCACAAACCGTCTATGGGAACTTTACTCGATATTACGAAGAGGTTTCCATAAACGGAAAATTTGCATATTGGAGAACAACCTACACCCTCTATCTTTATGAGGATGGAGACAATTCTCCTTTGCTTGGCCACCCATATACAGCTGTGTACGAGGGTCCACAATTGTGGAGTATGCCGGAAAATTTTGAAGCATAAACGATTATGGAGGGAGTCCTATGGACAAGATGGACAAGCGCGCTGTCTTATGGGATGTCTATCGGTTTGCCAGCGTCATCTTCCCTTTCCTGGGGGAAAGGCTTTTAAAAATTGCAGGCGCATCCGAAGGCATTTTGACTGCCTGGTGGATTCTGATGTTTGCGAATCTTACTATTCCCGTGGCCTGTTTCTGTTATAAAAGAGGCAGGACATCTACTAGGCCCCAAAAATACCTCTATTATGCGACGCCAGTTGTTCTTTTTCTCGCTTTATGTGTCCTAGAAATGATTTTTCCCTATTAGGGCCTAGACGCCTTACGGAAAACACGGATTAAAAAACCGCCTGCCCGGAGCATCCGGGCAAGCGGTTTTCTAATTATATGGTCCCTTCTAGCAGATCCAGATCAATCGAATACGGTTCTTTGAGAAGAAGGTACGAACGGCCAAACTTTTGACAAAGGCGAAGATTTTCTTCATTTTCTCTTAGAAGCTGTTCCTTGGTACAGGCGCTATCATCGATGCGCTGTTCTATGACATTGGCGAAACTTTGTATGACATCAAAGTGTTCTTCAATGTAGGATCGTTGAAAACACAAGCAGACAAATTGAATCTCATCGAGATATTCCTTTTCAAAAGAACACGGATAATCAAATGGGATATAACAGCCTTCGATCACCAGACGTTGCCTGTTTTCAATCGCGGTCTTAATGATCTCTCGGACGACCGGCCATAAATAAGCAGTCAATTCTTTGTCATCACTCTCTGGGGTGAGAGAGCAATACCCGCTTCGAATCAACCCCATCTTCAGATGGTCGATGGACAGGTAAGGATAGCCATACCGTTCCAATATTTGTTGCGCCAATGCAGTCTTTCCGGTATGGGAACTGCCCGCAAGCAAAACAATTCGCTTCATATGCTTTCCTCCCTTTGACCGTTTCCCGCTCTACGATAGATACACTCCAAAAGATTCCCATTCTTCTTCACAGAAATCAGTTTCAAGTGTATCGAACGGTCCAATGTACAAAATAGAGGGATTCCCCGTCCCAACAGAATTGGGATCATCGTAATATGGAACTCGTCGATCAAGTCCTGCTCAAGGCACTGTCCCACGACGTTGGCACCTCCACAGAGCCAAATATCCCTTCCCTCTTGCTGCTTCAATCTTTGGAGCAGCCGCCCAACGTTCTGATGGACAAATCGGATTTCCGGCAGATCATCCATCTTTCGATGGGTCAGCACATAGCTCATCATACCGGAATACACCCATTTGCCCGGGGACAATTCCTCTGCCACTTGGCGGTACGTATTGTATCCCATCACCACCGTATCAATCTTTTGGAGGAACGCCTCATATCCATCTTCTGTATTTTCCGCATCCGCTCCAGAGTCCAGCCAACTGACTCCACCGTTCAAATCGGCAATATATCCATCCAAGCTGATTGCAATGTACAAAATCACGCGGCGCATACGTTTCCTCCCGCCTCAATTATAAGCCATCCCTACATACCGGCCGGATGACTTTCTCCACGATCCATGGTACAATAAATGTATTCTTATCATATTCACTTCAATTTGGAGGTTCCCATGCGACAAAGCAAATACGATGATCCTACCTTTTTTGAAAAATACAGCCAAATGAGCCGCTCGCAACAGGGCTTGGAGGGCGCAGGCGAGTGGCCGGCCTTGCAAAAGCTTTTGCCAAACTTTAAAGGGAAACGGGTCTTAGATCTCGGCTGCGGCTATGGCTGGCACTGTATCTATGCCATGGAGCAAGGAGCCCTGTCTGCCACCGGCGTTGACCTGTCTGAAAAGATGCTCGCCGTTGCACGCCAGAAAACGGCCTATCCGGAAGTGACCTATCTGCATCAATCGATTGAAGACATTGCATTCCCTCCGGAAAGCTTTGACATTGTGCTCAGCTCGTTGGCGCTCCACTACGTAGAATCATTTGAAGCGGTGGTTCAAAAAATCCGGACTTGTTTGACCGCAGACGGTGTTTTCATTTTCTCCGTAGAACACCCAGTCTTTACCGCATATGGATCTCAGGATTGGTACTACGATGCGGATGGAAACATCCTCCATTTCCCTGTGGACAATTATTTCTATGAAGGGGAGCGGCAAGCCATCTTTTTGGGCGAAACCGTTCGAAAATATCACAAAACCCTGACTACATACCTCAATGGACTTTTGATAAATGGATTCGAACTCCTACATGTAGTGGAGCCACAGCCTCCGGTTCATATGTTGTCAATCGAAGGCATGCAGGACGAAATGCGCCGCCCCATGATGTTGCTCGTATCCGCACAAAAAAGGACTAGAATTTAAATGCCTCCGCGTACAGAAGCGCCAGCAAAAGCGCTCTCGCACGGCGGGGCATTTTTGTTATGAAGCAGATACCGCAGGATGGCTGTATACCTTTCCGAAAGACAAACCTATACGACACTCCAATGGGCAGCTTGTTCTTTTAAGGACGCCCTTCGGATTAACTGGCCCACGACGCACACAATGGCCTCTGTGATCGGGAAAGCCAGCCAGATTCCCACCATCTGTGCAAATGACGACAAAAGAACCGCTGCAGGAATCATTACCACAAAACCGCGTAGAATGGCAATCAAAAAAGAAGGTTTGGCCGTTCCAATCGCGCTGAAATACATCGCAGTAATTAAGTTGATTCCTGCAAACAGGAATCCGACAAAGTAAATTTTAATTCCCTCATTGGCAATCTGTTGCAATTGTGGATCACCATCGCTATTAAACAGCGCCACCATCGCATCTGCCTGCCAGAAGGAAAATACATAAATTCCCACTGCCAGAGCGATACACAGGCACAACGCATACCGGTAAACTCTGTTGACCGCCTGGGACTCTCCCCTTCCAAAATGGTCGCTGATAATAGGCTGTATACCGTGCGCGACGCCTGTAAAGATAGCCAAAAACGACCAGGGCAATGTTTGCAATGACTCCGTAGGCTGCCACGCCCATATTTCCACTAATCCCCAAAATCAGAATATTGAATATTAAAATGACCGTTCCAGAGGAGAGCTCGGTGATAAGGGAAGCAATACCCAACCGGGCGTTGCGGAGCATATCCATAATGACCGGCCTTTGTTTTTTTATTTTAAAGGTACTTTTATGCCGGATAAAATGCGTAGATAGCAATAGAATACCCATCAATGGCGCCATTCCGGTGGCCAACACCGCTCCAAGCATCCCCATCTGCAAGGGAAAGATAAAGAGATAATCCAAAACAATATTGCCCAAGCTGCCAAACAACATGGCAGCCATGGCTAAATTGGGATTTCCATCGTTTCGTACAAAGCAGTTCAGGACATTGTTTAACAAGAAAGCCGGTGAAAATGCAAGAACCACCTGTAAGTATATGAGCGTCATGTCATAGATTTCGCCATTCGCCCCCATCCAGGTAGCAATTTGAGAAGAAAAAAATCCGTCCACTAAAAGGAAAACAATGGAACACAAGAATACTGCGTAGAGCGTCTGTGTAAAGATTCCTCCCGCATGCTCGGTCTGCCCTTCGCCCTTCAAAATAGCAAACCGCGTTGCCCCGCCCATTCCAAGCATCAAACCAATGCCATTGACAACATTATAGATCGGAAGCGCAATATTTAGGGCAGCCAGCCCGTCCGCACCGATTCCCTTTGCCACGAAGAACGTATCTGCAAGAATATAACAGGATAACCCGATCATCCCAAAAATGTTTAATGAAACATATTTTATAAAACGCTTCTGAACGGAATCCACATGAGCCCTCCTTTAGCAATAAAAAAGCGTTCCCTCTTTCACACCTTCAAAGGCCTACAGTGTGAAACAGGAACGCTTTTCCCTTTTCCCGGCGGAAAAGGCACGCTTTATCGTTAATTTATTTTAACACGCTTTTACAAAACCTGTCAAGCGGGAACCTGCCAACCCGATTTTCTTTCTTCTTTCCGTTGCTTTCGTCCGGATTGCCTTCCTGGACGGGTCCGCCAGCGGAATATAGAAAGCATTCCCATTTCCCGTAAATAAGCCTGAAATGGTTACAGAGAAAAATCGGAAGGAAGCCGCGCAGGTCCGCACTCTTTTTCCACAACAACTGGCCCTGAATATCTATGTTTCCCTGTAGTATTCCCTAACATCCGCTGATCTTCTTGGGTTCCCGCCCTATCTTTCCAATTCTTTTTTATAGAATGCTAACTATCACAGAGCAGAGCGCTTGTGCGAAAGGCGCTTTGATAGATTCCTCCAAACCCAGATTCCATCCATATGCCCACTGGACACAAGCTGGGCAAAATGGCCCCTGCCGTATTCAATTGGAACCGAAAAAGCCGGCCTCCTCTTTTACGTATCCGAAACGGAGGCCGGCTTTTATTCCATTCTCTACAGAATCATGCGTTGTTTCCGCCTGTCAGATCCCTCCATGGGTTCCCGTAGAAGGAACCCACAACGGACTGTCCACTTTCTGGCCATAGAACCGGTGAAGAACCGCAAAATACCGCTCTGCCCCCTCAGTCCCGAACCGTCCGACTCCCGCAGGGACGTCGCCAAAGCGGTTGGGTTCAAACACCTGCACGCGGCCCGTTTCGGAAACGATGTATTGCAGGGAACCGGCTTTGCCGTCCGCGTCCCGAAAGGATAGAACCACCCATACGGAACTGTATGGGTCTTTCCCATTGTAATCGCCAAAGCCTTTCCCAAGCATCCAGCTCCAATCCCATTTGCGGTTGGTTGGATATTGGTCCAGAAGGCCCAGGAGCTCCTGGATTTCCTTGCTGTCCTCCGTGGCGATTCCATGCAAGGTAGTAGGCCCTCCGGACGGCGTCGCCATATCGATCACCTGAGCGCCGGAAACAGAGCAACCATACAGATACTGGGAGGCTGTAACCGGCCGCGAAAACCAAAGCCAGCCCCCGGCCGCTGCTAAAATGCAAAAGAGTGCTATGCAGCAGGAACACCATTTACAAGAAAACTTTTTTCTGAAAGTGTGGATCATAATTATGCACCAACAAAATTGAAATGGACTCCATGATATTCATATCCAGCAATCGTTTCTACCCAGCCGGAAGAGACATATCCATGGTATGCTTTCTCATTCGGCGAATTGGAGTTTGGATAGAGCTTAACACGGAATCTTTTCCAATTTCTGTTCTATGTGTATCTTCGTCCAATATAAAGTTCTGAAAACGGCCCGAAGAATGTTGAACCAAAGACCCAAAACCGTATTGCCCGTCTTCAACTACATAAGTATATTTTGCTGTCTTGGTCTCATGCAATTGCGTGCTATGCAACACAGAATGATCGCTTGGAACCGCATTTGGGGCAAATAGTTTTGATATAACCCATGTTCCATCTATCAAAGTATTGATAGCACTGTTTATCGCATATTCCCCAACAGCTTTGACTGTATCTGTCACATAATTTTCCCATAATCCACCGCCTACTTCTGTAATGGGTGAATCATACTCTGCCGTTATGATTTCTTCATAATACGTTTTATTCCCATAACCTTTATAGGTTCTTGTACCATCTCCGCTTGCCCAATTCGTTGTTAATGCAGGGATCATTAAAGTAATTTTTTCAATAACTCCGGAACCATCCATACAAGATTGAACATACATTCTAATTGTTTGTGCAGTTTCTGGCCGAACATGGTATTTCGAAATAATTGATTCCACTTGAAAACAGTCATATGGATCAACTTGTACTTCCCTCATCAAAATACCGTGATCGACAGCCAATTCATCTGTTGTATGAATTGCGAAGGTAGGAACTGTCAAGACCAAAGACATAATGAAGGATACCAAAATTGCTAAAAGGCTTTTTAATGACCTTTTCATAATCGTCTTTCTGTATTTAAAAATTAACAAGCGTGAAATACTTTTTCACTAAACCACTGGAATCACCTCTTTATAATTATTTTATCAAATATAATAATACTATTTATAATTATACTATAAAATATAAAGAATTTAAAAAGAATCCGTTATAATATGCTACAACATTATATAACAAAGAGGGTATCCCAAAACTACGAATTTTTAGATTCATAGGAAAGAGGCGTCCTCTTTGTATTTGGAAAAATATCTGAGTTTCTAAAAAACGAGGGTATCCTTCCGTCATCTCATGACTTTTGGGACACCCTCTAACTTTCATAACGAATTAAATTTCTATTTTGATATTATATGCTTAATAAGCCACTTTTTACTTTATATAAGTTTTCAAGATGATTCAGGAATTCTGTACTGCAATGACCTCAACTTCACAAAGGACTTTCTTCGGCAGTTCTTTGACTGCTACGCAGGAACGTGCAGGTTTGCCCGTAAAATATTTTTCATATACGGCGTTGAAGGCGCCAAAATCTGCCATCTCTGCCAGAAAACACGTTGTTTTCACAACATCTTCATAACCGCAGCCGGCCTCCTTGAGGATTTCTCCTACATTTTTCATGACCTGCTCTGCCTGAACAGCAATATCCCCACTGGCAATCTCTCCGGTTGCGGGAATGATCGGGATCTGTCCGGAGGCAAATACCATCCCGTTGACAACCTTAGCCTGGGAATACGGCCCGATAGCCGCTGGGGCATTCGGTGTCGAAATTGTCGTCATCATAAAAAAGCCTTCTTTCTTAATTCTTTCTAGAAATAATTCCAATCTCCACTTTCAAAGATAATAAATGATTACCGTACTCAGCCGACAGTTTGGCGGTGGACAATGTGATAACCCGCATCAGAAATCGCCTTTTCAATCTGCTCAACATGCGCCCAGTTGCGCGTCTCCATGGCAATACGCAGGTAACAGCCGTTGATGTCGGTGTCTTCACCGCCGCGATCATGGTGAACGCTGACTACATTTGCACCCAGATCAGCAATCAATGCGGAGACTTCCTTGAGTTGTCCAGGTTTGTCAATCATCTCAATAATCAACTCAGCCGAACGGCCCGCCTTCATAAGGCCACGGTTGATCACCTTTGACAGAATCGTCACATCAATGTTACCGCCAGAAAGGATACAGGCAACCTTTTTCCCTTTGACATCCACCTTGTTAAACATGGCCGCGGCAACCGCAACCGCACCAGCACCTTCGGTAATCAGTTTCTGCTGTTCGATCAACGCCAAAATAGCGGTTGCCGTCTCGTCATCGCTGACCGTTACAACGCCGTCCACATATTTGCTACACATCTCATAAGTGAGGTCGCCGGGGCATTTCACCGCAATGCCGTCCGCGAATGTGGACACCCCCGTCAGGCAATGCGGCCCATCCTGTTCCAAAGAGGATTTCATACTGGCCGCACCGGCCGCTTGTACGCCATAAACCTTACACTTCGGATTCAGCGACTTGATGGCAAACGCTACTCCAGAGATCAGTCCGCCGCCGCCCACAGGCACAATCGCTACATCCATATCGGGAAGCTGCTTGAGCAGTTCTAGTCCGATCGTTCCCTGCCCCGCGATGACATCCGGATCATTAAAAGGATGGATAAAGGTCAAATTGCGTTCCTTTTGAAGCTCTACCGCACGATTATAGGCGTCGTCGTACACACCTTTTACCAATTCCACCTCGGCACCATAGCTCTTGGTGGCCTCCACCTTGGAAATCGGCGCGCCATCCGGAATGCAGATTAACGACGGAATACCATTGCGTGCAGCGGCCAAGGCAACCCCCTGCGCATGGTTTCCTGCGGAACAGGCAATCACTCCGTGGGCTTTTTCTTCATCAGAAAGCTGTGAAATCTTATAGTAGGCGCCGCGCACCTTAAACGAACCGGTGACCTGTAGATTTTCGGTCTTCAGATAGATTTCACTCTCCGGGTTGATCTGCGGCGCAGGGATTAAGTCGGTCTTTCGGATCACCTGCTTCAATACATATGCAGCATGATATACCTTATCCAAAGTTAACATCTTTTTTACCCCCATCTGTCATCTAAATTGGGGCCGCGGTGATTGCCGTCGGCTCTATGTATGGTTGCCGGATGCAAAGGTTCCCTGTGGGCAAATGCGGAACATCTACATCCAGTTTCTTGCAATCATTTTGGCATGGCCATTGCGCCGGTACGTAAAATCTTCAAAACGTGGTAGGGGCTGTAAAGCTCTATAAACGAATTGATAGTCGTCGCGTCGCCGGTGAGTTCCAAGATCATGGTATTTGTCTCAACGCTCAGGACATTCGCATGAAAAACATTGGCCATCTCGACCAACTTTTCACTATTCTGAAGGGTACGCTCCACCTTAATGAGAAGATGTTCGCGGACAACGGCGTTCTTTGGGTCAAGCACATCCACCTGCTCAATGTCCACCAACTTACTGACCTGCTTGTCGACCTGCCGCACAATGCGGTCGTCACCCTGTACTACAATCAGAATGCGAGAATACTCCGTGTTCTCCGTCTGTGCCGCCACGATGCTCAGAATATTATAACAACGGCGGCTAAACAGCCCTGCGATCCGTAGCAAAACGCCAGGATTATTTTTGGCTAATATAGAAATAATATATTCCTTTTCAGCTGTATTGGTCATGTCGCTCCTCCCCCTTACATCTCTAGAATCGGGCTCTCTACCGAAGCACCTGCGGGTACCATCGGTAGGACGTTGACATCCTTATCAATCCGGCAATCGATCAAGACGGGTTCGCGCAAAGCAAGCGCCTGCTCCAAGACCGAGCGAATATCCGCCTTTGTCCGAATGGTGTATGCCTTTGCACCAAATGCTTCGGCCAACTTGACAAAGTCGGTATTTTTATCGAGATCCGTCTGTGAAAACCGATTGTCGTAGAAAAGTTTCTGCCATTGGCGCACCATGCCAAGAACGGAATTGTTGAATACAATCTCCAGCACGGGGATGTTGTAGGCTACTGCGGTAGCAAGCTCATTGCAGTTCATGTGGAAACTTCCATCTCCGGCAATGTTTACGACATGGGTATCCGGGTTTGCCACCTGCGCCCCCAGGGCCGCCCCAAGGCCAAATCCCATGGTTCCCAATCCGCCGGAAGTGATAAGCTGCCGCGGATGCCGGAAGCGATAGAACTGTGCTGCCCACATCTGATGTTGCCCCACATCCGTACAGAGAATCGCATTCGAATCGGTCAAATCGCTGAGGGTCTCCAAGACCTCTTGCGGCGTCACCCCATCGGGATCAGAGACCATCTGATGCAACGGATAAGCGGCCTTCCATCCGGCAATATTGTCCATCCACTCCGGATGTGCATGTTGCGGCAGGCGGCGGTTCAGTTCTTCCAGAATCTCACGGGCATCCCCTTTCAACTTGAGATCCACATCGATATTCTTATTGAACTCCGCGGAGTCGATATCAATTTGGATGATCGGGCAATGTTGTGCAAACAGCTTTGCATTGCAAAGGACACGATCTGAAAACCGAGTACCTACAGCGACAAAAAGGTCGCAATTTTTAATCGCGAGCGCGGCCGTATTCGTTCCATGCATGCCGAGCATCCCCATGTAGCGGTCGTCCGTCTGATCGAAACCGCCTTGGCACATCAGAGAACACGAGACCGGCGCATCCAGGCGATCTGCAAAAATTTTCAAAGCCTCAAATGCCCCCGATGCGATCACACCACCGCCCGCATAAATAAAAGGACGCTCCGCCTTTTCCAACATTTGCATAGCCTGTTCAAAACGCTGCTCAAACGGGAATAGATGATGCTTTTCCGGAAGCGGTGGCGCTGGCGGAAGAAACTCCACCTTTTGTGCTGTGATGTCCTTTGGAATATCCACCAATACGGGACCCTTGCGCCCACTATTGGCAATCCGAAATGCCTCCCGGATGGTGTCCGCCAGCTTGTGAACATCTTTGACAAGGAAATTGTGCTTGGTGATCGGCATGGTGATTCCGGTGATGTCCACCTCTTGAAAGCTGTCCAGGCCCAACAAATCCAGATTGACGTTGCCGGTGATCGCCACCACCGGGACAGAATCCATATATGCGGTTGCAATGCCTGTCACCAGATTGGTTGCACCAGGCCCCGATGTAGCGATACATACGCCGGTCTTACCGCTGGAGCGTGCATACCCGTCTGCCGCGTGGGCCGCGCCTGTTCGTGGGCTGTACGGATATGGTTGATCCTGTCCCGGTACTCATATAATGCATCATAAATATTGAGCACCGCTCCGCCGGGATACCCAAATACCGTGTCTACCCCCTGCTCCAGCAGGCATTCCATGATGATTTGTGCCCCTGTCAATACCATAGTCCATTCCTCCTGACAAATCTCTTCCTGTTATTCCTATTTCAAAAGACCCTGTACACATCGTTTTCCTCTTGCAGACAAAACAAAAAGCCTCCATCTCTGTTATTAGAGACGAAGGCTATTTTAGCTCCGCGGTACCACTCTAAGTGCTGCACAATGCAACCGCTCACGTGTATCTAGCAATACACTCTCCTCTAACGGTGAGAAACCGGACGCGCCTACTTACACCAAATGAGGGGTTCAGCCGCCTGCTCCGGGGCGATGTCCTGCAAATTCCGCACCGCCTCACACCAACCGGCGGCTCTCTGTGGCGAAAGGAATGCATTCCGTCCCCATCTACGCAAAATCATGCTTAAAAGCAACGATTTCTTATGAAATTTTATTAGTATCAATATATCCCACATTCGGTTGGTTTGTCAACCTTTTTTTTGCAGTTTCCTTTGACAATGTAAATTTGCATTGTAATTGCGAAAGAATTCTGCTAGAATATAGATATATTTCATAAGAAAGAAGGAAAATCCATCATGAATAAAGAATCATTGGATGTTGTTGTTGAAAAGACGCGTGAATTAATCAACGCCCCCACCTGTTGCAGCGAAGCAAAAGCTGCCGCGCAGGCTTGGCTGGATGCGATCGGGACTGAAAAAGAATCTGCTGAGGCCAAAAAGTATGTAGCAGAGCTCGAAGCGGACATCATGCCGATCGACAATTTAATTGGCTTTGCTAGTTCCGACGCTGGTATGCAGTACTTTGGCGCGGATACCGCTAAAGGCATTGTCACACATGCAAACGAGATCAAAGCTGCTGGCGCAAAATATTGTGATTGCCCTGCTTGTGCGGCTGTAGAAGCCATTCTGGAAAAGAAAGAGCTCCTCCTGAAATAAGGGGATACACGGCCGCTGTATTCGAGTGAAGTTTCGTCGGCCAAGCATCGTTTGTTCCCGGCGAAGAAGTTGTTTCACCCAAATCAAAAGTCTTCCCTTTATATTCTTTTCAAACGCTCTTCAGGGGATAAAGCGCACAATCACCTGACTGCCAGGTGGCTGTGCGCTTTTCGTTTGGTCTTCTGCCCCTTCCTAAAATCGAATACTTTCTTTATATGCCTCAAGTGCAATTTAGAAAAAACATCTCCTCAGCAATTGATGGATTATTCCCCTAAAAATAGCGCGGCCGAAGCCCTTTCCAGACAACCGCCGCACACGATTATTTTTTCTTCTCCACCAGAGGGTAGGGCCTTCGTGTTCCAGAATAAACTGGCAGCGCTGTAGGACCCTCTGTGATGGGCGGTTTTGTTGCTCCGTCTCTGCCAGGATGCTTTCGACATCCTCCCGTTGAAGCGCCCAGTTGCACAGAGCGTTCACTGCCTCGGTCATATATCCTCGGCGCTCATACGCGCCGCCCAGCCCATAACCAATTTCTATTTCGCCGCGCGCATTCGGAGGCGCTTTAAAATCGATTGTCCCTACCACTGTGCGATCCGCCTTTCGCAGCAAAATCCAAAAGCTGTGAAACAGGGCGTTTCGTGGATCTCTGGAAGTGATTTTCCACTGCTGCTGCACAATCTCTCGAAATACGCCCTCTACAGGCTCGCCATCATAATGGCAATCCCATTCACGTTCCAGGGCCGGCAGGTCGGAAAACCACAGGTGCAGCTGCCGCGCGTTCAAAAGACATAGGAGTAGTCGTTCAGTCTCGATGGTCACAGATTTCCTTTCCTCGTGTTCAGCGTGTAAACGATTTGTTTCGTGTTTGTCCCGCTGTCACAATCCTCAAAAATTTGATTATCAAAGGGAGATAGGTGGCAATGAATACTGCCATGGCCCCGAACGCCGCCAGTTTCTTTGCTTTCTTTGTCAGCGATATTCCAATCATAACCCCCGCAGAGCACAGGCAGAGTTTGACCAGGGCAAAGTCCTTCCAATCGGACTGCTTTACATATTCATTTGCATAAGAAAACCATTTATTCATACCATCCGCCACCTTTCTGTCAATCGAAAGCCCTACGATTCCTTTTGATAACCGTTAAACCACGCCCGCTCTTCAAAAGGTTTTTTCACTGCTTCCGCCATGGGCTTTGCCGGAACCCCTACTGGCAGATACACCGCTACTGTGAGTTCCTCCGGTACTCCGAGAAGGCGGCCCATCTCTCTGGCGCGTTCGCCTCGAATCTGTCCTTCCACCCATACAGAGGCATATCCTTTCGCCGTGATCGCCAACAGAAGATTTTCCATCGCTGCGGAATAATCGTGAATATGGTAGGAAACGCCACTCGGAGACATTGTTTCCTTGGTTAACACAAGGATTGCTGCAGGCGCTGTCAAGGCCCATTCTTTTCCGTAGATTTCCGCAAGCCGCTTGACAAGGACCGGATCGTCCACTCCGATAAACTGGGTTGTCTGCATATTGCAGCCCGAGGGGGCCGCCACACCAGCTTCCAAAATTTCTCGAAGATCATTGCGGGGTACGGGCGTGTCTTCAAATTGATTCCGGTAGCTCTTTCGCGCACGGATTGCTTCCATTAGTTCCATAAAACCCCTTCTTTCTATAACAAGGATGTTTCATCCTGTTTCTCTCATCATATCCTTGAATCGCACTTTTTTCAAGCCTTCGCGCGCAACATACTTTAGAAAAGAATCCGTCTAGATTTCTTAACTGGAATAACTTGACATCCATAGGGGAATACGGTAGAGTGTGATTGAATAAAGGATAAGGCGGCGTATCCCGTACATTTCAGGTGTAGGAAGGCATGGAGTATGAAATTAAAGGAATGGATCGACGATCCCAAATTTTCGCAAAAACCATAAAAGCAGCGATGTTGCTGGTAACCTTTACAGTTGCCTTAATCTATATCGTCTTTCATTTGGAGCAGGCTGGCTCCTTTTTGAGCACCTTGTTTTCGTTGTTCAGCCCATTTTTGCTTGGGATTGCGGTTGCGTTTGTGCTCAACGTACTGTTAAAGCTATTTGAAGATCGCATCTTTGGATTCTTAAAACGGAAAAATTCAAAGATTTGGCGGAAGTGTGGCCGCGGCATTTGCGTCCTTTTCTCCTTTATTGCAGTATTCCTGATTTTAGGCGGAATTATCTTCTTTGTCGTTCCAGAGCTGGCCAATTCCATTCAAATTCTAACAGCCGCTATTCCAAGCTATGTCGTAACTTTTACAAATTGGTTAAACGAGGTCCTCACCAAATTCGATCTCGATCAACTGAAAGAAACCGTTATGCAGATCGATTGGACTTCGTTTCTCACACAGGCCTCCCAAGTCACAACGGACTTAGTGGGGTCTGTTGCAACGGCTACAATGGGTGTCGCGTCCGGGGTTCTCACCTTTGTGATGAGCTTGATCTTTGCCGTTTACATGCTGTTCAGTAAAGAAAAACTCATCAAAAATTTAAAGCGCGTATTGTACGCTTTTTTGCCTCCCAAACGGGCCCAAAAGGTGATTTCTGTGGGCAGCCTTGCCAGCAATATCTTTTCTGGCTTTGTCACTGGGCAAGTGACGGAGGCGTTGATTCTCGGTTGCCTGTGCTATCTCGGCATGAGTATCATCCGGCTGCCATACGCTCTGCTCATCAGCGTGATCGTCTCTTTGACCAGCCTGATTCCCATTTTGGGCGCCTATCTCGGAGGGGCAATCGGCGCATTTATTCTACTGATTATCGACCCATTGTATTGCCTCTGGTTCCTGATTTTCCTAGTGATTCTACAGCAGGTAGAAGGCAATCTGATCTATCCCCGTGTGGTGGGTACTTCTATCGGCCTCCCCGGCATTTGGGTATTGCTTGCCATCCTGGTGTGTGGAAACCTGTGGGGAATCCCAGGGATCTTAATGGGGGTTCCACTTTTTCCGTCGTATATACGCTCCTGCGCACAGCGACACGCGATTTCCTGCAGAAAAAGGGCATTACCGACCTTCAAGTGGAGAAAAACTGCCTGGCAGCCCCAGCCGACGCTTCTCTGGATACAGAGGAGCCATAAATGCAAGTGTATAGAAATGAAAATCCGGAAGTCCAAAGATACCATCTGGCAAATAACAATTCTACCGTTACTCCTTTTGTATGTATCCATATTTTCGCTCCTCTCCAAGATGACTGCTATGAATTTCGAGTCAAAATAAATAGCCCACATTATTGCCATTTTCCGTATGCAAGGGAAGGAAATAAAGAAATAGGATGTCCTACATAAGCAGTAGAACATGGGAAAGCAATCATGATCTCGGGATTAAAAAGTCGGATAATTGGATATTATAGGAGATCAATATGTCTTTTTTAGATTGTATTCGGCGTGTAGATAAGCAAATATCAACGAGCAAAAAAATCACAAATACGTTTGCTATTTTAATTTTTGGAATCGCTTTAGGGATTGTCTCAAAATTTTTCGATACGACTGCATCAAACGAATTGCCTTTTATCGTTCAATATTTAGACATCAGAAACTTTTTGGGAAGATTTTCTATTTGGGTGTTAATTGCTTTATGTATATCACTTTACAGTCATTCGCCATTTAGAGCGGCGATAAATGTATTTTTGTTTTTTCTCGGCATGATTACAAGCTATTATTTATATTCTGCTTTTATAGCTGGCTTTTTCCCGGCAAGCTATGCAATGATTTGGTTTGGATTTACAGTTATTTCTCCATTATTAGCGTTTGTTTGTTGGTATGCAAAAGGAAAGGGGCATGTATCTCTTGTCATTTCAGCAGCAATTGTTGCGGTTTTGTTTCATATGACATTTGTGTATGGGTGGATTTATTTTGAAGTACGCTCCATATTAGAGCTATTCGTCTTTGTTTGCGGAATCATCGTGATGAAGCGCGACACTGCAATCAACACTATTTGCATGATAATAATTGGTATCGTTCTTGCATTTGCGCTTCATTTTGTTTTCCCATTTTCATTTGGATAAGTCGTTCCCGATTTCTTGAAAAGTGTGAAGAAAGGTCACGGGATTCATTTGGATTACAGTTATTAAGATGAATGCGCTGGATTTGATCACAAAGCAGGTTTAATATTTCATCTAAATAGATGATATTTTTCAACTAGAAGCATTTTAATTTCAAAAAGTGTATAGTATAAAAAGACAAACTTGGGAGTATAGGAGTCTTTGGATATGAATGAAATCATCACACATAAAAGTATTAACCAGGAAAGGAGCCAGCTGATCAACCGCGCTCTGGTGGCAGACCTATTGCGGCAGGAGGGCGTTTGCTCCCGTGCCACGCTTGCTCAATTGTCCGGGCTGAAACAGGCTACGATCACCAACATCATTGGGGAATTCATCGAGTGTGGCCTTGTGGTAGAAACCGGGTTGATGAGCGGATGCAAAGGGCGACGGTCCATTGGCGTAACCTTGAACGATGCGCTGTATAAGGTCATCGGGATTCGTATGACACGCCGGGCTTTTTATATCAGTATTGTCGGTTTATCGGGAAAAGTCTATGCGGTGGAGGAGTATCCGATCGGTCCCCGCGATGACGTACAAAATACCATTTCTCGTATTCGAAACGCCATTCAGGATATTCGGCGCGAAAATGCTGCAACGAACATTCCTGCTGTATGCATGGCCATGCCGGGACCTTACCGGGAAGACCGCGATCAATTGCTCTTTGTCACAGAGCTTTCTGGCTGGCAGAACTTCCCCATTAAAAAAGCTTTGACTGAGGGGTTCGATATTCCAATTTACATAACCAATGATGCAAATGCCAGTGCTTTTGCACAGCTCTGGTATCGCAGCAAAGAGTACGGTATCCGGAATATGATCTATGTTTTGGCAGGCCAAGGCATCGGCTGCGGTATCATCACCGATGGAAAACTTGTTTTAGGCCAACGCGGGATTGCCGGCGAGTTTGGTCACAACACCATCAATTATCGCGGTGCCCCCTGTGAATGTGGAAACCGCGGTTGTTTGGAAAAGTATTGTTCATTTTTGGTGTTTTGTCAGAACATCACCCGCCGCCTACAGGCAGGAGAATCCTCTGTCCTGGATAAAAATAGCCTGACATCTGCAAATATCTCCGCAGCGGTACGGGCGGGTGACAGAGTGGCACGCGAAGAATATGAGAAAGTCTGTGAGTTTTTGTCCATTGGAATTGTAAACCTCATCAACCAATTCAATCCCGGAATGATCGTTATCGGAGACGAATTGGCAGAGGTGGCGCCGGATATTCTGCTCCAGATTGTATGCGACAAGGTACACGCCTGTATCAATCCATTGGTCTACAACGACATTACCATAGAAGTAAACCGTTTGCCTGAAAGCCCCGCCCTGTTGGGGGCTGCCGCCATTGCAGCTCGGAATGTTTTATCCGATCCCACCAAGTTGATGAAACACGAAAAAGAAGATTGATTTTTGCGTCATACACCCAAAGGGATTTGCCTTTCGTATTCCCTTTGGGTGCTTTTTATAGCAAAGTCTGCGTTTTTAAGTCTTTCACTGGCAAATCATTCTTTGTGAAAAATTCTTACATTCCTCTTTGGATCATTATATTTTTGTAATGAAAGTAACAAAAATTTTTATTGAGATATATTTTCTTAAGAGTATAATAAAGAAAAGGGAGGGAGGTTTTATGACTCTGGAGACGTGGCAGATCATCTATCTCTGTTGCATCGGGGGCGGTCTAGCCGTTCCACTTCTGGATGTGTTGATTGGTGCTCTCGGCAGTGCTTTCGATCTCGATCTCGACTTTGACGGCGATTCTGGATTCGACGGGCCGGCACCGGTCAATCTGATGAGCATTTGTTTTGGCGTGGTCGTTTTCGGTGCAGTCGGCCGCCTATGCCTTTTGGGACTTCCTCCGTTCGCCGGTGTTGCCATCGCCGCAATCGCTGGGATCGCTGGTTGCTACCTATTAGGCCGGTATGTGATCCGTCCATTGAAAAAAGCCGGCCTCTCGCACAGTCCATGCAGGACCTAAAATGGAAGGAGGGAGTTGTAAAACTGGAGATCCGCAAGGATTTTGTTGGGACGATCACCATGCTCAGCGCCATCGGCAGTAAGGTGACATTCAGCGCAAAGCTGGCCCCATGGGTGGAGGAGGATATTCTCCCCGTTGGGCAACGAATCCTTGTGGTAGGGGTAGACCCTGACAAGCGCATCTGTACCGTTTGCCCTGTGGAGGACATGGAACAGATGACCATGCATTTGGATCAATGAAGGGAGAATGATTATGCCTGAAGTTTTGATTACCGTTGGGATTGTCGTCGCAGCACTTTTAATTATCCTGATTGCAATTTTTTCCACATGGAAAAAGGTTCCGGCTGACAAGGCGGCGATTGTGACCGGATTAGGCCGCGCAAAGGTCATCACCGGCGGCGGCATTATGGTCATTCCGGTCCTACAGCGAATCGACTATGTGACATTGGAAAACATCAGCTTTGACGTAAATATGCAGGGAACTTTGACCTCGGATGCTGTTCCAATTGAGGCGAACGGCACAGTCGTTGTCAAGATCAAAAACGAGGAGAGCATGATTCGCTCCGCGGTGGAGCAGTTTAACTGCGGCCGTGAAGAGGAAACCAAGCAGCATATTATGGAAACTGCGCGGGATGTCTGTGAAGGCCGTCTCCGCGAGATTATCGCCGACATGACTGCGGAACAGCTCTACAAAGACCGCAAGACGTTTTCCGAGCGTGTCAAAGAGGTGGCGGAGGATCAGCTCTCCGAATTGGGCCTGGAATTGAAATCCTTTACAATCAAAGGGATTGGCGACCAGAATGGCTATTTTGAAGCGTTGAGCAAACCGCAGATTGCTGCGGTCAAGCGTGATGCGGAAATTGCACAGGCAGAAGCAATCAAAGAGAGCATGATTAAAACCTCTGAAGCACGCCGTGCAGGAGAGCAGGCGCGTTTGGAAGCGGAAGCGCGCATGGCAGAAGCGCAAAAGGAAGCTGATATTAAAAAGCTCAACTTCGAGAAGGAACGCCAAACTACACGCGCCATTTCGGATGCCGCTTACAACATCCAACAAAATGTCACCCTGAAAGACATCACTAACACGGAAATGGATGCAAACGTCCTTAAGGAACAGCGTGCACGAGAAGTCCGCGAAGCAGAGATCCAGATTCAAATTGCTGCGGAACAGAAAAACATCGAATTGGCAAAACGGAAGGCCGAACGTAAAGAAGCCGAACTGATGGAAACCGTCATCAAACCGTCTGAAGCTGAAAAGCAAAAGGCTGAACTCGCTGCAGAAGCGCAGAAGATCGCTATGATTAAAAAGGCGGAGGCAGAGGCCGAAGCCCGTAAATTGGATGCTGCTGCACAAGCAGCAGCTAAAAAACTGGACGCAGAGGCGCAAGCGGAACGGATTCGTCAAGAGGGCGCTGCACAGGCTGCCGTGACGGAAAAGCAGGGCCTGGCCCAGGCAGAGGCAGTCCGGCAGCTGGGGCTTGCGGAGGCGGAAGCTCTGGAAAAGAAGGCAGAAGCTCTTGCTAAGATGAATGATGCCGGTAAACTACAGATGGTCATTGATAAACTTCCAGAAATCGCCCGCGCCATTGCGGAACCCATGGCGAAGATTGGGAATATTACCATCATCGACGGTTCCGGTAGAGAAGGTGATGCAAGCGGCGCAGCCGACGTAGCTCGATACACCGTCGGCGCTCTCAAGGCGGTAAATGAGGCCTTGAAGGACACCGTGGGGTTCGACATGACGGAGGTTATGCGCGCGAATACCTTCGAAGGAAAGACAACCAAAAAATCCATATGGACGTTTCCGGACTCCCTGAAGGCAAATCGCCTGAACAAAACGGGGAACCGCTCCGATAAAAAAGGAGCTTTTTCAACCGAATCTGTAATAGAAGTATGCACAAATCCTCCCATTCAAAAGACGCTTTCTAAATGCTTAAAAGCAGAAGAAAGCGTCTTTCTTATAACGAATGATGTAAGAAGGATTCTGCTGTGATTCCTTTTTCTGCCCGTTTCTATTGCGTTACCCAATGACTTTTTTTATAATAAAGGTAGTCTTAGATCGTTAAATAGACTGGGAGGTATTCTTATGGACAAGCTCAAGGTTTCCATCCTCGGCGCGGGAAGAATCGCGGCGACAATGGCAGAAACCCTTGCAAAAATGGATGATGTGACTTCCTATGCTGTAGCGGCTCGCGACTTAAATCGGGCGCAAGCCTTTGCAAAGACCTATGGCTTTACAAAAGCTTATGGTTCCTATGAAGACATGCTGGCAGACGGCGGCACAGACCTCGTATATATCGCCACGCCGCATTCCCATCATTACGAACATGCAATGCTCTGTCTAAATTATGGAAAACATGTCCTTTGCGAAAAGGCGTTTACTGTCAACCGCAGGCAAGCAGAAGAAGTATTCACATTGGCAGAGCAAAAAGGGCTCTTGATCACAGAGGCAGTCTGGACACGCTACATGCCATTTGTCCAAACGCTACAAGACCTTTTGGCTTCAGAAAAAATCGGTAGAGTCTGCTCTATGGAGGCCTGTTTTGGATTTGAACTGTCCTGGCATGACCGACTGGTGAATCCGGCTCTGGCCGGTGGCGCTTTGCTTGATATGGGAATCTATCCCCTGACGCTCGCCTCCATTGCCTTTGGAGATTCCATTGCAGCGGTGACCTCCCGGTGCATCCAATCGGACCGTGGCGTTGATGCGCAGGACAGCATCATTCTGGAATATGCGGATGGAAAGCTCGCTACACTCACAACCTCCATGCTCGGCAATTTACGCAATGAAGCCGTAATCTATGGGACAAAAGGCCATTTGGTCCTGCCAAGTTTTTGGCACGCAGAGGAGATTCAGCTTTTTGTTGATGGAGAAGACAGTCCGCACATCTACCCGTGCCCTGTAGAGATCAGCGGTTACGAATACGAAGTGCGCTCCTGCGCACGGGCAATCGCGGCCGGAAAGCTCGAATGTCCAGAGATGCCCCATGCAGAAACATTGCACATGATGGGATTGATGGATCGTCTGCGTAAGGACTGGGGGCTTCGTTATCCAATGGAATGAATCCTTTGCGATTCGGATGTGCTTTTCAAACTCTATGTGCCCTTCCAATTCAAGAGCGTTCTTGAAAACACACCCTCCGCATGGAGGGTAACGGAGGCTGGCCTAACCAATCCTGCCTATGCTGGACAATTTCAATCCACTCCCATATAAAATAAAATGGAATATAAAAAGAACACCCGCCATGCGGCCTAACCAGCCGGGGTTCGGGTGTTCTTTATTATCTACCCTGTTTTAAAAAATGGCTGTTCCCTCTAATCTCACAAGCCATTCTTTTATAAAGATGATAAACCGAAGGCCATTCACTGATCGGTTCTCTCACGGACATCCCCACTCAATTTATCTCCTAAAAAGGGCTTTTTTCCCTCATTATCGTTTACCAAAATCGCAATATTGAGCAACCGTCCTATTCCCCAATGGTTTCCACAACATACATACGGATGGGGCTCCCATCCTCACAGGGAACCATCCCCCCAAAAAGACCAGCCGCATTTTTCATAAAACTGATCGTGATCGGTCACCAAGTAGATCTGATGGAAACCACATGCAAAGGCATCCTTCCTCACAAATTCCAGCAGGTTTCGTGCAACTCCCTGGTTGCGTGCGAATGGTTCCACATACAGGGGTTTCACTTAGATAAAGATACCACACCATTCCCACGCTGACTTTTGCTCAACCGATACAGCCGGAGGGCTGGATAACAAGAAAAGGCGGTATGCGCCCCGTGGAGGGGTAGCGTACCGCCTTTCCTTGTGGGGGTTTCCAAAGGGGGCAACGCCCCCATTTGGCACACGACTTTGCGAAGCAAAGTGTAGTGTGTTATACGCTCTGTCGGCGTTGCCGTGAAAATGCCGTTGCCGCCGGGGAGGGCAAGGGCATTTGAAGCGGCAGGAAAACAGGGCTGTGCTTGCGTGGCGTGGAGCCGTAAGCGCAGGTCTGGTTTCAACAGCAGACAGGGCGTATATGAAAGCCCCCGTCCCGCGTTCTACGCTCCGACTTGTGGACAAAGTGTCCCGAAGTTGTGGCTACACTCCCGGAAAAGTAACAGGACAGCGGGTAACCGTCAAGGCTGAAATGAACGGGTTTACACCCGGCCTTGACCGCCGCCCGCCGTCCCACTGAATGGGTGGACAAGGCGGTCAATCCCTCAAAGTGCTTGTCCGCGCTCTTTCTGATTTTGAGGTATTCAGTTTTTCAAAATTGAATAATCAAAATAAATTTTTTCGATTGAAAAAATTTTATTTGTTATCATCTTCAATGCCATATTTTTTCTTTTGCCGAATCACATAATTACTGATTTTTTCATCATATAGTGGATACTGGTAATCCAACTGGCATGCCACTTCTGACGAAACCTCCCGGAACAATGCCATACATTGTTCAAAGGATTCCCACATATGGGGATAGGAATCCATATTATAAGTGGATATAAGTCGTTCCCACAATTCCTCTGGGGCATATTGCTTCATAAATTTATAGTTTTTTCCCAAACTGAAATGAAATCCCTGTTTGATACCAATCAGCCAGGAAATCATGCGAAGCAATTCTTTTCGTACTATATCATTCATATGGTCAATAGCAAAAAGAATTTCTTTGCGGCATAAGCCCTTTACTACATATGTTGTAGTATTCCAAAATTCATTACAGCAATCGTCAAACATTCTTTGAGTAGGCTTCTGCAAGTGGTAGTCTATATCCGTTGGTATTGGCGGCTTTACGATACGGTTGTCTTTATCCAACAGTAACTTTACCAGTTTATCCCATGTAAAATACTCGTCTATCAGTTCCAGCGGCAGCAAAGTTAAATCTATCTTAACATCATCAGTAAACAGCATTAAATATGAAAATCCCTTTTCTACAGCTGGAAATAATTCCATATCTTCCGGCTTTTGCAGAATCAACCTTTCACCAAATATATCTAGCCATTTATCATCACTTGTGAAGCTGTCCATATCCGTAACAAAAAAAGTAATATCAAAATCCTGAAAATCATCAGGCGGAATATTTGTATTTGTTCTAGATCCTTCCAAAGTAACCATGCGAATGCGTTTGTCTGTTTTTGCAAAATTCAAAACAATATCATAAACTTCCTTTTCTGATCTCATTTTTATCTCCTCCAATTATTGAAATAGGTGTGAAACCATTTTAGGGCTTTCCCGCCTTGATTACCCTTTAGCAAAGACGGGCGGGGCTGTCAGCGGCGGCGCATTTATGCGCCGTTCATCTTGACCGTTGACTGGCTCGGCTGGCTTTGCCATTCTCGATAAATAAGAAATTTTGATTATTTTAACGTGTTTAAATATGCAAGTAACTCATTCTTCTTTAATGGCTCACAATGACTTAACACGCAATAATCGCAATCTATGGAATATATTCTCTCGATCAAATGCTGTAATTTTCTCTTGTCCATATAGCCGCCATTAAAAAAATCTTCACTTGTAGAGTCACCTAAAAATAAAACTTTCTCCTCCGGGATATAAATACAAGTTGTATCTTCGGAGTGTGGTGAAACAGTATGGAAAATATGAGCGGTTATATTCCCTAAGTTTAATGTCATTTTTTCTACATATTCAATATCAGCTATTACGATATTCAATTCATTTTCCCCAGCATATTCTTTAGCAAAATGAGTATCATCTTTTTTTAGGATGTCAATATATTTTTTATCATTTGCTCGATCCTGCTGTTCTCTTAAAAACAAGTTCGTTTTCTGGTGTGCGATGCTAACTCCACTTATATCATGTAAGCCAAATGTATGGTCATAATGCCAATGCGTAATGACCGTAAAATCGGGTTCTTTCAAATCGCAACTTCTTAATGCTCTATAAAAATCTTGCACATGTTTTTTTGAATATCCTGCGTCAACGGCTAAGGAAAATTTATCCCCTTTTACATAGGCCAGCATTGGCCTGTCAACTTCAGGCTCATGCGGCAAAAAGTAAATATTTTTGGTCAGATTTTTCAATCCCATTTTTTGTCCCATCTTTCCGGCAATAGTTCTTTTAGCCTTACTTCCTTTTCAAAATCGACGACAACCATTGTGTTTTCATTATAAAGGTCTAATTGTGACATCAATTCTCTGCATCTTCCACAGGGAGGCAAAATGCTTCCATCTTCGTATACAGCTACAATCCTCTTAATTTTTGTTTCCCTATTTTTAAGCATTTCGGCAATAGCCGCTTGTTCCGCACATATACCGATAGAACAAGGCACATCAATACAAATGCCTGTAAATACTACTCCACCAACTGTTTCCAATGCACAACCTACATGCCCTGCTTCCCCATTTTTCTTTAATTTTATAGGGGATACAGTCTGTAACGCAATTTGATATAAATTTTTCATAATTTCTCCATAAATCTCGAATAAACTCTCTTACTTTCGCCCCCGTTGTGGCTTTGGATTTTTCAGCAGGTCCGACTTCTGTGCAATTCTTTTTAGCCACTTTCTTTCTTCCTCTGACAGCTTCCCATAGTTCAGCTTGAGCCGCTTGCAAATAAACGCCATCGCCGCCTGCTCCGGGTCGCTGTCCGGGCTGGTGGTTTCCTCTGCGGTCTGCAAGAAATCTTCCAGTGGGTTGTCCTCCGGGACACTGAAAAAATCGTCCTTATGGGCTTCCCGCAGGTCGAGGGCTATCTTGTTTATATCCTGCTGTATCACATAGCGGCAAAAGCTGTCGTCGTCAATATGGGCGGCGATAAGCTGCCTTAACTGCGGGTCAGTCAAGCCGGGATTGTGCTGTTTCATAATCGTTGCACTCACAGCGTCCACAATGGCGTTTGCGCTCTGCACCTGCTTTCCCGCTACGCCGTTCACATAGATTTCAAGGTCGGCCATGAGCCGGGGAAAATCCGGGTGGGTCGCCAGTTCACACAAAAGAGAATTATCCACCAGCCCGCTTTTCAATAGTTCAATCATATCATCACTCAAATGCAGGTCTGCAAGATCGGCGTTTGGGTGATTTCTTGTTTGAGAACGGCCCAGCAGATAATCAACAGTCACTTCGTAAAACTTTGCCAACTCAATAAGGGCGTAATGGCTGATGTCCTTGAGATTATCCCCCTCATAACTCCCTAAAGCGGACTTGGAGAGGTGGGTTTTCTCCGCAAGCTGTTCCAGCGTCAGACCGCGTTCCACACGCAGGTCTTTCAATCGTTCTTGTATGGATAGTTCCATGCGCTCCCCCCTTGTCTGCAAATATCATTTTTATTATACCACAATTCCGAAAGCGTGGAAATAGCCTGTTTTTTAGGCCAATTTCCTACCTTTCGGATATACGGGACGGGCGGTCATTTAGGTGTAGACTTAGGGTAGTTCATCGATGAACGGCACCTTGAAAACAGAATGACCGTCCGAAAAGGAATACCCCGGCTGGGGAAGCACTGCAAGGAGCCAGCTTCTGGACACTTTGTCCAGAGGTCACTTCGGGACAAGTTGTCCCGAAGCTGCGGGGAGCGTGCCTCGTCGCCGCAAGCTGCGTATCATTCGCTTCCGCCAGATGGCGAAAGCTCACTCGCTCCGCTGCGGCTCCTCTCCCCACAAAGTCTGACGACTTTGTGGGGCCCCATGTTGGGAACACGCCGCAGGAATGGGGCAGGAAACCTTTTCGGAGGAACGGCAACGGAAAGCAAAATGGAGGGAACGCATGAGAGATAACCCCTATAAAGACTTGCCGCCACTGGAACGCAGGCCGAACGGTTCCCTTTACCGCATGACACCGGCGCAGAGGAAACAGGCGGCCAGCCTGATACGCCGGGAGTGCTGTTGCTTTGAGGACGGCAACTGCGTTGTTCTTGACGATGGGGACACCTGCACCTGCCCGCAGACGGTTTCTTTCTCGGTCTGCTGCAAGTGGTTCCGATGGGCGGTTTTGCCGCTGTACGGGACGCTGGAAGCGGAGATTTTCCGGGATAAGGACTTGAAACGCTGTGCGGTCTGCGGCAGCGTGTTCGTCCCTAAATCCAACCGGGCTAAATACTGCCCCGGCTGTGCCGCCAGAGTTCACAGGCGGCAGAAAACAGAAAGTGAACGGAAAAGGAGGTCTGCTGTGGACAGTTAGGAGCGAAGAAAGCCTTGATTTATCAGGCTCCGCAAGCCCCAAACCGGGGCAGGTGGTATAAAGTATCGCCCGCCCCGGAAAACGGGCTTCTAACCGTCCACAAAACACGATATGACAAACACCATTTACATTCATCAGCCGGAAAAGGCGTTCAGCTTCACCCGGCTCCCGAATTTTCTCTTTGAAGCCCCCACATTCAAGGCCCTGTCTAACGAGGCAAAGGTTCTGTACGCCTTTATCCTGCGCCGGACAGAGTTATCCCGCAAGAATGGGTGGGCGGATGACTGCGGACGGATTTATCTGTACTATCCCATCTGCGAGGTGGTTGACCTGCTCCATTGTGGGCGGCAGAAAGCGGTGAATACCCTGCGGGAACTGCAATACGCCGGACTGGTGGAGATCCAGAAGCAGGGCTGTGGAAAACCCAACCGCATTTTTCCAAAATCCTATGAAGCGGTTCCAAACACCGACTTTAAGAAATCCCGTTCTGGTACACCGGAGGACTGAAAACCGTACCCATTAAGTACGGAAATCACTCCTGAGACGTACGAAAACCGGACGGTATATAGAAATACAAAGATAAAAAGATTGATTTATATTCTATCCATTCCAATCCTATCCGAGCTATTTTCTGCGGGATTTCCCTGTGGAAAACCCCGGATAGGAAAGGAATGGGGAAAGGAGCAGAATGGCACAACACGCAATTTTACGGTTTGAGAAGCACAAGGGCAACCCGGCAAGGCCGCTGGAAGCCCATCACGAAAGACAGAAAGAACAGTATGCCAGCAATCCCGACATTGACACAAGCCGGAGCAAATACAACTTCCATATCGTCAAGCCGGAGGGACGCTATTACCACTTCATTCAGAGCCGGATTGAGCAGGCCGGGTGCCGAACCCGCAAGGACAGCACACGGTTTGTCGATACGCTGATAACCGCCAGCCCGGAGTTTTTTAAGGAGAAATCCCCAAAGGAGATACAGGCGTTTTTCCAGCGGGCGGCGGACTTCCTCATTGGCCGGGTAGGACGGGAAAATATCGTGTCGGCGGTGGTACACATGGACGAGAAAACGCCCCACCTGCATTTGACCTTTGTTCCGCTGACAAAGGACAACCGCCTGTGTGCAAAGGAGATTATCGGCAACCGGGCAAACCTGACGAAGTGGCAGGACGATTTTCACGCCTACATGGTGGAGAAATATCCCGACTTGGAGCGTGGGGAAAGCGCCAGCAAGACAGGCCGGAAGCATATCCCCACCCGGCTTTTCAAACAGGCAGTTTCCCTCTCCCGGCAGGCCAGAGCCATTGAAGCCACGCTGGACGGCATTAACCCGCTGAACGCCGGAAAGAAAAAAGAGGAAGCCCTCTCCCTGCTGAAAAAGTGGTTTCCGCAGATGGAGAACTTCTCCGGGCAGCTCAAAAAATACAAGGTCACGATAAACGACCTTTTGGCAGAAAATGAAAAACTGGAAGCCAGAGCCAAAGCCAGCGAAAAAGGCAAGATGAAAGATACGATGGAACGGGCAAAGCTGGAAAGCGAACTGGACAATTTACAGCGGCTGGTTAACCGTATCCCGCCGGATATACTGGCGGAACTGAAACGGCAGCAGCGGCACACGGTAAAGGAAAGGTGATAGATATAAGCAGAAAATTTCGCCGCCCTTGTGCGGCATTGTACCTTGAAAACTGAATATGGAGGACACTGGATGGCAAAAAGCGAAAGCGATACTTTTACACCCCGGACAGGGCAGGTCATACAAGCAGAGAACGGCACGCAGTATTTTGTATGTGGGAACAACCGTATAAAAATCTCCGAACACTTCGCCGCAGGCGGGAAGCCCCTCGGTGATCTGATTGTAGATGTGGTGCGGCACACCGCAGAAAAAGCCGCTTCAACCTGATAGCCCATCATTGATAGCACGCCCACGCTTATGATATAATTGCCATAGAGCAAAAGTATTGTAAGCGTGGGTTGTTTCTTTAGAAGGAGGATTTTTAACGGTGAAACAACCTTACAATACTACGATTTACAACACGGCGCTTTATATGAGATTGAGCCGGGACGATGAAAACTATGGTGACAGCGTAAGCATTGAAACACAGCGGACAATCCTGCAACAGTACGCAAAGGAACAGGGGCTTCATGTAGTCGGTGAGTATGTGGACGATGGCTGGTCGGGGACGAACTTTGAACGCCCGGATTTTCAGCGCATGATGGACGATGTGGAAGCCGGAAAAGTAAACTGCATTGTCACGAAAGACCTTTCCCGTTTCGGGCGGGAACATGTGATGATGGACTACTATCTGGAATTTCTGTTCCCGGAAAAACGGGTGCGCTACATCGCCGTTGCGGAGAATGAGGACACAGAAAAAGGGCTTTCCGATTTTGTCCCATTCAAAAACCTGTTCAATGAATGGTTTGCGAAAGATACGAGCCGCAAGGTAAAGGCCGCTTTCAAAGCGAAGTTTGCCACAGGACAGCGTATCGGCGCCTATGCTCCTATCGGGTACAGGAAACACCCGGAAATCAAAAACAAGCTGATAATCGACGAGGAAACCCGCTGGATAGTGGAGAAGATTTTTGACCTTGCTATTCATGGCAGAGGGGCGGCCAGTATCACAAGAATACTGATTGAGGAAAAGGTTCCTACGCCGGGATTTATCAACTTTCAGCGTGACGGGACTTTTGCAAACATCTATGCGGGTGCGCCGGAGGAAAAAAGCTACGCATGGACGATAGCCCAGGTCAAGAGCATTATGAAAGATGAAACCTATATCGGCCATACCATCCACTACCGGGAAACGAACATTTCCTTTAAGAACAAACGGAGGGTACGCAAGCCCCAAAGTGAATGGGTGCGGGTGGAGAACACGCAGGAGCCGATTATCAGTGAGCAGGTTTTCCGGCAGGTACAGGAGCAGATAGCAAACCGCCGCAGAAAATGCAAGGACGGTACAACACAGATTTTTCCGGATTGGTAAAATGTGCGGATTGCGGCTGGTCGCTGTCCTATGGGGAGAACAGGCAGAACAGCAAGCCTTACGGCCATTATCATTGTAGCAAGTACGGACAGGGCACACGCCAATGCTCCATGCACTATATCCGCTATGATGTGCTTTACGCCTATGTCCTCTCCCGTCTGCAATACTGGTCGGGGCTGGTACAGCATGATGAAGAACGGCTTTTGAAGCGGCTGTTAAATGCCACTGATAAGGGACAGGCCGCCGCAAGAAAGAAGCAGGCCGCCGAACTGAAAAAGGCAGAGAAGCGGAAAGCCGAAGTCGATACCCTGTTTGCCCGGATGTATGAGGACTGGGCGGCGGGGTGTATCACGGAATACAACTTCTCTATGTTGTCCGGGAAGTACCAAAGCGAACAGCTGAACTGGACACAAAGATTGAACAGCTTCAATCCGCTATCGCCACTGAAAGCCAGAACGCCGCAGACGCAGAAAAATGGATTGCCTTGATGAAAGAGTGCGTCAATCCAACAGAACTGACCGCCGAACTTTTGAATACGCTGATTGAAAAAATCGTTGTCCATGAAGCGGTCAAAGGTGAGGACGGAAGCCGGGAACAGGAGGTAGAAATCTTCTACCGCTTTATCGGCAAAATTGATTGAATGATACCAATATCTTTAACTATGTGATACCGGGCACACACATTGGGAAACAGGTCGGTCCGCCTATGAAAATCATTGGCAATCATTCCACACCCCGCCACAATCTGCTGCCGGCTATCACAAACCAGATACCACTGAGGGATCTTTCTCGGATTCTGTATGGATTCCGCGATGCTTTTATCGTATTCCTCTACTGGGATACCCCATTTTGTATGGAACCAATTCGCTGCGGACCATGCCCATTCCGGAGCGTCACACAATTTTAGGATGGATAGAAATCGCTCCATATCATCACCGCCAGATTCTTCTCAACATAATTATCAACGATGAACATTGTATACAAAAAGGGACATCCAAATGGATGTCCCTTTTTTGGTGAACCATCGGGGATTCGAACCCCGGACACCCTGATTAAAAGTCAGGTGCTCTGCCAGCTGAGCTAATGATTCATATGCAGCTTAATTATTATAACAGCACATCAAGCAAATGTCAACAAAAATTCTACTTTCTTTGATACATCTGCCAAAATCAGCCGACAGATTCTCTCGGAAAACTGCGCACGAGGCAACTGTACGCGGTTTTCCAAACATCTAAATAGGGTTTTAATGCCACACATTCATTTTCTCTTCCATTTCTGTAGACCCCATACCGCACAACCATCGCGGAAAGTCTATCAAAATATGTCCCAATGAACCTTTTCATTGGGAAGCGATTCGATCGTATATGGTTCCGGATATTCCGCCGGCATTCCCATGGATAAAACGGCCTCTAAACGCATATGAGACGGAAAATGTAATAAGCTTCTCAGATAGTCCTCTGTGCTCCTTCCATCCAGGGCTTCCCGCAGTCTTCCCTGAATCCAACAGCTGCCAATCCCCAGGGAATTCGCCATCAGGTGCATATTCGCCATGACAATGGAGCAGTCCTCCACCCATACATCCGACTTTTTTTCGTCGGCCAATACAACAATCGCACAACTCGCCTGTTTCAGCATCTTTGCGGAACCAATCCGGCACTGCGACATCGCATCTAATGTCTTTTTCTCTCGGACAACCAGCAGTTCCCACGGACGAATGGAACGGCTGGATGCGGAAAGCAAGCCCGCTTGAATCACCTTTTCCAACGTATCCATTGGAATGGATTGATCTGTATAAGCCCTTACACTGCGCCGCTTCTGCATTACTTCCAGCAAATCCATCGAAAAAACCTCCTTATCCTCGTGCTTTGATCCCTTATGGGGTAAGTTTCTTATATCATACCACACTTTTCAAACGAATGGACCAGGCTTTTCTCAAATGCCGACTGATTCGATTTCCATCGTTTCCATCTGTTGCTTGGTAACCCCGTTTTTTCACCGTATCGAATCCAATACTTCGTCGATTCCTTTAGAAAGGCCCTCTTCGGCAACGGCATAGTGACCATCTGTTGCACAGGCTTGCCTGTCGTTATACTTGTGGCCATTTTTTTGAGTTTCCGTTTCACAAAATAAGCAAATGGTGTTTCCAAAATTGCTTCTCCACTTCCAATCCAAAGAGAAGACCCAAAAGGGTATCCATTCTGTTTACAGAATAAATGCACCATGTCGCATGCAACCCGGTTTTGTTCGGGTTCCAGGAAACCACAGTTGATAATCAGATGTACAACCGGTTTGGGCGAAACAGGATGATTTTCCATTTCCTTCAAAAAATGCATCAGTGTTACAGGCAACCCATCCACATACAAAGGAAATACAAAGAGTAGATCTGTATAGGTTCCAATCTGCTCACAGATTCCCGCATGTTTTTTGGCTGTCACATTGTATTTGGAGACCTCCCCACCCCAAAAAGTCTGGAACAGCTCCGCGATCTGTTTGGAATGGGAATGCGGCACCCGGGGACTTCCATTTACAATCAGCAAGCGTCCCATACCGCCACCTCCTTTTTCACTGCGGTTTCCAGCTCTGTTTCCGCGACAAAGCGAATCTGGTGCGAACGAAATAGCATATTATTGGCGTTTCGTTCAACCAGCCGCCTGAATAATGCTTTCTCTTCTTCGGAAACATCGCCATACGCCACAATGACCGCTTCTTTTTCCTTTACAGCCCTCTGAATATGATGGGTCTCGCCATGATACAACCGAATGAAAGCCTGCTGAATCGGTATTGCACGTTCCAACATGGTTTTCATGACCGTATCATAAGAACCATATTTAACATGTGTCACATAGATGACAGATTCACTCTTGGCAATTAAGGGATAGACCTTTGCCGCATCATCCCGGATCACACATTTGCCCGGTGTTTTCACCCAACAGCCAAAACATCCTACACAGTTGGAAATCTTTAAGCTGCTCAAATCCACATAACGATACGCTTCATCTGAAAAGGTCACAAAAGGCAAAGGTCGATCGCTCATCAACAATTTCATCCGGTTCACCTTCATTCAAAAGTTCTCCACTCTTAGCGACGCGTATAGTGTAGCACAGAACCACAACCGTTATCCAATGAATTCTTCCATAGAAGAGGGCGATTTTTTCTTCTACCCTATATCAACAATATAACAAAAAACCTGCGATGAGCAATTGCTCATCGCAGGCGTGGCTGGGCTGGCGCGATTCGAACGCGCGGAATGACGGAGTCAAAGTCCGTTGCCTTACCCCTTGGCTACAACCCAGTATATAACAACACGGGACCGAACTGCCTGTCCGTCCCGTGCTCAGCAAACACCCGCAGGTGCAACTTTTAAGTGGGGTGGAAGATGGGACTCGAACCCACGATCTCCAGAGCCACAATCTGGCGCTTTAACCAACTAAGCTACATCCACCATATTGGCGCGCCAAAAGGGACTCGAACCCCTGGCCTACTGCTTAGAAGGCAGTTGCTCTATCCAGCTGAGCTATTGGCGCATGCAATTGGAGCGAGTGATGGGAATCGAACCCACACGACCAGCTTGGAAGGCTGGGGTTCTACCATTGAACTACACTCGCATTTTGCGACGGAAATAAGTATAGCACAGTCCAGCAGGATTTGTCAAGAATTTCAAGTAATTTTCGAGGGCAAATGAAAAGAAAATATCCTCTAACTTGTAAGAATGCCGGTCTACATACCGACCAAAAACGGCCATACGAGAGGCCCCCATATGGCCGAATCTGAATCTGTGTTCATACGCTAACGCCAAACAAGCTCTTTATCGTTAAAGAGATTCCGTTGACTCGTTTATTATTCCATCGTTTCCATCCGCAATTCTTCATCCGCTGTCAATGCAATACCAAACAATGGCTGTTCGAAGTGCTCCACCACCAAGGAGGCAATCTGGTCCTCCACCTTACGCCGAATCAAATTGCGCAGATCGCGCGCACCGCTTTTTCCGCCAATAGCATGTTTTGCCAACCAGCCGGTAGCCTTTTCATCGTAAACAAAACGAATATGACGTTCCTTGAGAGAAAGTACATATTCATCCAACATCAGGGCGGCAATCTTCTCAAAATCCTCTACCGTGAGCTGGCGGAAGACAATCACTTCATCTACACGGCTGAGAAATTCCGGACGCAGGAATTCGGAGAGCGCTTTCATTGCCTTTTCCTTCGTTACATCGGCATCACTGCGCGCAAAGCCGAGCGCCCCTTCCTTTTTCTCACTGCCGGCGTTTGAGGTCATCACTATGACCGTATTCTCAAAATTGACATTGCGTCCATGGGCGTCCGTAATATGGCCCTCGTCGAGAATTTGCAAAAGAATATTCATGACGTCCGGATGCGCTTTCTCAATTTCATCGAACAGAAGAACCGAATACGGACGGCGGCGAACCTTTTCGGTCACCTGTCCAGCCTCATCGTATCCGACATACCCCGGAGGCGAACCGATGATCCGGGACACCGAATGCTTCTCCATGAACTCCGACATATCTAGGCGAATCAAAGTCTCTGGGGTATCGAAAAGTTCCTGAGAGAGCACCTTCACCAATTCGGTTTTTCCCACCCCGGTCGGGCCAACAAAAATAAAGGACGCAGGCCGGCGGCGAGGGCTGATCTGTACCCGGCTACGGCGAATCGCAGCTGCAATTGCGGAAACCGCTTCCTGCTGGCCGATAATCTTGGTGTTCAATACGCTCTCTAGATCAGCAAGCTTTTTAAGCTCATTTTCCTGGATACGGCTGGCAGGAATCCCCGTCCAAAGCTCGATCACCTTGGCCAGATCCGCCTCCTCAACCTCCGCGCCCAAAGCCGCTGGAGCGAGTTCCTTCACTTTTTCATCCGCCTGAGAAATCTCATAGCGCAACTTTGCAAGCGCTTCATAATCGATCTCTCCACCATCATTCGTTATATCGTCCTCGTCTTGCCGCATCTTTTCCAGTTCTGCGGTCAAACGGTCATATTCGGCCATCGGGAGATTGCGCAGAGCTGCACAGGCACAGGCCTCATCCAACAGATCAATGGCCTTGTCGGGAAGGAAACGGTCGTTGATATAACGCTCTGAAAGGACCACCGTACGGCGCACCAGGGTATCCGGCACGCGTACACGATGATACGACTCATAATAGGATTTAATACCCATCAATACATCCACCGTTTCATCAACCGACGGCTCTGCAATGGTTACAGGCTGGAAGCGGCGCTCTAAGGCCGCGTCCTTCTCAATGTATTTGCGGTATTCCACAAAGGTTGTAGCGCCAATCACCTGGATTTCACCGCGGGATAGAGCGGGCTTGAGAATATTTGCCGCATTCATCGAACCCTCTGCATCCCCAGTCCCTACCAAGTTGTGCACTTCGTCAATAAACAGGATAATGTTTCCCTCTGCTTTTACTTCGTCGACCAAACTCTTAATGCGGCTTTCAAACTGGCCTCGGAACTGGGTCCCTGCCACCAGCGCAGTGAGGTCGAGGAGATGAATCTCCTTGGACTTTAAGCGCGCTGGGACATCGCCAGAGGCAATTCGCAATGCTAATCCTTCTGCAACCGCTGTTTTGCCTACGCCGGGCTCGCCGATCAGACAGGGATTATTCTTTGTGCGGCGGCTCAAAATCTGTACCACCCGCGAAATCTCCTTATCCCTTCCAATAATCTTATCAATTTCACCCTTGCGCGCCTTTGCAGTCAAATCGGTACAATACGTATCCAACGCCTTGCGCTTTGTCTTATGCTTTTCGCGCTTGTCACGCTTTGGCGCAGACGGAGGGGGCGGCGTCTCCCCGCTGCTCTTCTGCGGATTCGCCATATCCGAAAAGATATTTTGTAAAAATGGGAAAGTCGCTGCACCACCGGGCGTAAAACCTTCTTCGCTGTTCTCATTGTTGCTCTCTGGGTTCATCAGACTGCTGAACTCGGACTCCATTGCCTCCATCTGTTCTTCTGTGATCCCCATTTTTTCCATCAAATCATTCACCGGTTTAATTCCCAGTTCCTTGGCACAAACCAGGCAAAGCCCCTTGCTCTCCTGTGCGTTTACCGTGGGCGAAATAAACACGACAGCCGGGCGCTTATGACATCTCGAACACATCATCATATTGCAATCACTTCTTTTTCTAAAAATATAAAAGGTTCCGGGGAACAACCAACCGGAAATTTCACCAATGGCTGGTTTGTACTGATCTGTACCCAGTGAGTGGATACCATCCAAGTGCGGCCGAACCATCCCCTTGGAATATTCGGAAACGCCGTCCGCGGCCTTCGGACGGCGTTAATTGTCAAATTATTGCTTCTTTGCAGACTTTTTGGCACGAATATCCGCCTTCAAATCGATGGCATCTTTCGGGTCTGTAGAATGCAGAAGCTGCAAAAAAATCTTAAAGTATTGGATAAAAGCATAGATCATAAATGCCGCTGTCACAGAAAGCAACGTGACCGTCACTGCGAGGTTTTCGATCTGGAAAAACCCCTTTAGGGACACAATGACGACAAATGAAAAATAAAAAAGAATGGTTGCCACCTTGCCATACCATTTGGAGCCGGTGGGCCTTTTCTTCTTTTTCAGGACCAAGAAAGATCCTGCCACCAACATCAAAAGTTCCTTAACAATAAAGATCGCTAAAAGTGGAATCAAGACCGGCTGCTCAATTGCCAAACATACAGCCACTGTCCCCTGTGTCAGCTTATCGGCAACTGGATCTAACATTTTTCCTAACTCGGTGATCTGATGGAACTTTCGCGCAATCATGCCATCAAACATATCCGAAAGCCCGGAGAGAACAAGGCAGGCGGCAGCTGGTACGATCTGATCGTGTAAAAAGTAATAGACAAACGGCACAATCAGCACAATTCGAAACAGAGAAAGTGCATTTGGTACATTGATATTCTTATTCCAGTTTTTCATTCCTCACAAGCCTTTCCGGGCTGATGCCGCCGGATGCGACAGAGTCCGCTGCAAAATATGCACGCGCTGTTTCAGCGCTTACAAGGCGCCTCCGACCCCTTTCAAAAAGTCTTCCACGTGGAACAGGGAATAAACCGGATTATGCGCAGAAACAAAATGAAAAATATACGAGGTGGTAAAAAGCTCCTGTTCGTCCAAGGGGCCATTCTCCAATTCGAAAATAGGACCTGCCAACTGCACGAAAGAGCACAAGAGCAGAACAACAACGACACCCTTAAATGCCCCAAACAAACCGCCCAACAGGCTGTTGGCCAAATGTAACAGAGGCAGACGGCAAACAGCACTGACTGCCGAGGCTGTGATCCGTACCAACATTTGCAGCAGAACGAATACGATTGCAGTGGCAATTACACGCAAAAAATAGTATTCCGCTGGCGAAGGACTGCGTGCCTGTAGAAACAGATCTGCCAACCCGTCCGCCACCAGGCCCGCGAGCACTACTGAGGCAACCACTGCGAACAAATACCCAACAAATTCTACCAATGTACGCATCAAGCCGGCACGATAACCGGCGACGATAAAACAAAGTACAATCGCCGCAAAAGCGGCGTCCAATACCAGCCCCACTCGTTTCCTCCCAATGTCATCCAATTTTCCCGAAAGCCACTTCCTTCTGAAAGGGAAGTACGGAAATCACCAGATTAATATAGCACAAAAAGGCGATAAACACAAGTTTTCGTTCAAATGTTCATATTCCGTTCACTAAGGCTGCATGCGGTTCCCGGGCTTAACCTGCATTGAGATCGACATAACGAAGTTCTGAAATACCAAGTACATAAGCCTTACTCTCACTGGCCAGCGCCACGGCCTTAGCATCGTTTCCCGCATCCACCGTTGCAACCGGATTTCCCCCTACTGCGGAATAAGCGTAGATCGTTCCATTGACCAGGACTGCTACGGTATCCCCATAGAGCGAAACCGAGCGAACTTCTCCGGGAACGGAAAGGCTGGCTAGTTCCTTGCCATCGCCGCCCAACACCACCACCCGGCTGCTCGCCGCACTGTCAAACGCGGCCAAACAGAGCACTGTCCGGCCACTGTCCACAGTATATGCCGAAAGCTGCATGCCCTGATAGTCGTAATTAACTTTGGATTGTGTCGTTGTATTGATGATCGCGGTCATTTTATCTCCAATTGCAGAGACTGTCCCGTCAGCACTCCAATAGGAATCCAACATCATATTTTCCGTATAGGCAGCGAACGGTTCAACCGCCTCTTCCGAATGAAAATCTAGCAGATATACCGCAGACGTCAACCCACCATCCAACGCAGATAACGCTGTGACCGCTGCATGGGAGCCAGATGGGTCCAACGCGATCGAGGTGGGATAATAATCTGCAAACCAATACTGGAATTTGGCCTTTCCGTCCGGCTTATAGGCAGTCAACTTTCCACAATAGCCGTCTGCCTGGGTCGCAAAGGCATAATGCCCATCTTCGGACAATGAACCTGCAAAGATATTTCCCTCTGCGTTCTGTTTGGCGATGGTTTTTGTACGGCTCTCAATCTGATAACCAGTCCCACCCAAATTATAAATCAACGTGCGGGAACCATTTGTCTTCATCACTGGTTCACTGAAACTGTGCTGACGGCTTGCCAGCTCTTTTGCTGAGGAATTGTAGATCGAAAGATCCGTATCGCTCACCACAATGAGTTCCTTATTCACAGAAAGAAAGTTTTTGGTTCCACAACCGTCCCTGCAATTGGCTGTGGAAATCCATCCCCTACGCCAATGCCTACCACGCGGTCCTGCACCCATTCCATTACTCGGTCAGGGGCCAGATTCTGCCGGTTAAACCACAACAACATCCCAACCACGCTTAAAATCAATATGAGCAGAACCCTATAAACCCATCCAGGAATTTTATGCGTGCGGTTTTGTTTTTCGCGGCGCTTGGCACGCCGTTTGGCAATCTGTTCGGCATGGCGGTCGTGTTTGGCCACATCGATCTCGCCCGTGGCAAAGCGTTTTCCCTGGCTCATACTGGTCCCTCTCCATAAAACACGCGGTTCAGATACAAACCACACGGGGGGGCGGTTGGTCCTGCCGTCGTACGGTCACGTGCAGCCAAAATCTCTGGAATCTGTTCCGGCTGTAACTTATCTTGGGCCACATACAGCAGCGTCCCCACCATGATCCGCACCATGTTGTACAAAAAGCCATCGGCCGCCACAGTAAAGGTCACTAAACCCCCATCCCTCTGAATGTTTGCGCGCGTAACCGTCCGGCACATATCGCCGCGTTCGCGGGCATCCGACGTACAGAACGATGTAAAGTCATGCCTTCCAATATAATGGACTGCCGCTGCATTCATCCGGTCTAAATCCAAAGGATACCAATAATGAAGCGCCCGGTTCCGCAGGAAAGGATTGCGGACCGGTTCGTTCCAAATCTTATAAATATACTCCTTGCCGAGGCAGGAATAGCGCGCATGGAAATCCATTGGCACCTCCCGGCAGTCCTGTACGGCAATGTCTTCTGGCAAAAAGTGATTTAAAGCGTTGAGCAACCGCTCACAGGGAATGGAATGTGCTGTTTTCAGGCTGATACAGTACTGATTGGCATGCACACCCGAATCCGTACGGCTGCATCCCTTGATTTCCGGCTTCTCTGCGGTGATCTTGAAAAGCGCCTCTTGGAACACCTGTTGCACCGAAACCGCATTATTTTGAATTTGCCAACCATGGTACTGTGCGCCATCGTAACAGAGTGTCAACAAAAGATTGCGCATACGCTTTTCCTCCTCTCGGGAATGATAACATCACAAAGTTGCCGGCACAAATAGGTTTAATACGATAACCAGAGCACAAATTGCCACCGAGATTGCAATCGCCCAGCCGTCGCGTGTGGCCATATGCAGCTGTTTCATCTTAGTCCGGCCTTCCCCTCCATGATAGCAACGACACTCCATTGCCATGGCCAAATCATATGCCCGGCGGAAGGAAGACACAAAAAGGGGAATCAAGATCGGAATCAGCGCCTTGATCCGCTGCATCAGCCCACCGCTTTCCAGATCGGCGCCGCGCGCCTTCTGTGCGCTCATGATCTTGTCCGTCTCTTCAAGAAGCGTTGGGACAAAGCGCAGTGCAATGGTCATCATCATGGCAATTTCGTGGACTTTGACATGCAACACCTTTAACGGCCGCATAATGCGCTCTAAAGCGTCTGTCAACTCTGTAGGCGTCGTTGTAAAGGTCAGCACAGCGCTGAAAAGGATCAAACTCATGATACGGATTGCAATAAAAATCGCATTTTGAATGCCGTTCATAGTGATCTGCATAAAACCGAACAGCGTCACCAACGGCTCTCCTGTCCCATAAAACAGGTTCAGGACACCGGTAAAAATGACGATAAACAGCACTGCTTTCAGGCTCTTAAAGTATTGCTTGACCGGAACCCCGGAACTCACCATCACGCCTATTTCCAGCGCGATCATGAGAAATAATCCGGCAAAGTTGCGCGCAACAAAGACAAATACAATAAATAAAAAGGTCAAGATAACCTTAATCCGCGGGTCCAAACGATGGATCACCGATTTGGCGGGAAAATACTGTCCCAGAGTGACGTCTCTAACCATGCGTGCGTCCTCCTTCCTCCAACAGAGGCATCAGCTGTTTGATCGCCTGTTCCAACGTAAGGGCCGTTCCCACCGGATACCCATCCTTTTTCAACATTCCAAGAATCTTTGTGATCTGTGGAACCCGCAACCCCATCTGCTCTAGCTCTTCCCCACGCGCAAAAACGTTCTCCGTCTCATCAAACATGGCCGCCTTTCCCGCGTTCATCACCAGAATCCGATCCGCGGTTCGCGCAATATCCTCCATGCTGTGGGAAACCAGAAGAATTGTATTGTGTCGAACCTCGTGATAATTCACAATCTGCGACAAAAGCACATCGCGGCCGCGCGGGTCCAACCCCGCTGTAGGCTCGTCCAAAATCAAAACGTCCGGGTCCATTGCAATCACGCCGGCAATCGCCGCACGGCGTTTTTCCCCGCCGGAAAGCTCAAAGGGGCTTTTTTCCAGAAGTTCATCTTTCAATCCGACAAATTTCGCCGCATCGCGCGCTCGTTTTTCAATTTCTGCCGGCTCAAGCCCCATATTGGACGGCCCAAAGGAGATATCCTTTAAGACGGTTTCCTCAAAAAGTTGGTGTTCCGGGTACTGAAACACCATCCCCACCCGAAAGCGTACTGCCCGAATTTTTGGGTTCCGCCCAGATGTCTTTCCCGTCCAGCAGGACTGTCCCCGAGGTTGGGCGCAAAAGTCCATTGAGTTGCTGAATCAACGTAGATTTTCCAGAGCCGGTATGCCCGATCACGCCAATGAACTCTCCCTGCTCAATGGAGAGGTTCACATGGTCCACCGCCATCTTCTCAAACGGCGTGCCCGTTCCATATGTGTATGTCAGGTCCCTTGTCTCGATAATCGCCATAGTGCTTTCTCCAAACCTCCGTCAGATTCCGTTTCATACGGATACCTGCGGATCTATTTTATTTCTTGCCGGAAAATTCGTCGCCAACCGGCTCTTTTAAAATCCGCTCCAATGCAGCCACGCAGTCCTCTTCATTGAGTACACACTCCGGCAGCGGATAACCGCTTGCGCGCAAGCGGTAAATCAGCTCCGTGGCCTGTGGAACATCCAGCTTATGTTTTTTCAGCAATTCCACATGTGCGAATACTTCTTCCGGTGTTCCCTGCAATAGAATCTGCCCGTTATCCATCACAACCACCCGGCTTGCCTGCACTGCTTCGTCCATGTAGTGGGTAATCAGAACAATTGTGATCCCCTTTTCTTGATTCAGCTTATGGATGGTCCGCAGCACCTCTTCCCGTCCACGCGGGTCCAGCATGGCCGTTGGTTCGTCCAGCACGATGCATTCCGGTTGCATGGCGATGATCCCCGCAATAGCGATGCGTTGCTTTTGGCCACCCGAAAGTTTATAAGGTGCGTTGAGGCGGTAATCGTACATTTCCACAGCCTTAAGGGCGTCGTCCACACGGCGGCGAATCTCTTCCGGCGCTATGCGAGATTCTCCGGGCCAAACGCCACATCCTCCTCGACAATGCTGGCCACCAACTGGTTGTCTGGGTTCTGTAGCACAAGGCCCACGCGGCGGCGAATCTCATATAAAAGGCTTTCGTCCAGCGTGTCCATCCCCTCCACATACACCCTGCCGCCGGCAGGCAGCAGCATGGCATTGAACATCTTGGCGATGGTGGATTTTCCAGAACCGTTGTGTCCCAAAAGTGCGACGAACTCCCCCTTCTTGATCTCCAGGTTCACACCCTTGAGTACCTCATGCACCTGGCGGGTTTCGCCGTCTTCCACCTCATCGTAGGTGAATTTTAGGTCCTTTGTTTGTATAAAAGCCATCTGTTTTTACTCCCTGTATTTGAGCGATTGCGTCAACCGCCGCCTATTTTGCCCACTTTTCGGGCGTATCCAACCATTCCTGCACCCAAGCAAAATACTGCCCCACATGCAGTCCATCCAGCAAAGCATGATGTCCCTGCACAGAAAGCGGCAAAAGGGTCCGATCTCCCTGGGGAAAATACTTTCCCCAAGAGATTCGCGGAATACTGTCCACCGGATTCATCTGAATGGGATGCGTCAACGAAGTGAAGGAAACCCATGGAATGGATGTCACATACAGAAGGTCATCCCGCCCGGGCTCGTCCTCAATACAGGCGTCCCCATTTTTAGCCGCCTGTGTTCGCGTCCTGGCATCTGCCACAAATGCGTGGAAGTCCTCCTGCCACGGTATTGCTACATAGCTAAAGGTATCGTGCCGGGTAAGCACCGTGACAGAGGGCGTCACCTCGTCGTGCTCCACAATATCCTCCCCTCGAATACGGTAGCGAAACTCCGGTATCGCGTTGGCCGCCCGGCTTGCCACATAGAGGAACGCTGCGAAGAAGGAAAGCTTCTGCTGTTTCACAAAGTGTGAAAATAGCGTAATGTCCATATTGGCACAAAGATTAAAATGGGGATAACTAAAGGTACGAAAGTAGTCAAAATGATCCTTTCGGCTCCAATGCGCCTTGTCAATATACTTCATTTCACACTCTCCCAAATCCAAGATGTTAAAATTTAGTAAAATAATACTATCTGTTGTCGAATTAAGACTCCCAAATAGCTGTACTTCCACAAGGAAGAACCAACCCACTCTCCGTAACCGGCAGGCCGATCTCTCCGGAGGATACCTTCCCGCCAAAACGTTTTTGCAATAACACCCCCAGCAAGTATTCCATTACAGCTGGGGACAAACCTGTCGTGTAGGAATTCAGCAAAAAGAACAGCGGATTTTCAGACATAATCGGTATACACATTTCTACTAGCGCATACAGCTGTTCTTCCAGCTTCCAAACTTCACCGCCGGGGCCGCGGCCATAGGAAGGCGGGTCCATGATGATCCCTTCGTAGTGATTGCCACGGCGCTGCTCTCTCTGAACAAATTTCATGCAATCATCCACCAGCCAGCGAACCGGCCGGTCCGCCAGACCGGAGGCCGCCGCGTTCTCCTTCGCCCAGGCAACCATCCCTTTCGAAGCATCCACATGGCAAACTTGCGCTCCTGCCTTTGCACAGGCGAGCGAGGCCGCCCCCGTATAACCAAATAGGTTTAAAACCTTTATAGGGCGGCCCGCCGCGCGGATTTTTTCATAGCAAAATCCCAGTTCACTGCCTGCTCTGGAAAGATTCCCGTATGCTTAAAGCCCATTGTTTTGAGCTGGAAGGTCAATTCTCCGTAGCGAATCTTCCACATGGATGGAACTTTTTGATACTCCTGCCAACGGCCGCCGCCCGTATTCGAACGTTGATAACGCGCATGCGCTTCCCGCCAAAGCGGGTTTTTGCGCGGCGTATTCCATATGATCTGCGGGTCCGGCCGGATGAGGATGATATTGTCCCATCGTTCTAACCGCTCTCCACCGGATGTATCGATCAATTCATAGTCCTTCCATGCTGCCGCTCTCAAAGCAAACCCTCTCTTATCCGTCAATTTTTAATACTATCCGTTATATTTTAAATAGATTCTACAAAATATATCAAGCCAACCGTTCGCGGAGAACATCTGCCACCGAATTTGCGAGCACATTGATGTACTCCAGGTCCTCCCCTTCAATCATCACGCGCAGAAGCGGTTCGGTTCCCGAAGGACGCACAACAATCCGTCCGCTGGTTCCAAGCTTCTCTTTTGCCTTCTCAATCGCATCTTTCACTTCGCTGTCTGTATAGAAGTGCAGTTTTCCTTCCGGCCCCACCTGCACATTGACAATCACCTGTGGATAGCGGGTCATCAATGTTGCCAAACTGGAAAGCCTTGCCTCACGGCGGTGTACAATGCTCAACAGCTGAGCCGCTGTCAGCTGGCCATCTCCCGTCGTGGCGAAATCCAAGAAAATAACATGGCCGCTCTGCTCTCCGCCAAAATTATACCCTTCCAGCTGCATTTCTTCCAACACATAGCGGTCGCCCACTTTCGTGGCTTCAAAATGCAGGCCATTTTCGTCACAAAAAACGTGTGAAACCCATATTGGTCATAATGGTACCCACAACGGTGTTTTTCGCCAGCTTGCCGCGCGACTTCATATCCGCAGCGCAAATTGCCATCACGAAGTCTCCATCCACCAGTTGGCCCTTGTCGTCTACCGCGAGGCAGCGGTCTGCATCCCCATCAAATGCAATCCCTGCATCCAGATGGTTCTCTTTGACAAAGCTCATCAGATTTTCCATATGTGTAGAACCGCAGTTGTCATTGACATTCACACCGTTGGGCTGATTGGCCAACATATGGCATTCTGCCCCCAATTCCGAAAAGAGCAATTCCGCGGTGCGGGACGCCGCGCCATTTGCACAATCGATGGCAATGCGCATACCGGTCAACGCAAACGGAACCGTACTCTTGATATGATCTACATAATCGCGCACTACATTGGGCGCTGAAGTGACGCTTCCGATGTCACCTGCCGTGGGAACCGGAGGGGTATCCGCATGATCGAGCACAATCGCCTCGATCTGCTCTTCGAGCGCATCCGGCAGCTTATATCCATCCCCGCTAAAAATTTTGATGCCATTAAATTCACACGGATTATGGGAAGCTGTCAGCATAACGCCTGCGTCCGCCTTATACTTGCCCACTAAGAAGGCGACAGCCGGGGTCGGTACCACACCAAGCTGTACGACGTTCGCCCCTACACTGCACAATCCCGCTGTAATGGCGTTTTCCAACATATCGGAGGAAATGCGCGTATCTTTTCCGATCAAAATTTTGGGATGCCGGTGGTTGTTGTCCGTCAACACCATGGCTGCAGCCCGGCCAATGTTCATTGCCATTTCACAGGTGAGTTCCGAATTTGCGACGCCTCTGACGCCGTCCGTGCCAAAAAGTCTGCCCATTTTCTTAACACACTCCTTAAAATCGTTCCCTTAACGGGTGTCGTCTGAATTGCGGATATTCCGAAACCGGTCTTTTCTCCTATTGTAACGGTTCTTCTCCGAAAACCTCGTCGCAATCCCACACGTCTGACCGGGAAACGTTGAAATGCGAACCACACGGGGCGATTTTATAAATGGGCGGCAAACTTCCGTCCACTTGTAAAACCGTCCTGAGCTTATAAATCCAACAGTGGCAGGACATGGATAACCGGCTCCTCATAGGGATGCAGCCTGCGAACCAGCTCCACCGCCTGTGCAGCCAACTTTCGCGGGCAGACCACCTCCAGCTTGCACTCCGCTCCATGGCAAAGTACGCCAACGGTTCCATCGTATGGACTGGCTCCTAAAAGGGGACGCCAAGTGCCGGTGACCGTAACGACCGATGAACAGTTGTCATACGCCCCAACACGACATGCCCCCAAATCGTTCAACGCCATCCGAAGGCGGTCAAGATCTTTTTCGGGCACATAGATTTCAAGCTTCACACGAGAGAATTCCAAAAACATGTTCCTTTCTGTAACTCGCCTGATCCCCTATCCGGCACCGGAACGGATTTTCCTTTGTACAAGGGGATACATCCGATTCTGCTTCCATTCATACGCTTCCATCTGGAAATCGTACCAGCCGTGCAGCTCTCCCAAGATGCGCAAAGCGACAACTTTTCTCACTCTCTTTCGGAGCGGCGAATCGGATAAACGTATTGGCCTGGCACTTCTTTGATGCAATTCCCTACAAATGGCAGGGTCATCTACAGGGCAAACATCTGCTCCTTATATACCAACCGCTTGGGTCCTCTTCTCACTCCACAACGATATGCCATTCTTTACAGGCGCTTCAAAAATCAATCCTTCCATACATGTACTTCAAAGAAATCCTCGCTATTGAGAACTCCTGAACAAACACTCCTATCATTCGTGCAGGCTCCACCAAAAAAGTCGGCGAGAATCGAAGCTCCACGGCGGACGAAATGGAACAAAACAAATGATTTCAACCCACACCCTCTGTACGGAGGGCGACGCTATTGTCCCCAAGCCCCGCATAGCTATCATCATATTTCAACCCGCACCCTCCGCATGGAGGGTGACATCGAAGATGCTGATGCCAATGGTGTGGCTATGTGGATTTCAATCCACACCCTCTGTGCGGAGGGCGGCTGGTAGGCATGTAAGATGACTCATACCGCCCACCGTTTCCATTCAAAATCGCAACCTCCGCATAGAAGGGGGCTCTACCGAGATGAATCTGCACAGACGGGGTGCAGAGATCAAACCCACACCCGTTCATGCCGCGATCGAGCCGTTTAAAGGCATGATTCCAAACCCCTTTTCCCGGCGACTATCCGGCCAAACGGCCTTGTAGGAATGATGCACAAACCCCATGCCGTCTCCATTCGTGTAATTCATTGGGGGGGCAAGACACCGTAACCATGTCCCATCAAAATCGGTACTAGTAAAAGCCCTATAATGAGCTTCATATCGAGTCCAGCCTTTCATCTCCTGTCACTTCTCATGCTTTCTCCATATCCGTAAACAGGTATTTCATACACCAACAGAAGCATTCTCTGCTGTTGTGAGATCATCACTGGCCATTTCTCGTTTTGCTCACAAACGAAAACGCCCTACCCTCCTGAGCAGAACCGCGGGTTCTCATTTTGCTAACACATACAATTGAACGAAAAGCTTTCATCGCAAACACTGTGTTTACGGCGTCCAATCATCCATCCGCCTGGCTATTCGTTGGGTGCGCCGCTCCTAGAATCCGGTTCCCTGGTCCAATCAAAAAACTCTGTTGGGGCGTTTGCTCTCCTGGGGGTGTGAGTCCCAAATGCAGATATGCCGCCCGCGTAACGCAACGGCCTCTTGGAGTTCGGTTCAGAAAGCCAATCTGCATCAAGTACGGCTCATAAACATCCTCAATTGTGACCGCCTCTTCCCCGATGGCTGCAGCCAGTGTTTCCAATCCGACCGGCCCGCCATTGTAATAACGGATCATTGCACTGAGCATACGCCGGTCGTTGGCATCCAAACCAATTTCATCTACTTCCAATCGGTCCAACCCTACTTTTGCAGACTGGTAAGTGATTACCCCGTCCGTCATCACCTGTGCAAAGTCCCTTACGCGCCGGAGCATCCGGTTGGCAATACGCGGTGTTCCCCTCGAACGAGAAGCGATCTCCAGCGCGCCATCCGCTTCAATCGGAATTCCCAAAATCCGTGCACTCCGCGTGACGATCTTTGCCAACTCCTGTGGAGAATACATTTCCAAACGAAGCACTACGCCAAAACGGTCGCGCAATGGAGCAGAAAGCTGCCCCGCACGTGTGGTAGCACCCACCAGCGTAAACTTCGGAAGCGGCAAATGGTAGGACGCTGCCATCTGTCCTTTGCCGGTGATAATATCCAGCGCATAATCTTCCATAGCCGGGTAGAGGATTTCCTCCACACTGCGCGACAGGCGGTGCACTTCGTCGATAAAGAGCACATCGCCGGGATTCAAATTGGTCAGTAGTGCAGCCAAATCCCCCGGCTTTTCAATTGCCGGGCCGGAAGTAATACGCAGATTGACGTTCAACTCGTTGGCGATGATCCCCGCCAAAGTCGTCTTTCCCAAACCTGGCGGCCCATACAGAAGGACGTGATCCAACGATTCTTTCCGCTGTTTCGCCGCTTCAATAAAAATCGCTAGATTTTCTTTTACCTTATCCTGCCCGATGTATTCTTCTAGCGTCCGCGGACGAAGAGGATTTTCTACCTCTGCGTCTTCGGGGGCGTACTCCGGCGCAACCATCCGGTTTTCAAAATCCATCTCATTTTCATATTCCATCGGTTCGCCTCACCGCCCTTTCAACGATTTTTTCCAAATTCTTTTAATGCCAAACGAATCAATTCTTCTGTAGGCAGACTACTGTCAAATTTCGCTACAACGGACGCTGCATCCGTCGGCGTATATCCCAACACAGACAGGGCATTGACAGCATTCGCTGCATTGCCCGCAGCAGACGGAACGCCTCCGGCGGGGGCGAAGCCTCCAATACACCGCCGCCCATCTTTTTCACCTTGTCTTTAAGCTCCAGGACAATTCGCTGCGCTAACTTCGCCCCTACGCCGTTGGCGCGGGTCAACGATTTGCTGTCGCCAGATGCGGCAGCCATCGCCACCTGCTCTGGCGAAAGCTCGCTTAAAATCGCCAGTCCAACCTTCGGCCCGACTCCGGAAACCGCAGTCAACATTTTAAAGCAATTCAATTCCATCATCGTTGCAAAACCGAACAGGTCCAACGCATCCTCACGAACGTTCAAAAGGGTGTAAAGCTTAACCCGTTCGCCAAGCTGCGGCATGGCGCGTTGGGTGCTCAGCGTGGTAAAGCACTTAAAGCCCACCCCTCCGCACTCAACCACCGCGAATCCCGGCTCCATATGCGTCAATGTTCCTTTGATACTATAAAACATACCATTCTCCGTTTATCTTAAGATCTGCGCCTCAACAGCATCGATTGCCGCAGGGGCGAGCCCGCTGCCTGCCCATGGCAAATCGCCATGGCGAGCGCATCCGCTACGTCGTCCGGCTTCGGGATTTGCTGCAAGCACAGCAGCCGCCGGGTCATCTCCATCACCTGCGGTTTGAGGGCTTGTCCATAACCAGTCACCGCCTGCTTGACCTGCAACGGCGTGTACTCATAGACCGGCACGCCCGCTTTTTGAATGGCCAACCGGATCACACCGCGCGCCTCTGCCACACCGATCGCCGTAGTTTTGTTGTTCTTAAAATATAGCTTTTCAATACTGACGGCATCCGGTTTCCATTTTTGCAGCACCTCTGCCATCGCATCGAATATGATCTCCAAACGGCGGCTAAAATCTTCCCCCGCCTTGGTGACGATGGCCCCATGTTCCAACGGAACAAAACGTCCATTTTGTGCACGGATAATCCCGTACCCTACAATTGCATAGCCCGGATCAATTCCCAGTATGACCATTTTATCTCCAATTCCATGAAAGAGTTTCCATAATATCCGCCTTATTATAGCACATCCGTTCCAATTAGAAAAGGGGAAAAGCATATGGCAAAGCCGCATGGAACCTGCGTTTTTCAGAAATATCTGGGTACGATACAGGAGAAAAGACTGTTCCGCGCATAAGATTTGTTCGTTCGCACAAAAATGATTGCATTCTTATTAAATTAGTGTATAATTAGCATATAGTCCCATCAAGAAGTCGAATGGAAAGGGGTTTCCCAGCATGTTGGAAAAAGTCAATTTAAAAGCATCAATCACAAAAGAGGAATACAAAAAAGAGGCTTCTTCCCTCAAAGAAGAGCTTTCTTCCCTACAACAGCTTGTTAAGCAAAATAAACTCCCTGTCATTATCGTGTTTGAAGGGTGGGGTTCCGCTGGAAAGGGGAGCCAGATTGCAAATCTGATTCTAAACTTCGATCCACGCGGCTCCAAGGTTTATTCCAACATTGCTCCAACCGAACTGGAAAAACGCGAACCCAACCTGTGGCGTTATTGGAAAATTATCCCTGGCGGTGGAGAAATTGCAGTTATGGATCGCAGCTGGTACCAGGAAATCTCCGTGCTTCGCCTTGAGGACGATGTAGACGATGTAACCAACCTGCGCCGGATGAACGATATCAATACCTTTGAACGGCAGCTTGCGGACAACGGTTATTTGATCTTGAAATTCTTCCTGCATATCAGCCAGAAGGAACAGCGGGAACGCTTGGAAAACCTCGCGAATTCCAAAAACACCGAATGGCGCGTCACACAGCAGGACTGGAAACGCAATAAACAGTACGACCGCTACTATCGTGTGTTTGATGAAATGTTGGAATACACCAACACCACGTACGCGCCATGGCACGTTGTGGCAAGTACAGACCGTTTGCATGCCGAACTTGAGATTTACCGCACGGTGATCGATGGGATTCAAACGGCGTTAGCTCTGAAACAACACCGCAAGGAGCACCCCGTTACCCCGGCGAATATCATTCTTCCCGGCAATTTTACATTTGTCCCCATGCCGAAGCTAAAGGATGTCTCTCTTGACAAGACTATCACGGATGAGAAATATAAAAAACAGCTCAAAAAGCTCCAAGAGGAACTGAGCGAGTTGCACAACAAAATTTATCGCAAGCGCGTGCCCGTCGTCGTTTGTTATGAGGGTTGGGACGCCGCCGGAAAGGGCGGAAATATCCGTCGTGTTGCAGCAGCGCTTGACCCGCGTGGGTACGAGGTTGTCCCCATCGCAGGGCCGACTGCTCCGGAGCTTGCACATCACTATCTTTGGCGGTTTTGGACACGCTTGCCAAAAGATGGGCATATCGCCATTTTCGACCGTACATGGTATGGCCGCGTGATGGTGGAACGCATTGAAGGGTTCTGCTCCACAGAGGACTGGCAGCGGGCCTATCGGGAGATCAATGAATTTGAACGGGAGCTCTACGACTGGGGCGCTGTCGTCGTAAAATTCTGGTTGCATATCGACCAGGATGAACAGCTTCGCCGTTTTAACGACCGTCAAAATACGCCCTCCAAACAGTGGAAGATCACTGAAGAGGATTGGCGTAACCGCGAGAAATGGGATCAATACGAAGAGGCCGTCGATGACATGTTGCGCTATACATCTACCGATTTCGCCCCATGGCATATTATTGAATCCCAAAACAAAAAATATGGCCGCATCAAGGCCTTAAAAATTTTAATTGAGGCGATCAAAGACCGTTTATAAAAAGGGAGTATGCCCGGAAAGAATAGGCTTTCTTGGCGGCGTACCCTGTTTGGATAAGGATGGCAATAGGAAAGGGCCGGAACCTACACGGGTTCCGGCCCTTTCCTTGTTTAAGAAATTCCGCCATATTAAGCAGGTGTACGCAAAAATGTGAAAGATCGTCTTTCAGTATACTATCATATCATTTTTGGCAGCCTGCTCTTATTATGTCAATAAATTTCACCTAAAACATTCATCCGCCCTTTCCTGAGCGTGACATTCCCCAAAGTCTGTTCAAAGAAGAAACCAGTAAAATTCCGAGCGCCAAAGCCCCGGCGATTCCCAAAGTGTGTAGTCCTGTCTCCAAAAACATTTGGGTATTTCCGGCGATGCAGTACTCCATCGTATAATAGATTCCACCGCCCGGCACCATGGGCAACAGAGCGATCAACAAATAGCCGGTTACCGGCACCTTATGAATACGAGCCATAATCTCTGAATAAACCGTGATCGCCACTGTCGCAATAAAAAATTGTACGATGTCATTTTGTAGTGGACGGAATAAAAGATATACAAACCAGCCAATTGCACCGCCAAGAGAGGTAAAAAGATCCGTTTTCCCCGCACATTGAAGACGATACAAACGGCCATACAGGCGACAAACCCATAAAAGCAGGGCAAATATACGTCCATTCTCACACCCCCCAAATCAACCTTGGCACCATGAGTGCAATACCGGCGCCGATGGCAATCGCGGTTGCAACTAGCAGCGATTCTACAAAACGGATCAGTCCCGCAATCAAGTCCCCCGCCATGATGTCTCGCATAAAGCTGGTAATGACAATTCCGGGAACCAGATTCATCAAAGCACCGATGATAATTTTGTCCAAATTCGCGCCAAATCCCATTTGAACAGCAAACATGGCAATAGCCGCCGCGGTACAGCTTGCAACGATGTTGGTAAAAAATGCGTTTGCCTGAAAGCGTCCCATCAAGGAGTTCACCAGTTTTACACCTGCACCACAGAAAAGTGAACAGAATGCGTCCGCCAAAGTCCCCCCATAGAACAGCGTAAAGGAGAATGCGACCATCGCAAAGGCAGCCACTTGCGTCCCAAAATCGTAAACCGGGCGGCGGTTGATTGTTTCAATCTCTTCCCGAATACTTCCCACATCCGGGCACAGGCGGCAAATACGGCGGCATAAGTCGTTTGCACGGTCTACTTTGTCCAGGTCTGTCACACGTGTATACAGGCGCTTGATTCTGGTGATCGATTTTCCTTCCGGCGTTGTGATCGTTACAAAAATACAAGTGGGAATGGCAAAAATCTCGCCGGTATCCACCCCGTATGCACGAAAAATGCGCTGCATGGAATCCTCCACGCGATAGATTTCCGCGCCGTTGCGCAGCAGCAGATACCCAACTTCTGTTGCAGCGCTAATTAGATCATCGTAATTCACACTCCCGCCCCTGACCATTGCGTTTGTTGTAATATAGTAAAATACAAACTTAGTTTTTAAAAAATTATATAATTATATATTTTAAATAATATTTTTAAACATATATAAATATTATAATCTGTATTGACATAACTCATTTTAAACCATACAATTATAATAAATATTTCATGTACGGAGGGGATTCCCATGTTTTTATTGTTTAGACAAATCTATTATGACAGAATACGCAGATAATCCTTGCCATAGTACGTCTATTACCTCACATGACGAATATAATTTTAAATATCTATATGGAAATTTGTGATGGAAGGCTTATAGTATGAAGTCAAAATGGGTCCTCGGCTTTTATACCATCATTGGACTTTTTGCGGTCTATCTGGCCGCGATTCTTCCCAACTACAATTTTATAACGCTCTCCCGCTCCACGGGGGACGTCCGTGTGGAATACCTGCGCAACTACAATGGGGAAATGCCGCGCTTCTCTTCGGAGCTCGCTCATTTGTATACGGAAGAGGAAGCCTTTGAAATAAGCCACTCCCCGGCCTTCCAAGGGAAGATTGTCTCCATTCGAAACATCCGCGCCCTATTTCACGGAGAAAGCTCCCTCTTTGATACTTTTGCGATTGCAAACGTTCGCGTTGAAAAAGTTTTCTCCGGGGAGCTCTCTGTGGGGGATACCGTCCGTATACTGCTCCCCTGCCCGATCGCGCGGAATATCTGGGTGGAGCATATGGACATCGTCTCCCAATGCCGGACCGGTATGCGGGGGATTTTCCTCCCTCAGGCGCTAGGCGGTTCCGACTTTCGGGAAAAGGGCGGAGCGGTTCTCTATTTTTCTGACCTAGCGGACTATGCGTTCCACGCCGGGTATATGGATCTCTTTTTAGAGACGCGGGACGGGCTTGTGTTCAATCAAGAAATCTACACGTCCCTGTCCCCGGATGCTACACTAAAAGAAGCGGGGGAATATGTAGCTGGAAAGATTCAGTCCTATTAGATTATAAAAGAAGCTGGAGAGGCGTTAACGGAAGAGGGCCGTTGACGCCTCTCCTTTGTTCGAACAAGAATGCATAAACTATATTTACTTCGTAAACGCCTCTAAGTACGCGCGGAAAGCCGACGGCAGGGCATATTCCTGCTGCAACGTCTCTCGTCCCACCCAAGTAAACCCTTCTGGACGCGCCTTTAAATCCACCCAATAACCGGTCATATGCCACTCCACATGGGAGAAGATGTGTTTTGCTGCCGGCATAAGCTTGACTTCCTGGGGCTGCACGCCCCATTCCTGCAACTGTTCCATCGCCCCCTCCAGGTTTCGTTTTCCTTCCGCGGAGGGAAGCTCCCACATCCCCGCCAAAAGGCCGGTGGTTGGCCGCCTGCGGATTCCCAACTCGCCGTCGCACACCAAAAGGAATACGGTCCTCTCCTCTACCCGGCGGGCCTTCTTTTTCGCCTTAATAGGGAGTTCTCGCGCAACCCCTTGACGGTAACCCTCACACAAGGCGTTCAAGGGACAAACCAAGCATTTTGGCTCTCCTCCCGGTACACAGACAGTCGCGCCGAGTTCCATCATAGCCTGGTTGAAATCCCCTGGGCAATCCTTCGGCAGAACCCTTGCCATACGCTGTGCAACATCCCGTTTCACGTTGGGGTCTGCAATGTCATCCCAGCCAGCAATCAAGCGCATCACTACCCGGAGAACATTCCCATCCACCGCCGGAACCGGTATTCCATAGGCAATCGAGGCGATCGCCCCCGCCGTATAGGGGCCGATTCCGGGCAGCTTCAGCAGGGATTCGTAATCCGGTGGCAGAGTGCCGTCAAATTGTTCGACCATGACACGCGCCGCCCGTTGCAGATTGCGCGCGCGGCTGTAATAGCCCAATCCTTCCCAAAGCTTCATCAACTGCTGTTCCGGCGCCTGCGCCAGAGCGGGTACAGTCGGCAGTGCCTCTAGAAAACGGGCAAAGTAGGGCTTTACAGCCTCTACACGGGTCTGTTGCAACATGATCTCTGAAATCCAAACGCGGTAGGGAGTGGGCTCTTCGCGCCAAGGCAATATACGGGCATTTTGTCTATACCAGGTTAAAAGCGGCTCTACAATCGCCAAGAGCGTATCTGTACTCATCGCTTCACCTCATATAAGGTTTTCCCATCCTTAATCGTTGCCAATACGCGCAAGTTTCTAAGTTCCTGCGGGTCTACTTGTAGGGGTCCCGATCCAGAATTACCATATCCGCTCGTTTTCCCGGGCGAATAGACCCCTTTTCATGTTCCTCAAAGTATTGATACGCCGCATAAAGGGTCACTCCCTTTAGGGCCTCCAGCACCGTAACCTTCTGCCCTTCCCCCAGGATATAGCCATTCTTGCTCACGCGGTTGGCCGCACACCAAAGGGTCTCCAACATATTTGGCTGTATAACCGGGGTGTCCTGATGGAACGTATACACAACACCGTTGTCGATCGCCGAACGTACAGGGCTGATCGCTGTTCCGCGCGCTTCGCCAAAATTTTTCACATGCACGTCTCCCCAATAATACGTATGCGCTACAAAGAAGGAAGCGATCATGCCGAGCCTCCCCATCCGAGCCAGCTGATCGGGACGTACCAGCTGGGCATGAATCATCACGGGCCGTATGTCCTCGCCGGTCATTTCTCTTTCATATGCGTCGATCATCTGCTGTGCTGCTGCATCACCGTTGCAATGGGCTAAAATCTGCATATGATCTTGTAATGCCTGCCGCATGAACGAGCACACTTCGGCATCCGAATGGACCGGATAACCGCAGTAGCCGTCCGGCGCATCTTCATATGGTTGACTCATCCATGCGGTTCGCCCTTGTGGAGAGCCGTCTAAAAACACTTTATAACCGCCAATTTTCAGGTGGTTCTGATAGTTCCTACAATACGATGGGTATTGTGAAACAATCTTCCGGTTGTCCGGTAAGTCTGGATACGCCACCACATCCAACTTCAAACGATTTTGCTCTGCCAGGCAATGCAAGAGCTTCCACTCTGCTTCTTTCGTAAAGCCATCCTGTGCCGTCGCAATCCCATTTTTAGATAAATATCCTGCGCCTGTTCCATTTGATGCATGCGAATTTCCAAGGATGGTTGCGGGATTTTCGCTGTATATCCGGTGAAAGCTGTCTCCTCCAAATATCCGTTTGGCTCCCCATAATCCGACTCCCGGCCGATAACGCCGCCCTCTGGATCGGGGGTCTCGGATGTAATTCCCAACGCTTGTAAACCTGCGCGGTTCATCACGCCCATATGCCCGGATGCATGCGTCACCACCACGGGAAATGGATATTTGTCCAAGAGGCTTTTGTCCGGATGCCGGTTCTCTTTTAAATCGTTGTGATCGTAACCGAATGCGGTCACCCACTGGCCCGGCGCTGGTTTTGTCCGTTCCACAAAAGCATCCAGCCTCTGGACGATTTCCTGAAAACTTTTGCATCCGTTTAAGTGGACCAGGCCCAGCGTCTGTGCAAGCGCGGTGATATGGCTGTGCGGATCAAGAAAGGCAGGCAACAAAACGGCCCCGTGTAAATCCACCAGCTCTGTGTTCGCACCCTTGCCCGACAGAATTTCCTCCCGGCCGCCCACCTTGCGAATTACCCCATCTTCGACCAACACGGCCTCCGCATAAAGCGGCTCCTCCATTGTCAAAATGTCCCGTTATAATAAATGGTTGTATCCATATCTTTCCCACCTTCTTCTGTTCGATCAATCGTATCATGTTCCAAGGATCGTTGCAATAAAGACTTTTTCTCTGCATAAGAACTTGTGAATAAATCAGCCGCGGCAAACAGGCCGCGGCTTTAGCTTTCTAGGATTTGTGCATAATATGCATTTTTATATTGGCATCCTTTTGAAAACGACTTTCATTCGCTATTCCGGGAATCACAAATGCAGCCTGCGTTTTAACTCTTTTCGCATATTGTCTCCCTCAAAAAGAATCAGTGCCGCCAAGGAAATGACACTGCCCGCCACACAAATCAAAGAAGGATATACAACCTGAAGCATCCCGCGCACATAGAACACCACCGGGACAATTGCAAACAAAGCAGCGATGGTAAAATACACAATAAAACTGCCTAAATTGAGCTTAAACACCCGTGCCGTGATCGCCAATACCAGCATGGCCACCACACATGTGATGGGAATGACATAGTCGATCGACCAACCGTGCCAACCGGTTGAATAGTCCCAAAGGACAGTCAATACACAGACCACAACCACCTGATACAAGATACTCTTTGGGACGTTTCTCCGGTAATGAAAGGCAACGGTAAGGCTGATCCATGCGCAGGCCAGCCCAGCCAAAACAAACAGGGACCACCAACCGTGCTGTGGAAGAATCAAGTTAATTACCACGCAGGTTACAGCGGCAACCACGGATACCAAGATCAAGATGCGAAAAAACAGGCTGTGTTTATGCAATGTATCGGGAATCCTCGGAAATACGTCCCCTCTTGTATCCTCCGTCCCAGTTTCCTGGAGCATCCCCTGACACAGTGGGCAACGGGTCCCATTGCCCGTCACAGTCGTTTTACACTTGGCACAGTATTTCATTTGGTTCCCCCCTCCTCTGTCTCAAATGGTACATTTGCCGTAATTTCCACGGGAACGCCCATGCCAGTGAGGAAACGGAAGAAATTTTTCTGGATGTCCGTGCTGACAAATGGCGCCGTAAAACTCGCGGTCAAGAGGTCGCCAAACGAACACATACACACCTGCAGGCGGCTCGTACTGACAAACACATCGAACAGGCGGATATACTGCGCCAATTCCGGCGGCATCACAATCTTTCCCACATTGGAAATCGCTGCGGTCTCCTTGCGCGCAGCAAGGTCATAACCGATCCGCATGGTGAGATCTTTTACAACCAAAGGTGCAACGCGCGCCACCGGGTTAAAATCATATTGAACAAACTGGTTCAGCCGCCCCTCCATCTTCTCCTGCGTCAGCTCGGTTTCAAAGGTCTCGTGCAAACTTGCAATCACATCCTCCAACCGGTTTGACTGTTTTCGAAAATGATAGCGGGCTTGAATGACGCTGAAAAAATTGCGGGCGCTTCCGGAGGGAAAATAACTGCGCAAATTGACCGGCACCGCCAAAACAACCGGACGTTTTTTGTGGCGCATCGCCATCTCTTTTTCGATGGAACACATCAGAATCGCTGCACAAAATTCCGTCAAAGTCGCTCCGTAGGCATGCGCTTCCTTCAGGACAGCTTTTACCGGCATCACGCCCTCGATCACGGCAATACGATTCTCCGGCAGGCAGGGCCCCCGGAGCCTATATGCATTCGGGGAATCTTCGTGCTGCTTGCGCGTATGGGTGTAGTATTTGCGGAAACTGTCGTCCATTTTTTCGGTGGCCGACGCATCGTAATCAATCGCAGGCAATCCGCCGGCAAAGCGGTCCGCATGCCGTACAGTCAGATAATGGTATACCAACACACGCAAAAATTGAACGGCGCCCGTCCCATCCGTCAATGCATGGTAAACTTCCAGATTGATCCGGCAGCGGTAATAGGTCACTTCAAAGAGCAGGCCCCGGCTTCCCTTCTCATACAACGCACTGCACGGGGGCCGGTATTCTTCGCGAACAACGGGCTGTTCTGGACTGTCTTCCAGGTAATACCAGAACATCCCCCGGCGCAATGTACACCGGTAACCGGGAAAAACCTCTAATGCGCGCTCCAACGCCAATTGTAAAGTGGGCGGGTCCACGGGTTCGGTCAACTCACAGGAAAAGCGAAACACCTTGGTATCCGCTTTGTTGCTGGTACACGGGAAAATCTTCGCCGCATTGTCCAGCCGCCTCCAATCCGCAGATTTCTTTGCTTTCACGCTTGCGGCACCTCACTCAAAAACGGTTGATGATTTCATAGCACTCCTTGACCTGTGGAAAGCTCGGCGGCAAAGAAAAGAATCCGTGTAGGCCGTCTGCAATGCGGTGCAATTCCACACGGTTGCCGAATTTTTCCAGTTTACGTGCATACTCCTCTCCCTCATCGCGCAGCGGATCGTATTCCGCTGTGATAACCAGCGTATCCGGCTGGTCCGCCAGGCTTTTCGCCAACAAAGGCGCAAAATACGGATTGCGTAGATCCTCCGGGCAGCTCATATACAAATCCATATAATCGCAGATCCGCTTCGAGGTCAACAGATAATCCGTTCCATTCTCCCGAACAGAGTCAAAGAACGAACGCTCCGTATGATCATTATATGTTGCAGGATAAATCAGGATCTGCTTCTTTGGCAGGAACTCGCCCCGGTCGCGCGCCATCAACGAGACAACCGCCGCAAGGTTGGCTCCTGCGCTGTCCCCGATCAGGGTAATATCCTCCGCAGAGGTTTCCAATAGTCCTGTATTCAGATAGATTTCCCTCGTCACGGCATAACAATCTTCAGGTGCAGCAGGAAATTTGTGTTCCGGCGCCAAACGGTAATCCACCGAAACCACCAGACGGTTGGTCAGGCGGGCCATATTGGCACACACCTTGTCATAAGAATCGATATTCCCCAGTACCCAACCACCGCCGTGGAAAAAAAGCAAAAGTGAGTGATGTCCCTCTCCAGGGGGAGAGAAAATCCGCACTGGTACGTCGTGATCTCCACAGGGGACCTTGTGATCCCAGGTTTTATAGAATGGCTTCAAATAGTGATAATGGGTTACATTTGTCACTTGACGCCCCCATTTATAATTGCGTTTGATGTCAATATCCGGGTAAGAGAGCGCCTTCAAAGCCGCCATTACAAACTTATTGATCGCCATCGCCGGTCAGCCCCGTCTACCGCCGAAGCGCGTTTGTCCCAACGGCTGATCCACCGGGCGCTTGCGCACAGGCTCTGTCCGTTGGAGGATGGTCGAAGGCGTTTTGTCACGCTTCTTTGCAGAAGGCCGCGTCTGCATTCCACGTCCACCGGGAACCGGTTCGCGGTATTGGCGCGGCTTTTTGCCTCCCTCGGTCTTGCTCAATAGCGTTGGGCGTTGCTTGGGTAAGACATCCTGCAAGGACGGAAACTCTGTAAGGGCCTCCGCCCCGTTTTCCACCAGCTGGCTTTGGGAAAATGGAGTTGGGCTTTCGCTGTGTTTGCATTTGGGGCTGTGTCTTTTGTTGCACCTTTGGGGCCGGAGGCGTCAAAGCCGTCTTTTGCGTAGCCCGTTGCGGTGATTTCTTGGATTTGGATTCCTGTCTCTGCGCCGTCTCTTCCTTTTCTGTGGCTGGGGCTGCTGCCTGACAGGACGCTGCCCACGGTTCCGGCGCAACTCCGACTTCGGTGTCGGTGTAGTGATCTGCATCGGATAGGGGTGTTCCGGCACTTCGGTCACCTTTTTTCCGATCAACTTTTCAATCCGGTCAAAATCAGCCTTCTCATTGATATCGCAGAAAGAGATGGCAATCCCAGACATCCCAGCCCGGCCGGTCCGCCCGATGCGATGTACATAAGTTTCCGGCACTTCGGGAATGTCGTAATTGATGACGTGGGAAAGCTCTTCAATATCGATACCCCGTGCAGCAATATCGGTTGCAACCAGCACGCGGGTTCTATGCTGTTTGAAATCGCCGAGGGCCTTTTGCCGCGCATTTTGCGATTTGTCCCCATGGATGGCGGCTGCCCGTATCTTCGCCTTGGTCAGTTCGCGTACAACACGGTCCGCGCCGTGCTTGGTGCGCGTAAATACCAAAGCCGATTCAATTTCCGAACTTTGTAGGAGATGGATTAACAAGCGCCGCTTGTTCTCTTTATCGACAAAATAGACGCTCTGTTCAATTGCCTCCACCGTAGTCGCCGGCGGCGTGACGGTAACCTTGACCGGATTGCGCAGAATTGTATCTGCCAGTTCCTCAATTTCCTTCGGCATCGTGGCGGAGAACAATAAAGTTTGCCGCTTTTTCGGCAACTTTTCAATGACCTTTTTGACATCGTGGATAAATCCCATATCCAGCATACGATCCGCTTCATCCAGCACAAAGATCTGTACATCCTGTAGCTTGATGAATCCCTGCGCGATCAGGTCATTGAGACGTCCCGGGGTTGCTACTAAAATGTCAATCCCTTTTTTAAGCTGTTGCACTTGTGGATTCTGTGGTACTCCGCCGAAAATCACACAGGTTTTTAAAGGAAGAAACCGGCTATATGCCACAAAACTCTCCTGAATCTGAAGGGCCAATTCCCTCGTCGGGGTTAAAACAAGGGCGCGAATCTTCTTTGGAGAGACACTTCCCTGTTCGGCAAGAAGCTGAAGGATCGGCACAGCGAAAGCAGCCGTCTTTCCCGTGCCCGTCTGGGCGCATCCCAAAAGATCCTTCTTTTTTAAAACAGGAGGAACCGCTTGTTCCTGTATGGGAGTTGGATTTACATAAGCCTCCTTCTTTAAGGCGTTCAAGATGGATGGAATAATCCCCAATTGTTGAAATGTCATACCTATTCCTTTACAAAATATATTTTTCAGGGGAGTGCGATACACGTCCGTTTGCTTTATACAGGCAATCCTTTCAAAAGAAGTACCCGGAGACAACATTCCCTCTCGCAAAATTCATTTGATATATACTGCGTTTCAATGTCGGTTGCGTACACAGCCGTTGGACAAAACGATCTTTTCGCGCAAACCATCGCATTCCCCTATAAAAACGGGCAGCTGGCGAAACCTCTTTCCTTGTATCTCACAAGAGCTCTCGCTCGGGGCATTGTTTTTCTCCCCCACAGCCTGCCCGCAGACCTCAAACTACATACACAATAAGTGTGTTTACGTTATTATAGCGCAGAACAGAAAAATATTCTACCCCTGTGCCCGCTGTAAAGTACTTTTATGAGAAAAGGCCGGGGGAAACTCCTCCTTTTCTGGGATTTATGCTATAATGTTTATCGTGATACTTTTAAAGGGGTTCTAAAACTCATAAAAGCATAGAATGGAACAACATCGAAATGGAGTAGGTTATGAAACAAGAACGTACATATCCGCGGGTTGCAGTTACCCGCAAAGCGGAAAACAGTATCAAATCCGGCCATCCGTGGATTTATCATACCGAGCTGGTCGAAGGCGAAGCCGGCTGCAACGACGGTGCACTTGTGGACATTGTTAGCCCGCGCGGGCGTTATTTGGGGACTGGTTTTTTCAACAGTCATTCTAAAATTCGCATCCGCCTGCTCTCAACCAATGCAAACGATCATTTTGATGAGGCCTTTTGGGAACGCCGCCTGCGTTACGCCTGGGAATACCGAAAAACGGTCATGGGCGATGATCTCTCTTGTTGTCGCGTTATTTTTGGAGAAGCAGATTCTTTCCCCGGGCTGACCGTGGATCGTTTTGGAGACATTCTCGTCGCGCAAACGCTCAGCCTCGGTATTGAACAGCGCAAATCCCTACTGTTTCCCATGCTTGCCCGTATCTTGCGCGAGGATGGACAGGTAATTCGCGGCATCTATGAACGCAACGACGTCTCCATTCGTGAAAGAGAAGGGATGCAGCAAAATAAGGGGTTCTTTCCGCTGGAGAATCTGGCCACTCCGGAGAGCACGCAAACAGAAATTGTTGAAAACGGGATTCGTTATTTGGTCGACTTCGAAAACGGGCAAAAACAGGTTTCTTTTGGACCAGAAATACAACCGGCAAGCGGTCGCTAGACTGAGCCGCGGCAAGCGTGTGCTGGATTGCTTTACGCATACCGGCTCCTTTGGATTAAACGCCGCTATGGGCGGCGCAGTCCACGTCCATTCCGTCGATATATCGGAAACAGCTGTGGAGATGGCCCGTGAAAATGCCCGCCGGAATGGACTTTTAGATGTGATGGACTTCGAGGCGGCCAATGTGTTTGACCTGCTTCCTTCCCTGCCCTGCGGCGCTAAAAGCGACTACGATTTTGTCATTCTAGATCCACCTGCATTTACAAAATCGCGTCAAACGGTAGAGCATGCGATGCGTGGCTACAAAGAAATCAACCTACGTGCAATGAAGCTCCTTCCCCGAGGGGGGTATCTCGCAACCTGTTCCTGCTCACACTTCATGACAGATGCACTTTTCCGGGACATGCTCCGCAGCGCGGCCTTTGACGCGGGCGTTCCCTGCGGCAAATCGAGGCCCGCCAGCAATCGCCCGACCATCCAATTCTTTGGAACGTCCCGGAAACGGACTATTTAAAATTCTATCTGTTCCAAATTGTGTGATGTATTTTATGATTCCCTTTGGCCGGCAATCCAAAGGAGGCCATTGAAACATTCTCTGGACGACCTTCTCTCAAACCGGCTTTGACCTCAGCCGATGGGTGGGCGCAATCTTTTTCCCTGGTGTTCTTCCCAGCTTCTATCCATTTTTCAAGATCTACGGCTTCCCCTGTCCTGCACTTGGTTCACGGGCATCTTTTAAGAATGGCTGATGGAATCCACTACAAGACCACCGGGCTTTGAATCTGCCTTAAAATCCTATGGGCCGCACAACTCTCGCCAGCTTTTTAAGGCAGCAAAATGCATCCAAGCAGCATATTTCCGTACAAGCAGCGTTTCCTCATTTCCCATGGGAGTATAGGAGCGCTGCTTTTTTATGCGTCTATGGGCGCAATGGACAAAAAACTTTTGTTCCCTGTAGTTTTCGCTTCAAAAACCGTAGTATATCGATGAAACCGGAAGGGAGGCGGTACGATTGATCGAAGATGAAAAAATTATTGCGTTGTTTTTTGAGCGTTCCGAACAGGCCATACAGGAGCTGGATATAAAATACGGAAGCGTGTTCCGCAAGCTTTCCTACAACATTTTAAATAACCGGCAGGATACGGAAGAGTGCGTCAACGATGCTTACTTGGGAGCATGGAACGCCATTCCACCAGCAAAACCTCATCCGCTGCTGACCTATCTTTGTAAAATCGTTCGAAACATTTCTCTGAAAATGTATTATAAACGAGGAGCCGCGAAACGAAACAGCCTTTACACAACCGCTATGCAGGAAATAGAAGAATGTTTATCCGATCCAAGCACAGTGGAGACCAAAATGGAGGCAAAGGAACTGGCGCGTATCCTCGAACATTTTTTAGATACCCTAACGGCCGAAAACCGCATCATCTTTTTACGGCGCTATTGGTTTTCTGACAGCTATAAAGAGATTGCCAGACATATGGGACTCACCGAAAAAAATGTATCCGTTCGGCTTACCCGCATCCGGCAGAAGCTGAAACAATACTTGACGGAAAGGGAGGTCTTTATATGAATGCAAAACTGTTTTCTGAGGCCATGAGCCAGCTTGACAGCCCATATATCGTGGAAGCCCTCGTGGAACATAAGCCGAAGCCGTTTCGGGTTCGCTGGTGGAAATTTCATAAAATTGCCGCCTGTATTGCAGCAGTCGTCCTCATGGCCCTATTTTCTTTCGGAACAGCTTTTGCGGTAAGCGCAGAGTTCCGGCAAGCCCTCACCTCATTCCTTTTTCCAGCCTATACAGAGCATGAATTGTCTGAGATCGATGAAGGGCACAGAACCGGTTCGTTTGATCTGGAAGATACCCTGTTCACCTTCTTAGAAAAATTCAATCGGGAACAACTGGTAGACGGCGTAACCGTAAAAAAAGACCATGGTTTTGACTATGTAGTTCTGCACCAGGAGAACGATTCTGCAAGTGTCATCGTGGAATGCAATCCTCCAACGGACAAATTATTGGTTCTCATGGAAAAGCAGGATTATAAAGAAACAACCGGTTTATGGCAAGTAGTTGCTTACCAAATCATCGATTACAAAACGGCAAATGATTGGATTGGTAAACAGCCTTAAAAAACCGGTGATAGGAACCTCTCTTTCACAGAGAACCGGATCGATTCATCTCCATCCAAAGGGGATGTCTCCGGCATTGCGTATGGGATACGCAACTTGGATGAATGCCTTTGGAGCAAAAGGACACTTCCCATATTCTTTTCTTTTTTTATTGTATGTGCTACAATACCAGCAGCTTTATTAGGGAAGGGGTAAAAATATGCCGGAAATCATCATGCTTTGCGGACCGTGCGGTTGCGGGAAAACAACCTATGCAAAGACGTTACAGGCACGCGGAAATACCTTTGTTCTATCCAGTGACGATCTGATGCTGACTTTATTTGACGCCTGTATCGGCCGGGAACGCCATCAGGACATGGAACGCCGGTGTAGAAGTTTTCTCTTGCGGCAGGCTGAATCCCTTTTTGCCCTGGGCCTCGATGTTGTGCTGGATTTCGGCTTTTGGAACCGAAAGGAACGCCTGGATACCAAACAGTATTTCTGTAAACAGGGAATTCCGGTCCGATTGATCGTTTTAGACGCCCCCTATGAGATTATCACCCGCCATTTGGAGCAGCGAAACCGATTGATCGAAACCGGTAAACTCCGCGCCTATCCGATTGATGAAGAAAAACGCAAACGATTTTCCTCCTGGTTTGAAGAACCCACCCCCGATGAGATCGACGAATATATTCATATTGTAGAATAAAGCAAAGAGCACAACGAGTCCTTTCGACTTGTTGTGCTCTTTTTATCTATGATAAGGTGGGGCTTGTTGGAAGCCGTCCGGATGGGCGGGCACTGGATATAGATCTTTATAGAATAAGCGGCACTTTCATTTATTTTCTAGCATTTTGTCCTCCAGTGTCGCGCGATCCAACACGCCCCATTCCCGCCAGATTTATTCGCTGCGCAAAGCGTCAATCGGATTCAAATTCGCCGCCCGGCGCGCCGGCATATAGCCAAAGATTACGCCGATCCCTGCAGATACCCCAAAGGAAACCAAAATGGCACTCACCGAAGGGGATGCATCAAATCCAATAATCCCGCTTGCCACCGAGGTTAATACGCAGCCAATTGCAATTCCGACAATACCGCCCAACGAACTGGTGACACCTGCTTCAATGACGAATTGCTGTAGGATGGTACGCCGCTTTGCACCGAGAGATTTACGGATACCGATCTCACGTGTTCGTTCAGTCACCGATACCAGCATGATGTTCATGATTCCGATGCCAGCAACCAATAGCGAAATGGCGGCAATGCCTACCAAAAGCATTGTCATCATGTCCGTCATAGAAGTGACCATCTCCAACATCTCGGAAAGGCTAGTTACATTGTACAGATCCTCATTGAGGAAGATTTCATACAAAAAGTCTTTGAGTACCGTTTTAGCCTCTTCCATATGGTCTACATTCGTTACGGTAAACACATAGCTGGATATATCTGCGCTAAAGGAAAGTTTTGTCGCCACCGAATAAGGGAGATATACGCAATCGTCCGAGGACCCCTCCTCTGAATCTGCCTTCTCCTGCAACACGCCAACCACTGTATAGGCTTCTCCGTTGATCTTGAGAATTTGATCTAATGCGGATTCCCCTGCAAAGAGGTCCTGCGCAACATAGGAACCAATCACACAGACTTTTTGCCGTGAAACAATATCCGAATACTGGATAAAAACGTCCTAAAGAGAGCTCCAACGCCTGAATGGACAGATAATCTTCCCCTACGCCGGAGATGGAAGCTGTTGTGGAACTCTCCGTGCCATTCTTGATGGTCCCTCGAACCGAAACCATTGGGCTCATCGCAGCAAACAAATCCTGTTGTTCATCCAGGAATTCATACATGGTGTCAACATCCACGTTTCGGGTGTCCGTATTGGTGACAGATACACTTACTTGATCCGTCCCCAAATCGGAAAAACTGTCCGAAATATAGTTTGTCATCCCCTGCATCAAACTGACCAGGATGATAACGGATGCCACACCGATGATGATCCCGAGCATGGTTAGGAAGGAGCGCATTTTGCTGCTTGCGATGCTTTTGAGCGCAAGCCTAAAGGATTGACTCATAGGCCTTCACGTCTCCGTCAAATATAATTTTTCCATCGCTGATCTTGACCACGCGCTCGGCCTCTATGGCAATGGAATTGTCGTGGGTAATGATGACCACGGTGTTGCCCTCCTCATGCAACTGCTTGAGGAAGTCGAGAACCTCCCGGCCTGTCTTTGAATCCAACGCGCCGGTGGGTTCATCTGCCAAGATCAAGGAAGGATTTCCGACCAAGGCGCGTGCAATGGACACGCGCTGTTGCTGGCCGCCGGAGAGCTGTTGGGGCATGTAGCGCCACTTATCGCGCAGTCCCACTCGTTCAAGCGATTCCAAAGATCGCTCTGTGCGCTCCTTTTTCCGACCCCCGCGTAAACAAGGGGCAGCTCTACGTTTTCCAGCAGGTTCTGCTTGGGAAGCAAATTATACTGTTGGAATACAAACCCGATGGTCTTGTTGCGGATTTCCGCGAGGCTGTCGTCCTTCATCTCGCTTACATCCTCGCCGTTCAAGATATATTTTCCCTCTGTTGGCACGTCTAGTGCCCCAATGATATTCATAATGGTAGACTTTCCGCTTCCAGATTTGCCAACAATGGAGACGAATTCTCCGGGATAGATGTCTAAGGAAATCCCGTCGTTTGCACGCACCACCATATCGCCCATCTGATAAATCTTATAAATATTTTGCAGCGAGATCAGGGGCTGCGTCCCGGTCTGTGTCTGTTTCATCTTAGAAACCACCTCCCGGTCCGCCGGGGCCACCGCCGCCAGGCATACCACCGCCGCCAGGACCTCCGCCGGGCATTCCGCCGCCACCAGGCATACCGCCACCGGGCATCCCGCCCATTTCAATCATGACTGTACTGTCTGTTGAAGTGGTCGGATCGATGTAGACGACATCCCCCTCAGAAAGACCATTCTGAATCTCTACATAATTTTCGCTGATTAAGCCGGTCTCTACCTCTACCGACCGGAAGCCCGCCGGAACGTTGCCTTCCGCTTCGGTCACGCTGTCATCCTTTACATAGACCACATTGCCGCGCTGCAATGCTTGAGCCGGGATTGCCAGTACATTTTCTGCTTCGTCAATGATGATTTCTCCATTGACGTTCATGCCGGGAAGCAAATCCCCCACCTCGTCCATCTGGACGGTCACGGGATATTGGGTAACGCCATTGCTTGATGTGCTTTCCAAGCTGACATTTGTCACTTTTCCTGTGAATGTTTCTCCTTCAAATGCATCCACCGTGACTTGCACCTTTTGGCCAACTTCTACATCTAATACGTCGAGTTCATCCACATACATGTCAAATGTAAGAGCAGACATATCGTAAATCACGGCCATGCTTGCGTTGCTGTCGTTTCCACTCTTCAATGTATCTCCAGCCTTTGTGTTTTTCACGATCACTTGGCCAGAAATCGGCGCTGTTATTTCATAGTCCTCCAAGCTGTCTTGCGCATTCTCCAAATTGGTCTGGGCATCCTCTACACTCTGCTCTGCTGACTCCAACGAATCCTTGACAGTCTGCAACGCGTCGTCTGCCGACTCCTGGGTATAAGTGAACAAAGCCGCCCCTTCGTGCACATAACTGCCTTCCTCGACGTTCATCGAAGCAATGTCTCCACCATACTCGGCTGTGATCGTCTCTTCCAGCTTTGCTGTGAAGGTTCCGTCGCCGCTGCATGTCACACCATTAACCGTCGCGGCCGCTGTGCTGGAGGTTGAAATTCCTCCGGGATTTCCGACCTCAATGGTCACCATGCGGACCACGCTGCCACCGTTGAGTGTTTGTTCCATAGAGCTAACGGCTGTTACTGTACCGTTGACGGTTTCATAGGTCTCCAAAATCTGTACCTGTGCTACATCGCCCACTTTGATTTTACTGGCATCAGCGCTTAAAAACGGCACTTTGAGTACCATCGTTCGGTCGTTATATAAATCGACCAACTTATCGCCGCTCTTAACAGTGTCTCCTACCTCCACATAGACCGTTTGAACATAGCCCTCTTCTGGGGAGACATAGTCGAGAGATTGATAATCCTCCGCGGCCTTGTTGTAATTCTTTTGCGCCTCTGCATACTTCTTTTCGGCACGTTCCAAACTGGTTTGAGCCGATTCAATTTTTTCATCCACATCGCCAGTGTCAATGCAATAAAGCACATCTCCCTTTTCAACCTGGTCACCCTTTTCGAAATCTGCGCGAATCACCTCTCCTGAGACCAGGGAAGTGATGGTATATGTATCCAGGGCGGCCAGTGTACCCGAAGAAGAAATAGACGACTGAATCGTCTGCCGTTCAACTGTGGCGGTGCGGGTCGCATCCTCCATATTCGGCCCTTCGGGTTTCCGGAATACACGGAATCCAGCAAAAGCAAGAGTAGCAACCAGAACCAATGCAATCAATACCTTAATAGGCTTTTTCCATTTGGGCCGTTTTCCATCTGGCTGGTTCTTCCTGCGGAAAAAGGAACGTTTGGGCCTAAGATTTTCCAATTCCGCCGTATCAAACTTCACATCATCCGTATCAGTCATCGAGCAGATACCCCTTCAATACAAAATTATAGTTATCGGGATCGGTTGTGTTGGTTTGGTCGTCATACACCACCGTTATTTCATCCCCAACATGGACCTTTCCCAATGTAGAAAACGCATACTGCATCTCTTCACTCTCAATGGTATACTTAGTTCCCTCCACATAGACAGCTACCGGCGTCATCGAGCTGGAATTGTCGTAGACGATTCCTGTCACCTCGCCGCTTGCGCGATCATCCTGATAGACCCATACGGTACGGGTCTTGCTGCTGTAATAAACGATATCGTCTTCTTCCACGCTGTTGTAGTCAAGGTTATAACCTACTTCGCCATCGATGATATAGGTTGCGTTTTGCTCGCTGAAGGGCAAAATCTTTTCGATATCCTTGCTAGCAGTCACACGAATAGGGCCGTTAATGTTGTTATCCGACAGCTTCAAATAATTGATTTCCCCATCGCTGTCCAGTTCACAGTCAAAAATTTGTCCATACATTGTTCCAGATTTTGTATTCGCTTTGAGGGTATTGTAAAGCAACGCCTCACAGTTGGACATGGTCAAATTGGATTCCATGGTCACCAACGCCAAGCCTTCGTCCAATTCTTTTGCATAGTACATGGAGGTGCGTCCCTGGGTCTGATCGCCAGTAAAGTCCTCATTGGTATAACCCAACAAAGCCAACACACCATAAACCGCTTCGCGCAACTTCACCGGTTGGTCAGGTTTAAAGGTTCCGTCGAGATAACCAGTCATCCATCCCTGTTGCGCCGCAATATTGATTGCAGCAGCGTAGGTGGAATCCGTAGGCACATCGCTAAATCTACGGTAATTGACAGTTGTTCCCGTTTTTCCCTTAAAAGAAGAAGTATTTAGTAACAACTGTGCAAACTGTGCCCGCGTCACCTCAGCGTTGGAGGCCACCAACACCGAATCGGTGATTCCTAAGTTGGATAGCACCTTATCCGAAGTATCCACAGACGCGGCGATTCCCTGCGCTGGAATGGAGAGTGTCAACATACCCATAGCCAAAAGCATGGACATGGTTCGTTTCCATGTATGATTCATCTTAATCACCTCATCAAATTTTTCACAGATTATCTTCCGGCGAGCAAAAGGGTCCCTGCGATTCCCGCCGCCCAGACTGCTACCCCCAAAAGAGCTGCCAAAATTGCCCATCGGTGCGTCTCCCAAAAAAGGGGAAGACGCGCGATCCACTCCCTGCGCTGCAGAAATCCATTCATGGATCATACACCCCTTTCTCTGATGCGGCATAGAAGCCCTGTAACTTCCCGCCGTTTGTACGGTTCTCATTATAGGGAAAAAAGCTGAAATTAACCTGAAAAAAATCCCACTTCACACAAGTTTAAGGGGGCCTTCACATGTTCGTCACAGGCGACGGAAAATGTGTTACAATTGAAAAAGGGCTTCTTAAGGACTTTATCCTTTTTGGAGAACGATGTTCGTTTACAAAATCAGGGAATCGTCACATTTTCAGCAAATACCGTTCACACCTCTTTTGTACTCTTATTGTGGAAAATTGGGCTTTGGCCGACTTTTGATATTTTAGGAGGGGAAAAATCCTATGAAAATACTATTGATTGAGGATGAAAAGGCTTTGAGCGACGCGCTTTGTCAGATATTCAGCAAAAAACGTTGGGAAACCTTCGCTGCTTACAATGGGGAAACCGGTTTAGATGAAGCATTGACCGGTATCTATGACATCATCCTGTTGGACATAATGCTTCCCAAGCTAGATGGACTCACTGTTTTGCAGCGTCTTCGCGCCGCTTCTATCTCCACCCCAGTGTTGCTGCTTTCTGCCAAGGGAGAGATCAGCGATAAGGTCGCGGGGTTGGACTGTGGTGCGGATGATTATCTGGCAAAACCGTTTGCAACCGAAGAGTTGTTGGCGCGTATTCGCGCCATGACCCGCCGGCGCGGAGAACTGATCTTTGACGATACCTTACAGGTGGGCGATCTCACCCTAAATCTGGCCAACTATACCCTCTCCCGTGGCGATCAACGGGTTCAACTGGCCAACAAGGAGTTTGAGATCATGAAACAATTTTTTTACATCCGGATACCATTCTCAACAAAGAGGAACTCTTAACCAGACTCTGGGGATTTGAAAATGGAGCTGCTGGAAACAACGTCGAAGTTTATATTTCTTTTCTCCGGAAGAAGTTGACTTATCTGTGTTCCCGTATGCGCATCGCGTGCATTCGAAATGTGGGATACCGCTTGGAGGAGCCGCTATGTTTCGAAAACTAAAATGGAAATTGGTTCGTTTCAATATGGCTCTTTTGAGCCTGGTATTCGCTGCCATCTTTGCCGTAACCGCTGTCCTGATGATCGTGGCCAGCGACCGGCAAACACAGATGTCCCTAAATGCCGCCCTTCATTTTCCCGAAGGGCAGCATCAACCGCCACCAGTCATGGGGATTATCCGCGTGATGTTCGATGAAAAACAACAAATTGTCTCTTTCAGCGCGCCGCCAGACATCTCCGGAGAGTGGGTACAGCAGATTTCCGAGTTGGCACAGAAACAACAGCAACAGCAGGGAAATTTCTCGCTCGACTCATACCACTTTGCATATGCGTTCGACGAAACCCATGCGCACTTGGTCCTATTAGATCAAACCGGCCCGCGGGCTATGCAGCGAAATGTTCTGTTCATTTTATTTGGAGTCTGTCTTTTAAGCCTTCTTCTGTTGTTTGGATTGAGTACGCTCTTTGCATCGCGGACGGTACGTCCTGTCCAAGAGGCATTTGAGCGGCAAAAGAATTTCGTTGCAGACGCCTCGCATGAGTTAAAGACACCACTCGCAATTATAAACGCCAATCTATCTGTTCTAGAGGAAAACGGCGCTGAATCCGTCGACAGCCAAAAGCAATGGATTTCCGCTATGCGCGTTCAGATTACCCGTATGAGCGGTCTTATCAGCGATATGCTGACGCTCGCCAAATTGGATCACGATCAAGATGCCAGCCCCACGCGAACAGTGGACTTTAGCCGCCTAGTGACTGGTTGTCTGCTCTCTTTCGAAGCGGTCGCCTACGAAAAAGGGGTTGCCATTCATTCCCAAGTTTCCGAACACCTCCTTGTGAGAGGAAGTCCGGAAAAGTTTTCCCGGCTGGTAGACATTCTTCTCGACAACGCCGTTAAGCATGCCCCACCGGGAGGCACGGTGAACATCGGGCTTTTCCGCGAAAAGAACCGCGTGATTCTTCGTGTCCAAAATTCTGGGGAAGAGATTTCTGCAGAAGCGCTTCCCCATGTATTCGATCGTTTCTACCGTGCAGACAGCGCCCGTTCGCGTGAAACCGGCGGTTATGGTCTGGGCCTTGCAATCGCAAAATCGATTGTCGAAGGTTCCCACGGAAAGATTTCCGTAGAAAGCACCAACGGCCATACCATCTTTTCCGTCGATTTTTCAATGGATACGGAAGCTCATGCGAATCTATAGGATCATTCTTTCAATCAACGATCTTATCAGCTGAAAACATTGAGGCCCCAGGAACCGGCTGGTGAAGCTGTCCTTCATGCATGCAATGCCATATGGATCTCAAGCACGCACTTTGCCATCCGACAAAGTCATTATGAAACGTGATTTTTCAGTTTGATCTATCCACGAGCCTGATTTACTTCGATATCTATAGATAAAAACCTGATCTGTTTACAATTCCATGTGATATGTGTGATGCAATTCGCGTTATTGGACGCCATGTCCAACTATCCTCTTTTAAATACTCAGCACAATCGACAGGCTACGGCTCTATTGCGTCCAAAAGGATCTCCATTTTCTATTCCCTATTAAAACTCCTTTTAACCCTCTAGTACTATCAGAGCTTTTCGGGCTAAAAAAACAAAGGGGGTATCCCAAAAGCCATGAAATGACTTGAAGGATGCCCACGTTTTTTAGAAACGCAGATATTTTTCCAAACAGAAAGAGGATGCCCCTTTCCTATGAATCCAAAGATTCGTAGTTTGGGGACACCCTCTTATCGAAAGCGAGTTACCTCTATACTTTTTAAAATCGACTTCTCTGTTATATCTATTCTTCCGACCACGCCACACCAATCACATCCAGGCCTATATGAATCGCCAACACCGGGCCTATGGTGGCATGTGAGATGGTCACCTGTGGAAACCGCGCGCGGATACGTTCTCTCAGCGCGGGTGCCATGTAAGCGCTACCCAAGGACTCGATGATGACCTCTTTGACTTTCTCCGGTACACGATCGGCCAACGCCTGCATCTGTGCATTACGGCCACGCGCTGTTCCTCCCGAAATCAGGGCGCCTCCGTCCTTTTCCAAGCACAGAATCGGTCGGATATTGAGAATAGAGCCTACAGACTGGCGTACAATACTCAGCCTCCCACTTTTGCGCAAAGCATCCATGTCCTCTACAGAAAAGGCTATGCCGGTCTTTCCACGTTGCTCTTTGATCTGCGCCACAATATCCTCCAAAGGATATCCTTGACGAATCAAAGCAGCCGCGCGCTTGAGCAGCAGCGCCAAGCCCCCCGCCGTTGTCCGGGAATCCACCACACGCACTTTTTCAGCGTCTACCGCCTTTGCAGCAATACAGGCACTGCTGTAAGCGCCGCTCAGTCGTGAGGAAATTACCAGGCAGAGCACCTCGCCCCCCTGATGAACAATGGCCTGAAAGATTCCGACAAAATCCGCTACAGAAGCCTGTGCTGTTGCACAGATCTCCTGATGCGCAGCAATTTGGGGAACAAAATCGCCATTTTCATCCGCATAACTCTCTGCATAGGACTTCCCAGCAAGAATATAATGCATCGGCACTAAGCGAATTTTCAGCTTTTCCGCCTCCGCCTTTGTCAAATAAGCCGTGCTGTCCGTCACCAGTGTAATCATCCGTTTCCCGCCCCCAGTCTGCGGAAGCGGTTATAACGGTTGTCGAGCAATTGTTGAATGGGAAGCGTTGCATTATGAGAAAGCTTCTCATACAGTTCGGCCTTTAAGCTCTGATATACTTCTTCAAATTGGTTCTGCTCCTCCGGAATGACTTTTTCAATAATGCCAAATTCCAGCAGGTCTTGCGCCGTCATGCGCAGGCATGCAGCCGCCTCCCGCACCTTAGAACTGTCCTTCCAAAGGATACTCGCACAGCCTTCAGGCGAAATCACCGAATAGACGGCATTTTCCAGCATCCACACCTCATCGGCCACCGCAAGGCCCAACGCTCCGCCACTGCCGCCTTCGCCAATGAATATGGAAAGTATCGGCGTCTTAAGAGTCATCATCTCGTAGAGATTTTCCGCTATGGCCTGCGCCTGTCCACGTTCCTCCGCTGCAATGCCGCAGAAAGCTCCGGCTGTATCGACAAAACAGACCACAGGACGATGAAACTTCTCTGCCAGCTTCATCTGGCGAAGTGCTTTCCGATACCCCTCCGGGTGAGCGGAACCAAAATTTCGGAACAATTTTTCCTTTGTATCATGGCCGCGCTCCAGTGCAATGACCGTAACGGGCAAGCCGTTCAGGCGGGCAATTCCCGCCACAATCGCCTTGTCGTCTCCAAAGCGGCGATCGCCATGCATCTCGATAAAATCCTCAAAAATATGATTGATGAAATCCGTTCCAGTCGGCCGCCCTTTGGCACGGGCCGCCTGTACACGCTCAAATGCTTCCATTGGACGCTCCTCCTTCCGGGGTTACGCCGTGCAATGCCAACAACTTTGTCAACACTTCTTTCTGCGCGCTTCGCTGGACCACTTGGTCTACGAACCCCTTCTCAAACAGAAACTCCGCACGCTGGAATCCTGCGGGCAACTTTTGCCGCATCGTCTGTTTGATGACACGCGGCCCCGCAAAGCCGATCAATGCATTTGGCTCTGCCAATGTGATATCGGCTTCCATTGCAAAGCTTGCCGTCACCCCACCGGTCGTCGGATCGGTCAACACAACCACATAAAGGTTACCAGCATCGCTGTGGCGTTTTACCGCACCGCTGGTCTTTGCCATCTGCATGAGGGAAAGGGTTCCCTCCTGCATGCGTGCACCGCCAGAAACCGTAAAACCGATTACCGGGAGGGAATGTGCTGTGGCATATTCAAACAGGCGGGTAATTTTCTCACCCACAACAGTCCCCATACTTCCCATCATAAAATACGGCTCCATCACAAAGAGGCAACACTTCATCCCACCGATGCGCGCCGTACCGCAAACAACGCCTTCCTTTTCTGCACTGTCCAGATACGCATGTTTCAGCTTACGATCATAATTTGGAAAGCCAATCAGATTGCGGGAACGCATTCCTGCATCGTGCTCTTCAAATGAATCCTCATCGGCAATCAGGCTGATTCGCTGCCGCGCATTTACGCGAAAATGATGGCCACACTTGGGGCAAACATGCAGATGATCGTTTAATTCGCTGGTAAAGAGCATCGCCTTACACTCCGGACAGGAGATGCATAATTCGCTGGGAATATCCGGAGCGGGGGACTTGGTGTATTTGTCGTACGATTCCAGGTCGTTCTTTGGTTTCTTAAACAGATTTTTCGAAAGCATCCATTATCCCCTCTTTTCCCGCAATTCCATGAAGTTTGTATAGTAATCTCCGGACTTGAACGACGGAGAACTCAAAATATCCATGTGAAGCTCTGCGTTGTGATCCACGCCTTCGACCACCAATTCGCACAGGGCCGCCTGCATTTTGCGGATAGCCTCTTCACGCGTTGGCGCATGGACAATCAGCTTGCCGATCAGCGAATCATAGAACGGCGGTACCAGATAATCCTGGTACAATGCCGTATCAAACCGAACCCAAGGACCACCCGGAATATGCAACAAAGAGATCTTTCCGCAACTTGGCCGGAAATTCAGTTCTGGATTTTCCGCATTGATGCGGCACTCAATCGCATGGCCGGAAATCTGGATATCTTCCTGGGTAAAGCCCAAAGACATTCCTGCGGCGACACGAATCTGCCACTTCACCAAATCGATACCGGTGACCATCTCTGTGACCGGATGCTCCACCTGAAGGCGCGTGTTCATCTCCATGAAATAGAAATTTTTCTCAGGGTCCAGTAGGAATTCCACCGTTCCCACACCTGTATACCCAACCGCCTTTGCAGCCTTGGTTGCCGCATCCGCCATTCTCTGGCGAAGTTCCGGGGTAACCGCCGGAGAGGGGCTTTCCTCGATCAACTTCTGATTTTTGCGCTGGATGGAACACTCTCGCTCGCCCAATGTGACCACGTTTCCTTGGCGGTCACAGAGCAGCTGCATTTCGATATGTTTGGCCGGAGCAACAAATTTTTCCAGGTAGACCCCGCCGTCTCCAAAGGCCAACTGTGCTTCCTGCGATGCAGAACGAAACGCCGTTTCAAAATCCTCCGAACGATCTACGCGGCGAATCCCCCGTCCGCCACCGCCTGCGCGCGCTTTGACCAAAAGCGGATACCCAATCCGGTCCGCTTCCTTGTGCGCCTGTTCCAGATCCTCTACCATCTCACAGCCCGGTACCACCGGCACCCCCGCTGCAATCATGGTTTTACGCGCGGCATCCTTGTCGCCCATCTCAGAAATAACTTTTGAGGTCGGTCCGATAAAGACAATATGGCATTCCTCGCACAAAGCGGCAAACTTCGCATTTTCAGAGAGCAGGCCATATCCCGGATGGATGGCGCCAGCGCCCGTCGCCTCCGCAGCGGAGAGAATCGCCGTCATGTTCAGGTAGCTGTCCTGCACCGGCGCGGGGCCAATGCAGATACTCTCATCCGCCAAACTCACATGCAGTGCGTCGCGATCCGCCTCCGAAAAGACAGCTACGGTGGAAATCCCCATCTCTTTGCAGGCACGGATGATACGCACCGCGATTTCCCCGCGGTTGGCGATCAATATTTTCGAAAACAAGGCCTACACCTCTTTATCCTCAGATTCACAAGCTCAAACAATGGCAAAGGAGAGCTCTCCTTTGACCACTACCTTGCCGTTGACACGCCCTTCGCCCTTTGCAAAGCAGAACGGTCCACGCCGCCCGGTCGCACTGCAGTGGAACACTATGGTATCGCCGGGTTTTACTTGCCCCTTAAAGCGCACCTTATCCAGGCCGCCGTAGAGCGGGGTATGCCCCTTGACATCCTCTACCAACAAAACACAGCAGGTCTGCGCCATCATCTCGCATTGAATGACCCCTGGAACCACTGGGTTCCCTGGAAAGTGCCCTTGCAAAAACCATTCATCGCCGCGCACCGTATACTTACCCTCTGCTAGGTTGTCCTCGATTTTGGTTGCCTCATCCAGCAAGAGCATCGGCTCGCGATGCGGCAGAACCTCTTTCAACTCTTCTTTTGTCATCGGTTCCTCTCCCCCAGCATTTAAAAAATCTTAAAGAGCACCTGGCCATACTCTACCAACTGCCCATTCTCAACACAAACATCTACAATTTCGCCATCCGTATCCGCAGTGATCTCATTGAGAAGCTTCATTGCCTCAATAACACAGAGCACATCGCCCTTTTTCACCTTGCTGCCGACACGGACGTAGGGGGCCGCCTCCGGGGAAGGAGCCTGATAAAACATGCCGACCATCGGCGACTTGACCTCTTTGAGATTGTTGAAGTCCACCGGCGTCCCATCCTGCGCGGTTGCCGGAGCTGTTGGAGCCGGGGCGGGCGCGCAGGGGCGGCGGCAGGCACCACTGCCTGAACCACGGGAGCCGTCGCGCAAGCAGTTTCCAAACGAAGGCTGGTTCCGTCCTCTTGTAGTTCCAGGACGCCCAGTCCATTTTCCTTCATAATCTGTGCCAGCTCTCGAATTTCTTCGATCTTCATGACACTACCTCCTTAACCTTTGTACTTCTTGAGGACCAAACATGCGTTGTGTCCGCCGAAGCCAAGGTTGGTGGACAGTGCATAATCCAGATCCACCTTGCGCGCTGTATTGGGCGTATAGTCGAGGTCGCAGTCCGGGTCCGGCTCTTGATAATGGATGGTCGGCGGAACAATGCTATTCTGTAACGCCAAAGCACACACAATCGCCTCAAATGCGCCCGTTGCCCCCAACATGTGACCGGTCATCGACTTTGTAGAGCTGATGACCGCCTCATACGCTTTTTGTCCCAAAGCCTTTTTAAAGGCCAGCGTCTCCGTCTTATCGTTCAGCGGCGTGCTGGTTCCATGCGCGTTGATATACAGGGAGGCATCCTCTGGCATCTGTGCCTCTGCAATCGCCAACCGGATTGCATTGGCTGGACCATCCGCCTCGGGGTCTGGCGCTGTCACATGGTGCGCGTCATTTGTGTTTCCATAACCGACCAATTCGGCGTAAATCTTCGCACCGCGTGCAATTGCATGCTCGTATTCTTCCAAAACCATGACCGCGCTGCCCTCGCCCATGACAAAGCCACTGCGGCGCTTATCAAACGGGGTGCATGCAGTCTCCGGATCGTTGCTTGTACACAACGCCATGCAATTTGCAAAGCCGGCGGTTGCCATTTCATTGATGGTCGCTTCCGTACCACCTGCAAGGATTGCATCCGCGTAACCGTGCTTGATCGCGCGGAATGCTTCGCCAACCGCATGTGCCGAAGTCGCGCATGCCGTTACAACGCACATGGACGGACCCTTCGCATTGTACCGGATTGCGACATTGCCGGAGGCGATATTGGTAATCATCTTTGTGATGAAAAACGGCGAAATCCCTTTCGGGCCCTTGTTGAGCAACTTAGTGACCTCTTCTACAAAGGTGTCCATACCGCCCACACCGGTCCCGATATAAACCCCCAGGCGCTCCGGTTTCACCTTCCCCTCGATGCCACTGTCCTGCATTGCTTGTGCAGAAGCGGCAATGGCATACTGGGTGAATCGATCCAATTTGCGCACCTGTGCCTTTTCAATATATTGAAGCGGATCAAACCCCTTGACCTCTGCTGCAATATTCACTTTGCTGTTGGAGGTATCAAATTTTGTAATCTTCGCAATGCCGTTTTTGCCTGCAATCAGGTTTTCCCAAGAGGTCGGAATGTCATTGCCAAGCGGTGTAAGCGCGCCAATTCCGGTAATCACAACTCTTTTTTCCATCGTTACAATCCCCCAAACGTTTACATACCGAGGCCGCCGTCGACGCGGATGACCTCACCAGTGATATAGGAAGCGCCATCCCCTGCCAGGAAAACCGCCAAATTTGCAATATCTTCCGGTTTTCCCATATGCTTGAGCGGGATGACTGCATTTGCTCCCTCTTTGACCTTATCGCTGAGCTGCGCTGTCATGTCGGTTTCAATAAATCCCGGCGCTATGGCATTACAAGTCACATTGCGGGATGCGAGTTCTTTTGCAACCGTCTTAGTCAATCCGACCAAACCGGCTTTTGCGGACGCATAGTTTGCCTGTCCCGCATTCCCCATAAGACCGGAAACGGAGGAAATATTGATGATTCTTCCGCTGCGGCGCTTCATAAAATGGGAATAGCAGTGCTTAATCATATGGAATGCGCCCTTCAGATTGGTGCCGATCACCGCATCAAAGTCTGCTTCCTTCATAGAAAGCAGCAGACCATCGCGCGTAATACCGGCATTGTTCACCAAAATATGGATTTGTCCGAAGTCCGCCAGAATCTGTGCCACGGCCTCCTTTGTTGCATCAAAGTCCGCCACATCACAGCGATATGCCTTGGCCGTTACGCCGTGCTCCGCAGCGAGTGCGCACGTTTCCTGGGCGGCTTCCTCATTGCCCGCATAAACGATCGCTACATTTGCGCCGTTTTCCGCCATCTTCAGGGCAATCGCGCGGCCGATTCCACGGGAACCTCCCGTGATCACGGCTGTCTGGTTGGTCAGCAAAAGAATTCCTCCTTTAGTCTCGTGATTTCAGTGTTATTTTAGTGCTTCCACGGTAGCTTGTAAGGTTTCTGCATCCTCTACGCGATGGATGGAAACCCCCGGAAGGGTCTTTTTTACCAAGCCGGCAAGCGTCTTCCCAGGGCCGACCTCTACGAAGTCGGTGACACCTTCCTCCGCCATCTTTTTCAAAATTGCCTGCCATGGCACCGGATGGTTCACTTGCATGGCGATATTCTCTTTGATTGCTGCCGCATCCGCCGCATAGTGCTCTGCGGTGTAGTTGGCATAGAGCGGAACTGTTGGAGCGGACACCGCCACATTCTGAAGCTCCAGCTGCATCTTTTCCGCCGCCGAATCCATCATTGGGGAGTGAAATCCGCCGCTGACAGCAAGCGGTACGGCGCGGCCGCCGGCTTCCTGAACCGCTTTGCAAAGCCGTTCCAGTGCTGCCTTTTCCCCCGCCACCGACACCTGCCCAGGGCAGTTGTAATTGACCGGATACGTCCCTTTCTGTTCTGCACAAAGCGCCTCTACACGCTCATCCGGCAACTTAAGAATCGCGGCCATGCCGCCGTTGGTACGTTGGGCTGCTTCATCCATAAAAGAAGCACGCTTACAAACCAGCTGAAACCCCTCTTCCGGAGTCAGTACTCCACAGAAGGTTAGCGCCGCCACTTCTCCGAGCGAAAAACCAGCTGCCACATCCGGAACAATGCCACACGCTTTCAGTGCTTCCGCTGCTGCCAAATCGACACAGTAAACACAGGGCTGTGTGTTCTCTGTCTGGCTCAGTTCTTCTTTGGTGCCAGAAAAGCACTGTACAGATGTATGAGGACGCACAGAATCTGCCAGGTCAAATACCGCTTTCGCAGCACTGCTGGCTTCACAAAGCGATTTTCCCATTCCAGGATATTGGGCGCCTTGGCCACTGAATAAAAAGGCTATTTTACCCATTTCATCGCACCTCCAAGTACCTGTTCTCCCTGTTCAAAGAGTTCCGTGATGATCTCCTTGGCGGTCTGCTCCTTGTGGACCATCGCCGCAACTTGACCTGCCAAGAACGAACCGTGTTGCGCATCCCCCTCACGTGCCGCCTTACGCAGAGCGCCTACGCCAAACTGCTCAAGCTCCTCGTCTGAAATATTGGAATCATATTCCATGTGGGCCAACTCCCGGGTAAACGGCGTCTTTAAAGCGCGCACCGGGTGCCCCAAACGGCGGCCGGTACTGATCGTATCAATATCCTTTGCTTTGAGAATCTTCTCCTTATAAACAGGACTAATCGTACATTCCTTCGCCACCAAGAAACGGGTACCTACCTGCACCCCTACAGCGCCCAACATGAAAGCTGCTGCCAGTTGACGGCCATCTGCAATACCGCCCGCCGCAATCACAGGGATCTTTACCGCATCGCATACCTGAGGGACAAGCGCCATCGTAGTCAATTCTCCGATATGGCCGCCACTTTCGCCACCCTCTGCAATCACTGCGGCCGCTCCACGCTTTTCCACCAGTTTGGCCACGCCCACAGAAGCTACCACCGGTACCACCTTGATACCCGCTTCCAACCATGCGGGCATATATTTACCGGGATTCCCTGCTCCCGTGGTGAGCACCGGAACCTTCTCCTCCACGACCACACGTGCGACCTCTTCTACAAAGGGGCTCATCAACATCACGTTCACGCCGAAAGGTTTGTCCGTCAATTCGCGGCATTTGCGGATCTCGGTACGGAGCTGCTCGCCATTGGAATTCATGCCAGCGATGATGCCTAAGCCACCCGCATTGGATACCGCGGAAGCCAAGGATGCATCAGCCACCCAGGCCATCCCCCCTTGCAAGATCGGGTATTCAATGCCCAACAATTCACAAATCGGTGTCTTTATCATAAAAAACGACTCCTTTCCAAATATCCTTACTTATACCGTCCATACCAATGTACAGGCGCCTGTTGTCAAACCTCCGCCAAAGGTCGAAAGCACCAGTACGTCGCCTGGATGAAACTTCCCTGCACGATGCATCTCATCCATTAAGATTGCCACTCCAGCGGACGATGTATTGCCATACCGGCTGATATTGACATGGAACTTCTCCGCAGGAATGTTCAACTTCTTTTTCGCTGTCTCAATGATGCGCAAATTGGCCTGATGTGGCAACACGTAATCCACATCCTCCTCCGTGAACCCCGCTTCTTCCAATACGATGCGCACATCGTTGCACATAGCGGCCACCGCGAATTTGTAGACTTCCTGTCCATCCATATATAGGAAGGACTCCGCGGATTCAGCCTGGGTCTTATCAAATGGAGAACTTCCCCGCACATGCGGGATGCGCAAGGCATCCGAATTTCCTGTCGTCGTAATTCGAATAGAGCGCAGTCCTTCGCCTTCTCCTAGCACCGCCGCGCCCGCAGCATCGCCAAACAACACACAAGTTCTGCGGTCCTTCCAATCCAATAACTTGGACATCTCTTCAGCAGCGACAACCAAAACCTTTTTACACGCTTACGGACGAAATATCCATCCGCAACATCTAACGCATAGACAAAACCCGAACATGCCGCATTAATATCGAAAGCCGGACATGTCGCCCCTAAACTTTTTGCACGATGCAAGCCAAGGCAGGGGTTATGTAATCGCCGCGTATGGTAGAACAGAGGATCAAGTCCAGTTCTTCTGGTGTAATTCCTGCATTTTGCAGCGCAGCACGCCCCGCCTGTACAGCCAGATCGGAAATGGTTTCCGTGGTACAGACATACCGGCTCTTAATCCCGGTTCGCGTGGAAATCCATTCATCAGAGGTATCCAGGAACACAGAGAGGTCATCATTTGTCTGTGAACAGACCGGATGGGCACTTCCCGTTCCTAGGATCTGAAAACTCATATGCACACCATTCTTTCTCTCTTTTAGATTGCCGTCCGCGGTGCGAAGAACCACAAGGTCCCTCAGGAGAACTCCCCAAATCGGGCACACTCCACGCAGCCGTTTTCAAACGTCCGGCAGGTGCAAAACAGCTCATTTTAAAATACTTCAATTTTTTTAATTATATTGCAAATCCATTTTTTGTCAAGCGAAAAATATTTTTCCAAATCTCCATGAACAGTTTTCATCCTTATTATACCACAATGTTTTCCTCTATATGGAATGAAAAATTGCAAAAAACACTTGAGATTTTCCAACAGGTTTGCCAGAAAGCTGGACTATTCCCTTCCCAATTGGCGTTGAAATGATAAGCTAACATATTTAATCGACATATTAAAGGATGAAGGGAGGCTTCCATAACACGGCGAGTGCTGTATACACTCCGTCCAATAAGAGCAAAAAACAGTTTGATCATAGAAACACCCTGCCGCAAACACATTTAGGAATGCGGCAGGGTGTCCTGCATTATCGAATTAGGGATGAGAATATGCCTATGTATCGGTCACAAATCCCAATTTCCAAGCATTGAAATCTGTCCGCGACACTTTTATAGAGTTTTCTTTCTCCACTTAGCCAACGGTCACCGTACAATGCATCTGCGCATTCTGTACCGGCAAGGTCGTATAGACCTCCCGTACTCTGGCCCGGTGGACGCACAGCGTCTTCCGCGCCTACGGCGTTTTCTATGAAAGCGCG
>BCAA01000007.1 GCA_001305115.1 Clostridia bacterium UC5.1-1E11 | reverse complement strand
AAGACGCTGTGCGTCCGCCGGGTCAGAGCATGGGAGGTCTATACGACCTTGCCAGTGCAGAATGCGTAGATGCATTGTACGGTGGCTGTCGGCTGAGTACTGGATAACTTGCGAATGGCCTAAGTCATTCAGTTAGGCAGCAGATGATGGAAGCGCGCTTTCGTAGAAAACGCCGTAGGAGCGAAAGACACTGTGCGTCCACTGGGCCAGAGCACGGGAGTCTATACGACCTTGCCGGTGTAGAATGCGCAGATGCATTATACGGTGACCGCCGACCGAGTGGAAATGGCAACCTTTGCTCTATGCAGAAGAGGCGCAGTTATTCCAGTGAAAATAAGGGATCGGTTGTCCAGATAAGTGCATATTATGTGTAGCTTTCGATAGATCCGATCTTTCCAAAGAAGTAGTCACCGTAAAGTGAATGAAACCAGGAAAAGCAAATAATAAACCAAGCCCCCTGATGTAGAGACACAGAACTACATCAGGGGGCTTTCCCTTGTGAGAACAACCAGCGACAGTGTCGGTGGAGCGAAAAAAGCATTAGCGATGAGTGAGACAAAAAAACTCCTTTTGGTGTAGAATGAGCTTGCGGTCTGGCAACTGCAAGAGACACCAAAAGGAGGACGTTCAAAATGAACGACAATAAGAGTTTAGCACATAGTAGTTGGAACTGTAAATATCATATTGTGTTGTCTATAGTGATCTAAACAAATCAGGCTCGTGGATTTATCGAAAAGGGAAAATTATGTTTCATATGACGTTTCCTTATCGTGAAGTGTGTGATTTAGAACAGTATAGCATTTGCACCAAAGTACCGGCGAAAAGTATTATATAGAGAAAAGCGGGCGGAAATCGGGAAAAACTTGCGAGAATTATGCGGATGGAAAGGCGTAACGATTATAGAAGCAGAAGTGTGCCCTGATCATATCCACATGCTGGTAGAGATACCACCCAAGATGAGTGTATCAAGTTTCATGGGATTTCTCAAAGGAAAAAGCAGTCTGATCATACATGAGAGGCATGCAAATCTGAAATACAAGCACGGCAACCGATCTTTTTGGCGCCGAGGTTACTACGTAGACACAGTAGGTAAAAATACCAAAAAGATCGCAGAGTATATCCAAAACCAACTTGAAGAAGACAAACTTCAGGATCAGTTGACTTTCAGAGAGTACGAAGACCCTTCCAAGGGTAGCAAGTAACAAACTTTTGCAAGTGTCAGACCGTACCATGCCATTGCAATGGCTGCCAGTAACAGCGGGTTACACCCGCTTCTGTGAAGCCACCGGCTTCGCCGGTGGATATTTACTTAAAATATACTATCTAAATAATACCATTGATCGAATATTGAGACGATCACCTCAGTTTAATTTTATAAGAACCCAATTACATCGACTGGAATAAACTGAACGCGCAGAGCTATGGGATAGACTTCTTCCTGAAAGATCAATCAAATAGGCTGAGTTGCTTCACCTCAGAAGGGCGTTTCCTGCCACCAGCAGATACAGTGTGGAGTTGTTCCTTGGGAATGCTTTCCAGAAAGCAGGAAGGTTCTTTGGAAGTCAGAAGAATTAATTCGTCCTGCGCACGAGTCATCCCGACATAGAAAAGCCGGCGTTCTTCTTCGAAGTCCACAGGATGTTTTGGGGATTCCAATGGTATTTTCCCTCGGCGGACACCGCTTAGAAATACTACAGGATATTCAAGGCCCTTAGAGCCGTGTAAGGTCATTAATGTTACCGCGCCAGCTTCATATAATTTGCCTGTGGCACTGCGCATCAAATCGCTCTCCTGGCCAAGGAGCAGGTTTTGCAAGAAGGATGCCATATCCTTATGAAATACGGCAGTATTCAAGAATCGCTGGAAGGGTTCGGAGGAAGTGAGGTCGTGTTGTTTGGCCCATGTATCCAACATCTTCCGCGGCTTGTCTTTTCCCACACGCGGCAAGAACTCCTGTGCTTGTAAAAAGAAAGGTTGTAAAACAGCAACATCCGCATATTCAGAGGCCGCCATTTGCAATGTTTCTTGAAGGGAGGCTTGCCCATGGGAACGGGTCCAAAGTTGTGTGAGATGGTCGATCAAGTCTGCCGGACAGTTCCAAACAAGCTTTAGACAGGCGCGAAGAGCGGGAACATTATGGGAGTCCATTAAAAAGTGAAAGAATCCTACAGCACCGCGTACAGCGTCATCCGCTAAAAAGTCGTCGCGGCCAGAAATTATACAGGGAATTCCTTCGCGGCGTAGACATTTTTCAATGATGTCAGCCTGACGGTGAGTACGATACAACACGGCAATATCGGAAAAGCTGCGCGGAGGAGCGTCTTCGGAACGGGAGAAGCCAGCATCGCTGTCCAACATGTCAATTCCACCCACCATGCGGTTGATCTCTTTAGCAATATAGATTCCCTCGGACAAATCACTTTCTGCGGTGACACAACTCACACGCGGCCCTTTCGGACGTTGCGCTTCTAAACAGCGCATTTTCCCTGGATTTTCGGCAATGACGGAAAGAGCACAGTTTAAGATTTCCGGCGTAGAACGATAGTTTTTCAAGAGAACAACCTCACGCAGATTGGGAAAATCAGCCCGCAAGCGTTCGAAACAGTGGGCATCGGAACCACGGAACCCATAAATGGATTGGTCGGGATCACCAATCACGAAAAGATTCTTTCCATTTCGATTCCAAGCCTGAATCAGCCGAAACTGTAGCGCGTTGATGTCCTGGAATTCATCGACCAGCAGATAATGGAAACGCTTCTGCCATTTTGCATGTTTGTCCACTTCTGTTTCCGCCATTTCTAAAGCTTGAATCAACAAGTCGTCGAAGTCCAGAACCTGCGCTGTACACAGATATTCCTGGTAAGCGTCGAACGCCTCTGAAGAAAGCGTACTGTCCTCCGCTGCAATTCCATTCTTTTTGCGAGAAACTTCCTGCAAAAAAGCAGTGGGGGATAATTTGCAATCATGTGTTTTCATGATCTCCTCGGCGATTTCCCGTGCATCATATGCATCCAGAAGAGCGATGGTTGGATTCTGTTCGGTCAAAAGTTGGAGACTGATTGCATGAAAGGTGCCGATGGTCATAGCGCGGACAGCTCGTTTTCCACCGAGCTGTTTTTCCAAGCGTTCGCGCATCTCCCCAGCAGCCTTGTTGGTAAAGGTCACAGCCGTGATTTCGGCAGGTTTTACGCCGCGTTCCTGGATCAGATAAGCAATTCGTGAGACCAATGTCTTAGTTTTGCCCGTACCAGGACCAGCGACAACCGATATGGCTCGTTCCGGTGCGGTCACAGCGGCCAGCTGTTCCTCATTGAGGCTGTCGAGAGGTCCGGAAACTTTTTCCTGTACGGTTTCTACAGGAACGGATTTACATGTCGCTGGCGAATGTTCTTGCTGTTTTACCGGCGCTTTTTTGGCTTCGGAAGCAGGACGGATAAAGAAACAGATTTGCCCGTTCAGCGCATCGATTTCGTCCGGACGCAAGAGCTGAATTCTACCATAAGCGCCATCGTATCCGGGGGAACGTTGGACCTTTCCGGCCCGCAGCCGGCGTATTCCTTCGGCAACACAGGGCCGGCAATACGTTCAATATCTTCCGGAGCAATTTCGCGCAGAATAGAAAACTCCGGCCCAAGCTGTCGCAACATGGATTCGTATTGTGTAGTTACTTTACTTCCGGTAGCTGACAACCCGGTCGACCCGGCAATGACTTCCGGCAGAGGCGCTAGACTTTCAAACGGGTTTGCGTTTGGTGCGCGGGCGCCGTCGTCTCGATCTGCAAGCTGTTCCACACGATGTTGCACGCCAATGGTTAACTTACGCCCGCAGACGGGACAGATCCCACCATATCGCTCGGCCTCGGCTGGACTCAGACAGAGATTGCAGTTTCGGTGGCCGTCAAAATGGTACTTTCCCTCCTCTGGGAAAAATTCAATGGTTCCGGCAAGCCCTTCCCCTGTTTGCAGGGCATGGGAAAGGGCCGGATAGGACAGCGGCCCCTCCAACAGATTGGCCTCCCGCCCCAATTTGGAAGGAGAGTGTGCATCCGAATTGGAGACCAGATGATAGCCGTCCAATGCGGATAAGCGCCAGTTCATCGGCGGGTCCGAAGAGAGGCCTGTCTCCAAAGCGTGAATATGAGGGGTTAAGTCCTCAAAGCATTCTTCAATAGTGTTGAATCCAGAAAAAGGCGCCAAACAGGGAAAAATGAGGCGTCCAAATGTGTGCGGGAATGAACACAGCATCGGGACAAGCTTCCAATGTGATTTCAAGAAGATCGCGGCAATCCAGCCCCAAAATGGGTCGTCCGTCCGAGTGAATATTACCAATTGCCTCCAACTTTTGCGAAAGAAGCTCTGCTGCTTCCAGGCTAGGCAATAGGATGACATTGTGGACCTTACGGACTTTACCCCCTTTTTTGTAGATGGAACTGATTTCACCCGTTACGACAAAACGTGGACGCAACAATCCGTCGGTACAGGCATCGTGCAGCCGGAAATCTTCCCGCAGCGTGTAAAGACCTTCCTCTGCGGGAATCAATTTTTCGTTTAATTCCTCCCGCCAGGCTGGATGGGTAAAATCTCCAGTACCGACCAGATGAATTCCCTTGCGGCGGGCCCAGAGCTCCAAATACTCGGGGATACATTCCCGACTGGTCGCTCGGGAGTACTTGGAATGGATATGTAAATCGGCAATATACATGCTTCTCACCTATTTTCGTCAAAATTCGCATCCTTATTATAGAGCGTCTTTTGGTGACTTGCAATCAATGTGCCACCGAACGCACTAGACGAAACCTTGCCTTTTTCGACAGAACGCGATACAATAAATCTGTTATGCCTGAGAAGGGCGCGCCCTTCTTGCTGGAACAAGTACCCGCTGCGCGGGAAATCCAAAATGAGGAGAATGGATCTATGAAAAGTTTGGGCTTCTATCCGGCAAATGTCCTTCTGCCCGATGGAGTGGACCTCAAAAAGTGGAGCGTTGTTGCATGCGATCAATATACATCACAACCTGCTTACTGGCAGGAAGTGGAAGAGATTGTAGGGGAAGCTCCCTCCACGCTGCGGATGATCGTACCGGAACTCTACCTGGAGGAACCGGGTGTCCAGCAGCGGATTGAGGCGGTGAACGCAGCGATGGACCGGTATCTTGTAGAAGGACTCTTCCGCACGGTGGACAACTTTATCTATGTGCGCAGGACCCTTCGAGACGGAAAAGTACGCCGCGGTCTGATGGGCGTAGTAGACTTGGAAAGATACGACTTTACTAAGGGATCACAGTCTCTGATTCGGGCGACAGAGGGAACGGTTTTGGAACGAATTCCACCGCGTGTGAAAGTACGCGAGCATGCGGCACTGGAATGCCCGCATATTATGTTGCTGATTGACGACCCCATGAAAACCGTGATTGAGCCGGTCGAGGACCGTATGGCTGAACTGGAATCGGTATATCAATTTGACCTGATGCAGGATAGCGGCTCGCTTGAAGGAATCCTCTGCGATGATTCCGAAGCACGGCGTATATTAGCTGCTTTGGATGAGCTGGGTGATCCAGAGGCATTTAATGCGCGGAACCAACTCACAGGAAAAGCTCCTCTGCTTTTTGCAGTAGGCGACGGCAATCACTCCTTGGCAACAGCAAAGACCTGTTATGAAAATTTGAAAAAGACCCTTTCTCCGGAGGAAGCACGGATACATCCGGCGCGTTACGCACTGGTTGAAGTTGTGAATCTGCACGACGATTCTTTGGAGTTTGAACCGATTCACCGCGTCGTTTTTGGTGTAGATGAAGAAAAACTGCTGCATTCTCTGAAGGAGCAGTGCAGGGCATCGGATGGCCAGCGTGTGGTCGTTTGCAAGGGGAAACAAAAAACAGAGCTGTATTTTTCCCAGACGTCGTCCAATCTTCCGGTCGGTACCCTCCAGCAGTTTTTGGATGCTTATATAGAAGAGAACGGTGGTAGAGTCGATTACATTCACGGAGCGGAAGTTGTGGAAGAACTCTCCGCGCAGACGGGAAATGTTGGATTCTTACTGGAAGCCATGCCGAAAAGCGAGCTTTTTAAAACCGTTGTTCTGGACGGCGCTTTGCCACGGAAAACATTCTCCATGGGGCATGCGTGGGACAAGCGCTTTTATATGGAGTGCAGACAGATTCAGGAATAAATTTCTTAAAAGGGGAAGAGCTTTTGCATCTCAGTAGAAGACGCAAGGCCTTCCCCTTTTTGGATTAGGAACCGGAGGGCTTGTCCCGATTCGTACGCTCCAAGTCACCAAAGTATTTCGCAATGGCATATAGCTGATCCAACTTGCAATAGAGTTCATTCTGATTTTGAATGATTGCGTTAAGATTCTGGTTGATGAGCTTTAATTCCTGACACATTTTCCGATTACGATGTCGACGTTTCATTACAAATCCCCCCATTCTACGTCTCAAGTATACCATATTTTACTTCATAGGCAATATCTCGTAAAGAGACACAGCCCGGAATTATGAGAATAAAATAGGGGGAAAGGAGGAAACCGGTTTGAACACCCAACAAATGCTCTATCAATTGGAGACCGTACGCCGCTCTATTTTGACCATACAAAAGCTTCAAAGCCGCGCATGTCAGACCCAGGCTTTGCTTCAAACAGTGGGGTATGCAGCAAATTTGTATTCATGGATTGACGCGATAAACCACTTTCGATATCCGGTGCGAAGCTGTCCGCGAAGACGCAGGTTTTAAACAATTCAATTTTCTCTTACATTTTTATCCAATAATGTGCTAAAATAAAGATACAGTATGCAAACTTGCGATGCCGAGGATTGGTAAGATCGTTGCATACAACGATGTTCGAGCAAATGGTGAATGCATGTTATGAAAAGGAGGCCAGAACGTGTGTAAAGGTCTGGAATCCCGATGAGAATGGATGCAAAATCGCCCATTTGTTGACGTTGCAGAAGATACGTTGGTGAGATGTACGTTTGGAGGGCGAAAAATGTTTCAGAAAAATGATTTAATTGTTTATGGGAACACAGGAATTTGCCGTGTAGAAGAGATTGGCACGCCGGAGAGCCTGCCAGGGGTTGATAAAGGGAAACTCTATTACAAATTAGTACCTGTACGAAGTGCCAGCACCATCTATACTCCGGTGGATACGCATGTGTTCATGCGTCCAGCGATGACAAAAGAAGAGGCTGACCAATTGATTGATCGGATTCCACAGATTTCAGAGGATTCCTTTGAATGCCGTGACCCACGCGTCTTGGCTGAGCATTATCGTACCTCGCTGCAAACACATGAGTGCGAAGACTTGGTTCGTTTAATTAAAACGGTTTATCAAAAGAGCCAAAGGTTGGTTCAGAATGGAAAGAAACCTGGAAAGACCGATCAGCAATATCGCAAACGTGCAGAAGAATTGCTCAACGAAGAATTGTCCGTGGCGTTGGGCATCCCCTATGATGAGGTACCTGCCTATATTGAGCAGCGAATTTCCGGTTTGGAAGTGGCGCAGGGGGCATAAATCTGCGAAAAATCCAGATGATAAAAAACCGGGCTGTCTGCTTTTCATCAAAACAGATGGCCCGATTTTTTCAGCTCGTTTTAGAAATATCAATTGTACATACAATCATGTATCCATTTACTCATGCAGACCACAAGCACATTCTTCGCATTCGGTGAGTTTCCCTACGATTGGAGTGGGATCCATGCCTTGCCGTTTGTAGTAGTCCGCAATTGCTGCCTTGATTGCCTGCTCGGCCAGGACAGAGCAATGAACTTTGACGGACGGCAAGCCGTCCAGGGCTTCCATCACAGCCTTGTTTGTAAGTTTGAGCGCATCATTGATGGTTTTACCTTTGATGAGTTCTGTCGCCATCGAACTAGTAGCAATTGCGGCGCCACATCCGAACGTTTTAAATGTCACATCTGTGATGACATCGTCTTTTACTTTAATATACATACGCATAATGTCGCCACAACGGGGATTTCCCACCTCTCCGACGCCACTAGGTTCTTTTATTTCTCCCACATTGCGGGGATTTGTAAAATGATCCATGACTTTTTCACTGTATGCCATAAAGAACAACCTCCTTCTTTTTATCATTCATACGACGTTTGACCGGCAAGAATTTTCTCCCATAGGGGACTCATAGAGCGCAGCCGCTCCACAATGCCGGGTAAGACTTCGAGAATATAGTCGACGTCCTCCTCGGTGTTTTGGTCACTCAAGGAGAGGCGTAGTGAACCATGCGCGATTTCGTGTGGCAAGCCGATCGCAAGCAGTACATGGCTTGGGTCCAGAGAACCGGAGGTGCAAGCAGAGCCGGAGGAACCGCATATACCATTCAGATCGAGTAAAAGCAGAAGAGATTCCCCTTCAATTCCTTCAAAACACAGATTCACATTGCCAGGCAAACGTTTCGCACGGTCACCGTTGAGACGGGAACGTTCGATTTGTAAAGCGCCGTCAATCAGGCGATCCCGCATAGAACGCAGGCGTTTAGTACGCTCATCCATTGTGGCACAGGCCTCTTTTAAAGCTACGCTAAGGCCCACAATACCAGCCACATTTTCGGTGCCGGCCCTGCGGCCGCGTTCCTGTGCGCCTCCATCGATCAGATTTGGAAGGGAGACACCCTTTCGAATCGCTAATACCCCTACGCCTTTGGGACCATGTAATTTGTGCGCAGAAAGGGATAGTAAGTCGATGTTTTGCTCCTTCATTTGATCGGTACGTTTCCGGCTGCTTGGACCGCATCGGTGTGAAATAGTACACCATGTTTTTTGCAGATTGCTCCAAGCTCTGGGATCGGCTGTATGGTACCAATCTCATTGTTTGCATACATAATGGTGACTAAAGCGGTATCTTCCCGAATTGCCGCTTCAAGTTCCTCTGGACGGACAAGACCGTCGGAATGAACATCTAGGTAGGTGACAGAGAACCCCTCTTGTTCCAGAGCCGCACATGTATGCAATACAGCATGATGTTCAAATTTTGAGGTGATGATGTGTTTCTTGCCCTTTTTGGCCAGTTGATGGGCAACGCCTTTAATCGCCCAGTTGTCAGATTCACTGCCGCCAGACGTAAAAAATATTTCATGAGGTTCTACCCCAAGGCAGCTTGCCACATCTGCACGAGCCAATTCCAGATGTTTTTTTGCGTCCCGCCCGATGGCGTATAGGCTGGATGGATTTCCGTATAAATCGGTATAAAATGGTTTCATTGCCTCAAATACTGTGGGAGAAACCGGAGTAGTTGCAGCATTATCTGCATAAACAAAGCGTGCCATAATTTTCACCTTTACTTTCTTCCTTTAGAAAGGGGATTTCCACACCCCTATGCTAAGCTTTCCCTATGAAGGAAATTTTAATCCTTACTAATTTACTATGAATTGAATATACACCATTTCAGTCTACATTGCAAGGGCTTTTAGCAAAAAGTTTCTGTAGGCTGATTTTTTGAAAGGGCAAAATGTGCAGCCGTGGAAACCATTCGGAAGTTTTCCACGGCTGCACATTTTATTGATATATAGAATATACATATTTGTTATCAATCTTTGTCTTTTGAAAACGGAAACAAAAACAATGGCATGTTTTGCATATGAGGAGTATAAACAATTATTTTATCGAGAAAAGGGCGTATCCAATCTATCTGAAACCGGCTTCATAGCAGGGATTCTTTTCAGCGGAATATGAACTCATCGGATAGGCTGCCTGTGAAATTAAATGGTTTTTCCCGTAGCTTTGGCACGATCGGCTCCGGCGACCGCCAAACGGTCGCATCGTTCGTTTTCAGGATGCCCGTTGTGCCCGCGTACCCATACAATATCCACTTGATGAACATCCAGCAATTGAAGAAGAAGGTCCCAAAGGTCGGAGTTGAGTGCAGGACTTTTATCTGCCTTTCGCCAACCGTTTTGTTTCCACTTTTTCGCCCAACCTTTTTCTATGGCATTGCATACATATTGTGAATCGCTGCAAAGGGTTACCGAACAAGGTTCCTTCAAACATTGTAGGGCACGAATTACCGCAGTAAGCTCCATTCGGTTGTTGGTAGTAGCGGGATCACCACCGCTGATTTCTTTTTCGATACCGTTAAAGCGTAGAATAGCTCCCCAGCCCCCTGGACCAGGATTGCCTTGACAGGCGCCATCGGTGAATATCTCTACATGTTTCATGTTTTTCGTCCTTTGTCCCCGCAGATGCGGTTGGTTTTATACTCTCAGCCGTCGGAAGGAGGCGAGCTCTGGCGAAGCCGGCTTCCGGTTACGGCGTGAGGTTATCTAAAACATCCAGGTTTGAAGAATGGAAAGGTACTAATAGAAAATTTGTGAAATCACAAAGCCGGATGTTTCAATGTTCTCTCAGCCGTCGGAAGAGGGCGAGCTTTGGCGGAACCGGCTTCCGGTTACGGCGTGAGGTTATTATAACACATTTTTCCCTACTCGTGATATTTTTGTATTTGTATCCCCTGTGGCGTTTTAAAAAAATCGTAATAGGGCAATAATAGAAACAACGACGGATGTTCAGAACGTGTTCATACCTTGACAGCCATACGGAATCAAGGTACAATAATGACAATCAAAACCGGTCAGGTTTGGCTTACTGTTATTATGGACATCCAGCCTGCGGTCGGCATACAAATGATGCAGAGCGATTTAGAGGCGCCGGGCAACGGGCCTCTTTGCTGTATAAATTGGAATATTCTTTAATACGCGCAGTTTCGGGGCGTGTGGGAAGGCACAGCGCGGGACAACACAGCGCGGATTAAAAATATATATCATTAATTTTTATTATTGGAGGGCCAACGCCGTCAGGCACCGTTTGCAGGCGGGCGTTTTACTTGGCATCTCCAGAAGACAATGGAGGTTGTATTTTGACAGAACGAAATCTGAATTATGAGGGAACATCTAATCCGTCTGAGAAAAATGCGATGGGCACAATGCCGGGCATCCACCCTGCCTGTACGGGAAAGTGACGCTGCCGGTAAGGTCGGAACAGCCCATGCAGGCGGAAGTGTTATCCGAGAAATCTGAGCCGCAGAAACGCCGTACCGTACGTCGTGCGGCAAAAAAGGCAGACTCGGAAAAGGCACTGATGCAAGGACACAAAGAAACAAAACCTGCTCCTTCGCGAGGCAAAAAACGCGGACAAAACGGCGGAGGCAAGAAACCATCGATTCGAATTTACTTTCTGGGCGGTCTGAATGAGATCGGAAAAAACTTCACCCTGTATGAATGTGAAGGGGACATGATGATCGTCGACTGCGGGATGTCTTTCCCCGATGACGATATGCTCGGAGTAGATCTGGTGTTGCCAGACTTTACATTTGTAGAACGCAACGCAGATAAGATTCGTGGAATTGTGCTTACTCATGGGCATGAGGATCACATCGCGCGCTGCCGTATTTGCTCAAGCGGGTCAATTTGCCGATTTATGGCACCATGTTGACCCTTGGGTTGGTGGATGGAAAGCTCAAAGAGCACGGACTCTCTGGAAAGGTAAAAATGAATGTCGTCAAGCCGGGACAAACGGTCAAGCTGGGGTGCCTGGATGTGGAGTTTATCCATGTGAATCACTCCATCCCAGATTCGGTGGGATTTGCCATTCATTCGCCAGCGGGTACCGTCGTCTATACGGGCGACTTTAAGATCGATTGCACTCCGGCTTGGGGAGAAATGATCGACTTAGGCCGTTTTGCGGAATTGGGTAATCAAGGCGTTTTTGGCCCTGCTGGCTGACTCTACCAATGCAGAACGCCCCGGTTATACCAAAACCGAGCAGATGGTGGACAATACCTTTGAAAGTTTGTTCAAAAAAGCGGAAAAAAAGCGTATTATCATTGCAACGTTCGCTTCCAATATCAGCCGTGTACAGCAAATCATCAATTGTGCTGTACGTTATGGCCGAAAAGTTGCGCTATCGGGCCGCAGTATGTTGAACGTCATGGGCATTGCGGTGGAAATGGGCTATTTACAAGTACCGGACGGTGTGTTGATTGACATTGACCTGCTCAACCGTTATCCGCGTGAAAAAGTTGTCCTAATCACGACGGGCAGCCAGGGGGAACCAATGAGCGCTTTGACGCGCATGGCTTTTGCCGATCATCGAAAAGTGGAAGTAGGGCCGGAGGATTTTATCATCATTTCGGCGCGCCCCATCCCTGGCAATGAAAAGACCGTAGGGGCAGTGGTCGATGAACTCCTGAAGCGCGGTTGTGAAGTGATCTATGAGTCTATGTATGAGGTTCATGTATCCGGCCACGCCTGTCAGGAAGAGCTCAAGATCATTCAGGGTATCACTAAGCCCAAATTTTTCATTCCATTCCATGGCGAACAAAAGCATCTGCGCAAGAATGCGGATATCGCTATTTCCATGGGGATGGACCCCTCCCATGTCTACATTGGAGACATCGGAGACGTTCTGGAATTAAATCAGGATTATATGAAGAAGCTTACCTCGGTTCCTGCGGGCCGCATTTTGGTGGATGGTTTGGGCGTAGGAGATGTAGGCAGTATTGTTTTGCGGGACCGCAAGCATTTGGCAGAGGACGGTTTGATCGTCGTAGTCTGTACAATCGACGACAATGGCCAGGTTGTGGCGGGACCGGATGTGGTTTCGCGCGGTTTCGTCTATGTGCGTGAAGCAGAACCCTTGATCGATGAGGCGAAGAAGCGCGTCTTGGCAGCTCTTGAGAGTTGTTCCGAACATCATATCCACGATTGGGGGACGCTCAAAACGCGCATTAAGGACGAACTATCGCGCTTCCTTTATGAGCGTACCCGTCGCAGCCCAATGATTCTCCCGATTATTATGGAGGTCTAAGAGGCTGAAATGTGCAAACAGCACTGGAGTGTTGAAGGAGAACGACCGTGAAGAAAAAAGTTTGGGTGGCGTCGCCGGTCTGCTTTATATTGGCAGCGGCGATGCTGATTATGGCGCTGATAAGCTGGGCCATGGACCACCGGCTCCTTTTCATCGCGGAGGCGGTGATGGCTGTTTTGGCCATTGTTGCGATTGCCATTGTGAATATCCGCTTTCAGGGATACGTCTATACCTCTGTAAAGGCGGCCAAAAAGGCGCTCTTTGGAAAGAACTATGACGCCCTGGAACGCTTTACAATGCCTACTGCGATTGTTGGCGAAGCAGGAGACATCGTATGGGCCAACGCGGCTTTCCTAGAAAGCGCCGGCGGGGTACGCGATTGCCGGGGAGAGAACGTGATGAAGTTTCTCTATCCCCATACAATTCAGCAGGTGGTAGCATCCAAAGGTACGGATGTAACCATCGGCGAACGGCGGTTTACTGCGTTTGCCTCTAAAACGGAAAGTGGACACATTCTCTGTTTCGTGGATGATACGTACTATAAAGCAATCAATCGTGAATACGTGGAAAAGCAGCCCGTGGTGGCGTTGGCTCATTTTGACAATCGGGAAGAGCTTGCACGCGATTCTAGTGGCAGCGAGGATGCCCGGATTGCCTCGGAGGTAGAACAGATACTGACCAATTGGGCACAGAGTATGGGGGGATTTTTGCGGCGGCTTTCCGGTGGGCGGTTCCTGATTTTGACCGATGAAGCCCATATTCGCCAGGCGATAGAAAAGCGCTTTGAAGTTTTGGACAAGATCCGGGAGATTAAAGCGGGAGAACGCCGCAGCGCAACCGTATCGATCGGCGTAGCGCGCGGTGCAGAATCCCTGCAAGAAGCGGAACAGTGGGCACGTAAAGCTTTGGAGATGGCCTTGGGGCGGGGCGGAGACCAAGTGGCAGTCAAGCAAAAAAATGATACATATGAATTCTTTGGCGGATTGAGCAAGGGCGTGGAAAAACGTGACAAGGTGCGTACACGTGTGATCGCCGCAACCTTGTCAGATCATATCAAAGAGGCGGACAATGTGCTCATCATGGGGCACCGTTTTTCCGATTTAGATGCGATGGGGGCGGCGGTCGGCCTGTGGAGCGCGATCACCAAGGCTTTGCATAAACCTGCATTTGTTGTTGTAGATCGTCAGCAGACGCTTGCAGGGCAGATTGTAGAGCGGATCGATGCCCAGTCGGGCGACCGCGTGGTATTTCTTTCGCCCATGGACGCCATGGAACAGTTATCTTCCCGGACGCTGTTAATCGTAGTGGACACGCATTCGCCAGATTTTGTGGAGAGCCGCGAACTGTTGAATCATGTCAGCCGTGTAGTTGTTATTGACCATCATCGCTTGATGGTCAAGCGAATTGACAATGCGATTGTCTTTTACCATGAGCCCTATGCGAGTTCTGCTTCAGAAATGGTGGCGGAGTTGGTCCAATATATTGGGGACAGCACGCTTACGCAACAGGAAGCGGAAGCACTTTTGGCTGGAATCATGCTGGACACCAAGAGTTTTGTGCTCAAGACAGGTGTGCGGACCTTTGAGGCAGCCGCCTATTTGCGCCGCCGTGGCGCGGACACGGTGGAGGTTAAGCGGATGTTTGCCGACTCCATTGACAGTTACAAAGCAAAGTACAAAATTGTCTCCGAAGCGGAGATTGTACAGAATTGTGCGATCGCCTGTGCAGAAAAAGAATTTCCGGATATTCGAGTGGTTTCTTCACAAGCGGCAGATGAACTGCTTTCGATCCGTGGGGTAAAGGCATCCTTTGTGATCTTCCCGACAGGGAATGTGATGAATATTTCCGCACGTTCGCTGGGGGACATCAATGTCCAGGTGGTGATGGAGGTTTTGGGGGGTGGAGGCCATTTGACCATGGCGGCGACCCAGCTTCCCAATTTGACCGCTGAACAGGCCAAGAGCAAGCTGTTGGCTGCGATCAAGGAAAAGGCGCAGCTTCCAGTTGGTCAGAAATAGGCAGTATAATCGGAATCATGGATAAAGGCAGGAGTTCCCTGTCCTTATCTGTGATTCCGGTTCTTCTCCGGTTTTCGCCGGAATAAAGTTTTTGCTATGGAGGAAATAACTATGAAAGTCGTATTGCTTCAAGATATCAAAGGAACGGGAAAGAAGGGCGAGCTTGTCAGTGTGTCGGATGGCTACGCTCGCAATTTTTTGTTTCCACGCAAATTGGCCAAGGAGGCCAATGCACAGGCCATGAATGAATTGAAAAACGCGGAAGCTGCTAAAGCGCACAAAATTGAAGTGGACATTGCCAACGCCAATGCCGCGGCGGAAAAGCTGGAGGGAAAAAGCGTCAAATTGTATGCTAAGGGCGGCCAGGGTGGACGCCTGTTTGGCTCTGTGACGGCAAAGGAAATTGCAGAAGAGATTAAGAAAGTCTATCATATCGATATTGACAAGAGAAAGATCGAAATCAACGGAGACATCAAAGCTTTTGGCACATATGAGTGCGTCATCAAGCTTTACACAGGAATTAGCACAAAGATTTATGCGGTGGTTTCCGAGGCGGAATAAGCGCTGTTTTTCTCAATTATAAAGGTGTTTGAAGAGGAGGTCTTTGCAGGATGGACAGTTTTTCAACGGGTTATAGCGCCTTGAATTTGCCGTTTAGCCCAGAAGCGGAACAGTCCGTGCTGGGCGCCATCCTGTTGGATTCCTCCTGTCTAGATCGTGTGGCGGAGATTTTACCGCGGCCCGATTATTTTTATCAAACCAACAATGGTCTGATTTACGGTGCGATGCTGGACATGTTTACCTTGGGGAAACCGGTGGACTTTGTCACAGTGTTGGAAAAGCTCAAGGAGAGCCGAGAATTTGACGAGGCGAGTGGAAAGACATACCTGTTACAACTTGCACAGATTGTTCCATCCATCAGCAATGTAGAGTCATATGCTCGGATTGTCCGCGATAAATATGACATTCGCACGCTGATTGTCACGGCGCGGGAGATCATAGAAGAGGCGGCAGACGGCACCGCGGATGCTACGACGCTTTTAGATTCTGCGGAGCAGAGGATCTTTGATATCCGTCGGGGGAAAAACATGCAGGGTCTGCAACGGATCGACGAGATCATCATCCAGACACTCGACCGTTTGGATTTGTTGAATTCACCGGACAGCGACCAATACAAAGGGGTGCCCACTGGAATCAAAGAGCTGGATGATACCATCACCGGCCTCAACCGATCGGACTTAATCCTGTTGGCAGCTCGCCCTGGTATGGGTAAAACAAGCTTTGCGCTGAATATTGCACGCCATGCTGCGGTTAAGGCGGACAAGCGTGTCGCCTTCTTTTCTCTGGAAATGACCAAGGAACAGTTGGTATCGCGTCTGCTCTCCACGGAAGCGCTTGTGGGCGGCACAAAACTGCGCACAGGCAAGCTGACCGAGGAGGAGTGGGTTCGTTTGATCGAAGGCGGAGACATTCTCTCTAAGACGCAGATGTTTTTGACGACAGCTCGGGGATCACGGTTCCAGAGATGAAGGCAAAATTGCGCCGCCTGAAAGATGTAGATCTTGTGGTGATCGACTATTTGCAGTTGATGTCCGGTTCCACAAAGCGAAGTGGAGATGGTAATCGAGTACAGGAGATCTCGGAGATCACGCGAAATTTGAAAATCATGGCGAAGGAGCTAAATGTCCCTGTGCTGACGCTGTCTCAGCTTTCCCGTGCGAGCGAACAGCGCACAACGCACCGTCCAATGCTTTCAGACCTGCGCGATTCCGGTTCCATTGAACAGGATGCGGACATTGTCCTGTTCCTGTATCGAGAGGATTACTATGCTGGCGCGGATGCGCCGGGCGAATCGGAGGACCGCAACAGCGGCGAGTGTATTATTGCGAAGAACCGCCATGGCGAGACAAAGACGGTTCCACTGCATTGGCAGGGTGAGTTTATGCGCTTTACCGCGCAGGAGGTGCTGCGCCGTGAATGAGGACATGCAGCAAATTTTTGAACAAATCAAAGGGGTAATCGCTGCGTTCGGTATGTTTCCACAAAAGGGCAGGGTGATTGTTGGTCTGTCTGGAGGAGCCGACTCGATGGCGCTTACCCATTTTCTCATATATCATACCGATCAAACGGTATTGGCTGCCCATGTGAATCACGGCTTGCGCGGGAAAGATGCCAATCGAGATGAAGAGACGGTGCGGCTCTGGTGCCAGGAGAATCGAATTCCCCTGCGCGTCTTACACGCCGATGTAAAGCGTTTGGCGCAGGAGCGTGGAATGGGACTGGAAGAATGCGGACGCGAAGTCCGCTATGCTTTTTTCGGGAACTGGCAAACCTTGAAACAGACCGTATCGCTACTGCGCACACCCTCTCGGATCAGGTGGAGACGGTGTTGTTGCATTTGACCCGTGGCGCAGGCCTGCGTGGCTTGAGTGGGATTCCCCCCGTGCGGGGGAAAATCGTCCGGCCCTTTTTGCGCATCACACGGGAACAGGTGGAAGCCTATTGCCAGTTTTACCGCCTTCCCTATGTGACCGATCAGACGAACGAGGAGCGGATATTCGCTCGCAATCGAATTCGTTTGGATGTAGTGCCTGTACTTGAATCCATCAATCCTGCGTTTGTACAGGGGATTGCTGGGATGGTCGAGCGCATTTCACGGGATGAGCAATATCTGCAAGAGGAGGCTGAACAGGCTCTTCGGCGGGCGAAGACGGACTACGGTTACAGGCGAGATATTTTGGCTGGACTGCCCATGCCGGTTCTTGTCCGCGCTCTGGAACATGTGATTCAGTGCGTAGGAGGTGTGCAACCGGAAAGTCAGCACTTGGAACATGCAGCGGTTGTAGTCCGTACAGGGCATGGCGGTTTGAGCACACCGGGTGGAATACAACTCGTCGTGCAGGGCAATACTCTCTTTGTGGCGCAGAGGCCGGTTTCCCCTTGGACTTTGCCTGCACAAGAAGGAACGATTCCTTTACCGGACGGTCGTTGCGTGACTTTAAGAAAAATCCACAAGAAAGACATAGAGAACCAGAATAAATTTAAAAATTTGTTATTTCATAATTGTATCAACTATGATACAATTACAACTACACTGTTCTTTCGAAATCGGCGGGCGGGAGATCATTTCCGCCCGGCGGGCCGCGGTGTCACAAAATCGTTGAAGAAGTTGTTCAACGAGGCGAAGATTGAGCCGCTACTGCGGGACCGCGTACTTTTATTGGACGATGGGAAGGAAATCGTATGGATGGAGGGCTTCGGCCCCTCTGAACATGCCCGGGTTCCGAATCATGCGGAACAGGTGCTCCTGATTACGGTCACGAACGCCAAAGAGGATTCGGAATCGCAGATACTTCGGGTAAATGATATCAGAAAGGAACGGGTAGATCATGGTCAATGACATCAAGGAGGTGCTTTTTAGCGAAGAATACCTGGCGAACATTGTCCAGCGTATCGGAAAACAAATCAGTGAAGATTACAAGGACAAAAATTTGTTGATGGTGAGCGTCTTAAAAGGGTCCGTTGTCTTTATGGCAGATCTGATGCGTGCGATTACCATCCCATGCCGCGTGGATTTTATGTCGGTGTCGAGTTACGGTTCCGGCGTAAAAACCTCTGGGGTGGTTAAGATCGTCAAGGATTTGGATATTCCGTTGGCTGGATATGACCTGCTGGTGGTAGAGGACATCCTCGACAGCGGTATGACGCTGAGTTACATACTGGAGCTCCTGCAATCTCGCGGCCCCCGGAGCATCCGGCTGTGCACGCTGTTCGATAAGCCGGAGCGGCGCACCGTAGACATAACCGCAGACTATGTTGGCACAACCGTTCCGGATGCCTTTATTGTTGGCTACGGACTGGATTATGATGAGAGATATAGGAATCTTCCCTTTGTGGGCATTTTAAAGCCGGAGGTGTACGGCGGCTGACCGTCCCTCTGTGAAGGAGTGGATAACTTGGACAATAGAGACAAAATGAAACGCCTGCTGATCTATCTTGGCATTCCGATTGCGCTGTTTTTGGTGATTGGTATGCTGTTTAGTAGCCGTCCGACGGAAAAGAGCTATGTCTATTCGGACATTGTCAGCTACTTTGAAGATCAGCAGGTGACCGCATTCTCGATCAATATGGGTACAGGCGAAATGCGCCTTCAGCTCGACGATGAGAAAAAGTCCATCATCAATTATACAGCGCCAAATTCAGCATACCTGTTGCAGGAGATTCAGCCCTATGTAGATGAATACAATGCTGACCATCCGGGCAATGCGCGGATGAAACGCGACATACAGCGGGCGCCGGAGACTTCCTGGCTTGTGAGTATGCTGCCGATGTTGGTGGTATTGGGGTTGGGAGTTTTCCTTTGGTGGTTCATGATGAAGCGCCTGAACTCGACCATGGGGGATGCCGGCAAGCAGATGAATTTTGGCAAGGCCAAAATCAAACAGATGGCCGACGAAAAGAGGAAGACGACCTTTGCCGATGTGGCAGGTGCGGATGAGGAAAAGGAAGAACTGCGGGAGATCGTGGAATTCCTAAAGAACCCGAAAAAGTACAACGAACTCGGCGCAAGAATTCCGAAAGGTGTCCTGCTGGTGGGCCCTCCTGGTACTGGTAAAACCTTGCTGGCCCGCGCGGTTGCAGGGGAAGCGGGGGTGCCGTTTTTCTCCATATCGGGTTCCGATTTCGTGGAGATGTTTGTCGGCGTCGGTGCATCCCGTGTACGCGATCTGTTTGAACAGGCGAAGAAGAACTCTCCCTGTATCATTTTTATCGATGAGATTGATGCAGTAGGCCGTCAGCGCGGCGCAGGATTGGGCGGCGGCCACGACGAGCGCGAGCAGACATTGAACCAATTGCTGGTGGAAATGGACGGTTTTGGTGCGAACGAAGGCGTAATTATGATTGCAGCGACAAACCGCCCGGATGTTTTGGACCCCGCTTTGATGCGCCCCGGCCGTTTTGACCGCCAGGTGGTGGTCAGCTATCCCGACATTAAGGGCCGTGAGGAAATCCTCAAGGTTCATGCACGCGGAAAGCCGCTTGCGCCAGACGTTGAACTCAAAACGATTGCCAAGTCTACGGCGGGTTTTACCGGCGCGGACTTGGAAAACCTGTTGAATGAAGCAGCTCTGTTGGCAGCGCGGCGGAATCTGAAGGCGATCACTATGGCAGAGATCGAGGAAGCTACCATTAAGGTTGTAGTGGGAACAGAGAAGAAGAGCCATGTGATGACAGACCACGAAAAGAGGCTGACAGCGAACCATGAGGCTGGCCATGCTGTGGCGACCTATTATTGCCCCACGCAGGACCCGGTGCATCAAATTTCCATTATCCCGCGTGGCATGGCGGGAGGGTATACCATGCATCTGCCTACGGAGGACCGCTCTTATCAGTCTCGCAAAGAGATGAAGGAGGACCTGGTGGTGCTCCTGGGAGGCCGCGTCGCAGAAGCCTTGACGCTGGACGACATCTCTACAGGCGCGTCCAACGATATTGAGCGCGCCACAAAAGTCGCCCGGTCCATGGTGACAAAATATGGTATGAGCGAAAAGCTGGGGCCAATCCAATACGGTACGGATGACAGCGAACCGTTCCTCGGCCGCGATATGGGACATATCCGAAACTATTCCGAAGAGACCGCCTCCGCGATTGACAATGAGATCAAAATGTTGGTGGAGGATGCTTACCACAAGACGGAACGAATCCTGACCGAGCATATGGATCAACTGCACGAGGTGGCCGAATTCCTTTTCCATAATGAAAAGATGAGTGGTGAGGAGTTCCGGGCTGTGATGGAGGGTACTTATCAGTATCCTGAGGAACAGCCGCAGGAGCCTGCTTCGTTCGCCAGCGATTTCGATACAGATAAACATTGATTTTCGTCTATCGTTTTGGCCTATAGATTGTATGTGTCAAGGGGTCGCTGCCAATGCAGAATTTGCATTGTGCAGCGTCCTTTTTTGCCAAACCGAACCAAGCAAATTTATTTGCAAAATGTATTGTTTTGGCATATAATTACGTATTGTATATGATTTGGCTTTATGAAAGTTTGAGGAGAGAGCAGAGAAATGGCAAAAAACCGGTTTACGGCAATGAGAGCATCTCTTCCCTGAAAGGCGCGGACCGTGTCCGCCGCCGTCCGGCAGTAATCTTTGGCTCGGATGGAATCGAGGGATGTGAGCATTCGATCTTTGAAATTTTATCGAACTCCATTGATGAAGCACGCGAAGGATATGGCAAGGAGATCACAATCACCCGTTTTGCCGACGACTCAGTTGAGGTGATCGATCGCGGGCGCGGATGCCCGGTAGACTACAATCCCAAGGAACAGCGTTACAATTGGGAGTTGGCTTTTTGCGAGCTGTATGCGGGCGGCAAATATAACAATGCTTCCGCAGAGAGTTACGAATATTCGTTGGGGTTAAATGGTCTAGGCCTGTGTGCCACGCAATATGCTTCGGAATACATGGACGTGGAAGTCTGCCGGGATGGCTTCCGATACACTCTGCATTTTGAACGTGGAGAGAACATCGGCGGATTGAAAAAGGAGCCTTATAATGGAAAGGGCACAGGGACCAAAATCCACTGGAAGCCGGACATACAGGTTTTTACAGACATCCATATCCCTGTGGACTACTATTTAGACATCATTAAACGTCAAGCGATTGTGAATGACGGCATCAAGTTCGTCTTTCGCAATCAGGTGAACGGTAAGTTTGAAACGACGGAATTTCTGTATCAAAATGGAATTGTCGACCATGTAAAAGAAATTGTTGGAGAGGATGCACTGACTTCCGTGCAGTTCTGGCAGACAGAGCGCAAAGTCCGTGATCGCGCCGACAAGGCGGAATACCGCACAAAAATCAATGTGGCGGTTGCCTTTTCCAATCGCAATAGACAGATTGAATATTACCACAATTCCAGTTGGTTGGAACATGGCGGGGCACCGGATAAGGCGGTTCGAAATGCATTTGTCTATCAGATCGACGCTTACCTGAAGCAAACAGGGAAATACAATAAAAATGAAAGCAAGATTACCTTTGCAGATGTAGAGGACTGTTTGGTGTTGGTTATTTCCTCCTTTTCAAACCAGACTTCCTATGAGAATCAGACGAAAAAGGCGATCACCAACAAGGGCATTCAGGAGGCGATGACGGAGATGCTCCGCCATCAGCTGGAGATCTATTTTATTGAAAATCCCATGGAAGCGGACAAGATTGCTGCACAGGTGTTGATTAACAAGCGCAGTCGTGAAGATGCAGAAAAAACCCGCCTGAATATCAAGAAAAAACTCACCAGCACCATGGATGTCACCAGCCGTGTGGCAAAATTTGTGGATTGCCGCAGCCGCGATGCAAGTGAACGTGAGATTTTTATCGTGGAGGGAGATTCCGCGTTAGGAGCATGTAAACAGGCGCGCGACCCCAATTTTCAGGCGATCATGCCGATTCGAGGCAAAATTTTGAATTGTCTAAAGGCGGATTATGATAAGATCTTTAAGAGTGAGATTATCACAGACCTGTTAAAAGTTTTGGGGTGTGGTGTGGAAGTAAAAGCAAAGGCAAACAAAGAGCTTTCGACCTTCGACCTTTCCCTCCTGCGCTGGAATAAGGTGATTCTTTGTACAGATGCGGATGTGGATGGGTTTCAGATTCGCACGCTTTTGTTAACGATGCTGTACCGCCTGACGCCGACCCTCATCAATGTAGGAAAGGTATTTATCGCAGAATCGCCCCTATTTGAAATCACAACCAAAAGTGAGACGTATTTTGCCTATACCGAGAAGGAGAAGGACGATTTCCTCAAGCAATTGGAGGGGAAAAAGTATACCATCCAGCGCTCCAAAGGCTTGGGTGAAAATGAACCGGATATGATGAACCTGACCACAATGAATCCGGAAACGCGCCGTTTGATTAAGGTTATGCCGGAGGATGCGGCGCGAACAGCGGAGATGTTTGACCTCCTTTTGGGGGATAATCTCTCTGGGAGAAAGGATTTCATTGCGGAGAATGGATACCGCTACATCGACACAGCGGATGTAAGCTAAGGAGGGGGAGAACAGATGCCAAAAAACGTAAGGACCCACCCCAGGCCCGTCCAAAGGCCAACGGCGTGATCGAAGGAGCGGGCGAGGTGGTAGAGCAGCGCATTACAAGGACGCTGGAAGAAAATTATATGCCCTACGCGATGAGTGTCATCCTCTCACGTGCAATTCCAGAGATCGACGGCTTTAAGCCTGCGCATCGAAAGCTCCTGTATACCATGTACAAAATGGGGTTACTGGGCCCGACCCGCACCAAATCAGCAAACATTGTGGGACAGACGATGAAGTTAAACCCGCACGGCGATGCGGCAATTTATGATACGATGGTGCGATTGAGCCGCGGTTATGAGGCACTGCTCCATCCATATATTGATTCCAAGGGAAACTTTGGAAAGTTCTATTCCAGGGATATGGCCTGGGCGGCTTCGCGTTATACGGAAGCACGCCTGGATGACCTTTGCAAAGAACTCTTCAGCGATATTGATAAGGATACGGTGGACTTTGTCGACAACTACGACAATACGCTGAAAGAGCCCACTCTACTGCCTGCAAGCTTTCCGTCCGTTCTGGTCAATGCAAATACCGGCATTGCGGTTGGTATGGCGAGCTCCATCTGCCCGTTCAATCTAGCGGAGGTTTGCCAGACGACCATCGCGCAGATGCGCGATCCGGACCATGACATTTCTTCCACTTTGTTGGCGCCGGATTTTCCCGGAGGGGGACAGTTGGTCTACGATGCCAAGGCGGTACAAGAGATTTACCGAACTGGGCGCGGCAGTTTCCGAGTGCGCGCGCGATATAGCTATGATAAATCGGCCAACTGCATCGATATTACGCAAATTCCTCCCACAACCACGGTAGAAGCCATTGTAGAAAAGGTTGTGGATCTGGTTAAGCATAGCAAACTCAAGGAGATTTCGGATATTCGCGATGAGACCGGGCTTGATGGGTTGAAGATCACTGTAGACTTAAAACGCGGCGTCGATCCGGACCGTCTGATGCAGCGTCTTTATAAGCTTACACCCCTGGAAGACAGTTTCTCCTGCAATTTTAATGTATTGATTGCGGGGGTTCCGCGTGTGTTGGGGGTGGGAGAGCTTCTACAGGAGTGGACTGCGTTTCGCATCGAGTGTGTACGCCGCCGCACACATTTTGATTTGAGCAAGAAACGTGACAAACTTCATTTGCTCAAGGGACTACAAGCGATTCTCTTGGATATTGACAAGGCGGTGTCCATCGTACGAAATACAGAAGAGGAAACCGAGGTCGTGCCGAATCTGATGATCGGCTTTGGAATTGACGAAGTGCAAGCAGAGTATGTGGCAGAAATCAAGCTGCGCCATCTCAACAGGGAATACATCCTCAAACGAACGGAAGAGGTTGACCAGCTCGAAAAAGACATCGCTCAACTTCAAGGAATCCTGGACAGCAAGGCAAAGGTTCAAGGAATCATTATCAAAGAGTTACAGGCTGTCGCCAAGCAATATGGACAGCCACGCCGAACCATGCTCATTTATTCCGATGAGTTGGAGGAATACCAGGAAGAAGAGGAGATTCCAGACTATCCGGTGCATCTCTTCTTCACTCGCGATGGTTATTTTAAAAAGATTACGCCCCAGTCGCTTCGCATGAGCGGCGAACAAAAGTTGAAAGAGGGCGATATGATTGTTCAACAGTTAGAGAGCACAAACAATGTGGACTTGCTGTTCTTTACAGACAAAGCACAGGTGTATAAGGCGAAGGCTTCCGACTTTGGAGATACCAAAGCGAGTGTTCTGGGAGAATACATCCCTGCGAAACTCGGAATGGATGAAGGTGAAAATGCGCTGTATATGGCGGTGACGAAGGATTACAGCGGTTATATGCTGTTCTTCTTTGAAAATGGAAAGGTTGCAAAGGTCAGTATGGATTCCTATGCAACAAAGACCAACCGCCGTAAATTGCTTGGAGCTTATAGCGATAAGTCCCCAGCGGCATCCATTGCCTATATACAGGAGGATTGTGAGTTTCTGCTTGCCAGCGCACAAGGACGAATGCTTTTGATGCACACGGGATCTGTTCAACCAAAGACAACGCGCAATACCCAGGGCGTCGCAGCAATGACCCTTCGCAAAGGTGGACGGCTGTTGAGAGCCGTCCCCTATGTAGAGGGAATGCTCAAAAAGCCAGATCGCTATCGGAAAAACATCCCAGCGTTGGGGGCATTGCCCACTCCGGAAGAATCCGAAGGAGAACAGATGACATTCGGATAATTCTTTGTCAAATGCCATAGGAATGGGATATTTGTATTTAGAAAAAGTAAACGTGCGGTATACCCGGAAAATACATGGAATGGTGTGGTATAAACAGAAGCGTTTCAGATTTCTGTTATGCTTTGCTTAAAACAGTTCTATACACGGCAAAAGGGCGCCAACGGCCAATAGCCGCCAGCGCCCAATGCGGTTTCCGAAACGGCAAACGCATGCATTCCGGAAGTCCTTTGTTAGATTGTCCAAATCCATATAGACTTATACATCGTCTGTCTTTGGTTCCAATCGGGTGTGGATTGAAAGGATGAATCGCAAATTGTCAAAACCCAAGCGGAACTTGTCACCCTCCATGCAGAGGGTATGGATTGAAAAGCTCCATTGCGGGCGAACATTTCCAGCGTGTCAGTCATCCTCTATGCAGAGGGTGTGGATTGAAATCTAAAAGTGCAATGTCCCCGGTTGTATAGATGTGTCACCCTCCATGCGGAGGGTGTGGATTGAAATATTATCAGGAGATGTTACTGGATACTCTAAATGATGTCACCCTCCATACAGAGGGTAAGTATGGAGATCGGTTTCATCAAGCCGGGACGATCAAATTGGATAGGTTTTCTGAGACGTAATCATAGACCGACAACGCCCAACGGAAATCATAATCGGGAAACGTTTTTTCTCGCTCTTGAATTCTCTCTTCGAAGCTTTTGTCCGGATAAAGGAATCTTGTGACATCACAGATGAGATAGCCGTCTTTTTCCAGAAGGCAGGTTTCTCGGATTTCTTCGGTGGGAACCGCCTGTTCCTTCAAAAAACGTAGGCTCCATCGACCAGTTCGTCTTTTTGAAAGCATTGTAGAAGGTACATCACCTGGGGCTCAAAGTCGACCACCCGTTCAGAGGTGTCCACATGGATGCGGGTTGCATTTCCATAAAATTCGCCGTTGTTCCAATATTCAGAGATGGCTGTGTGCTCTGCGCCCCAGAGGCCGTCGGCATTGCAGTTGGGATCTTGAAACGTTTTTTGATGTGTCCACCTCTAGTCCAATATCCATGAGGGAATAACCTTTGATAATTCTGGCATATTCTGCTGAAAAGTCAGTGGGCAAAGATTCCGAGGATTGCGAAAGCTCCGTACTTTGGCTGGAAGAGTTAAGAGCAGAGTTATCCGTAACCGATGTTGGGAGGTTTTCATGGTTGGTGCAAGCACAAAGAATCAATACGAATAAAACTGCGGAAAATAGACAGTAGCGTTTTCTCATAAAAGGCCTCCTTTCAAGATCGACCATGGAGAGTTAATATTGGTAACTATACACCCTATGGATGATAGATCCCTGGTTCATGTAGTCTTGGAGGGTGGGATCGTTATAAAAAGCGGGATCTTTGATATAAATCAGTTCCCCGCTGTATGCATAAGCTACAACGAAATGAGTGTCATTCCCTTTGGCCATACCAATCATTACGGGCCTTTTTTTATTACTGATAGAGTCTGCAACAATTGGCGCTAATTGTGCAGTCGTATACGTTCGGGAGCGATCATGTAAATCTAATGTTAAGCTGCAACGGCTTCCCGCTTGTTCATAATCGAAAGGACAGGCGTAATTGGCGACAATTTTATGTACCTGACCAGGGTTATAATCGAGTCCTCTTAAATAGTTTGCTATCATTGTGAAGCTTGTCCATGTGCAGCCATAAGTTCCTATGGGAACATTCTGCGTTTGCATGAGGTCGTTGCTATACGACTGGCCGCTTTGCTGCCAGCGTTTTATAGAGATTTCTCCACGAGCTCTTGTGCGAAGTAACCGTTGTCCTCTTGCTGTTGCTGCTTAAATTTCTACCGTACTGGGAGGTAAGGGATCATCATCTAAGGAAATTGGACCTGTTGTCTGACTTGGCGTAGCAGAAACTGGTAGGGAAATCGTAGTTACAAGTAATATGTGTAATAAGAGAAGAGAAAAAATTTAAGTACGATAGAGCTTCTGCTTTAAATTTTATGAAATTAGAAATATAAATGATTATAATAATAAAATGTAATATGTATAGCCGCAAGAGAATCATCTTCTTATACAGCCTATTTTTAGAATATATAATTAAATTTGAGTTTGTCAATAAAAATTACAGATTTGAAATTACTTAAAACAAAATTTGTAAAGAATATGTGAGAAATATAGATATGTTTGGTTTAAAAGGATACCTTGATGAAAAGATGCTTGCAATGAGGCCCTTTTTGTGCTATTATATTCTAAGCTAAAAGCGGATTGGGTGAATCGTCCCAATTCAATTTTCGGAGGTGCGCTATGGGCGTTTGGCAAATTGTTTTGGGGGTCGTTTTGGCCTTGTTCTCCGTTGCTATCATCATCGTTGTTTTGTTGCAGGAAGGCCATCAGGCGGGACTCGGAGCAATTACAGGCGGTGCGGATACATTTCTTGCGAAGAATCAGGCTCGTACAGTGGACGCATTTCTTGCCCGGTGGACAAAGGTGATTGCAGTAGGTTTCTTTCTCCTGGTCATTGGCCTGAATGCGCTTGTATTTTTTGCCCCGTAAATCAAAACGTAAAAAGCCCCGCTTTCTAAGCGGGGCTTTTTTCTGCAAAGAATCGGAAAGAAAAGCAATAATTTGTGTAGGAATCGGGAAGAATTTTCGTTGAGAAGTGCCGCAGAAGGCGGAACAGGAGTATTAAGAATGTTGGAAGAAATGAAGGATCAGATTTTAAAATTTGTGCAGAAGATGCCCCAGGCGTTTACTTCGCGTAGTTTAATGAAAAAATTACGGGTCAAGGATGCAAGGCTGTTTTATCAAGCGTTGGATCAGCTGCAACAGCAAGGGCTTGTAAAAATCAATAAAAAACATCGAATTCGCCCAGCTGATCCGTCGGCTCGAAAAAAGCGTTCTAATTCGAAAAGAGGAAAGCAGCCGTTGGGGAGTGCCTTGCGAGAAAAAATTGCGCGGTCCCGTTGAAAAAATCGACGGTGTTAAGAAGGCTGTCATTGTCTCTCTGAGCAAGGGGTTTGCTTTTGCCCGCCCGGAGGATGGTGGGGAAGATCTATTCATCCATGCAGACCACTTAAAATCGGCGTTTCTTGGGGATACGGTTGTATTAAATCACCTGGAGCGCAGCGAACGCGGGCTTTCGGCTGACGTGGAGCAAATTACGGAAAAGGCGAGCCGCTTACTCACGGGCACACTGGTAGAGGGAGAAAGTGGGCTGGAATTTGCGCCGGATGAAGCGATTCGTTATCATCTTCCCTTGGAAAAGAAGAGCTTGCAGCATCTGCGTCCACTGGTCAAGGCGCAAGCAGAAATTCGTCGGATTCCCGGGACGGACCGGCTGACCGCTCGTGTGATGAAAACTTATGGTAGTTCAGACCGCGCAAAGATCTGCGCAGATGCAATTATTGATCAAAACGGAATTCGAACCGAGTTTCCGAAGGAAGTTCTGGCAGAGGCAGAAAAGATTCGAAAAACCAAGATTACGGATAAGGATCTCAAAGGGCGCTTGGACTTGCGCGGAACAAGCATTTGTACGATTGACGGTGCAGACGCAAAAGATTTGGACGATGCTATTTCTGTCAGCCGCACCCGATTGGGTTACCGCTTAGGCGTGCATATTGCGGATGTATCCCACTATGTAAAAGCTGGCAGTGCAATGGACCGTGAGGCACAGGAGAGAGGAACGTCGGTCTACTTTGCGGATCGCGTCATTCCAATGTTGCCCGAAGCATTGAGCAATGGGGTGTGTTCCCTCAACGCAGGGGAAGATAAGCTCACATTTTCAGCCATCATTGAATTGGACAAACAGGGGACAATTCTTTCCTATCGGTTCCGCAAAAGCGTGATTCAGTCCAAGGTGCGCGGCGTCTACTCCGAAGTCAACCAGCTTTTTGATGGAACAGCCGATAAGGCATTGCGCAAAAAATATTCGCCGGTTATCCGCTCTTTGCACGCGGCAAGGGAACTTGCGGAGGTTCTTAAAGCGCGCGCAAAGCGGAATGGAACGGTAGATTTAGACAGTGTGGAGTCGCGCTTTGTATTGGATGAGAATGGCGTCTGTATCGATGTACAACCCCGTGTGAGTGGGGAGGCAGAGCAGATGATTGAGCAGTTAATGATTACTGCCAACCAAGCTGCTGCCAAGCTGGCAAAGAGTGCAAAGCTTCCCTTTGTGTATCGAATTCACGAACAACCGGATCCAGACCGGGTGGATTCTTTGGCAGAATTGGTAAACGCCTTGGGATTCAATCCTGTAAGTTTACGGCATCGCACAAGCGTCAAAACGGCCGATTTTGCTGCTATCATGGAACAGGCGGAAGGAAAGCCAGCCCAAAAGGTAATTTCCCACCAGCTGCTCCGAACTATGGCGAAGGCACGATATGATACACAACCGATTGGTCATTTTGGGCTGGCCCTCGAGGACTATTGCCACTTCACGTCACCGATTCGACGCTATCCGGATACTGCGATTCATCGGATCCTATCGGCATACCTGGCAAAGGACAAGGAAATTGCAGCGCACTATACAGAGTTTTCTCGTGAGGCTGCATCGAATTCATCTAAATGCGAAATCCGGGCGATGGCGGCAGAAAGAAGCGCAGAAGACTGCTATATGGCGGAATATATGCGGCAACATCTTGGAGAGGAAGAAACCGGCGTAATCAGCGGGGTGACCATGCGCGGAGTTTTTGTCGAATTGCCCAACACGGTAGAGGGATTTGTCCCGATTACTTCCTTTGAAGGAGCAAACTTTACGTTTGATGGGATGATTACACAATATGATGAAACCACAGGCCGGAAGCTGACCATCGGCCAAACTTTAAGAGTAAAAGCAGTTGCAGCAGATGTAGCTACCGGCCGGATAGACTTCATTCCTGTAGAAAATACTGCGGTTAGCGCCAATTAGGCGTATTTGCCCAAGGTTCCTTTTTTAGAAGGATACTTGGGCTTTTTGTTTGTGGTTTTTCTAGAATCTGGTATAAAGCGTGGAATAAATGCCCACCATATTGACATAAAAATAAAAATACACGCGGAGAATTCATGTAAGGGTATCTGTCGTAGTTTGACCCTCACAGAATAGATGCGGATGGAAAGTGGTGTGCATATGGAATCGGTGTTAAAACTGATACAACGTGTAGACAGCCGGGAGACCGATAAAAAACAGGATCAGGAGAAGCGGCAGCTCCTGGAAGAAATTCGGGAGGTGGCGCGCCTTATGGCCTGTAACGACCTTTGGTTTGAGTTGGAATGCAATGAAGACCTGATCGAAGCATGCATTTATCAACGTGAGGCATTGCAGGCACGGTATCGCTATCTATTGGCGACTGCACGGCGCAAAGGAATCAGCTGTGCGCCGTTCCAACCAAAGAGGGCAGAGGGATAAGTCCATTGCTTGGGCTTGTCCCTTCCCTTGTTTTACAGGTGTTTTCCAGAGACATCCGATGAATTTGCACAAGGGGAGAGCCGCTTATACAGTGGTCTATACGATGGGATTGTCTACAGACATCTCCGCGGAAGAAAACAGATGGTGAAGAACCGCATATGGAAAGGGGAACGGGAAAATGAACAGTTGGAACATGCTTTTGATCGGATTGGGAATCTTTGTGCTCTTGGTCCTTTTGCAAGCAATTGTACGGGCGGCACATCCGATACAGCGTGCAGTTGGCGGAATTGCAATAGGTCTTTGTGCGCTGGTGGTGGTCAATTTAACGGGTGTTTTCACAGGGGTATCCATTCCGTTGAGTCCACTTGCAATTGGAGTATCAGGAGTAGCGGGGATTCCTGGGGTAACACTTTTGCTCCTGCTCAATTTAATCCTTGTATAGATTGCGCCTTTGCTCCAAAGAGGTTTTAAAGGAGGTCAAATAAAAAGAGATTGACTGGATTTTGAAGGATAGATATGATACAATCGAAAAAAATACATGGGAGGTTGCATATGAAGGAGTTTCTTTTGGAGGCGTGTGTAGATAGTCTTGCGTCTGCTGAAGCGGCTAAACAGGGCGGAGCAGACCGCTTAGAACTCTGTACAGGCCTGGTCATTGGAGGACTGACACCAGGGTTGTCTTTTTTTTCGTCAGGTCAAGAAGCGTACAGGTTTGCGAGTACATGTACTGATTCGACCGCGTTTCGGAGATTTTTGTTATTCTGCGGATGAGTTTGAAGGAATGAAAGAGGATATTCAAGCCTTCGTACAGGCAGGTGCAGATGGAATTGTCACAGGCTTTTTGCGTCCGGATGGCCATTTGGATTTCGAACGGATGAGACAGGTGCGCGAACTTTGTGGAACTTGTCATTTTACATTGCATCGTGCCTTTGATGTTTGCGTCGAGCCATTTCGCGCTCTGAGAGAGGCCAAAGAAATTGGTGTGGACACCATCCTAACTTCTGGGCAAAAGGACAGCGCTCTCGACGGCGCAGATCTTCTGCACGATCTGGTACAGGCTGCTGAGGGAAAAGTGGATATTCTTGTTGGAAGCGGGGTTCAAGCCAAAAATCTTGCGGAACTGGCTTCACGGACAGGAGCCAAAAGTTTTCACCTTTCGGCTAAAAAAGAAAAAGACAGTGCCATGGCCTATCGGAAAACCGATGTGCACATGGGACTGCCCATGATGAGTGAATATACGATTTTTGAAACAGATGCACAGGAGATCGCCGCTGCACGGCGTATCCTTGAGCAGTTGAGTGGGAATCAGCTTTAACCTTTCATTTCCTTCAAAAGGTCGGAAACCATATCGCGATTATTTGTGACAAGCGCCAGCATCATCCGGTACACATTCTGTGGAGCACGATGAAAATTGCGCTTCACCATACGCGCCTGAAAGAGGTCTGGAACATAGAGGGAAAAGCTCATCAGCTCCATGTCGCCGCCAGAAACATGACAGGTTACATTATATCCACGTTCAGTCCGATTGATCTCTACTTTGTTTTCACGTTCTCGTTTGGCAGCTGCCAGCAGATTCACAGCCGCAGACACTGCGCGTTCACGTACCGAGAGGGGAACGGCTGCATCGAGCTGTTTGGCAATCATACGAGCCTGCCGTGTAGCAGAGAGCAGATCGGGGTGCTCGGCATCAGCCGTGATGTTCCCCTTATCGAGAAGTTCTGCCAAAGCGTCCGTCACTTCAAAATAATTGGCCAGCCCATTGTCCTGCATAATTCCAATGATGTCTTGCCGGGAAAGAGGGGCATCTACACTGGAGAGCAGATAACAGATCAATATACGAATCTGATTTTTGGTGCGGAGTCCCCCCGGCTCCACGCCTCCGGTAAAAGCATCATAGTCCATGAGAAACCCTCCTCTTTTATCCTAGCAAGGTACACACAGCCGTTCTGTACGCACAAATGTTGCGAGAGGAATTATCACACAAAAGGCGTTACAAAAAAGTCAAAGCGACTCATCCCGCCTGGATGATTTTGCTTTGACTTTTACAATTCCTCTTTTAGTTTAACATATGGCACGGCACCTTGCAAGACGAAAGAGCGGGTTTTATTTTTCAGACCACAGATATCGTTTGCGCTCTGAAGAATCTGTTCCTGTTCTTCTGGTGAAGCAGAACGGAAAACTCCGACTAACATCCGTTCGTCGGCCGATAGATCGTAAATATATTTGATATGATCAAAACTATCCCCTCTGCTGGAATCACGCAGCTGTCCTGCCTCTGATTCATCCATCAACAGTTCCATCAAAGAGACGTTATAGATTTTTGCCAGCAGCTTTAAAACAGAAATAGAAGGCGTCGTTTTGCCGGTTTCATAGTAAGTATAGGTGGAACGAGAACAATTTAGAATTTTCGCGATTTCCATCTGTTTAAAACCATTGTTTTCCCGCAAAGTGCGCAGCTTCTCGCAAAGCTTTTTGTTCGTCAAGGCCTATTCCCATCTTTCTTATAAATTCTGAATCTATATGCTATATTATAATATAACTGTTTGATTTTCGGATAAATATGTCAATAATCTTCACTGAATATAGAGATAATAGAGGTAGTATTCGCGGATTTTAAAGAAACTTGATGGGATGGACAAATATTTTTTGTAAAACTCTTGACGTTTCATTGAAAATTTTGTATACTATCAAAGTCAGCGATGCTGTATGGTTCTTTATATCGGTAGCTGATTAATGGTTTATTCCTTTGGAAGATTGGTCATCCAGAGGGAGTGTTATAGGAGTTTTATGCTGGTGTGGCTCAGTCGGTAGAGCAGCTGATTCGTAATCAGCAGGTCAGCGGTTCAAGTCCGCTCACCAGCTCCAAAAGAGTCGAGATCATTTGATTTCGGCTCTTTTTGTTTTTACTGAATTGTTATTCTACGTTGGAACTGTTTTGCCCGAAATTCCCCGGCAAAGAGATGGTTTTGTAACGCGACGATGTAGATTCTTGGCCGCTCATAGGTGTAAGATGGAAAATCATTCTTTACCATCATATAGGGTTCCCTTAGAATACAGAAGGTTAATATGGTTTTAGTTTTTCAGAAGAAGTGAATCATTAAATAAAGGGTAAAACACCCCATAATAGCCGTTTGTTCTGCTATTATGGGGTGTTTTTTGCAATGAATTTTGAATAAAAACAATAGACTGAGTACAAAAGAGCGTTAAAGGAATCAGAAAATGGAGTTGCCGATTCCACACTTTTAGAGATCTTCGACGGATAGTTCGATTTACTCAGGTTGGTTTTCTGTATATGTTCGTTGAACTAGCATAAGGGTATAGGCAGAACCGGCTAGGATATAAGTACAGAAAGCGCCAAGAACGAGAGTAGACCATAGAATGCCAAAATTTTGTAGAAAGATCACCCCTATGACTCTGTATCCCTGTCCCATTGTAATTCTTTCGGCGGATACAAGGTTTATTACTATGTAATGTGGAGCTATGCCATACGAATCCGTGTATCGGTTTACCGGGAAGTATTGCAGTTATCAACAATATCTGACCGATACACATCAGAAGGGGTAGAGAGATCAAGAAGTGCAAGCCGTCCACAAAGGGATTAAGAGTAATAGGTGGAAGAAGTGCCAAAAGGGATGGATGGGGGGGAAAGTTATATATTAGGAGTTTTTTATATTCTTTAATAATCCGGTCGGCCAATGGTTTGAGTCCGCTCACTAGCTTCAAATGGACCACATAGTTAAACTTTTGTGAAATCATATGACACGTTGTTTTTGTTTATCTTTCGTGCTATTGTAAAAAATTCGCTGTCTTGTTTATTCTTGGAAGGAAAACGGTATCATGATTTTACATGTTCGAGAGAGGAATATAGCTAAAATAACTAAAAAGTTGTGGAGAAGAAAAACAAAAAAATTACTAGACCTAAAAATATACCAGTACAGTAAAAAATAAACACAAAAAAAGTACAAGAAGTTCAAAAAATAGTATTATATATTCTGGACGCATTTTCATTACAATGTATAAAAGAAAGATAGATAAACAACGAGAAAATATAAAAATTGAAAGGTTCTTTGATGCATCGTAACAATAGCGGAAAATATGAACCAATTGATCGCTGTTTAGTCTATTTATATATAAAAAGAACGGGGGGAAAGGCATAGAAAGAAGATTACGCGATGAAGAAGAATGAACAGAGGAACAAATATTTTGAAGACATTTGTCCGGTTCGAGGAAACATTTTGGTAAAGGAGAAACATGATGAAGGAAAGAAAAGGCGTATTTTGGCGCTCTAAGCTGCAAAGGATCTTGGCTTCGACGCTGGCGGTATGTATGGTAGCAACCAGTATACCGGTGGCATCGGCCATAGCGACTTCGGACGATACACAAGTAGAGTCCGCGCAGGAAACCATTTATGTGAATTCTTATAGTGGGAATGAACGGTCGATTGATTTTAACGACCATTGGCGTTTTTATCTGGGGGATGCCAGTGGTGCGGAAAATGTCATATTTAACGATTCCTCTTGGAGTGATGTTACATTACCGCATGACTATAGCATTGACCAGGGGTTTACACATGTGGCTCCTGCGGAACAGGAGAGCGGATATGTGTTGGGCGGTACCGGATGGTATCGTAAAAGCTTTATTCTGTCGAAGGATATGCAGGGAAAGACGATCAGCCTGGATTTTGACGGCATTTATATGAATGCGACTATCTGGGTGAACGGGCAGAAGCTTGGTGAACACCACTATGGTTATACTCCATTTTCGTTTGTCCTTCCCAATGATATATTGAACTTTGGCGGCGAAGAAAATGTGGTTGCAGTCAAGGTGGACCATCAATTGCCTTCCAGCCGCTGGTATTCCGGAAGTGGTATTTACCGCAACGTATATATGACGGTAACTGATCCCGTACATATTGCTTACCATGGCAATTATGTGACAACGCCGAAGATTGCCGATGAGTATGCTTCTGGTGTGGGAACCGTCCATGTGGAGACCACAGTGGAGAATGATCGCACAGAAGCAGCAAAGGTTTCCATTCAGAATACGGTTTACCGCTATAACGAAGACAATTCAGCGGTCGAAGAAATCGCGGTTGTGACGAGCGAACCGACAGAAGGGACAGATATTGCCGCAGGTGAGAGCAAGACGATCGAATCAGACGTTATAGTGGATGCTCCTGCGCTCTGGTCCACAGACGATCCGAATTTATATCGTGTTCGTACGGATGTATTGGTAGCAGGAGAAGTGGTGGACAGTATTACATCCGATTTTGGTTTCCGTTGGTTTAAGTTTACGAGTGACGGCTTCTGGTTGAATGGTGAAAAAATGCGTATGCACGGCGTATGTCTCCACCACGACCAGGGCTCTTTGGGCTCAGAGGCTTGGTATGCTTCCATGGAACGCCAGATTGAACTGATGAAAGACATGGGCGTCAATGCCTACCGAACTTCACATAACCCTGTGTCCGACGAGATGATCGACATCTGCAATAAAAAGGGCATGCTGGTAATGGAAGAAGCGTATGATGGTTGGAAGGCCTATAAGGACGGCAATAACCATGATATGGGTGAATGGTTTGATGTACAGGTTGGGGAAGACAATCAGATTGTTTACGGCGAACCAGACATGACATGGGCTGAGTTTGACCTCAAGGCCATGATTCGTCGGGATCGCAATGCTCCGAGTGTGTTCAGTTGGAGCATTGGCAATGAAATCTTCCAGCTGATTACGGGTTCGACCTCCGACTATACACAGCGCGCGCAGGACCTGGTAGACTGGGGTGCGGAAATCGACAACAGCCGTGTGTTTGCTTATGGATGCAACCAGAACACAAGCAGTGCCAGCGACGGTGTAGCCAGAGTACTGTATAACCATCAGGATGACTATGGCAATCGTGGATTGTCAGGTTACAATTATAGCAATAACTTCTCGAATGGCCACAGTAAGGGGTATAATGTCTTTTCAGCAGAGACAGCCTCTGCGGTAAACAGCCGCGGCGTGTACGACCGCAAGACGACCCGGCAGGATCTCAACGATGACAAACGCCTGACCTCTTATGACAAGAGTGCAGTCAGCTGGGGCGCTACCGCTAGCAACGCCATGTGGAAGATGACATGGGCCCCTTACCTTTTTGGCGAGTTTGTATGGACGGGTATCGATTATCTCGGTGAACCCACCCCGTGGAACTGGACCGGACCTGGTGCGAATGGCCAGTCCAAGAACTCTTATTTTGGTATTGTGGATACGGCAGGTTTCCCCAAGGATACATATTACCTCTATCGCAGCCAGTGGAATGACAACGAAAATACGCTGCATCTGCTGCCCACTTGGGACGAAGAGGATGTTATTAAGGATAACCAGGGCCGCGTGGAAGTGGTTGTATACAGCAACGCTCCGTACATTGAGTTAGAACTCAACGGAGAGGTGGTTGGCACGGCAACGGCAACGGTTCGTAAGATGGAAGAAAACGATGTTTATATCACTTATGATGCGGGAACGGGCGCATTTTCTAAGGGGAACGATGCGAGTTCGCAGTATGCAACCTTCTGGGTCCCCTATGAAGAGGGAACATTGGAAGTAAAGGGATATGATTCTCCCGAAAAAACCGAGCAGATTACAGAGTTTGAAGGCCGCAATCAGGTTTCCACTACAAAGGGAGCAACGCAATTAAGCGCCTATGTGGATAGTCCCTCGATCAAGGCAGATGGAAAGGACTTGAGCTTTGTCACTATTGATGTAACCGATGCGGATGGTCATTTGGTCAATTCGGCAGAACCGGAAATTACGGTCACTGTAGAAGGCGATGGTAAGCTGATGTCTTTGGACAACGGTGTACACGACGACTGGACCAATTATTCCGATCCTACTCGGAAAGCTGGCCGCGGGAAACTTTTGGCGATTGTGCAGTCCACCGAAGAAGGCGGCTCTTTTACCGTGACGGCCAGCAGCAGAGGTTTGCAATCCAGCAGTGTGACCGTGACAACCGAACCGGTTGCAGAGGAAGAGCCAGAGGCAGGCGCAATTTCTAGCTATGTGATGTCACGCAATCTCTATGTAAAGGTTGGCAATATGCCGAAACTTCCTGAGACGGCGACAGTCAACTACGCAGATGGCAAAACAGAAGAAAAGTCCATTGTCTGGGATACAATTCCAGAGGAAAACATCGAGACAGATGGTTCTTTCTCTGTCGTGGGCAAGTTGGATGGTATTTCGGTTACGGTCAATGTGACCATGATTAGCGAAGCAGCGGCTTTGCTCAATTATTCTGCGGCAGTTTCTAAGGGTTCTGATCCAAACCTTCCGGCCACACGCCCTGCCATTTTAGCAGATGGTACCATCTTAAATGCGGAATTCCCAGTGGATTGGGAGATCGATGGAATTGATTTCAGTACGGAAGGCCTCAAGAAGATAACTGGTACAGCAAATGTCTTTGGAAAACCACTCACTGTGACCGCAAATGTGCGCATTGCAGCAGGGGAAGATATCTTGACGGAGAACATGACCCCCGTTGCCCCGAAGAGCTTTGTCAATGGGGAACCGTCCAATGGTGCGCTTGATCCGGTAAGCGACGGAAAGAAAACGGCCGACAGTGCCGGCTGGACAGGAACCGGTAGCATCTATTTTGAGTATGCAACAGCGGTTAACTTTAAACAAGCAAAACTGTATTTGAAGGATACAGCTCCTACATCGGACACCATGCGTCTCTATCGGTCCGGTGACGAAGGCGCGACTTGGCAGCCTATCGAAAATGGCCTGGAGGTCAGCAATGCCCGTGAGGATGGAGTGACCATCCGCACATACGACTTTGATATGACTCCTGGTACGGCGTTCAAACTGGAATTCGATGAGCAGGTTACCCTTTTGGAAGTCGAATTGATGAACAGTGTACCGGATTTTCCGGTCGGTTCTGAGGCGGCGCTTGATTCCCTGCAAGTGGGAGGATATATTGCCAGCTCTTCCGCATTGGAAAACGGTTTGTTTGAAGTCATTGACACGGATTTGAATGCGGACGATGTTACGGCGCAGGGGAAAGACAACGCCAGTGTGACGGTTTTGCCGAAGAATGATGAGAATATCATCCGTATTCTATTGGAATCTGAAGATCATGCAGAGCGCAACGTTTTTTGATGTTGTGCTCGGGGAAGATGGTTCTGCCTCCGACGATCCCGACGATGCGACCAGTGATTATCCGTATCAGGATATGATTCTGACGGCGCCGAGCGTAGAAAAAGGCGGTTCCGCAGCAAATGCAAATGATGGCGACAGCAATACCATTTGGCATACGAACTGGGGCGGCGGTGTTGGTCCGGCCGACCTGACAAATGATCCGGAGAACCGTTATCTCCAAATTGAACTGCCAACCGCAGTAAAAATCAATGGTATGCGTTACCTGCCGAGAAATAAAGATCAAAATGGCATTGTCACTTCCTACAGCATACAAGTGAGTATGGATGGGGACGAATGGACGGAAGTAGCAACAGGTGATTGGAGCACTTCAGTGGAGTGGAAACTGGCTCAGTTTGCACCAGTAGAGGCAAAGTATATCCGGCTGTATGGCGTAAAAACTGCAACAAACGAAGGAAAGCCGCAAAAATATATGTCCGCTGCAGAAGTACGTGTGCGTTGTGCAACGACAAGCCTCTATGCTGGAAATACGTCTATTGCACTGGATGCAGAAAGTTTCGACTATACAAGCAACCCGATTACCCCTGAACCAGTTGTCGTCTATGATAACGGTACAGAAAGTATCACGTTGACCAAGGACGTCGATTACACGGTTTCCTATCGGAACAATACGGAACCGGGTACGGCAACCGTGCGGGTTACTGGCAAAGGGAATTATTCCGGTATTGTTGAAAAGACCTTTACAATCCGTCCGGTGGATGTAGTAATTGAAGATTACGAAGAGGTAGAAGTTACGACAGGCGTAGGCGAGTATCCGCAATTGCCAGGCACGGTTCTGGCATATACAAATATTGGCCAGACCCTGATGGAGGTTCATTGGGATAGCATCAGCAATGAGCTTTTGGATGGACTTGGTACATTTAAGGTATATGGTACAATTGCAGCGGACGACAACCACCGTATTGTTGCAACCGTGACGGTCAGCGGTGTTGTGGGTGTGGAAAGTGTCAGCTCTGTCACAACGATTGGCAAGGTGCCGAATCTTCCAGAGAAAATTCTGGTATATTATAGCAACGGGGATGTTGCCCGGAGAAATGTAGAATGGACTCTGGACCATGTAAGCTTTGATGGCGAAGTGGGGGATATTGTTCCAGTCGCCGGCATGGTGGGAACCACAGAGACCCTGGCGAACGTTCGCTTAGTAGAGGAAGGTTCGGTGGATAACACAACCGAAATCCAAAAGAATTTGGCTTTGAATCCGGATGCCTTTAATCAGACGCAGATGACGGATCAATGGCCGGTTGTCCGTGCGCATGCCAGCACAAAGGGGATGTATGTCACCCGCGTGGTCGATGGAAAACGCGGAGAAGACCATGGTGAGATCTGGACCAGCAGCACCAGCAGCATGCGGAAGGATTTCTATGCAATCACTGTTGGCTTTGGCGAAGGAGATAAAACAGGTAAACTTCAAACGATCAGCAAGGCGGTCCTTGATTTTGCTATCCCAGATGGCAGCGCTTTGCCAGAAGGATACAAAGTTCAGTACTATTCCGGAAACGGCGGTATGTTTGATGCGTCCAGATTCTTTGGAACTGGTGATATTGAGCATGTCGGAAACACACAGAACTGGAACAACACCAACCCTATCAATATTGACGACAATTGGACGGATGTAGTCCTATTGGATGAAGAGTATCCCGTTCCGACCGAAGAAAACCCAACCGTGTCCGTGCAGTTTGAACCGGTGAAAACCTCGGCAATCCGCGTTGTGTTTACTCCGGCTGCGGGCAAGCAGGTAAGTCTGTACGAATTGGAATTCTATTATATGCCGGATATTATGAGCGATCGAGTGACGGATGTTTCCATCCAGTGTGGTGGAACGCCGGTCACGTTTGACGATGAGAAAACAGCGGTTGTTCATTTGGAGAGCGGAGAAGGCTTGCCGGAAATTCTCGCCACAGCTGGCGAAAATGCATCGGTTACCGTGGTCCACGCCACCGATGTTAACGGAACAGCACGCGTAATGATCACTCCTGAAAATGGTAATATAGCCAAGCAGGAAGTATATACCATTCAATTCCAGTCCGAGGGTGGCGCAAGTGCAGGCGCGTATTTTGTTTCTTCCCAGAATCCAAATATCCTTGTAAAGCCCGCTAGGACCGATGAAGGTATGACCGTCACAGTGGAGCCGAAACCGGGCTATACCATCCAGGAAGACAGCTTAAAGGTACTCAAGAGTGCTGATTTGACCGATGCTGGCGTAGAGGTGGCGGCTGGCCAAGTTGCCGGAACCTATACTTTCTTGATGCCAGAATTTGACGTTACGGTCACAGGTGAAACGGTTAAGGGCGGCGAGCAGTCATTGACGGTCACCTATAACTCCAAGGATGTCACCTTGAAAGTAAATGGAGAGCCACAGAATCTGGCGGATCTGGTCGGCAAATATGTAGCGGAAGACCTTGAAAGCGGAACAGCGGTAGAGTTGACCTTTGAACCGCGGATCGATGGCCGTGCATTCCGTTCCGTAACCGTTGATGGAAAAGAACCAAAGCTCATCGAAGGCAATACCTACACGCACTTAGTAGAAATGGAAGACCATGCTGTGCAAATGGACTTCGTATTTGAGTTGATAGACAAATCCATTTTACGTCAGATTTACGATTATGCCACGATTTATGTGGAGGATGGAACCGTTGACGGACTGATCAGCAGTGTGAAGGATGCCTTCATGGAGGCGTACAGGACCGCAGAAGACGTGTTGAATGATCCAGCTGCTTCCCAGAACGATATTGACCGCGCGTGGTCCAAGCTTCTGGACGCGTTACACTATCTGGAGTTTAAGCCTGGTGATAAGAGCGGGTTGGAAAACCTGTATGAGATCCTGAAAAACCTGGAAGAGGACCACTACACCAGTACGGGATGGGATGCATTTCAAGAGGCGCTTGATCGGGCAGAAGAAGTCCTGGCAGATGATGAGGCGCTTGCAGGGGATATCACAAGTGCATATGATGATCTTTTGAACGCATTTGAACATTTGGAGCCCACGGCAGATCGCTCCGCGTTGGATGCAGCGCTTGAAAAGGCGCAGACCGTAGCAGACGAAATCCAAGAAGGAAAGTATCTGCCGGATGGCCAGAAAGATTTCCAGGATGCATGGAGAGCGGCATTGGACATCGGCCGAGATGCAAGTCAGGAAGAAGTCGATACAGCAACCGAAGCTTTGGTGAAGGCAATGGCCGCTCTGCGAAAAATTCCCAGCAGAGACGAGTTGAACGCATATATCCAAGAGGTGGAGCAGATCGATTTGGATGGTTATACGGATCGCAGTGTGGCAGCCTTTAAGGCAGCTTTGAATATTGCGAAGGCTGCGGCAGACGATATGGATGCAGATGGCCAAGTATTGGCAACCGCATTCTATGGACTAAAGGATGCAGTCAATGGACTTGAGAAGGTGGAGAATCCTGCACCGGGTCCAAAGCCGAATACCAACAAAGGGAATAGTAACCGCACAACGATAGCGGACAACACATATGGGACTTCTGGCGTCGTTTCTGCAGCCCAAGCGATTTCTACGCAGGAAGCATATGTAATCAGTGACACGACAGTCAATTTCGTATTAAAGCATGGTCAGGCATATTGCTTTAAGATGAAGGTTGTAAACAGCAGTGTGGTTCCAAACTTTACAGTGGGCAACGGCAGTGTACTCAAGACACAGTTTGTCGCAAAGGTTGGCAATGACTACTATTATAGGGTTTATGCCATTGGTACACCAGGGCAGAGTACAGGTGTATATACGACGCTGCCGGGCCAGAATGCGCAGAAGCATTGTACTGTAACGATTGCTTAAATAAGCAGTAGCTTTTAAAAGGCCGCTGTAGTGGAGAAAAAAGGTGGACAGCTTCCAAATGGGAGCTGTCCACCTTTTTTGTCTTTAGGTTTAAGAAAACCCCTGGTTCTACCAGGGGCAAATTAAAAAGCCTTGGCAAATAAAAACCTTCATGCTGCAATCGAGCTGGCTTGACAACCGCATCGCAAAAGAGCAAGGAGGTTTTACACAAGTGAAAAATGAAAAGAAAACACACGGCGCGCTCTAGCGATCGGAGTGAGTATCATTTGGTGTTTGTGCCGAAATATCGCAGGAAAGAGATCGATAAGGCAGTGTGCAGAGACATTATCGAGATCATCAAAAAACTGTGTAAGGAGATGAAAGTCGAGATTATCGAGGGCGGGGCATGCCCGGATCACATTCATCTTCTAGTGAGTATTCCGCCGTACATGGGTATAGCGCAGTTCGTGGGGCCGCTCGAGAGCAAAAGAGCGCTGATGATCTTCGATAGGCACGCAAATCGGAAGTATAAATATGGGAGTAGGAACTTCTGGTACAGGGGATATGTCGTGGATACGGTAGGAAAGAATGCAAAAATAGTTCAAGAGTATATCCAAAACCAGTTGGTGGAAGATCTCGCAAGCGGCCAGATTTCCCTTAAGGAGTACATGGACCTGTTCACGGGCAGCAAGAGAAAGTAAAGCAAAAGAAAACAGCCGCTGTAAGCGGCTGCCTGTAGTAGTGATGCGATGGTAAACCCTCTGTGCCCTTTCCAGAGGTCAGCAAGTGCTGACCCCTCTGGGGTCTGAGTAAACCACTCGTTTACGAGTGGTTTTGGTTTGATGATTTACGTTTTCCAGAAAAATCGGCCATTTTAAAGTCCTTCGTCGCTCTCACATATCTTGTAACCATCTTTTGTACGTGGTATAGTCATAATCATCCCAGAAAAAGGTTAGGAGAAAAGGAGTGGCGAAATGAGATTGGAACGTGTAACCGATATTGGACACAAAATGTTCGAAGAAGCATTACAGGTATACCGCATCAGTTTTCCATTTCACGAACAGAGGGAGATCCATTCACAGATAAACATCATACAAGATGACGAGTATCATTTTGATCTGATTTACGATGAGGGACTCTTCGTCGGGTTGCTTTTATTCTGGAAGACAGAGGACTTTATTTATATAGAGCATTTCTGCATTTTACCCGAAATGCGCAATAAACAGTATGGACGTAAAGCATTGGAGCTTTTGGGACGGCAAGGAAAAACAATGATCTTAGAAATAGATCCGCCAGTGGATGCCATTTCCTGCCGTAGAAAAGAATTTTACGAGCGGAGTGGTTTTGTAGAAAACCCCTATCTTCATGTCCATCCCCCTTATCACAGAGGGAATACCGGGCATAGTCTGGTCCTTATGTCCTATCCCCAAAAAATCGCTCAGGAAGGATACGGTTTATTCCGCCGTTATTTAGAGCGCCGTGTAATGGCAGATGCCTACATCTAATCTTATAGTTTGCCGGATAACCACTCGCCAATGGAACATGGGAGTCTCCCAGCCATTCTGATAGGGAAGCACGATACATTTGATTGAATGGATGTACCGCAAAAGCACCGAAACAGTGGGCTTTTGTAAAAAGGTTCTTCTCTCAGATAGCATCTAAGACGACGTCGAATAAATGAATCGGGTCTAACTGACACCTTGTGCAGCGCTGTGCAAGTGCCGTTACAAAAGATAGACAGGGGGAGACGTCAGAAATAAAGTTGACTTGCTCCCATTCAAGGTCGATAATTTGTAAAGCGATAATTCCAAAGGACTGATAACACCCTATGTAGGGAGAAAAGAGCGTTTCTTTAAAGGGAATGTATTGAACCACGATTGCTGATACCCTCCCTGCCAACTTTTATGTTCCAATCAAAAAAGAAGGCAGGCCGAAGGAATATCTCCGTACTTAAGGATCGTTCTCCTTTTCTGATTTTTGAAAATGTATGCGAGAAAGTTGGTACGATGTTAGTAGCATAGTGTTGTGTTTGTTCAGAATGATCGTTACAAGTATCATGGAGAGCGTTTTCAAAGTGTGTTAAAATTGACATAATATTCCTCCTCGAAAAAAGGATATTCGAATGATTTGTACTCAGCTACGAATAATCGTTCATGTTGTGGAATATATCAAAATTAGCGATAATTTTTGTTTGTTTTAATGATTAATTGAGAAGAAGAACTCGGTGAGTTGGAAACGGTTCAGATTCTTAAATAGAAGGACTGAGAAAGTACCAGCCTAATAAGACAAATAGAGGGGACCTTTTTGTGAACCGATTCAGTTTGTCAGGACAGCATAAAAAGAAGTATGATTGTAGGAAATAAAATCGAGTTACGAACGGACGCCACCGCAGTTCCAGCGGTATCCGTTCTGTTTTAGTATGGGTACGCTGATGGTTGTAAAAGAATATGTAGCCATCAAAGAACCAGCTGGCGTCTTTAAAGGTAGGAATCTTCGAGCGGTAAATGCACTCCGTTTTAAGGATAGAGAAAAATTTTTAGCGCGAGCATTGTCATAGGGGGTTACCTCGTTTTGACCGAGATGGCGTAACGCTGTATTCTTCAATCAGCTTGAAGTATGCTTGGAAAGTATACTTCAAGTTTCGGCCGCTGTGGAGTTGCAGCTCTACAGTGCTTTTCTCTATTTTTAGCAGTCCGTATGGTGTTCAGGACAAGATCGATCGTTTACCTGAAAGTTCAGCTCTTTGGGCACTGGCGCCTAAGCAGCGCGACAGGTTCTCTCGGTTCCTTCCAATTTTTGAACCTATTATTTGCAAGCGTAGTTTTTTCTAGAGAAGTGGTACAGAAAACAGGGATGGCTGTATTTTTCTACAGCCATCCCTGTTTTTTGATACTCTTATTTCGCCGCACAAAAGTTAGCGCGGCATATGTAGCCTTACGAGACTGAAAAAGCTTTGGGGTAATCCAAATAAAAGCAATCCCGCAGTCCGGGGGATTCTCCCCAACGACTGCCGGGATTGCTTTGTGTGAAATTGAGAGATCTATATACACTCTTTTAAGAATAGATACCATGAGAAGGTGTAAAACGGCGATCCGTTGTGGGAACTCTCCGAAAATAAACGGAAAGGCCCCATTTTGGAAGAAAAATGCAACCAAGCAAAAAAGATCTCCCCACGATGTAACTTTCGTAAGTAATAAAAAAGGGCGCGCAATCCTCTGCACGCCCCTCATAATGACCTGAAAGATTCTCCCATGAAAGGGATTGCCTCTTCGGTGCCGTTTTCCGATCGATTATATCAATGGAACACGGCTTTTCGGAGTTTTGTCGGATACCAGTCCTTTTTGCCTGAGAGTTTCCGGCACAGCCCCTTCGGCGTCGCATACAGTATGCGATCTCTCCTGGTATCTTCATCCATTTTATACACTTTATAAATTTAGTATAGTAAATTTTTCTAGGGAAGTCAAGCTTTTTTGTAAAACGTTTTTATAATAATGCCGGGCCAATGCGAACAGAAAGAACGGGGACATAATCACATACTTTTATGCCATATATTTTGATGCACCTTATATTATGTACCTTATCATTCGATATCTCACTCCTTCGGAAAACATACGAAATAGAAATCCTCTCTCCTGTGCTCTGGACGCCCTCATGATTTGGAAAACACTGTAGAGGAAGGAACGAATGGGGCGGACTATTCTCAGATAATATGTTCCTAGATGATGGGGAGATTGCGTTTTGAGGGGGGAAAACGTTTATAGCTTCAGAAGACATAATCGCTGAAAGAAGGAATGTAGGGCCCAGTTTTACCGTTGGAAACGATCGTACACGAGAGATTTTAACGTATAAAATATTTTCAAAGGAATTTTTGTTCCAATGCCCGTCCTATTCAAAAGGAAAAGAGGAAACCAGAACAAGAACGTCCGGTTCCCTCTGCTCCTTCTCCACATTTAAAGGCTCTGTACAAAGTCTTTGATGTCGCCCAGCTCCTCCAGAAGAGGGGCACCAATGACCTTTGAAAGCGCCTGGTTTAACTCCGAATACTCATTTCCAGTGATCTCAATTTGGTCATACTGATGTTCCCGCAGAAGATCCATGCGACGATCCAGTTCGGCGATAATTTCCTTTTTGATATCTTTTGCCATGGAAACACTTCCTTTTGTTCAATATAGGCACATGCGCATCTGCGCTGTACAAAACATATGGGAGTAGTGTCCCCGGGTGGATCGCGCTTATGCGTCTTATTTGCTCATCTCCTTCGACTTTTCTGTACAGACATGGACTGCTTGGATGACAGCAGCGCGCATACCGTTTTGCTCTAAGCTGGCAACCGCTTCGATTGTTGTGCCTCCGGGGGAACAGACCATATCCTTTAGAGCTCCTGGATGCATACCGGTTTCCAACACCATACGCGCAGAACCTAAGACTGCCTGTGCAGCAAATGTATATGCCTGCTGACGTGGCATCCCCTGTAGTACAGCGCCATCGGCCAATGCTTCAATGAACATATAGACGTATGCTGGGGAAGAACCGCTGACGCCGGCTACAACATCCATCATGCTTTCTCCAACAAATTCCGCCTTACCAAAGCTCTCAAAATTTCCTGAATGTCTTTTTTTCCTCTTCCGTTACAAAACTGTTGGCGCATAGCGCCGCCATCCCCTCTCCAACTAAAGCGGGCGTGTTGGGCATGGCGCGTACAATTTTGATATTGCGGCCGAAACGCGCTTCGTTGACAGCGATCGTCTGTCCAGCGGCGATCATGACAATCACAACGTCCTCTTTGACGGTATCCCGAATTTCCTCGATTACATCTGCGTATAAATAGGGTTTAACCGAGAGTACGATAATATCACATTTTTTGCAGGAATCAGATTGTCCTGTGTGATGCAAATCCCGTATTCCTCCTGCACATGGGTTAAATTCTGTTCACTGGGGTCTGCTGCATATACCTGTTCTGGCGAGACTAATCCGGACCGTACAATTCCTCCGATCATCGCTTGTCCCATGTTGCCACAGCCAATAAACCCGATCTTTTTATTCATAGTAATGACTCGCTCCTTTTTCAGACGCCATGTCCCATTTGGACAAGGTGTTTTTCTTTTATTTTACAGCGTGGGGCAAAGAATGACAAGGCGAGCGATTGGAATGCAGAAAATAGGCATGCGAAAATTTTTGCTGCATACAATGGAATGGCGGGTGGATGGACCGGATTTTTCAGTGAAATTTCCGAACTTTTCAAAGTGTCTTCAAAAAACGGTCACATTACGCCAGTATACTAAAGGCAAATCTAAGAAAGGAGATGAGAGACAAGAATAAAGTATAGAATTGTAAATAGAAATTGAAATACATAATATACTACTGTTGAAGCTGACCGGGTGGCTGGAATACCAGCCCGGTCGGCGGGACAGACAAACAGAGAACTCATGCAACTTTGTGCATGGGCTTTTTTATTTTATCCATGTTGCGATTGAAATCAGGAATGTTTTTAAGTTCATTCCAGTTTTGAAGAAAATTTTGGGCGGAATTTTACTCAGATTATGTAAACAGTCGACGCTTTTTTCCTTGAACATTTTGGGCGTTTACGGTATAATCAAAACATATTTTGGGAAAATAGGTTTTTTGGTCATGACAGATATTTTTGTATTCGGAATAAAAATTCTTTCGTAAAGCGATAGGAATTTGTAGTGAAAGGGAATCTGCTTTGTTGGTTTGTGGTAGGTATCCGGATGGGGAATAGGAGTGAACAAATTTGAGAAAGCAATTTCGGCGGATGGGTTCTGCCGTAGCAGCTATGTTGTGTGCCGTTTCGTTGACAGTGACAGCCCTGCCAAACGTTGCAAGGGCTGTTACCACTGCGCAGACGACGGATTATCTGAATCTGCGTACAGGTGCTGGCAAGTCCTATTCGGTTCTTTTGACCATGCCCAAGGGGACGGAAGTTACCGTTCTTGAGGATTCGCAGGGGGAATGGGCGAAAGTACGGCTTTCTTCTGGCCAAGAAGGGTATTGCAGTAAAGCATACCTGACAACAGAAGGAACTCTGAGCACCTCCACCTATGGGGCATTGGGGACAGGAGAAGCAGCGGTTACGACAGCAAACCTCAATGTGCGCAAGGGTGCCGGCACCAGTTATGGAATTGTGACGACTCTTGCGGAGGGCGCCTCGGTGACTATCCTAGACGGCTCTCATGCAACATGGGCGAAAGTGCGCACGGCTAGCGGGCTGGAAGGATACTGCCTAAAAGAATTTTTGAGCAGTACAGGAAATGCCGCAAATTCTTCTAATACAGGCGGGGAAACGGCTTCTACGGGTAGGACTGCGGTAACCAAAGACTATCTAAATCTGCGCAGCGGCCCTGGAACCAATTACGATCGTATATTGACGTTGGCGCAAGGCGTCTCAGTAGAGGTATTGGACAATTCCAATGCGGAATGGGTCAAGGTTCGCACTTCTTCGGGCCAGGAGGGTTACTGTAACCGGACCTATTTATCGGTTTCCGAAACATCCGCCAGCGATAGTGCGGGGGCATCCAACTCCAATGCGGGGACTACCGCCGGGTTGACTGCCACGGTTAAGGAAAATTTGAATCTACGTGAAGGCGCTGGTCCCAGCTATGCGATTATCAAAACGATGCCAAAAGGCGCGACCGTCACCGTGATTGACAATTCCCATTCCACTTGGGCGAAAATCCGGACATCGGATGGAACAGTAGGATGCTGTTCCAAGGATTTTTGGATATCCAAGCCAGCTCTACAACTTCCCCATCCTCCCCACCGGCAGGAACGGCTGATTCCGCTACTTCTTCTGGTTCGAATTTGACGGCCACAGCAAAAGAGAGCGTGGCACTGCGCTCTGGAGCAGGGCCGAGCTATGATGTGATCCGTGTACTCTTTCCGCAGGAAACTGTCACGGTAACCGACAATTCTCATGCGACTTGGGCAAAGATCAAGACGTCGGATGGGACAGAAGGATACTGTATGAAGCAATATCTAACGATTCAGGCTTCTACCACAGGCACCGGTTCGGAAACAGGAAATTCCAATGGCGATCAAACAATCACTGGGGCAACGGTCACTGCGGATGCATTGCGTTTGCGTAGTGGGCCGGGAACGCAATATGATCAGGTTGCGATGCTGCTCAAGGGAGCCACGCTCACGGTGCTCGATACCTCCAATACAGAGTGGACCAAGGTGCAGACAACCAACAATCTAACAGGTTACGTCAGTAATGAGTACATACAGTTCCTATACAACGGCCAGACGGGAGTTCCGGCCAATTCGCTGGCCATTTCGCGCACGTCTGGTACGGTTTCCGCCGGAAAAACACTTTATATCAAAGCGACAGCAAGCCCGAGTACTGCTTCGATCACATGGAGCAGTAGCAATTCCGCAGTAGCAACCGTCACCAATGGATACATCTACGGAGTATCCCCCGGCACAGCTACGATTACAGCCACTTCGGGTTCACAGTCTAAGACCTGTACGGTCACAGTTACGACAGCTGAGCCAGTCCGGACTGCGTATACCTCACCGAATATTGCAGGAGTAGGTTCTGCGGTCACCTTTACGGCCATTACGGATACCAGCCGGGATGGAGTTCGCTTTACTATCCAGATGCCAAACGGTACGGCACAGATGATTACGGCTACATCCAGTACAACGGAGACTACTGGTCAGACAAGCACAAAGGTCTGGAAAGCAACAATGAATTTGACCGAACAGGGAACTTATCGTGTGGTGGCAAATTCGTCCCAGGGCGGTGTTTACAGTACAGAGGGGTTTGCAACCAGCGCTTATGTGGTATCTTCACAAGACTATACGGTGACAACCACTGAACAGCGGCGTGCCAGTGACAAGATGATCGAGTTGATCGCCAATTGGGAAGGCTACAGCGCTTCGGTTTATGCGGACAAGTTGACCTCCAATCAGGTGCCGACCCTCGGCTATGGACTGACGCTCAAAGAGGGGGATACTTTCTATAACGATCTTTCTAAGACCGAAGCGTGGTCTTTGCTGGTCAATACCATCAATGATGCGTCGTATACGACCGAGGTCAACAAGTTTATCACACAGAACAACTTGCGGATGAGCCAGTGCCAATTTGACAGCCTTGTGAGCTTTGGCTACAATGTGGGCGCAGGATATTGGAACAGCACGTCCTCCGAGATTGATTTGCGACGGATTATCCTAAACGCAGTGGTACCGCCACAGAGCTTTGGCGCAGGAATGTCCGCTACCGTCAGCAAAGCTACAGTCGTGCGTTCGGCACCGAGTCTTTCCGGTTCGCAAGTATGCGAGGTTGCAAAGGGTACGACCATTTCGGTTACCTCAGCCGACTTTACGAATCAAAAGGATGGCTGGTATTTGGCGGCTTTGCCGAACGGTTCTGCAGGGTGGATTAATTCCGGATATGTGACCCTGAATAGTTCCGATTTAGTGCACGACCTCAATTATACGAACGCCTATGCATTTGGAACCGACATGTTGCGTTGGAACCAAGCAGGTGGAAAGAGCTATGCAGGCCTGTTGTACCGCCGTTTAGGAGAGGCAAATGTCTATAATTACAACGATTACAGCGCATCCCGTGTCAACACCTATGGATATACGTATCCTTCTGCATTGGCCTATTTGGACACGAAATCATGAGATAGCAAGAACCGATTTTGACATTGGATGTTCTCTGGATCAAGTATATGGGATAGTCCATCTATAAGGGGGAGCCAATTTGACCGAGCGTGAAAAAATGGAAAAGGGACTCTGGTATGATGCCAATTATGATACCGAACTGGTGGAAAAGCGTTTGGAAGCAGAGGAACTATGTTTTGCTTTTAACCATACACGTCCGAAAGAAGTCGATCAGAAAGAGGCCCTTCTCAAAAAATTCTTCCCCATAAGGGAGCGGGTGTTGTTATCCTGTCTCCATTTTACACGGATTACGGCTATAATTGTTGGATAGGAGAAGCCACATTTATCAACCACAATGCTTATCTGATGGATGGCGCCCCCATTGTGATCGGGACACACTGTTTTATTGGGCCAAATTGTGGAATGTATACAGCCAATCATCCCGTCGTGGCGGAAGAGCGAAATATGGGATTGGAGCAGGCCAAACCGATTACAATTGGAGATCATGTATGGGTTGGAGCAGATGTCACTATTTTGCCGGGGGTCACCATTGGAGAAGGAAGTGTGATTGGAGCCAAGAGTGTTGTGACCAAAGATATTCCAGCACGCGTGCTTGCTGTAGGCAATCCATGCCGCGTTCTTCGCCCAATCACAGAGGACGATCGTATTCGCTGAAGATCAGGTGAAAGACTGGCGCGAGAGAATGACAGGGTGTTTTAAAATACCTGTTCGATCCGTTTTTGCAGGGAGATCTGGAACAAAGCCCGTTTCCGAGGGATTTTCCTCCCAAAAGAGATTTATTGAAAACGATAAAAGGACGCTCTGCGAGCTGGCAATGTGCCGGATGCAGGGCGTCCTTTATATACTTGCTGATTTCAATGTACCATCGCTCTTTTTGTACGAAGCGCTTTTTGCATTCACCTCCTAGTGAGATAGAAGTAAGGGTTAAACGAATATTTTGGATGATAATGTGAGTAAGTTTCACGATTTTTATATTGACTTCTATAGTATGTCATTGTAGCGTAGAAGATGCGAAAAAGAGAGGTGATGAAGCAACGTAAAGCCAGCTTGGAATCATAGGCTCTGTATAAGGAGGATCGTTCGTATGTGGCCTAAAGGGCAGATAAGGGTATGCTGGTGAAACTTTGGAAAAGTAGTAGAGGCAAAACGAGAAAGGCTGACCGTTTTTTAGGCGGATACCAGCGAATTAGAACGTACGGAACTTCTTTTCCTGTATAAGGCCGTTTCAAGTAAGTTTGAGGATTGCATGTAGAAGAACTTGGGAAAGGAACAACACTATGGACAGCATTTTAAAACACTTATATGAAGGGGAACTCTATCCAGAGGAAAAGATCGTTTCCACAGATCCGAAATATCATTCCCTTGTACGTGAAATCAATGAAGAACAGAACTACTTATATGAACTTTTGGATGAAACAGACGGCAGGCGGCTGGAGCACCTGGGGAAACTCTATATGGAGGAAAATGCCATGGACTGTTACGCGGGTTTTGCCTACGGGTTTCGATTGGGGGCGCGCATGATGTGTGAGATTTTCGCGAAGGAGAACCATTGACAGAGGTTAAAGAGCAGAATCATTTTCGAATTTCACAGCGCAAAAGGCCGGAAAGCCGTTTCGTGGGCTCCGGCCTTTTGTGTTTCTGTTATAGGGCCCTTTTAGCTTTTACAATTCCCGTGTCCAGTACTTTCGGTCCAATGCACGATATTGTACGGCTTCCGCCGCATGAACAGCCTGAATCTGCTCGCTTCCATCCAAGTCTGCGATGGTTCTGGCGACCTTTAAAATACGATCGTATGCACGTGCAGATAGGCCGATGGTTTCAAAAGCATGTTTGAATAGATTTCTGGCGTCGTCGCTCAATACGCAGATCGTATGTAAACATTCTGGGGTGATGCGGGCATTACAGGAGATTGCTGTCCCGCGATAGCGGTCGTTTTGTATTGCGCGTGCAGCATCGACCCGCTGCTTGATCGAGGAAGAGGGTTCTGACGGGAGGGAAGAATCAAGCTTATCAAATTCCACGGCAGGTACTTCGATATGAAGATCCAAACGGTCCAGCAGGGGGCCGCTGACACGGGAGAGATAGCGGGAAACTGCGCCGGCGCTACAGACACACCGCCTGGTAGGATGCCCAAAATATCCACAGGGACAGGGGTTCATGGCGGCCACCAGCATCACGCTACACGGGTACGAAACCGCTCCGCTGGCGCGAGAGATCGTCACCCGGCCATCCTCGATGGGTTGCCGGAGAACCTCCATAGCACTGCGGGAAAATTCCGGGAGTTCATCCAGAAACAAAACCCCGTTGTGGGCAAGGGATAGCTCTCCCGGCTTGGGAAGAATCCCTCCCCCGGAAAGCCCGGCTGCTGATACGGTGTGATGTGGCGAACGAAACGGCCGCGCCCGTATGAGTGCTGTACAGGTGGGGAGTGTCCCTGCAATGGAATGAATTTTTGTTGTTTCAATGGACTCTTCGAAGGTCATATCGGGCAGAATGGAGGGGAGCCGCTTGGCCAACATACTTTTGCCAGAGCCGGGTGGACCGATCAGGAGAACATTGTGCATCCCGGCCGCTGCAATTTCCAGCGCACGTTTCGCCTCTTCCTGTCCGCGAACTTCGGCAAAGTCAGGGAAAAGCCCGTCGTTTTGGCTTGGAGTGTCTCCTGGAAGGATGGGAGATAGCGGGACACGCCCTGTTAGATGGGCAAGAAGAGATTCGAGGTTGCGCACCGGGTAAACCTCAAGCCCTTGAACGACAGCACCCTCGGCAGCATTTTGTGCAGGGGCAAATAAACGCCGAAACCCTGCCTCTTTTGCAGCAATTGCCATTGGTAGCGTCCCACGGATGGGGCGGACAGCCCCGGAAAGGGAAAGCTCCCCAAGGAATATGCTGTCTTCCACCGATGCATCCAGTTGACTGGAAGCACGCAACAGGGCAATAAGGATCGGCAGATCATAGAGGGAGCCCTCTTTGCGCTTGTTCGCTGGGGCGAGATTGACGGTGATCCGGCTGACGGGAAACTGGAAGCCCATATTTTTCAATGCCGCACGGACGCGGTCTCGCGCTTCGCGTACCGCAGCATCGGGTAGGCCGACCATCTCGAACGCGGGAAGCCCCCGTGAAAGATCCACCTCTACCTCTACGACAAATGCGTCCAATCCATATAATCCCATGCTGTATACATGTTCTACCACGGTTGTATCCCCCACTCGATCAAAGTCTCCTGAAATTATACGCTATGGTGGGGAATCCTGCGAAAAAGGAGATAAAACTTCACCTCAGAATGTTTAAGAATATTGGTCGATTATGGCAGAGACCTGTTCCGGGCGAACAGATGGGTGGATAGTGGAATCAATCATTACATTCGGAGCGTTACCACATTTTTCAGGCAATTGCGCGTTTCCAGATGGAACCGGCCATCCGTTGTGGTTTCGCCCGGTAAGATTCCAAGGGCGTCTTGTATGGCGCGTAAGACGGCTATGCCCCCTTTTGACGAACAGCGTGGCCCCGTACATACCGTGATTTGATGGCGGTATTCCGCTTCTGTAAGACCAGGTATCCGTTTGACCAACGCAGCGACCAGAGAAGGAGACGTTTCTGTCGCTTGGGCAATGCGCTGCTGAATGACGGTTGGCACACACCCGTAAAGCTGTTGGACCTCCCGCAGAAGAGCGATTAGGGCCTGCTGGTCGCCCGCGCCAGCAGTTCCTCGATAACGTTCCAGCGTAGACTCCAAAATGGTTTTCTTTTCTTCCATGCACGAATTCCTCCTTTTATCAGTCTATGGGATATTCTTTCTAGGGAACCATGGGGTATACCAATGCCCTGCCAGGGCTGGCAGGGCATTGACGGTTAAGCAAGCTGCATATTTGGATAGACCTTTTTCAGATATTCGTCTGTATAATGCTCATCCAAAAAAACGGCTACGGGATTATTCGCAGGAATTCCTAGATGCCGGTTGGTTTGACGGCGAATCGCCGCACCGGATATCAGAATATCGAATACCATAAAAATCAACAGGATCCATGCGATCATTTTTCCCGGCCGTTGGGGATGCTTTCGATCAGATTGGTAAAGAACGGAAGCATATGCTTTAAGAAAATCAATCCCAGGATTCCCCAACATGCCGAGTAAAATACATTTGTACGGCCATGGACGTTCAAAGGGGAGTTGCTATATTCCCAGGATACCGTCCCGAAGATCAGTTCCTGGAATAGAGAACACAGATATTCAAAAATACCGCCAATCACGCCGCTTGCCAGGAAAATCACCAGGCTGCTGGAATGACGGAACCGATAGAGTACAACCGTAAAGATGACGGCCCCCATTCCATAAACTGGGCTGAACGGGCCGTAGATCAATCCCTGCCGGCTTTCAAAGTAACCGAGACGCAAATAACACCAGAGCATTTCCACGCAATAACCGATGATGCAGCCAATGATAAAAACAAAAAATAGCTTGTAAAAGTTTAATCCATGCGCGAAGGAATCCTTCCGTCCTTCTTCGGGGGTATAATTGTGAACTTTTTCTTCCTGTTTTCCAAACCGAATCATGGGTACACCTCTTTCTCTGTCAAAGTATGTTGTATCATGTCGATAAAGGACATCTTAACATAAAGCGCCTGCATCTGTAAAGCAACCAAAGAAATAGGGGAAACCGGAAAAGTCTTTGTGAAAAACCATTCAAGGCTTTTGTGAAAAGACTCTTGCCTTTCACATTGACGAAATAAAACAAATATATTTTTTAGAAGGACAAATATTTGTTGACTTTATAGAGAGAATGCAGTATGATATAGAAAGTCATAAGGAATGTGAGTCTCATGAGGTGTTATGTTTGGCCACAGAAATCCAAAACAACCGTATGGAATCTTATTCGGATCAACAGTTGGCCACACTTGTGAGAGAGGGAGACCCGGATGCATTTTTGGAATTGACGTCCCGTTACATGACGCTCATCCGGGCAAAGGCTGCACCGTTTCACGGCACTATGCTGGAAGCGGATGACCTATGCCAGGAAGGACTTTTGGGGTTGTTGGATGCGGTGCGCAATTATCGGGAGGACGGCGGTGCAAGCTTCCGTACGTATGCGGGTGTCTGCATTACGAATCGCATTATTATGGCATACCGGTGGGCGGCCGGCCGGAAAACTTTCCGTTAAACAATTTTGTTCCGCTCAGTGAGGAAGGTGCTTCCTGTGGCGTGTTTGCCGGGGAAGAGGCCAACCCCGAAAAAATGCTGGTGGAAGAGGAGGATCTGCTTCTCCTCAAACGATTCATCAGCCGTGGTTTGTCTAAAATGGAACGCCAGGTGCTTATGCTTTATTTGGGCGGTTATAGTTACAAGGAGATCGCCGATTCCCTTTGTATTACCTCGAAGGCTGCAGATAACGCCCTGCAACGTGTGCGCCGCAAGCTCAAGGAACCGTTTTAGTCCCATTCATATGCCCAGCTCAAGAGGAGCGTTGTTTTATGGCAAAGGCGCGGTGCAAATCCGGCAAGGGCAAATATCTATAATCTGAAGCGAGGTATATCAAATGTACGAAGACAAGACTCTCATCTGCAAAGAATGTGGCGCTGAATTTGTTTTCACCGCCGGCGAACAGGAATTCTATGCTTCCAAGGGTTTCGTAAACGAGCCCCAGAGATGCAAGGCCTGCCGCGATGCGCGCAAGAATGCTGCAAAGCCTGAGCGCGAAATGTTCACCGCCATCTGCGCGAGCTGTGGCAAGGAAGCAAGAGTTCCCTTTAAGCCCCGTGAAGACCGTCCTGTATATTGCAGCGAGTGCTTTGCAAAGATGAGGGAAGAATAAGATATAAATTTTTTCAATTTGTAACTGAGACGCCTCGGAGGAATCCGGGGCGTTTTGTTTCTGTGGGAATGTGTCAAATCTTCGTATTGCAATCCTTTCGGTGGGGTATTATAATAAAAACACAAATTTTGCTTTTCATAGAAGCGCAACACAGAGTATAGGAGGAAACAACATGGCTGCTGTTACAAAGGATACCATTATTGGCGATATTCTGGATATGGACAAGACGACCGCTCCCTTCTTTATGGAAATGGGGATGCATTGCTTGGGTTGCCCGGCTTCCCGTGGGGAGACACTGGAACAGGCCTGTATGGTGCACGGCGTGGACCCGGAAGAAATGGTGAAAAAGCTCAACGCCCATATGCAGGGCAAATAAGTTCGGATCGGTTTACACGCCGCCCGTCAACATGTTTGGCGGGCGGCGGTTCCATATTTGGAGAAAAGGAGGCTGTTGTATGCCGCATCCGTTGTTTACCCTGGGAAACCGGCTTTCTCTGTGTGCATCTATGGTTCGAGAGGGAACAAAGCTGGTGGATATTGGAACCGACCATGCTTACCTGCCCATCTGGCTGGTGCGGAAGGGCCGGATTTCCAATGCAATTGCTGCGGATGTCAAGCTTTCGCCTTTGCGGTCCGCAGAACGGAATATTCGCCGCTATCATGTGGAAGAACAGGTTTCCGCCCGTCTTTCGGATGGGCTGGATGCGGTCTTTCCAAACGAAGCAGATGACATCGTGATGGCAGGGATGGGAGGGGAGCTGATTATCCGCCTGATCGGAGCAGCCCCTTGGCTTAAGCAGGAACATAAGCGGCTCATTTTGCAGCCGATGACCTCTGCGGAAGAGCTACGCCGTTTTTTGGCAAGGGAAGGCTTTTCGATTCTACGCGAAGAAGCCACGGAAGAGGATGGACATATCTACTCGGTTATGCAGGTGATGTACGCTCCTGCACAGGCGGGCGGGGGAGAACTGTATCCCTATATTGGCAAACTGGATGGCTCTACTGCGGAAAGCCGCGCCTACATATCCAAATGTGCTGTCCGGCTTTTCAAAAAAGCACAGGGGATGCGGATCTCTGGACATAGTGAGGAGGCAACGGCCCTTCAGGCAATTTATGAGTGTCTACAGCAGCTTTGCGAAAGAGACAATTGAAAGAGGGATTGGTTATGGCAACGGTTGGAGAGTTTTATGATTTGATTGACGCATTTGCCCCATTTCATACCGCGATGGGGTTTGACAATCCGGGCCTGCTCGTGGGAGACCGCGGCACAGAGGTCCATTCGGCCCTGTTTGCACTGGATATTACGCCGCAGGTGGTGCGTGAGGCGGCAGAGATGGGCGCGCAGTTGGTCGTCAGCCATCATCCGGTCATTTTTCATCCATTGAAGAGCCTTTTGCCGGGTTCCGCGCCCTATCTGTTGGCGCAATATGGGGTCGCCGCGATCTGTGCCCACACCAATCTGGATATGGCGCAGGGCGGAGTAAATACATGCCTGGCTGAACGGTTGCAGCTGAAACAGGTGCGTATGCTTAAAGAATATGAACACAGCGGTTTGCCGGAGGGGCTGATCGGCGAAACCGATCATCCGTATACCCCAAAGGAGTTTGCCGCATTTGTCAAAGAGGTATTGGGATGTGATGGCTTGAAATATGCGGATGGTGGAAAGACCATTACAACGGTGGGCCTGTGTGGGGGCGCCGGCGCAGATCTTACCATGGACGCCGCACAACAGGGAGCGCAGGCGATGGTGACTGCGGATACCAAACACAACCAACTTCTCGATGCGGAGGATATGGGGATTACGTTGGTAGATGCAGGCCATTTCTATACGGAAGATGTGGTGATCGTTCCGCTGATGGAACGATTCCAGGCCCGTTTTCCGGAGGTAAAGATGGCCAAATCCGTACAAGCACACAGCCCTGCAAAATTCCTCTAAACCTCTGGCTGGGGCATGAAGATGCCTCGGTGGAAAGGACGGATACCAATGGCTCTGGATGGAGCATTTTTGAGACATATCAAAAAAGAAATAGAAGGATTGGCTTTGGGAGCCCGCGTTGAGAAAATCGCACAGCCCAATCGGGAAGAGATGGTCTTTACGCTGCGCACACGGACCGATCATTATAAACTCTTATTGTCTGCACGTGCGAACAGCGCGCGCATTCATTTTACCCGGTTCGTACCGGAAAACCCAAAAGTCCCGCCCATGTTGTGCATGTTGTTGCGAAAGAGGTTGTCCGGCGCCAAGCTTGCCGCGGTGCGGCAACCAGGATTGGAACGCCTATTGCTTTTGGATTTTGATGCGATCAATGAGCTTGGCGATGAGGTGCGTTTGACTCTGGCGGTGGAAATTATGGGCCGCTACAGCAACCTGATTCTAGTGGATGAAAATGGGAAAATCGTGGATGCGCTCAAGCGTGTGGACGCTGAGATGTCCTCTGAACGCCTGGTTCTGCCTGGTTTAAGTTATCAGTTGCCACCACCGCAAAAGAAGCTCTGTATGCTTGAAACGGATTCGGAAGCGCTATTGGCACGCTTGCGCGCATTGCCTGCAGACACAGAGCTCGCTAAAGCACTGCTCGCCAATGTACAGGGGGTCTCACCGGTTGTCTGCCGGGAAATACAGCATTTGACCGGCCGTGGAACAGACCTGTATACGCAGGAGATGACAGAGGAACACTGGGGACGTCTGCGTTTCTTTCTAGACCGGTTGATTCAGACAGTACGCGGGATAGAGGGAGCGCCCCACATGGCGGTCAGTGTGGCGAAAAAGCCGATGGATTTCTCCTTTATGAATATCACACAATATGGAACAGCGGCTATAGTCACGCGGCAAGAGACTTTTTCGGACCTTTTGGACGCTTTTTATGAGGGGCGAGACCGCATCGAGCGGATGCGTGCCCGTTCGCAGGATCTGCTTCGAGTACTTTCCAACGCGTCAGACCGTCTGAGCCGAAAGATCAATATTCAGCGTGCCGAATTGGAAAAATGTGCAGAGCGCGACCAATTGCGTATTTGTGGTGATTTAATCAGCGCCAACCTCTATCAAATTGAAAAGGGGAGTACTTCGGTATCCCTGCAAAATTTTTATGAGGCGGATGCGCCGCTGGTCAAAATCAAATTAGATCCTGCAAAGACGCCTTCGCAGAATGCACAGAAGTATTATAAGGATTATCGAAAGGCGCGGACAGCGGAAGAAAAACTCACCGAGCAAATCCACCAGGCCCAACAGGAACTGGAATATTTGGATACGGTATTTGAGGAATTGAGCCGTGCAAAGGTCGAGCGGGATCTCTCGGAGATCCGGCAGGAACTTGTGGAACAGGGATATATCCGCGCACAGAGGGGAAAACAGAAGCCTGTCGCCGCCGCCGCTCCGTTGGAATTTACCTCCAGCGATGGTTTCCGCATCCTGGTGGGACGGAATAACCGGCAGAACGACCGCCTGACGCTTAAGCAGGCGAACAACAATGATATTTGGTTTCACACGAAAAATATCCCCGGCTCCCATACCATTCTGGTGACAGACGGGCGGGAACCGACGGAGACGGCTATCCGTGAAGCGGCAATGCTGGCTGCGGCGCACAGCCGGGCGCGTGAATCTTCCCAGGTTCCCGTCGATTATACCCAAGTGCGCAATGTGAATAAACCTTCCGGCGCGAAACCGGGAATGGTGATTTACATCAAATACAATACGGTGTACGTAACGCCTGCGGCCTTTGAAGAGGCGTAAGGCTCCCTGTTTGGCGAAAACGCGAAAAAAGAATGATCAAAAGGGGGTATCGCCCAATGGGGAAAGGGAGAAAAGCCTTTTTTGGAGTTTCCGGGGGATGCGCCCCTGTCGCGTTGACAGAAAAGAAATGGATGGTATATAATATTCTTTATATTTCCTTAACAATTGGAATGAATCGGTTGAATGTTGTGGAAAATACGGGGAATTGACAATTTCGGTTTGGAGGATACGGAATGAACGGATATACGGAGAAATCTGGCAATCTGCTGGAACGGATCGCGGATCTGCTTGCCGATTTGATGCAGACCATTTTCTTGGTCGTGCTCAAGCCTTTTGTTGGCTTGGCGCGGGTTATGAGCGAACGCCTGAAGAATTTTTTGATCAGTGCGTCGTTTTTCGGGATCATGGTCATCATCTACTTGGAGCATACCAATATCACAAGCTTGATTTTGCAGCATCTTCCGCTGCCTTCGGTCATTAAATATGTTTTCTTTGACTTGCTTGGTTGCGTACTGATGGCCGTTGTAGCGATTTGCTCGATTCAAGGGCCCTTGCAGCGGAAACGGTGCAATGCCATGATGACGTTGCTTTGGGCGGGCATGTGTATCTTTTTTATTGTATCCGCAATCTATACGTCTCTCGACTGGGCAGCAATTTCCATTATTTTTACATTGGTGTTTCCGTGCGTTTATTTTATCTGGAACAACCGTGGGGACTACGGCACCTTGTTCCGTCTGGTGACCAAAGGGTTGGTGAGCTTCAATCTGGTCTTTTTTGTGTTGAGTGTCTTATTCAGCCCGATCACGGGCGGCCAGTATCGCGCTTTATTCACGAATGCGAACTCATTGGGACAGTACCTCACCTGTACCATTCCGCTCTTTATGATGAACTATACGCTTGCTTGGCGTAAGTGGGAGCAAAAGCCCCGCACAGCTTCTCCGGTGCGCCCGGAGTGGCGCCATCCTGGTTCTCTGTTCCGGTATGCCGCTTTCGCCTGCCGCGCTCATAAGGGGTTGCTCCCATCCCTGTTGGGGCTTGGGACTTCTGTTGCATTGATTGTATTCAGCCGTTCGCGGACTGCGCTTTTGGCAGCGGCCATTTCTTTTGCGCTTTGGTTTGTTTTGAATTATATCGTGGCACACTGGGGCGAAGGGATCAAAGCCATTGCTCTGCGCGCGATAAAACAGATCCTACCCATGCTTTTGGCAGTGGTAATCTGTGTTCCTGGTACGTTTTGGTTGGTCAAGGGCGGTACGTATGCGGTGTATTACTATGCGGCGGTCAATGACTTGTTGCCAGAGGAGTATGCGTATCTGGATCCCCGCCTGCAGGGGACAAAGCTGGATGACGCGATCAATGCGGCGATGGATCGTTTGGACACGGAGGGAAAGACCGCAGACCAGGTGACTACACACCGTACGTTGATCTGGAAAGCATTTGCGGATCGTGTAGAACCTCTCGGCCATGAGCGCGGTAAGATCTATGTACACGATTACGGCGTTGCAGCCACCGCACACAACTGCATAATCCAAATTTTATATGACAGCGGAATTTTTACGGCTCTGTTCTATTTTGCAATCAATGTGGCGTCCGGGTTCCGGGCACTGCTGTACTATTTGCGCCGCAGGAAAGGGGACCCATATGCGATCTTCCCGGTTTTGCTGATGCCCGGCTACTTGGTAACGTCGTTGTTGGCTTCCTCTTACCCGCCGTTTGCTTACAGCATTGCCTTGGTATACTGGCTGGTGCAGGCTCCGCTCTTTGAGAAAAAGATTCGTGAGCCTGAAGGTTTGCCCGAATGTGTATAAACAGGAGCGTCGCTATGAAACGACTCATTTTAATCACCGACCATTACCCGTATACTAGGGGGGAATTGCCCTTTATACAGCCGGAACTTGCGGTGACATGCCAGCATTTTGAGGTGACAATTATCTGTAAAAGCCCTGTGCAGGAACCAGAGTATTCGCTTCCTGCGGGGGTAAAGCTGTACCATTACCATAGGAATGCCACAACAGGGGAAAAGCTCCGCAATCTATTTGGTTGCCTGTTGGATCGAAATTATTATCGCAGTGTGTTTGGAAAAGAGCATGCGAAGGGCTCATTGCGTGCTAGAGAAGCTGAGGTGCGCAATTTTCGTCTTTCCGCCCACCTGTTTCAAAAATATCTGCGGAGCGAGGGCTTTTTCGACCAGATCGAACATACCATTTATTATTCCTACTGGTATAATTACGGTGCTTTGGCTTTGGCTTTGGAGAAGCAGCGCCACCCGAGGATGCGCATCATCACCCGTACACACGGCTATGATCTCTATAATGAGCGTTCTCCGGCGGGCGTTCAGCCGTATAAATATTTCATGGACCGGCATCTGGACGCAGTGTTTTTTGTTTCCCGCCAAGCGCGGGCATATTATCTAAAGCATTTTGCGACCCAAAAGAATGATCATTACAAGATGGCCTATCTTGGTGTTCCGGACAACGGCTTGAACCCACCGGCAAAAGGGGATACCATCAGCCTGTTCTCCTGTTCCAATGTGATTCCAATCAAGCGCCTGGACCTGCTGGTGGAAGCGCTTTCCCTGCTTCACGGACGGAAACTCCGGTGGGTACATGCGGGCGGAGGCCCTCAGGAAGAGTATATTCATCAGCTCGCAGAAGAAAAGCTGGGGGGGGAATCCAGAAGTTTCCTATGCATTTTTGGGATCGGTGCCCAATGAAACGATTGTGGATTATTACAAATCCACACATATCGACCTATTTCTTACGGCATCGGAGACAGAAGGAGGGACCCCGGTATCCATTATGGAGGCCTTTTCGTTTGGCGTGCCTGCTGTTGGAACGGATGTCGGAGGAATTCCAGAGATGATCCATGAGGGAACTGGTTTCCTTCTGGGGGCCAATCCGACTGCGGCAGAAATTGCGGCGGCGATTGCGGCCTATGCGGATGCAACTGCGGCTAAAAAGACCGCTTTGCGCAGCAATGCGCGCCAGCTGTGGCGAAATTCGTTTTATGATAAGGCCAACCATACTCGTTTTGTGACAGAGTTGGAGAAGCTCTGATTCAAAAAACAGCATATACAGTCAAGGATACGGAATCCGGAATTTTGGAGGACGCACATTGGATAAATATAAAAAATTGATCTCCAATACCGTGATCTTTGCAATCGGCACCTTCAGCTCGAAGGTGCTGGTTTTTCTATTGATGCCGCTTTATACGCGCGTCCTCTCGGACGCGGAATATGGCATTACAGATCTGATTGTCCAGACGGGAAATCTATTGCTTCCGTTGGCATCCCTGGGGATTGTCAACGCGGTGATCCGGTTTGGCTTGGAGCGGCACGTCCGAAAGAGCGACGTATTCACCACAGGTTTGGCTACAATCCTGACCGGTTTCTGTATCATGCTCCTGTTGTATCCTCTACTGGATCTCTTGGACTTCCTATCGGGATACACGGCTTTAATCTATGCGTTTGTGTTGATGTCCAGCTTGCGGTCCCTTTGCTCCCAATTTGTGCGCGCACGGGGCCAGGTGCGGCTCTATGCGGTGGACGGCATCGTCAGTACCATAACGACGATTTTGTTTAACGTCTTATTTTTAGTCGTTTTGAATTGGGGAGTCTTTGGCTATGTATTGGCCATTGTATGCTCGGATACACTGTCGGTGCTGTTTTTAGGATTTAATGCGGAACTCTGGCATTTTGTACGGATTCACGGCTTGCGCCGTTCCGTTTCGAAGGCCATGTTGAAATATGCCGTGCCGTTGATTCCAAACAATGTGCTCTGGTGGATTACAAATGTCTCCGACCGCTATATTGTCTCCTATCTGCTGGGAAATAACGCCAATGGACTGTATGCGGTGGCCTATAAGGTCCCCTCAATCGTGGTGCTTGTTTCCGGGATTTTTATGGATGCTTGGCAGATGTCTGCTGTGACAGAGCAAGAGGGGCGCGGACGTTTTTTACAAGGGTTTTTCGTTCTTATTGTTCCCTGCTATTTATTACTGGTTCGGGAATTATCCTGTTCAGCAAGGTGATTACAAAGCTCTTGGTCTCGGAAGCTTTCTACGCTTCGTGGCAGTATATCCCGTTTTTGGTCATGGCGACCGTATTCACCTGTATTGTCAACTTCCTCGGAAGCATCTATATGGTGGAAAAAAAGAGCATGCTTTCCCTGGCGACGACGACAGTGGGGGCGTTGACCAATATCGTTTTGAATTTCCTCTTTATCCCACGGTTTGGTGTCAATGGCGCAGCGTTTGCGACTTTTATCAGTTATTTTGTGGTGTTTCTCTTTCGTGCGGTGGATACCCGGCGTTTTGTCCGCATGCACTACAGCGGCCTGCGCCTGGCGGTGAATACCGTCCTTTTGCTGATTCAGAGCCTGGTGATGATCTTTGAATTTCCCAATTGGATTTTTATAGAGATTGGACTGACTGTTTTGATGATATTGCTCAATGCGAAGGAGTTGTTGATGAGCCTGCAAAAGATATGGGTACGCAAATAAAAAGCGGGTACGCCGGTATGCATGGAAGCAACTGCTTCTGTATACCGGCGTGCCCGTTTCGGATGAGAAAATAAGAACCTGTTTTGGAGGACCTTGGCTTATGCATCAGTGCGTGCGGCTATTGCCTTCTTTCTGTTGCAATCCATCGGGATGCCGGTTTTCCGGCTGAGGAATGGCGTAGATTTCTGTATAGGATTCAGCTCCTCGTCCGAGGCCGGCGGTGTCGGGATCAGGCCGGTACATTCGGTAGCACAGGCGACTGTATCCAGATCGAAAAAGTCATCCTCTAAATTCATTGGTTCCACCTGCTTGTTTTTCGAATCGTTCATCATAGCGAGGCTCCTTTCCGCCGGATTCCGTGGCTGCCATCGGCGGCTTTTTTCATTTCCCCGGCATTGCTTATTTTGGCTATTGTTGCGCAAAAAATACACAAGGGTTCGGTGGAATCCATGTGCGAACGGTCAAAACCGTATGGGCATCGGTTGAATAGGGAAGTTGGAACCCGGGAAAACGCTGTAAAAGAGCCTTTTTAAGGGCCTGTGCAGCATATATGGGAATTTTTTGCAACAAGTTGGCTTTTCCTGCGGCCGCTGTATTGACTTTATTCTCCAGATCGGGGTAAACTATACCCGTTTGGTAATTGTATCTAAATCGCGGATTAAAGCGGGGGGATCATGTGAACATACAGATTTTTGGAAAGAAGAAGTGTTTTGATACGAAAAAAGCGGAACGGTATTTTAAAGAACGAAAGATCAAGTATCAACTGGTGGATCTGCCGCGCTTTGGGATGAGTAAGGGGGAACTGTCCAGTATCCGAGCAGCAGTGGGCGGTTTGGAACAGTTGGTGGATCAAGGGGCGGAAGGGGCGCTCCTCGTTCGGTATCTTGCCAGCGAGGATGCAAAAGTAGAAAAATTATTGGAGACCCCAGCGCTTTTTCGGACACCGATCGTCCGCAATGGAAGACAAGCAACGGTGGGCTATTGCCCTGAGATTTGGAAAACATGGGAGTGAACAACATGGCATATTTATTTGTAGAATATCCGAAGTGCACCACCTGCCAGAAGGCGAAGAAGTGGTTGGAAGAAAATGGTGTGCCTTATATAGACCGCCATATTGTTGAGCAAAATCCTACAGCCGAGGAACTGAAGGAATGGCAAACGCGCAGTGGTTTGCCATTAAAGCGCTTTTTCAACACCAGTGGTTTGTTGTATAAGTCGATGCAGTTGAAGGATCAGTTGCCAGATATGCCGCCGGAAGAGCAGTTTGACCTGCTGGCGACAAACGGGATGTTGGTGAAGCGCCCTATTTTGGTGGGGGATGATTTCGTTTTGGTGGGATTCCGTCCAGCCGAATGGGAGGCCTGGAAGGAGGCGCATGCATGACGGAGGTAGCAGCCGCTATTTTGCGCAGGGATGGTAAGATCCTGATTTGCCAGCGAAAGGAAGGAGGGAATTGTTCCCTTCTTTGGGAATTCCCTGGCGGGAAACGGGAAGCAGGGGAAACCATGGAGCAGTGTGCGATCCGGGAGTGTAAAGAAGAGCTTGGGATTGCCGTCCGTCTGCTGGACGTTTACGCAGAGAAAACCTATACCTATGGGACAGAGCCGTTTTCCTTTGTTTTTTATAATGCAGAGATCATCGAGGGAGAACCGGAAAATCACGTGCATCACGCCATGAAGTGGATTCGTCCAGCAGATTTGTTGCAGGAACCCTTTTGTCCGGCGGATGAGGAGGTTGTCCGCCGTTTGATGGAAGAAGGCTCGTTGCTTCATGCAGTGCATCATGTGGCGATTATTGTTTCGGATTATGCAAGGTCAAAGGCGTTTTACGTGGACACTTTAGGATTGGAAATTGTCCGGGAAAATTACCGTGAAGACCGGGATTCCTATAAACTGGACCTAAAGCTGGGGGATTGTGAGCTTGAGATATTCTCATTCCCAAACAGCCCGGAGCGTTTGACGCATCCGGAGGCCTGTGGGTTGCGGCATTTGGCATTCCAGGTGGCCAATATTCACCGTGCGGTTGCAGAGCTGCAAGAGCGTGGGGTTGAGGTGGAACCCATCCGCGTAGACGAATACACAGGGGATTTTTATACCTTTTTTATGGACCCGGACGGCCTGCCGCTGGAACTCAAGCAGTGCGCAGCGCTCGTGTCCGATGAAAATTGAGCAGTGGGGGAACAAACTTGTCTAAGTATGTGAATGAAATCGAGAAAAGAAGGACATTTGCCATCATTTCGCACCCGGACGCCGGTAAAACAACATTGACGGAGAAGTTTTTGTTGTATGGCGGGGCAATTGCGATGGCGGGTGCGGTAAAGGGAAAGAAAGCGGCGCGCCATGCGGTTTCTGACTGGATGGAAATAGAAAAACAGAGGGGAATTTCTGTCACCTCCTCTGTTATGCAGTTTCATTATGAGGGATATTGTATCAATATTTTGGATACGCCCGGACACCAGGATTTCTCTGAGGACACATACCGCACACTGATGGCGGCGGATTCTGCGGTGATGGTGATCGACGCAGCTAAGGGCGTTGAGCCGCAGACCCGTAAATTGTTTAAGGTTTGTTTGTTGCGGGACATTCCCATCTTCACCTTTATCAATAAGATGGACCGCGAGGCGCGCAATCCATATGACCTCTTGGATGAAATTGAGTACGAGCTGGGAATCAAAACCTATCCGATGAATTGGCCAATTGGCTGTGGGAAGGAATTCAAGGGTGTTTATGATCGAAATAAAAAGGAGATCATTGCCTTCCGTGCAAACGATGAGATGGCCAATGGACAGCGCCAGGTAGCGGCAATAGAAGCAGATCTCAGCGACCCGAATTTAGCGGAACTGATTGGCGAGGAGCATCGGCAGACTTTGGTGGATGATGTAGAACTGTTGGATGGAGCAGGCTATGAGTTTGACCTCGAAGCCGTACGGCATGGGCGTTTATCGCCGGTGTTCTTTGGTTCAGCGCTCACCAACTTTGGAGTGGAGCCTTTTTTGGAGGATTTCTTGCATATGACGACCCCGCCTCTGCCGCGCAAATCCGACAGTGGAGAAATCGATCCATTTGGCGACGACTTTTCCGCCTTTGTCTTTAAGATTCAGGCCAATATGAACAAGGCCCATCGCGACCGTGTGGCCTTCATGCGTATTTGTTCCGGACGCTTTGAAAAGGGCATGGAGGTGCTCCATGTCCAGGGGGATAAGCGGATGAAGCTTTCTCAGCCGCAGCAATTGATGGCGCAGGAGCGTGAGATTGTCGATGAAGCCTATGCAGGGGACATCATCGGCGTGTTTGACCCAGGAATTTTTTCCATTGGGGATACCATCAGTATGCCGGGGAAGAAATTCCGCTTTGAAGGCATTCCCACGTTTGCCCCCGAACATTTCGCTTTGGTTCGCCAGGTGGATACTATGAAGCGTAAACAGTTCATCAAGGGAACGTCGCAGATCGCACAGGAGGGCGCAATCCAGATTTTCCAGGAGCTGGGCGGCGGCATGGAGGAAGTCATCGTTGGAGTTGTGGGCGTCCTTCAGTTTGAGGTCCTAGAGTATCGTTTGAAGAATGAATACAATGTGGATATTCATATGGATATGCTTCCCTATGAGCATATTCGCTGGATTGAAAACGAAGGGCTGGACCCCAAAACGTTAAATCTGACCTCGGATACCAAGCGGATACAGGATTTAAAAGGGAATTATCTGTTGATTTTTGCCAATAGTTGGAGCATCAATTGGGCTTTAGAGCACAATGAAGGATTGCAGTTGGCGGAATTTGGACGATAACCCGTCGTTGGAGATTATTGGCAGGAAAGATGAAAGGATTTTCAGGAGTGTATTTACCTGAAGGTCCTTTTTTCGAATTCCAGTGTTTATATGGAACCAATCATGCTCCATATAATTCCTAAAAACAATCACTTTTTTCATCTATACCTTGAAAAATAGGACAATGTCGATTATACTAATGGTAAGATATGGCTTACATAGTGCAAAATTATGTGACCTTTATAATCTGAAATCAGAAAAAAACTTTGCGATAGTTTTTTCTTATATAGAACGAGATTTGAAAGAAAAAAGTGGTATAATCATTCAAAATAAAAGTTAGATTTTGGCGTTGAAGCATAAATCTAGCAGATCTATCCAAGTGTGGACAAAGGCTTCTAAATGGATGGGTCCCCAAAAAAGAATCAGGAAACCAGGAGGGGCATACATGAAAAAGCGGGCATTTTTCGTATTCCTTTCGCTTACTATTGTGTTCAGTGCAATTTCTGCGTATCTGACACAGGCAGCGGCAGAGCAATTCCTGGGAAGCGGCGCATGGCATGTAGATGAGGAAGGCGTTCTCGAACAGGAGGATGGCTATTATGTCTATACCATCAAGCCAGGAGATATTCAGGATGGTGTAGCGACCGTCCGTTTTGACCCAATTGCTTCCCCGTATGTGTTGATTGAGGATAATTATCATCCCGGCAGCAATACAGGTGTAAAAGTAAAGCTGATTAATGAGAGCGGAAAAAACTTGTCTGGGAATCCGGTGGATACGATTTTACCACCGTCAATAATTATCAGGTTGGCGGACCGATTCCAGTGGATATCGATCAGTATACTGGTTTTGAGTCTGTAGATTACGGAACGGAAGACCATGAATATTTGTTGCAGTACGGCACTGCCTATCAGACAAACCCAAATTCGTTCGACGTAAAAGGGTTTGATGGGCAATATATTCGCTTTGCGGTGGCCGCAGTCCGGACAAGCAACAAACCGATGGCGCGTTTGTTTGGAAAAGAGGATTCCTATGACGTCACGTTGGTTGAGGCTGTACAGGTAAACGACCGTGTGAAAGAGGCGCTTACATTCCGCGATGCAAATGATCAGGAGAGGTCTGTTTCTGCGGACCCAGATCGTACATATGCGGATTATCTTAAGTTATATTACAACGTGGATTCCCTGGAGGATTTGAGCAATCAGCAAAAATTGGAAGTCTTAGGCGGGGAGATGGAGTTCAAGCGCTTTTCAGAGGATGCATCCGAGCATTTTTCACCGGATACAACCGACCCAATCTTCGATGTGTTCAAATTGTATGGTATTATCAAGCCAAACAATCACTATCAGATGTTGGAGACGGACCCCGAGCTTTTAGCGATGGGATACCATTATCTCTATAGCAATTGCATGCGTTTTACCTTTGACGCAGAGACTTCCCCCATAGATGGAGTGAAAGATTCCGCCAATGGGATGAGTATTGCCGATTTTATGGAAAAAGATCCTGCTTCCGCTGCAACTAGAAATGCGGAAGAAGTCTTTGGCGGAACCGTTTTGAATGAAAATGATGCACTGGCTTTGGACCATTTAGCGTTTGCTTATCAGGCGCCCAATGCGTTTAACTGGATGCCGCACTGTATTGATTTCAATTTTTCTCTAAAGTTTAAAGTGGACGACGACAGTTCCAGTGGCAGTTCGTCATCTTCAAAGCCGTCTACAAGCAGTGGTGGCGGTGGCGGCGGCGACCATGATAAGCCCCATGGCGGCGGAGATAGCAGTTCGTCCATTCCGTCGAGTTCTACAGGCGAGGGGACGGTGAGTACGCCGATGATTCCGGGGGAGACACCTTCTACGACGAGCAGTACCACAGGAGTGGAAAGCGCCGGAGATACGAGTGCTGTTACTGCGACCAGCGAACCTTCTGGGGGAACGCCGAGATCGACTGGTGGGAAGCCTAAAACAGGGGATCATACGCTAGCTTTACTGGCTGTTTCTGCTTCTCTTGCAGTGGGGTCCGGTGTGCTGTGCCTATTGTGTAGAGGAAAGAAAGATAAAAACGAAGAGGAACATAAGAGGAAGTAATTTCCATTTAACGGCGAATCCGTAGATGGTTTTGAGGAAGAACGTCTGCGGAAAACGGCAGAGGAACAAAAACGCCGTTTGCATGATTGGGAATGTAGCCGTTTGGAAGCGGGACTGTAGAGGGAGTTTTGCTTTGCAGACCGTTTCCTGAATTTAGCCGCGCGGACGTCTTTTCATAAAGATGTCCATAAACCCAAATATATTCAATAGGAGGAAACAAAAATGAGCGCAAAGAGAAAACTGGCAATGTCCGGTGTAGCAATCCTGGTTGTTCTTACCCTCATCGCAGGCGCTACCATGGCTTGGTTCACCGACACAGAGAAGGTCAATGCGAACTTCACCGCTGGCGTGCTGGACATCAGCATCAAGAATGCGGATGGCGAAGTTGCAACCGAGTTGAACTTCCAGAACATGCGTCCGATGGAAAAGGATACCTTCGTTGACGAGGCTACGGCAGTTCTGAATGGCGAGAATCCGTATGAGGGAGAAGGTTATGATCCGACTCCGGTTTATGTACAGCAGTTCGCCATCAGCAATGAGGGCACTCTGCCTGTCAACCTGAAGCTCTCTTTCGAAGATGCGACACCGGCAGAACACAATATTCGGAAGCTGGTTCCGAACGGCAACGGCGGCATCAAGAATGTGGGCGAGTGGGCATGCAACAACGAGTTGGGCAAAGCTTACACTGCGCCGGATGCAGAAGATGAGAACTACTATGCAGCCGAGAATTATAAAGGAACCAATACACACTTCCATGTCGTTCTCTTCCAAAAGGTTGAAGATGCATGGAAAGTTGTTGCTGAAGACATCAGCCTTGATACCTTAAAGGATGAAAATGGCTACGTTCTGATGAACGGCGATCAAGAGCTGGTTCTCCCGGCTGGCGCAACGGCAGAGGATAATACATATGCTCTGGGCGCCTATCTGGATCAGGATGCCGGCAATGAGTATCAGGGCAAAGAGTATCATGTTAACTTCACTGTCAATGCAAAGCAGACAGATGAAGGTGCAACTTTTGCAAAATAATTTCTTATTTGTTTAAGAAACATAACAGCGAAATATGAATGGGTTTTGCGGTGATTGAGAGATCAAATCAACCGGCGTGCCGGAGCATTTGTTCCGGCACACCGGTCTATCTTATTCACAAGGGGGAAGGGCAAGTTGTTCAAACTGCTAAAAGAATCGTGGCTGAGTCTCACACTGGTATTGGTGATTCTGGCGACCGTCTGTACAGCCACGTTTGCATGGCGGGAAGACCTGGACAAGGTCAGTCTCACAGCAAAAAGTGTGCTGCTCAATGCGAAGATGGACCTTGCGAACAACGCGGAGTCCGACCTGGGTGTTTTAAATCTGGCGGCTTTACAGGATGGCCAGACAGCTTATATTCCATTTCAAATGGAGAATTACTCCAATATTCCTTCTGCCGTATCTTTCCGTGTTCTAGTGAAGGACGCGAACGGTGAAGAAATTACAGATGCTTTGGAAGGCTGGGAGGTTTCTATTTTGAGTGAAGGCGAACCTTTGAAGCTTTCTGAGGATGGCATTTCTTTTATTGCAGAGGTTCCAGCGGTGGAAAATGGTTCTGAGATCAATGCTTATACGCTGCAGTTAAAGGCTGCCCCTGATGCGGACTACAGCGAATTGGGTACAGAGGACGCGCAGCTGTATGTCACGGCGGATATTCGAATTCTTGAGGAGGAAACTGTTCAGGAATAAGAAATCGGTTGTCGATCATACTCAGCGGATTTTGTAGAATGTCATAGTAGAGAGGCTGCGTGTGATGGAACAAGTTAAAAAATATGGTCGATCATCTGTAAAATCTTGAATGCTTTTTTCTTGGTTTTACTGGTGGGGTTGGTCGTGGTTTTGCTTTATCTCGCGATCGGCTCGAAAGGAAACGGGTTGCCGTTTCTACAAAATTATCAGTTGTTTACGGTGTTGAGCGGAAGTATGGAACCAACTTTGAATGTTGGCGGCGTAATCATTGTGGAGAAAGTGGACCCGATGACGCTTGAAGAAGGGGACATTATTACATTTGTTTCCAATGATACCACACTCAACGGAAAGGTTGTCAGCCACCGGATTCTTCAGGTGGTCGATAATAATAATGGCCGAATGTTTATCACAAAAGGCGACGCGAATGAGGACCGCGATGATGCGGCGGCTGTCCCCGATAATGTGATTGGACGTGTTATTTTCCATATTCCTTACTTGGGGTATCTCCTCAATTTTATGAAGACGAAAAATGGTTTTTTCTTGATTCTACTTTTGCCCTGCATGATTATTTTGTTGGTGGAGACCATCAGTTTGTTGAAGAATTTTTGGGCCTATGTGGATGAGAAAAAGGCACTCAAGGAGGGAAAAGTAGAGGACGGTTCAGAAGAAGAACCGGAACTTCCGGAAAAGAGCGAACAACCTGAGGAAAAGCAGCAGGCGGGGCCCGAGAAATCTATGGGAATAGAAACAGGGGAATCTGCTTCGGGACCGAATGCGGTACAATCTTCAAATGAAGATGCAGGCGAAGAAATGCTTTTAGCTGCTGATAAACAGAATACAACCGATGAGCAGTTTGCAGAGGATTTGCTCCAATCGGATAATGAAACGGAAAACAAACCGACAAGTTGTACATAGATCAAATTTGTGAGTCAATTGGAGGAGTGGTTGTTATGAAGAAGAACTTTTTGAAATTACCAGTGGCTGCCATATTAAGTATGGGCCTCTTGCTCACAGTGGTAACAGGGACAACACTCGCTTCAGAGGAAGGGGAAGAGGGGTCTTTTTGGGACCATCAAGAGATGGCCGTTTCGGTCTATGATGGGGACCTGCCGGATTTTAACGAGGCAGCGGTACCGGACGGCGCTTCTGCTTTTAAGAAAATGGTAAAATCCAATGGGAAAGAAGACTCCATTCAGCTTTCCGCAGAGGATCTGTTGAATGGACAAATTACAATAAAGAGGCCTGTGAATCTCTCGATTGAAGGATATGATGCCTTAAGTGCTTCAGAACAGAACAAGATTAAACTTGTCATCGATCTTCCGGACAAATTGGAGGAAGATTCTTTGTATGCGATGACGATCCTTGGACTTCCAGAGGAGCATATTGTTGTGCGAAATCTGGGGCCGGTAAGCTTGTATGTAGGAGATATTCCGGAAGCGAATGTGCCAGAAGAGGATGTGGAGGAATCTTCGAAAGAACCAAGCAACAATTCCGGCTCTGTTTCGGGTGAATCAGACAGGCCCAGTGGTTCTTCTGAAGAACCTGTAGAGGATTCTCAACAGTCGACCGATTCTTCTGTAGCGGCGGAATAATTTGGAATAACTGCTGAAGTCAAGGTTTACTAAACAAAAGCGATAAGAAATTGTTTGATAAAAGAGGTCAAAAAATAGCGCCTGTTTTCAGTCAGGCGCTATTTTTTTGTTGGCGCGGAATAGGCATGATAAAAACCCCCAGTTGAACAGGGGGCGGATAAAAAACTTATAGAGGAAAGAGGGACTCCCTGAGATAAAATAGAAGTGGTTTGGCGGCCACACAACAAAAACACAGGAGGTCAAGTCATGAAAGACATAAATAGTTTATCGCATAGTAGGACTATGTTTTTATACTCGAATGGGGACAGAGGACGGATGTATCTGTAATGAAGCTGCAAGGACGTTAAACTCTTAAATTTTTCGGAATAATAAGAGCAACTTATTCAACGAATTGGTTATTTTACTCTTTTTTCTAGAGTGATAAGATGCTATAATCCAATCGTAAAGTGAGATATATAGAGAACCCTATCGATGGGAATCAAGCACAATAGGGTAAGAAAAAGATGGAATATGGACAAAAGAGTTTGTTTAAAAACTTTGGAAACGGTTTATGTGTTTGAATCATACGGAAACCAAAAAGAGCGTATACCCGATTGATCCTTCGATTTAAAGGGTAACAATTGGCCTCGTATATTTTTGTAGAGAGATTCTTCAGTTACTTCTGTATTTATAGGAGGAAACCCTTAGAGACCATTGGAAAGTTTAGTTGTTTTTCATTAAAAACATATAACGATTCTGTTTGTTGGTTCGTTATGAATATGCTTTGCGCCGTTTTGTTTATTTGGGCTTTTATTGTGAACATAAAAAGGTATCATGCAAATCAAGATGAGTAACAACTCCAGTTTATAGAACTAAGAAAATTAGAATTTAGTTGCGGGAGAAATGCTTATGGGATTTTGGATTTATATGTTGATTATGGATTTACTTCTCCCATTTACGATGATTGGCTTTGGGAGACATTTTATGAAGAACGCGCCAAAGACAATTAACGGAGTATTTGGATATAGGACTTCCATGTCTATGAAAAATAAGGAAACATGGGAATTTGCCCATAAATATTGTGGTAAGATATGGTATATTTGCGGGTTAAGCGCATTGCCGATAACAGTAATATTTATGCTCTTAGTAATTGGAAAAAATGTGGAAACAGTAGGAACAGTCGGAGGAATTATAATGGGAATACAGCTGGTTCCTTTGATTGGTTCTATTTTTCCAACAGAAATTGCTCTGAGAAAAAATTTTGATAAAAATGGAAAAAGACGGTAAATTCCAGTTTGTTGAAACGAAAAGAAGAATAAATGCGATAATTGAAACAGAAAAATTGACAAGGAGAACGTTTTGTATGGTTCTGATTGAACAAGTCGAAATAAACGATAGTTTAAAAAAAGACATTCAAAAAGAATTTGAGAAGTATGAGGCAAAGGACGGCGTTTCATTTAATCATACTCCGTTTTGCTTTGTCGCAAAAGAGAACGGGAAAGTAATCGGCGCCATAACAGGGTTTCGTTGTTTTTCAGAAATTTACATTGATGAATTGATCGTGTTCGAACATCAACGAGGAAAACACATTGGGACACAGTTAATACAGATGGTGGAAGATACCTATAAAAATCAAAATTTGCATAATATCAATCTTTGTACCTATGAATTTCAGGCACCAGAATTTTATAAAAAACTAGGATTTGAATTGGAATTCGTAAGAAGAAATAATTATAATTCCAAACTGAACAAATACTACTATGTAAAATATTTTGATAAAAGCGATTCGCTATAAATCAGATACTTTTTCAAAGGAAAACATTTTTTTGAAATTCTTGTAGCTTCCAGTTTGACCATTTCACATCCACATTTTAAGAGGTTGGTCTTATATGATTGACCGCTTTTTAACAAAAGACACCATTTAGATGTCAATGGTGTCCCTTTTAGTGTGACTTTATTGTCATATTAAGGTTCGTTCAATCGTAGTAAATTCGTGGTAAAATGAATGTTTTTCTATACTCCAAAATGTTTGAACGTGTAGTGTTTATGCGGACAATCAAAAATCAGATATAAAATTTATAAATAATTAGTTTATACGTACCTTTAAAAAATGTAGCGAAAGGTTGTCCTTGACACCATCTTTTGGCTGTTTATGTTGCTAACTGCGCTTTTTCCATAGCTTTATCATGATGGATAGACTTGTATCTGAATTTTTATGGGAATAGATGCAGTTACCATAGTAGGGGCCACTCACTCGACCGGGTGCTTTTTATTTCGGAACCATGCAGAGCCAAGCAATGATCTTGTTGAATTCGCTTACCCTATCTGAACGGTTGCGTTATTTGTACACATTGGCTGTACTTCCTTTATCGCGGGGATCGAATACGGTTTCTAAGAGGTAAAGGATATAAAAAGGAATATAGAGATAGAAATGGAAGTTTGAAAGAGAGCCTTCTTTGAAGCCCTGCCTTACCAGGAAGATCGTTCTAAAACTATTTTGATCGATCGGCTTTTAGAATATGTTTGAAATATCGTTGAGACGAGGGAATAACTTTCGTTTCGTTATTTATCAAATTTTTAAAGTGGGCGTGGTTAGAATCTTCTTTTTAACCAGTTTTTGGCCAGCGAAAGTTAAGAGAAAAAGCCATTTTTCAGGAGGGAAAGATGCGGCTGTTTATAGGTATCCGTTTTAATGAACTCATGATAGAGGAACTTTGGCGTCTTGAAAAATGCCTTCAGAACGCAGCGATTTCGGGAACTTTTATACGAAAAGAGAACTTCCATTTGACACTCTCCTTCCTGGGGGAGACTGAGTCCATTGACACAGTGGTTCAAATAATGAATCGTCTCGAATTCCCGGTGTTTTCGTTGATGCTGAAGGGAATAGGGAGTTTCTGTTCAGATCAAAAGGGGAAGACCATCTGGGTCGGTGTGGAGTACTCCGAGCAACTACAAAGCCTACAGAGAACTTTAGAAAGGTCTTTACTCGAAAGTGGCTATTCATTGGAGATGCGTGCCTTTCAACCACATATTACCTTGGGGCGAAAGGTCCTTTTGCGGGAAGATTCTTATTTGAATGAGCTTTCCAGAGCTGTGCTCCAGCAAAAGATGCAAGTAGAACGAATTTCTCTCATGCGATCGGAAATTCAACAAGGGGTACGCATGTATAAAGAAGTCTACTCAAAGGAATTAAGTCGGATAAACCAATCGATTCCTTGCCAGAGTTTCGAAACGAATTGAGTGAAAGGGATGTACTACATGGAGACTAGGGGGAAATGCACGGTTGTATATATCCTCGAATGTTCCGACGGAACCCTCTACACGGGTTGGACGGACCAACTGGACAATCGCTTGGCGGCCCACAACTGTGGACGGGGGGCCAAGTATACGCGTTCTCGCAGACCAGTGTGTTTGGTTTATTGTGAGGAGGTTCCGGATCGTTCCGCAGCTTTGCGCCGGGAGGCGCAGATTAAACGTTTGACACGATCTCAGAAATTGAGCCTTATTCACGAAGCTTCGCTTGAATAGAGAGGACTATTTGTGATATACTTTTGAAAAATAACGCTTAGTATAATGGCGTATGGATGAAATTAAAGGAGGAATTACTACCATGCCATGTATTCAGACGAAGGTCAGCGTAAAAATGACGGAGCAACAGGAAAAAACCATTAAAACGGAGTTGGGAAAGGCAATTTCCCTGATTCCAGGGAAAAGCGAAAATTGGCTGATGCTTACCTTTGAAGATGGTTGTAAAATCTATTTTCAAGGGAATTGTGACCAGCCGGCGGCTTTTGTAGAAGTAAAGATTTATGGAAAGGCCAACGGAGGCGTTTATAATAAAATGACTGCGGCCATAACAGACATACTGAGTAAGGAGTTGCAAATCGCCCCCAATCGGATTTATGTAAAATACGAGGAAGTTGCCTACTGGGGATGGAACGGAAATAACTTTTAACGAAAGATCGAAGATCATCTATGTGACGTTTCACAGAATACCAACAAAACAAAAGACCTCCGCAAATCGTTCGATTACGAAGAGCGGAGGTCTTTTTTGATTTCTGTTAAAGCCGTTTTAATAGCATTTAATTGAACTAGGTATATCGGCACGAAGAAGGAATTTTGTTTGAACAACGACAAAGAACACTTATAAAATAAACAATTTGTATTATTATATTTATATATTTCAAATTGTAAATCAAACGTTGGCAAAGACTAAGAAATACAGCAAGACAAGTGCCCCCAAAATGATACGATAGTATCCAAAGGCTTTAAAATCGTGCTTTTTGATGTATCCCATCAGGAACTTAATGGCAAGAATTGAAACCGCAAATGCGACAATCATACCGGTTAAGAGAATGGCGATCTCCATACCGGAATATGTAAATCCAAACTTCAACATTTTCAAGAGGCTTGCCCCAAACATCACTGGGATAGCTAAGAAGAATGTGAATTCCGCCGATACTGTACGGGATGCACCAAGTAATATACCGCCAAGAATCGTTGCACCCGAACGGGAGGTCCCTGGAATTAATGCCAACACTTGAAACAAGCCAATGCAGAATGCAGTACAGTAGGAAAGGTCAGAGAGCGTTTCTACTTTAGGCTTACGGCGCTTATTCCAATTTTCTACAAGGATGAACAATACGCCGTAAAGAATCAACATAACGGCTACTGTGACATAATTAAAAAAAAGTGCTTTCGATTAAATCGTCAAAGAGCAGACCGATCACAGCCGCTGGCAGACAGGAGACAATGACTTTTCCCCAAAGCGTAAAAGTATCGCGCTTTTCCTGCTGCGATTTTTTGGGCGAAAAGGGATTCAGCTTATGAAAATACAGCACAACAACGGCAAGAATGGCGCCGAGCTGAATCACAACCAAAAACATGTCCTTAAAAGCCTGTGAAGTGTTGAGCTTAATAAACTCGTCGGCCAGAATCATATGGCCGGTGCTACTGATGGGCAGCCACTCCGTAATTCCCTCGATGATTCCAAGGATGGCGGCTTTCAGGAGTTCGAATAAGTCCATTTGTATACCTCCTATTGGTTGGTAGTTTTGGCAGCATCTACTGCACATTTGTAAATCCTTCCAGTTTGCTATTATCCATTATACAATGAATAGACGCAAAAATAAATTGATAATTGGTGAACCGTTAAAAAGCTTTTTCTTTACAGGGAAAGCTAAATAAACTCTATTTTTGTCGAAACTGTACCTCTTTCACAAACCTCCTGAAAACAAACCGAAAAAGCTTGATACCTCGGCTATTGAAAACTTTTTTTCTGCAAGGCTATAATCCAGATATAGCCAGAAATTTCCATGGCCTCATCATGGAAATTGAGAGCGCGTAAAAGGAGGAGTTTAAACATGTTTGAACAGATGAAAGAGATTATCCGAAATTATGTCCAGGTTGCAGATGAGGACATTCATGAAGATTCCAGATTTGTAGAGGATCTGGGGTTCAATTCTTATGAGTTTATGTGTCTGGTCGGGGAAGTGGAAGATGTGTTTGACATTGAAGTGGACGAGCGTGAAGCGGCTAAAATCAAAACGGTACAAGAGGCATTGCATTACATCGCTACTTTGACGGAAGAATGATCTATGCCTGCTCGATTCCCCATGGCATGGGGGAGCATTCAGCCGCTTATACGCTGCTTTCTTGGGTGTTGTATGAGAAGTATCGGTTGACCGGAAACCTATTGTTGGCCCGAACACCGCAGGGAAAGCCCTTCTTGCGCAATTATCCGGGAATCTTGTTCAACATTAGCCATTGCGCAGGGTTGGTAGCCTGTGCAGTGAGTCACACAGAGGTTGGCGTGGATGTTGAGAAAATCCGTCTCTATCCCCCACGGATGCCGCGGCGTATTTTGGCACCGTCTGAACAAGAACAGCTTTTAAAAAGCGAAAATCGAGAGGATTTATTTTTTCGCTTTTGGACGTTAAAGGAAAGCTATGGAAAAGCATTGGGTGTGGGGATTGGTTATCCGTTTCGAGAAATCCATTTTCAACTGGGACCGGTTCCCACATGTAATGTTGCTGGATTTTCGTTTGCGCAAACGGTTTTAAGAAGTGGATTTATTTTGTCCGCTTGCCAAAGGGGGACAGAGCAAGCGCAGACAATGGTATTCTTACGGCACTTGCCGGAACAGACAGGAGGTATTTCCTATGAATATGAACCAACTGCGAAACCTGAAAGACTTAATTGACTTTTCCGCGGAAATGTATGGAGAAAAGATTGCCATTCGCACAAAGCAGAAAAAGGAGATCATTGATAAATCATACATCGCGCTTAAAGCGGATAGTGAGGCCTTTAGCCGGACACTGGAGAAGTATGCGCTGAGGGGAAAACATGTGGCGCTCTTGGGACCGACGAGTTATGAATGGATTGTAGGATATTTTGGCACAGTAAACTCCGGGGGCGTTGTTGTACCAATCGATAAGGAACTTCCGGCAGCCGACATTTGCGACGAGCTCCATCGGGCGGACGTCGAGGTATTGGTATATGACAGCAGTTATGCAGACATTGCAGCGCAGGTGCGGCGCGATTGTCCACAGGTTACGTCTTATTTTGAGATGCAGCGGGAGGCGCATGGAGAGGATGTGTGGTCTTTGCGCCGCTGCTTAGAGGAAAATTGCGGAGCATTTGATGAACCTATAGATCGCGAAAAACTCAGTGTAATTATGTATACTTCCGGTACAACAGGAAAGAGCAAAGGTGTGATGCTGAATCATCGCAATTTGATTGACAATGTTGTGCACTTAGAGATGGGGATTGAACCTGGTACAGCGGTATTGATGACAGTCCTTCCGATTCACCATGCTTATTGCTTTACCTGTGACATTCTCAAAGGGCTTCAGCTGGGTTCAACCATCTGTATCAATGACTCTTTGATGCGTATTGCGAAGAACTTGCAAGTTTTTAAGCCCAATACCATGTTGGTAGTCCCTATGATTGCGCAAGTGATGTATAATCAGGTCTGTGAAGCAGCAAAGAAATCCTTGGTCATCCCCAAAAAGGTGATCGCAAAGGCCGCTTTTGGGGGGAATCTACGCACGATTTACTGCGGTGGCGCCTATTTAAATCCGGAGATGATTGAAAAGTTCCGAGAATTAAATATCAATTTAGTACAGGGTTATGGAATGACAGAATGTGCACCTTGCATCAGCCGCAATTCAGAGACATGTATCAAAGAGGATTCTGTTGGGAAACTGTTGCCTGGGTGTGAAGCAAAGGTCGTAGATGGCGAGATTTGGGTAAAGAGTAGTTCCGTGATGTTGGGCTACTATAAGAACGAAGAAGCGACCAGAGAAACACTGGTGGACGGCTGGCTGCGTACGGGGGACCTTGGCTATGTGGATGACGAGCAATTCCTTTATATTACAGGCCGAAAGAAAAATTTGATTATCTTGAGCAATGGCGAGAATGTTTCCCCCGAGGAACTGGAGAATCGAATCAGCGAGGACCCCTTGGTTGCAGAGGTATTGGTGTATGAAGAAGAGGGGCAGATTACCGCGGAAATCTACCCCAATGAAGACTATGTGGCGAAAAAGCGCATTCAGGATATACAGAAGGAACTGTCTGACCACATGGACGAAATGAATCGGTCACTGCCGATGTTTAAGCAAGTGCGCCGTATTAAGTTGCGCAATACCGAATTTGAAAAGACAACCTCTCGAAAGATTAAGCGGCATTATGGCTCGAACTGTGCAGAATAAAAGGAGAGATACCATTTTCTGCTATATGTACACCAATTTGGCTGAATGTAGAGTGGTTTTAGGGGATGAACCGTGTATTCTATTCCACAAAGTGACGTTTTTTTGTCTTGTACGATACTTGTAAAGCCTTTTTACTTACAGTATAATGAAAAGAAAGGCCATATTTTGGCGGTTTGAGCGTATAAGAGAGGCGGCGAAAGCGTGGAGTCAAAAGCAATTCTCTTCGTGGGCAATGCGGGACCGGAACGGGACAGCCTGCGCAAATTGTTCCAAGACACTTATTCTAGCCAGGAAGCGGACAATGAGGAGCAGGTATTGCAATTTCTGGAAACCCGGCACGATTGTGTAGCAGCCATACTGCTCGATATGGATGAAAGGACATTTGACGGCTTTGATGTGCTGTGTACCCTGTCGGAATTGCATTGGACGGATCGAATTCCGGTGGTTATGATTACCTCCCAGCCCCTGGACACGACGGTTTTGCGTGGATATGATAGGGGGATGGTTGACATTATCTGTAGACCCTACCAGGAGGAAATTGTGCGCCGGCGTGTCCAGAACATCATGGAGTTATACGCGCACCGCTTACATCTAGAAAACTTAGTGAACCGCCAGACCCAGGTTCTGAAACAGCAGGCGCGCAAGCTGCGCCGTACATATACCTTTATCATCGACGCGCTCAGCACGGCGGTGGAATTCCGAAACGGAGAGTCTGGGCAGCATATCCGGCGGATTCGTGGAATCACAGAATTGCTGCTTCGCCATTTGGCACAGTCCCATAGAGAACTGGGATTGGACGAGGAACAGATCGAGACCATTGTCTGTGCATCTGCGATGCATGACATTGGAAAGATCGCAATTCCCGATTCCGTACTATTAAAGCCGGGAAAACTGACAGAAGAAGAATTCGCTATTATGCAGAAACATACGGTCTATGGTTGTGATTTATTAAATAGCCTTGCTTATGTACAGGATGATCCCTTGATTACTTATTGTTATGAGATTTGCCGTTCTCATCATGAGCGTTGGGATGGACAGGGATATCCCGACGGTCTGACCGGCAATGCAATTCCTTTAGCTGCACAAGTGGTGTCGCTGGCAGATGTGTATGATGCGCTTGTGAGTGAACGTATTTATAAACCTCCCTATTCACACCAAGAGGCTGTTCGAATGATTCAGCAGGGCGAATGTGGAGCATTCAATCCCATGCTGATGCAGTGTTTCTTAGAAACCGAAAAACAGTTGGAAGAACAGCTAGACGCTTAGGATAGAGGGGGCCAGGCGCGCTCATTGGTCTGTGAAAGGGAGGACTTCGATGGAGTTCATTGATCGGCAAATTTATCAGGGACGGCCAACCGATTCCGAACGTTCTGCTCGGGAAGTCGCTGTGTATGATCTCTTGGATCGGTTGGGAATCACATATGAGCGATTGGATCACAGTACGGCAGCGACGATTGCCGACTGTGAGGAGGTGGAAGCCCTCCTGGGCGTGGAAATTTGCAAGAATCTGTTTCTCTGTAACCGCCAAAAGACCTGTTTTTATCTTTTGGTGATGCCAGGACGCAAAGCATTTCATACAAAGGAACTGTCTTCTCAGATCGGCAGTGCGCGCTTGTCTTTTGCAGGACCTCTAGAGATGGAAGAGCTGTTAGGGGTAACGCCGGGTTCAGTCAGCATCTTGGCGCTTATGAATGATCTGCAACACCGGGTTCAGCTCTTGGTTGACCGTGAGATTCAACAAGAGCCGTGGTTCGGCTGTCATCCCTGTCTCAATACATCCAGCCTTAAAATTCGTACGGAAGATATTTTTCAGATTTTTCTACCGCATACCGGCCATCAGCCGATCTTTGTAACACTTTCTGATGATATGCCAAATCCTTAGAACAAACGATTTAAAAAAGAGGGTGTCCCAAAACGATGGATCTTTCGATTCATAGGAAAAGGACATCCTCTTTTTGTTTGGAAAAATATTTAAGTTTCTAAAAAACGAGGGTACCCTTCCGTCATTTCATGACTTTTGGGACACCCTCGTTTCTTTATAGGCACATAAAATAGGATTGCCGCATAGGATGCCAACAGACGAAAGGATGGGGGGCAAATGCGATGGTAACCATCAGCTTATGTATGATTGTACGAAATGAGGAGGCTGTTTTGGCACGATGCCTTGATTCCGTTAGCAAGGCTGTGGATGAAATCATCCTTGTGGACACCGGATCAGAGGATCGTACAAAGGAAATTGCCAAACGATATACATGCCATATTTATGACTTCCCGTGGGTGGACGATTTTTCTGCTGCCAGAAATTTTTCGTTTTCAAAAGCCACGATGGAATACTGCATGTGGCTTGACGCAGATGACGTCCTTCTTGATGAGGATGCAAAGGCGCTGATGCATTTAAAAGAAACTTTGGACCCCAGTGTTCGTGTGGTCATGCTGCCCTACCAGATCGCCTTTGACGCGGAGGGAAAGCCGACCTTTTCTTATTACCGCGAACGCCTCATCCGAAATGGACAGGGAATGTGCTGGGAAGGGGCCGTGCATGAGGTCATTACTCCCATTCAACCGATTCTCTATGGGACTGCGGCGGTTACACATCGAAAGGTTGGCCCTGGTGACCCAGACCGCAATTTGCGAATTTATGAAAAGCAATTGGCAGAAGGAAAGGTGCTTTCGCCGCGAGAACAATTCTATTATGGGAGAGAACTATACACCCATGGAAGATATGGAGAAGCACAGAAAATCTTCCAGGCTTTTTAGACAGTGGAGCAGGGTGGTTGGAAAACGAAATCGATGCGTGCCGGCAAATGGCCTATTGTCGATATGCGTTGGGCAATGAAGCAGGCGCATTGCGCGCACTGTTGCAAAGTTTAGAGCTGGATGTACCCAGAGCGGAAGTCTGCTGTGATATAGGAAAGCATTTCTTCGACCGAGATCAATACACACAGGCGATTTTTTGGTATGAAACAGCGGCAAGTCGAGAAAGGGACGATCGTTCTGGCGCCTTTGTTCAACCGGATTGTTATGACTATATTCCCTATTTACAGCTTTGCGTATGCTATGATCGCTTAGGGAATCTCAAAAAGGCCAATTTCTATAATGAAAAGGCGTGGGCTTGTAGACCACAATCAAAAGTCTGTCAAAACAACCATCTCTATTTCCAAAGCAAACAAATATGATACAGCCTACCCGTTTTTTACTATATTTTTTCGAACCTATTTACGCGATCGATTCTTTGATTTTCGGTCTAAAATCCACCGCTTACCTGCAATCAAGTATTGCATTTTTGCGGTGGGTTTATTTTTTGAAAAAAGGAAAAAGAAATATAATATTTTTGTTGCACAAATAGCGAAATTTTTTACAGGATTGTGTATCAAGTCTTGTAGTTCAAAGGAAAAGATGCTAGTATATACAATATCTTAGGGGAAACATTGCCAATCATTATGCACAACCGCAAATTTTTATCCGTTGAGATGCTATTGGGAGGTTGGGATGGAAGTACCCTGTTTGAGATGTGAGAAGGAGGAGATGTTTCAAAAAGAAATTTGGAAAGAGTAAACATGAAGAAGAGAAATGTTTGGAAAAGGAGGTTTGTACACAAGTGAAACAGAGAAAAAGGTTTCTGGCACTGCTTCTGGCAGGAGCAATTGCCACCGGCAGTTTTACCGGTGCGCTGGCTTTTACAGAGGAGCAGGTGAAGGACAGCACTACCGAGGCGGTCAATCGTTTAGAGGATACCGCAGAACTTGACCGGCAGATTTTGTTTGTGGATGATTGGAAGTTCTATTTGGGGGACCCATCCGGGGCCGAGGAGAAAAACTTTGATGATTCCAGCTGGCGTAACGTGACCTTACCGCACGACTGGAGCATTGAATTAGATTTTACCAATGGCGCTACAACATCGGAGATCGGTCATTTGGCCGGTGGCATCGGTTGGTATCGAAAGACATTTACCCTTCCCCCAGAGATGGAAGGAAAGCGGATCACCGTCGACTTTGGCGGTGTCTATATGGATAGCTATACCTACGTAAACGGGGAATTGGTTTCCCGCCATCCCTACGGTTACACGCCGTTCTCCTATGACATCACGGACCTGGTGGTCTGCGATGGAAAAACGGAGAATGTGATCGCGGTACAGGCAGAAAATAAAATTGACAGCATGGCAGGTACAACCAGCCGTTGGTATTCTGGCAGCGGTATTTATCGCGACGTTTATTTGACGGTTACAGAGCCGGTACACGTAGCACGTTATGGTACAAAGATTACGACGCCGGATCTGGAAGCGGAATATACTTCCGATGAAGACGTTACCGTCAATGTGGCGACACAGGTACAGAACGATTCCGAGGAGGAGACGGCCGTTACCGTTCGTACCTCTATGGTGGGGTATGACGACGACAGTGTTCTGATCGATCCAGTGGAGTCGGAACCCGTGACGGTTGCGGCTGGCGAGACAGAGACGGTGGAGCAGGTCCTTTCTGCTGCGAATCCGGCTTTGTGGTCGCCGGAAGACCCGAACCTATATAATCTGGTCACCGAAATTCTGGTGGATGGCGTTGTAACAGACCGCTATGAGAGCCGTTTCGGTTTCCGTTGGACAGAGTTCACGGTCAATGATGGATTCTATCTCAACGGTGAGTGGATGAAGCTTCAGGGTATGTGCATGCACCATGACCAGGGCGCATTAGGTGCGGTGTCGAATTACCGCGCGGTTCAGCGCCAGATGGAAATCCTCAAAGGGATGGGCGTCAATGCCATCCGTGTCACACACAACCCAGCGTCGGACGAGCTGTTGCAGGTATGTGACGAACTAGGATTGATGGTGATTGACGAGGCATTTGACTCATGGTATCAGGGCAAAAAAATTATGATTATGGCAAACGCTTTTTTGAAGTGGAAGCGACCGATCCAACAGCCAAGCCTGGCCAGACATGGGCAGAGTTTGACCTCAAGACCATGGTGAACCGTGGAAAGAATTTCCCGTCCATTATTATGTGGTCCCTAGGAAATGAGATTTATGCAGCGAATGATTCCAGAGGACCGGCTACTGCTCAAAAGCTGTACGATTGGACCAAGGAGATTGATGACACCCGCCCCTGCACGATGGGCGAAGATAAATTCCGCACAGGAAATACATCCGACACCACCTCCAACTATGTAAAAGTTGCAGAAAAAATGGATGTAGTCGGTATGAACTATGTTGATAACAATTGGACCCGGTATGACGCACTTCGTGAAACACACCCCGACTGGATTATATACGGTGCGGAGAATTCTTCTGCGACCAAGAGCCGTGGAATCTATGCGCACCCAGACAGCGAAGGAACAGGGGATGCGGGCAGCCATCTGGACTATCAGCAGTCCTCTTATGACAACGATCATGTGGGCTGGGGCAGCACCGCGACACAAAGTTTGGTGATTGATCGGGATCGAAAATGGCTTCTTGGCGAGTTTGTCTGGACCGGCTTCGACTATATCGGCGAGCCGACTCCGTGGAACCAAAATGCGACAGCGCCGCCAAAGAATTCATATTTCGGCATTGTTGACACAGCGGGCTTTGCAAAAGATGCGTATTATCTATATGAGAGTCAGTGGACATCTGTAGAGGACAATCCGATGGTCCACATCCTGCCGCACTGGAATTGGGAGGATGCGGAACTTCGCTCTCAGGTGACCGTAAACGGAAAGATTCCAGTTCGCATTTATTCCAACGCACGCTCGGTCGAACTGTTTAAAGATGGGGAATCCCTCGGAAAACAGACTTTTGACACGATTGCTCCATACCAGGATGAAAAGGGCGAAGACGTTGTTTACCAAGTCAATCCGGATGATGAGAACAAGCTCTATCTGGAGTGGCGTATTCCGTATGAGCCCGGCACATTGAAGGCAGTTGCTTATGACGAAAATGATGAAATGGTTGCTGAAGATGTCGTGACGACAGCGGGAGATCCGGCAGCGATTTCGCTTTCTGCGGACCGGCAGGTCATTGAGTCCGACGGACGGGATCTCTCCTATATCACTGTGGATGTTTTGGATGCGGATGGCAACTTTGTGCCGACAGCGGACAACCAGATGTATTTTGACATCACCGGCGACGGCAAGATTGTTGGCGTAGACAACGGCAATGCGCCGAGCTGGGAACGCTACAAGGACTATGACGGCGTTTGGAAGCGCAAAGCTTTTAGTGGAAAAGCACTGGTAATCGTTCAGTCCACTAAAGAAAACGGCTCCTTTACCTTGACGGCTACTGGAGACGGGCTTTCCAGTGATTCCATCACCTGCTATACAACGGAAAATGCAGGCGAAGGTCATGAGATCCTAGGATATGACAATCCTGGAACAGTTGTGACGAATGTCAACGAACAGCCGAATCTTCCGGAAACCGTTATGGCCATCTACAGCGACGGCAGTAAAGAAGAAGTCCCAGTGGAATGGGATGAAATCTCCGAAGATCAGTTGGCACAACCTGGGACCTTTACGGTACGCGGCGTTGTGGACGGTACGGAGATTGAAATTACAGTCGTTGTAAAGAGCATTCTTGGTATCCGTGATACCCGGATGGTTGCACAGACCGGCATCATTCCGACGCTTCCGGAGACTGTCAAAGTCGTATACAACGACGGCACGGAACAGAACGCAGCAGTTACATGGGAAAAAATTACCGAGGAAGAGGTTGCCCAGGAAGGCACGTTCACAAAACTCGGAACCGTAGAAGGCGTTCCAGAGGAGATGAAAGCGACGGCTTATATCCGTGTGGGCGAGCGCACGCTTCTCGGCTCCAATGTAGCAGTTCGCGAAGCCGGGGAAACCTATCCAAAGGCCAATGCTTCGTATAATGTAGGAACCGGTCATAACAAGTCCGACAGTATCAACGACGGCGTAATCGCCTTTAATCCCTCTTGGAACAACTGGGAAAATGGCGGTGTCGCTCAAGAAGATTCTTGGGTAAGCATCGAATTTGAGGAAGCATATACCACGAGCAAGATTGGTGTACACTTCTTTACAGACGGCGATACGAAAGAACCAAGAGAGCTACTGGTTGAATACAGCAACGATGGAAGCGAATGGACTGCTGTAGAAAATCAGAGCAAAACAACGGGCTTCAATGTGGCTCAAGGCGATGTGAATACCGAATATCCCATCACCTTTGACGCAGTCGAGGCCAAGTATATTCGCCTTAAGATGAAGGGACAGGTGCGCAATGCCACGACCTTCAGACCGGTGGGTATTTCGGAATTTAAGGTTTATGCGGATATTACGACTGCGCCGCAGCCAAGCAGCAATGCCACTCTGACCTCCTTGCAGTTGAATGGTGAGGAGATAGAAGGTTTTGATCCTTCTACATATTCCTATACATATGTGCTTGGTTACAACGATGAGATTCCAGAAATCACAGCCATTCCAGCTACAAATGCTTCAGCATTTGTCGTTCCGCCTTTGACGAGCGATGGTTCCGCGTCTATTATTGTATCTGCAGAAGATGGTACAACGAACCGCTATACCATCCAGTTCCAACGCAGCGACGCAACGTTGGACCATGTAGTGCTTTCCGCAGAAAAGACCGAACTGGTGGAAAATGAGCTGGTTCCGTTTACCCTGACCGCTACAATGGAGGACGGCACGGAACTGACCAGCGGCAGTTACACAGTAGCCTATAAGGTTACTGCAACGGATGCAGAACAGAAGGGCTGGGTCAAATTCAATAACAATGGACAAATTGAGGCGCATACAGCCGGTACCGTTGAGGCCGTGGCAGAAGTGACTTATCGCGGGAAAACCGTTGCTTCGGAACCATTGTCTTTGACGATTGCAGCAGCAACCGAACCGATTGTCGTACAATTCTATGATAAGGTTTCGGTTACAACAAAGCTGAACACCGCGCCGGTGCTTCCGGAAAAGGTGACCGCTTATGTAGCGAACAGCTTTGCACGCGAACTGTCTGTACAGTGGGATTCGATCGACCCTGCTAAGTATGCGACATACGGAGAGTTTACGGTGGAAGGTACGGTGGAAGGCCAGGAACTCAAGCCAACAGCGACGGTTCTTGTCAAAGACGCGATTGCCGTACAGCAGATCTCCGCAGTTACTCCGTACAGCAATACGCCTACCTTGCCAGAAACGGTTACCGTTTATAACAGCGATGGAACTACGAATACAGAGGTTCCGGTTACCTGGGAACCGATGTCCGTAGAAGATTTTCAGGCAGACGAGGGGACGATTGTTCCGGTTAACGGTACAGTCAACCTGGATGGGACAGAGCTGCCGGTGGTTGCAAATGTACGTGTCACGAGCCAAGATGTGGCTACCAGCAAAAACTATGCGGAGCTTCAGAATGGGTATGAACTTCCATTTGCAATTGCCTCCTATACGAATGACGTTCCCGAATCCACAGACCGAGTGGAGAAGTTGAACGATGGGAAGATCTCCTTTGCAACTTCGGACGCACAAGGCAAAAATATCTGGTGCGATTGGAAGCGCAATGCGGGCGGCACTGAAAACTGGATTGCTGTCATTATCGGCAACAGCGGCGCGGTTGTGAACCGTTTTGTAGACACTGTAAAGGTTGGCTTCTACGACGAAGGCGCATCGGGCGGCACACAGAAACCCTCGGATTACCGCATCGAATACTACACAGGTCCCATGGATTTCGAATTGCCGGAAGCGCCGACAACCGCTCTGGGTCCGAACAACCCGCGCGGCCATGTTCGCGACATGGTCGACAGCCCGCTTAACGACGACAACAATTGGAAGGAAGTTTCCTATGTGGGCGGAAAGCCTGCGGTCAAGACCGGTGAGATGATGGAAATTACCTTTGATCCGGTGGAAACTTGCATGTTGCGCGTCTATATGACTCCGACAGGAAATGCTTGCTTGGGCGTGACCGAGTTACAGTATTTTGGTAAAAATGCGATTGCAAAGACAGATTTTGCTGTAAATGCCATTAAGGTCGGCGGCGAATTGCTTGCAGATTTTGATGCTTCCAAGATGGATTATACAGTGGAACTCTCTTCTGCTACCGTTCCTACGGTTACAGCGGAGGCGACCAATAATGCATCGGTTACCGTTGTTCCAGCCATAGATGCAAACGGCACCGCAAAGGTAATTATTGCACCGGAAGATGGCAGTGTTGCGAATACAAAGACCTATACCATTCAATTCCATAGCGAATCCACTGGCGATACCTATCCGGTGGAAATTGCACCGGTGGATGGAGCAACCGTTACCTCTGATCTGCAAAACGCACAAGAGGGTCAAACCGTTACAGTGAATATTGCAGATATCGCGGAGGGCAAGCAGTTCCATTCGATCGCAGTTGCTGATGCAAATGGCAATCCGATTGAAACAACAGAGGTAGTAGCTGGTGCACAGTATACCTTTACAATGCCCGCCTCTGCGGTGACCGTTACAGTGGTTTTGGAGGACAATAATCCCGGTCAAGAGCACCTGCTGACGGTTACGTATTCCGGTAAGGACGTTTCTCTGTGGGTAGACGGCGTTCAGCAGAATTTTGCGGATAGAGTCAACCGGTATAGCGTTCATTTGAAGAAGGGTGAAGAAATCGCCCTGACGTTCAAACCGCGCAATGACGGAAGAGAGTTCCGCCAGATTCTTTGCAACAATGAGGAGCAGTCCATACGGAACACATCCGAATATCTGTATGTTGATACGATGGGCGGCATGGATACGACATTGGAATTTGTATTCGATGTAGTATATAAAGGACTGTTGAAACAGACCATTGACGCGGCGCAAAAGGAAGTCGACGAAGGCAATACAGAAGGTTTGCTCCCTGTGGTTCAAGAGGCCTTTGAGACGCGCTTCCAGCATGCAAAGGATATCTATGCCAATAAGCAAGCAACACAGACGCAGATCGATGCAGCTCAGATGGACCTCATGCTGGTCTTGCACTTCTTGGACTTCAAGTCCGGAGATAAGGATTATCTGAAATATCTGATCGATACAGCGGACGCAATCGACCGCAATCAGTTTATAGAAGCTGGTCAAGCAGACTTTGAAGAGAAGCTTGAGAAGGCAAAAGAAGTCTATGCGGACGAAGACGCCCTTAAGAATGAAATCGATGATGCAGCGCAGGCGCTCCTTGAGGCGATGCTGGCACTCGAACACAAGGCAGATCTGACGCTTCTGAATGTCGTAATTGAAAAGGCGTTGGATGTGCTGGATGACCTGAATGCGGGTTATTATATCCCGAACGAAGAGGCCAATGAGGCGTTTAAGATTTCTTTGGCAACAGCGCAGTCCCTGACAGAAGAGAGTGGTCAAAAGACGGTTGACGATGCAGCTTTGGATCTTTCGAATAAGATGGCAGCCCTCCGTTTGAAAGCGGATAAGACGGCATTGGAAGAACTCCTGAAAGAGATGAAAGGCGTTGATCCGTCCGACTATACGCCGGAGAGTTACGCACCCTTTGCCGCAGTGATGAAGCGGGCAGAGTTGATGTTTAACGATCCGATGTTGAGTGTTGACGATGAGCCGGAAATTCAGAGCACGGTCAATGAAGCAAGGGCTCTGTATACCAAGCTTGTCCGAAATCATTCGGGTGGCAATTCCAGCGGTAGTTCGTCTGGTGGAAGCCATTCCAGCAATTCCGGAAACACTTCTGGGATGGGTACATCTGTTGTGACGACCAATCCAATCATCACAGCTGCACAGAACGTCCAGACACAGATCTATGTTGTCTCCGACACGACATTGCCATTTGCTGTGAAGAGAGGTAGCGCGTATTGCTTCAAGATGACCGTTGTCGGCAGCATGACAGCCATGCCGAGCTTCACAGTCGGCAATGGCGAAGTGCTGAAGACGCAGTATGTCGCAAAAGTCGGCAACGATTATTACTTCCGTGTGTGGGCGATCGGCGCTCCGGGCAGCAGTACGGGTGTGTACACCACTCTGCCAGGACAGAATCCGCAACTGCACTGTGTGGTAACCGTAAAATAAGGGCCGTTTCTTCAGCCAATTTTTGCCAATGGTTGTAAAAAAGAAAACTAAAATTGTGCTGTTGTAAATAGACCTGGTTAAAAGCAAATGAAAAGGGTGCTTTGAATCTCGATTCTTTCATCGGGTTCAGGGCGCCCTTATTGTTTAGGGCACCCGATAAAGCCGATGGAGGCTTCCCGTAAAAAAGCTTTCAATTTGAGCATCGAACCATGCGAGCTGCTAATAACAATCTTTCGATGATAGAAGATTGCCGCTGGGACGGTGACCGCCCGTTTGCGGGCTGTGGGGCAAGTAATATGAGCGGAATTGAGACGCTTGCCGGTAATAGAGGGTGTCCCAAAACTACGAATTTTTCGATTCATAGGAAAGGGGTATCCTCTTTCTGTTTGGAAAAACATCTGAATTCCTAAAAAAACGGGGGCTCCTTCCGTCATTTCATGACTTTTGGAGCACCCTCTTTTTATGCTTCCGGCTTAGCCAATAGGTTTGACTTTATTTGATTTTTTCTATAAGGACAAGGAAATTCTTCCATAAAAATCCTGTATTCGATGTGCAGCGAGCAGAAGACTTCCCCGAATGAAACGGTTATCATTCGCGTCTTGAGTAGAAAGGATGAAATCAAAAAGGCGTAAAATCCAGGAAAAGAACCATGGGTTTTTGTAGCTTGTCGCCAAGCTTATGATACTTCTATTGACAAACCAATGATCTATGGTAAAATATTACTTAAAATTTTTTAATTATATGCGATCAGGATGGTATCTTGTAGGTTTGCAGGAAACATCGTTGCACTTTTACGATGGATGTCCATGAGGAGGATCGCCATGTTGGAAAAAACCTTTAATGAGATCTATATGAAATTTAAACTGAATTTTTATAAAAATATTTTCCGCACGGTGAGTGAATGCAATAACCGGTTGAGCGCGACAGAGGCTTTTTCAGTCGAGGTGATCTATGCGATGCAGGGGCCTACGATTCGAGAATTTGCCGATTTTGTCAACATCTCGCAACCAAACGCTACGTATAAAATCAATTCTTTGGTGAAAAAAGGGTATATCAATAAGGTCAATTCGGCATCAGATAAACGGGAATACCATTTAGAGGTCACACAAAAATTCTTGGATTATTATCGCGTGAACGACTGCTATATCCAAGAGGTTATGGAGAAGATTCGCAAACGTTTTTCTCCAGAAGAAGTCAAACAGTTTGAGCATGTTTTGCAGATTATGTCCGATGAACTGATGTAGAATCACAAAGGATTGTATTTTGGGAATCCCAAGCGGAAAGGTCTATTATCATTTCGATCTTTCGGCTTTTATGTGGATAAATCGTTTCTCTAAAAGATGGATGAATCTTTTAGGAGGATTATTAAAAAGGTGGGTATTTATTATGGCTATTCGAATTATTACGGACTCCACATCGGATATTTCGCAGGTACAGGGCGAAAAGATGGGGATCACCATTGTCCCACTCAAGGTTGTATTTGAGGATGGGGAATATTTGGACGGTGTCACCCTCACGCCGGATGAATTCTATCAGAAACTGACTGTATGCAACGAACTTCCCCATACAAGCCAGCCGGCTCCGGAGGCCTTTTTGAAGTATTTTAAAGAGGCTAAGGAAGCAGGGGATGAAGTCATTGTTGTGCCAATCTCCAGCAAGTTGAGCGGTACTGTACAAAGTGCTGCTGTGGCCAAAGAACAGTGCGGCGCGGATAACGTGTTTATTGTGGATAGCTTGAATGCGACCATAGGCTTGCATCTGTTGATTGATATAGCGGTTTCTATGAGGGAAGAAGGAAAATCCGCAAAGGAGATTGTAGAGGCGCTTGAGGCTGCAAAGGAGCGGGTTTGCCTGCATATTGCAGCAGATACGCTGGAATATCTGAAAAAAGGTGGCCGTTTGACCAAAACGGCGGCGTTTGCAGGGACATTGATGGGAATTAAACCATTGATTGGGTTGGAAGACGGCGTGGTCGCAGTACAGGGCAAACCGCGCGGCATGCAGCGCGCTTTGGAGGATATGATCGGCCTGATCGACAAGAACGGCGGTGTAGATACAAGTTATCCTGTCTATTTGGGATATGCGGGCGATCAGGAGACATTGGCTCCCTTTCAAAAATTTATTCAGGAAAAACTTCCTCATGTCCGTCTTTGCACCAGCCCGGTGGGCAGCGTGATCGGAACCCATACCGGACCGGGGGCGCATTTTATTGCATATCTGAAAAAGTAAAAGGACATAAAAAAAGCTACATGAAAAATCCATGGGTTTTCATGTAGGCTTTTTTACATGCTCTATCTAAGAATGTGGCAAGTTTTTTCGATCAGATTGCAAAAGGGACCAGATGAAAGGTTTGGGAGTCTGTTCGTTTATTTCATCAAACTTTGTTGTGCGAGGGACAAACGCGACAGAGGGACAGGCAAAAGGAAGAGAGGGGTTCCTACTATGCCCGGAATGGAGTGAAAAACGGCTATTTCTCTATATAAAATGCTTATTGATTTTCGAAATGAAAACGAAAAATAAATCTGAACAAAATAAAGGACAAAATAGTATATTATTTTACCTTTCTTGTTGAAAATTTGTACAGAGTATGGCATAATAAAATCCTACGCACTTCCGATCGCTAGACAAGGAAGTAAATTGAAATAGGAGGGTATTTTGTGGAAAAGAATAGGAGCAGCTTTTCCGGGAGGATTGGCTTTGTATTGGCGGCAGCGGGGTCCGCTGTTGGCTTGGGAAACATCTGGCGGTTTCCATATTTGGCAGCAAAATATGGCGGAGGAATTTTCCTCTTGATTTATGTGATTTTGGCGGTTACCTTTGGATTTTCGTTGATGATCGCTGAAATTGCATTGGGGCGAAAGACAGGATTGAGTGCAGTTGGAGCATATCGGGCTTTAAACAAAAAATACTCATTTATTGGGAATTTAACCTCTTTGGTGCCGATGATTATTCTGCCGTATTATTGCGTGATCGGCGGATGGGTAATCAAATACTTTGCAGCATTTTTAAGCGGCCAGGGGACTGCCGCCGCGGGGGATACCTATTTTTCGAGTTTTACAGCGCAGACCGCACAGCCGATTGTTTGGTTCCTCATTTATGTGGCTGCTACGGCGGTTGTTGTGCTACTCGGCGTTGAAAAAGGTGTCGAGAAGGTCAGCAAAATTCTGATGCCGATCTTGGTGGTCCTGTCCATCGTCGTTTGTGTGTACACCATTTGTATGCCCGGAGCGATGGAAGGTGTCAAGTATTATCTCCTTCCGGATTTCAGCAAATTCTCTTCAACGACAGTGCTTGCAGCATTGGGGCAGTTGTTCTATTCTATGTCGCTGGCCATGGGTATTATGATTACCTATGGTTCTTACATGAAAAAGGACGCAGATCTGGAAAAGTCGGTAGGCCAAATTGAGCTTTTCGATACAGGAATTGCCTTTATGGCTGGTTTGATGATTGTCCCGGCTGTTTTCGTATTCTCGGGTGGGGATCAGGCACAGTTGAGCGCTGGCCCTAGCTTGATGTTCATTACACTTCCCAAGGTATTCAACAGTATGCCGATGGGGGGCGTGATCGGTTCAGCGTTCTTCTTGTTGGTGTTGTTTGCAGCTCTGACCTCTTCCATCTCCCTGATGGAAACGGTCGTCTCGATTTTGCAGGATAAGTTCCACTGGAATCGCCGCATGACCTGCCTGATTGTGTTTATCGGCATGGTGCTCATTGGAATTCCGTCCTCCCTTGGATTTGGCGCTTGGGATTTCATCAAGCCGTTGGGTATGTCCATCTTGGATTTCTTCGACTTTATCAGCAACAGTGTTCTGATGCCGATTGTGGCGTTCCTGACTTGCATCTTTGTTGGGTATGTAATCAAAACCAAGGTGGTTGTGGACGAGGTGAAAATTTCTTCCAAGTTCAAGAGAGAAAAGCTATTCAATGTGATGATTAAATATGTAGCCCCCATTTTTATCGTGGCGATTTTGGTCAGTTCGGTACTGAATGCGTTTGGAATCATCACGATTTGAGGAATTGCTCGTATAAAGGCTTGCGTTCTACGATCTATTCCGATCCGGTCGAAGCGTTTGTTTGCTGGTGATGTTTCGATCATGCAGTCGTGCAAACATTGGATAAACCTGATAAAGCGCCCTACATGGCAGTTATATAGCTGCCATGTAGGGCGCTTTTCTGATAGAATATCGATAGAGATCAAAACTGTTTGTAGGTCCATCTCCGAGTCTTACATCCTAACCGCAGGGAATGCCAATAAGAAAAGAGGGTGCCCCCAAACTACGAGTCTTTGGATTCATAGGAAAGGGGCACCCTCTTTCTGTTTGGAAAAATATCTGCGTTTCTAAAAAAGGGAGGGTATCCTTCCATCATTTCAGGATTTTTGGGACACCCTCCCTTTTTAAGGATACTAGATGTTATTTATCTTCCAAACCTTCAAACTGCATATTATAGTATTTTGCGTAAAGGCCGCCTTTAGCGAGAAGGGTTTTATGGTTGCCGCGCTCTTGAATCCCATCGTCGTCTAAAACTAAAATTTCGTCGGCGTTGCGGATTGTAGAAAGGCGATGGGCGATGACAATGGTGGTGCGGTCTTTTGCAAGCTTTTCCAAGCTTTTTTGGATGTGTTGCTCGCTTTCATTGTCGAGGGCAGAAGTCGCTTCATCCAGAATCAATATTTTTGGATTCTTTAAAAATACCCGCGCGATGGAAAGGCGTTGTTTTTGTCCACCGGAAAGACGCGTTCCGCGCTCTCCGACATCGGTATCGTAACCATCCGGAAGGCTGGTGATAAACTCATGGATGTTGGCATTTTTAGCGGCTTGTATAATTTCTTCCATGCTTGCATTTGGTTTTCCGTAAGCGATATTATCCCGAATGGTTCCTCCAAACATATAGACGTCCTGCTGGACAATCCCGATGGCACTTCGCAAACTCTTCAAAGTCAGGCTGCGCACATCTTTGCCGTCGATTGATACAGATCCCCCTGTCACGTCGTAGAAACGGGGCAAAAGGGAACAAAGCGTGGTTTTTCCTCCACCGGATGGCCCGACTAAAGCAACGGTTTCACCTGCACGGATATGAATGTCAACGTGATTCAGTACATTGCCGGAATCATCGTAGCGGAAAGAGACATTCTGATAATCGATTTCCCCATGTACATGTGCAAGCTCTTGTGCGTCCGGTGCGTCAATGATTTCTGGTTGTGTTTCCACAACCTCTAAGAAACGCTTGAATCCAGAATATCCCTTTTGGAACATCTCTGTGAATTCGATGAGCACGTCGATCGGATTGATAAAAATATTGATGTACAGAGCGTAAACGGCTAAATCTGTCACCAATATATCGCCTCGCGCAACAAAAAAGCCGCCGGAAACAAGCACTGTAGTAAACAAAATCCCCTGGAATAGGTTATTTCCTGCGTGGTAACTGCCCATTCGGCGGTAATTCCGCTCTTTGGAATCCAAGAATTGAAGATTGCTCTTTTCAAATTTTTGCCGCTCCAAATCCTCATTGGCAAAGGATTTCACCACGCGAATACCAGCCAAACTATCCTGTACACGTGCGTTGACACCGGCGATTTTCCGGCGGTTATCCATAAACACTGCACGCATTTTTTTTATTTTGGTCGATGCAAAATAGCAGCATGATGAGTGTAACCGCAGCCAAAATCAAGGTCATAGGCACATTGATCCAGAGTAGCAGCGCAAAGGACCCAACAATCTTTAATAAGGAAATAAAGATATTCTCTGGACCGTGGTGAGCCAGTTCCGAAATATCGAATAAGTCGGATACCAGCTTGCTCATCATTTCGCCCGTATTGTTGCGGTCGTAGTATGAGAACGACAGGCGCTGAAAGTGGTCGAATAGATCCTGCCGCATATCGCTTTCCATCCGGGCACCCATCACATGCCCTTGGTAGGTGATATAATACCGCCCTAAAAAGCGAAGAATGTACATCGCCAGTAGGCCGCCTGCCATCCAGGGAAGAATCCGATAGATGGCCTGCGCGCCATGGGTAAAAAGATCTCTTGTAGCCCAATTCAAAATCTGAGGAAACGCCAGGTCGACAACGCTGACGATCAGTGCGCAGAACATGTCCATCCAAAAGACAAATCGATAGGGTTTATAATATTTGACAAATTTTTTAAATACAGGCATAGAACCTCCTTGGTACACAACGAAAATGGTGTAGATGAGGTAGACACAGAAAAATACGGCTTAAAAGGGAAACATATCCTAAATCCTACATGGATTCAGGATATGTTTTTGTCTACAATCCATTTGCAACGATTCAGAAAGTGAAAATTTTGCTTTTAGAGCTTTTCTGGCTCTGGGTAGACCTCCCCAAAGGTTTCAACTGTGATCGACTGGATGGTCTGTTCCTCGTAAGGGCGGTCGCTGTAGTCCCGGCTGACGCTGACGATGCGGTCTGCTTCCTCCATACCGGAGATCACCTTGCCGAACGCTGCGTATTGCCCGTCCAAATGCGGAGCATCCTCCACCATAATGAAAAATTGCGAGCCGGCAGAATTGGGATTCATGGCCCGCGCCATCGAGAGGACTCCACGTGTATGCTTCAAAGGATTCGGGAATCCATTTCCAGAGAATTCGCCTTTGATGCTATATCCAGGACCACCCATGCCGGTCCCTTGCGGATCACCGCCTTGGATCATAAACCCAGGGATGACGCGGTGAAAAATGGTACCATTGTAAAATCCCCTGCCAGCGAGGGAAAGAAAATTATTTACGGTATTTGGAGCTATTTCTGGGTAGAGTTCTGCCTGGATGGCACCTTCATTCGTTTTGATTGTAATGATCGGATTTTTCATATACACCTATCTCCTTCCATTGACCATTTGTACGATTGCGTTTTATTTCATTATACCGTGCTTCTTCAGAATCATCAAGGCGAAGAAACGGATTTTGGAGGTTTCCATCAACCAATTGAAAAGGGATTTCTCTTTTTATGCTGTTGTGGTATAATTATTCCATATGGAAGGCGTGAAAAAGGGCTTAAATATTCCCTTTGTGGCGGCTATTGGGAGGAAATTAGAGGGCCGGCGAACTGCCGGAACTTTGGAATCTACAGCGGCCAGAATGGATCGGGCAGATGTATCGCGGCTATTTAGTGGCTGGGGCGGATATAGCCAAGGGCAATACGTTCGGCGCAAACGTCGTCTGAAAAACGGTTTCCGTTGTGTTACACAAGTAAAAAAGCCGTTGGCGTTCCTTTCGCCAAAGGGGATAGAAAAAGGGGAACGATATGCTAAGGGTCGAAACGGATTTCTTGCATGTTTCATAACTGTATGGTTATGATTCACACTTTAGCGGGCTTTTAAAGGACAGGGAAGGGTTTATGCAAATTGTTGGGAAGTTGCTTTGTTCGATCTTGTGGATTCTATGTACGCTGGTCAGTATTGTTTTCGCAATTAGGCTCATACGGCTGAAAGAAAGAATCCAAACATATACGTGCAATCGAACGGGATCGGAATCGGAGGAGGAAGCAAAGCTTTATCGCAAGCAGATGCATATGGAACTTACGGGCAGTTTGTTAAGTGGTTTCATTGCGATCGTCGGCTTTCTTTTTTCTTATAATATTCCTATCCCACAGCCATACTTTTTCCCTCGGACTGCGAGTTTTCCCATCCTAGCCCTTACGAAATACAAATTGAAGCAGATCCATATGTAGAAATCTACTATACGTTAAATGGAGAACATCTTCCACAACAGGAAGGGAATCGTTATGAAGGCCCCATTACCCTGACGAAAATACGGCGGTTGTCGCACAGAGTAAATTCCTGTGCTTCTGGAGCGAGCCGGCACAGGTAAACTGTACCGTATACGACGCAGATCAATACCCGGAGGGGATGGACGCCAACCGCATAGAATTGCAGCAACGCCGCGTGGAATTATATGTGGGAGATATGTTCCCTTTATCTGTGGATATTTTTCCTGAGAATGCGATTCCTCCCATATTGGAGTGGGAGAGCAGCGATGACCATGTTGTGGCGGTGAATGATGAAGGAATCCTCACTGCAAGGGAAACGGGTTCTGCTGTGGTAACCGTCAAGGTCGGCGTTTTAAATCTATCTTCTCATTGCGATGTGATTGTTCGAGAACGGAACTCGCAAGGATTGCTTCCTGCGGAGAATCACTCCGGTTCCTCAGGCAGCCAGGTACATTCGACGCCAGTATCAAGGCCGAATGTACCGATTTCTTCCACGGAATCCTCTTTCGCGCCTGTTTCTTCGAAACCTTGGGTGCCTCCGACTCATCAGACAGATTCTTCCTATGTTCATGAGGAAGAACCATCCGTTCCACAGGTTGAACTTCCTACGACTTCAACGGTGCCGAAACCAGATGTTGTTTGGCCGGAGGTTTCCTCGAGTTCCAGCAAAATACCGGAATCCAGCAGCAGTAGCATCTCTTCCTCAACCCCTTCGTCGCAGCCGGATGAACCGCCTTATCTGGTGAGAATTGATATACAGTCCTTGCCGGAGAAGACGATTTATTCAGTCAGTGACCGGCTGGATTTATCGGGCTTCGCCTTGTTGGCTACTTATAGCAATGGGGCGACAAGTATTGTCAAAAGTGGCTTTACATGTACGCCTATGAAACTTGAAACAGCCGGGACCCAAGCAATCCGAGTATATTACGGCCAAAAAGAGACGTCTTTTTCGGTTGTTGTACAGGAAGATCCGATTGAGATTCTGGCATACCGTGTGGAAAAGGCCTATCAAGATGCTTCTGTCTTACAGAGCGCTTTTTCAGTTTCTTTTACAACCAATGTCGCATTTCAAGACGCCACATTGGAAATCGATGGTATGTCCGCCGAATGCCCCATGAGAAATTCGACGGAAGGGATGCAGTCCTTTGACCGCAAGTACTTTTCGAAACCTTCCTATGATATTACATTGAAAGTTACGGACAATAGCGGAAATCAGGACGAGGTCACCTTTACGGCGGAACTGGGAGAAGTGGACATTACGATCGAGCCTACCCAGGCGCAGATTGCGGCTGGAGAGGATCTGGAGCTTGTTGCGGACGTGCTAGGGATTGCCGGGCATTCTGTAAGATGGAGCAGCAGCGCCCCTTCGGTCGCGAGTGTGAGTGATCATAAGGTTCTTGGTAAGGACTACAGTTCGGCCACTGTGTCTGGAAAGAAAAAGGGGCAGGCAACCATTACCGCAACGGTCGCCGGCAAAGAGGCGTCCTGTACGGTTACGGTCCATTGATCGATCAAAAGAACAGCGGTTGATATTTATAGTACAGCATGGCCCAGTAGAAAGAGAATTTTTTATTTGTCTTAGAAAGGGAAGATGCAATTTGAAGTTGATTTCTTGGAACGTCAACGGCCTTCGAGCTTGTTTGAATAAGGGGTTTATGGATTATTTCCAAACAGTGGATGCGGATGTATTCTGTATCCAAGAAACAAAGATGCAACCAGAGCAAGCGGAATTGATTTTGCCCGGATACCAGCAGTTCTGGAATTCCGCCCTAAAAAAAGGTTATTCCGGAACAGCGGTATTTACGCGGATGGAGCCGGTTTCTGTGCGGTATGGAATTGGTGCCGAGGAGCACGAAGGAGAAGGGCGAGCGATCACGTTGGAATTTCCGGATTTTTATCTGGTGACGGTGTATACGCCGAATGCGCAGCGCGAGTTAGCGCGAATCGATTACCGAATGGCGTGGGAAGATGCTTTCCGGGCTTATGTCAAGGGGTTGGACGAAAAAAGCCGGTAGTCATTTGTGGGGATATGAATGTGGCGCATGAGGAGATTGACTTAAAAAATCCGAAGACCAATCGTGGAAATGCAGGTTTTTCGGACCAAGAGCGTGGAAAGATGACGGAGCTTTTAAACAGTGGTTTTACAGACACGTTTCGTTTCCTACATCCAGATGCTACAGGGGCCTACACATGGTGGAGTTATATGTTTCACGCCCGGGAAAAGAACGCAGGGTGGCGTATCGACTATTTCTTGATCTCGAATCGATTGCAAGAGCGGCTTCAGGCCAGTGAGATCCATGCAGAAGTGATGGGGAGCGACCACTGCCCAGTGGAATTGCTTCTGCGGGACGAATAGGAAGAGAAAAACGGGTTGCCTTTAATGTAGAAAATGCTTTCTCAGACGGAATTTCTTAGAAAATACCCGGAATCAGAACAGAGGAAATGGTTTTGTAGGAGGGACTTAGGAATGGGGATGCTCTGTTCCGCGTATAGAAGCGTTTTCCTGATAAAAAGAACGACAGCCGGATGTCCTACCAGGAGAACATCCGCTGTCGTTCTTTTATATCCATTGATTGTAAGGCTTTTTATAGTCAAAGTTATACGAACGATGAAAACGGGCATCAATGCTCTTTTTCTCGTTGCGCCGCTTCCAATTCGCTTAAAATCCGTTCGGCTGCCGTTCGGCGAGCCTCTGCTTCAATAGAAAGTTCGATTGCCAATCGGGAAAGTGCTGCTTCTCCCTCCGGCAATGCGGCAGCAACACGCTTACATACATCCTGTAAAGCCGTGCTTTGCGCGCCGCAAAATCGTTCGTACATATTAGCGCTGCTGTTGTCCTCCAAAAGCCCCTTGAGCAACATGTCGATATCTGGAATGGTCAATACAGGTTTGAGCATACAGATCATAGTCAGCATCGCCAGATGTTCCCGCGAATATTTCTTTTGTTCCGGCCGGGGAAGGACCCCATCCTTAACATAGTTGTTTATCATACTGGAAGTCAGCGGGGCAGCATCCTCCGTACGTGTTAGTGGTTCTAACTGCTTGTTCATATATGTGAGGACCTGATCCATATATAAATAGATCTCCGGCAGACGATCCCAGGCAACCGGGCGATATTCCTGTGTCCGGTTCGCCCATTCGCCGATTTTTTCGACAGCTTCGCTCATAAAAAACTCCTTTCCAAAGAGAAAAACTATACATTAAAAAACAATCATTCCCGTGGAAATCCCTCTGTGGGGGACGGGTCCCCACTTTTAGAAGGGGCCTCTTTCTTTTTCTGATTTAGATAACGGCTTGGTGGGACGCCCATGTGCCGTTTAAAAACGCGGGAAAAATACAGCTGGTCCGAAAATCCAGTGGAATAAGCCACCTCGCCAACTGAGAGGTTACCCGCCTTGAGAAGCGCCGCCGCCTTATTCATTCGGTAACGCATAAGATATTCATTTGGCGGCATGGAGACGTGCTGCATGAAGATGCGGTACAAATGACTGCGGCTGATCCCCGCGCTGTCCGCTACATCCTCAATATCAATATCCCGCGAATAGTTGTAGTCAATAAACTTAATTGCCTTTTGGACGTATTCGTAGCCGGTCGTCCGCTGTGTAGAAGAATCTCCCAAATGGTCGATCAGCTCCGCCATGAAAAGATACAGTCCTCCCAACATGCGAGCCTCAGCGGAGGGCGTGGAACCGGATACATTGCAAATGTCGGTCAACAAGCTTTCGAGCTTCCCGTCGTGTTCGCAGTGAAAAATGGGAGTTTCCTCGCTCAACCCAGTTTGTTCCACTAAAAGTTTGGCGTCGCTCCCGTTAAAACCCACCCAGCAGTATTCCCATGGGTCCTGCGTATCTGCTGCGTAAGAAGCCACACAGGAGGGAACCACTAAGAATCCATCGCCTACGGAAAGATTGTACTCATTTCCTTTTACAGAAAAAACGCCGCGTCCAGAAACGATATAATGAATTAAATAGTGGTCACGAATCGCAGGCCCCCAGCTGTGGCCTGCTGCACAGCGCTGTACACCACAACTGTATACAGCCATGCCCAAGTTGTTATGATACGGGACTTTAAAGGAACGCCGGAATTCTTCATTCGTCATACCGATCCCTCCCATGAAACGTGGGTATTGGTTGTTTCTATTATAATTCGTCGCGGACTTTTGTGCAATGACTCCACGGCAAATATCGAAAAAGAAAACCTATTTTATACCAAAAATTCATTGAAATTGGTCTTGTTATCGGTTATAATATGAATCGTTGTTAATTTGATTTTAGAGTGCCTTGTGGAAATAACGTAGAATTTAGGTTTTGTTGTTTGATAAGTCTTCATACGGGTATTTTTTTGAAATCCCCCGTATTTTGCTTATTGCAGCAGCTGTACTTGGATTTGCGAAGTTTTACAGGAACTCTTTTGGACGGTTTGTTCTTAGATCGGCCATATCACATAATATCTTAGGAAGAATGGGGAAATTCAAATGGATCCACAAAATGAAGTTTTACTCTCATTGACGGTACTGTTGACCGGCTTGGTTGTTGTATTCGCAATGCTGATTTTTCTGACGATTGTCATTAAAATCTATGGTTCAGTGATTTACAACACAACCAAAAAGCGGAGGGAAAGCAATAAGCCCAAAGTGGAAGCTGCTCCAACGCCGGCTCCAGCACCAGCCTCTGCTCCCATTGAGGTGGAAGAGGGGATTTCTGGGGAAGTCGTTGCAGCGATTGCAGCGGCCGTCTATATGACGTATGGCGTTTCTGCGTCGAGAATCCGTTCCGTCAAGCGTGCTGCCGCCAATCCGCGTTCCCTTTGGGGTGAAGCAGGAAGGCTGGAAAATACACGCCCCTTCTAAAAACATACTTTGTACGAACGCATCCATCACTCCGCAGTGGACAGGCTGGCTTGTCTGCTACAAATTGAATAAAGAAAGGGCTGACATTTTCAGTGGAGATTATCAATGAATTTTTGAATTCCATCGTGGATATTTTCAAAAGCTCCGGCTTTGCGACCAATGATTGGCGCAACTACATTATGATTGGCATTGCATGTGTACTGTTGTATTTGGCAATCAAGAGAGAGTTTGAACCGCTTCTTCTTTTGCCGATCGCTTTCGGTATGATGATGGTAAACCTGTATCCCCCCATTATGGCTGAGCCGACGGATGCGGCGAATGGAGGCCTATTCTATTACTTATATTTAGGCGTTAAGTTGGGGATTTATCCGCCGTTGATCTTCTTGGGGATTGGTGCAATGACCGACTTTGGTCCGCTGATCGCCAATCCAAAGAGCTTTTTACTTGGCGCAGCTGCTCAGTTGGGCATTTTCGTTACCTTTATTGGTGCAATTTTTATCGGAAATCTTGGCATTCCGAATCTTTCTTTTACGGCACAGGAAGCTGGTTCGATTGCGATTATCGGTGGTGCTGACGGCCCGACCGCAATCTTTGTTACATCAAAGTTGGCGCCACAGCTATTAGGACCAATCGCTGTTGCAGCTTATTCGTACATGGCCTTGGTGCCGATTATTCAGCCTCCGATTATGAAGGCTTTGACTACCAAGAAGGAGCGCTCGGTTGTGATGGAGCAGCTCCGTCCGGTTTCCAAGCTGGAGAAGATTTTGTTCCCGATTATTGTAACCATTTTGATCTCTCTGCTGTTGCCGGATGCGGCCCCGCTGGTTGGCATGTTGATGTTGGGCAACTTGATGCGTGAGAGTGGTGTTGTAAATCGTATTTCCAATACGGCACAGAACGAGTTGATGAACATCATCACGATTTTCCTTGGCGTCACCGTTGGCGCAACAGCAAAGGGCGAAGTTTTCTTGAGCCCCCAGACCATCGGTATTGTCATTCTCGGCCTGTTGGCGTTCTGCTTTGGCACGGCCGGCGGTGTTCTGTTTGGTAAGTTGATGTACTTCTTTACAAAGGGTAAGGTTAACCCGTTGATCGGTTCCGCAGGTGTTTCTGCTGTCCCGATGGCAGCGCGTGTGAGCCAGAAGGTTGGCCAGGAGGAAAATCCGGGCAACTTCCTGTTGATGCATGCTATGGGCCCGAACGTAGCCGGTGTTATCGGATCTGCGGTTGCGGCTGGCGTGTTGATCAGTATTCTGGGCTGATTGGGTCAGAAAACTGAATATTTGTTGAACGAACATACCCGCACACTCTAACAGCGTGCGGGTATTTAATTGAGGAGCGTATTTCCGTTCCGCTGATTTGTGGTTAGGAGCAGAAAAATGAACGAACAGACGGCGAATACGATCATAGGATTGAGAAAAGTTATGATGGAGCGGGAGTTTTCCCGTATGAATGACCAACAAAAGCAGGCAGTCTTTCATATGGATGGGCCCCTCCTGATTTTGGCTGGAGCAGGTAGTGGAAAGACAACGGTTCTTGTAAACCGGATTGCCAATTTAATTCGTTGGGGCAGTGCCTATCACAGTACAGTGGTGCCCTATGACTTTACACAGGACGAGTTGGATGTTCTACAGGCGGCATCCCAAGGAACCGTCCCCCTTCCGGATTCTATTCGAGATAGGTTGTCGGCAAATGCTTGCCGCCCTTGGCAGATTTTGGCGATTACTTTTACCAATAAGGCGGCAGGGGAACTGAAGAATCGTTTAGAGGCTATGCTGGGACCAATGGGGGGAGATATTTGGGCGTCTACCTTCCATTCAACATGTGCACGTATGTTGCGCCGCAACGGGGAACGTCTTGGGTATACAAGTCATTTCACCATTTACGATACAGACGATTCTCGCCGGTTGATTAAGGATTGTCAGAAGGCACTCAACATTGATGATAAAGTTTTGTCCTACAAGTCCATTTTGTCAGCGATTTCCCACGCAAAGGATAATCTGATCTCTCCGAAGGAGTATGAACAGCAGGCCGGACGGGATAATCGGTTGATTTTGATCGCACAAGCGTATAAGCTCTATCAAGACCGCCTTAAAGAAGCGGATGCTATGGACTTTGATGATTTGATTTGTAATACAGTTCGATTGTTTGAAGAATGCCCGGATGTATTGCATGAGTATCAGGAGAAGTTCCGTTATATTATGGTTGACGAATATCAGGACACAAATCATGCGCAATATGTATTCGTCAAGTTGTTGGCGCAGAAGTATCAGAATCTTTGTGTTGTGGGCGATGACGATCAGAGCATTTATAAATTCCGCGGCGCAACCATTGAGAATATCATGAGTTTCGAAAAGACGTTCCCTCGAGCGGCTGTGATTCGTTTGGAACAGAACTATCGGTCTACGCAGAATATTTTGGATGCGGCGAACGCGGTGATTTCAAACAACACTGAGAGAAAGGGAAAAACTCTATGGACGGAGAATCCAGAGGGTTCCAAAATCGCTGTACATACAGGATATAGCGAACAAGATGAGGCCGATTATGTTGCCAAAAAGATTTTGGAAGGCGTAGCTGACGGAAGAAAGTATTCCGATTATGCGATTTTATATCGGATGAACTCCCAGTCGAACATTTTGGAGAAGATGTTTGTAAAGTCTGGGATTCCGTATCGCATCATTGGCGGACTGCGTTTCTATGAGCGCAAAGAAATCCGCGATATGATTGCTTACTTGAGCGTGATCAACAATCCTGCGGATGAGATGCGGCTGCGCCGCATCATCAATCAGCCAAAGCGCTCCATTGGCGATAAGACGATTGCACAAGCGTCGGAGATTGCAAACACCCTGGGAGAGTCGCTGTTTGATGTAATTTGTCATGCGGATACCTACGAGCCGCTTAAACGCACGGCGCCGAAGCTTTTACAGTTTGCAGAGTTGATGCAGTCCTTGATCGACGCCTCCAATGATCCAGATGTCAGCTTAAATGATCTGTACCATCTGATTCTGAGCAAAACAAACTACATCGAGGCTTTGAAGGCGGCAGAAAATGACGATGCGCAGGATCGAATCGATAATATCAACGAGTTATCCTCCAATATTATTAAATATGAGGAGGACAATGGAGAAGAAGCCAGCCTCTCCGGGTTCCTGGAAGAAGTGTCTTTGATGACGGACATCGATAATTTTGATGAAACAGCCGACTCCGTTGTCATGATGACGATGCATTCTGCAAAAGGCTTGGAATTTCCTGTGGTGTTTCTTCCGGGCTTTGAAGAGGGAATATTTCCGGGTTTACAGGCGATTTATAATCCGAACGAGATCGAGGAAGAACGCCGTTTGGCTTATGTGGCAATCACGCGTGCCCGGGAAGAGCTTTATATCCTCAATGCGGAAAGCCGTATGATTTTTGGCAGTACCTCTCGGAATAAACCCTCCCGGTTTATCGCTGAAATTCCCGAAGAATTGATTGAACGTTCGAGAACAAGGGAATGGAAAAACCGAAACCTGGTATGGTGTTGCCTACGTCGGCCTATGAAGCGCGTGTGGTTTCAACCAATGCAGCCCGGCACTTTGGGCCTTCCAGTCTGGAGCAAGGACATGCTCCATCGGAACCTTTGCGGGCTGGCGACCGTGTGTCCCATCGTACATTTGGGGAAGGATGCATTTTATCCGTAACGCCTATGGGAAATGACAATCTATTGGAGATTGCATTTGAACAGGTTGGCACCAAAAAATTGATGGCGAATTTTGCTCGTTTAACAAAGTTAAGCTAGGGAAGACGGCAACTTGAATTGATATGGAAAAGAGTGAATGCATGCAAGAAGCAACAAAACAATTTGAACAAAACAAAATGGGAACAGCCCCTATGTTCCCGCTGATTCTGTCCATGTCTTTGCCAGCAATGTTCTCCATGCTGGTTCAGGCACTGTATAATGTAGTGGACAGTTATTTCGTTGCAAAGTTGAGTGAAAACGCTTTGACAGCGGTATCACTTGTATTTCCCATTCAGAACTTGTTGATCGCGGTTGCGGTTGGCACTGGTGTGGGAATCAATTCCCTGATTTCACGCCGCTTAGGGGAAGGACATCGGGAAGAGGCCGATCATGCGGCAACTCACGGCCTATTGTTGGGAGTAGTAAACTGGATTTTATTTGCACTCTTCGGTCTGTTTTTCTCTCATGCGTTTATCAGCGCATTCACCAGCACGCCGGAAGTAGTGGAAATGGGCACGCAGTATATGGGAATTGTGTGTATCTTTTCTATGGGCGTCTGTGTAGAAGTCAATATTGAGAAAACTTTGCAGGCAACAGGCAACATGGTTTATCCCATGATCTTCCAATTGATTGGCGCAGTTACCAATATCATATTAGATCCAATTTTTATCTTTGGCATGCTTGGAATGCCAAAGATGGGCGTTGCAGGCGCAGCGGTTGCTACGGTAGCGGGGCAAATTTTGTCCATGATTGTGGCGGCCATTGTGCTCTTTTGCAAGGATCATGATGTGAAAATTTCCTTCCGCGGTTTCAAACTTCGTTGGAACACCATCCGGAATATCTATGCGGTCGGATTCCCCGCCATCATCATGCAGTCGATCGGCTCGGTAATGGTTATGGGTATGAATGCAATTTTGATTGTGTTTACCGAGACAGCAGTAGCCTTTTTTGGTATCTATTTTAAACTACAATCTTTTGTCTTTATGCCGGTTTTTGGTTTGACACAGGGGCTAATGCCGATTATGGGCTATAACTATGGCGCACGTAACAGAGAACGATTGGTGTCTGCTCTGAAGATTGGCAGCGTTATTGCTCTGGTCATTATGGCCTGTGGTATGATTTTGTTCTGGGCAGTTCCTGACCAGTTGCTTTTGATCTTCAATGCTTCTGAAAACATGTTAGGGATTGGTGTCCCTGCTCTACGAATTATTAGTTTGAGTTTCCTTCCAGCGGCACTGGGGATCTTGTTTTCCACACTGTTCCAGGCGGTTGGGCATGGTGTAAGCAGCTTGATCGTCTCTGTACTCAGACAGTTGGTCGTTTTACTGCCTGCGGCGTTTTTATTGTCCCAGATCGGTTTGCCACCCATCTGGTATGCTTTTCCGATTGCAGAAGTCGCCTCTCTGTTGGCCAGTATCTTCATGTTTGCAAGAATGTATCGGAAAACAATTAAAAATTTATAATGAATTAAATCGTAAAGGAGAAAATCCCGGACTCTATCCCAAATAGAGTCCGGGATTTTTGGAGCTACTGTTTTTCGAAGGGGGGAGTTGTTAGGACAAAATACTTTTATTTATTGAATCTCGAACTGAAAGGGTAAAACACGAGCCTGTGGAAAATAGGACTCCACAGGCTCGTGTTTTATGCCGCGATGATCGAAGTAAAAGGAAAGGTTTAGTCAGTACAACTAGATTTACGGTTGCGACAATCACAACCGCATCCGGATTCGCCCACCTTTGGCGGGAAGAATTCGTCCGTAGGAAATTCAATGCGGCGGAACATATCACACGGATTATCACTGGTTGTAACGCATTCTTTCTCTGGAATGCAGAAGTCATAGGCAGGGATTAACATCTGAACATTACGTACGATTTGCACAATGGTGAAGACACCGATTGTGACATAGACATTGCGGCAGGTGTTGGTCTCAAACTGGCCGCCAAAACGCTGGCAGATGCTGTCCGGAATCCGGCAACAGGTATCGCAACATCCCATCGGACGATCACAAATACGCGCAGAAAGGCCGATCGGTTCTGCAACTTGCACAGTGGCCTTGGGCAGAACCCGACCACTGGTGAGCTGCGTATCCACATCATCGCAGTTCAGATCCGAGCTGAACATTTTGACATTTCCTTCGCTGCCAAACAGGATGACCTTTTTATTGAATACAGAGATACCACTGACAATAACTGGGCCGCCAGTTGGCAGGGAATATACATCCAGGCAGACATTGAAGAAGAAGGTCATGTCAATTGAATAGAACCCCTTGTTAAAAGGAACAGGCTCCAGATCCAAATAGACGGTGATGACCTCCACATTGCGAATACGTACATTGGTTGCTTGTTCGATCAAGTCGTGCTTGTCGGGTGTGAAGTAAACACGAAGATCTTCCAGACAGTCTTTATCATAAGATCAACCTTTCTATAGATATAGAGATATTCTTATTTGTCCGCCCGGAGCGGCTTTATGTAGCGACATAAAGGGGTAAAAAGTAAAATGTCGAGTTCAAATTCTGCGGGTTTAGCTCCCTTTCGTTTGCGATAGTCTATGTGCTCGATCACAGACTTCAACATTTCATTTTTAGCAGCCCCGGAAGCGTTTGGGTAGTGATCCAGGACATCTTGAATTCGCATCTGCATGGCCGGAATGTTGAGTTGCTTTTTCGGTTGCAGAAATGGAAGCTTAGAGTCTTTCAGCTTTTCAATGCGATCCAATAAGATTTGATGCCTTGCCAAAAAGGTATCGGCGTCGTAGACTCCCTGTTCCAAAAGATCATGTAGCCGGCTGTCCTGTTGCTTTGCTGTGCGGATCTCTCGCTCAATGGATTTCAAGACTTCTTCTGCGTGATCATCTTCATCAACGGGAACTGCCTGCATCGCAGAAAGGTTTCCGATTTCTTCGCGGAGCCTGCGCAATACTTCTTGTTCGACCAAAGCCAAACGGCTTGAAACGATACATCCACGTTTTTGACAGAGCAAAATGGGGCCACCCTTACACATCTGGCGCTGCATGGCTGCACCACAATTACTACAGATCACTAGACCAGCGAGAGGGTTTTCCACATATCCCTTAAAACTTGGGGAATGGTAGCGATTGGCAAAAATCTCTTGAACACGATAAAACGTATCCTCGTCGATCATTGCCGGATGGAGGCCATCAACCACTGTCCAGGATTCCTTTGGGTTATAGATTTTGCCATGTTTTGTACTACCTTGCATGCCTGGATGAATATAGGTCACTCGGTCCCATACGATTTTGCCAAGATAGACAGGGGAAGTAAGTATTTGGCGAATGGCAGTCCGGCCGAACTGTGCAGCACGGTGTGGTTTTGCCCCCATGCCATTGATTACATCCGCGATCTGCTGGCACCCCATGTTTTTATTTGCATACAGGTCAAACATCAACCGGACGAAGTTTGCTTCCTCTTCGTTGATCTTGAGCGTAGGACGTTTTCCAATTTTGGCCTTGTCATAGCCATATGGAGCGTTCGCCACATAGCCGCCGTCCTCGATGGTCTTCTTTAGGCCGCGCCGCAAGCGGCGTTTAATCATTTTGAGTTCCTGACGGCCCATGAACGCCTCAAATTCCGTGTATGTCTCGTCGCTCTCGTCATTGAGATCGTATGTTTTGACCGGCGTGATGATCTTTGTACCGGATGATTTGAACGCCTCCAATATAATGCCCTGGTCGCTCATGGAACCGCGGCCCAGGCGCTGAATATCCATACACAGAATTCCGTCGAATTTGCCAGCGGCGACGTCTTCCAGAAGCCGCAACATTTGCGGGCGTGCATAAAGGCTATCGCCGGAAACCACTTCCTCATAGATGTCTTTCTCTGCAATTGGAATGTTGTGCTCAACGGCAAACTTCTTTAAAATTTCCCGATGTCTCCGTAACGTTTCTTCCAGCGGTTCATGAGGATCGTCCATCCGGGATTTTCGAAGATACTCCCCATAGCGCAAAGGATTCACCTCCTTACTCTTCTATTTTGTTTATTGATATTTCATATCGGTACAATTATAAAAAGAAATATTGATCTTCTATTTAAAAGATTTTATATCCATGAATTGCATATATTCTCAAATAAAATTTTGTCGAAATAGAACAAATAAATCTTAAAGTGAAAAATGTTGACATCATGGAACGATTTTCCATTTACACTGGCCCTATATAGATAAAGGGCAGACAGGCCCAGGGAATGGAGATAGTTTTATGAAAAAATTGTATCATTGTCCCGAAAACGTGAAACAAGCAATCCGGGAGGCTTACAGCAAACAACCGGCAATATCAGACCGCCTTATCTTTCTTGCTCCCTACATCGGACGGAGAGAACGTGGAACGGAGAATCCGCAAGACCCCGGACAAGACCCCGATCTGGTCACGAGTAATATCTTGTCCTTTGCTCAATACGCCCAGATCCACCAAAACGTGTAGATTAAATCATAATCATGTTGGGACAGGCCGTATCCATCTAATGCATCATAATCCGAATCCCCTACTTCCGGTTCTGCCGGGGTGGGGGAGTTTTTTTGTTGTGTAAAACCGAAGGCAATATCGACAGTAGTACCGCACAGAGAGCAAAAAGCAAATAGGGTGTTTGCATCAGGCTGCGATTGCCCGGATTCCCAGGATGCTATGGTTTGCTGCTTTTTGCCAAGTTTTTCTGCAATTTGCTTTTGGGTAAGCCCCGAATTTATGCGCATGGATTTGGTAATACTTGCGATCTCTTCTCTTGTCACGTTATCATCTTTTTGGCTTTTAGAGTATGCTGCCGTTATCAAAAAGTCAATGCAAAAACGGAGGAAATCAGTAAATACATACTGAATATATCGATATTAATATATAGAAAGATCGAAAAATAAGCAAAAAACAAATAAAAATATTTTATATTTGAGATAATATTCATTCAAAAATAAACAAAATTAAAATCAAAAAGAATGTGGTGGCTCAAGAGACGAACTTAACTCTACAACAATTATATGACATAACGAGTAAAAGAAGAAAACTCGATGCGAATGAAATGTTTAGAGCCCGCGAAGTACTTGGCATTATTCCAAATCATTTATTAGTTTGTACGGTGACAGGAGAGACAAAAACAGTATAAAAAGGCCGCCCCAAGGCAGAGGAGGAAGCCAAAGTAGGAAGGAGATGATAACGATGGAGTTTCTGAAGTGAATGATCATTTCAGACGGAACTCGTGTGGCTGCTCTTTTGGATGGGTTTTTGACGGTGAAATTAGAAGGATTTATTTTAAGAAAAAAGAGACCTCTGATCCGACACTCTCAATTGAGGGAATCGCCACAGAGGTTTTTAAGGCTAATGGTGCTATGGAATTTGAGCGGATATGGATTTCGTTTTTACAGAACGAACTGGGCAAAAAATGACAACCATTCTTTCATTGTATCGGAGGTTTTGTTTTCAACTAAAGGAACTAAAGCAGACGTTTTAGGCTTTTTGTTGTTACTGATAAATGGTGGTTAGAGAATTCTGAAGCACCTGCGAAAAATTGATATGGTTCTTTTCTGCAAAAATATTGAGCCATGCGAGATTTGTAAGATTTTTTCGAACCGCTTTTTATCATATTTTCCGTGTAGGCATCCATGTCCAAAACGAGAATGTTGACGAAATCACCGGGTTTAGAACGGAGGCTCTCTATTGGGCTTACTTTGGGTACGTCTTTGCCATCTTCCAGTCCACCGAGAGCCCATCCGGAAACTGCATCCGTAGCCATTAGAATAGAATCTGTCAGAGAATCCCCTTCGCTCACGCATGCGGGAAGGTCTGAGACTTCCACTGTATAACCACCTTTGTTCTGCCTGTAGGGACAGAAATAAGCTGGATAGATTAAATTCATTACGTAAGAACTCACTTTAATGCTCCTGCGTAATTCCCAAAGCGTTTTTTCAGAGCAGCCTGCAAGGTTTGGGAAAAGTTGATCCCTTCGCGCTCTGCCTGTGCATTTAGCCAGAACGGAATAGACATGTTTTTTCGTACAATGCGATTATCCGTTTCTGCTCGGTATTTGATTGTATCTACATCAATCCAAGCACGTACATTCACATCTGATTCTATGGGAATATTCTATGGAGCGCATGCAGAGGGGATTTCTACGTGCTGATCTTCCAGGACACACAGGCAGCCTGCCATCACGTTGCATACCATGCTCACCGCTTCGTCTAGAGTAACTCCACCTGTGATACATCCAGGAATATCTGGGACGGAGGTAATATATCCACCGTCCCCATGAGGACTAAAAACTGCTGTATATAAACAACGTACGATAAAGCCTCCTTAAACATTTTTGACAAGCAAGGGGCTTATCGAAGCTCCACCTGTCTTAATAACTTTTTTGCTGCTGTATTGTCAATTTCTATATGACGTTTAACTGGAATAGTGATTTTGGTAGCTGGGTTGAAATATATATCATGGTTTCCACTATACATTACTAGCTAAAGCTCCCGGCTTTTAAAGTGTTGATTACCTTCCAGCGTTTCATCTTCGTTCTCCCTTTCTTTCTTTATATTATTACACATAAATCCAAATGACGTTACACAAAAATACGCATATAAAGAAAAGAGAAAAATTATACATATCGACAAACGCTTCAGCATAATAAAAACCGGCCCACGGCGGCGAAAACCGGGCATAGGACAATCCACGAATCCCATACCCATTCTAGGAGGTGATTCATATGGCATATGCCCGCGGAGATACAGGAACACCCATTGTGCGAGTCTACTACATAGACGCAACGCCGGAGCTGGTGGCGCGAACGCGAGAGAACTTCGAGCGGGCGTTGTCGAAACTGGAAAGTGAACGATTAGGGGCGGAAGTAGAGATAAAGGTTGAGTGGCCCACTTATGCCACACGCAAGGAGAATACAAATCGAAGAAGATTAACATGAGACACATTGGTGGACGAATTTTCACAAGCCGTAGAGCAGGAGGATGAGGGTATTTTTCGAAAACGGGATCGCTTATTGGTGGCGGTATCTGAAAATATCGCTGGGGCAATCAACCCCGTGAAAGAGGCTTCAGCGCCTATTTTGATCTGTATCATATGCCGGTATGCGGATCAGCTCGGTAAGGTGTACCCAAGTGCAGAAGAAGTGGCCAAAGAGTTTCAAAACGTCTTGGGAACCGCGTCTTTTGTGATTTCAATGGAAGGAGGAAAGCCGAATGCTGGAATGGATGATGGCACACCCATAGATGACGCTGATTCTGATGTTGGCGACGCTGGCCGTATTGGATGATGATCGTACGGACGATAGTAGCAAAGGCACATCACAGATGGAGCGATCGACCGCCAGAAATTTTAAAAGGAAGAAAACCGGAATGATACTGATAAAAAAGAAAGCCGCCGCCAGAAGGGGCACTTCTGACAGCGGCAAAGGGATAATTCTTCACGCGCTTAGTGTACCGCAGAGAGAGGAAAATGTCAAGGAGGTAAAGGTGTGAGACCGTGCATTTACCCGTTGGGTGACCGGAATATCGTAGGAGCCCGTGTAGCAGACCTTCGAAAAGCAGCCGGTTGGAAACAGATGGAATTTATGGCAATGCTACAGCTTCGTGGAATGAAATCTCTGCAACCGACCTTTCGAAGTTAGAGGGGCAGAGCCGTAGGGTAACGGATCAGGAGCTTTCCATCATTGCAGCGGCGTTACATACAACGCCGAATACTCTCTTGAAATAGGAGAGGGGGAAAGGAAAGTGAAACGGTCGGAATTGCAGGAAATCATAAATAGCGCAGTTGAGAAAGCGCTCAAGGCCTGCGATGAAGATAATCCCGTTGCGGCATAGTCACTGTTTATTTCTGCACTGGATTACGCTGGTCGTCGGATCATTGGGGACCGATTGGAGGAACAAAGGTTGAAGAAGTGAACACCAAGGAATGGCGAGAAGAACCAAAACCCATAAAAGGCTATTACATAGACCCGGATTCCGTAGAGAACGGCGTTTCCCCTATCAATTTTATCGGATGCTTCAAATTCAACCGGCTGTCCAGAAAGGAAGAGACAAGAAGATTGCAGCACGATCCACAGCAGGTCCGCCGCGTATGGCAAAACACAGTGAATAATGCACGGGGCACGTGTTTGAAGAGGAAATCAAGATGGCATGTAGACATTACAAGGCACAGCGGCGCGCAAAGATTGATAAATTTCCGGAGCCGTTTCGTGTGGTGCAGAAGAATGGGGAGGGAATGTTCACTAGGAGGTTCACCGCCGCTGCGGCACCGGACTATCAAGTTTGGGGCCAAATATACGGCCACAGACCGGATGAACTGGAACGTCCTGACACAAGAGCAGATGGCTACGCTTAAAGATCACGCTGGAATGGGTGCGGCTACCGCGGTATGCGTTGGAATAAAAGAGCACTTTTTCTTCCTGCCGTGGGACGTCTGGCGCGATTATGAAAGCAATTTATGGACGAAAATATGTGACTGGTGGAGATTTACACCCGTGTCGTGTGAAATTCAATGGGATGGTGTTATTCCTAGATTATATGTGGGAGGATGTGAAGCGATGAGCGAGGAGAGAGGCCTTTTGACAAGCCAGGAGAAAAAAGCATATTTAGAGCACTACAAAGAAGCGGATAGAGAGATTGACCGTTTGTGCGAGGAGTTGTCACGATGGCGGGCGTTGGCAACCAAAGTAACGCTTGTTTTATCTCAAGAGCCCACAGGAGGCCGAGAAAGAGAGAATCAAATAGAATTAAGCTTTTGTAAAAATTATCGCCTTAGAAGGGCAAATAAACACTAAAATTAACGAGATATTGAAAACCAAACAGCGGGTGGAAGAAGCGATTCAAACGGTTCAGGACGGAACTCTGAAAGAAGTATTAGACAGGCGCATACTCGGAGAAACGTGGAAACAAATAACCGTGCACATGAAACTACACCTATCAATGGACTTGTTCCCTTCACGGAAAGGCATTGAAAGAGTTGATCGTAATTGATACTTAAAGTGTGATATAGTTAAACTATTGAGAGTGAGTACAAGGATGAGTTCACGTTCTTTTCTGAAAGGTACTTCCTTTTGTAACCAATCTACTTGCCGTATTACAACCTATCATTGAGGATAGCATTCGTCAACATCAGTCCGATGCTAACGCAAAAGTGGCAACTGCTGTAAAGATCAACCGAGAGCAGCGCCGCGCAAAGAAATGGCCGGGTGGGATTTACCGGAATTTGTGGAGATTGGCGGTAAGACGTATCAAATCAATGCGGATTACCGGGATATTCTTGATAGTATTACCTGTCTGAGCAATCAGGAAGAGAGTGAACAAACGTGCCTATACGTCGCAATGGCGCTTTTCTATGAAGAGTTTGCGGATATGCCGCGAAAGGATTATCAAAAGGCTATTTTTTGGATGATGCGCTTTATCAATTGTGGTGAAGAAGAGACGGACACCCGCCCGCGGCCAAAACTTCTTGATTGGGAACAGGATCACAACATGATTGTGGCGGATGTAAATAAAGTGGCAGGGTGCGAAGTGCGCGCCCTGCCCTTTTGCCACTGGTGGACATTTATCGCGTGGTTCAACGCTATAGGGGAAGGACAGCTTTCCACAGTAGTTTCCATCCGCGATAAGCTTCGCCGGGGGAAGAAACTCGAGAAATGGGAACAGGAATTTTACCGGGATCACAAGCGACAAGTGAACTTGAAACAGAGATACACAGCGGAAGAATTGGCCGAGCAGGAACGCCTGAAAAAGTTATTAGGAGAATAAAAACCGCGCCCCTATGGAGGGCGCGGAGACTATTTATACTTTCCATCGATGTCCACAAGATTGACAAATAGCATATGTTTTGGTCTTGCTACCCTTGCGTGTCAAAAGAGGTATTAAAATAATTAATCCTAATGTACAGCAAGCTAAAACAATCCATACGATGGACATTAAACAACCACGCTTTTTTTGTTCAGCGACAGCTTGTACAGTTACATTATTACTGCGGCATCGTGGACAGATTATTTTTTTGCCTCGTTTTGCACTTGCAAATTTAGTTGAGCTTGTTGTATACGCAATTGTTCACGTTGTATATCTAATTGCTGCTGAATTTGATTGGATGATATGTTGTTATTAGTTGGTGTTGCAATATTAGCAGTTTGCGATGTTGTGATAGCAGCTCCACAGTTCAAACAAAATTTTCCGTTTTCTGTTTCCGCCCCACATTTTGGACACTTCATAAATCTCCCTCCCCGATAGTTCACTATTTGTTCATATTATAATGCTTTTCGACAAATTCTGCAAGAGAAAAAGAAAATTTTCCTAATCCTCTTGACTTTTAAACATACATAATACATCATTTAAGTACGGACAAAATAGAGGGAGTTGAAAATATCCCCGAGAACAGGAAGACTAACAGTTGATCTTAAACGATCACGTATGGAAATCCGAATTTCTGATAATAACCAAAGTAAAATTGATTACTCTTGCAAGGTTTTCGGATTGACAAAAGCGGAGGTAATTAAGCAAGGCATTGATTTGATGTATGCAAAAGCACAAAAAATAGCAATAACGCCGTACGACCAAGCATAAACGTTATTACTATTAGTGTAATCTCTTGCTATACTATCCGGAATCTGTCAGAATCAACGCTAGTGCTCGATAGTCGAGAGGCGGCACAGATGATAGGGAAAACTCATGGGCATTTATTGCGTGACATGGATTCCTATAGGGCGATTTTGACTGAATCCAATTTTGGATTCAGTGACTTTTTTCAAGAGAGCACCTATAAAGATTCTACCGGACGTATGTTGTCATATAACCAAGTCACTAAAAAACCTGTGAGCTGATCGCCCACAAGTTCACAGATAAAAAAGGAATTTTATTCATAGAGGCATATATTAACTGGTTCTATGAAATGGAAGAAATCTTGAAGGATTCTATACCCGTTCAAGTCATGTATTACAACGATCAGCCAATCTTACCGAAAGAGGATTTTCTGCGACTATGCCCACCAGACAAGCGTCAGAGAAGATGGTTATATCCCCCTGCCTATTTAGGATTTTAATGGGATGGGGTTAAACCTGAAAGCGGAATTTGAACAAAAATATAGACAGTATTATGATGATGAAACGTTCATGTATGTATACCATAGTGGTGTAGAAATCGCATTGTGGCTGTATGGTGTGCAGTCAAAACTCTGCACATAGATCATGGCATTAGTATAGCCACAAAAAGGATTGAAATGTGCGAAGTCCAAGCAAACATATTTAACTGACGGAATACGCGGAGAAATCGATGTCGCGATTGGTAATATCGCGCTGAATATCCATATGTGGAAGGAGGGGAAAGGCAGATAATCAGTAGTATTGCATAAGTGTAGCACCATAGAATTGTTACTATTTGCTGTCTTGCTCTTTACAGGCAAGTGGATTGAAATCGTATAATGAAATTTTGAAAGGACTGATGAATACGGTCTTGCTCTTTACAGGCAAGTGGATTGAAATCCCTGCGGCGTTTTCCGCCCAAAACTCACATGCGTCTTGCTCTTTACGGGTAGGTGGGTTGAAATTGCAATTTTCCAAGGATGTCAGACGCATAGTTTGCATCTTTCTTTCTACGGGCAAATAGGTTGAAATAAATGTATGGGATAGGGGAGGCAAGAACAAATAGAAATCTCTTGTTTTTTAGTATATGTACGCTATAATGTACATATACTGGCAAAAAGGAGGAGTTTGTTATGACCAATACAAACATTACCAATTTGCGAAAGAACCTGTTTGAATATATCGACCAAGCGATCACTTATAATGATGTAATCAATGTAAATACCAGAAAAGGGAACGCCGTCATTATGAGCGAAGAGGAATATAATAGCTTAATGGCTACATTACAGATTACATCGGTTCCTGGCTTGACAAAGGCAATTTTATCAGAGGCAGAACAGCCGCTTGATGAAATGGTGAATGCCGATGATCTGGAGTGGTAAATATGTATGTAGTAAAGTTATCAAAACGCGCGCAAAAAGATTTACAAAAACTGAAACAGAGTGGACTATCCAAGAAAGCACAGTCCCTGGTCGGTGTGATGAAAAAGAATCCATGGCAGAATCCCCCTCCATATGAAAAACTGGTGGGCGATTTAAATGGATTTTATTCTCGCCGAATCAATGCACAACACCGACTGGTGTATAAAGTGTATGAAGAAGAACAAGTAGTAGCAATCTACAGCATGTGGACACATTACGAATAACGAGATAATGAACCGCACTCCATCAGGGGGCGGTTTTCTTATGCACATTTTTAGTTCAGAGGTGACGGGTTGACAGACAGAAAAGTAATTATTGACACAGAATTAGACAACAGCGGTTTTAAAAAGGGGTTATCTGAGCTTAAAGGCGAATGATAGGTTGCCATATCCAGTATCAGTAATACAGTTGCCGTAGCGTTCAGCGTGGGGACCTTTGTTAATTTTGGTAGGGAATCTGTAAAAGTTACATCTGACCTGTCCAGTGCTATGTTGGGACTACAAAGGACTATGGATAGGCAAGGCTACAGCTTTTCACAGACACAGTCGTTTATTGAGAATTACATAAAAGATGGCTTCGTATCCATGCAAGATACAGCAACTTTTGGCTAGCAAGCATCTTTAACGATGGAATAGGCAATTTCGTCGGCGACGGAGCGCCTTAAGAATGAAAATTCTATTCTTGCAGACAATGCGAACGTAACGAAAAAACGTTTCCATCATGTGGAAGGAACATGTGTAGTCTATTGGCGACGGAATCGTATTTATTAGCATACACCAGCGAGGAGGTAGATACTACCATAGAGGGATGACAGACCGCGCAGACGCAGGCAGACGTAATTGCCGCAGACATTGTAGAAGGGAAAGGGGTAATTACCAAAGACGGGTTTGTGACAGGGACCCTGCAGGCAGGTGCGGCAGTCCCCATTGTTACAACAGCGGAAACCGGAAGGGCGTTTACGGCCACGATAGACGACATCACAGAACGAACTATTGGAATGTTAATTAAAAATTATCCCGCACCGCTTACAACATTGTAGCCGGGCAGCAGGCGCAATTATAACGTATCTGAAGTCTGACTTAATAAGTCCTGCCTATAACGTTCAATGTCTACCCCTAAGAAAAAGACAAGACGCAGAAAGATTTCAGAACCGGGGGCAATTTCTCCTTTTTCGATCTTTTGGTATTCACGCAGAGAGATGGATACGGCATCTGCAACTTGCTGTTGTGTCAGTTTTAGCTTGTCTGTACGAATGTGATAAATGTCGCTTGCAAAGTGTGTTTTAAATGACATGAATATTCCTCCTTTAAAAGAAGAATATTCGAATAAATTTTTAAAATCCATAAATCTTCCTCAACTTGTCAAAAGATATTAGAAGATTTAGGCAAAATATGTAAATTATTAGATTCGTACAGTCTTAGTTTTTGACATGCACGATGTTCTATTTTACGTATATTTTCTGGAGTGGTTTGTAATAGCTGTGCAATTTGTTTCGTAGAGTAACCATAAATATAGTATTTCATCACCCTTCGATATTTGTTAGGAAGTTTTTTTAGTTTTTGCTCTATGGTGTCAACTTCAATGTAGGTTTCCTGAGTGAATATGCTATAAGCTAAAATGCTGTCAAGGTCAGAAGTAGAATCTATCCTTTTTTTCTTCATCTGAAGACACCGAATATATTTTCGAGATATGCGGCGAACAGAACTATATACAACGTTTGATAAGTATTCTTGATCGGATTTCTGCGCGGATGAAAAGATGTCGATACTATTTTCAATGATCCAGTTGAAGGCTTCCATCACAACGTCGTCCGCATCGTAGGGGTCCTTTAGTTGGGTGAGGACCCAACGTTTCGCCGGATTGTAATATGTGGTGTATAGATTGATGAAATCATCTGCAAATAAATTGATATTTATAGAATGAATAGTGTTATTCACTACAACTGTCATAGATGCGCATGGCGTCGATACATACCGCTTCTTTGAAATTCCCGCTTGGCTCCTGCGGCGTGGAATTGCAATTGTTCTCATCCATAGTAAAATCCTCCTTACATCTGAAAAGTCGGGAAAAGAACCCGGCGCGCGGCGTTTCAGACGCACGCACAACCTTGTTTCTCCCTAACAGTTTATGGCAGGCGATTCTTTTTGCTACTGGAATATTTCAAAAGAAACAGAAGGGGAGCGAACCGCGGTTTGTTTTGCGAGGAGACTTTTACCAGTTTTCGAGAAGAAGAGAAATCGGATAGATGAAGAAAACGAGCACGACTTTAAAATAATGCTTATAATAGAGGAATCGAAGAAAAAAGACACTTATAGACGAAACACTGTGTACAATAAAACTGTGCAGCCATCTGAAAGATGGCTGCACAGTTTTATTGTAAGAGGATTCTATTCATTGTCTCTTGGTCTAAACTTAAAAAGCACACTGGTTGTAGTGGTAGAGGAATGAATCATCTCTCTCCATTTTATTTCTAGAAGTGTTTATTTTATTGAGAGAACTTTTCTATAGAAATAAATTTTGAGGTTTTATAGGTTCTTCTCCATGCTGGGGATGGACAACCTCGGTATGGATATAATTCATCTCGGATTCTTTTTAAATTCTTTTTTGCCCTACTGGCGGGTTCTGACGATACCAACTTGGTGTGATTCCTTCATAGCGCTTGAAAGCCCGCGTCATTGTCACCGCATTGGTGTACCCTACCATTTCTGCGATGTCGCCAATATTATATTTGGTTTGAAGGATCAAATCTTTTGCCTTTTTAATACGATAGCGGTGGAGGTAATCTAAAAAATTGATGTGCAGTTCCCGCTTGAAAAGGTTGGAAAGCCAGGGAAGGCTGATGTGAAATTGTTCAGCAATTGCTCCTGCCGAAAGATTTGGGTCCTGATAATTCTCCTGTATATACTGCGTGATTTGGTGAATTTTGCGTTTTTTTAGAGGATCATCTTCTTCAGCTTTTTGTATTGCATGCAATGCATCACAAAGCTCTTCGCAGAGATCGTCTAAGTTCTGCCCTTTTTTAGGGGTAATGTCCTTTCGTTTCGAGAGAGATGATGATTCATCTCGTTCACAAAGGTATAGACGAACCGTATCGAACAGGTAATGTAATCGCCTTTGGATGGAGGGAGCAGCATCAGGAGTACCAGCAGATAAAGTCTGGAAAATATGCCGTATACAGGAAATCGCTTCCTGATCGTTTTCAGCTTGAAGGCAGTTTTCCAACTTACGCATGTTGTTCAAAAGACACTGGAGGAATCGTACTCAGACAAACGATGAGAAGATTGAAATTGTCGGACAGTTCCTGCCTCACCAATCAAGAGGTTGTATTCCCAAGTTTCAGAGGCCTCCCGATAGGCGTCGAAGAACTCTGCATGGGATATATGTATCTCGCTTAATACCATTGAGAGAGGTACATCCAGAGAAGAGTGGATGTGTTCCTGGAGCTTGCGTAAAACCAATTCTATAGAAGACTCACTTCCCAAGGGGGGACATACTGGACCGATCAGAAGTCCCCGATATTCTGTTAAATAACAGGAATAATCGGATTCTGCCAAAAAATTGGATAAGATTTCTTGCAATGTATCCAAAGAAGGGACACTCTTAGAAGAGTCCAACACCTCGGAAAGTTCCGGTTGAGCCATCAATATGACAAAAGGCGATGTCAGTGTAAAACCTACATGAGAGAACGCACTCTCTACTTCGTCGGAAAAAGAAAGTTCTCCCTGTAGCAACCGAAGGAGCAGACTATCTGCGAGCAGATGATTTTGCTGGTTCAACTGCTGCTCGTAATTTTGTGCCTGTTGATACAATTTTTGGACTGCGGTAGAAACCACTTGGAACTCATGCGGGTCGTTTTTGTCGATGTCCTGTACAGGAAGATCATGTACCAATTTCCCAATGGGCCGGTAAAAACGAGAAGCAAATAAGTACGAAAAGATTCCACCTGCAACGAGCCAACTAAAAAGAGCAAACAGAACAACATTGAGAATCATCTGCAATTGGCCGTCTTGAATCGTATTGGGGATGAGAACAATTTGCTCGACGCTACCCTCGGCGAACGGGGTGTGAAACAGAAAATAAGGAGATTCACTCACGTCAATGGTCTTGGAGTCTGCCATACTAGAAATCTGTGTAAACGACAGATATCCATCGAGAGGATTTTGCTCTTTTGTAGAAGAAATAAAACGATCATCGCTGGTGAGAAGGATGGCCTGTGAATTAGGCGGAAGGTAGAAATTTTGGAGTGTATTTTGCAGATTGAAGTCCGTAATTCCAGCCAACAGAACAACGTTTGGATAGATTTCTTTGGAGAGCATCAGTCGTCCAAAGGACATTTGATCGGTTTTTAAACAAAAGGCACGCGTTTGTGTTCCAGCAGTAATAAGATATTGCCATTGCTCCTCGGTCAGGCCAAAATCACCGGTCATCTCACCGCTGAGATATGGATCATTGCTGTAGCTTCCGAGCCCCATCGTATGGTTGCTTTTCTGGAAATATAAGCAGGCTACATTTCCGGCTCCTGACATAGTAGAGTGATAGACAGAATCGAAGTGATTCCAAAATTGTTTTGCTTCCTGAGCCTCTATGGGAAACGTATCGGCACAGGAGAGTTGTCCAATTTCTGGAATATCTGCAATGAGATCTGCAATCTGATAGTAACCTGCAACCATGGAAGGGGCGGACTGCAATACTTTGTTGGCCATTTCTGCATAGGAAGTTTCTGTTGCCTGATTGTTTTGGTTCATAAAATGTAGAGTCAATCCCACTGTCAATACGGCGAATAAAAATACTACGACAAAAAAGGCACCCATCAACTTATAAAAGCTAATTCCTCGATAAGATAATGGTTTTTGACTCATGATGTTCCCTCTCCCTATTTACGATTTTATTGTATAAGTATAACACAAATTTACCTATTTTGAAAAATATAATAGAAACAATGCCCTTCCTTCATCGATCGCTTTTTATCTATTTTTGAATCTGTATAGGCGTTTTTTAAAGTAAATCGTTATTAAATAGTAGTATTATACCTATTTTAAATAAATACATTTTTTAATTACATGGATAAAATACTAAAAAATAGAATAGAAAAAGAAAAAACGCTCCTTGTCCTGGTTTGCTGTGGAGATGTATGCTCAGGACAGCAAAACACGGAAATCCAAAACAAATGTATGTGCACACATTTTTGTAATTTTGGATGAAAAACAGTATGGAAAAGAGGTACAAAATACGATGAAATCCAATAAAGAGAAAAGACAGAAATCATTGCGTAGAGTAGGTTCCTTTTTACTGGCTGCAATGCTGATGTTCTCTTCCACAGCAACCGCATTTGCCTTTGACAAAGACACCGTTTTGCAAGAATCTACAAAAATTTTTACAAAACAGACTACCAAACAATTGGCTGACGAAGGGATGGTCCTGCTGGAAAATGAGCAAAAGGATGCAGAAACAGGAGAAGGAAATGGGGTACCAGTACTACCCTTGAGCAAAGGGAGTGTAGTCTCTGTATTTGGCGTTGGACAGAACAAATGGAGCACAGGTAGCTTTTATGATGGTTTGGACGAAAATTTCATCGATATCATGGAAGGCTTGGAAGCGTCAGAAGATTTGGAAATAAATGAAGATCTTCGCAACTGGTATAACGATGTGACAAAAGATGAAGCTATTCCAGAAGAAATCCTACAACAAGCAGTTGAACATTCCGATGTGGCGTTGATTGTATCTATCGAAAAATGGAGAAGGCTCTGAAGGAAAAGCTACCCAGGGCGGTTACTATTTGACAGACGATGAGCTGGCGATGGTCGATTCTGTGAATCAGACGTTTGACAAAACAATTGTTGTGTTTAACACGGGATATACTGTGGATATGCAGTGGGTAAAAGATAAGCACATTGACGCTTCTATCTGGGCAGGGCTGCCGGGCAATGAAGGCGGCAATGCGCTCGCAGATATCTTGACGGGTGCTGTCAACCCATCTGGTAAATTGGTGGATACTTATGCCAAAAGTTGGGAGGATTATCCGTCCTCTTCCCATTGGGCGGACTCCGATGGTACGGACGAGGAAGGGAATCCTATTGTCTACTATACAGACGATATTTATGTGGGGTACCGCTATTTTGAGACGTTTGATGTACCGGTTACATATGAATTCGGCTATGGCCTGTCTTATACGGATTTTACCTGGAGTGATTACAAGCTCTCTAGCGACGGCAGCGGAACAATGACGGCCACAGTTCAAGTAGAAAATACGGGAGATGTTGCCGGAAAGGACGTTGTTGAGCTGTACTTTTCCTATCCAACAGACAACGACAGTATGGATGGTGTGGATGTACCTGCCATCCAATTACTTGGCTATGGAAAAACCGATCTGTTAGAGCCGGGAGAGTCTCAGGAGGTCAGCATTTCCTTTGATTATAGCGACTTGGCCCTGTACAATGAGACTGCTTCTGCATACTATTTATATGCAGGTGTGTATCGAATCAAGTTCGGTCATTCCGTCCGCGACATAACAGGGGAAAAGACCTTTATTTGTAATGCCACACAGGCCACGGAAAATGTCGGACATTATATGGTTCCGCAGGAACCGATCGATGTATTGGAAGGGACCGGCGCTGAGGAAACTTTTGAGGCGGAATTCGGAAATATAGAAAGAAGATATGACGAAGATGCGGATTCGACCAATGCGGGTGCACTTTGCACGGAGGAGACAGCCGTGCCCGTCGATGCAGAGTCCATGGAGGAGAATACGAAAGGCTACTCTTTAAATGAAGTGGCTTCTGGAAAGATATCCTTGGATACATTTGTAGACGACTTGACTCTGGTTGAATTGGCTGCCATGTGTTCCGGCTGTCCGGATGTTGAAAATTTTGGAAAACCCACCCTAAATGGCGAGCCTGTGATGGAGGTCAATACATTGACAGACCGCCAGGTCACAGGGCGTACGGCAGGGATAACGGAGCGCGATATTTATGGAATGACCATGGCGGACCGTCAGGAAACCATCGGGTATTATAATGAATCCCCTTGGGGAGACGGTGTGGGAAGCTGTGGGTTCCAGGTATATCCAAGTTCGACTGTGATTGCCTCCAGCTGGAATCAGGAGCTTGTAGAACAATATGGAGAGTCTATTGGCCGTGAATGCAAAGATGGCGGAATTGACTTTTTCCTTGCACCAAGTATGAATATTCACCGCAATCCCATGGGAGGCAGAAACAGTGAATACTTTTCAGAAGATCCGGTAATTTCCGGCTATTCTGGCGCGGCTGTGGTACGTGGTGTCCAATCCAATGGAATTGGCGCAACTTTGAAGCATTTTGCATGTAACAACCAGGAAACGAACCGCCAGCAGGTCAATGAGTTTGTTTCAGAGCGTGCATTGCGTGAAATCTATCTCAAGGGATATGAAATTGCCACAAAGGATGCAAAACCATGGGGAATTATGACTTCTTACAACAAGATCAACGGCGCGTATTCACCGGAAAACTATGATATGTTGCAAAAGATTGTACGCAACGAATGGGGATTTGACGGTGTATTTATGACGGACTGGGGACATACTGCGGACATCAATCGTTCTTTTGCGGCTGGCAATAATCTATGGATGGCCAGCATCAGTAATTTTGATGCATTTTATCAAGACATCCTGGATGGAATCCTTCCCTTAGATATTGTTAAACAGAATGTTAAAGAAACCCTAAATATTGTCTTACGATCCCAATACTATGCAGATATAGAACCTGAAGAACCCGAGGAACCGGAAGAGGAAGAAGTCGATAAGACTCTGCTCAACAAGGTGATCGACTACGCAGAAGAGCAACAACAGGCGGAAGACTATAATGATGTCATCGAGGATGTAAAAGCAGGTTTTGAAAAGGCGCTTCAAGAAGCAAAAGTAGTGCAGGCAGATCCAAAAGCCAGCGAAGAGGATGTGCTCAAGAGCTGGACTAATCTTGTTAAGTGGATTCATGCGTTAGGCATGCGGAGCGGGGATAAGACTCTATTGTTGCAGGTAATCACAGCAGCGGGTACCTATAACCTAGATAACTATGTGGACGCGGGAAAAGAGGAATTCCAAGAAGCACTCCAGGAGGCGCAGAAGGTCTATGAGGATGAGTTCGCCGGACAAGATACCGTCGATACAGCAACCGATCGATTAATGAATGCCATCTTGGAATTGCGTTTAAAGGCTAATAAATCCAATTTGGATGCGCTCCTAAAAAGTGCTAAAAAGATAGATCTTACCCAGTATACACGGTCAACAGCAAATGCTCTGCAGAAAGCTATACAAGAGGCAGAAGCGGTCATGGAAAACGACCAGTTGAGTGAAGACGATCAACCGATTGTGAAAGCGGTTGAAGAGGAGCTTAAACAGGCTATGGACAATCTGGAACGCAAGAATTCTGGTCACTCAAATAGCTCTGGAAAGAATAGTTCCAGTTCATCTTCTACCGGAAACACCTATGGCTCGTCAGGAACCGTGGTTGTTGGGGCCTTGCAGACAGCGCTAGGACAGGCTGAGGTGGTTTCGGATACAACCGTAGATTTTACTTTGAAGAGAGGTGCTTCCTACTGCTTCAAGATGAACGTTGTAAATGGGAACAATAGAACTCCGAACTTTACGGTTGGAAACGGCGATGTGCTTAAGACCCAATTTGTGGCAAAGATTGGCAACGATTTCTATTTCCGTGTGTATGCGATCGGTATACCTGGCCAAAGTACAGGCGTCTATACTACGCTGCCTGGTCAAAACGCTCAAAAGCACTGTACAGTGACAATTGTTTGATCGAAAGCTGTTTGAAATTTAAACAGGAGGAAATTTACTCGAAACGATACAAACATTAGGGTATGAATATCTGACCATACGAAAGGAGACGGTCCATTTCAAGGAATGGATCGTCTCCTTTGCTTTCTTCAAAAATTTCTATTGCACTTTCGAATATCTGCAAAAGAATAGGGAATTCTTTCCCTATTCTATGTGCGTTCTGCTGGTTTACATAAAGTCCTTTGTTTGTTCATGATTTATTCATATATATAGAATATAATTTTAGCACACTCATGATAAGAGTGCTAAAAAATTAATAGAAACCCGCATGAACACTGAATGTGTAACAGATAGGAGGGGTTGAACATGAACGCACAGAAATTTACCCAAAAGTCCTTGGAGGCCATCCAGGAAGCCCAAAACCTCGCCATAGAAAACAACAATATGCAAATTGAGGAAGAACACCTTGTAGCAGCTTTACTGCAACAGAGGGATGGTTTGATTCCACAACTGCTAAAAAAGATGAATGTGGACTGTGATGCTGTCCAACAGGCTGTGAAAGAAAAGATCTCCCGTATACCAGGTGTAACTGGTCCTGGCCGTGAAGCAGGGAAAATTTATGTTTCCACCGATGTGGATGCTGTTTTGACCGCTGCGGAAAAAGAAGCAGATCGTATGAAAGATGAATATGTTTCTGTCGAGCATATTTTACTTGCGATACTGAATCGGCCAAACAATGCGGTCAAGGATGTGTTTCAACGCTTTGGAGTCGAGAAAAATGCGTTTTTGACGGCACTCTCGAGTGTCCGTGGAAATACCCGCGTGACCAGTGACACACCCGAAGAAACCTATGACGCGCTTTCCAAGTATGGGCAGGACTTGGTCGAGCTGGCAAAGAATCATAAGCTCGACCCGGTAATCGGACGCGACGATGAGATCCGGAATGTAGTTCGTATCCTATCCCGTAAAACCAAAAATAATCCCGTCTTGATTGGCGAACCGGGCGTGGGCAAGACTGCTATTGCTGAAGGCTTAGCCCTGCGAATTGTGCGTGGGGATGTGCCCAATAATTTAAAGGACCGCAAGATCTTTTCTTTGGACATGGGTGCTCTGATCGCTGGAGCAAAATTCCGCGGCGAATTTGAAGAACGCTTAAAAGCAGTTTTGAATGAGGTCAAGAAAAGCGAAGGAAAGATCATTCTTTTCATTGACGAGTTGCATACCATTGTGGGTGCCGGCAAGACCGAGGGCTCCATGGATGCAGGTAATTTACTGAAGCCAATGCTTGCACGTGGGGAGTTGCACTGTATTGGTGCGACGACTCTTAATGAATACCATCAATATATTGAAAAAGATCCAGCCTTGGAGCGTCGGTTCCAGCCAGTCATGGTCGATGAGCCGAGTGTGGAAGATACTATTTCCATTCTTCGCGGTTTGAAGGAACGTTATGAGGTATTCCATGGGGTTAAGATTCAAGATCAGGCATTGATTGCTGCTGCGACGCTTTCAAACCGCTATATTTCCGACCGGTTCCTTCCGGATAAGGCGATTGATTTGGTGGATGAAGCCTGTGCAATGGTCCGTACGGAAATCGACTCCATGCCGACGGAACTGGATGATATTTCCCGAAAGATCATGCAGCATGAAATCGAAGAAGCGGCTCTGAAAAAGGATACTGATCCACTCACGCAGGAACATCTGAAGGAAATTCAAAAGGAACTGGCAGATCTGCGTGCCCAATTTAAGGAAATGAAGGCAAAGTGGGAAAACGAAAAGCAGGCTATTGGGAAAGTGCAGAAGTTGCGTGAGGAAATTGAGCAGGTTAATGCGGAGATTGAAAAGGCAGAACGCATGTATGACTTGAACAAGGCTGCTGAATATAAATATGGAAAGCTGCCAGAGCTGCAAAAGCAGTTGGCAGAGGAGGAGCAGATCGCAGAACAGAGCCAATCTTCCGACACCAACCTGTTGCGTGACAAGGTTACAGAGGAGGAAATTGCTAAAATTGTGGGCCGTTGGACAGGAATTCCAGTCTCAAAATTGATGGAAAGCGAACGTGAGAAGTTACTCCATCTTGACGATATTTTGCATCGTCGTGTGGTTGGCCAGGATGAAGCGGTACAGAAGGTGACAGAGGCCATTCTGCGTTCCCGTGCAGGTATTCAAGACCCGAACCGGCCGATCGGTTCGTTCCTTTTCTTGGGGCCGACTGGTGTCGGGAAAACCGAATTGGCGAAAGCTTTGGCAGAAGCATTGTTTGACGACGAGCACAATATGATCCGCATCGATATGACGGAATATATGGAGAAATTTTCGGTGTCTCGTTTGATCGGAGCGCCTCCGGGATACGTTGGATACGAGGAAGGCGGCCAGCTGACGGAGGCAGTTCGCCGGAAGCCGTATTCAGTTGTCCTTTTTGATGAGGTAGAAAAAGCTCATCCAGATGTATTTAACATCCTATTACAAGTTTTGGATGATGGCCGTATTACCGATTCCCAGGGACGTACAGTGGATTTTAAGAATACGATTATTATTCTGACTTCGAATCTGGGGTCAAATGCCATATTGGAAGGCATCAATGCGGATGGCAAGATCAGCGATCAGGCGAAAGAACAAGTGAATGCGCTGTTGAAACAGCAGTTCCGCCCGGAGTTTTTGAACCGTTTGGATGAGATTGTCTTCTACAAGCCTTTGACGCGCGATGAAATCGGTCATATTGTAGATCTGCAAATTGCCGATTTGCAACGCCGTCTGACAGATAAGCAGTTGCGTGTGGAGTTGACACCTGCAGCAAAGACCTTTATTGTGGACAGCGGTTATGATCCAATTTACGGTGCACGTCCGTTAAAACGCTTTATTCAGAGCAAAGTAGAGACGCTGATTGCAAAAAAGATCCTTCAAGCGGATGTCAAACCGCGTGAAACGCTTCTTGTGGACTACGTTGGGAATCAACTTGTTGTAAAAAATATGTAATTGGATAGGGTCATTAAAGGAAAGCCACTGTGCGATAAAAGCTTTGTCGTACAGTGGCTTTTATTTTTTTCAACCATGAAGTAGTCTGTTTTAGGACTGTGAGATGTAATAAAATATCTAAAAACTTCTTGTATAAAGCGTGTATTGATTTTATAAAATCACCAATATATAATATAAAATAAGATATATAAGTAATTCGATTAATGAAAAGGGGGCAAAAAATAAACGAAGGGTTCTACTCGCATGTGGGTTCTGATGGAGAGAAAAGAAAGGATGGTTCAATTGAAAAAAAGGTGGGTAGCTTTTTTACTGGCATTCTGCATGGCGTTTACGGGCTCGATCAGCAATTTGGCGTTTGCTTCTGAGGAACAAGCACTGGGATATGCGCCAGAAACATCTGGCCAGGACGCCATTTTAGATGCATCGGAAGTAGAACTGACGGTCAGCCAAGAGGGGGCGTATCCGGTCAACCTTACAACGGAAGGAAATTTGGATTGGTTGTATTTCAACTCTACGGACGCGCAGTCTTACGAGCAGAAATATCATGCGGATGAAATTAGCAATGTTGTGGTATCCGGAAATACCAATGGACTTACGGGCGATAAATTTGCAGAATTCTGTTTACCGATGGAACGCAAACTTCCAGCAACAGTGCCACCTATCAGCAGGAGAAATGCGGCCTTATTTTTGAAGGGGTTGATAGTGGAATTGCGTTCGATATTGCTGGAAGCACGGAGCCTCGCACAATCAAGATTTATACAGGGGCATATGCTGCTACTGTAAAGACTGAAATCCGATTGAATGAAGAGGAAGCCCCCATAAAGACACTGCAACAGACTGTTTCTGCTTCCAGAGGAAATATTTTAACCCTTCGGACACAGACAGTGAGCGATGACGATGTTTTACATATTAAGATTTCTATTACGGATGTAACCGACCCGACCTATGGAAGCATGAGTCTCCATGCTGTTACAGTTTATGGATCGATTTCCAGCGAACTGCCGGACGAACCGGTTACTTACATCTCCGAAGATATTCCCCAGCAGACGACACAAACCGTTAACCTGACGAGCGAGGGGAACTTGGATTGGGCCTACTTTGATGCAGAAGATATTCACAATTATGAATATAAAAACCTTCAGGAGACCTATGTTGACAGTTTTATTCAAAATGTTTCTGCTTTGGGGACAACCAGTGGTATTACAGGGGATCGGTTTGCAGAGTTCCACTTTATGGATGGTATGAACCGTGAGAATAACACCAGTTCCTATGCATCGGAAAAGCGTGGAATTATCATGCAACATGTGGGAAATGGTTTGACTTTTGATGTAGACAGCAGCACCACACTTCGTACATTAAAACTGTATACTGGGGCTTATCAAGCAACAGTAAAAACCGAGATTCGCCTGAACGACGAAGAGACTCCGTTAGCGACCATTGTACGGACTTCTGGGGAAACCACTGGGAACATTCTGACAGTAAATTTCTATTCAGAGAATGAAGAGGATGTTTATCATTTCCGCGTGGAGATTACAGATGTAACCGATCCGACATATGGAAGTGTAAGTGTCCATGCAATTACCTTGCATGACAACAATCCGCCGGTTGTCATTCCTCCCGATCACAGTGGGGAATCCTTTCAAGATGAATCCACGGGTGTCCTTTTAGATCATGCTCGCGGAACCATGAATGATCTGCAATTCCAGAACGACGCCGGTGAATGGATTGAGGTTCCTTTCCGCACGGGCGGTTTTGCAGGACCCACCTGGCAGTGGAATGGCAATGCAGTACGGCTGAAAAAGACAGCGGAAAATGAACATTGTTATACAGGAACCAAGGATGGCGTAGAGTTTGGCATCTCCTATAGCTTGCTGGATGATGGTATCCTTCAGATTCAAGCAACGCTTCATAACACCAACGATCAAACGGTAACCCCCGATCGGGCGAGCATCAATCTGGGCATTGATACCTATATGAAGGATACCTACGAAAGTTACCGTAATTTGTTCTTCCCGACTTTGTTGCGTTGTGAGAAGACCCATCTGTGGGGTTATCTGGAAAGCCCGGAACAGAATGTTGTATCGATTGTAGCAGATGCACCGGTTTCTTCTTATCGGCTGAGTTACGAGAGTGGAGCGCATCGAATCAATGGCGTTGTCCTGGATTTGATGCAAAAGGATGAAACTTTGCCCGAGCGTCATCCACGGGACAATTCCTCCTTGGAAACAGATGAAACCAGAATTTGGAACATCCGGTTGAAATTAAGCAACAGTGTGCAAGACGTCAAAGAGGATGTCACAGAGATGCTCAATGCCCCTTCGATTGACATAGATCAATACACATTGGGAGAGGGAGAAACTGCAAATATATCGGTTTTTGCAGGGCAGCCGGTATCTCAAATGCGTGTATTTGCGCCGGATGGCTCAGAATTGGCGCCGATTTCCTTACAACAGGCTAAGGACAACCGGTATGTCGGGAGCTTCACGCCGGAAGATGGAGAGGGCGTATATACCCTGCGGGTGGACTCCAATGGCTATAAAGCAGAGGCAATGGTCACGTTGCGAAAGCCGTGGTCTTGGTATATGGAAAAGGCAAAGGAGGCCGCGCTCAGCCACCCGGCCAAAGCTGCGGATTGCTGCGAATCCTGGTATGGCTTGTATAGCACATATTTGGGAATGAAATACTTCCCAGATGAAGAAAAGGATAGCCAAATCGATCAGAAATTCCAGGAAATCTACGGAATCATCGACTACAATGAGGAAGGAATTCCGCAGAATAATCCGACAAGAATTCAGAATCACAGTACAACAGTCGGAATTTTAGTCGATAAGTATCAGGCAGGTGGAACGATTGAGGATCTGCAAAAGGCGATTAAGATTGCAGATTATTTGATTAGCCGCCAGGACCCGCAGACAGGCGCCTATCAGGGACCAAGCGGAGATTATACCTCTGTCATCTATCCGGCAAAGTCCATTATGGAATTGATGGAAGTAGAAGCCGAGATGATTGCCGCTGGAAATGATGAGGAGGATTGGCAGGCCTGTTATGACCGTCAATACGAATCCGTCAAAAAGGCGATGGATAATTTGGTTGAACTTCATGGAGATCTTCATACAGAAGGACAATTGACTTTTGAGGATGGAGCCTTCTCCTGTTCTGCGACACAGCTGTCTCAGTTTGCTTTGCTGCATCCAGAAGGCTCTGCGGAACGAGAGAAATATCAAGCCAGCGCATTGGAATACCTGAACAAACATCAGGCACTGGAACAGGAGATTATCCCGGACTCTCGGATGAACGGTGGTTCCCTGCGTTTCTGGGAAGCACAGTACGATGTGCTCTTGACAGCCGATCCGAATAATATGATGAACTCTCCTCATGGATGGACTGCATGGAACATCTACGGGCTGTTTAATATGTATCAATTGACTGGAGATCCATATTATCTGGAAAAGGGAATGAACGCGATGGGTTCCTGCGTGCAGTTGATGGGCTTTGATGGGAATCTGAATTGGGCGTTTATCGCAGATCCGTATATCGAGGGTAGCCTGTTTGTCCAAATAGAAAATGATTCTTCTCTTTATGGGCAGGGAACTCGGAAGGATGTTACGCTGGGAGAATCTTATGTCGATATGATCAGCGATTGGTGGAAAGCTCCACCGGACACAAACGTTGGCGGTTATTATGGTCAAGGTGGCGCTTGTGATAATGACGTACATGAAATTTTCAAAGCCATGGAAGAGACCGTTTTGACAAAGGCGTATGTCGTTGAACAGCAGGATGGTTCGATAGAGGCATACAATTGTACAGCAGAAAAGGATTCCAATGGCATTTTAAATATTGTGACGAATGAAGAGGAATTAATCGATCAGATCAGCTTGAACCTGCAGGAAGAAACCACATATCAGGTGACCTTCACCGAAAGTGGTAAGACCGTTTCTGGAACAGCCAAGAGTGGTATGCAATGGGTTACACCGGATTCTGTTCCCGCGGAGCCGCAGCTGTTGACCGTACAGTGGAGCAGCAATGCAGCGGTGGAAGTGGAAGGGAATGCAGATGTGGTGATCTCCACGGATGCGATCTACGGCGCGAAAGTGATGCCGGGCGAAGATCTGACCTTTACCTTCACCCCAACCGACGGCGCGTTTGCCAGTGCACAGCTCAACGGGGAGGACATCCCGTTTGAACCAAACGGCTTTGCGTACACTTACACGATGCCGAATGAGAGCGCGAGCCTGCGCTTTACCTTTACGAAGGTGGACAAGGACATCTTGAAGATTGTCCTGGATGAGGCGAACAACGTAACGCAGGAGGACATCGACCGCCTGGTACCGGAAGTGCGGGAACTCTTTGTGAATGCCCGGACTAACGCGCAGGAGGTCTACGACGATCCAGCCGCAACT
>BCAA01000006.1 GCA_001305115.1 Clostridia bacterium UC5.1-1E11 | reverse complement strand
TGGACACAGGCGCAAAGATGTAATAGAAGACGGTGAAGAAAAGCAGATATGCGTTGGCCAGTAAAAGAGGACTAGGAGGAAAAACATGGATTCAAATATGGTCTTTTGGTTTCAAGGATTTGAAAAGGGAATTGCTGCATTGGAGCAGATAGAACGGGAGAAATTGTTCCGTGCATGTGGAAAAAATTGTGTCCAGCAGGGCACGCTTGCCTTTTATCAGGAGCTCTATCAGGCAGCCGGTGGGGATGTACATCGCTTTTTTACAGCTGTGAATGAGTTTCCCGGTCTGAGGAGCGAGACAATTGAGGAACAAAAAGCATATTTCTTTTCGTTTGAGCAATGTTCATGCGTTCTCTACACAGAGGGATATGTTCGGTCTCCCCTGTTGTGCGAGTGCTCTAGGCAGAGCATCCTGTTTGCTTTAGAAACGCTTTGGCCCGATAAGCGCTTTCGAGTGGAGCCGAATGGGACAATTTTGAGTGGCTCGAAAGAATGTAAGTGGAAAATAATACTGGAATAAAGGGAATACATATCTGACGAAAAATCGAATAATTGTAAGCCATTTATGTTAGACTGCTTATAAAAAAGAGCAGCCGTAAACAAGTTTCTGTTTCAATGCTTGGATTTCACTATAAAAGCAGCCGATACCTGGACATACGATTTGTCAATCGCGCATCCAGTTTCCGGCTGCTTTTTACTTGACTTTTTGGATTTCTGTACTTCACTCGATTTTGATTCTCTAGTATTTTTTTAACCATTTGGGTTTTAGAAAAATAGCTTTAGCAAGTGATTAGCAAGTGGTATATTCAATAAGAAGACCTCTCGCGACTGCCGTCCCTGTGCTTCTTCATACCCAACAGACATGAAAACAATTTATACACAAGGAACCAATTCAACAGATATATACAGGGCTGTGGAAAATAGGGGAAACAGACATATCCTTAGAGTAATTAACCGCCGAGCTCTGAATATGGAAAAGAAAGCGAACGTCTGACTGCGAGGGCAATCGACATAATTCTGCATATAGAAACCGATTCAACAGATATGTACAGGACTGTGGAAAATAGGGGAAGCAGATATATCTGTAGAGTAATTAACCGCCGAGTTCTGAATATGGAAAAGAAAAAGAGAGTCTGACTGCGAAGACACCAACATAATTCTGCATAAAAACCGATTCAACAGATACATACAGTGCTGTGGAAAATAGGGGCAGCAGACATATCTGTAGAGTAATTAACCGCCGAGTTCTGAATATGGAAAAGAAAAAGAGAGTCTGACTGCGAGGACACCAACATAATTCTGCATAAAAACCAATTCAACAGATATATACAGGACTGTGGAAAATAGGGGAAGCAGATATACTCGTAGAGTAATTAACCGCCGAGCTCTGAATATGGAAAAGGAAGAGGAAGTCTGACTGCGAAGGCAATCGACATCATTCTGCATATAGAAACCGATTCAACAGATATGTACAGGACTGTGGAAAATAAGGGAAACGGATATACCCGTAGAGTAATTTAACTGCCGAGCTCTGAATATGGAAAAGAAAGAGGAAGTTTGACTGTAGGGGCAATCGGCATCATTTTGCATATAGAAACCGATTCAACAGATATATACAGGATCGTAGGAAATAGGGTAAAGCGCCATATTCGCAGAGTGATATAATCGTTGATCTCCGAATGCAGTGGGAACAGGACATCACTTGCTCGCTTTTCCCGGCAGTATCCACTTCACATCACCGGCAGAGCCAGTCCAAGGCCTTCTCAAAACGCCCCGGGATGTTACAAAAATGTCCGCCCGGATTCCATTCCAATGTGCAGGGGACTTGAGATTGCAGGAAGCGGTAGATCTCGCGGGTACAGTTTCCTACGCGAGCCATACGTGGATTGCGAGCTTTTTCTTCTGCAACGCCTAAGGATAGATAGACGCGATGGACCACCGGATGCAAAGCATTTGACAAAAAGAAATCAACCGTTCCATCGTACCACAGGGAACCGGAAAGACAGCCAATCTGACCAAATGCACCACACTGTGTCCCGCTCCACAAAGCATGGAGACCACCAAGCGAATATCCTATCAGTGTTGTGTGGGCCGCTTCTTGGGTGATGGGCAAGTCTTGGCGTGCCTCAGGTAGAAGTTTCTCGGTCAAAAAACGCAAGTATTCCTCTCCTTCTCCCGTAAAACATGGAGTTCTTTGGGAAAGAGCAGGCGCTTTCCAGGGGGTATACTCGCGGTTTCGATCCAACGGAGGCACTGCCAAAAAGACAAATCCGATTGGTGTTTTTCGGGAAAACAGAGCGTCAAAATTCGCGGCGGGCATGTCGCCATCGTTGGAAAGCACCAGCGGGAATCCGCCCGCTGGAATTTTGCGATCTGGTACAAATAGGGAACAGGCACGCCCTGCTAAAGAAATATACTGCATAAAAACTCCCCCTAAAGGCTCTTTTTGGCAGAAATATACTTGATAAAAGGATCGCGCTCCATAACTCTTCCGGAAAGGGGGGCGTTCGAAGGACCATTTACATGACTTCCTTTAGCATTCCCTTACAGAAATTTCTTTGCCCTCTTTTACAGATACGCATGCAATTGTTCATAATGGATCGTTCCATTGCCTATAGAATGTAGGTAAGGCCTGTACCCATTGTCAAGACAATCTGCCTTGTTTACCTGACAGGCAAATCTGGCTAACTACCATGTAAACTGTATACCAAAGAATTTCGTCACAGACTGCAAACCCTCTTCAATCTCTTGACGCGAGTAGTTGTGCGCTTCGAGATAAGCGTCGTCAAACTGATTTAAGCGGGAATAAAAGGCCAGAGCCAGCTCTAACATGTGCAGACGCGAGGAGTCCAGCTCCTCATAAAGGCGGTTTTCAGCTTCATTGATCTTACCCTCATCCAGCATGCGAATCAATTCAATGTAGAGTTGGTCGGAATCCGAAAGCTTTTCCTTTTCGACAATTTCATAATCCGGCTTATCTTTTCCAAATAGGAGACGCGCCAAGACAATACCAATCATTTCAATTTGCCGTAAAATCCAATCCTGTTGAAACATGCGCATCCCCCTTTTTTCTTTTTATCATAGCACAACCTTTGCTGAGGAACAAGATTGTCTTATCTATTTGTATAAATAATAATTATTAATACAAATTGTAGTAAAATGAAATCGGAATAAAACGAGACTTTTTTCAAAAGATAACCGGAGAGAACTGCAAAAGAGGGAGCAAAGGCATGAAGATGGAAAAGTTGAGCAGTTTAAAAAAGTTTACCCCCGCGCTGATTGGTACGCTCTGTGGAATGCTAAACGGCCTATTTGGCGCGGGCGGAGGTATTGCTGCTGTACCATTGCTAAAAGCATCGGGAATTCCACTCAAGAAAGCACACGCTACTTCTTTGGCGGTCATCCTACCGATCTCCCTCGTCAGTGCCATCTTATATTTGGTCAACGGAGCGATCCAGTTTTCCGATGCTTGGCCTTATTTGCCGGGAGGACTACTGGGGGCGATTTTAGGGGCGCTATTGATGCAGAAGATCCCAGATAAACTCCTGCGTAAAGCCTTTGGCGCCTTCATGATTTATGCAGCCGTGCGGCTGCTTCTGCGATGAGCGGGTGGTTAATCGCAGGGATTGCCAGCCTGATTGCCGGTTTTGTCAGCGCTCTCGGCTTGGGTGGCGGAGGAATCCTTGTGCTTTATCTGACCCTGTTCCTTGGCATGGAACAGATGCAGGCGGGTGGAATCAACCTGATCTTTTTCCTGCCGCTTGCTGCTGTCTCCATTTTTATCCATGTAAAGCACCATTTGATCGACTATAAGTTTGCTCTGAAGTGTGCGCCGTTTGGAGTAGCTGGTGCTTTTTTAGGTGTATGGTTGGCAAATACTCTGCATCCAGTGTGGGTGAGCAAAGGTTTTGCGGCCTTTGTGCTTGTTCTGGGAATTCGGGAACTGTTTTCGAAAGGAAAGAAGGACATAGAATCGGAACAAAAATAGCTGCCCGAGCCAATAGGCATCGGGCAGCTAGAAGTCCCTGCTGATGGAAAATCAAATCATCGATTGAGAAGTCTCTCTCAAATCCAAAGATTCACAGAATGGAACGGCCAGAAGTTGTCTTCAAAAGTTGGAAGCAACTGCGCTGACCAACCAGGAAATGCCGTAAATGACCGGTTGATGGACTATGTAGATCACCAGCGCATGGCGCCCAAGCCAGGAGAAAAACGGCACACGGGACCGGTAAGCAAAGGCGGGAAAGCGCCCTTCAACGGCTAGGCGCCCCAAACTTGTGCCGGCAAAAAAGACGAAAATCCATGGAAGCAGGGGAAAATAGTCCGAGGAAAAAAAGCTGGAACTGTGCAGACCGAAAGGTGCAAGCCAGTCGGTGGCATACAATTGATCGGGAAGGGGGATGCTCAGTGGGCCGATACCAAGGATTCCCCGATCGATCTGTGCTGTACACAAATAAAGAAGGACACAGATGGCAGTGGGAATCCAGGTGAAGGGCTGTTTCCGGCGAAGATGGGGCTGAATCAGCCCAAATGCAATCATACATATGGAAAGAAAATGCAAAATTCCAAACAGGATGCGCTCTTCAGGGACCACCAACCAGGTGGCAAGGGTAACCATCAAGGCAACCCCCGCAAGCTTAAGGCCGCGAATCAAATTGGAATGGGAGAGATTGGAGGAGATGCCGGCGATTAAAATGAACAAACCAGCGAACCAGGGTTCTGCGGGCATAAAGAAATAAAGCAGAATCTTGCCAAGCTCCAGATGGTACAGATAGGCAAGGGTATAAAACCCGTGGTAAAAAACCATACAGAAAACGGCAAAGCCGCGCAGCTCGTCCATCAAATGAATACGTTGTTTTGCGAGGGGTGTTTGTTCCATTTTGCTCGCTCCTTTTTAAAATGGAAAACAGAAGAACTTTCTTCTGGGGGGAAAGTCTGCTATAATAAGACGGCAAACTATTCAGAATTATACCAGGAACAGGAGGCAAATACAATGGAAAAGACGTTTACAAAGGAATGTGTTGTGACACCGGAGTTGCTGGCGACTGCGGTTGGCAGTGGCAGTGTGGAGGTCTTTGCTACGCCCATGGTGGCTGCGCTGCTGGAAGGTGCAGCTGCAGAATTAGCGCAAAAAGAATTGCAGGATGGCTGGACGACCGTAGGCAGCCAAATTTCGATTGAGCATCTGTGCCCTACAGTGGCGGGAGTCAAGGTGACCGCTACAGCGACCCTGACCGAGGTGGACGGACGTATGTACCGCTTTACTTTGGAGGCAAAGGACAATGCGGGCGTGATCGCACGCGGCACGCATGAGCGTGTCAGTGTGGAAAAAGAGCGTTTTCTTTCAAAGGCCCAGGCCCGCAGCCAGGCATAATTTTCCTTTTTCGTGATTTGCGCAAATGCATCGGAGTATCCCAAAAGCCCGATCATCGGAATCCATGACGGAAAGCATTCGAATGAAAAATCGAGTATAAGGGTTCATTGGCTTCTGTAAAGTCGATTTTTTGATGGACAAATTGGAATATATGGTGTATAATATTGTCTAATGTGCTGAAAATGCCGTAAATTATTCGTCGGAACTGCGCGAAATGCATTTGCGTGCCGGCAATTTAAGGAGAGTGTAATAATGAAAACATGGAAAAAATGCTTGGCGGCCGTTCTGTCGCTGGCAATTATGGCGAGTGCCACAGCCTGTTCGGGGGCGGATAAGAGCTGGGCGGTCAAGAACGACAACCTTACGGTGCCGATTGGCGCTTACATCTATAATCTGTACAGCGCATATCAGCAGGCTAGCGTGCAGGTGGAGGATTCCACAAAGCCCATCTTGGAGCAGACCGTGGAGGATCAGGATGCAGCTACTTGGATCAAGGAAAATGCCTTGCGCCAGACCAAGTCCATCCTGGTGATCGATGATAAGATGAAGGAACTGAATATCTCTTTGACCGAGGACGAGCTCCAACAGGTTTCCGATCAGACAGACAGCTATTGGGGTTCCATTTCTACAGCCATGACAGAATACGGTGTTGCGAAGTCCTCCTTTAATCTCGCATATGCCGATTATTACACGAAATACACCAAAGTGTTCGACGCCATTTACGGCAAAGGCGGTACACAGGAGGTTTCTGACGCAGATGTAAAGGACTATTATGTGACGAACTATATGGCGTTCTCCTATGTACTGGCCCCGATCATCGATATGACGACCGGTACGAATTTGAGCGAAGACGAGCTTTCTCAGCTCGATACTGAATTCAAGGATTATGCGGCAAAGATTAACGATGGTTCTATGACCGCTCAGGAAGCGGCGGATGCTTACAAGACTTCCTCTGGAGACGATACCGTCCAACTCTACACCGACGCGGCCAACTTCAATGGGGAGACATCCTCTTATCCAGAGGAATTCGGCACGTCCCTGAAATCCATGAAGGACGGTGAATGCCGTATTGTTGAGGTGCAAGGCCTGTATAAAGTGCTGCTGGTGAAAGACGATGTCACTGCAACGGCAGAGAATAAGATCAGCGACGAGGCCAGCCGTACCGCGATTCTTCAGAACATGAAGCAGGAAGAATTTAAACAGATGATCGATGAGGCGGCAGATGGTTACTCGGCGGAGATCAACCAAAAGGCGATCGATTCCTATCAGCCAGATATGTTCGTGGAGGAAACCTCTTCTGTCGCAGCGTCCTCGGAAACAGCTTCTTCGGAAGAAAGCACAGATAGTACCAGTGAGGCGAGTTCCGAAGCCGACGAGGCAAGCTCTTCGGAAGCGGCATAAATTGAAAATACCTAATAAAGGCGCCGGGAACCGTAGGTTCCCGGCGCCTCATTGGTTAAGGCCCGGCAAAACCGGTGAAGGCGCCCCTTAAAATTTTTGCTTCAAGCATCAGACAGATAAGATGCTGACAACAGCCTTTCCATGATGGAAGGCTGCCGTTAGGACGGGGATTGCCCGTTTACAGACGGTGGGCATGTGATACAAGCAAAATAAAATTTCGTGTGCCCTTCCGCTTGTCCGTAATAGGTCCTTATAGGGCCTTCTTGAGCCTCCCGCTTAGACAGTTGGTTTGACTTGAAAAGGGATTGGCTAAAAGAAGGTTGAGACCTCCCGAATGGGAGGTTTTTATGTCTACAAAAGACCCGGAGCAGATTAAAACAAAATATACAAGCGATGCGAAAGCGCAAAGGTCTTTTGGTTCACTTTCAGTAATTTGTGTGAAGACGGCATAAAATGCCAATGATGTGGTTCCCCTGTAGATGACTTTCAATTGAGAACATAAACAGTGACGCCCGAATAAACACAAGGCTTACTTTCAAAGAGCTTCCTCTTCCAATTTCCCTTCTGGATGGGATTGTTCGATCCATCTTACAAAAAATCGGTATCCATATATATCGTTTTTAGCATGTACGCTCTTTTTGTAAAAACCTCGCATGGTGTGGAGGAGAGCATATGTTCAATAGAGGAATAAAATAAAAGAGCCGCCTATAAACAAAAGAAACACATACAAGGCAAACTCGAAAATCATAGAATATTTACATAAAGTCGTGCAAATGCATGGGAAAAGAACCGGAAAATGAACCGTTATAATGGAAATTAAAACGGCAAGATGGTTGTCATAAAATCGTAGGGTGATTCTATCGTTACTGTGTTAATGGCAAACTTTCTACGCTGCTATCTTTGCCATCCTATAATTGTATGGCGGAATGACATGCCTATCAAGAGTGGAGAAAGAGTATTTTGGAGGCTCAAGTGGCATATCCATTATTTTAAAAAGGATGGAACCGTACAGAAAATAGTACATTGGTAGAAATAGCAGATCCATTTCGAGGCAACTGAGAATCGGAACCCTGAAATGGAATTCGTAGAGAATCGAGACAAATTTTTTAGAATGACCATTTGTACAAAACAAAAACCACATAAAACCAGCCCAAGCTCATCCATAAGAAATCTTCCTTGGAGTGGCTTGGGCCTTACTACTTTTTGCTTTATTATGCTTAAAGAATCACACCGCCGCCGACGACCAGATCCCCGTCATAAAAAAACGACGGCCTGCCCGGGCGTGACAGAGCGCTGAGGTTCGGCAAAATCTACACGTACACGGCCACCATCCACCGGCGTTAGAACTGCATCAGCGGGCCGCGCCTGATAGCGGACCTTCGCCTGTACCTGCAGAGGCTTGTCCAATGTATCGAATGGGATAAAGTTCAGGTCATCCGCCAGCAAGGATGTGGCATACTGACTTCCCTCTTCACCGAGGGTGATGCGGTTTCGTACAGCGTCGATTTTTGTCACATACATGGGCTTCCCAAAGGAAATACCCAACCCCTTGCGCTGTCCGATGGTATAATGTGTAATGCCGCGATGCCTGCCTAAGATACGGCCTTGTGCATCGACAAAATCACCTTGGGGGGCCTTTGTACCTGTGTAACGTTCTAAAAAAGATGCGTAGTCATTGTCCTCCACAAAACAGATCTCTTGGCTGTCGGGCTTATGCGCCACGCGAAGACCAGCCTCCTCTGCCAGCTGCCGGGCCTCCGGTTTGGTATATGGACCCAGAGGCATCAATGTGTGCGCAAGCTGGTCTTGTGTCAAAGAATAAAGAACGTAGCTCTGGTCTTTGCTCGCAGGGGCCCGTTTCAAAAGCCAGCGGCCGGAATCATTTTGTGTAATTACAGCATAGTGGCCAGTTGCAATGAAATCAAACCCCAAAAGGCGCGCCTTCTGAAGCATGGCGCCGAATTTTAGATGCCGGTTGCAGGCGATGCAGGGATTTGGCGTGCGCCCTGCGGCATACTGCTCGGCAAAGTATTGAATGACATCGCGTTCAAACTGCTCGGTGAAGTTTAAGACCAGATGATCGATTCCCAACTGGTAACAAACCCGGCGGGCATCGTCGATGTCATCCAAAGAACAACATCCGCCTGAGGCGCTCTGCTGCATATATGCTTCCGGCCGAAGGCGCATGGTCATGCCCGTCACATCGTATCCAGCTTTTAACAGTAAAAGAGCGGCGACCGAACTGTCTACGCCGCCGCTCATTCCCAAAAGAACTTTCTTACTCATTGTTCCGCGTCATCCTCTGCCGCTTCCCCGAAAATATCCGGTTTACCTGCGGTCACTTCCGGGTTTATATGGGAAGCCGCTTCGGCGTCTGCATGTATTTCCGCCTCTTGGCGTTCTTCCTCCGCAGCTGCTGCGTCATGTGCTTCATTGACAAAGGGCGCGCCCGGAATATCGTCGTCCGCACCGTCCGCATGGTCTGCACTGTGGGCCAACTCTTGGCGCTGGAACGGGTCAAGTTCTTCATAGTACGGGCATGCGTCACAGTCGTCGTTACAGCCTGCGCACTGTTCCTCTTCTTCCACAGGAGAAGTAATTTCATCCAGCTTATTGAATGCCTTCTTCATGCGTGCTTCGCTTTCTTCAACCGCCTGGCAGAGGTGCTCCGCCTGCGTATCGTCCGGGTTGCGCAGATGTTCCATATAGTATTTTCCCAGCGCAACATAGGCGCGCGCTGTGTTTTCCCGCTCGTTCTTGATAACAATCCGGAGCCTGTTGATCATTGCAGCTTTGCGATTTTTATCGACGACATAGTCGACTGCTTTTGTTACTTCGTTGCCGATTACTCTGAAAATACCCATAGTTTTCCCTCCGGTCCCGCCGCAGCGGCGATATTTGGCGTGGTGCGCCTTTTCAGATATGCTTTGAGCGCTCCTTATGCATCATCCTTATTATACCGCAAAACAACCAAAATGAACAGGAAAAAATTTATAATCTCTCCGACGGAATTTTCCATCCCGCATGGGAAACGTTGTACCTTGCAAAGGATTGTGTTATACTATTTTTTAAATGACATTCTTTCGAAAAGGCTGGATACAGCCCTGAATGATTTGAGAGACTAGGAAGTGAACGATACATGTCTACTGAGATCAGCAAGCCGGTGAGTTGCCCACGCTGCGGAGAGGCGGTCGAGACGCGGATGTGGCCGGGCGTAATGCCGAGGTAAATCCCAACCTGCGGGAACAGGTGCTTCAAGAGACGTTGTTCAATTGGACATGTCCTGCCTGTGGCTATGTGGCACAGATGGCGTATCCCTGCCTATATCACGATAAAGGGCGCAAATTCATGATCTACCTGATTCCGAATGGTGGAAAAACGGAACTGGATGCGGTTGACGTGGATCACGCGTTCCCGCAGATCGGCTATGTACAGAAGCGAGTGGTTTCCTCTTTGGCGGAATTGAAGGAAAAGATTCTGGTCTTTGAAGCTGGCTTGGACGACCGCGCAGTTGAGTTGGTCAAGTTGGCGCTTGCGTCGGTTGTAGAGAAAAAGGACGGCCAGAAGCCGCAGGAAGGGTATTTTTCCTTTGCAGATGAGGAAAAGAACCGTATCGGGTTTGTATTCTTTTTTCCAGGAAAGCCGGAAGCTGTTCTGAAAACGACCCGGCTGGACGCTTATCGCCGATCCCAGGAAATTGTGGAGGAACTCCATCCGGACCAGAAAGGGTTTGCAGCAGTGGACCCGGAACTGGCGCAGGAGCTTCTGGATACGTACAGAGAAGAGGATTAAAATTTCAGCGCCGTCTGTGCGGCGCTTTTGAATAAGTGAGGTGCCAACCATGTGTGGAATCTGTGGCTTTACGGGCGAGGTGCTCGACCGTGACGAAGTAATCAAGCGGATGACGGACGTCATCACCCACCGCGGGCCGGACAGCTCCGGCGTATTTGCGGGGGACGGCGTGACGATGGGGTTCCGCCGCCTGTCCATCATCGATGTGGGAAACACGGGCGACCAGCCCATCTATAATGAGGACCATACCCTTGTGCTGACCTTCAATGGAGAAATCTATAACTACCAGGATTTACGAAAAGAGTTGGTGGATAAGGGCCACAAGTTTTATACCAATACGGATTCCGAGGTGCTGGTACACGGTTTTGAAGAATGGAAGGAAGGGCTCTTAAACCGTTTGCGCGGCATGTTTGGCTTTGCCATATGGAATACGGTGGACAACAGCCTCTTTATGGCGCGCGACTATTTTGGGATTAAGCCGCTCCATTACACGCAGGTAGGAAATTCGTTCGTTTATGGCTCTGAAATCAAGAGTATTTTAGAGTTCCCGGGTTTCCAAAAGAAATTTAACCGGCGTGCACTGGACAATTATATTTCCTTTGAATATGCGCCGCCCCCGGAAACCTTCTTTGAGAATGTTTTCTGTTTGATGCCCGCCCATTATCTTTGGTATAAGGATGGAAAGGTGACAACCACGCGCTATTGGGAGCCAAAATTTGATGCGGATGAAAACATGACGGAGGAACAGGCGGTAGACGAAATTGAGAAGGTATTTGAGGAATCTGTCGCGGCCCATAAGATTAGCGATGTGGAGGTCGGGTGCTTCCTGTCCAGCGGGGTAGATTCCAGTTACGTCTCCACCCATTTCAAAGGACAAAAGACCTTTACGGTCGGTTTTGACTATGGCGAGAAGTACAACGAGATCGACTGGGCGAAAGGATTGAGCAAAGAGGTCGGTCTGGAGCACCATTATAAGGTGATCTCCACAGAGGAATATTGGGACAGTATCCGCAAGGTTCAGTACCATATGGACCAGCCCTTGGCCGACGCCTCTTGCATTGCGCTGTATTTTGTTTCTAAGATGGCAAGCGAGTATGTCAAGGTGGTTCTTTCTGGAGAGGGAGCGGACGAGCTTTTCGGCGGATATAATATCTACCATGAGCCGGATGATCTTGCGGGGTATAAGAGGCTGCCGCTCTTTCTGCGCAAGGCCTTTGCGGCGATTGCAAAGGCGCTTCCATTTCGGTTCCGAGGAAAGAGCTTTTTAATTCGGGGCGCGCAGACCATTGAGGAGAGCTTTATTGGAAATTGTAGCATGTTTACCATGGAAGAAAAAACGCCGGTTATTGCAAGACGGCATGCCGTGTACCCGCCCGCAAGAGTTGACCCGCCCGTTTTATGACCGTGTACAGGGCAAGGACGATGTGACCAAGATGCAGTATTTGGACATCAACGTTTGGTTGGCCGGAGATATTTTACTCAAGGCGGACCGTATGAGTATGGCCAATTCGTTGGAACTGCGCGTTCCCTTCCTGGATAAAGAGGTGTTCCGCGTAGCGTCCCGTTTGCCGCGCCGCCTGCGCGTTAATCCGGAAAACACCAAATATGCGATGCGTAAGGCGGCGATGCGCCATCTGCCACCCGCTACGGCAAAGAAGAAAAAGTTGGGTTTCCCGGTGCCTACCCGTGTATGGTTGCGGGAAGAGAAGTACTATGAGATTGTAAAGGCCGCATTCACCGGAGAAACGGCAAAACAGTTTTTCCACACGGATGCGCTGGTTAAACTTTTGGACGAGCATTTCCAGGGGAAGTGTGACAACAACCGCAAGATATGGACCATTTATGTGTTCCTGATTTGGTATGATATTTATTTCAGTGACCCCAATGGGGTAAAACAGTAAAAAGGCCGCGCTGGAAACGATTGTACCAGCGCGGTCTTTTAAAATTTATTCAATAGGCTTTTTATTGGATGGATCATCGTCTTTGCCTTTTGGCTAGTGCTCCAAACAATACAGTTCGTTCCCCCAAAGGATGTTGCACGGGGACAAAACGATGATTGCCTTGCAACGGGCAGGGGCATTCATCGCTATGTTGTCTTCTAATGTGTGTGCCCCCCATGGGATAAACGGATAAAACCCACGTCGGATGATGGTGGCTCCCCCGAGCGTTACAGCTTGTTTCAGGAACAACCTGTATTTCCGGTACGGGACTACTATTTCGTCTTACACCACACAAGAACATACATAGCTTTACTAATTCTCATGCGTGTGCGTTCATGAAATGAGTCTGGAATGTTTCTTTTTTATGATGATCGATCGTTCTGAAAATACACTTTGTTTTTGAAACAGACTTCGTTTTAATACAAAACGACCGTACCGCCCCGCACCGCACAGGAGCATTCGTAGCTTTGCTGTTCTCCGGTAAGGCAGTCGTAAATCGAATGGAATTCAAAAGAATCGGTTTCATCCGCTAAAACGTATTTGGCTATGATGAAGCGGTCCTCTACGCAGGTAATAAAATCCCCCAATTCCTTACTGTACGGCGCATGAAGATTGGAATGAAGTACGCCTGTAGCGACAAAGCAATCGCCTTGATCCACGATTTTATATGCCCGGCCATCCTCGGTATCGATAGAAAAATAACCGTCCAGTTCATTGGACCGCAAATTGAGTTGTGCGACAATTTGCCGCTTGCCCGTGCGCTTATTGACGGCGCAAAGGCGCTGGTCATTGGATGGAAAATGCTTTACCCGGAAATAGATTTCCTCTTCGTTCATGCCGGCGTATCGTACAAGGCCGTCTGTGCCTGCACTCAGAATCAATTCGAGTGGGACACGTTTTTCTCCGGACTTGGCAGAAACGATGAAATCAAACAGAGGGCACAGCCATACGTGGTCGTTCACATGATCGCCGAGCCACCGCCGGTTGCGGTAACAGTTCCATTTCTCCTTCTCATCGCCGTGAGGTTGCAGCACCAACAACTGCCGGTCGTCCTCAAGACTGTATGTAACAAGATCGTTTGCCGAGGCGTTACAGATCCGGGGGTCGCGCAGATAATAATAGCTTTCCTCTTCCAAATCAAACAGAAGCGCCACACGCGCAAAGCCTGTAAGACGGCGATATTCTGAGAAGAGCTCTGCGTGGGTTTCATCTTCCTCTGTAAAAAGAATCACATGGTTTTCATCCAAGGCGGCACACTCGGAAAAGTTCCCAACGAGGTTCAACATAACGGCACTGCGCTCTTCCCCGGTAATCTTGTCGATTGAAAGCAGCTCAATATGGCTGCTGCCATCTTCCAACACCATAAAGATAATGTCCGGAAAACTAAAAAATGGGGCACGAAAGCGGGCCTGTCCAAAATATAATTGGCTAAGATGCGTTCCCGCTTGGTGATGCGGTTATATTCCAAAAGGAAGAGACTGTTGTGTCCTTCTTCGTTTTTTCCTCTGCATAATAGATACGGTTGTCGCTGATCTCGATCAGTTGATCGTTGCAATTGGCAAAGATGTTGCGCAGGTCCACGACCTTCATTGTCACACCCCCTGTAGCCTTTTTTGACATTCCATACCATTTCCCATTGTGTGGAAAGCTTCGCAAAGTCTTTTCTGTATTATAGCATACCCACTAGTAGAATAAAACAGAAAAAGCCAGATGGCCTTTTCGATCGGACATGGAAAGCGTCATTCAGGGGGAATGAGAAAAGCGGTTTCCTGATGGGATGATTCGCTGATTGGTTGATAAAAAGGATCGTTTACCAAACGGTTATTAAAAAATGGAATAACCGTAATACAACGACAACCGCAAAATGGCGGGTAGTCCCTATCGTGAATATTGCGGATTAATTTGTAATAGGGGCTGCGAAAATAAGGCAGACGCCGCAGAATGTCATTACAGTGGGACCCTGTTTAGAAAGAACGGTCATCAAATGCAGAGAAATAAGATGTGCCGGCTTTTCAAAAAGGAGCGTTATCCGTGAAATCCGGCAGGAAGCTGACGTTGCCAACAGGCGGATATGCCCTCCATGTAGGAGATAGGGGGTGATCACTTATAGGATGGATGCTTAGAGGAACCCAGAATGCGGAGTTCAGACATCTCAGAGGTTGTCCAAACGGATTTGTCTCTGCATTTTCAGTTGGGACGGAATATAGTGATTTGTTTTCGGGAGCGGTTCTTATTGACAGATCGGATAAAAGACAGTATGATAAAAATAAATTGAATAGGGGTGCTGGGTATTCCCGGCTGAGAGAAAACGAATAGACGTTTTTCAACCTTACCTGATCTGGATAATGCCAGCGTAGGAACAGAATGCAATTTACGCCTCGCGGTATCCGCGGGGCGTTTGTTTTATGCACCCGGATTCAATCAAACCGGCATCCACCGGCCGTAATAGGTGGACATGCGGAGAGTCCGTGTGCAAAGGAGGAAGTTCATGAAAAAGAACAGTACAACCGTTATTCTGGTGGAAAGTGCGCTGATGATCGCGCTTTCTGTCGTGCTCGATTTCTTTAAGCTGTGGCAGATGCCATTTGGCGGTTCGGTCACCTGTGGAATGGTCCCGCTGGTGTTGCTCTCGTTTCATCGAGGTCCCAAATGGGGTGTTGGCGCCGCATTTACCCATAGCTTGATGCAAATGCTCATGCGGTTTGATGCACCGCCTGCCAAAACATTCGGTGCATTTGCAGTGGTGATTTTAATGGATTATGTCATCGCCTTTACGGTGGTCGGTGCAGCTTCCATTTTTGGCAAGCCATTTAAAAATCGGAGTGTAGGGATTGCGGTTGGAAGTTGTGCGGTGTGCTTAATCCGTCTGTTGTGCAGCTTTATTTCCGGTGTTACCGTATGGCAGGAATATACACCGGAGGGTTGGGCAGTTTGGCAGTATTCCTTGGTTTACAATGCGGCCTATATGATTCCGCAGATGGTGTTGACCGCAATTTTGGCAGTTGTTCTGATGGCTGTCATTGACCGCTACGAAGGACAAAAAACACGCATTGCTTAATGCAGAACGGGAAGATCCCCTCACAGAAAGAAGTGTTCGTTTACTGGGAGGGGGTCTTCCTTTTTCTGACTATTCGCACAAAAAGGGTAGACTTTGAACGAAAAAGATGATAAAATAATAAAACATTCTATGAATTTAATTCTAATGGAGGAAAGGATCTTATGAACAGGACAAAGACGTTTCAGAATATTGGTATTCTGATGCTTACATTTCTCATGGTATTTGCAATGGTTGGCTGCGGCGGAAATCAGGAAGAGAAAAAATGGGAAGAGGATGTCACAGCAATTATGAACGACATCACAACCTCCCAGACCGACTTCAATACGGCGTTGGCGGGAATCCAGCCGGGCGAGGCGGAGTCCCAGACAGCCATGCTCAATGCAATCGATGCGCTGGAAGAGGACTTCAATGCATTAAAGGCGGTAGAAGCCCCGGAGAAGTATCAATCTGTGCAGGAAGAGTTCAACGCGGCTGTTGACAAAGCGCTGGAAGGTACGGCGGCGTTCCGCGAGATGGCAAATAACCTGGGCGATGGAGGCGATTTGGCCGTTGTAAGCGATAAACTTTCAGAAGGCCAGACGAAGTATGAGGAGTTCCTGGAGCTTTGGCAGGCGGCGGTCAACGATCTTGCGGAGATTGCAGGCTAAATTCGAACAGGTACCAATATGAAGGGGCTGTTGCAGAGGATTCTGCAACAGCCTTTTTCTACTTCTGCATCTATGAGAGCTTTTTGTATCTTTCTGTATTTGCTTAATAAAAGACGAAATAGAGAAAACATTGGCAGCACAAAACGATGCTTTACTAGAAAAATAGCAAAAAGCTCCGCTGCAACTTGTGAACGATTGCAGCGGAGTCAAACACATTTTCTGATTCATTTCCTTACTGGTTCAATAAAGGCCTGTCCATTTTTGCGATAGGAGTCTCCGCCGTAGAAGTTTTTTTCGGATTCTTTATCCGAAAATGCCACTTCATAAACCACCATACAGAGAAGACCATGAAAAAATATTCAATCATCACACGACTAAGGAACCAGTATACAGGACCATGGGCTATGTATCTGGGTTTCATCATGGGAAACAGCTGAAAAAGGCACTCTGAAAGATACTCACTTGCATCTACCAGGATGTTAAGCGGAGATCGAAAAATCCAAAAGAAGGCATCATGAAATAATAAAAGTAAAAAGGCAAAAACAAGGAGAACCGTACTCATGATTCTCTTGGTATTACAGATATGCTTTATCTTTTTAATGGCCTGCGAATTTCCTGTAAAAATACAGTCCTCCCATTGAAAAGCCCCGCTTTGTGCGCTGTTTTCCAATTCCTTCCTGCTCTTCCACGACACGCGCAAGGAACCTTTTCCTACAGTAAACAGGCAATATCCTGCAAAAACAGCGAGAACCAATAAGATGGAATGTTCGATTAATATCCTTTGGACGAGGATTGACCAATCGCTGCTCTCGGGAAGCAAGGTGTCAAGGAACTGTATCAATACACCAGCGAGACAGGCGAGAACAAGAGTAACAATGATGCCAATCTTCCTTGTACGGTTCAAAGCTTTTCCTCCTTTCGGGAGGAGATCGTTTTCATACGATCCACTCCATTAGGTCCAGATGGATACGGTCATGTAGTCGCTTGCGCCGCTTGGACCATATTTAGCTATGGCGCTAGCGCTGCATCCAACACTGTCGGCTGTTATATTCACAGACTTGCTGAAGGAATTGCCGCTAATTGAAGTTGTTTTTTCGTTATCTTGTTCACCGTATTTTACTTCTCGGTTAGATAAATATACACTAGAGCCATATGAGTATTTGACACTTACGTTTGTGAGTTGATATTGGACTCCCCTGTCATAGTAGGTGATGGTGGCGGTTACAGAAGCGTCCATTCCACTAGCGTCTTCCGTATTGGTGTCCGTATGTTTTCCTCTAACAGTCAACCGATAGAGATCATGATCATTTGAAGCACGAGTACTAGAAGAACACTTTTCTAGTGTAATGGATTCAAGAGGTATTTTTTCTGTGGACCCATTTTCGTGGGTAACTGTCATAGAAGCCTTTTCCGATAAAGATTGAGGGACAGAAATTTTTTCAAAAGAAATATCCGATGCATCGTTTGTTACAGCCATACTTGGAACATAAAATGATAGACAGAATACAATCAGTAGGCAAACAGAAAGAAACTTTTTCATAGCGATCCTCCTTAATCATAAAATTGCTTTTTGTAATTTTATGCTTTTTTAATTTTTATAAAGTACATTGGACTAATCACACCTTCTGGATATATTTTACAGAACAATAATATATCTATTGCAGAAATATGTCAATATAGTCCGGTATATTTTTATATTAAATTATAAACAATTATTTATAAGTAAAATTGTGTATTATTTTTAAAATGAGACAAGATATTCACTGTTTCAAATCAAAAAATTATCCCTTAACAGAATAAAATTGACATTCTGTTAAGGAATGTGTTAATTGTAACAATCTTTCACTAATTTTATCATAAACAATTTTTACCTACTGTGAAACTCTAACAGCTGGATGGGATCAAACTGACTACAAGATACGCCACAGATGCCAGGAGATTGCTAGGAGAGTGCCCAAAGAGGCGAATGGGATTTCTCGGCAAACAGACGCAATAGCACTTCATAAAACGCCTGGTTTCGTTGCCCAAACCGCCCAATTCCACAGGGCGAACCTTCCAGATTCATTTTCCCTTGGGAATTGACGCTGTAGGACACGGCATCCAGGGTGCCGTCCGGTTTCTCGTAACTGAGATAGATGTCCAGAAAAACGATTCCGTCATTTTCAACCAGATTGCCATTGTCGGTGATGCCAATCCAGCTTTTCCAGTTCACCTTCCGGTTGACCGGGTACCCGTCCAAAAACGATGCGAGATCCTCCAACTCAGAGGGGGATTTGGTAAAGACACTGGTTGTAGTAGTTTTTGGGGGCACGTCCTCCGGCTGAAACGAAACTTCGTATTTCAGAATACTTGCGGATATAAGGGGATTTCCCCCGGCTAGATCGTCCACGGCGAAGGGGCGCGTGTAGAAAAAATAGGCGGCCAAGAGGAAACAGAGAAGGGAAACGAGCAAGACCTTTTTGTATTTGGAATTTTGCGATCCTGTAAGTTTCAAGAAAGTTCCCTACCTTTCCAGTATGGCGTAGGAGGTAAACGGAAACCCGTTGAATGGGCCACATGAATCAAAGCGATGCAGCTCAACTGCCGCTTTTCTACGGGGAATTTGTTTGCGCATAAATATTGCATTTATCATGCATACAGTTCACCAGCGACCGAAAAAGGAGTTAAGGAACTCTATATCCAAGATCGAAGAAATGATTGCAAAGATATATGGCTTGATCTTCAAAGCGATCAGGATCAACAGCAATAGGGAAGTGGAAATATCCGGCCGTCAGGAATGATGGAGATTTTCACGCTTTTGAGCTGGGCCCATCCTCAAGAGGAATCCCCCGTTTCCTGAAAAATGCTTTGAAAAGGACTACACCAGACAGGACATCTAGCAGTGTGATAGTCCCGCTTTCGGGAGCCAATACTGGATAGAACATTCCCCAATAAAAAGCCGAGGTAAGTCCAACCAGACAGACAAACAATAAAAGAAAACCGAAGGAAAACCGGTGCAAGCGTCCCTCGCGGGGAACCACCAAGAGGCACAGGATAAAACCAAAGGCGATTTCTGTGACAAATACAAACACCCATTTTATGACGAACCATTGGGGTTCGTAGGTAAGGGCACGTTGTTTGTCAAGCCATTCGACCAACCAGGATTTTAGGAAAATAAAAAGTATCAGAATCAACCCGAAAATATACGCGTTGGTTCGCTTATAGAAAGCTCGTCCTTTTATACAATGCATGGTATCCCCTCATTTTGGCTGGATGCTTTCCCAAAGTAATACGCCGCAGACGTTTTAGCGGGCCTTTTCACATGAGCTATCATATACGTATCATAAGCGGCGGTATTTCTAGGGAAGGACGCTTTTAAGTCATTCATTTATGAATGGCTCTTTTTCTTTTTAATTTTCAAAATAAAAATATGCAATAAATTTCCGAATTAAGATTTTTGTTATACCCTAAGCCGGGAGATTATCAGAGAGTTGTCTTCTACAGTTTTGCTTAAAACGATTTGGGAAGAAATGTGAAAGAAATCTTTTGCGAACAAGATGTTTCACTTAGTATGAGTCTTTCCGTTCATTTTTTCGCTTACAAAAGGAAACTTCATATACAAATTAAAGGTGCAGCTAAGTTAACCAAAAATAGGAACCGATTAGCAAACAGAGACAGATCACAGAAAATCCCGTAAATAATAAGAGTTTCCATTTGTTTATGGTCGTTCGATCGTTTTGCCATAATATGGTATACTGGTAGATCCAGACCATACATACGATTGCTGTTGCAATAAACCCAAGGACAAAGCGAACCGTACGGGAAAAGTTTGAACAAGCGCATACCAATATGAGAATAAACGCGAAGTATTTTAGGAAATTACCAATCTTATTCGTTTTTTCATTTGTTCCCATCATCATTTGACCCTCGAAGATTTGTGTATCACTTGTTAAATAGCAATTCTTCCGGTATCGCTGTAGATGGTAGTTATCACCATTGTTTTATAGTGGGAGAATTCGCTACCAACTTCAATTTCCCGGCATCGCTTTTGAATGGTTATACATAAATATGTACGGAGCTTAGGTCATCTTCTATATAGGAACGGACAACAGCTCCACCGGTACAAACAGGCTGAATCGCAGGATGAGGAATAAAAAGACCAATTACAGTCATTCATGTTGCACTTATCCTAGCCTGAAATTGTTTCTCTGCGCATAAGGGACATGGATCAAAAAGTTTTCTGAAACGTCCTCAAACCATGTTTTTGTGTTTTCTGTGGCAATGGGATGACTGCCGCGACTCATCAAGGGAACTTTTATGCGAACAGTCAAAACGCAAATAAAAATGACATCACAAGACATCGTCAAAAAAATATTTAAGAAATAAACTTTTTTATTCTTGTTCTCTGCTTATTATAAAGCTTAAGTATATTTTTATTTACGACAATAAACTTGTTATAATCGTAGTTCTAAATTGAAAATATATGAACTACTCAGCTCAGTCCAAAATTACTCTATAATTAAAATAATAAGGATTATATGAAATTTGTCAATAAAACGTCGAATAAATTCACGGACACTCTGCAAATTTGTTGAATGTACATTTTCTTGTTAGAAATATAAGATTTCTATCAAAAATAGACTTCCGTCACAGGATAGTATCCATATCCTGTGACGGATTTGTGTACATTTAACGCATTTTTCTCAAAACCAGTTGTGCCTTGGGAACATCTTCTCTATTTACCAATAGTTCGACAAAGTCTCCGCGGAGCGGATGAGATAAAGCTGGTGTACGCACGCCGTAAACCCCTCGAGCGAGATTTAAATACTTCACACGAAAAGGAATATGGTTGTTCTCTAGCAAGTTTTTCGCTTCAAATAATAACTTTTGATCGTCGCTGGAAAAAATGGAAACTTGTTTCCTAAAGATTATTTCAATCACCTCTTTGTTTTAATGGAAAGGAATTTGAACGGAAACACTGACTCCTCGGGTACAATAGCAGGTGTAGGTAACTCCACTGTCTGACCATGGTACAACAGATTCTCCTTCCGTCATCATTCTGTAATTAGAAAATCCTGGTTGTGAAAATTCAATTGTGTCGCCATATACACCTCTGCCAGCTTCGCTACCTAAATAATACCTTTGACCGGTAATTGTCCACTCTAATTGAGAAGTTTGAGGATTAACACCTTCATTATGAATTGCCTTCGCACTACCGGTTGCACTATGAAGATGATATCCTTGATCGCCTTCATTGGAGTATTTAACGGATAATGTAGCCTGGACGGCTCCAACACTATCGGTAGCCTGATCGGATTTAGTAAGTAAAGATTCTCTCAGAGAAGAATCTGTAAATATATTACTAACTTCCTGTGGGGTTAATTCCAAACAGTAGAATTCAAAACTACTGTCACAACTCTTAACTTGATATAAACCATTCCGTTCTATCTTCTTTTGTGAATTACTTTCGTCGTATTTTACACGATATAAAGTATTGGAGTCTAAATAATATATTGTATTTGATTGGGAATCGTTCTTAATTATATTAGCACTTTTAGGAAGAGAAATTATTAAATTGGGGGTGGAAAATGTTTCAGACAAATTTATAGAATTATATGCATCTGCCGAAGCTGGGATAGAAATAACACAACAAATCATTACTAAACATAAAATCAAAGAAATAAACTTTTTCATTTTTATTCTCCTTTATTTAAAATGATTGATAAATTTTCTCTATATTTCCAGTATATTTGCATTGGACTAATCACACCTTTCTTATTTAGAAAAGTTTCCAATATAATAATACATAAATAGCATAATAAGTCAATAAAAATCACAAATATTTTATATATAATTATATACAATTATATATAGATAAAATTGTTAAATATTTTTCTATATAGAAATCAAATAAATATTATTCACGTTTTGACGAATAAAAACCCGACGCACGGGATAATACGCCATGCGTCGGGGGAGATGCTTTCATACGATTTATTTCTTCACACTTTTTCGTGCGTCCTCCATCAAATTCAAGGTTTCGCCTAGCACATCCAGAGGAGTCATGGGGGAAACAATCTTCACGCTGATGTACGGCTTTCCGCTTGCATTGAGTGTCACACGCTTCTTGAGCGTGGAGGTCAATGCCGCCATCTGCGCCATGTCCGCGGAGTTCTTCAGACTGAACCCCGGCTTATACAGCAGCAGGCAGTCGTCGCGCTGCTTGACCTCGCTGATGCCCAGGCCGGAAGCCAGGTTGCGCAGCAGCGCCACTTCGATCAGGCCGTTGACGCTCTCCGGCGGTTCGCCAAAACGGTCGATCAGCTCGTCGGTCACATCCAGCGCATCGTCGCGGGTGCGGATATCCGCAATGCGGCGGTAAATTTCCAGCCGCTGGCTGAGATTTTCGATGTACCGGTCCGGAATGTGCGCTTGAATCTGCATATCCACCAAACATTCCTGTCCGTATTCCTGCACGTCCTCGCCTTTTTCGCGGCTAATTGCTTCACTTAGCAGACGCAGGTACATGTCGTAACCGACGGTTTCCATATGGCCGTGCTGTTCACCGCCCAGAATGTTGCCCGCCCCGCGGATCTCCAAATCGCGCATGGCGATTTTAAAACCGGAACCAAACTCCGTAAACTCCCGGATTGCGGACAGCCGCTTTTGGGAGATCTCCGAAAGCACTTTATTGGGGGTAAACGTCAGGTACGCATATGCACGCCGCGAGGAACGCCCTACGCGCCCACGAATCTGATGCAACTGGGAAAGGCCCATACGATCTGCATTCTCTATGATAAGCGTATTGGCGTTTGGGACATCCACGCCGGTTTCGATGATCGTGGTACACACCAACACGTCAATTTCGTGTTCCAGAAGCTTCCGCCATACCTCGGACAGCTCGTTTTCCGCCATTTTTCCATGGCCAAATCCCACGCGGGCCTCCGGAATCTGCGCCTGGATTCGCGCAGCGGTGCGTTCGATGGAAGCTACGTCGTTATGGAGATAATAGACTTGCCCCCCACGCCGCAGTTCGCGGCGGATGGCCTCATTGATGACCGCATTGTCGTGTTCCAAAACATATGTCTGCACGGGATGGCGGTCATGCGGCGCTTCTTCAATGACGCTCATGTCGCGGATACCCGACAGTGCCATATTGAGGGTACGGGGAATGGGGGTTGCGGAAAGGGTCAACACGTCTACATTGTTGCAGAGAGATTTCAATTTTTCCTTCTGTGCGACACCGAAACGTTGCTCTTCGTCGATGATGACCAAGCCGAGGTCTTTGAATTTGACGTCCTTGCTGACCAGCCGGTGGGTGCCGACGATCATATCGACCTCTCCGCGCTTGAGCCTGCGGATGATTTCCTCCTGCTGCTTGGGAGTTCGGAAGCGTGAAAGCAATTCTATGCGGACCGGGAACCCCTCCATCCGGCGCGTGACGGTTTGGAAGTGTTGCCACGCTAAAATGGTTGTGGGCACCAAGAGTGCGCACTGCTTGGAATCACACACACATTTGAACGCGGCGCGCAGGGCAACTTCCGTCTTTCCAAAGCCCACGTCGCCACAGAGCAGCCTGTCCATGGGCGCTTCCCGCTCCATGTCGTTTTTGATTTCTTCGATGCAGCGGAGCTGGTCTTCTGTCTCGTCGAATTCAAAATGGGATTCAAAGTCGCGCTGCCATTCGTTGTCCTGGGAGAAGGCATGCCCTTTGGCCTGCATACGGTCGGCATAGAGCTTAATGAGCTCCTTTGCCATATCCTTAACCGCCGTACGCACTCGGGCCTTAGTCTTTTGCCACTCGGTTCCACCCAACCGGTTCAATTTGACGCTGGCGTCCTCGCGCGGACCAATGTACTTGGAAACCATATCCAGCTGTGTGACCGGGACATAGAGCGTGTCCCCCTTGGCATATTTCAGCTTGATGTAATCCTTGACGACGCCATGCATATCGATCTTGTGGATTCCTTCAAAGACGCCGATTCCATGTGACGCATGGACCACGTAATCGCCCGGCTGCAACTCTGCAATGCTGTAAATTTCCTGGCTGTTTTTCGCTCGCTTGGGCTTTCGTTGTTTGGCGGTCAACAGACGTCCATGGGTGATAAGACCAAAGAATGCGCCGGGGAATTCCATACCTGCCGACAGAGCACCGGAGGTCACCACAACGGTTCCACGTTGGATGGTCTGTGGATTGTCTAAGTAGGCGACGGGCAACCCGGCTGCCTGTAAATCTGCGGTTACAGTGCGTGCACTGCGCTCGTTGCCAGCCAACACCACACAGGACCACTTGTTGTGCAGCATGTTTCGGAGATCTTCCTCTAAAAGCTGCGTGCTTCCGCCCCACACAGAGAGCTGTCTCGCTGTCACACCGATGAGTGTGCGGATAGGGGTATCGTAACTGCCACGGGCAAAGGTATCCAGATAGACGGTATCATGTGAAAATTGCCCCAGAGCATATGTCCAATCGGCGCTGTAGGTATCGAGTCCACGGCAAAGGACGCCTTCTTCCAAATAGTCCTTGAGATCTTCCCCCCACTGGAAGGCCGTACTGCGGGCGCGATCCTTGACTTTTGCCCCTTCGCTTACGAACAGGAGCATATCTTCGGTCCGATAGTCAAACAGAGTGGCGGTTTGTGTATAGAGTAGAGGAAAGAATTTATCTGCACAGCCGAGGTGTACGCCTTGCTCCAATTTTTCCGCCTGTGCGAAGAGGATTTCTTTGGCCTTAGGAGCCGCTTTCCCACGCAAAGTAGAAGCAAGTTTCTGAATCTTTTTGGAAAGAATCTGTGGATCGTCAATCAACGCTTCCACTGCAGGAGCAATGGTCAACTTGTCGATTGACTCGGTGCGGCGCTGTGTCTCCAGATCGAAAAGAGAGAGCGTGTCGATCTCGTCGCCCCAATATTCCAGGCGTACAGGATTGGAAGCATCCGGAGTGAAGATGTCCAGGATACCGCCGCGCTGAGAAAATTGCCCGGTTCCATCGATTTGAGCGGCGCGCTCATATCCACAGGCGAGGAGCGCGGAAACCACCTGTTCCATGGGGATGCTCTGCCCGGCTGAGATGGTGACCGTGCGCTTGCGTAACTCTTCTGGAGGGATCGCATACTGCAACGCGGCATCCAGGCAGGCGATCACGGCATCGCATTCGCCGTTAAGAATGCGCGCTAAAGTCTGAATGCGCTGATGTTCGTATTCATGGGAGGCACCCTCCGCGTCTCGGAAGGTAAAGTCGCGCATGGGGAATACAAGTGGGTGCATTCCCATGGCGGAGAGATCGTCACAAAGACGCTGCCCTTCACTCTCATCGCCTGCAAGAATGAACGCCCTGCGGTGGTGATTGGTACAGAGTGTGTAGATAAAGGCAGCTTTGTGTACACCGGACAGCCCGTTAACGGCAGCAGGAAGCTGCCTGCCCTGGACAGCTTCATCCAGCGTTTGAAATTCTTTTAAGTGGTTGAGGGCGTTGAGAAGAAATTTCATATTGACTCCCTATAGATGTCTATACAAGCAGAACCTTTGCTATTTTAGGTTATACAAATTGTATAGTAAAGGCAAAAAATTACTATTTAACGGAATATTAATGGAAACGCATATCGGTATATCTCGCTTCCTCACGCTTATGCTCTACCTTAAAAAATACGGACGAGATTGATAAAGCCCTATGCCCATTGGCATCCAAAGAGGATGGGATTGAAAGGGCTCAAAAAGGGAAAAATCGCTGGAAGAGACAGCAAGCTCAAAAAATTCTGTATAATATCATATAAATAATACTATTTATATGAATAAAAGGTACTAAACAGTCTAGCATAATATGTTTATCGAACGAACGTACGATTAAAAAGGAGTGGAAACCGAATTTCAGGAACAAAACAGAACGAAAAATCGGTTGTCCGCTCGTCCTAGCGGAAAACGGATGCAGTTGATATCCGTTTGTCCTTGGCGCCTTTCCGTACCGAGGGGATGGGCGGCCGCCACAGGGAAAGAAAGAGAACGAATCGGTTCAGCTGTTTGACAAAATAAAGAGGATGCATCCAATCCAAAAATTGCAGCGATGGCCATCGAAACCGGTGGAAAGAATCGGCGCGCAAACGAATTGTTTGGGAGGAGGACCTTTCCATTCATTGTCTCCTATCCTCTCTATAAGACGTTCCACTTTGCCCGATCGATACCTGCCGGAACCCACCACCTTGCCCATAGTCGGAACAAAAGCCCGTGAAAAGCGGCAAAAATCAATTAAAACGGTTCATTGCCTCTGCGTTTTTCCCATTGACCATCCATTCCACTGCTTCAGCTGCATGGTCGAACACTTCGGAAAGCTGCTTCATCTCCTGCTCTGTAAAATGGCTCAACACCCAGTCGGCCAAATCCCAGCTTGGATTTGGCTTTGCTCCAATCCCGAGTTTTATCCGGGGAAAGGTATCTTTTCCGCTCAAATATATGATATTTTTCATGCCGTTATGCCCGCCGTCGCTTCCCTTCATGCGAATACGCATGCGTCCGACTGGCAGCGAAATATCGTCGAACAGGATGAACACTTTTTCTGCCGGGAGCTTATAGAAGTTCATTGCCTCTTGGACGCTTTGCCCGGAGAGATTCATGAAGGTGGAAGGCTTGAGCAACAGGACGCTTTTGCCACCAACCTGTGCGCGTGCGCAGAGCCCTTTGAATTTCAGACGATCGATCTCCACACCCGCCTTCTCTGCAATTCGGTCAATGGCCATAAAGCCCGTGTTATGCCGGGTGCCCTCGTACTTGCTGCCCGGATTTCCTAGCCCGACGATGAGATATTCCACCGGACCAGTCAGAGGCGCGGGCCGCCTGAATAACTTTTGAAACATAAAAACTCCCTTTCTATTGCCGACGGCGCAATTCCTTTTAGCGCCGGATATTTGATGCCAGCAAATGGATGCGGCATTCCTGGAGACGATGCCCGTCCTGATGAAGCGCTTGCCATACGGAAATGGACGGCGGGTCCCATACAGCGTAGTCCATCCTCTGGGCCGGCGCGTGTTCAGTATGGAACCCGGTGAAGTTTGCGGAAAACCGTCGATTTTCCCGGACAGAAGAAGCAGGCGGGATAGCTGCGCTACCCCGCCCGGTTGTATACGAAACAAAGGAAAACCGTCTGCCTACACCCTATTATACGAACATCGGGCTGACCGGCTTGTCCTCATAGATGCGCTCGATGGCTTCCGCAAAGAGGGGGGCCACCGGCAAAACGGTAAAGTTCGGAAGCGTCTTTTCCTCCGGCAGTGGAATGGTGTCCAAAAGCACCAATTCTTTGATCGCGCTGTTGCGGATGCGCTCGATCGCCGGACCGGAAAGGACTGCATGCGTCGCACAGGCAGTGACATCCTTCGCGCCCTTTTCCATGATGGCGGCGGCGGCGTTGCAAAGGGTACCGGCGGTATCGATCATATCGTCTACCAGGATAACCTTTTTCCCTTCCACACTGCCGATGATATTCATCACTTCGCAGACGTTGGCCTTTTGGCGGCGCTTGTCTACAATTGCCAGGCTGCATCCGATGCGCGCGGCAAAATTGCGTGCACGCGTGACGGAACCCAGGTCGGGGGAAACGACAACATATTCATCGCTGTTCTCACCCACACGCTCCTTCATGAAGGAGGATAGCAGCGGCGCGCCCAACAGATGGTCGACCGGGATATTGAAGAAGCCCTGAATCTGGGCTGCATGTAGATCCATGGTCAGAAGGCGGTCCGCCCCGGCGGTTGTGAGCAAGTCTGCAACAAGCTTTGCAGAGATCGGATCGCGGGCTTTTGCCTTGCGGTCCTGCCGGGCATAACCGAAGTAGGGCATAACAGCCGTGATGCGGGCGGCGGACGCACGCTTCATGGCATCGATCATAATCAGTAGCTCCATGAGGTTGTTGTTGACGGGTTCACAGGTGGATTGTACGATAAAGCAATCAGAACCGCGCACGGATTCAAACAGAGAAACCGAGATTTCTCCGTCGCTGAACGTGCCGACCTCGCTCTTGCCCATGGACAATCCCAGGCACTCCGAAATCTGCTTTGCCATGCGCTGGTTGGCGCTTGCGGCAAAAATCTTGATGTCCTTGCCATGAAAATTCATTTTTGCTTCCCCCTATATTTGTATGACTCTTCCCTCTTGGAAGTCCCCGGCTTCAGGAATTTCCAATCACCGTAAAAGGCACAATGGCCTGGCTGGCTGAAATGTTGGTGCGTTCGCAGGAGGCGAAACACAGCGACGCGCCATCGCCCACCGTGCAGTCTGTGAGGACAACGCTTGGACCGATGGTGCAATCCGCCCCGACCGCCGTGTTTCCACGCAGGATGGTGTTCGGCAGGATGCGGGTGGAACGTCCAATGGAGACGTCCGGCCCGATCAGAACCCCGTCGGTGCAGGGGATCTCCACGCCCGCCAGCATCTGGGCGTGCAAAATCCGCGCCCTGGCGATTTCATTCAGGGCGTTCAGCTGCACGCAGTCGTTTGCGCCCATCACCGCAGCCGGATCGGATGCGATGTAGGCTCCCGCGTTTTTGTTCTGTTCGATCAAGAGGCGTACTGCATCGGTGAGGTAATACTCGCCCTGTGCATTGTCGTTGCGGAAACTGCCTAAGATGGAGAGCAGATCGTCCGTGCGGAACCAATAGGCCCCGGAATTGATCTCCCGGACGGCAAGGGTAGCTTCATCGGCGTCCTTCTGCTCCACGATGGCGCGGACCAAACCGGTCGACGGATCGCGCACGATCCGTCCATAACCGGATGGATCGTCCAGCTCTGCCGTGATGACGGTGACGGCATTTCCGTTGCACACATGGGCGCCAAGGGCTGCTTCCAACACCTCTGCGCTGACGAACGGCGCGTCTCCATTGAGGATAAGCGTGTTTCCGCCGCTGTGCGCACGCAAAAACGGTTCCGCCATCATAACCGCATGCCCCGTTCCGTGCTGTTCGGCCTGCAATACATGGTGCAGCCGTGCTCCGCCGGCTTTTTCCGCCGCTTGCAGGTAAGCTTCCACTTGCTCGTGCTTATGTCCCGTCACCACGCACAGTTCCCTCACCCCTGCGCCCTCCGCGGCGTCCATCACCCACTGCAACATGGGTTTGAACAGCACGGAAGCCAGCACTTTCGGATGATTTGATTTCATGCGTTTTCCCTCGCCACCGGCAAGGATAACGGCACAAGTCTGCTCTGGCATAGGCAAAATCCTCCGCATAAACTTTTGAAAGTTCCAATTGTGCAAGGCCGCCTTCCCTGTGTCGGCCTTATGCACGAAAACGCCTGGTTTGCTTAGGCACACCCGGCTCTTGTTATTATTATCTCATATGTACGAAATTTTTCAAGCACTAATTCGCGTTTCCCACCGGTTTTGTGGAACTTCCTCGGTTTTGCGCCGGAAAATTTACAATTCTCGGTGGGTTTTATTGAAAAAGACTGGTAATCCCGCGCCTTTTTTGATATAATACGGGGAGAGCAATTATGAGAGAGTGTGTGACCTGTGCTCGTTATTTATTTTATTTAGGAGGTATATGTTCATGAGCCATAAGTATGTCTACCTTTTCTCTGAAGGAAATAAGGACATGCGTGAACTGCTCGGCGGCAAGGGTGCAAACCTTGCTGAGATGACCAAAGCAGGGATGCCTGTTCCGCAGGGTTTCACCATCAGCACGGAGGCGTGCACCCAGTATTATAAGGATGGCAGAAAGATCAACGATGAAATCCAGGCCCAGATCTACGAGTATCTCGGCAAAATGGAAGAAGTTTGCGGCAAGAAATTTGCGGACCCGGAGAACCCGCTGCTGGTTTCCGTCCGTTCCGGCGCCCGTGCTTCCATGCCTGGCATGATGGACACCATTCTGAACCTCGGCCTGAATGATGTTGTGGTTGAGGGACTGGCGAAGTTCACCAACAATCCGCGTTTCGCATACGACTCCTATCGCCGTTTCATCCAGATGTTCAGCGATGTTGTCATGGAACTGCCGAAGCCGGAATTTGAAAAGATTATCGATCAGAAGAAGGAAGAGAAGGGTGTCACACAGGACACCGAGCTGGATACCGAGGACATGAAGGACCTCGTCAAGCGCTTCAAGGCCTTCTATAAAGAGAATAAGGGCGAGGATTTCCCGAGCGACCCGAAGGTTCAGCTCATGGAAGCTGTGAAAGCTGTTTTCCGTTCCTGGGACAACCCGCGTGCAAACGTATATCGCCGCATGAACGAGATTCCGTACGACTGGGGTACCGCTGTCAACGTACAGGCTATGGTGTTCGGCAACTCCGGCAATAACTCCGGCACAGGCGTTGCGTTCACCCGCAACCCGGCGACCGGCGAGCGCAAGCTGTTCGGTGAGTATCTCATCAACGCGCAGGGCGAAGACGTTGTGGCCGGTGTCCGTACGCCGTCCCCGATCAGCCAGTTGGAGCAGGATATGCCTGAAGTGTACAAGCAGTTTGCGGATATTGCAAACCGTCTTGAGAAGCATTACAGAGATATGCAGGATATGGAGTTCACCATCGAGAATGGCAAGCTCTACATGTTGCAGACCCGTAACGGCAAGCGTACCGCAAACGCAGCTCTGAAGATCGCCGTTGACCTCGTGAACGAGGGCATGATCGACGAGGAAGAGGCTGTTCTGCGCGTAGAGCCGCAGCAGCTCGACGCACTGCTGCATCCGCAGTTTAACGCAGAGGCTCTGAAGAAGGCTACGGTCGTCGGCAAGGGCCTGGCTGCTTCCCCCGGCGCTGCTTGCGGCAAGGTGGTCTTCACCGCTGAGGACGCAAAAGAGTGGGCCAAGAGAGGCGAGAAGATCGTCCTGGTTCGCCGTGAGACCTCTCCGGAAGACATCGAAGGCATGCAGGTTGCTGAGGGTATCCTCACAGTTCGCGGCGGCATGACTTCCCACGCAGCAGTTGTTGCGCGCGGCATGGGCACTTGCTGTGTATCCGGCTGCGGCGAAATCAACGTCGATTATGATGCAAAGAGCTTCACTCTCGCTGGCAAGACCTATAACGAGGGCGATTACATTTCCATTGACGGCTCCACCGGCAACATTTACGGCGAAGCCATCCCGACCGCTCCGGCTTCCATCGCTGGCGACTTCGGCGTATTCATGGGCTGGGCGGACAAGTACCGCAAGCTGAAGGTTTGCACCAATGCGGATACCCCGCGCGATGCGCATCAGGCTCGCGAATTTGGCGCAGAGGGCATCGGCCTCTGCCGTACAGAACACATGTTCTTTGAGGGCGAGCGCATTAAGGCAATGCGTGAGATGATTATTGCGGACAACACCGACGACCGCAAGAAGGCTCTGGCGAAGATCATGCCGTATCAGCAGGGCGACTTTGAGGCTCTGTTTGAAGAGATGAACGGCTATCCGGTCACCATCCGCTTCCTGGACCCGCCGCTCCACGAGTTCCTCCCGACCAAGGAAGAGGACATCGCAGAGATCGCCAAGGAGCTGAATGTGTCCGTCGAGAAGGTTCATGAGGTCATCGAGAGCCTGCACGAGTTCAACCCGATGATGGGCCACCGCGGCTGCCGTCTGACGGTCACCTATCCGGAGATCGCCGAAATGCAGACCACCGCTGTGATCAATGCAGCGATCAACGTCCAGAAGAAGGGCGTCAAGGTGATCCCGCAGATCATGATCCCGCTGGTAGGCGAGGTCAAGGAGTTCGACTTCGTGAAGAAGATCGTTGTCGCTACGGCGGACAAGATCATTGCAGACTCCGGCGTTGAGCTGAAGTACGAAGTCGGCACCATGATCGAGATCCCGCGCGCTGCCCTGACCGCAGACAAGATTGCGGCAGACGCAGACTTCTTCTGCTATGGCACCAACGACTTGACCCAGATGACGTTCGGCTTCAGCCGTGACGACGCAGGCAAGTTCCTGGATGCTTACTATGACAATAAGATTTATGAGTCCGATCCGTTTGTGCACATCGATGTGGATGGCGTTGGCCGTCTTGTAGAGATGAGCGCAAAGGCTGGCCGCGAAGCAAATGCAGCCCTCCATCTGGGCATCTGCGGCGAGCACGGCGGCGACCCGACTTCCGTCGAGTTCTGCCACAAGGTTGGTTTGGACTATGTCTCCTGCTCTCCGTTCCGCGTGCCGATCGCGCGTTTGGCTGCGGCGCAGGCTGCTGTTAAAGAGAAAAGAGCGTAATAAAACGAGTTAACAGGATAGCACACGGTTTCAGAACGAGGGTATCCCAAAAGTCATGAAATGACTGAAGGATACCCTCGTTTTTTAAACCCAGATATTTTTCCAGACAGAAAGAGGGCGCCCCTTTCCTATGAATCGAAAAATTCGTAGTTTTGGGACACCCTCTTTTGTCTGGTTTGCGCTGAAAACAGCATTTGTAAACGTTAAGCCTGCGGGCAATTGCTCCTAGGTGGGACAAACTTTACTCAAGCGCTTGGTAACATAAGATACAGGGGATCGCAAGGAAATAAATGGCCTGCCATATGAGGAGCCACATGAAAACACTTCCTTTTTTCGATGGTTTTCTCCATTTTACTGCATAACGCGGTATTCGTCAATACTGCAATTTGCGGTAAGAATGAATAAAAAAACAGGACTGCGTTATTCTGATGTTAGGTGATCACATGTATCAACGTATCAGAGATTTACGGGAAGACAGGGACCTGACACAGGCGGAAATGGCGCAAATTCTTTATTGTTCCCAGCAGGTTTACAGCAATTATGAGTTGGGACAGAGGGATATTCCCACAAAGGTTCTCATCAGCTTGGCAAAGTACCACCAGACGACGACCGATTATCTATTGGGCTTGACGAATTACCGGGGAATTCCAAAGGAATATACGGAAAAATCCGAATAAGGATAGGATGGGCCACCGATGTATATGCCAGGAGAAGCGCTTTCTTACTCAATGGATCAACAGGCGATGCAAAACCGCTTTTCCAGGGAGGAAGGAAAGTGATCGAAAGTCCTCAGCGTACAGCTGGGGACTTTTTTCTTACCATACAAAAACCGCCAGCTGTCGGTGCTTACCTGTTTCCTGTAGCAATATATTGAGAGGGAATGTCCCAAAGGCGATCGTTATAGGGGGCTTACAAGCTGAGAAATGTTGGAGACGAACGGAGCGATCATAACAGGGAGCCTGCAAATAAAAAAGTCAAGCCCAAAATCAAAAAAATTGAGAGCTTGAAAAAGGGTACGACAAAGTAACCAGTGAGCGAAATATCCATCGGCGGAGGCGAAGATATAAGGAATGTAAGATGTCTTATAGAAAGATGATATAGGGCTCCTTCAAAACAATGAAAGATTTTTGCTGTGTCTGCGCAGGGTTGGTCCGGGAAAAAGTCCCATAAAATTTGGGAACATATGTGTAACACCCTGTGCTACAATAACAATAAGAGCCCGATCAATTTTGAAGGAGGAAATGATTATGAAGAGGCATGGACGGCTTTTCGTCTCCCTATTGTGTGCATTTTGTGTCGCATCGATGCCTGTCACTTGCGCATGGGCGGAATGTGCTACACAAAGTGACTCGAATCTTTTGTCCGTTGAAAAATCTACCGAAACCTTTGCGGATACAGCCGTTTTAACAGAAGGAACGGCTCTGGGAAATTTGGCAAATGGCGGAACCTGTGTGGCCGGCGGTGGATATGTATTTTATGTACGCAATGGAGATATCTGGCGTATGGCGCCGAACGGCTCTGGGGACACTTGCATCCGGGCCGCGGACGGTACGGGTATTTGGAACCTCAGTTATCGAGACGGCTGGCTCTATTATGCCCGGAGCGATCAGGGAATTTATCGCTGTGATATATCTGGTAAGCAGACCACCTGTTTGGTAAAGCTTCCCGGCGTAATCGGCCAATTCTGGTTGGATAAGGATCAGATCGTGATTGCCTGCGGCCGGGATTCGGTCTATGATTTCTACCGCTGTGCGCTGAACGGTACGGGTTTAACAAAGACCTGTACTAATCCAGGTAGATTTATGTATACCTCCTTGTCCTATGCAGACGGCTGGCTCTATTTTATGGGCGGAAGGTTTGGCGAAAGTGATGCGGTCTTATATCGGATGAAGCCCGACGGGAGCGGAAAAAGCCAAGCAGTCCCTGGAAATGTAGACGATGATTTCTACATTATGGACGGTAAGTTGTATTACCAGGAGGTCTTGAACTATCATGCGGAAACAACAAGCGATGATACCACATATTATACCGGAGAATATGGGGATTTTTATGTGAAAAATCTGTCGACTGGAGAGAGCACTCGGTTGATGCAGCATTATATCGTTGAAAATAACGAGTATGTGTTTTTAGATTTGGAAGGCGCAGCGTATGGAAAACTGTTTTTTGATAAGGAACAGACGCTTTATATGACGGATGCGAATGGAAAGAATGGCAAGGTGTTGCCTTCCCCGGCCCCGTCCTTTTGGGACATTCAGTATGCTGGAGGGTGGATTTTCTGCCGTGGATGTGATACGCCTTCGACCTGGGTGACCCCGAGCAACGCCTATCGAATGCAGGAAAACGGAAGTAATAAACTAAAGCTGTACAACGCTTCGATTTCAATATAGGTTTTGATGATAGGGGATAGATGAAGAAGTGGGGATGCTGTTCGAGGGATGGCGTCTCCACTTTTTCATAGGGAAACGAGGGGATTTTCCTAAGAGTAAACCTGTGGAAATATTGACAAGCTTTGGCAGACCACCTATAATATAAAAATAGGTGTATTTGCCTCTATAAAATTAGATGGATAGAATGAACCCTTTTTAAAATCGAAGGGGCCAAACCCAATTGGGCTTGAAAACAGAATATTTTATATGCCTCCATAGTTAAATGGATATAACGAGCCCCTCCTAAGGGCTAATTGTAGGTTCGATTCCTACTGGGGGTGCCAAAAAGGGACAACACGGTTCATTGAACCGTGTTGTCCCTTTTTGGCAAGAAACTACCACCGAGAAGGGAACTTTCCTGAGAATGTGCTGTACATTGCAGAAAGCGAAGAGCTGTCTTATCGGAGGAGGACGATGGCAGGCATCCTATGTAAGCTTTAAGAAGGCCAACACCATTAACAAAAGCCCACTGACCCAGGACAGATCCAAGGGAACCTTCTCAGCAACTTTGTTCCCCACCAGACACCCTAGACAGACGGCGGCGACATTGATAATCAAGGAAAACAGAATGGCTTGAATAGGATTAACATCGGAAAGAGCCGCACCAAATCCTACCGCCAGCCCGTCGAGAGACAGTGCAATTGCCAGGGGCGCTGCTTCTTTTGGGGACAAACTTTTGGAGCAGTCGCTGTCCGCATTTTCCGGATTGGCATATACATCCAGTATGAAACGCAAATGCATAGCGGAAAAAGAGATTTTCTTGTGGCCCCCCTGTGAGCGCCGGATAAACGATTTGATGGCGCTGTCGCACAGCTTGACAATGCCGAGCACAAACAGGATAGCAAAGCAGAGTAGGCCAGCAAAATGCGTTGGCATAAATGGTCGGATTAGTGAGCCTAGAAAGAGAGAGACTGCGAAGATTGCGCTACAAATAATGCTGATGACTGCCACGGAACGTAGGGGAATTTTGATTCGGTTGGTTCCGTAAGCAAAACTGGCGACAAAAGCGTCCACAGAAAGAGCTGTGACAAGAACCAGTATTTCCACAGTAGAAAAGAATGGATTGCCCAAGCAATCACCGCCTTTAGGCTTTTTCTCTATACTATTCTGAACGAGAAAAATGGTGACAGGCGATGTACAGCTAGATTTGCTTTAAAGCGGATTGACCCGATGTGTATCTTAACATTAGGAGATATGTTGGAAAACCCCTGTGTTTGTCTAACGATTTAAACAGGTTTACTGCTTGCGATGCATGATACTTTGTACTATAATAACGATGGAGGTGATTGGTTTATGTTAGATGTAAAAATTAAGGATCTTTTAAACCAACAAATCAACAAAGAATTTTACTCTGCCTATCTGTATCTGGCTTTCTCCAACTACTTTTCGGAGAGAAATCTGAGCGGCTTTTCCAATTGGTACCGCATTCAGGCACAGGAAGAGCGCGATCATGCAATGCTGTTTTTGCAGTATTTGGAGAATAATAGCGAGACGGTTGTGCTGGAGGCTGTGGACCGTCCGGAACAGGACTTCCAGAGTGATATGGCGGTTCTCGAAAAGGGATTACAGCACGAGCGCTATGTCACGGATTTGATTCACACCATTTATGATGTGGCATATTCGGTCAAGGATTTCCGCACCATGCAGTTCTTGGACTGGTTTGTCAAAGAGCAGGGCGAGGAAGAGAAGAATGCAGAGGACCTCTTAAAGAAGATGGAATTGTTTGGAGGGGACCCGAAGTCTCTGTATTTGCTCGACCAGGAGTTGGCAGCGCGCACATATGCAGCGCCATCTTTGGTCCTATAAGACTGTTGTTGAGGAAGCTCCCGGCCTATGTGGGGGCTTCCTTTTTTATACTTACATGCTATGCGAATCGTATCTTTGCGGAAAAATAGAGGAGGATGGGGAGAGCATTGAAAAAGATCGCATTCTTTTTGGCCATGTGCGTGGGCCTGGGAAGTTTGACCGCTTGTATGCCGTCGCAGGGACAGAGAAAGGAAGAACCGGCAGGACTGACTGAGACAATGATGGAATTGTCAGGCGGACATATGCTTGAAGATAACGATGGGATGCCGGTCCCAGATACGGATTATTTACCATTGCCTTCATTTGGGACGTTGGAACCTGGATCGGTCTTCAATGTAAATTGGCGGACGACAGAGGGGGAATATATGGCGGGTACAGCCTTTGTAGCACAGATTGAAGAAAGCGACCAACCGCTTCTTCTGACGGCCTGCCACTACTTTTCTTCCGACGAGGTAGAGGTTGACGAGAAGAATTTGAGCAGCTACGTACAAGGTGGGGACCTGTATGACATCTTCGACAGCAATGTCGAAACGATATATGGTACAGTTTCAGGCGTATTACCGCTTCCGGATGCGGCGTCCATCTCAGAAACTGGAAAGGCGGGAAAGGATCTGGCAGCCTTTTATGTGGAAAAGGGGGATAATGTAAAGAGCTTTTCTTTGGCGGAAGAACCTTGCCAGAGCGGCGATGTAATCTATTTGGCAGCATACATCAATCCAGATGATACATTGTATTATTACGACGATTGCCTATACCCCTGTGTGGTCATCTCCGACGACGGGGAGGAATTGGAATATGTGCTCAGTGATGAATTTGGAACACAGGGAGCCAGCGGCGCACCACTTCTGAATGATAAGGGGGAAGTGGTGGGAATCCATATTGGTTCCGATGGATCACATCGATATGGACATTCTGCACAGAGCATGAAAGCGCAATTAAAAGAACGCGATGGAAAACTGAAAAAACGCCCGGGCAAAGAGCGGTGAGATTAGAAACTTTTAGGGACAGCCCGCAGCTATCCTTTCTATTTTCTTAAAGCAGCGCCCTAAAAGGCACGTTGAGATGGAAAGAACCTGAGTGGGACGCGAATAGCAATCTTCCCTAGGCGGATTGTTAGCCGCCCCTACAGGTTTTCTTAAAACAACGCCCTAAAAGGCACGTTGGGATGGAAAGAACCTGAGTGGGATGCGAATAGCAATCTTCCGTAGGCAGGCTGTTGGCCGCCCCTACAGGTTTTCTTAAGACAACGCCTTAAAAGGCGCGTTGAGATTGAAAAACCTGGGTGGGACGCGAATAGCAATCTTCCCTAGGCGGATTGTTAGCCGCCCCTACAGGTTTTCTTGAGACAACGCCCTAAAAGGCACGTTGAGATTGAAAACCTGAGTGGGGCGCGAATAGCAATCTTCCGTAGGCGGATTGTTAGCCGTCCCTACAGGTTTTCTTAAGACAACGCTCTAAAGTACCGGATGTTTTATACATGGATCGGAAGGAATCTCTAAAGTTTGGAGGGAAGGGCGGATGTACTACCAACTGGGAGAACGGATGGAAAAGATACAGGCATGCCCTAAGCGGCTCGACCAGCCGTATGTGGCTGTGCTTTCCCAACAGGAATTGGAAAAAGAGGGAACCCGTATGGGATTGAATGCCCGTACGGTGCGGGAGTGCGGGCATATCCGTATGACCAAGACAGAGGTTCACAGCCAGTATCTGTTCGGCACACTGTACATTCCGGTCCGGCGGGAGAAAGTCCAAAACAACAGGCACATTCCGGTTGGCTTCTATGTGCAGGACAATTTCCTGGTACTGGTGGATGAAAGCGGTGTGGCAGAGCGAGCGCTGCACCAGCTGTACGTACGTAAAAAATGGCGGAATCCCACGTTTGCCCGCGTACTTTATGATTTTCTGGAATACCTGATCGGGCCGGATCTCTTGTTCCTTGAAGAGTTGGAGGAACAGCTCACTCATATGGAAGATGCGGTTTTGAACGGAGATTTTGACGGCTTTAACCACCGAATGATGGCTATGCGAAAAGAGCTTTTGTACCTGCACAGCTATTATGAGCAGTTGATCGATCTGGGAGAAGCATTTCAGGAAAATGAAAATGGTTTTTTACAGAGACAGAGCTTCGATATTTTAAACTTTTTACAAAACGTACGGAGCGGCTCTGCAATAATGTCCAGCTTTTGCGCGACTATTCGATACAGGTACGCGAGGTCTACCAGGCCCAGGTGGACATCAAACAGAATCAGATTATGAAGGTGCTCACGGTGGTGACGACTGTCTTTTTGCCGCTCTCCTTAATTGCCGGCTGGTATGGAATGAATTTTGCCAATATGCCAGAGTTGCACTGGTCATTTGGGTATCCACTCGTTATTTTGTTCAGCGCTTTGGTTGTTGGCGTTTGCATATGGATTTTCCGGAAAAGAAGTTCCTTTGAGTTTTGTGCAGGACGCCAAAAAGGAGCCAGCCTCGTATGCGAAAGGATGCACAAAGATTTAATAAGATGCAATTTTTGCTTACATTGCGAAAAAAGTTCCATTATAATAAAAGGGCCGGCGTTTCGGTAAAATGGATGTGTTCCATCTAAAACTCGATATAGATGTAAGTCCAGCTCCTGATAGCGTGTTGTCTATGACGGTTTTCCGTTTTTAGATGACACGTTTTTTTGTTGCCTTCCTCAGAAAAGTCGGATGGATGTGGCAGAACAAGTGGGAATTGCTTTCCCGGACCCATACGCCGAGAAAAGTATTTTTATAGTGAAGGAGAGTACAGAATGTCGGAAACAAGACAGGATGCAAACGCATACCTTGCAGCAGCGCCGGTTGGAAAACTACTTTTGAAGTTTTCGATCCCGTGTGTGCTGTCCATGCTGGTAAGCGCTTTGTACAACATTGTGGATCAGATCTTCATCGGGCAGAGCGTGGGGTATCTCGGAAATGCAGCTACCAATGTGGTCTATCCATTTACGATGGTGGCATTGGCCCTAGCCCTTTTGGTTGGGGACGGCAGCGCTGCATTTCTGAGTTTGTCTCTGGGAAGCGGAGATCAAGAGACCAGTCACCGATGCATCGGAAATGGCATTGTTTTATCGGCCGTGGTGGGGATTGTATTGATGATTATCGGCCTTGTGTTCACAGATCCCATCCTACATCTGTTCGGCGTGACAGAGGCGTGTTATGCATATGCTTGGGACTACATGCGGATTATATTGCTGGGGATTCCATTCTATATTTTTACATCGGGGATGAATGCGGCAATCCGTGCGGATGGGTCACCAGGATATTCGATGGTTGCAACTGTGTTAGGGGCCGTCATCAATCTGATTTTAGATCCAGTTTCGATCTTCATTTTTCATATGGGGGTCAAAGGCGCCGCAATTGCCACCATTATTGGACAGATTGCTTCCTGCATCATGACGGCGGCGTATTTTCACAAGCCAAATCCTTCCGTTTTCAAAAGCAGAGTTTTCGGTTGCACAGCCGGATTGCGCGAAGAATTTGTCAACTTGGCGTTTCCAGTTTTATCACGCAGATTGCCATCGTTGTTATTATCAGTGTAGCGAACAACATGATTGTTCTTCAAGGGCCGCAGTCTCCTTATGGAGCGGATATTCCTCTCTCTGCGGTGGGAATCGTGATGAAAGTGTTTGGCATTGTGATTGCATTTTCTGTGGGAATTGCCGTGGGAGGCCAGCCGGTCATCGGATACAACTATGGAGCGGGCAATTTTAAGAGGGTATTCTCTGTGTACCGGTTGGTGATTCTGGCGAACATCGCGGTAGGAGCGATCTCCATGTTGCTGTTTGAATGTTGTCCGCAGGTGATTGTGCACCTATTTGGCAGCGAGAGTGACTTATACAACGAATATGCAAATCTCTGTTTCCGTATCTATCTAGGAGGCATTCTTTTGTGTTGTATTCAGAAGGCCAGCAGCATCTTTCTGCAGGCGATCGGCAAGCCGGTCAAAGCGACCGTACTCTCCTTGTCCAGGGATGTGGTATTTTTGGTACCCGGCGTGGTGATCCTGTCCTCGCTTTTTGGCGTGACAGGGATGCTGTGGGCGGCCCCTGTGGCAGACGTATTGTCCTTTTTACTCACGATTTTACTGATCGGAATGGAATCCAAGTCCATCCGCCGAAAGGAGGAATCCGAGGAATGCAAAAGCGCATTGCCACTATCAGCCGTGAGTTCGGTAGCGGTGGAAGAAGTATAGGACGGTTGGTTGCACAGCAACTCGGCGTGGCGTTTTATGACAAGGAACTGGTAAAAAATCGCGCTGGAAACCGGTTTTGACGAACAATATGTGGAGCAAGAAAGCGAAGATGTGCCAAACAAGAATTGGTTTGCATACGCTTTTTCTACGCGGGGGACCCAAGGCGCGATGAACGGTATGTCCACAGAAGACTTTCTCTGGGCCATGCAAAACAAGGTGATTCATCAGTTGGCGGAGAAGGGGCCCTGTGTAATTGTAGGTCGTTGCGCCGATTACATCCTGCGGGAGCGAGACGATTGCTTCCACGTATTCGTACATGCAGATCTGGGAACAAGGGCTCAACGGATTGTCCGTTTGTATGGGGAATCGGAAAAGAGTCCGGAAAAACGATTGGAAGAAAAGGATCGAAAACGGCGCCTCTATTACCGCCATTATACGGACCGGGAGTGGGGAATGTCACAGAATTACCATCTATCCCTGGACAGCGGTCTGATTGGTGTGGAACCCTGTGCGGACTTGATCGTCCGGCTGGTTCGTGCCTTGTAAGCGGTAAGACCAGATTGCGCAATCGGGGCTTATTCGATCTTCCAAGCAGGAGCAAAACAACAAAGACGCCCAAAACCCGGTCAAGTGGACCGCGTTCTGGGCGCCTCTTTGTATGACGAAACTAGAATCATTCTGGAATCGTTCGTTTCGCGTTTCTTTAAATCAAATGGAGTTTTTGTAACGCTGAGTGAATACCATCCTGCTGGACCGTTCCGGTGACCATACACGATACCTGCCCTAGTTTTGCGGTATGGCGCCCCATGGCGATCCCGGTCCCGACGCTGCGAAACATATCGTAGTCGTTGTCCGCATCGCCAAATGCATAGGCATGTTCCCGCGGAATCTGAAAGTACTCTAAAACGTTCTTCACGCCCAGGCCCTTGGAAATACCACGTTGTCCGACGTCGCATGCCTGATTGCCGGGTTGATCTGTGATGTCATACCGGTCGCTAAAATCGTGTAAAAACCGGTCCCGCTTGTCCACACAGTCGTAAGTGACCATCAGCTTATTAATGTGCAGGCCTTCGAGCGATTGCAGAGGAAGAAACCGATCGATGGGGAACGCATATTTACGCATCATCCCCTGAAAGGATTCTTCAGAGAGATCCCGGCAATAACAATACTCCGGTTCCTCCAGAACCGAATTGATTCCCACCATATCGAGATAGGTAACAAGGGTGCGCAATGCCTCAGGTGCAATGGTCTGATTGTGAATCACCGTGCCGCCCGCTTCCGAACGCGCGCCATTGGCGGTGATATAACAGTCAAACAAAAGGAGGCTGGGGAGCACATAACACTGGGAACGTCCAGTGGCGAGAACGGTGAGAAATCCCTGTTCGCGCAACTGTGCGATTGCCTCTTTCGTTTTTTCAGTGGGAGCAAAAATCCCAGACGGCCCATCGATCAGCGTGCCATCTGCGTCGAAAAATACTGCGCCCTGGTACATTTGAGTCAACACCCTTTCTGTCTATATGTTCCGGCGGATGAAGCGAAAACATTGCCGTTCCGATTTTACCACTGCATCGCCGGATGGGTCAAGGTTTGACAAGATGTTTACAGAGATGGGATCAAACGGTCCTTCTACGCGGGCGATGCGGGAACATCTTCTACAACTTGCGGTATGGCGCCGGGTGTGCTATAATACGTTTTATTTAAAAGCAGGTTGTTACTGTCCAAAGGGGGGCTAAAATTGACCAATTATCATCCATATCTACCGCAACAAAATGATCCGTATATCCCCTATCCACAGGCTAGAATGGACCCGTTTTACGAGCAAAGACGTGAAGAAAAACATATGCTTCGAAAAACGGCGAGCGGCCTGAGCTGGATGCTTCTGTTGGTCGTTTTGCTGATGGCGGTTTTGCCGTCCGTAGAAAACGGTTTTTTGCGAATGGTGGGGTACCGTTGGCAGGGAGAACTCCAGTTCGGCGGGTATACGTCCCTGCTGTATTACCTGGTCAATGGCGTCACTTATATTTTGGCGTTTGCCTTGCCGCCGCTTTTGTATCTGGCGATCAAGCGGCAGCCATTACAGAGGGTCCTGCTGTTTGAAAAGACACCGTTTTCCACAGCGCTGGCGTGTGTTTTTCTGGGAATGGGTGTGTGTATGCTGGCGAATTTTCCAGCGAATTGGATGGCGGACTTTTTGGAGTGGGCAGGCTACAGTGGGACTTTGCCGGATTCTCCACTCACCGGAGAACCGTCCATTCAGGCGCTATATTTTATTTCGCTCGCGGTAATTCCACCACTTGTAGAAGAGTTGGTTTTCCGCGGCGCAGTGCTGCATGGCCTCCGGCGGTTCGGGGATGGCTTTGCCATTGTTGGTTCCGCGTTTTTATTCGGCATGTTCCACGGGAACTTGATTCAGCTGCCATTTGCCTTTCTTTGCGGTCTGGCGTTAGCTTTGTAGTGGTTAAGACCGGAAATCTTTGGGTATCCATAGCGATTCATTTTCTCAATAATGGTCTATCGGCTGCGATTACCCTTCTGCAATGGTATCAGGGAGATCTCTTGGCGAATACAGTCTATCTGATCGCCTTTGCTGCTTGGATTCTCCTGGGTATCGGCTCCGTCGTATTTCTAGCTGTACGTAGAAAGGGTTTTTTCCGTTTGTCCCGGACGGCTTGTGCACTGACGGTAGGACAAAAATTTCTCCATATGATCGTCAATCCAGGAGGCTTGGTTCTATTTGGCTACTGTGCCCTGTCCTGTGTGCTGATGATGTATCTATGATGCCGGGGAGGGTTTCTTCTGGAAAATCGTGACGAAGCATTCATGCGGGAGGCCTTGGAACTTGCCCGGGAGGCCGCTGCGGAAGGAGAGGTTCCCGTCGGGGCGGTGATCGTCTATCAGGATCGTGTGATTGCGCGCGGACGAAACCGGCGGGAGGTCGGGAAAAATGCACTTTGCCATGCGGAGTTGGAGGCAATCGATGGGGCTTGCCGTGCATTGGGAGGCTGGCGCCTGTGGCAGTGTACGCTGTATGTGACATTGGAGCCCTGCCCTATGTGCGCCGGTGCAATTATCAATGCGCGAATTCCGCGCGTGGTATTTGGCGCGAAAGACCAAAAGGCGGGTTCCTGTGGTTCCGTAGTGAACCTCTTCGCATTGCCGTACAACCATGCGCCGGGTGTCACCGGCGGCGTGTTGGAAGATGTGTGCGCGGGATTGCTGACCGCCTTCTTCAAAGAGTTGCGTTCTCGCCGGAAGAGGGAAGCCAGGCAGAGTGCCGAGCCCAAAGGCCGGTAAAGTTCGGAAGGGATGCCGGAGATGTGCATATGCACATCTCCGGCATCCCTTCTTGTGTGGGTGTAAGAACATTGGAATAAGGGGTTTGGGCGCAAAGCATTCCATGATGCAGATTGCGGGAAGAACCATGGCTGCATACTCTTTGTGCTCGGCGCCTGCAACCCTTTAGGCATCATTCTTCAGAACAGCTGATAATGTTTGCAGGCTTTATAAATGCCATCGTCGTCAATACCGGCGGTTACGTATTCCGCCACGTTCTTTAGATCCTCCACTGCATTGCCCATTGCGATGGAATGGCCCACGACTTTCATCATGGTGATGTCGTTGTATCCATCTCCAATGGCATAAGCATCCTCCGGCGAAATCCCAGCCTCCTTCAGAAAGATCTGTACGCCACGGGACTTGTCTTTTCCCTGGAAGGAAAGATCTGCGGCCAGGCTGCCGGGATGCTTATTCAGAACCATCGGCTTTTGGAAGGCTGGTTTGCACCGGAGATAATGCGCCTCATCCTGAAAAACAAAATCGATCAGGCTGGCGTGAACGTCTTCCGGCTCCCAGTCGGTCTGTAGATAACCGGGCATGCCATAGCTTTCGTTTAACGGCTCGATTTGTTCCTCTGGAACATGGCGAGCCCATCCCCGGGTGTTCCCTACAAAATTGTACCAGCAGCCATAGCGGTCGAAATATTCAATGTACTTCCGGATTTCATCCGGAGAAAAGCACTCTTCAAAGACCGTTTTTCCATCCACCACCACATGGGCGCCGTTCATCGCCACATAGTTGGAGAAGATGCCGGGAAAATATTTATGAATAAAGAGTTCTGGTCTTCCAGAAGAAATAGCGACAATATGTCCATTTTGCTTTAACTGTTTCAACGCTTCCAGAGCGCTGGGTTCCACATAAAAATACCGCTCATTGTGTGAGGAAAGCAGTGTGCCATCTATATCAAAGAAAATGACTTTTTTACTCATATGCCTCTCCTTTCTGGTCGCTCAGTCCCAGAATATAATCGGTTGATACGTGGTAGTATTTTGCCAATTTCAGCACAGCCCAGACAGGGATCTCGCGAATGCCCTTTTCGTAACGGCGGTAGACCTCCCGCTTGCAGCTTAATACATCGGCAATCTCCTGCTGTGTCTTATCGTGGTCGATTCGTAAGTCCTCAATGCGTTGGAAAAACATGGCCCCACCTTCTTTCTCTATGCTACTATTTTGTAGCATAGAAGATACGCTTTTGCAACCAAATGGTGGCTAAATGAACATAGAATTAAAATGAGATAATTACTGGTATCGCATAAAGAAGAACAGAAAATTTGGATTATATAAATAAATTTTTGTAGAAAAGATTCATTTTTTCAACTGCTATAGAGAAGGAGAGTGCCCCAAAACTGTGAATTTTTAAGTTCATAGTTTTGGGGCATCCTCCTTCTGTCTGGAAAAATATCTGAGTTCCTAAAAAATGAGGGTATCCTTCCGTCATTTCATGACTTTTGGGACACCCTCAATTGCTTAATATTTCAAATTGCGATAATATTTGTCGTTCAATAGATGCTTTTTACGGCGTTTCGGACGACGATAACGCTTGCGGCCACTGCCGCCGCGCGGTGGCCTCCGGTTGCTCAAAATGACAATCACAACCACTACAACGCCCAGTCCGATACATACCCATGCGATGATACCAATCCAATTGACCGTGCGGTTTGAGGTGGGCGCCATACTGGAGGATGGAAGCAAGCTGCTATCATCCGGCACACTGACCGACGGGAGAGAGATCGAACTAGAGGATTCTGAGCTGGAAGATTCCGCCTCAGAAGAGGAACTCGACGCGTTGGACGAAGCTTCCGGTGTGGAAGAGCGGGAACGGCTGGAAGTGGACGGTCTTCTGGAGGCCGTCTGCGAACTGCTTGGAGCCGTAGCCTGCGAAGAGGGAGGAGCCACAGGCGGTGTTGATGTAGCAGGTGGCTCTGACACCGGCGGCGCGGTGGATGTTGTGGAGGGGGCCTCTGACGGTGTTTCAGAGGAAGGGGGCGTTTCGGGTGACGGGTCTACGACCGGTGTGGTGGGATCTGGGGTCGGTTCCACAGCAGGTGGGGCGGATTCCGGAGTGCGGCCGATCACCTGTTGTTGAGTCTGTTGGGGCTGTTGCGGGTCCGTGGAGACCTCGGTTGCAAAAGCTACTGTTCCAAAGGTGGACGCCACACCGAATACGATCATAAAAACGAGCAACAACGCTCTACTATGTTTTTCAATTTGAAACCTCCTGAGATAACCGGCAGGGGCGCGGGCTCCCTATGGGCAACGGGACCCTGTCGAGGGAATGGTCGGAAAATCTCTTCAATCAAGGGGGCGTTTTTTGCCGAATCTGCGCATATTTGCGGGCTACAAGTAATTATAGCATATTTCGAAGAGAAAGCAACCGAACCAGCCCGGCTGGCCTACATACAGCGGTTAATTTTTTATGAACAATCTGCCTAGAGGTGCAAATCCCATCCGGTCAGCGTATGAATCAGTGTTTGGTCGTCGCCAAACCCAGTCTGACGCGAATAATAATCCACTTCCAGAATACCGATCGCCAAAACTAAGATACAAAGCGTGCTGTAGAATGAGACGGCAAAGATCCGTGCATTTGTATTCCGTTTCATGATACGTCCTGTTCCTTTCCGAGGGTTACGTAAGTTGGTTCAATGTTTCTGCCAGGGCTTTTCCGAAGAGCTGCCCGGAGTACTTTACCTCTTCCAGTGTATTGACTTCTGTGCCAAACTCCACCAGTAAAGAGCCTTTTGTCATGTGCTCGTTGTATTTACGGGGGCAGAAGCTGAGGGGGCGCGCCAACCCTGGGTATAGATCGGAGAGGCTTTTTTGAACGCGGACTCCTAAGCGAAGATTGTACTCCCAGTCGGGGAATCCCAGAGTTCCGTCATCGTCACAACCTGAAATAATCATGATTTGGGCAGCTTTCTTCCCCTGGATCATCGCGGTGGGTTTCAGACGGATGCCATCCTGCGTTCCCATGGCATCGCGGTGAACATCCAATGTGACCTGGATGTCTGGATATTTTTCCAGATTTCGTTGGATGGTTTCGCCAGAGCGGTCGTAAGCACCGTTATAACTGGGGTAATCATGACAGGTGGTGTCATGAACCACGCCGAAGCCAGCAGCTTCCAGCTGTTTTTTGATTTCCTCACCTACTGCCACCACATTTTGAGAGTTGTCCTGTGTGCGGGAAGAACCCGCGAACGCCTCGGTTGTATGTGTGTGGTAAATAAGGATTTGGATGGTTCCGTCCTTTTTCATTTTAACCGCTGGTTCCTTGGCTAATTCAGCGCCAATGTCGATATCGTGATTTTGATTGGTATTTTTGACCCACATGTTTTCGTATTGAATGCCGGAATTGCTGATACTCAACTCTTTGACATTTCCAGTGATTGTTTCACTGACGGTACCTGAGGAAACGGAGGAGGAAGACGGTGTGCTGGAAGAACTGGCTGGTTCACTAGAAGAGATTGGGGCCTGGGAGGACGAGACAGCCGGTGTGCTGGCGACGGTATCCTCGGAAAAGTCTGTGCGAAACGCTTCTGCTGCACCACCCGGAAGGATGAATCCCGCCGCTGCGAGCGCGGCATCCCCCGCGTGCAGTTCCGGCAGGCGGGCTGCCGTACAGAATACTGCCACAGCGGCAAGCGCTGCAGAACAAAGCATCCGTCCATATTGTCGCCAATTTTTCATGTTTTGCATTCCCCCGCCATTCAACCGATTCGGCCCTGCTTTTGACGTACAAAAACCGTAGCCGTGCTTCTTAATGTGTATGCAGGTCCATAGAAATACAGACCTGTGGAAAAATGGGACATCTTGAAAAAAGCACAATTGGAGAAGAAGCGAGAGTGGGCGTGAATGGCGTCCCCCAGTTTGGAGAACTTTATGGGGTTAGCTGGCCAGGATGGAGAATTCCTCAACAGAAAGCGAGGGGTTTAAGGCGGTATTGATGGCCATGGCGACCATGCGTGCAGCGCGGGCAATGAGCAAATCGATCTCGCGCGGAGTAACCACCATATTTGCACCGCGCGGAGCAACCTTATCTTTAGGAGCGGCGTATCCAAGCAGATCAGCGGCAAGTGTGCCGGCGTCCACCACAGTAGGAACGCCAATTCCAACGACTGGGACGCCGAGCGTTTCCCGGCTGAGCTGGGGACGGGCGTTATTGACTCCGGAGCCGGGGGAGATGCCACTGGTACTGAGCTGTATGGTACATCCCAGGCGGCCTAAGCTGCGCGCTGCCAATGCATCGACTGCGATCACAGCGGCAGGCTGAAATTCTCGGGCCAACGCGGACAGAAGCTCGCGGGTTTCGACTCCTGTACAGCCCAACACCCCTGTGCTGACCACTGCGACGGGGCGCAAGCCGTCCAGCCCCGTGACCCGTGCAATCTCTCCCCGGATGTGTCGCGTTGCAAGAACCTGTTCTGCGGTTTGCGGTCCCAAAGCATCCGGGGTGATCGCTCGATTGCCAAGACCTGCCACCAAAACAAGCCCTTTTTCTGGCAGAAGTGCACGGAGTTCATCGCGCAGTTGGTGCAGAAGTTCGTCCCCACTGTCGATATGATCCGAGATGGCAGGGACCTCCAACGTGATATATTCCGCGCCGTTTTCTCGTATGCGTGTAATTGTACAATTCTTCTTTTTCTCTACCCGCTGGCTTGCTGGCTCCGTATATTCCAGCGCAAGGTCGGTACGGTATTCCATATACATTTCTCCCTTTTGTGATTTCGTAGAAAGGCGCTGCTTTTTCAGAAAAAGCTTGATTTTTTGGAACCTTAATGGTAGAATAAAAACTACATGACAGCACCAAAGGAGGTGGAACTATGCCGAATATTAAATCTGCTAAGAAGCGCGTGAAGGTGACTGCTACAAAGACGCTTATCAATAAAGCATTCAACTCCAGCCTGAAGACGGAGATCAAAAAAGCAAACCTTGCAGTAGAGACCGGTGCGGAAAATAAGGCTGAGGCCGTCCGTGTTGCGGTGAAGAAGATCGATCAGGCGGCTGCAAAGGGCATTCTGCATAAGAACGCAGCTGCGAGAAAGAAGTCCGCTCTCGTTCGCAAGCTGAACGGTGCGCAGGCTTAAGTCGAATACGCGAGGAAAAGCTGAAAGCAGAGCATATGCTCTGCTTTTTCTCATATTGCATGGGAAATCATTTCCAAGGGGAATTTCATTTGACTTTTTGTAGGAAAACGGTTATCATATAGATAACAATTTGGTTGTATCAACAAGCTCCTCGCCGCGGCGGCGTTCCCCGGCCTGCCGGGCTTGTATTTACAAATGGAGGTGCTCGCATTGAAAAAAGGAAATAACTTTGCTGTTTTTATTACAATTGTTTCTGCTCTTGCAGCTGTAGCCGCTGCTGCTGTGGCTGTTGTCCTCTTTTTTGAAAAGAAGCGGAAGGACGAAGAGGAGCTTGAGCACTATTTGGATTGCTCCATTCAGTGAGGACGGAGATTTTCTTCCGTATGGACGGGAAAGGATACGGGCAGGTATGCTACCTGCCCGTTTTATTTTGTGTCTTCTCCGGAATTCCCGCCACCGTTCAATGTCACGGCGTGTTTTTTCATAGATATGCTTCAGAAGTTTGTACAATAACATGCCGATAAAGCGTCCCTGTAGGATGCGAAGGCCACGGTAAGCATATTTCCCATATCGGACATAGCGATTAGCTCTTATCTCCGGGTTTTGAAAATATCGCGGCGAGATAGCCAAAGAATACTGCGGCGGCAATCCCCGCTGCTCCCGCCGTCAGTCCACCGGTAAATATACCCAGGAATCCTTTTTCCCGGATTGCTTCCAGGGTTCCCTTTGCCATATTGTAGCCAAATCCCGTCAGGGGAACTGTAGCGCCTGCACCTGCAAAATCGACCAAAGGCTCATAGAGGCCAAGCCCACCCAGAACAACCCCAAGCGTAACAAATAGGACCAAAATACGGGCTGGAGTCAGCTTGGTGTAATCGATTAACAGCTGACCGACGACGCAGATCGCTCCGCCGACAACGAATGCCCAAACATATTCCATATGTTTCACCTCATGGATTAGTATGAGGAAAGGGCTGCCATTTTATGCAAAATGTGATTGGATTGCTGCCTAGAAAAAAGGCTAAAGCGTACGGCATGGAACGTTTTGAAATCAATGAGAGTGACCGGGGAATAGCTTTTGAAAAATTTTCTTTGTACCGGTGGTATTCCTTATAAATGGAAAGGGAGGGACGCTGTATGAAAAAGGCGATATGCACCGCGGTTTTGTTAGGGGCCTGTGCAGCACTGATTGGCTGCACGACAACTTCTCTGCAAGGACCGGAAACGGTTTCTCATCGAATTGAAACATCCACATCCTTGGTACAGCCTTCTTCTGAAGAGGAGGAGATGGTTACAGATGGCTTTTCGCTTTCTGTGCAGGAAGGAACAATTCTGCCCGCCCCGAAGGAAATTGTAATCATCATCAATAATGGGACGGAAAAGGAAGTCGGATATGGGGAGAACTATTGGCTGGAACGTCAGACAGACAATGGCCGATGGGAGAAGCTGGACTATTTACCGGATGCTGCCTGGCATGACATCGGAATATTGGCAAGCCCTCACTCCCGCAGCGAACACCGGATTCATCCGGTGGATTCCTATGGGGAAGATGCCCTTTCGCCGGGGCACTATCGCTATGGAAATACGTTTGGCGGCGAAATATATTATGCAGAGTTTGATATTGTCGCATCTTAAGATGTTTCGAAAATGCATCTGTAATCATTGGTCTTTTGTTTCGAATACTTTTCATGAAAGCGAATCCATTATACATGGATTTTTGAACGGTCAAATGAATAAAGAAACAGGTGATTGTCATGAAAAGGATTTGTGTGTTATGATATTTTATCAAAGAAGGCTGTAACAAAGACCTGAATTGGCGCAAGAGTAGGAAGAGTTAAGGAGCAACGACAGAATAGAACGTTTTCCAAAGGGCCGATCATCATTCCAGTTTACAATGTAGGGCAATATGTATCAGAATGTTTGGATAGTGTCGTTAATCAGACAGTAGTAAATATGGAAATATTTGTGTGAATGATAGTCCTACGGATCGTTCAGGCAAAATTTTGGAGCGCTAGGCGAAGAAAGATAACCGTATCACTGCTATAAATCGAAAATACTGCGCAAAATGAAAGGGGTTCTTCGCTGCTATCGTGAGCATGGAATGTCCTATACGCTCAATTGTATACGTGTAAGCCTGTTTGGAAGATAAGTCCTTTTCGTTGTTAAGGAAAATTTAGCAGCTGCGGTTATACCTTGTGCTGGAAGTTCGGCTGTTGCTGTGATATAATCTATCCGTGTATTTTAATAGGAAATGGAAACGGGTGATTCATTTGTCAATACCACGCGAACGAATCCGCAATTTTAGTATTATTGCCCACATCGATCACGGTAAGAGTACGTTGGCGGATCGCATATTGGAGCAGACGAAATCAGTCGCGCTGCGCGACATGGAAGATCAGATTTTGGACGACATGGACTTGGAGAGAGAGCGTGGAATCACGATCAAAGCCCATGCAGTTACATTGGTATATCACGCAAAGGACGATCAGGACTATGTGTTCAATCTGATCGATACGCCTGGTCATGTGGACTTTAACTATGAGGTATCGCGCTCTCTGGCAGCATGTGAAGGAGCGGTCTTGGTGGTGGATGCCTCACAGGGGATTGAGGCCCAGACTCTGGCCAACACCTATTTGGCAGTGGATGCGGGATTGGAGATTGTGCCAGTTATCAATAAGATCGATTTACCGAGTGCCCAGCCAGAACATGTGCGGCAGGAGATTGAGGACGTGATCGGTATTCCAGCGGATGAGGCTCCTTGTATTTCGGCAAAGATGGGGACCAATATCGGCGCGGTGATGGAACAAATCGTCAAACAGGTTCCACCGCCCGAGGGCGAGGAAGACGCCCCTCTGCGCGCATTGATCTTCGATTCCTACTACGATGCCTATAAGGGCGTCATCGCGCATGTACGCATCAAGGATGGGACGGTTCACCCCGGCGATACCATCCGTATGATGAGTGTAGGCAGTGAGTTTACGGTAGTGGAATGCGGCTACATGCGCGCCACCAGTTTTGAACCGATGGACTGTCTGCGCGCAGGCGAGGTTGGTTATATTGCGGCATCGATCAAGGCGGTCCGTGAAGCGCGTGTCGGGGACACCATTACCCGGGCGGACAATCCGGCAAAGGAGCCACTGCCGGGATACCGTGCAGTACAGCCCATGGTGTTCTGTGGGATCTATCCCGCGGATGGAGCAAAATATCCGGATCTGCGGGATGCGCTGGAGAAATTGCAGCTCAATGACGCGGCGCTCTCCTTTGAGCCAGAGACCTCCATCGCGCTGGGCTTTGGATTCCGCTGTGGTTTTTGGGGCTTTTGCATATGGAGATCATCCAGGAGCGCCTGGAACGGGAATACAATTTGGACATTATTACGACTGCGCCAAGCGTTGTCTACCATATCACAAAGACGGACGGAGAGATGATCGCGATCGACAACCCGACCAATTATCCGGACCCATCGTTGATAGCGCAGGCGGAGGAACCGATCACCAATGCCCACATTTATACACCGAAGGAATACGTGGGCAATATTATGGATCTTTGTCAGGAACGCCGCGGTATTTTTAAGGACATGAATTATATTGACACAGACCGTGTCGATATTCACTATGAGTTGCCTCTCAATGAGATCATTTACGACTTTTTTCGACGCGCTGAAATCGCGTACGCGCGGTTATGCCAGCTTTGACTATGAGCTGGCCGGTTACCAAAAGAGCAACCTAGTCAAACTGGACATCATGCTCAATGGCGAAGTCGTGGATGCATTGTCGTTTATCATTCATGCGGACAAGGCATATCCCCGTGCACGCAAAATGGCAGAAAAGCTGCGCGAAAAAATTCCGCGCCAGCTCTTCGAAGTACCGATTCAAGCTTGCGTGGGGGGACGGATTATTGCCCGTGAAACGGTCAAAGCGTTGCGCAAGGATGTTTTGGCGAAATGTTATGGCGGCGACATTAGCAGAAAGAAGAAGCTGCTCGAGAAGCAGAAGGAAGGTAAGAAGCGCATGCGCCAGCTGGGAACCGTCGAGGTCCCGCAGGAAGCGTTTATGAGTGTGCTGAAACTGGATGAGTAAGATTGGGCTGTATTTGCATGTGCCGTTTTGTGAAAAGAAATGTCCCTATTGTGATTTCTATTCCATACATGCCTCTGAGGAATGGTTAAATTTATATACGGATTGTATGATTAAAAGAATGCAATACAATTCGTTTAAATTAGGCCGTTTGGCGGACACTCTCTATTTTGGGGGAGGCACGCCCAGTTTATTGAGGGGAACCCGGATAGCGCGTCTGATAAAACAAGCGAAAATTTCCTTTGGCTTACAGGATGCGGAGATAACCGCAGAGGTCAATCCCGGTATCGACCTGGACGATTTTTTACAGGGCTTTCGGGCAGAGGGGGCAATCGCCTATCGATCGGGATGCAGTCGGCGGATGACCGGGAACTCAAGCTCTTGGGCAGGCGGCACACGTTTGCACAGGTGGTACAGGCTGTAGAGACTGCGCGTAGAGTAGGCATCGACAACCTTTCCCTGGATCTAATGCTTGGTATCCCTGGCCAAACGGTGGAAAGCGCCAAGCGTTCGGCGGCCGTTTGTGCCGAGTTAGGAGTGCCGCATGTGTCGGCCTACCTCCTGAAAATTGAGCCAAACACGGCCTTTTATCAGCGCAGAGAGCAGCTGCAATTGCCGGACGAAGAAGAGGCATGTACTCTGTATGAAGCGGTCTGTGACGAATTGGAGCGGCATGGTTTAAGACAATACGAAATCTCCAATTTTGCCAAGCCGGGCTTTGAGAGCCGTCACAATCTGAAATATTGGCATTGTGAAGAATATCTGGGACTTGGCCCTGCAGCACACTCCTTTCTAAGTGGAAGGCGTTTTTATGAAACGCGCGATCTTCGCGCATTTTTAGCTGGACAGCCGCCCATAGAGGACGTAGACGCGAGATACCTGCGGGGAGTCCGAAAGAATACGCCATGTTGGCACTCCGATTAACAGAGGGATTGCAGGATCAAAAATACAGCGCACGCTTTGGAATTTCCCTCCCAACGCATTGGAAACGCAGTGCGCAGAACTATGCACATGCAGGTCTGACAGAATGTTGGCCGGGAGGGTTCCGATTTACCCGAAAAGGTTTTTTAGTTTCGAATGCTCTGCTTGCAAAGATTTTATACGAATCGTAATATTATATATAATAATACAAATAGAATATTCTGTTGTTGGCGTATGTCCTTTTTGTATGGGAACTTTAAAAGGAGAGCGTTCCAATTGAGGGAGTCCTTTTGGCGGTAATTTCGGATGCTTGTTTGATTGTTCAGGCCAATGATACACCCTTTGGCGATTGGAAAATGGGCATATCGCCTGTTATACAGCGGATCATTCGTTCATCCTGAGATTTTTAAATCTTTTGGATGATGGAAAGTGGAAGAGAAGAAAAGGCCCTGCATCCGGTGTAGAACACTGGATGCAGGGCCTTTTTTAGACAATTTAGGGTTTCCCTCTGTACCGATTTTATCAGACGCCTTGCTTTCTTGGGGAACCGCCAAACCGTCTGTTTACTTCTTGAGGATTCTCTTTAAATAGGCTACGTCCAGCAGGTTCACGGTCTCGAAATTTCCTTTATAAAACACGGCCCAATTATTGAATACACAGGGCAATTCCTTTGCTTTTTGTAATGTATCGACCTGAATAAACGATACAGGTACGTCATTCGCTGCGCAGTACTGCCGAATGGTCTCCACGCTTTGATGGATATAGGGACACTGCATATCATAGTAAATGGTTAATTCCTGATTTGCAATTTTCCCAATTTTTGCATTTGGGGCGAATCGCGGTGTTGTTCCATCAAAAGAACACGCAAGCAGTTCATAGCCTGGATCGGCCGTATCAACGCACTCAAAGCCAAATTCTTTTGCAAATGCTTGATCGGAAAGCCAGGGCTTTTGCCTTTTTGCGCCAAGCATACAAATGCCGGATTTTCCCTTCTCTTTGGCATCCGCGAAACAATACTCCATCAGCGCCTTCCCATACCCTTTTCCTTTGTAGTTGCCAGAAACCCACAAGCAATATAGGTAATAGTAGTTGTCGCCAACTACAGGAACCCAAGCGGTTTCGAGAGGCGCATATTCGATAAAGACGGTTGCCTTTTCGTTCAACTTCCGAAAGACATGACCCTCTGGAAGCCGGTCTGAAAGCCATTGTCTCTTTGCTTCCACCCCCGGATGGGGCTTCCTGCTGCGAATGATACAGCACAAATGCTCGTGTAATAGGTTTTCGGATGTTAAATTTATAAACTCTGTATCCATATGGACCTCTTTTCTCCATGGTTCTGGTGAGTACGATCCCTTGCTGTGGTCTCACTATTTTGAGAAGAATCCAATACTTTGGAAGAGCGGTACACTCTTTAATCAAAGAATCTGCCTGCTGAGGAAAGGAAACAATGGAAAGCCGATGCATTTACTTGGAATCAATCCTTGTAGGAGCGACTCTTTTATCCATCCTCTTGAATAGAACAAAACCAGGACAGGGGACAAAGAGGCCCTGTCCTGGTCCGGTTATGCTTTTTTATCGTCGAACATCTCTTTAATTTTGTCGAAAAAGCCTTTGCGTTTTTGGTAGTTTTTCTCTTCCGCGCAGCTATCAAATTCTTGTAAAAGTTGCTTCTGCTTTTGAGAGAGATTTTTGGGGACTTCGATGGTCATCCGGACATATTGATCTCCCCGGCCCCTGCCGTTGATATGGGGGATTCCCTTTCCTTTGAGTTTAAACACATCCCCGGGTTGTGTGCCCTCACGCACTTGGTAACTTACACGTCCGTCAATGGTCGGTACGGTTACCTCAGCACCGAGTGCCGCTTGCGTAAATGTGATCGGCATTTCACACCATACATCGTCCCCGCGGCGCTCAAAGATCGGATGCGGCCGCACATTTACATAGACATGTAAATCGCCGCTAGGGCCGCCGTTTGCACCTGCATTGCCTTGTCCGGAAACATTGAGCATCTGGTCATTGTCAACACCGGCAGGGATGTTGATCTCAATCGTCTTTTGTTTGCGCACGCGTCCGCTGCCGTTGCAAGTGTGGCAGGGAGATTCGATCACGCGGCCAGTACCGCCGCAGCGGTCACAGGTCCGCGCGGTCTGTACCACGCCAAACGGCGTACGCTGGTTGATACGTACTTGTCCCGAGCCGCCACACTGAGGGCAGGATGCTGGACTGGTTCCCTTCGCGGCGCCTGTGCCGCCGCAGTCCGGACACGACTCAATTTTGTTGAAGGATATGGTTTTTTACAACCTTTTGCAGCTTCCTCGAAGCTGATGTTGACGACTCCCTCCGTATCGCTGCCGCGGCGCGGCGCATTTGGATTGGCACGGCGCGCGCCGCCGCCAAAGCCGCCAAAAAGCTGTTGAAAATATCCCCCAAGTCGATGTCGCCGGTGAACGGGCTGCCGCCTGCACCGCCACCGAAGTTGGGGTCCACCCCGGCATGGCCGAACTGGTCGTACCGGGCCCTTTTATCTTTGTCCGAGAGTACCTCATACGCCTCATTGACTTCTTTAAATTTTGCCTCCGCCTCTTTGTCCCCCGGATTGAGATCCGGGTGATATTTTTTGCCAATTTGCGGTAGGCTTTTTTTATTTTCGTCTTCGGTGGCGTTCTTTGGCACACCCATCACTTCATAAAAATCCCTTTTATCGGCCACACCTATCACTCCTACAAATGCGCAAGCCGCCTCAGCTCTGTCTGGAAATCTCTGCCCACGCGAACTCTCATTTTTATGCGGCACAGCCGCGTTCTCTATCCTATCAGGTTTTCCGCCTGTTGTAAATCACTTTTAGAGAAAATCCACTTCGCCATTTTACGGGTGAAAGCTGTTGTGGGTATCATCCACACCCACAACAGCCTTACCATCGTTTATCAGGAACGAATACTGCCATGCAGTACGCCCGAAAGTTTATTTATTGTTGTTGTCATCGACGTCCTTGTACTCTGCGTCATAGACCGGATTGCCGTTTGTATCCTGCGCCGGGGCCCCCGCATTATCTGCCGGCTGGCCGCCTTGCGGTGCAGCTGCCTTATACAGCTTTTCGGAAACGGCATACAAAGCTTTTTGCAGTTCTTCTGTACGGCTCTTGATGTCCGCGACATCATTGCCGGAAACCGCCTGCTTCAGCGCATTGGACTTTGCTTCCAGGTCGCTCTTGTCAGAGGCGTCCATCTTATCGCCGCTGTCCTTTATCAGTTTTTCGACCGAGTAGCAGAGATTCTCCGCCTCGTTCTTTGTATCGACCTCTTCGCGGCGCTTTTTATCCTCTGCGGCATACTTTTCCGCATCCTTGACCGCCTTGTCGATGTCGTCCTTGCTCATATTGGAACTGGAAGAAATCGTGATGTGCTGCTCTTTGCCGGTTGCAAGGTCCTTTGCAGAAACGTTGACGATGCCGTTTGCATCGATGTCGAACGTGACCTCGATCTGGGGGATGCCGCGCGGTGCAGGTGCAATGCCGTCCAACTTGAACAGCCCCAACTGCTTGTTATCGCGCGCGAATTCACGTTCACCCTGCAGTACGTTGACTTCGACCTGTGTCTGGCCATCCGCAGCCGTGGAGAAGATCTGGCTCTTCTTAGTCGGGATGGTGGTATTGCGCTCGATTACCTTCGTCATGACGCCGCCCATGGTCTCAACGCCGAGGGACAGGGGCGTGACATCCAGCAACAACAGGCCTTCGACTTCGCCGCCGAGCACGCCTGCCTGCAATGCAGCGCCAATGGCAACGCATTCATCCGGGTTGATGCCCTTGAACGGCTCCTTGCCAGTCAGCTTCTTAACCTCTTCCTGAACAGCCGGGATTCTGGAAGAACCGCCGACGAGCAGAACCTTGCTGATCTGGCTGAACTGCAAACCGGCGTCCTGCATAGCCTGACGAACCGGGCCAATGGTCTTTTCTACGAGGTCAGCGGTCAGTTCATTGAACTTTGCGCGGGTCAACGTCATATCGAGATGCTTTGGACCGGTGGCATCGGCGGTGATAAACGGCAGGTTGATTTGGCTCGAAGTCATGCCGGACAGTTCGATCTTTGCCTTTTCTGCCGCTTCCTTCAGTCTCTGCATCGCCATCTTGTCGCCGGAGAGATCAATTCCGCTCTCCTGTTTAAAGGAGCTGACCATCCAATCGATGATGCGCTTATCAAAATCGTCGCCGCCCAAACGGTTGTTGCCAGCAGTTGCAAGAACCTCCTGAACACCGTCGCCCATCTCGATGATGGAAACGTCGAATGTACCGCCGCCGAGGTCATACACCATGATCTTCTGCTCTTCGCCCTTGTCGATGCCATAGGACAGAGCAGCTGCGGTCGGTTCATTGATAATGCGCTTTACATCAAGACCGGCAATCTTGCCGGCATCTTTTGTAGCCTGACGCTGTGCGTCGGTGAAGTATGCCGGAACAGTGATAACCGCAGAGGTGACCGTTTCGCCCAGATAGGCCTCTGCATCTGCCTTCAGCTTTTGCAAAATCATTGCAGAAATTTCCTGCGGGGTGTAGCTCTTGTCGTCGATAGCCACTTTATAGTTGGAACCCATCTCTCTCTTGATGGAAGAAATGGTGCGGTCTGGATTCGTGATCGCTTGGCGCTTTGCCACCTGACCCACCATGCGCTCGCCAGTTTTGGAGAATGCCACTACGGACGGCGTTGTACGCGCCCCTTCTGCGTTGGCAATTACGACCGGCTCGCCGCCCTCAATTACGGCTACGCAGGAATTTGTTGTACCAAGGTCAATACCAATTGTCTTACTCATAATCTATACCTCCAGTTTTGATTCGGTTGTTTTCGTCAGTAATTTATATTTGGAAGGGGGATTGCGGGATGGCGAACCGCTCAGTTTGCAACCACGACCGTTGCATGCCGGACGACTTTGTCGCCGATCTTATATCCCTTCTGATAAACCTGTGCGACCACATTTTCCGCTGCGCTCTCGTCATCGATGTGCGATACAGCATTGTGTAACTCCGGGTTGAACGCCTCCCCTGCGACGCCCATCTCGGCCACGCCTAGCTTTTCCAGTGCCCTTTTCAGCTGTGTCTGGACCATTTCAACGCCCTTGCGCAGATCTTCGACACTGCACTCCTGTTGCTCGAGCGCGCGCTCCAGATTGTCTGCCACCGGCAGAAATTCCAGCACCGCTGCGGCTGTCGCGTCGGAATAAATCGCCGCTTTTTCACGCTCGGTCCGCTTGCGGAAATTGTCATATTCCGCTGCGGTGCGCAAAAATTGATCTTTTTGCTTTTTCAGGGCCTCCTCTGCTTCTTCAAGCTTTTTCTGCATCGCTTCTTTCTCTGCTTTGGCCTTTTTGCCGCCAAAGCCTCCTTTGTCCTTTTTGTCTGCCTTTTCCGCTTGTTCGGAAGCCTCCGGCTCCGCGCTCGCCTGCGGTTCAGTTCCGGCCTCTGTCTGCGGATTCTTTTCCTCCGTATTCAACTGCCCGGACCCTCCTTCGTTTTAAATTGCGCCTTTTGCGCTCTATCATGATTAAGCATTATAATCCATCAATTCGGTAAGCATTTTTCCCACTGCATCGGATAGATACTCCATGTGGGAGATCACCTTCGCATAATTCATGCGCATGGGACCGATGATCGCCAGCGCACCGGCATCTTTGCCTCCAACGGTATAGCGGGAGATCACCACACTGGAATCTTTCAATTCCGGCCGGCCGGTCTCATCGCCGATCAGTACCTTCACACTCTTGCTCCGCTGTTCCAACAGACGGTTCAATTCATCCGCCCGTGCCAAAAAATCCATCATCCGGCGCGCCGTAAGGGAAAGTTCTGGATAAAAAAGGAGATTCGTCTGTCCCTCCATACAGATTTCCGCCTGCATGGAATCCCGAGCAACATCGAGAACGGCCATGAACGCAGAGGACATCAGGATCGCCATTTCTCCCATCGAGGCCGCCATATTCTGAATAAAGGCGGGCGTACCTCTGAAACGGGCATTCCAGCCAACCGCTCATTGAACACCCGGAAAAACACCCGTAAGATTTCTTGGGACAGATCAAAATCGCAATGGAATACGCGCGTTTTCATGGTCCCAGCAGAGGTCATCAAAATAACCATCGCTGTCCGGCGACTCGTCTGTACGAACTGGATCGCGCGGATATTGGCGCCACGCCCGCTCGGTGTAGTTGACACTGCGGCAAACCGCGTAGCGGCTGCCAGAACTCTGGAGACGCCGTCCAGCAACTTTTCTGGGTCATAGGCGCTGGAGAGCAGCTGGCTGTCCAGGAAACGCTTCTCCTCGCGGGTGACGGGCTTTCTTTTCATCAGGGTGTCGATATAAACTCGATACCCCATCTGTGTGGGCACTCTGCCCGCCGAGGTGTGCGGTTGGTCCAAAAGTCCCATTTCGGCCAAATCGCTCATTTCGTTGCGAACAGTGGCAGAAGAGACCGCAAAGTCTAGGTTGTCACAAAGCGCCTTTGAACCGACTGGCTCGCCGGTAGAAACATACAATTCGACGACTGCTGCCAGGATTTTTTCTTCCGTTCGCTGAGTTCCAACCTTCCCACCTCTTTTATTTAGGTTTTAGTTTTAGCACTCTTTTAGATCGAGTGCTAACTCTAGTTATTAATTTATCATTACTTTGCCCGATTGTCAATAAGATAAATGTAAATTAATTATGAATCTGCCAAGAGAAAACCAAACAATTTGCGCAAAAATCGGAAAAGAGGAAGGCTAGATATGCTCTTTGCAATTTTGGGCGTCTTCCGAGCAGCCTTTTGGTACGGTTTTCCCTACACAATATAGAAGGAACCCCTCTTGACCTGGCAGAACCCTTTGAGCGGTTCCATCGATAGAGCGATTGCTTGGATTCTGCTTTATCCTGGGGTACATGAACAAACAGGTCGAATCGTTTCTGACGGTGGATTTCCAGTGGATATTTGAGATGGTATATTTTATTGGTATTGTGTTCGTTTGAAATAAGTTTGATTCAGCTGATTCTCTCACGGATCCAATGGCGGCCAGTGAGAGAATCAGCCCCGCTCAATGAACTTGTTTTGGCAAGAACTCTGTTACAGCTGATTGGAAAGGAGGATTTCCTACATTGAGAGGTCTTTACCTATGGCCTGTGTTTACCAGAACGGTACAATTGTTTTTGATCGAAAGGCACTGTATAAAAAGCAGGCTGTCCACTTTCCAGAGTTTCCCGAAAAGCAAGGAAAATCGAGAGGGATTTCCTGTAATTTTGCCTGGACAAACTCTTGCTAAAATTCGGAAAATGGCCTATAATCAACATGTATGGTGGTTAAACCAAGGAAACTTGAAACCGAAAGGAGTACCGATATGAATTATTCCCATGAAGTGGAAAACATGTGTCCTGTAGCCAAAGGTCCCCATCACGGTCCCGCACCCATCCCGGAGGAGGGCAAGTGGGTAAAAGCCTACGAGATCAAAGACATCTCCGGCCTGTCCCATGGTGTGGGCTGGTGTGCACCGCAGCAGGGCGCTTGCAAATTGACCCTGAATGTAAAAGATGGCATTGTGCAGGAGGCTTTGGTGGAAACCCTGGGCTGCTCCGGCATGACCCATTCTGCCGCTATGGCAGCAGAAATTCTCCCGGGTAAGACTCTGTTGGAGTGCTTGAATACCGACCTCGTTTGCGATGCAATCAACGTCGCAATGCGCGAGATATTTAAGCAGCTGGCCTATGGCCGCAGCCAGACCGCGTTCTCCGAGGATGGTTTGCCGATCGGCGCAAGCCTGGAAGACTTGGGCAAGGGCCTGCGTTCCCAGGTTGGCACTATGTTCAGCACGGGTGCAAAGGGCGTCCGCTACATGGAGATGGCCGAAGGCTATGTTCTCAAGACCGCTCTGGACGAAAACAATGAGGTCATCGGCTATCAGTTTGTCAAACTTGGCAAGATGATGGAAGATATCCGCCACGGTGTGGACCCGAAGACTGCTTATGAGCAGAATATCGGCCAATATGGCCGCTTTGACGGCGCGGCGAAGTACATCGATCCGCGTGAAGAATAATTCGGCAGGGAACATACCGAACTTTCCAAATCAGGCGTATCCCAACTGGGGGATCGCTGAAGAAAGCAGAATAAAGGAGGACAACTTACATGGCTAACGATGTCAAGTTTGAAGGTAAAGAAAGAAGAATGCCCAAAATCGAAAAGTGCCTTGCCGAGTATGGCCTTGCCAGCCTCGAAGATGCGCGCGACCTTTGCCTGAGCAAAGGAATCGATGTGGATAAAATTGTCAAGGGTGTACAGCCCATTGCGTTTGAGAACGCCAGCTGGGCGTATACATTGGGTTGCGCAGTTGCTCTGAAGAAGGGTTGCGCTTCCGCCGCAGATGCTGCAGAGTCAATCGGCATTGGCTTGCAGGCATTCTGCATCCCGGGTTCTGTTGCAGAGAACCGTAAGGTTGGTCTGGGCCACGGCAACTTGGGCGCACGGTTGCTCCGCGACGAAACCAAGTGCTTTGCATTCCTCGCGGGTCACGAGTCCTTTGCTGCGGCAGAAGGTGCAATCGGCATTGCCAAGACGGCAAACCGTGCCCGTAAAGAGCCGCTCCGCATTATCCTGAATGGCTTGGGCAAGGATGCTGCATACATCATTTCCAGAATCAATGGTTTCACCTATGTGAAGACCGATTACGACTTCTTCAACGACGAGTTGACCGTTGTGGAGGAAAAGGCATTCTCCGAGGGCGAGCGTGCGGCAGTCAAGTGCTACGGCGCAAATGACGTCCTCGAAGGTGTTGCGATTATGAAGAAGGAGGGTGTGGACGTCTCCATCACCGGTAACTCCACCAACCCGACCCGCTTCCAGCATTTGGTTGCTGGTACTTATAAGAAATGGGCAATCGAGAATAACCGTCCGTATTTCTCCGTTGCTTCCGGCGGTGGCACAGGCCGTACCCTGCATCCGGACAATATGGCGGCTGGCCCGGCTTCCTATGGCTTGACCGACTCTATGGGCCGTATGCATGGCGATGCACAGTTCGCAGGTTCTTCTTCTGTTCCGGCGCACGTCGAGATGATGGGCTTGATCGGAATGGGCAACAACCCGATGGTTGGTGCGACTGTGGCATGTGCAGTTGCCGTATATGAGGCCTGCAAATAATTGGACAATCGGGTTGCCAGATAGCCCGGCAAGCCTGATTGAGAGAGTAATATAAAAAATGTTCAAAGCTCCCGCAGATGGGCGGGACGCTTGCCAGCACGCTGCGGCGTGCTGGCTCCGGTCGCAAAGCGTCCGGGAAGGCGGTTTATACCGCCTTTTAGCGTCCCGTGTGCCGGGGGCTTTTTCTCTTTTATAAGATCCCATTCGGTTTTGTGTTTCGGTTAGAGACAAAAGATATTTCAGTGAACTCTTTATGCTTATAAAGCGGCACCGGGAAGGAATCCTTCTGTGCAGGCAGGCGGAGGCGTAATCAAGCACCATTTGGTTACGGCCCCACTTCGAAATAAACAGAGGAATACAATATTATTAATGTAGGCTGTTTTTGGAAGAATGCCATGTTGATTTGGCAAATTGTTTCAGGAACAAACATCTCAATATATCGAAATCAATATTTTTAACAGGGACAGCCACAAAAGGCGGGGTATCCCTATCGCTATTAAACGAACGGATATTTGTAATAGGGATAGAAGTGGTAAAGCGACAGCCACAAAAGGCGGGGCCCCTATCGCCATTAAGCTAATGAACGTTTTTTGTAGGGACAGTCGCCGCAAAGGTAGGGCATCCTTGTCGCTATTAAGCCAACGGATACTTTTCAATGAAATATTAAAGCGACAAAGAGCATCCAATATGGAACAATCCACAAAGCATTTGATAAAGAATACGTTACTGAATCGATTAGAGAGAAAAGCTGTACGAGAAGGTGTAAGTGAATGGGTCGAGGCATTCATTCGAAGGGATGACTGGATAAATATAACCAATATAGTAGTATGGAATTCTCTGGAAGTTATCTCGAATATGGATGCAAAAACTACCCCGCACAGGGTCCTTATGTGAATGAGAATATAAAAGATAGGATGGAGCACGATCCCAATTGGTAGAGCGAAACACGGCCAGAGGCGGCGGGATTTGGATACGAAAACCATTCGCTCAGGAACCATAATGGATTAACGAAGGAGTTGCCTTTCTTTTAAGGCAGCTCCTTGCTTATACCCTCCCGCAATGAATACAGATTTAGTTGGGTACATCCAACTCCGGAAACAAAAAAGAAGATGGAAAGCCTCATGATGAAGCGGGACCCACAGGAATTGCCATTACCCCCGGGGAATGGGAGGGGAGAATACAGGATTCAAAAAGTGGTCGGAGGTTTTCTCCATAGACAGCTTTTCACATTTGTATCAACTTTTTTGGGCTGGGAAGCGTCTAATAGACAGAATAAGAAATATAGAACAGATTGGTGGGGCTGGATTATGGCAACAACCCAGGATTTTCGGGAGTATATCACACAGAATCAGCAGGCTTTTTATCGCCTGGCTTATAGTTATACCAAAAACAGTGATGCGGCATTGGATGTGGTGCAGGATGCAGTCGTCAAGGGGATTGAAAAGCTGCATACGCTTCGAAATCCCGCTTATATGAAGACGTGGTTCTATCGGATTCTGGTAAATCAGGCCCTTACTTACTTGCGAGGAAAAAAGGTTGTCTCCCTCGAAGAATATACGGAATCCACCTGCCCAGCCGCAGAGGAACAGGATGTCGCACAGAATGTAGATCTTTATCGTGCGGTTCAGGGCCTGGAGCCCATATTGCGAACCATTGTGATTTTACGCTTTTTTGAGGATATGAAGCTGGAAGATATTGCGGCTATCACTGGAGCACCGCTCAGTACGGTGAAGTCGCGTTTATATAAAGCACTCAAGCTTTTAAAGGTCGACCTTCAAGGGGAGGTGGTCACAACATAGTGTCCTATAAAAACCATGATAGCTCTGAGCTTGGTCTACGGTCACCCGGGAATGCCGTAGGAACAAACTTTTATATATATGTTTAGGAGGATACCAATGATGACAAATTTTGAAAAGGCGAAAAAAGTTTATGAATCCATGGAAATTCCGGAGCAGCTTCCAAATGTTATAGATCAGGCGTTTGTACGGGCATCCTCTCGTCGAAGGATCGCTTGGTACAGACCAGTTTTGTCCGCCGCAGCAGCTGTGTGTATCCTATTTGTTGCACTTCTGAATCTCAGTTCCACCTTTGCCAGTGCTATGGCTGAGGTCCCCGTGCTGGGAAATGTAGCGAAAGTATTGACATTTCGTTCGTATTCCATTGAGACAGACTCCGAATGGATCACAGTCAATCAACCATCCATTGCTGGAACAGGAAATACAGAACTGGAGAAACGCGTCAACAGGGAGATTCAAGAAAAAATAGACGCCATTGTTGCTGACGCCCGCCAAGAAGCCAAACAGAATCGGGAGGAAGCGATTGCACAAGGGCAGGACCCCACGGAATGGATGCCGGTTATTTTGGATATTACCTATGAGATCAAGAGTTCTAACGAAAAAATATTGTCCTTTGTCATTCATAAGACAGAGACAGCGGCAAGCGCTTATACACAGCAGATCTTCTACAATCTCGAACTGTCCTCCGGAAAGGATCTCACCTTGGAAGATGTATTGGGACCGGACTATAAAGAGATCGCTAACCAAGCAATCCAAGAAACCATCGATCAACGTATCGCAGAAGATCCGGTACAGTGGCCCTACTTTGTTCCAACACCGGATATGCCGGATGAGGGATTCCAGGGGATAACCGATGACCAAAAATTTTATATCGATGGTAGCGGCAATGTGGTTATCAGTTTTGATGAGTATGAAATTGGACCGGGCTCTATGGGAATCCAAAATTTTACGGTTGGAAAGTCATTGGTTTAAGGCCGGTTTTTCCTCCGTTTCAAGGAAGAAGGATGACGGACTTTATTACAAACATAAAAGGCATTGAATGGGGATGTCAGACCATTACTTCTTATCTGGACCGTTTAGGCAACGAGATGTCCCATACTTATGGCTGGATGCCAACAAAGTCAAGGTACGTTTATAGTAACAAGACGCGTCCTACAAGAGGCAACAGGGCCATAGGATGATGCCCATATAATAGCAATCCCCCGTATGATTGAACTCATACGGGGGATTCTGTCTATCATTCCATCTTGCGGTTCACAGGGAAAATTCGCTTACACGGTGCGAGGGGCGGTCCCTTGACAGCATCAGAACGACAAAACACTCTCGGGCCACAAGCTTTTGTTGGATGAAAATAAGGCGCCGAAAGGCGTATGATGCGCCTGATAAAAGATGTAGAGGGAATTTTTGTCCGTTTTAGCAGTTGTTGCAGCGGTTCTTCCATGTAATGACTTGTTCGAGGATCGGACTCTTTCATGGATTAATTTATATAGGAGGGGGCTTTATCATTTTTAGAAATGCTATATTCTAAGAAGATATAAGGAAAAGCTGTTTTGGAATCCATCCGAAAATCCATGCAAGCAAAGAGAAATCAAACGCCCCAAGAACATAAAAAATAATCGTATCCATTGGGCAAGGAATTACACAACTTTCACCAATTTCCACAGAGTTTTCCACCTAGCTTTTCACACAAAATAGGGCAACATCTTTCTTTTAGAAAAACTATTTTCCAAAAAACCGCATGGGAATGCGGTTTTATACGTCTTGTATTTCCACAGGTTTACATAAACCACGTGGAAAACTCTGTGGAGAGTGTTGAAAACTTGGTGGAAACAGTGGAGAAATGCCGGGTGTAGCTTGTTTAAAGTTGGGAAAAAGCCCATCTATAAAATGTTATGTAAACGGATAAATGAAATGGTAAAAACTATGCGTAAAGTTTTTTTAGCTTTAAAAAGAAAAAAGAGCAAACTTTCCACATTTCCGCAAATGAACCCTTAGACTTTTCCACAAGAGTTGTCTCACAGAAGGATAAGGTTGTTTTCATACAACAAATCCATTATAATAATAACTTCAAATCGCATGAAAACCTTCTGTTTCTCTGTATCAGTCGTACACGGGGCAGATACGGAAGATAACTTGTCTGGAACTGTATTTTCATGTCCTCACCGGGAGGATTTTATGGTATAATAACTTCACACTTGGAAGCGTAGGGGAACGTATAAGGGCGTTGTTCTACGATAGATAAAAAATGGGGAAGATAAAACCGTTCGAAAGAGGACTGCCAATCGTTTCCTTGAACGACCAATCGGAAAACTCGGCAGGCCAAAGGACTTTGGAATATTTGACTTTAACATAGGAAGCAGGGAAAGGTGTATATGAGCAAGGAAGAGCAGAGCCGCCGTGGGGAAGATGTGATCGCGGGCCGGAATGCGGTTACGGAAGCGTTGCGTAGCGGCCGTCCGATCGACAGTTTGTATGTCGCAAGGGGTACACATACGGGGAGCATTGGTGCATTGATTGCAAAAGCAAAGAAACAGGGGGTCACCATTAAGGAGGTAGACTCCAAAAAATTGGACTATTTGTGCGGTAACGCGGTACACCAGGGGGTAGTCGCCTTGGTTGCAGCGCATGCATACGCCACGCTGGAGGATCTTTTTGCTTTGGCGCAGGAGCGCGGCGAGCCGCCATTCTTTATTGTAGCGGATGAATTGGAGGACCCACACAATCTCGGCGCGATTCTTCGGACGGCGGAATGTGCAGGGGCTCATGGGGTCATTATCCCAAAACGCCGCTCGGTGGGATTGACCTATGCAGTCGGGAAGGCCTCTGCTGGGGCGGTGGAATATGTACCGGTTGCCCGCGTGACCAACATAGCGGCTGCATTGGAGGAGATCAAACAGCGTGGAGTTTGGACCTATGCGGCGGATATGGACGGACAGAATTGGTGTTCGGTGGATTATAAGGGGCCGGTTGCACTGGTGATCGGTTCGGAGGGATTCGGCGTCAGCCGTCTTGTAAAAGAAAAATGTGATTTTGTCATATCCCTGCCCATGAAGGGAAAAATAAACTCGCTGAATGCCTCGGTTGCATGTGGCGTGATCTGTTATGAGGTAGCGCGTCAGCGCAGTGGAATTGTGACCAAGTGAGACAGGGGGAAGAGGAATGGATAAAAAGACCAATATGCCCCACGACGACTTTTCCGTGGAAGAGATTTTACAAGAGGCGCGCCTGTTGCGTGAGCAGCAGGGAGAAGAGAATGCGATTCCTGCTACGGAGGAAGATGCCAAGCCTGCTCCGGAGCGTGCACGCGCATTGCCCGTCGATGAAACGCCCCAGACGGCTGCCCAACAACCGGTCAAGGAACCGGTGCACCGTCCAATAGAGCGCAAGGAGCCCGAACCGGCAAAAAAGATGGAAGAACCCGCCATTACTGCCCCGAAAACGGAGCGGATGCTCAAGGACACGCCCAAGGCGGACCCTATTCAATGGACAGAAACGCAGGAACCCGAGGAAGAAGAACCCCGAAAGTTGAGTTGGGCAGAGCGGCGAGCAGAAAAGAAACGTATGAAAGAGGAGCGCCGCCGGCTGAAAAAGCAGTCCGGCGTTTTCACATCGGAAGAAGAGGATATTTATTATGGACTGCAATTAAAGCCACTGGAAGAATACAAACAGCAGTATGAACAGACGCTTCAATCGAACAGCGGAAAATCCGGCACCGAGAAGGAAAAAGCAGGTTCTTCCATGAAACAGCCGGGTAAGCCCGTAGGAAGTCCGGTTGGGGACAAGACTGGTTCCATTTTTTCGTATTTGTTTGACTCAACAGACGAAGAGATGGATGAGGAGATTGCAGCCCGTTTTGAAACGTTGCATCAGGAACGTAAACAGCGTTTGGAGGAGACCGCCCGTCGAACAGGTGCCTTCCAAGTGCATGAGAATACCATAGAGATTCAATTTCCGAAGCGATCGCCGGAGGCGGTCAGCAACGCTGCAAATCCTCAGAAACCCGTTGAAAAAATTGGAACAGCTTCCCAAACAGCTGCGGCCGGGAAGCCGGATGAACCAGCCCAAAAGGTCGAGCCAGCTGCCCAAAAGATGGTGAAAAAACAAGAACCTGTAAAGCCGGTCGCAGAGCATAAGGTGCAGACGCCGCCCATTTTAGACGGATTCCCCGTAGGGATGAGACCTTTGAATTTCCTGCAATGGGGAGCTTTGCACGGCCAGTGCAGAGGAAAGGGGCGGAAAAAACGGTTACTGCCCCGGATTTACCGGTGGAGGGAGAAACCTTTGAATTTCCAGCGGTTGGGGGATATGCGGTGCCGCCGCAGATCGAGGACACCCATCCAATCGAACCGCTACAACCGACAGAACCTACGAAGCCAACAGAGCCGGTTCAGCCAACAGAGCCCAAAACGCCAGTGAAGCCCCGAAAGGCGCCGAAACAAACGCCAGAGCAACCGGTTGAGCTGCCAGCTACCCCTGTTTCTACGCCGGAGGCTCCAGTCCATACAGAGCCGGGGACGCCTACGGTGATACCGGAAATGCCGGTTTCGCCCGATATGCAGCCTGTTGTAACGCCGATTCGTGGAGAAGAGTCCGCTTCGGCGGATACATACTCGCAGGAGAAGCCGTTACAGCCACGTCCTGGCGGGAAGGTACGGCGCGCCGACTATCGTCCGGCAGGTGTGACGCCGGTCCATGTGGTAGAATTACACGACTATGCAGAGGTCATTTTAAAAGAGGCAAAGACTTATCCAAAGGTCTCTACAAAGCTGCATACAACGCCGCTTCCTAAGCTCGAGGAAATGGCAGACGACCAGAAAGAGGAAGAAATCGCTCAAACCGTGGCGGAAAAGAAAACGGTCGAAGAAGCGCCTGCGCCGGAGTGGGAACCCATCGTCCCAGAGGCGGAGCGCCGGACAGCCGAGCGTTTCTCACAGAAGGACGAGCCCCAGCGGCAGGAGGACAAAGAGGAAATTGTTCCGCCTTTGCCCAAGAAAAAGAAGAAATTTTCCATTATGGGAGAGGAAGAACCCGACAACGATCCACAGGAAGATCTCCCAGAGGAACCGGACGAACTCGACGACTATCAAAGGCCGTCCGATGCGCCGTCTGTTACACATGAGCTTGGTTCCAGCTTGCGGGAGCTCACCCTTCGCCTGGCGGTGACGGGAATTGTCACCGTGTTGTTGCTGGCCCTGGGGGTTCTCGGAGAGATGACCAGCCTGTTGCCAGAGGCGATCCGGTTTACATTGCCGACGCAAACCTATCTGATTTTAAACCTTATCTTCTTGGGGATTGCCTCCCTGTTTTGTTGGGTCACCATATTCAACGGGATCAAATCCATGGTCAGTCTGCAGGCCAACTCCGACAGCGGCGTGGCGGTTGCTGCGGTTGCAGCGCTGATTCAAAGTGTCGCCTTGCTTTTTGCACCCGAGAGCGTCGCTTCGTCGAGCGTCCATGCCTATGCAGCGTTGGCTTCTGCAGCGCTTTTCTTGAATACCGCGGGAAAATTTTCGCTCATCAAACGCATTCGGCACAACTTCCGCTTTGTCGCATCGCCGGATCAGAAATATGCGGTGCAATATTTCGATGACCACAATACGGCGTTGCAAATGGCAAAAGGTTGTGTAGCGGATACCCCTGCTATTGCGTATCAAAACAAAGCAGGTTTCCTAAAGCATTTTTTGAGTTTAAGTTATGAAAATGATCCCAGTGACCAAAGTTCGCACATCATTGCGCCCATTGGCGCTATCCTGTCGTTGGTACTCTGTATTGTATATTATGTTTTGAACCAGGACGTGATCGGTGCGATTACGGTGTTTGCAGCGGCCACATGTATCAGCGTACCGATGATGAACATGTTGAGTGTAAATCTTCCCCTCGCGCGGCTGAGCAAATTGGCGACACGCTGTGGAGCAATGGTGGTTGGGTATCCCGCTGTGGAACATTTTTCCACCGCCAATGCTGTGGTGTTGGATGCGAAGGATCTGTTCCCGAAGGGAACCGTGATTCTCAATGGCATTAAAACTTTTGGAGGGCAACGGATCGATGACGCCATTGTGGACGCAACTGCGCTGATGTGCGCGACAGGCGGCCCTCTGAGCGACTTGTTTGACCAAATCATCAAGAGCCACCACGATATGCTCCCAAAGATTGAAAACCTCAGCTATGAGGATGACAAAGGAGTCGTCGGTTGGGTATCGGGCCGCCGGATTCTGGTCGGAAACCGGGATTTAATCAAGGCGTATGGCATTGAGCCTCCGTCAAGGGATTACGAAGAAAAGTATTTGCTGGGCGGCAAACAGGTGGTATACTTGGCTTCGGGCGGAGATCTGGTTGCAATGTTTGTTCTCTCCTATAATTCGGACCGCCGCCGTGCGGCCGAGCTTCGCCGGATGGAGGACAACGGTATCAGCTTGATTGTGCGCACCTGTGACCCAAACATCACTCCACGCTTGCTGGCGCAGGTGTTTGATCTGGATGAACACGGTGTTCGCGTGTTGCCAGAACGCTTGGGCAAAGAATACATGGACCTGGTCGAGGAGCCGGATGAGCGTGTCGATGCTCTGTTGGCAACCAAAGGGCGTCCAACCGCTATGATGCGTATGCTGACGGCCTGTGTGCGGCAGCGCAGCAATATCTCTGTAGCGATTGCCCTACAGACCGTGGCGGTGGTTTTAGGTTTTCTGCTGGTGGCATTTCTGGCCTGTTATTCGGGCCTCAAACAACTCAGTACAGCCGCTCTGCTATTATTTGAACTGTTCTGGCTGGTAGCAGTGCTGATTGTTCCGCGGCTACGCAAGCCTTGACCGGAGGAGAACACCATGGAACTTGCATTGACGGCCAAACAATATGAGGGGCAGGACCTGGGCGATGTGGATTTTGCGGACCGGGAACTGCGCGGTGTGCGCTTTGTCAACTGCCGGTTTTACGGGGCGGCGATGAGTGGGTTGTTCACACGGGACTGTGCCTTTTTGAACTGCATTTTTTCGTTTGCCGCTTTGAATGGAAGCGTCCATATCGCTACCTTGTTCCAAAACTGTACGTTTAACGGAGCCAGTTTGTTTAGCGCAGAAATGAAGGACTGTAAGTGCAGTGGCAGCAGTTTTGCCGGCGCCAATCTAACAGGTTTCACGCTCCACGGCGGAAATTTTTCGGATACTGTCTTTGATGGCTGTGACCTGCGCATGATGGACCTACAAGGAATCTGCTTCTCTCATGCATTTTTTCAAGGCGCCAACTTGGAAAAAGCGGATCTACGCGGCTGTGACTGTTCGCATGCCGTATTTGCAGATGCTTTTTTGAAAGGAACGGATCTGCGCGGCGCCAAATTGAACGGTGTGGATGTGCGGAGGATGCGTTTCCAGAACACCCGAATCGATTTGGAGCAGGCGGTTCAGTTTGCGGAAAGTTTGGGATGCACACTATCCGGTTGACCAAAAGCACACAGGGAGGCCCTAGAACTCCTTTTGTATGGTTGGCGGATCGCAATTCCGGTGCTCCTAGCAGGAATGTTTAAAAAATTTTTTGGTACAAAATGGGAACAAATTATACAGAATGGAATCGACGCGCGGAGAGCAAGAACGGCTTCTTCCGCGCGTTTCCGGCGATTTGGGCCCTTTTTAGATGGGTGTTTTCAGTAAATACGACATCTAGTATTTGTCAGACTATATGTTGACATGAACCCCAATATGTAGTAAAATGCAATCCTGGTAAAAGGAGCTTGTAAATACAAATAAACGATGCGGGCAGAATAAAGCCAAAGAGAGCTGCTGGTAAGCGCACGGTGCAAAAAGTTTTTTGTACCCTTTGTGAAAAGGAAAAGCCGGCATCGGTCAGAAAGATTCCCCAGCGGACCGGAGAGCCGCCCGGAATATTCCCGCTGGATGTCGAAAGAGAGGATGGAAGCTGTGGCACTTCAAATAAAAAAGAGAAACGGCGTTGTGGTCGAGTTCAATGCCCAAAAGATTCGCAATGCCATTTTTAAAGCCAATGTTGCGGTTACCGATGAAGGAATGACCGGTGCAGCGTTGGATCAGTTGACGAAAAAGGTTGCAGATGCATTTACAGACAACGTGATCCCCACGGTAGAGGATGTACAGGACAAAGTGGAAGAGATGTTGATTGCGGCAGATTATGCTAAGACTGCAAAGGCGTACATCTTGTACCGCGCGGAGCATGCAAAGATTCGTCAGGCTGAAGGAGACCTGATGGATATTTATAAAGAGTTGACTTTTCGGGATGCGCGTGACGTGGACATCAAGCGCGAGAATGCAAACATCGATACCGATACAGCCATGGGAACCATGCTCAAGTATGGCTCTGAGGGCTCCAAGTACTTTATCAACAATTATGTACTGCCAAAGGATATTGCATCAGCGCACATCAACGGCGATATCCACATCCATGACGAAGATTTTTATATGCTGACAGAAACCTGCTGTCAGATTGATCTGCTCAAGCTTTTTAAGGGTGGATTTTGTACAGGGCACGGTTTCCTTCGGGAGCCGAACGACATCCGCAGTTATGCCGCGCTGGCGTGTATTGCAATTCAGGCCAATCAGAACGAAATGCACGGCGGACAGAGTATCCCCAATTTCGATTATTCCATGGCGCCGGGCGTTGCCAAGACCTTCCGCAAGGCGTACTATCGTGAACTGGCGAAATATCTCCATATCACAAAGGGAATGTCCATGAGCGATGCCAAGGCGTTGGCATCTACCGTTCAAAACGATCTGCCCGGCCCGGTAAAGCTCGGCAATACCGACGAATACGGCAAGGCGGTGATCGCTTATCTGCCGCGCCATCAACGGGAGAACGGCTTTGAAGAAATCACAGAAGCAGAGGCCCGTGAGGCGCATCAATATGCAGTGGAGGCGGCGACTACCAGTACAAATGATGCTACTTATCAGGCGATGGAAGCACTGGTGCACAATTTGAATACCATGCATTCCCGTGCAGGCGCCCAAGTGCCATTTTCCTCTTTGAACTACGGCACCGATACGTCCCCGGAGGCGCGTATGGTGATTCGAAACCTGTTGCTTGCCACAGACCGCGGCTTGGGCGACGGGGAAACCCCCATCTTCCCTGTGCAGATTTTTAAGGTGAAAGAGGGAATCAGTTACAACGAGGGAGATCCGAACTATGACCTCTTTAAACTGGCTTGCCGGGTAAGCGCAAAGCGGCTGTTCCCCAATTTCAGTTTCCTCGACGCGCCGTTCAACCTCCAGTATTACAAAGAAGGCGATTATGATACGGAGGTCTCCTATATGGGCTGCCGGACCCGTGTGATGGGCAATGTGCATGACCGTACACATGAGACTACGTGTGGGCGCGGCAATCTGAGTTTTACTTCCATCAATCTGCCCCGCATCGGTATTGAAGCAAAGGGCGACATCAAGCGTTTTTACGAGCTGCTCGACAAGCGCATTGATCTGGTGATTCGCCAGCTGTTACACCGGTTCCAGATTCAGTGCAGCAAGAAGGTGTACAATTACCCCTTTCTGATGGGACAGGGGGTTTGGCTGGATTCGGATAAGCTGGGCCCGGAAGATAATATTGCAGAGGTGCTCAAGCACGGTACGCTCAGCATCGGGTTTATCGGCTTGGCTGAAACCTTGAAGGCCCTAACCGGAAAGCATCATGGGGAGAGCGAAGAATGCCAAAAACTTGGTCTGGAGATCGTCGGCTATATGCGCAAGCGTATGGATGAGGAAAGTGAAAAGAGCGGGCTTAACTTTACGCTCTTGGCTACGCCTGCGGAAGGATTGTCCGGCCGTTTTGTCCGTATTGACAAAAAAAGTATGGCATTATCCCTGGAATTACGGACCGCGAGTATTATACCAACAGTTTCCATATTCCGGTGTATTATCCGATCAATGCCTATCGAAAGATTCAGTTGGAAGCACCTTATCATGCGTTGACCAATGCAGGCCACATCAGTTATGTGGAATTGGATGGCGATACAGCGAAGAATGTGGATGCATTTGAGTCCATTATCCGCTGTATGAAGGAGGCCGGCATCGGGTACGGTTCGGTAAACCATCCGGTAGACCGTGACCCGATCTGTGGTTATACCGGCGTGATTGACGACGTTTGCCCGCGGTGTGGACGCCATGAAGGGGAAGGAATTTCCATGGAGAAGCTGGATGAGCTGCGCAAGCGCTATCCCGGCGTGCCACACTTTGCAGGAAAAACTTGAGTAAATGTTGATAGAACACATTTGGAATGAAAATAAATCTGAAAAGGAGTTTGATGATGATGGCAACGACTCATGTAACAGCAAATTTGGTCGGCGAGGGCGTCGGCTTTGAAAGAATCCGCAGGATTACCGGCTACTTGGTCGGCACGATGGACCGGTTCAACGATGCGAAGCGCGCGGAAGAACACGACCGTGTGAAGCATGGCCTCTCTAAGAATTAGCGGTATTGTACCGGAGTCGATTGTGGATGGAAAGGGCATCCGCTATGTGATCTTTACACAGGGATGCCCACACCACTGCCCCGGTTGCCATAACCCACAGACACATGATTTTTTCGGCGGCCATATGGTGGACACGGACGATCTTCTGGAGGAGCTGCGGGAGAACCCGCTGTTAAAAGGGGTGACCTTCAGCGGAGGAGAGCCTTTTTGTCAACCGGCGCCGTTGGCGGAGCTGGCGCGTAAAATCCACGCGTGCGGCCTGGACGTGACCGTCTATACGGGGTACACCTATGAGCAATTGATCGACCAGCACAATCCGGATACGGATGAACTGCTTCGGCAGGCGGATGTTTTGATTGACGGCCGCTACGAGCAGGACAAGCGCGACTTGACGCTCCGCTTCCGCGGGAGCAGCAACCAGCGTGTGATCGACATGAACCGCACCCGCGCAGAGGGGCGGGTTGTCACCGACCCGTTGGATGAAGAATAAAATCGAAGAGCCGTTGCCTTACAATCCCAAAAAGGGAATAAAAGGCAGCGGCTTTCTTTATTGCAAATTTGTAATATGTAAAAATAACCTAAATAATTGAAAAATTATCAAAAAATGTTTTATTCTATATTTAGAAAAGATACTAACGGAGAGAAGTTTTCTCCAGCGCGCGGAAAAACTCTTTTAGGAAAGCATGCAAAACAGAAGTTGATAAGGAGGTTTATCATGAAAAAGACAATGCGACGGACAATTGCGGTCTTATGCATGGCCGCGACAGCAGTCACCTGCACGCTCCCGGCGTTTGCAGCTTCCGATGCGCTTATACGGGCGGCGAAACGCGGAAAAAACAGCGTTTGCGTTTACAATTGAAAACAGAGGAGGGTCTGTAAGTTCTCCGGATCCCGCCGATAAGGCGGATGGTTTACATGCATGGGTTTCCGTGGACAGGAATCCAGTATATTGGCCGTCAGAGGATGGCATTGTGTTCAGGGTGAGGAATGAGAAGCGGCAGTATGCTACAGAAGCAAAGACCTTTGACAATGGGGCGAAGGATACACTGGAATATTTAAGCGGACAGAATTATTATGGAACGAAATGGCTGTATGGGAGTATCGATGATACAAAGGCTGGCGATGATTCCCTTGTTGTAAGCGGGGAGTGGACCCCGTAAGAGTTTTTCGGGGGAATCAGCGATGGTTCCCCCCTTGCCGTAGTGGGAGGAATGATTGGTGAACTATAAAATGGTTTGTTGCGTTCTGGCCATATGTTTTTGCTTTTGTGCAACTTCATGCGTTAGAGATTCGGGGGAAAATTCTGAAACGATCTCTTCTTCCACATCCCTTTCCGATTCAAAAGAATTGGGAGAGAAAAAAATACATGAGGATATAACCTTCGAGCTGTCCCAAATTGAGAATGCAGGGAGAGCGCACGGTTCCAGTTATTCCGTAGAGAAAACGGATTTTGTATGGACACAGGTAAAGGATATTCTTTTAGAGGATAAAGAGATTGAAACAGAGCAGGAGCTATCGGAAGGATATACGTGCGCAACCTCTGATAGCGACCTTCTCACCGTGACCGGGGGTGGCAATATTTTTTTGCCACAGATCGATATCTCAATAAGATAAGCCCGACCGTGACGGTTCAGGAAAATGCGCCCGGTTATAATGGGGATCATTTTGACGCCCAAAAGGATCTACCTTTTATGACGCAGGACCAAGCAATCAAAAAAGCGTTATCCTTGCTGGATAACCTCAAAATAACCAATATGGCCGTACAAAAGACATATGTTTTGGAGCACAGTCAATTGCAGAAGGAACAGGATGCATTAGCGGAAGCAGGGGAAGCCTGGACATTTGATAAAGAAAAAAATGAACGAATTCCAGTTGCGGTTCAGTATACGGAGGAAGATGACTTCTATTATTTCACCTTATGGGAGACGTTGGATGGGATCCATATTACCCCATATCCACACGGCTCTCCCGACGACGATTCCTATGTGACGGGCGCCAGAGCAGAGATGATCTTATCAAGCAGGGGAATCGAATATCTGTCTGTGGAAAGCCATTACATGGTCATGAATAAAGAAGAAGAAGAGGCGCTGATTCGCCCTGAACAGGCCATTCAAGCTTTAGAAAATAAGTATGATCAGATCATTCTTTCCAATCCGGTCACCGTGGAAAATATGTCCCTATTATATGTACCGGAAATTGTCAATAAAAATGAAAATAAATTTGAACTGACCCCTGTATGGGCCTTTTTTACAACAGAAGAGATTACAGCCCTCGGCGCAAAGGATAACAAGGCAATTAAAGAAACCATGGTTTATTTCAATGCGGTTAATGGGAAAGAAATTGTTTGAAGATCCCGAAACGCTGCCGGATATATCAATGTTTTGTCCTGTTAGAAAAATTGTTTGATGATCTGAACAGGAAGAGATGGAGTTAGAGATGCGTGTTTCTCTCAATCTGTTAAAAATGGATTTATTGCGCCTGGTAAAAAGTCTGGATTTTTGGGGAGGCATTGTGCTTATTTTCTTTTTTCTCTGGTTTGGAATATGGGATGATTTTAAGATCAGTTCCGCTGATGTCGTTTATTATGTTAGCCTGTCTCACCTGACTATTTTTTATCAATTATCGCTGGCTAAAAACAAGGTTGGCCACTATTCTATGGGGATGCGTCAAAGGCTGGGGATTGCGCAGTCGATTATGGAAAGGCCAAGGATATTGATTCTCGACGAGCCAATGAACGGGTTGGATGAGGATGGGGTAAGCGAGATGAGGAGCCTTTTTAATGATTTAAAAAGAAAGGGGACTACAATTGTTTTGGCAACGCACAATTTGGACGACATGAAAATCCTATGTGATTTTGTATACGAAATGAAAAAAGGCGTTTTACAGCCTAAGGGAGTTGGGCAATCCGGTGGGGATGGGGAACTTTCATGAGGCCAAAGTGGAAAAGGTTTCTTACCGTGGCGGCCGTTTTGGCTGCCCTCGTTTGTATCTGGTTCTTTACAGGAAATACGACGATACAAGGGGACGCCATCGACCGGCTGGTGATCTCTTCGATCCCACGGATGGATTTGCAGAAGGAGACGGAGAACCCGGAGGACATCCAGATGTTTGCCGGGCGCTGGAACCAGCTCCCCTGCTATCCGTCGCTCCCGCCGCTGGGCAACGGGACCATCGGATGGTTCCGGTTCCGCACAAGGGAAACCGGCAATGTCCACCGGGTATTTATCACCGGTTCCCACACGATCACTTTTGACAATCGGCCGTACTATACCCCGGTGGATTTGGGCCAGTGGTTTCCGGAGCTCTACCAATCCCTGGAGGATGTGCTGGAGGAGCCGTTTTCCTATGAGACTTCGTCATAAGCGAATGTTTCCATCGAATCCTTCCCGGACATGGAAGATCGAATCGAACCCGGTGGCAAGAAGAAGGGCTTTGAAGAGCACGATGTCGTTGTGAAAAAGATGCACATAAGGAAAAAACTTATAATGAGTGTGTTATTTTAAAGCTAGTAAATTTAAAGCTAATCAAGCGGAGAATGATTTGGCTTTTACCTTCGATGAAACCATTTGGATGGGAGGAAATCCGATGATCTGCATTCAAAACAAAAGAGGGACAGGCCGTGCGATTTTGTTGACCCTGTTTCTGGCGTTCCTTTTACCGGCGGGCGCCGCGCCGGCACAGGCGGCGGGCGGGACCAGCGTCTCAATGGATGGCAAAGATGTGAATTCCAGCACAGTGGTCGTTTTGCCAAAGGATGCAGCCGTAGCGTTTTCACTCAAGTTGAACGGAACTTATGGAAAGGGATATACCAGCGGGAATGGCACTGTGGCGCAGACCGGGACGGTGCAGCGGTTTGCCGACGGGCAGGCCGTCTATGCGGTCAAAGCGGTCGGGCAGCCGGGCGAGAGCGCGGGTCTGTACATCGACGGAGAAAAGATTTTGGAAATGAAAATTGCAGCGGGAGCGGTATGTCCCGCCTGCGGGGAGACGGACTGTGCGTTTGTCCAAGTGGAAGATGGAAGCTGGCGGACGGACGGCGAACAACGGGACTGTGTACATTATGCCTATGGGAAAGATACCCGCGAGGCAATGGACGTATATAATATCTATACATGTTCCAAATGCGGGGCATCCCCCAAAATGCAAACCGGGATTGCACACCGGTGGATCTGCCATGGTTCACGTGGGTAATGTGATTTCCTTTCCACAGAATACCGGATAAGTCAAAAACGGAAAAACAGAAGCTGGAACCCAAGATGGATTCCAGCTTCTGTTTTTCTATCGGATTTCAGGTTAAAAAAGAAGGTTGTATACAATACCATCGGATTACCGGCGTGCCGGCGCGGGATCGCGGGCAGGTTCCGCCGGGCGGCCGGGAATCTTTGGAAGGGAATCGAAGCCCGGCTGCAAGTCAGCGTCGGTCGGGATGTAATCGGTCATGGTCTTCTCCATGTAGGAGGTATAAGCGGCCATATCGAAGTAGCCGGTCCCGGTCAAGCCGAACAGGATGGTCTTTTCCTCGCCGGTCTCCTTGCACTTGAGGGCCTCGTCGATCGCCACGCGGATGGCGTGGGAGGACTCCGGTGCGGGAAGGATGGTCTCCACGCGCGCAAACAGCGTTGCCGCGTCGAATACCTTGGTCTGCTCGACGGAACGGGCTTCGTCGATCCAGCCGTCGTGGTAGAGTTTGGACACGATCGGGGACATGCCGTGGTAACGCAGACCGCCCGCATGGTTCGGAGAGGGGATGAACCCGCTGCCCAGGGTGTACATGCGCGCCAGCGGCGTGACCTTTCCGGTATCGCAATAGTCGTACGCATACAGGCCGCGGGTCAGGGACGGACAGGAGGCGGGCTCGACCGCGATGAAATACGGGTTCTTTTTGCCCAAAAGTTTATCTTGCATGAAGGGGGCGATCAAGCCGCCCAGGTTGGAACCGCCGCCAGCACAACCGATCACAATATCCGGGTACTCGCCGAGAATATCCATGGCCTTTTTGGCCTCCAGGCCGATGATGGACTGGTGCAATAGGACCTGGTTTAGAACCGAACCGAGCACATAACGGCACCCCTGGGTCGTGGTGGCCACTTCGATTGCTTCGGAGATCGCACAACCCAAGCTTCCCGTCGTGTCTGGATTGTTTGCCAGGATAGCGCGGCCCACCTGGGTGGTGTCGCTTGGACTGGGGATAACATTTGCACCAAAGGTCTGCATAATCGCCTTGCGGTATGGCTTTTGATTATAAGAGCCCTTTACCATAAAGACGGTTAGTGGGATTCCAAAATATCCGCACGCTTCAGCAAGGGCGGTTCCCCACTGCCCGGCGCCGGTTTCCGTGGTCAAGCTGGTCATCCCCTGCTTTTTGGCATAGTAGGCCTGCGCGACCGCAGAATTCAACTTATGGCTGCCGGATGTGTTGTTCCCCTCAAACTTAAAGTAAATCTTTGCCGGTGTGCCAAGGTATTTTTCAAGGTCATAGGCGCGGTTCAGCGGGGAGGGCCGGTAGGCTTTATAGATGTTCAGCACTTCCTCGGGAATATCAAAATAGCGAGTCGTGCTGTCCATCTCCTGCGCCGCCAGTTCTTCGCAGAAAATCGGATAAAGCTCTGGGGTCTTGATCGGCTCAAAAGTTGCCGGGTTCAGCATTGGGTCGGGCTGATCCTTCATATCCGCGCGCAGATTGTACCATTGTGTGGGGATTTGCTCCTCTGTTAAATTAAATCTGTGTGGAATCTTTGCCATGGTCGTTTCCTCCTTTGTTCAGATAAACAAAAAAGCCCTTGCCCCTCTCAGGGACAAGAGCATTTACTCCTGCGGTACCACCCGGATTGCGTTTTCACGCCGCTTGTTCCGCACACTTCCATGTGCGCTCCCTTGGTAACGGGTGGAGATCCCGTCGGAAGCTACTGGGAATTTCATCCGTTCGCCCCGCCCTCATAAGCCCATTCCATAGACCGCTGCCCACCACAATCACACCACCTGTGGCTCTCTTTTGAGCGCTTTGCCTATGTACTCTCCTTACTCAACGGTTTCTTTTGTTGATTTCATTATAGAAATCGGAGGCGCGTTTGTCAAGAGAGAGATTCAAATATTTTTATTTTCCACTTAAATTTAACGCTTTATAGCAAATAATACAAAGAGAGCGTCGTGTTTTACTTGCAAAAATAGGAGTATAGGGATATAATCATACAAATACCAAATTTTTAGGAGGAACCAATTTATGCAGCTTAACCAACCTGTTCAAAATCCTGCGTTTATCAGCAAGCTCAAGCAGTTTGATTCAAATAAAACAAGGAAAGACGAACTGGAACTCATCGAAGAAATGCGCAAAATGCGCTACATCACCCCGGTGACCTTGACCGGAAAATCCGAAGATGGAACGCCCAACCAGCAGACCCAGGTCAAGTTCCGGGCCGCGACTACCACAAAGGGCGAGAGCTTTTTTGCTATGTTCTCTGATATGGACGAGCTTAAAAAGTGGGCAGCGGATGCAGAGGACACGATGACCCTCGATTTCTCCGAATTGCGCACGCTGGTACATGGCCAGAAAGGCCAGGTGGCGGGTTTTGTAGTCAATCCATCGACGCAGAACTTGGTGATCCGCACCAACACCATGGAGCAGATCGCCCATCCGCTTCAGCAGCGTCCGATCAGCCCCGACATGGTTGTGTTGTCCAAGCCCGATCCGTATCCGACAGAACTGGTAAAGGCGCTCTGCGATTTCTTTAAAACCCGCAACGAAGTGCTCAGCGCATGGCTGTTCACAGCGAACTACAAGGCCAACGCCACCGAGCCGCATCATCTGGTAATTGTCAGCCTCACCCAGGGGGTACAGCAGGAAGAACTCTTTAAGGCGACCATCGACGCTTGCCATAAGGCAATGAAGGCGGGAGAATTCCTGGATCTGATGCCGTCGAGCGGAAAGTTTGGCAAAGAGGCAATCGAAGACAAAAAGCCGTTCTATCGCAAAGGAATCACGGTTGAACCGGAGGCTTAAATGTCCGTTCTGCGCGATTTTGATTTAACAGCGACTTTGGAATGTGGACAGTGCTTTCGCTGGGACAGACAACCGGATGGCTCCTATCGGGGAATTGCTGGAGGGCGTTTACTCTGCATAGCGGAGAACCACACAGAGGAGGCCGAGAAAGATCCGTTTTGGCGCGTCTATTTTGACTTGGACCGCGATTACGCGGCCATTCGGGATGAACTGGCACAGGTTGATCCGGTTTTGGCAAAAGCAGCAGCTTTTGCCCCTGGTATCCGTATTTTGCAGCAAGATCCGTGGGAGGCGCTCTGTTCGTTTATTATTTCACAAAACAATAATATTCCTCGAATCAAGGGGATTGTCGCGCGCCTTTGCCAGGCGTTCGGTGAGAAGACGGCGTCCGGTATTTTGTGTTTCCCGACGCCGGATCGTCTTGCCCGCGAGAACGAGGAAGCACTCGCGTGCCTGCGCTGTGGATTCCGGGCACGGTACATACTCGATGCAGCACGAAAAGTGGCGGGTGGACAGATCGACTTGGAGAGCCTTCGGACCCAACCGCTTGCAAAAGCGCGTGAACAGCTGATGACCATCGTAGGGGTTGGCCCAAAGGTGGCGGACTGTGCTCTGCTTTATGGACTGCACCGGCTGGATGCTTTCCCCATGGATATATGGATGAAGCGTGCTATGAAGGAATGGTTCCCGGGCAAACAGCCGGAGGACTTTGGTCCGTACGCTGGAATTGCACAGCAATATCTATTTCACTACATTCGTACAACTGCCTCGGGGGAGCGGTCTGTGAGTGCGTAAGAGAGGGAAAAGGCAATCGTCGATTTCAGGCACAGGTGGGGTTTTCGCCTGTGCCTTTTTGCATGAAATAACTTTTTGGACGTTCACGAAGGATGTAATAGGAGGGGGCTTTTATTTGGTTAGCCTCTGCTTATAATCTCACCCATTCTCTGCTTGCTTTTTTGCCAAAAGGTATTTCTTTTTTGTAGAATGTGCGGTATAATAAAGGCATCTAAAAGATAGGAGTGATTCCAATGGCATTGGTAAATACCAAGGAAATGTTCAAAAAGGCATACGACGGTGGCTATGCGATCGGCGCGTTCAATATTAACGATATGGAAATCATCCAGGGCATTATGAGCGCCTGTGCGGAGCTGAAGGCCCCTGTGATTTTGCAGGTTTCTTCCAGCGCCCGTAAATATGCGCATCCGGCTTATCTGGTAAAGATGGTCGAAGCTGCTGTCAAGGAGAATCCGGACATTCCGGTTGCTCTGCATTTGGACCATGGCCCGTCCTTTGAGATGTGCAAGGCTTGCATCGACGACGGCTTCACTTCCGTTATGTATGACGGTTCCGCAAAGCCCTATGAGGAGAATGTGGAAGAAGCTCGCAGAGTGGTAGAGTATGCACACAAGTACAACGTCACAGTAGAAGCCGAGCTGGGCAAGCTCGCCGGCGTTGAGGACGACGTCAAGGTAGAAGACGACAAAGCACAGTTTACGGACCCGGACGAGGTTCAGGATTTTGTAACACGGACAGGCGTGGACTCCCTTGCGATTGCAATTGGTACGAGCCACGGTGCTTACAAGTTTAAACCCGGCCAGAAACCGAAGCTGCGCCTTGATATTCTTGAAGAAGTTTCAAACCGCCTGCCGGGCTTCCCGATCGTACTGCACGGCGCCTCCTCTGTCCTCCCGGAGTTTGTGCAGATGGTCAATCAGTTCGGTGGTCAGATGCCCGATGCAATCGGCATCCCGGAAGAGATGTTGCGTGAAGCGGCAGCAAAGGCTGTCTGCAAGATCAACGTGGACTCCGATCTCCGTCTTGCAATGACTGCGACGGTTCGCAAGTATTTTGCAGAGAATCCGTCCCACTTTGACCCCCGCCAGTATCTGGGCGTTGCGCGTGACGCAATTCAGGGCCTTGTGGAGCATAAGATTAAGACGGTTCTCGGCTGCGAGGGCAAAGCATAATTGTAATACTTCTCAATGAAATCTGTAGAGGGTGTCCCAAAAGTCATGAAATGACGGAAGGATACCCTCATTTTTTGAAACTCAAATATTTTTCCAAACAGAAAGAGGATGTCCCTCTCCTATGAATCTAAAATTCATAGTTTTGGGACACCCTCTTTTTGATTAGGCACCGAAAAGGCAAGAAAAAACCACCAGCTGAACTTGTGAACAGCTCCAGCTTGTGCGGACCGTACAAAAAGCCCCTATGTAGGAAATATTGTGTTTTAAACGGAGAGACGTCGCGCAAGCGGCGCCTCTCCCGTCTTTAACTGGATGCGCTCGTGTTGTTGCTTTTTGTTGCATTCTGCGCATAAGAGGAAATGGCCTCGTATGGAAAGACGGTTCTTTCCGGGGGAATCCTCCTATTTTCGCACATTTAGCCGAAGCAAAGAACGCCGTTTGTGTAAAATATACAGAGGCATATGTGGAATTTATAACTTTTGGAGAAAAACTTTTGCGTTCTACTCGGTTTATTTTTGCTTTTTGGCTTGTAATGTTTGTGAGAATACGATATAATTGTTATTAATTTGATTGAACAATTGTAAAGTTGTACCAATCAACCCCTGAAAGGAGTTTTTAAGGTGAAATTGTACAATGCAAAAGATATTCTGAACATTGCAATCGCGGGGCATAGCGGAGCGGGAAAGACTTCCATCGCGGAGGCGATGCTTTATCTTTCCGGTGCTACAGACCGTTTTGGTAAGGTTGGCGAAGGGAATACCGTATGCGATTATGACCCGGAAGAAATCAGAAGAAAGACAACCGTCAGCGCGGCAGTTGCCCCGTTGGAGTGGAGAAATCATAAGATCAACCTATTGGACGCCCCCGGCCTGTTCGATTTTGAAGGCGCAATGTGTGAAGCCGTGCGCGCAGCAGATTCGGTTTTAATCGCAGTTTCCGGCAAGGATGGCGTCAACGTGGGTACAGAAAAGGCAGTGGCAGCGGCGGATTCCCGCGGGCTGGCGAAGATTTTCTTTGTCAACGGCCTGTGTGATGAGAGCGCACGTTTCTATCGTGTGTTTGAGGATCTAAAGGCCAGCTTTGGCCCCTCGGTCTGTCCGGTAGTTGTCCCATACATTGAAGATGGAAAAGCGAACATATACATCAATATTTTGGAATATAAAGCATACGACTACTCCAACGGAAAACCCGTCGAAGTGGCAATGCCTCCCATGGGTGACCGTCTGGAGGGCCTGCGCACAGCAATCTATGAAGCAGTGGCGGAAACCAGCGACGAGATGTTTGAAAAGTACTTCTCCGGCGAACCGTTTACGCCGGAAGAGGTCATCGTTGGTGTCAGTAAAGGTGTCAAATCCGGCGCCATCTCTCCGGTGTTTTGTGGCGACGCGCTCCTGATGCGCGGCATGGAGCAGTTCTTGGATGGCTTGACCTGGTTGGCGCCCTCGGCGCTTGAAAAGAGCGGCGAGCTCGCAGCGGATATCGACGGCAATCCGGTTGAGCTCTCCGTCAATCCGGACGGGGCAACCGCAGCCATCGTCTTTAAGACCATCGCAGACCCGTTTGTCGGAAAGATGTCCTTCCTCAAGACCATCTCCGGCAAGGTTGCCACGGATGCACAGCTGATGAACATGCGTACAGGTAATATCGAGCGCATTGGCAAGACGGTCATGATGCGCGGTAAAAAGCAGGAGGAAATGAGCTGCATTGCAGCCGGAGACATCGGCGCGGTGCTCAAGCTGGGGAACGTCTCCACAGGCGATACGCTGTGTTCCCCGACGCGCAAGGTCACATTGGATGGAATTACCTATCCGGTTCCGACGCTTTCCATGGCGATTATGCCCAAGAAAAAGGGCGAGGAAGATAAAGTCGCCCAGGGTCTATTCCGCCTGATAGAAGAAGACCCGGTTATTAAATTTGAGAACAATGCAGAAACCCATCAGATGGTTATCAGCGGTTTGGGCGAGCAGCACTTGGATGTAATCGTCTCGAAACTCCGGACAAAATTCGGGGTAGAGGTCACATTGGAGCAGCCTCGCGTGCCGTACCGTGAAACCATCCGCAAAAAGGTTCAGGTGCAGGGCCGCCACAAAAAGCAGACGGGTGGCCACGGCCAGTTCGGCGATGTTTGGATCGAGTTTGAACCCTGCGACAGCGAAGGGTTGGAGTTTGGCGAGCGCGTTGTAGGCGGTTCTGTTCCGAAAGGGTACTTCCCAGCGGTCGAGAAGGGCTTGCAGGATTGTATCGCTCATGGCCCATTGGCTGGTTATCCAGTGGTAGGCTTGCGTGCGACGCTGTACGATGGCTCATACCATCCGGTGGATTCTTCGGAAATGGCATTTAAGACAGCGGCTTCGCTCGCTTATAAGGCGGGTATGCCGCAGGCAGGCCCGGTTCTACTGGAACCGATCGGTACTCTGCGCGCAACCGTCCCGGACGCCAACATGGGCGACATCATGGGCGAAGTCAACAAACGCCGCGGGCGTGTGTTAGGTATGGAACCCGCAGGCCCTGGCAAACAGACCGTTGAGGCAGAGGTTCCGGTGGCGGAGATGCACGATTTCTGTACGTTTGTCCGCCAGGTTACACAAGGACGCGGCAGCTATACGTTTGATTTTACCCGTTATGAAGAAGCGCCTGCCCAGGTGGCCCAAAAGGTGATTGAGCAGGCAAAGGCGGATGCAGAATAAAGATGATACCATGTTTCCCAAAAGGGACCCTGTGAAGTGAAAGTCTGCCCTCTGGACGGATGGTTCGTATTTTTACAGAAGGTTTGCTTTGATGGGAAAAAAGAAGGCGTGTTATGACAAATACAGGCAGTTGTGCTGGTTTTGGCGGCCAGCTCAACTGCCTTATTTTTGCCCAAATTTAACATAGAAAAAATATCCTTTTAACGGAGGCCTACTATGCTATATATCGGAAACAGATCCAGCTGTTCGCAGAGAAGGAACGGCTTTATACAATTGGCTTTCGAAAGGTTGTTTACAATGGAAGAGAAAAAGACAAGCGCCCATAAAAAAGGGCTTTTCATCGCCGTGGGGATTTTATGCATGCTCCTACTGATGGGAGCTGGCGTGTTTACTGGAATGCACTATCAGGAATGGATGGACGCCCGCTATGCGGAAGCAGAGCGAGTTACACCTGAACTGGACGATGCCGCTCAGGATTGGACGGGCGCCGCGCCGCCGAGCAAAAACGGAGAACAGCAGGGCATCAAAATTCCAGGATACGCCTCAATTTCCATTCCAGCAGGGGAAACAGATGCAAAAATTCTGCTTTTAAATCCGGAGGAAAACCCGTGCTATTTTTCCTTTGAACTGATTCTGGACGAGACCGGTGAATCGCTATTCACCTCTAAGATGGTGGAGCCCGGAAAGGCCATTCAGGAGGAAACACTCTCCCGCGCCCTAGAAGCGGGGGAATACGATGCAACTATTAAAATCAGCACCTATTCCTTGGATACCAATACCCAAATGAATGGCGCCAATGTAAAAACCAAACTTTTGGTGGGATGATGTTTACTTTTATCCACTTGTGGGATATTTGTATAGATGACAAAAAATGGAGGAAACAATCATGAAAAAACGTTGGCTTTTTGTCTAGCGGCTATGATGGCCGTGGGGATGACGACTTCTGCCTTTGCGGCGGAGAGGTCGATCACTCCGGGAAATGTGATCTTTGACCAGGATACGGACGGGGCCGCTTCTGTAAAGCTGGAGTATAATGCTGTGACAGAACCTACCTATACCATTACGATTCCACAGGGTGTACAGCTTGAAAAGGGTGGAAGCACGTCTACTTTTAAGGCGGAAGGTGTTTCCAATTTGGATGGCGGAAAAGTCGTTTTGTCCATTACCAGTACCCGCAAGCCCGGCATGCCGGAAGATTGCCCAGATTTCGCACTGTATCGCGGCCACAATTATATTCCCTACAAAGTGCAGGGTTTCTACAAGGACGGTTCTTCCCGTGTAATCAGTAAACTTAATACAGAGTTGATGTCCTTTGATGAGGATGGCGAATATCGCTACAAGGTGATTCCTTCCAAGGTGGTCCCGGAGTCCGGCACTTATTGGGGCAACATTACCTTCCAGTTCGACATTGTGGAAGCGGAAGAGTCCGATAAATAATCCGAGTGCAGGCATACCCGTAAGATGAAATTTCGGCACAGTTTTGGGGCGGAATTTTACCGTTCCAATAGAGTACCAGCATCCGGGTGGCCCCTTTTGTAGACTTTTAGTTTGAATCCCAGGCGCATGCTTGGAATCCCTCTGAAGGGGAATCCCCTTTTGGCTTTTGAAAATCTTCTTTTTTGAATCTGTATGCTCCCCCCGAAGTGTCCTGTCCGGGTTCCCGCCGGATTGGGCACTTTTCTTTTGTATGGATTCCTCCAATATGACCCTGGCCGCCAGGCATGTTTCCCCAAAAGGATGCATATCCATTAGGGATGAAAAAGCGGCAACCGCCGCGGGGAGGGATTATTTGTGTTTGTATGTTCCATAAAGGCAGGAAAGAAACGATGGATAATTGTAGCGCTGGCGGTGATTTTGGCAGCTGTGACAGTCTTTTTGGCAGCTGGAAAATGGAATGCCGCGGCAGGAACCGGTAATGAGAAAGGATATATTTGTACGGCATCCACAAACGATGAACGCATCGCGTTTTTGGCACAATTTGGCTGGCAAGTGAGCTCGGAACCACTGGAAATTCGAGATGTTGCGATTCCGAATCCGTTTGACGAGGTATACACGAAATACAATGTGTTACAAAAGCAACAGGGGTTTAATTTGGAACCTCTAGCCGGAAAGGTATGCCGCCAATGGGTCTATGAAGTGACCAATTACCCGGCCGATACGCCGGTCCATGCCAATTTGTTGATTTATGAGGACCGTGTGGTGGGCGGCGACATCTGTTCTACAGAACTCAACGGTTTTATGCTTCCGTTTGATGGGCAAGACAGCGGTTCCCAGGGAATGGCTTCCTCTTCTGCAGTGAGTAATGCCGCTTCGGGAGGTACCGACATTTCACAGCCGGTGGTTTCCTCGCAGGAACCCGGTTCTTCACAGGCGCCTGTTTCGTCGCAACCGGCCGCCTCTGTGCAGCCTCCAGTTTCCTCCCAACCCACTCAAGCATCTTCCTCGGAGATTCCTGCCAATGCCTGGCCGACGGATTAAACAAATAAAAGGGACAGCACAGCGTCGAAACCGTTTTTCGACGCTGTGCTGTCCGGTTCGTCCAAGATCGGCGGAGGACATAGAAAATCGCCCGGAAAGAACGATTGTATTCGCGCAGGAAACCCGATATAATAGAGGCATTAAAGTGGATGGATGTGAAAACATGCCAAAGGAACGATTGGACAAGGTATTGGCTTCGCAGAATGTCGGAAGCCGCAAGGAGTCGGGAGCGCTGATCCGGCGTGGTACGGTGGCAGTCAATGGTACGGTGGTACGGCAGGTGGACTGTAAGGTGGACCCGGAACAGGATGTGATCTCCGTGCAAGGCCAGCCGCTCCACTTTCAGCGGTTTCATTATATTATGATGAATAAACCGGCCGGGGTACTGTCTGCGGCGCGGGATTTCCGTCAAAAGACCGTGGTGGATCTACTTCCGCCGGAACTGAAATGTCGGGGGTTGTTTCCTGCAGGGCGGTTGGACCGCGATACAGAAGGGCTACTTTTGTTGATGGACGATGGAGATTTTGCACATCGCATGCTTGCGCCTAAAAATCATGTTTATAAACTCTATGAAGCCAGGCTCGATCAACCGGCCACCATGGAAGACGTACGGATTTTTGCAGAGGGGGTTGAATTAAGCGACCGGACCTGCCTCCCAGCGGAGCTTTTGCTTTTGGGGGATCAGTGCGTACAGGTGCGGATTTGTGAAGGTAAGTTTCATCAGATCAAGCGCATGTTTCATGCGGTGGGAAAAGAGGTTGTGTACCTCAAGCGGTTGCGCATCGGCGCCTTGGATCTGGACCCGGCGTTGCAGCCGGGACAAGCCCGACCGTTGCTTCCTGAAGAGCGGGAGAAGGTCTTTTGTTTGGAAGATTGACAAAATTTTGGGGTTGAATTTGTCTTTTAGCGGATTTTCATAAAGGCATTGTTGCATTTTTGGGTAAAAAACGCCTGTTCAAACGGAAATGCATCTGATATGATTAGGACTAACCTGCTTTTCAAGATGAAAAAATGGATTCGTTGATTCACATTTTATTGCCGTGTAAGTCAACGATTTTTCATCGGATAGAAATAAAGCCAATCGCTTTTTGGAGGAATATGAACTATGGCGAACGTATCATTGAGACATGTTAGTAAGACGTTCAAGAGCGGTGTAACAGCGGTTCGCGATTGTACAGTGGAGGCTAACGACGGGGAATTTCTGGTTGTGGCCGGCCCGTCAGGTTGTGGAAAATCGACCTTGCTGCGGATAATCGCCGGTTTAGAAACACCGGATGAAGGCGAAATCTACATTGCAGATACAATGGTAAATCTGCTGTCCCCACAGGAGCGGGATGTCGCGATGGTTCTGCCGAATCATGCACTGTATCCGGAGTTGAGCGTCCGGGAGAATATGGCATTCAGCCTTAAAATGCACCGGATACCCGAGGAAGAGGTCGAACGGCATGTGCAGGAGACTGCGGAAATTCTTAAGATGGAAACGTTGTTGGATCGCAAGCCCAGCACTTTGACCACTTCGCAACAGCAGCTGGTGGCGCTTGCCCGTGCAATGGTGCGTGGCCGGAAGGTCTTATTATTGGATGAACCGTTTGCCAACCTGGATCGCAAACTGCGCGCACAGATGTGGAAAGAACTCCGTGCGCTCCATAAGCGCCTGGGCCTGACAGTTCTCTATGCGACGGAAAACCAGGAAGAGGCAATGGCTCTGGGCAACCGGCTGGTTGTGATGAAAGAAGGGTTTGTACAACAGGTGGGTACACCGGAAGAGTTGTACCATTCGCCGGTCAATCAATTTGTTGCAGGGTTTCTGGGGGACCCATCGATGAATGCGATCAATGTTAAGGTGGGAGACGGCGGTGCAGACTATACCTTTGCATTTGGAAAGAATACGGTGCGTATGCCAAAGGAATGGGATAAGCTCGGCGCGTTACAGGAATATCTGGGGAAAAATGTTGTTTTGGGGATACGCCCCCAAGACGTACACGACGACCCAGCCCTGGTGGAAACCCTGCCCAATGGAATGGTGGATGCAGAGGTGGAAGTGATGGAACCGGTTGGCGGAGAATTCTATCTCTACCTGACATGTAGTGGCCATTCGGTTACAGCGAGTGTGGATGCGGACGCTATGCGGCAGAGCGGGGAACAAATTAAAGTTGCATTTGATATGGAAAAAATCTATCTCTTTGACGGGGATACAGAACATACCATCTGGCGTTGAACAGGATTTTTATACCAGTTTGAGGCTTTTCTGGAAATATGTTCCACGCAAATGTGAACAAATTGTAAATTGCGCGGCAATTTCCACAAAAATTTTTTTATTTTGTGATATATAGTTGAAATGTGTGCTGCTTTTATGTAAAATATATGTAGCCTTTCTATAGAATCAATCATCAAGATTAGCAAATATAGATAAAGTGAGGGAGCAGCATGTCAAACAGACTATTTCAAGGGGTTATTCACCAGATGAGGGATGCCATCGACCGCACCATTGGCGTGATTGATGAAACTTCCGTTATCATCGCCTGTAGCGAGCTGGGACGGATCGGCGAGGTCAATGATAGCATTACCGCCGATGTGTTGGCTGCACCGGGAACCTTTGTGGTGAATGGCTACACTTACAAATCCTTTGGCAGCAGGCCGAGACCGGAATATGCGGTGTTTGTCTCTGGTTCTGACCCGGAGGCCAGCCGGTATGCATCGCTGCTTGCCATCTCTCTAAGTAGTATCAAACAATACTATGATGAGAAGTACGACCGCAGCAACTTTATTAAGAACGTCATTTTGGACAACATTCTTCCGGGCGACATCTACCTGAAGGCGCGGGAACTGCGGTTCAATTCCGATGTCAGCCGGGTTTGTATGTTGATTAAGATCACGAACAAGTCCGACATTTCGGCTTATGATGTGATTCAGAACTTGTTCCCGGATAAGAACAAGGACTTTATCATCAACATCAACGAAACGGACATTGCTTTGGTCAAAGAGATTCGTGCAGGGATTGAGCCAAAGGACCTGGAAAAGCTGGCTGGTTCCATTGTGGATACCCTTTCCAGCGAGTTCTATACCCACTGCGTGGTTGGCATTGGCACCATTGTGACCGGCATCAAGGATTTGGCCCGTTCCTTTAAAGAAGCGCAGGTTGCGTTGGAGGTCGGCAAGGTCTTTGACACGGAACGTGCGATTGTCAGCTATGACAATCTGGGTATTGCGCGCCTGATTTATCAGTTGCCGACGACTTTGTGCGAAATGTTCCTCAAGGAGGTCTTTAAGCGCGGCTCCATCGAGTCCTTGGATCATGAGACCCTGTTTACCATTCAACGCTTCTTTGAGAATAATCTGAATGTTTCGGAGACGTCTCGTAAACTTTTTGTACACCGCAATACGTTGGTCTATCGTTTGGAGAAGATCAAAAAGATCACCGGCTTGGACCTGCGCGAATTTGAGGATGCCATCGTTTTCAAAGTGGCTTTGATGGTCAAAAAGTATCTTTCTTCGAATCCGGTCAAGTTCTAATTGCACGATTTTTGTCGAATCCTATTGGAAGCTCTAAAAATTACAAAAATATTACAAATTATTTCTTTTTTAGAATAATAAATGCAGCACCCGTTGGTATTATGTAAACACGCCAATGGGTGCTGTTCTGTATGTCTGTAGCAGCTTTTGGGAGAGAAAATTTGGAATCATACAGCGCCCAATTTGTGAAATCGGAAATACAGGGAAAGCGAAAGATCGCATTCGGATAAAAATTACCGTGTGTTTTGCGGACCTTTGCGGCGCTTTTTACGGATGGAATTGCGTTTGATGGGATGGAACGATCCCACGCATAAGGCCAGTGGAACACCTATGGGCTTTGGGAGAGAGAAAATGATTGAGTTTAAAAATGTGAGCAAAACGTACAGCAATGGTACGCATGCGCTGCGAAACGTCAACTTGACGGTGGAGGACGGCGAATTTGTATTCATTGTGGGCTCCTCTGGCGCAGGAAAGAGTACGTTTTTGAAATTGATTATGTGTGAAGAAATGCCAAACGAGGGCGAAATCATTGTCAACGATACACATGTTTCCAGCCTAAAGAAACGTGAGATTCCATATCTGCGGCGCATGATGGGCATTGTCTTTCAGGATTTCCGCTTAATCGACAATATGACGGTTTATGAAAATGTGGCCTTTGCGATGCACGTGATCGGGGCCACACAGAGCGAGATCAAAAAACGAGTCCCTTACATATTGAGCTTGTTGAACCTGCAGGATAAGCAAAAAAGCCGTCCCAATGAACTCTCTGGCGGCGAACAGCAGCGTGTCGGCCTTGCAAGGGCCCTTGTGAACAATCCCAAGCTCATCATTGCGGACGAGCCAACGGGGAACATTGATCCGGCGCTCTCGTTTGAGATTGTCGATCTGCTCAGCGAAATCAATCGCCGTGGGACCACTATTCTGATGGTGACGCATGAACATACCTTAGTCAAGCACTTCCACAAGCGCGTAGTAGAAATCCATGACGGCCGTATTGTGGCCGATACAGCTTCAATGGAGGTGCAGCAGGATGAACAGGAATAAAACCGTACATACCTCCAAAAAGAAGACCGGGTCGCGGCTTTCCAGCCTGGGGTATCTGTTGAAGGAGGGCGTCAAGAATATCTGGAGCAACCGTACCATGAGTTTTGCCTCGGTTGGCGTGTTGGTGTCCTGCTTGCTGTTGACAGGGGCAGCGGTGCTTTTCTCAATGAATGTGGATGTGGCGATGAAGTCATTGGAGGGAAATAACTCCACAACCGTTTACCTACAGGAGGGCTTGCCCACACTGACCAGCCTCAAGGTGGGGCAGGAGATCAAGCAGCTGGACAACATCGAAGAATGCGAATTTGTCTCTAAGCAGGATGCTGTACAGAATATGTTGGACATGTTGGGCGATGATGGGACCGTTTTGGAAGGGCTTCTGGGAGATGAGAACTTTTTGCCGGATGCATTCCAAATCTCTATGAAGGACTTAAATATGTACGATGAGACAGCGGCGCAGATCAAGGCGATCAACGGCGTGGATGAAATTATCGATTATTCCGACATAGCAGAACAGCTTACCGATCTGGACAATTTGGTGACTTCGGCGGGATTTTGGATTGTTCTCATCCTAAGCCTAGTATCTCTGTTTATTATCTCCAATACGATCCGTGTGACGATGTTTTCCAGGCGTTTGGAAATCAGCATTATGAAATCAGTCGGTGCGACAAATTGGTTTGTTCGTGTACCCTTTATTGTAGAGGGTGTGATTATTGGTTTGCTTTCCGGCGGAGTGGCCAGCGGGCTGTTAATCTTCTTGTATAATAAGTTGGTGACCTCCATTGCATCCATTCCGCTGTTTTCGCCAGTGGACATCGGCCCGATGGCTTGGCGGATTACATTGATCTTTATGTTGGCGGGTTCCTTGTTTGGCGCATTGGGTGGCCTGATTTCTTTGGGTAAGTACCTCAAAAAAGAAGGAGGAGATTTGGGTGGTCTGTAAAAAAGGGGACTGAAGGTCTTTTTGGCGCTGGTTCTGGCGTTTTCCATCTTCTGCGCACCGGCCCAGATGCAGTTGCATGTGGATGCGGCGTCGTCCGATCAGCTTTCGGATTTGCAGCAGAAGCAAAAGGATTTACAGCAGCAAAAGCAGGAATTGGCGAAACAGCAAGCACAGACCAACCAGAAATTGGCCAGCTTAAAGGCGGACAAGGAAAAGCAGCTGGAATATAAAAATACATTGGACGAGCAGATGGAAAATTTGCAAAGCCAGATTGCCGTTTTAAACGAACAGATCGACACACTGGACCAGAATATCACAGAAAAGACGGCGCAAATCGCCGATAAACAGGCGGACATTGATTTCAACTATGAGCAGTTAAAAGAGCGCCTTTGTGCCTTGTATAAGACCGGCGAGGCAAGCAATTTGCAAATTTTATTAAATTCTGAAAACGTGATGGACTTAGCAAACAAGACGCATCTATTGAAAATTATTACCGAGCATGATACCGAGCTGATCAACACGCTTAAAGAAGAGATGCAGGCGATTGCAGACGAAAAAGCAGAGATCGAGCAGAACCGCCAGGAAGTCGCCGCGGCAAAGACCGAATTGGACAACAAGCGCAATGAATTGGGCGAGTTGGAAAGCGAAGCGCAGCGTGTGTTGGATGAGTTGACTGCCAACGAACAGTCCATGCAGTCGGAGAGCAACAGTTTGGCGGCTCAGCAGAAGAAGATTGAGCAGGAGGAAGCACAGGCGGCTGCGGAGATTGACCAGTGGTGGGCAAATTATTATGCGTCCCAGAACGGAGGACAGAGCAGCAGCGGGAATACGACAACCCCGGAGAGTTACGTCGGCGGCCAGTTTACATGGCCGGTCCCGGGGTATACGCACATCTCATGCGGTTATAGCAGCAGCCACAAGGCGATTGACATCAATCGGACCAACGGTAAGAGCATTTCCGGCGCACCGATTGTAGCGGCGAATGGTGGCAAAGTCGTGGTAGCAGGCTGGCACTACAGCTATGGGAACTATGTGATGATCGATCATGGCGGCGGGTACTCGACGTTGTATGCCCATGCGAGCAGTCTAGCTGTAAGCAAGGGGCAGCAGGTCAGCCGGGGACAGACCATCGCCTATGTCGGCAGTACGGGCAATTCGACCGGGCCGCATCTTCATTTTGAGATTCGTGTCAACGGTGTGCGGAAGAACCCGTTTAATTGGTTCTCCTGATTGGTACGAGGTGGAATGAGACAGGCATGTCCTTTAGGGAAAGACCCCTAGCTTTGTGGAGGGGGCCCCATTGTTTCCTGTGAAGGGAATGGATGGAATTTCCAGTGGGGCATGCCTGTTTGAGACTTTTCGGAAGATATAAAGGGGACAGAGTTTGGTGTTGCTTTTGAGAAAAGTAGGGCAAAGGGATGGAGAACGATGCCCCTGATAGGCATGGGGATTCCTGCTGCGAAAGATGTGGTTTTACCCTATAGCCCTGCCATCGAGAACCCATTGGACGCCGGTTCTGTTGTATGCATTTTTCGCTGGAGCTTGCAATGGATGCTGTTTTTTGCCTATATTCGAATTTGTACCAGCTTGTGAAATCGCGTGAAAACGGGAACTTGTTATGGAAAAATTGAGATTATTTAGGGAGGAAATCCATGAATCAAGCGAAGAAGGCCCGGCGAATCGCCGCAGCTTGGCAGTAGCAGTTTTGCTGAGTACCTCCATGGGGACGCTTTCGTGCGCCGATGCGGCGGTATCGGACGGAGAATTGGACGCGCTTCAACAGGAACAGCTGGAACTACAACAGCAGCGTGAAAAATTGGAGCATGACCAAGCCGAAAATAAAGCAAAACTGGATCAGTTGCGTGCGGACAAGACACAGCAAGAAACCTATAAAGCGGCGTTGGACAGCCAGATACAAAATGTGCAGCAACAGATCGATGTCCTGAACCAGCAGGTTACATCTCTGTCCGCCGGCATTGAGGAACAGACGAGCCAACTCTCCGACAAACAAAAGGAGATAGACACAACATTTGAGGAGTTAAAAAAACGCCTTTGTGCGCTCTATAAGACCGGAGAAGCGAGTACGCTGCAAATTCTTCTGAGTTCCCAAAATGTGATGGATTTGGCCAATAAAAGTTATCTGCTCCGGAGTATTACAGAGCACGATATGGCGTTAATCGACGGATTAAAAGAGGAGATGCAGGAGATTTCAGCGGAAAAAGCGAAGGTCGAGCAGGACCGTGCCGACCGATTGGAAGCGAAAAATACATTGGATCAAAAGCGTACCGAACTGGGAGTTCTTCAAAGTGAAGCGCAGAGCGTTCTGGATGGAATTGCCGGACAGGAGCAGGGCATCCTTGCGGAAGGCAGTGCGCTTTCCGCAGAAGAGCAGGAAATCCGGCGCAGAGAAAACGAAGCGGGCGACCGGATTGACCAATGGTGGGCGGACTATTATGCAGAACAAAAGCGCCAACAGGAGGAACTGAAACGGCAGCAGGAAGAAGAACAGCGCCGGCAGGAGGAGCAAGCCCAACAAAATCAGGGACAGACTCCGAGTGCAGAACCGGCCGAAGAACCAGAGCAGCAGCCTGCGGTGCCGTCAGATGAGAGCAATGCTCCAGTGGACTATGTAGGCGGACAATTTGCCTGGCCGGTTCCGGGGTATACACATATCTCCTGTGGATATAGCAGTGACCACAAAGCGATTGACATCAACCGGACGAACGGCAAAAGCATTGATGGCGCGCCAATTGTAGCGGCGAATAGCGGAAAGGTTGTCAAAGCGGGCTGGGATAACAGCTATGGAAACTATGTGATGATCGACCATGGCGGCGGATATTCGACCTTGTATGCCCACGCCAGCAGCTTGGCGGTGAGTACCGGACAGCAGGTGGATCGGGGACAGACCATCGCCTATGTGGGGAGTACAGGCGACTCCACAGGGCCGCATCTGCACTTGGAAGTGCGGGTCAATGGTGTCCGTCAGAATCCCATGAACTGGTTCTCCGCGGGGTGACATCCTTTAAAATATAGGGTTCCAAAGGCTTTCCTATGGAAGAAGTACCTATGATCCACGTGTGTGAAAGTGGGCAAAAGGAGTGCGGAAGGAGCCGAAATTCCGCAGAGGAGTTTTTTCGAGTATGAAACCCTATTTTGGGATATGCTTGTAAAAGAAGAAGGAACACAGGACCTTTCACGGAGGAAATGGCGTAAAATTTACATTTAGCGGTATAAATAGGAATAGAAATCCGGTATGATAAGAAAAGGATGCTGCACATTGGCGAAATTTGCCATGGCAAGCCTCGGTTTCTTTTGGATTAAAAAATGTAGATCCAGACTGAAAGATGGGAAAAACCTGCATAGTAAGGAATGATCGGTGATGGGTAAAAAAATATCTCTGGGAGCAGCAGTCGCCGTTGCTGGAATTACAGCAGCGGTAACCGTATCCCTGACTTATGTATACGCAATGAACAGCTTCAACGACAAGGTAGCAGACGTCAATGAGCGGCAAGCTATGTACACCAAGCTCAGCGAAATCGACCAGAAGGCGCGCCAGGATTATATCGGCCAGATCGATGAAACAAAGCTGACCGATGGAATCTGTGCGGGCTATGTTGCAGGCTTGGGGGATCTACAGGCGCAGTATATGTCGGCTGAAAAGTATAAGACCTACCAATCGGGAACAGCGGGAAAAGATGTCGGTGTTGGCATCAAGACCATTATGGATGAGGATGGCAACATGGAGGTGATCCAGGTGATCCCCAACTCGCCGGCGGAAAAAGTGGGATTCGCAAGGGCGATACCATTGTTTCCATGGATGGGAGGGAGATTGTCCGGATCACATATGGAGATGCACTGAACCGGCTCGATGGAACAGCGGGAACCACGGTGACCTTTGGCATTTATCGGGAAGCTGCCCCATTGGAAACGGATACAGAAGATACATCTGCCAGCAGTGCGACTTCTTCGGGGGCAGAACAGCAGGGGGAAACCCTGGAGATTACCGTCACCCGGGCGGAGTATACCAAACAGAGCATTACCTCTACAGTCATCAATGGCAATGTGGGATACATCAAGATCTCTGAATTTAACGATAGCAGTATCGAGCAGTTCAATTCAGCGCTTTCGGCCTTAAACAAACAACAGGTGGCAGGGCTGGTGATCGATCTGCGCAACAATTCCGGCGGAAGCATTGAAGCGATGGCGTCCATGTTGGATACGCTGCTGCCAGCCGGAAATTTGGTGACGACACAGGATAAAACAGGCAAAACGACCGTTGAATATACCTCTAAGCCCAATGAGATTGCACTGCCAATCAGTGTGATTGCGAACGAAACAACCTTTGGAGCCGCGGAAATTTTTGCCGCGGATATTAAGGAATTCAAGAAGGGCTTGGTTGTAGGGCAGACTACGGCGGGCTATGGAACAAAAGATGAGGTGATTCCTCTGTCCGACGGCTCTGCGATTGTATTGTCTGTGGCAAATTATCTGACTCCAGGGGGTTCTGCGTTCAACGGAACCGGAATTGCGGCAGATATTTCTGCGAAATTGACCGAAGAACAGATGGAATTGTTGGCGCGCGACCAGTTAGAAAACACTGAGGATGCACAGCTACAGGCTGCTGTAAGCGCTCTGGTGCGTCAAGGAGCGGCGGTTGCAGAAATTCCAGGGACACAGAATGCGCAGGGAACCGATGCGATTCCGGAGGAAGGTGCTACACAGGATACCTCGTCTACATCTGCGGCCTCTGCTCCTGTTCCGCAAGAGGAAGCAAGCAGTTCCCCCAGCAGCACAGCGGGATAAGTTTTTGTGCCGAAATAAAGGGCGAGAGACTTTTGGAAAGGCCTCTTTGGATAGGTTTTTGCAGAGGACGAGGCATTTGGAAAGGGTTACACCCTTACAGATGAGGGGGTTACCCATCGCTCGATTCATTTGAAATTCAAAATCCTCTCCACAGAATTTTCTGTGGAGAGGATTTTTGATTGTAAATATCGACTTGTCAATTGTCCATGGGATAGTGATTTTGCCGTGGGATGAAGCTGCGATTATGCTTACGGCATTTGCTCTGCTGGAAGGACTTCAATCCCTGCGGAAGATCCACTGGCAACAATGACCGGATATGCAGTATCCAAAACCTTGCAGCCGTCTACTTCGGCGTAGTCCTCCAAGTGTCCAGCGAAATTCCCTGCATATTCTTCTTTTCCCTCGTCTGGGACAATTGCCCCTTGGTTGGAGCATCCGGAGATCGAAAGCGAGACATAAGAGCCAGTATTGATGGAACTACCTAAAACACCGCCGAGGTATCCCCAGCCTTTGATTGTGCCATAATTGTGGCAGTTGGTGATTTCGTTTGAGGAAACACCTGTTGCGCCCACGATCCCGCCAGCGCCGCCGGACGGGCCTATGACCTTTTGTACTGTGGCATAGTTCTTGCAATTTTCGACTGTGCCACCGTATACATATCCAGCGATTCCGCCGACATTGCTGTAACCGGTAATGGTTGCGTCGTTTACGGTCAGGTTCTTGACGGTCGCCCCACGAATATAGTTGAATACACCCGCGTAATTCCCAGTGGTTGAATCTGGGCGGTTGATTGTAAAATTCTTAATGGAATACCCTTGGCCGTCATACGTTCCGCCGAAATAATAATTGATGTCTGCACCAATCCCAGGAAATTCATGGCCGCCCAGGTCAATATCTGCGACTTGAATCAACTCTTTATTTGAAAAGTGTTCCCGGTCCTGCCAAGAGTCATGCTGGGTATTTACCTGCTGTGCAACCCATGCCAACTGCGAGCCGGTTGCAATCTTATAGACGTTTCCTCCGGGATAACAGGCTCAACACTTTCTCCGTCCCAAACTTCTTCGGAAGGTTCCTCTGCAGAGACGGTGTCGGGCTGTACAGCCGATACAACCATTTCTCCATGGAAGTGCTTTGCCTGATATTCATTGCCAACCGTTTCCCCCGGTAACCATGCAGCTACGACGTAGTCCGTGCTGGCGCCGGCTGCCAGCGTTTCGGGAAGCAGATATGTAACAGCCTGTCCATCCTTCCATACAACAGCCTGCGTGCCGTCGGAACAGTTGACCGGAACAAGTGCGCCCTCCGCATCCTGCTGATAGAGCAACAACTGAAGAACGTCTGCCAAACTGTTGTCGCAGGCAGCCTGCTTTCCTTCATTCTTTACCCCGCCAGAACCGTTTTCCACAATCTGCGGCAGATTCGTCTCACTACAGGGACCCGAGCTTTCTACAGAGAGAGACACCCGCATGGGAAGACTACCTGCGTTTTCAATGTGGATTTTGTGAAAATATAGAGGCAGGTTATCTGCAAGATATCCATCCGCTACGTCTTCAAGGTTTCCTACCGGAGTTCCATTCTGGAAGCTTGCTTCAAGCTGCGCCAAGGTGAGAGGGCGCAGGTTGGTGTAATCGATGGCTCCTTCTTCATTTGGGTTTTCCGGGGTCAGAATCGCATCCAATACGCCTGCGGAGAAATTCGCTCCCGTCTTTTCTGTGTCGGTGAACCATGCAAACGATGCCCCAACCAGCAGACAGAACACCAGGAGAACCGAAACGCCGGACAACACAATTCGTCTTTTCATTTACACATACCTCCTACTAATTGGTTTGTTATAGCGGCAGTCGTTCGGCTGAAGGCATCTATCCATATAGGGAAACATCCGAGGTCCGCCGTGTTCCTTTCATTCTAACGTATGTTGTTTATAAATACAATGTTTTTTTCAAAGAACAGATTTCTTTTTAGTGCAATATATATATATATATATCGAGAATATTATTTGTCGAATAATCTAAAAATTAATAAAAATAGAATCCTTTCTATGAAAAATGGTTTATCCTTGTCAAGGGCCTTACCTATATTTTATAGGCCACCGGGGTTAATCAATATGGCAGTTGGCTGGATTTGCCGATTAGGGAAACAAGGCAGATCCCTTTGACCATTCGCTTTACTTGCGCATGTGCGGTATAGGTAACCCCGGCACGCCATCTTGATTACTTCCTTTGCTTGTCTGCATTCAGCACAGGTAAATGCGGCAAACCATTTTGATAATTAGCTGGGCATTAGTCTATACGTGACATAGGCTAATCTGGCACATTATCTTGATAATTTGCCTATGGAGGCCAGTAAGGCAGATTATCAAGACCATTATGACATGCATTTGCATATATCCGATCGGCAAATCAGTCTAACCAATATGGTGGTTAACCATATGGCCCATTAGGCAAACAAGGGCAGATGATCTTGCATAGCTCAAATCGAAGTAGGGGACCCATCGGAAGAAAAAGCGAAAATCCGCCTTGCAAGCTAGCGGATACAATGTTAAACTATAAGAATACGAAAAGGATGGGATTTGCGTGGAAAGACTGAAAAAATCGTACGGTTTTGACTACACCGGAAATGCTTCTATACATATTTTTCGGGGTTTTAACCACGGTGGTCAATATCCTGTCCTTTGGGTTGCTGCGGGATGTCCTGCGATGGCAGCTGTTGACGGCCAATACACTTGCGTGGGTACTTTCGGTCGCGTTTGCCTTTCTGACAAACAAGGTGTTTGTCTTTCGAAGCAAAAGTTTTGCCGCGAAACAGGTTTTGCGGGAATTAACTTCCTTTGTGGGTGCGCGATTGTTTTCCCTCGCGGTGGATACCGCGGGCATGTGGCTGCTGGTAGACGTTCTCACCTGGAACGACTGGCTAGCAAAGATCCTTATGAACGTTATCGTCGTTGTAATCAATTACGTGTTCAGCAAGCTGTTTATCTTTAGACGACCGCAGTAGATTGCATTTCCCAAAAAGAATCAACGGAGCGCAGCCAGCGCCCCGGACAATGGAGGATTTTACATGTTAGCAACGGAAAAGACCATGGAAAAAATCGTGGCACTCTGCAAAAGCCGCGGCTTTGTTTACCCGGGCTCTGAGATTTACGGTGGCCTCTCCAACTCTTGGGATTATGGTCCGCTCGGCGTGGAGTTCAAAAATAACGTCAAGCGGGCATGGTGGAAAAAATTTGTCCAGGAGAGCCCCACCAATGTCGGGTTGGATGCAGCCATTCTGATGAATCCTGAGGTTTGGGTAGCTTCCGGCCATGTAGGAGGGTTTTCGGACCCACTGATGGATTGCCGCGATTGCAAGACACGCCATCGTGCGGATAAATTGATTGAAGATTATACCGGCCAACCAGCGGATGGGTGGAGCAATCAGCAGATGATGGACTTCATCAAGGAGCACGACATCAAGTGCCCCAACTGTGGTTCTGCCAACTTTACGGATATTCGCCAGTTTAACTTGATGTTTAAGACTTTCCAGGGTGTGACAGAGGATGCAAAGAATGAGTTGTATCTCCGCCCGGAGACGGCGCAGGGAATCTTTGTGAACTTTAACAGCATCCAGCGCACTACGCGGAAAAAAGTACCCTTTGGCGTCTGTCAAGTCGGCAAGAGCTTCCGCAATGAGATCACCCCTGGCAACTTCATCTTCCGCATCCGTGAATTTGAGCAGATGGAGTGTGAGTTTTTCTGCAAACCCGGCACCGATCTGGAATGGTTCGAATATTGGCGTGGATTCTGCCGCGATTGGCTCCTCTCTCTCGGCATGACAGAAGAGAATATGCGCCTGCGCGACCATGAAAAGGAAGAGCTTTCTTTCTATTCCAAGGCGACGACGGACATCGAGTATTTGTTCCCATTTGGATGGGGAGAGCTGTGGGGAATTGCAGACCGCACGGACTATGACCTCAAACAGCATCAGGAACACTCCGGCAAGAGTCTGGAGTATTTCGATCAGGAGGCCAATGAGCGTTACATTCCCTATGTGGTGGAGCCGTCCCTCGGTGCAGACCGTGTGGCGCTGGCCTTCCTTTGCGATGCTTATGACGAAGAAGTGGTGGATGCGGAGAAGAAAGATACCCGTGTCGTGATGCATTTGCATCCGGCGCTTGCACCGTTCAAGGCGGCTGTGCTGCCTCTTTCCAAGAAGCTGAATGACAAGCGCAGGAGGTTTATTCAAAACTGACCAAGCACTTTATGGTGGATTACGACGACGCGGGGTCCATCGGCAAGCGGTACCGCAGGCAGGATGAAATCGGTACGCCGTTCTGCATTACCTATGACTTCGATAGTGAGACCGACGGTTGCGTAACGGTGCGCGACCGCGACAGCATGCAGCAGGAACGTGTAAAGGTTGACGATTTGGTCCATTACATTTTGAAAAAATTCAATTCTAAGAAGGAAGCTGAGTACGTGTCCAATGGATGGTTATCCTCTTAGAGCTACAAGAGGAGGATGCCCCCAAACTACGAATCTTTGGATTCATAGGAAAGGGGCATCCTCTTTCTGTTTGGAAAAACATCTGCGTTTCTAAAAAAAGAGGGTATCCTTCCGTCATGTCATGACTTTTGGGACACCCTCTTTGTAGTTATGGTATTTATAAAAGATTTCTTTAATAGGCGAATGCGGAAGAATGTTTAACCATTATCAGTCCTTGATCGTGTAAATCCGCAGAATGTCATCCGGCCCATAAGCAACCAGATGATTGGCATCATCCGGCGCGAGCGCAAGAAAGTCGGTCAAAGTCATAAAAGCGCCCCCGTTTGCGTAGGTGATCGGATATTCCTGACTGTCGATGATACAGACTTGATTTTTTACCGTGGCCTCCATTCCACAAAGACGCGCAGTTTCTGGCATTGGGAGCAATACGGCGGTATTCCCTTCAGAGCCAAGCATCATATTCCGGCCGAGTTCCGTATCCTGACCATTCGCCCGGATGGTTCGGCGCGCTGACATAGAATGTAAAGCGACCGTTGTATCTGGCAAGGAAACCAATGGAATCGGGACGCGCACAATTCCAACCGCATAGGGCAATACATCGTATGGCTGGAAGTAGACGACCAGGTTCTCACCTTCCAGATAGTAGGAATAATCCCCGTTCAGCGCTTGAATTGCTTGGGACGCGGAAGGATAGAGCGATTGATCGGCATCGTCCGGAAGAATCCCCTTTAAATAAGAGAGGATTTTTCAGTAACTTCCGGGATCGCTTCTTCGGGATTCCGAAAGAGATCGCGGAAGGCATAGAATTCGCCCGTCTCCGGGTTCAAATTGTAAGAGCAAACCCAGTTCATCCCATGTGCGCCGCCGGTGTAATTCTCATTGGTCAACCAGACTGACAGGAGACCGTTTTCCTGATAGTCGAATACGCTTTGATAGAACAGAGAAGAGGTAGCGCCGGTTTCCGCGCCACTGTTCGCAATGGAGCGGAGCTCCGCGATACTTTCCTGTTGTTCCTGTTCGATTTTGGCATTGAGCTCGTCCGCTCCAGAAAAACCGGAGAAGTGCGGAGAGGCAATTTTGACCTGAATATTTCCTTCGGTCTGATTTTGGATGGATATGGCCGGCGCAGGAATGGTGGCCTGAACTTCTGGAAGCGGAGCTTGTGAAGAGCCGACAATATCGGGCTGAGAGTCAGAAACGATGGAAGAACTCTGGGAAGAGGATGTTGAGCTGGAGGATTCCTCTCCATTTGGGGAACAACCGCTTGCAGACAAGCAAAGACAGACCGCAAGCATCGCTGTACAGGCACGCAAAAAAGCGATATATTTCATAAAGATTCTCCCTTTGAGACCGCCATAAAAACGGAGTTTGTCCAAATTAAGCTGTATTTATTATAAGGGATTTTTGACAAATCGCAATAGAAATGACATAATTGTAAGCTTAGGTTACAAAGCCTTGCAGTGTCCCGGCCAACAACACGCAGATCGATGTCGATCACTATTTTAAGCGTCCGTATTCGAATCCACATCCTCTGTATGGAGGATGACGGTTGACAAGGTTGTTTCGGATTGTCGATAGGAATCTAAACAGTTCAGATCCGTTGATATACCCAAAAGGAAAAACCATAATTCACATGGCCTTTCCCTATGGGGAAGTGTGTGATTCAGAACCGTATAGCTTGGTCAAGATACCTTCATCCAAACGATTTGTAAAAGCAATGACATGCGGAGGCGTTCCCACAGGCCTAACGCAAAACGTATTTCAATCCACACCGCTATGAAACGGTGACAGCAATCATCATTTTAACCGCATCGATGATATAATTTATTTCAACCCTCGCGCTCTTATGAACGGCGACTGGCAGAAGACTATCGCTACAGGAAATGAAAAGGGAAGTTCCTTTGCCCGTGCTTAAACAACAGCGATTTACAAAGCTAGGCCACTCGCTCTTTCTAAAGCCGTATGGCCGCGAGACGACTCTTTGGCAGGGACCATCCATCCTCCCGGACAGGCTTCCTTTCCTTTGGCCTTAGATAATCATACCTCCATTGACGCCTAAGACTTGGCCGGTGATAAAGGAAGCGCGGCTGGAAACAAGAAAACGCACAGCGTCGGCGATATGGGCAGGTGTTCCCAGAATTTCCAAAGGGGTTTCCTCTCGCAGGCATTCCAGCGTTTCTACCCCCAACAGGGCATTCATGTCCGTCTCGATCACTCCGGGGGCAATGCAATTGACACGAATATGGGAAGGCCCCAGCTCTTTTGCAAGCGATTTTGTCAGCCCGATTACCGCTGCTTTTGCAGCGGAGTAATGGACTTCGCAGGAAGCGCCGACCTGCCCCCACATGGAGGATATGTTCACAATAACGCCATCCTTCTGGCGGATCATGTGCGGAAGCGCCAACTGGCAGCAGTGGAAAACACCCTTCACGTCGACTGCGAACATGTGGTCCCAGTCCTCTTCTGTCAAATCGGTGAATAGTTTTTGTTGGGCAATTCCCGCATTGTTGACCAAAACATCCACATTTCCCACAGCAGCAAACATCGCTTCCGCCTGAGAACGATCGGAGACGTCGGCACGTACGGCCAAATGGGGCAGATTTGTCAACTGTTGTAACTCCTGACAAAGCGTCTCTGCGGCCGTTTGATTGGTATGATAGTTGATGGCTACCCGATAACCATCTGAAGCCAATCCCCGTGCAATTGCGGCCCCAATTCCACGGGAAGCTCCTGTTACAAGTGCCGTCTGCATGGTCACTCCATTCCTTTCCTACAGGTTATCAGTGGCGAGCATGACAGCTGCCAGCGCTGCGATGGGGGCTGTTTCTGTGCGCAGAATCCGCGGCCCAAGGGTTGCGACAGATACACCTTGTTCTTTTGCAAACTGAACCTCCGAGCTGGCGAAGCCGCCCTCCGGCCCTATGAATAACGAGAGTTCCCGTATTTCCGAATCGACCAGAGACGAAATGTGTTCACCGCCCCCTTCATAAAAAAACAGAGCTTTTCCGGTCTCAATCGCTTCTTGAATAGCAGAACGGAAAGAAAGCGGCATAGAAACTTGAGGAATCACACCTCGACCGCTTTGTTTGGCCGCTTCTTCGGAGATTTTTTGCCAGCGGTCAATCTTCTTCTTAACCGCTTTTTCGTCCGGCCGGGAAACACATCGTTCAGAAAGCATGGGGACAATCCGTGTAACCCCAAGTTCTACGGCCTTTTGAACAACGGAGTCCATCTTGTCTGCTTTTGGAAATGCTTGATAGAGTGTGACATGAACCGTAGGTTCGCTGACGCTTTGGCAGAAATGAAGCACCTTTACGGTCACAGTATCGCCTTCAACCCGCTCAATTTCACAGTGATAGTCCGTGCCAATGCTGTCACAGAGAATCAACGATTCCCCTGGCCGCATTCGCAGGGATTTGGCAATATGATGGCCATCGGTTCCCGTGAGGACAGCGCGTTCCTCCGGAATATAATCAATAAAGAATCTTGGCATGACGATTCCCCTTTATGATCTTATTATCTCATTCATAATTATAACATTTTTATACCCCAAGACTCAACCTGTAGGAGTCTTTATCGCCCTTTTTCCAGGGGCCTGATGGTAGAAATTTAGAAAACCTTTGGGATAGGGGGTTGACAAATGGGGTGTTTTGCATATACTAATATTTAGTAATACTAAATAATTGAGAACAGGAGAAAAGAAATGGATGTGCGATATGAGCGGCAGCTCAAGCGCGGACTGCTGGAGATTATTGTCCTTAAGCTTTTGAGCCAGGGACGCGCTTATGGCTACCAACTCCTGCAACGCCTTGATCAAGAGAGTGGAGGCCTGTTCCGCATCAAGGAAGGAACGCTCTATCCCATCTTGTACCGTTTGGAAGACGACGGCCTGATCGTGTCGGAATGGAGTGTCCCAGAGGACAAGAGCGTAGCCAAGAAGTATTACCGTTGTACACCCGAAGGGAACATTGCTTTGAAAGAGCTATTGGGATTATGGCGCAGATTTGACGGTGTAGCCAATCATTTTTTACAAGGGGAGGACGAATAAAGATGACAAAAGAAACCTATGTCCGCGCAATTGTGCGGAATTTGCGCTTACCTCATAAGACTAAAAGGCGGATAAAAAACGATTTGTTGAACGACTTTATCGTCCGCATGGAGGCGGGAGAATCCCAAGAACAAATTATTGCAGATATGGGGGCTCCCGAGAAGGTAGCAGCAGAATTCCATGAGAATTTTTCCGACCAGTTGCTTCCCCATCGTACAGCGTTGGATTGGATACTCTTCATCGGTGGAATTTTTTTGGCGTATTGGCGCTTTGGCAGGTAATTGACAGTTTTCTTTTCCCAGCACTGCTTCATGCAATAATGGGGAATTTCGATATGCATTCTGCTCCTTCCGGGGATATCGCAATAATCGGCGGTGCGGACGGCCCGACCTCCATCTTTGTGGCAGGTTCCTTCAATCTGGTTGCTCTATTGGTGCCGTTACTCCTGTGTGGAATATGCATAGCATTTTATCTGTGGCATCGAAAAAGAGAAAGATCCTCCCGTGGATAAATGGCCTCTTACAGCGAGGATATACGGGAATGGACTTTACAAAAAACATATAAAACAAAATGATGCGCCCTGAATCACAGTCATCAAACAATGTGATTTAGGGCGTTACCTTATGTGCTTTTTTATGAAATCCTGCATGGAAGCCTCTCCTTGGTTCCCGTATTTTACCGCTTGACAGAAAAAAGGAAATATGCCATACTTAAACTGTACTATTCAAAATAATACAGATATTACATATGTTAAATAGGTGGTGTATCAATGTTTTTGGGTGTGTTGATGGTAGGAGTGCCCTTTTCATTGCTTCTGGGGGGATTTCTCTATTTGCCTTATTATTTGTGGCATCGAAAGGAGCGCCGTCCCGTTTGGCGGCACTTGACGGTGTATGCATGGTTGTGCTTTACGATTCTGGTCTTGGATGCGACTCTTCTCATTGGGGGCATTGATTTTGCGCCAACATACCATTTTCTGAATCTGGCGCCTTTCGAATGGATACGGCATCCTTACGAGATGGGGATCAGGGATATGGTCAGCCAGCTGGTGCTGAATGTTTTCATGTTTATCCCCTTTGGAGTATTATTGCCCATGGTATTCCAAAGGCTTCGCGCCCTTTGGAAAACGGTTTTAGGAGCGTTTGGCATAACTGTGATGATTGAGACATTGCAGTATTTCACAGGACGGTCTGCAGATATTGACGATGTCATCATGAATGTGTTGGGAGGCGTTCTTGGTTACGGCGTCTTTGTTCTGTTAAACCATTGTCTGAGTGAGAAGCGATGGTGGCATGCTATGCTCGGAATGGCCTCTTCCAATGACAAAACCATGAATCCGAAATGAGCAATAAAAATGTAGAATTTGATAGGCATAATAGGTGGCTTCGCATAGAAAAACAATGAACCCCCGCTGCATGGGTTGCAGCGGGGGTTTTTAGATATATGAACAAATGTGGGAAACTTATACAATATGGATGTACTGGAGCACGTAGCGGATCAAGAAGAGAATCGAAATCGCGTACATAACCGGATGGACCTCTTTGGCTTTGCCACGGACCAGTTTGATGATTGTATAGCTGATGCAACCAAAGGCAATGCCTTCGGAAATGCTGTAGGCAAACGGCATCATGGCAATGGTGAGGAAGCACGGAATGGCGATCTCCATGTCGTTCCAGTCGATATCACGGACGCCGCCCATCATCATAACGCCAACCAGTACCAGCACGGGGTATGTCGCAGCGCCCGGAACAAATCCGAGGAAAGGCGCGAGGAATATCGCCAAAACAAAACAGATAGCCGTCGTGACGCTGGTCAAACCGGTTCGGCCGCCTTCAGAAATACCGGAACTGGATTCTACATAGGTGGTGACTGTCGAAGTGCCCAGGACAGCGCCAACCGAAGTTGCAATAGCGTCTGCCATCAGAGCCTTGTTGCGCCCGGCAGCTTGCCGTCCTTTGTCAGGAATCCAGCTTTGCTCGCAGTACCATACAGTGTACCAACGGTGTCGAACATGTCGACCATGGTCAAAGAAATCAAAACGGAAATCAGGGAGAAAATGGCAACGCCGATTCCCTGGTCCAACTTGAGCAACTCACCAAAGCCGCCGAGGAACTGGCCAAAGGTTGGGGCCAGAGAATTGCCGACAGACAGGCCCTTTGCAATCCCCACATTTGCGCCAAATCCAAACTGCATGATTGCGCCGACAACGGTTGTGATCAGGATGCTGATAAACAGGCCGCCTTTGACATGCCATACCACAAGGACCGTGGTGATTACGATTCCAATTACAGCAAGCAGTACCTTTGGATCGCTGAAATTTCCGAGAGTAATCAAAGTAGAGTCACTGTTTGCAACAATCCCCGCATTAATCAAAGCGACAATTGCAATGAACAGGCCAATGCCACCGCTGATCGCTTTTTTAATGGGCAGCGGAATTGCATTTACAATCGCTTCTCTGCCACCGGTAGCGGTCAGAAGGATAAAGATCAAACCGGAGATAAAAACAGCGGCCAAACCAGCCTGCCAGGAGTACCCGTATGTGCCGCAGATAGTGAATGCAAAGAACGCATTCAAGCCCATACCAGGTGCCTGCGCCAACGGATAGTTGGATAAGAGGCCCATCAACAGGGTGCCAATGGCAGCCGAGATACAGGTTGCCAGCATAATTGCGCCTGTGTCCATGCCGGTGGTACCCAGGATGGAGGGGTTGACGAAGATGATGTACGCCATCGTAAAGAAGGTGGTCAGGCCGGCCACAATCTCTGTGCGTACCGTGGTCTTGTTCTCCTTCAACTTGAAGAAGTCTTTCCGGGATACAGTGGATTCCTTTGCCATGGGGTCACACTCCTCAAACGTTTTTTCTTCCTTATTCGACAGGATGGCCGAGAAATACCGCAACATGGATTGCTCAAAACAAATTTCTCCATGAAAAGCCATTTTTCGCAGAAGAGATGGGAAGCGGCCGCTATCTTTTTCTGTATAGAGGACAGCAGGAGAATTTGCAGAACATGAATCACAAGGGCGCCCCGCCAAAGAAGGAAATAGATACTTCTATTATATAGATTCTGTACACGTGAATCAATAGCAAAAATCAGAATCAAACGGGAAGGAAATGTGGGAAGAGAAAAGATGGATGGCTAGCAAAGGAGATGGTCGTTTCTTTTAAGAAGTTGAAAGAAAATCAAAAGAATCGGAAACAGTTGTCGGGTCATGTGCAATTGTAGAAAAACAGGATTGCAATTTCGTATGGAATGTGATATGAATAAAAACAAAAGATGGATTAGCTGAGGTTTCTGAAAAAGGGATAGAGCATGCCCCAAGGGCATCCATGCTTTGCCTATCCTTCGAGAAACAGTTGTTGGCAAGAACAAAGAGACTTTTTTAGAAAACAAGTGGGTAACTGGGGGTGAAGGTATCGCGTTTCATCATTGAGATATAAACATTGATTTTTAGTTCCTATTTTTGGGATTATGAAAAGGTCGTTGTTCGCAAGAACGCGAGGATTGAAATACAACACCCCATATGCCCAGGCCAGCCCCCAGAGCCGTCACTCTTGGAAAGAATCTTACAAAAAGGTTTTTTCAGAAATGAATAGACCTTTTTAATGCAGGTTTTCCAAGGGTGATGTGGATGGAAAGAGAAAAACTCTGTGGTGGAACCACCGGGTAAACAGTCGCCTTCCATGGGGAGGTGTGGATTGAAATGCGTGTCTGGTGTTCACTCTGACAGCACCGCTCTACTTCTATGAGACTTAGAGGGCGGTAAAGAGTGGGAACAAAGGCTTTGAGAAAGCTTTTGTTCCTCCTGGAGTTTCCTGTCGTTGGTTGAGCGAATACGAGGGTAGAAAAGTGGAACAGGTGAATGAGCAATTTGTGATTGCTGGACACAATCGGTAAGGACGGTGAGACGGTCAATCACAATCATGGTATTTGTTTTTTATCGGGATAGGATTAAAAGACAATACACACAATAGCCATCGATCATAAGGCCGCGATGGGAACGAACGATCGAAATATCCCACAACGGTCCCAGAAGGCAGACAGCAGGCACGGTTGTCTGTATTGGAAGAGCCGCCGCCCTTATGGGCGGCGGCTCTTCCAATGTCCAGATTTCGTGAATGATTTGATAAGGAATCCTTTCAGGTGCAACCAAAAGAAAACAAAAATAAATGGCGTACAGATTGTATTTCTGTACGATTCCTAAAAATTGTGTAAAATTGTTAAAACATGAGAGATTCCCTTGAAAAGAAAGATAAAACGTGATATTCTCTAAATACAGACGAAATAGGCAAAAATTCGGCTGAAATGAATCAAAGGAGGGAAAATCGGTGGACCTTTGTGGACGAAGTACGGCACAGGACAAAGACGTTTCTTGGCGTAGAACAGCGGTTGGGCCATCGGTTTTTCCGAGGTGTTTCTGCTGAAAGTTTGCGAAGAGATGTTGCCATAAGGGGATGTGCACAATCCCCTTATGTTTTGTTCCTTTGGCGGCTTCCTCCCTGTAAAATAAAGACAGGAGGAGAACCCAATGGAGAGAATGGATCGTTTGAATGCCTTTCAAAACCTTTTGGAGCAAAAAGAGTATCTTACGCTGCGGGCAGCCATGACAAGAGAAAATGAGGTGGATATCGCCGAATTTATCGAAGGTTTGTCAAAGGAAAATGCGGTTATCGCTTTTCGCACGTTGCCCAAGGAACTGGCAGCCGAGGTGTTTTCGAATCTGTCTCCGGATATGCAGCAGGTCATGGTGGACTCGTTCACCGACACAGAGCTCTCGGAGATGGTTGAAGAACTGTTCGTAGACGATGTGGTGGACATGCTGGAAGAGATGCCTGCCAATGTGGTCAAGCGTGTTTTGAGGAGTGCCCGACCGGAAACACGTAAGCAGATCAATACCTTTTTGAACTACCCGGAAAATTCGGTTGGAAGCATCATGACAGCAGAGTTTATCGACTTGCGCAAGGATATGACTGTCAGGGATGCCATTCAACGCATTCGCCGCACAGGTGCAGATTGCGAATCCATCTATACAGCTTATGTCATCGATGAGCAGCGCTTTTTGCAGGGGGTTATCACGGTAAAGGAGCTGCTTTTGGCCGATGATGATGTTACCGTCGAAACGATTATGGAACCGGATGTAATTACCGCAACAACCTTGGAGGATCGGGAAAAGGCTGTTCAACGGATGATGCGGTACGATTTCCTTTCCATGCCTGTAGTGGACCATGAAAACCGTCTGGTTGGTATGGTGACTTTCGACGATGGCATGGATGTATTGGAAGAAGAGGCTACAGAGGATTTTGAAAAGATGGCTGCAATGCGGCCCTCGGAGAAGCCATACCTCAAGACCAATGTTTTTATACTCGCAAAGAATCGCATTGTATGGTTGTTGGTACTGATGGTTTCCGGGATGATTACCGGTGGAATTCTTGGAAAATTTGAAGCGGCCTTTGCTGCCATGCCCTTATTGGTCACTTTTATTCCGATGTTGACCGATACAGGTGGAAATGCGGGGAGTCAGAGCAGCACTTTGATTATCCGTGGTATGGCGGTGGGAGAGATTGCCTTCCACGACTTTTTTCGTGTGCTCTGGAAAGAACTACGGGTCAGCCTGTTGGTGGGGATCGTTTTGAGTGCGGTGAATTTTGTACGTCTGGCGATCTTCTACCCCGGACAGGAGGGAATTGCCTTGACCGTGGCGATTGCACTCTTGGCGACCGTGATGATGGCCAAAACCATCGGAGGCGTTCTTCCCATGCTGGCGAAGGTATTGCATGCCGATCCTGCTATTATGGCAGCTCCGCTGATTACGACGATTGTCGATGCATGCTCGCTTGTAATTTACTTTTCTGTCGCACAGGCATTGTTGGGGTTATAAAATGATGAAGCCCCCTGAAATGGTAAAAAACCGTTTCAGGGGGCTTTTGTTTGGAAAGAAGATGCGGGACCTTCTATCCTTCACAGAGCGGTTTACCGTTTAATCGGTATCTCTAGCACCATAGGATTGACATGAATCATACAATGCTTTACTGTGGGGAAATACGCTTCTACAGCGTCATGGGTCCTCTGCGCAATGGCGTGTGCTTCGGTCAGTGTTTTGTTTCCATCTGCCCGAATTTCGATGTCTACATATATTCGGTCACCAAACAGGCGCGTTTTCAAATCGTCAATGCCAAGAACACCCTCCTGCTTTAGGATGAGCTCCTGTAGCTTTGCGACTGTTACATCGTCACAGGAATGGTCAGTCATTTTGCCGATCGCATCACGAAAAATATCCCAGGCGGCCTTTAGAATGAACAGACAAATCCCAACGCTTGCAAGCGGGTCTAAAATAGGGAGTCCTAAGCGCGCGCCAAGAATTCCGGCAAAACTTCCGATGGAGGAAAGTGCATCCGACCGATGATGCCATGCGTCCGCCATCAATGCGCTGGAATGGATACGTTTTGCTGCGAAATATGTATACCAGAACATGGCTTCTTTGGTCAGAATGGAAATTCCGGCAGCAGCCAAGGCCAGAAGTCCCGGGGCGGGTGGAAGATACCTGCCGGAAAAAATTTGCGAGATTCCGGTCGCACCAATTCCAAAGCCAGTAGCTGCCAATAATACTGCCAATAACATAGCGGCGACACATTCCATCCGCTCATGTCCATAAGGGTGGCTTTTGTCTGCCGCCCGGTGTGCAACTTTTATTCCAACCATAACCACAACTGTGCTGAACACATCGGAGGCCGAATGGACAGCATCGGAGATTAGGGCACTAGACCTTGCGGCAAAACCTGCAAAAAGTTTAAAGCCCGAAAGCAGAATGTTGCCCACAATACTGACAGAGGAAACCCGGAGAGCCGTTTGTTCGGGCGTATGCGCTTTCAATTTGGAGCCCCCTTTTTTCTTTTCGTCCATTTTATGCAACGGATCAAAGAAGTGTTCTTGAAAGAAGGCTTTTTGCCGGTTATTCTTAAGATAGGTTCATACGTAAAAAGGATTTACAACAGAGGGAGAATCGGCTTTACTCTTTATCATATATGGTATATTCTCCGGTGATATGTTGTACTGTGGCACTTGGGTCGATGGACAGTGTTCCATTACAGTCCAGATGCTCGATCTGACATTTTGGGCCAATGACCACTCGGCTGCCATTGACGGTCTGTGCGGTAACACCCTTCAATTCTACATAAGTGGCTTCAATCAGTTCGATCTTGGAACCGCCTTTTGTAAAAAGCTTTCCCCATGTTCCCAGGTAGGATTGAATGATAATGCGATCTCCCACAATTTCTCGTGCGCGAATCAATCCGTCTGCCTGAACAGTATCCGCACAGATCTGTCCATCCATGCTGATGCTTCCGTCACAGAGGACTTCGTCTGCTTCCAATTTAGAGCCGTTCGTCATTGCTAGAAGTCCATCCACAGAAAGACGTCCAGCCTGGATGTCTTTGTCGAAGCGCGCAGTGCCGTCGCAATTTAGCTCTTTTACTGTAACCGCCCCACGGCATTTGAGCAACCCATCCACTTTGAGCGTATCCGCTTCCAAATCTCCAATACATTCGCCGACGCCATCGATCACAAGCCGGCCAAAGCTTCCCCCTGGAATTTTTCCAATCCCATCAATTCGTATATCCTGCATATCCGATTCCTCCTAACAATTTCGTATGTTTTGATACCGAAGTTTCATCTGATTGGAGAGTTCTCCCAAGGGACGTACATCTAAGACCTGGATTTCACAGTCAAATTGGATTGGTACGGTACCTTTTGAAAAGGCAAGATGATACATGCCATGTGAAATAAATACTGTACAAGTCCAGTCCAATCCCTTGAGGGTGGAGAGTATCGATGAGCCTCTGCGAAGGAGATCCTCCATGTGTTCCCGAGAAATGTCTTGATTCCACGCAGTTTCAGAAAGGGCTGCGAAAAGTGTAATCTCGGCGAGGCTATAGGCTTCTTTGGGACAGGATGCAATGATTGCAGGTAGAAGGCTCCCGCTGATTTCCTCCATTTGTTCCAATGCATCCGCAGGGTAAAGTTCTGAGGAGTCCTCAGGAGAAAGGATTTTTGCCAGTTCTTCCAGCGAATACTGGTCCTTTGCATCGAGTATCGCTTGAATACGCCGCAGGACTTGTTCCCGGGGAAAGAAGGTTTCCTGCCCAGTAAAGGCAGATTGCTTCAAAAACCACTCCTCCGGGATCAGACGTGCCCGTTTCCAACGATAGAGCTGCCCGTAGGAGATGCCAGTTTGTGCCAAAAGTTCCTTTTTTGAAATAAGGTCCAAAAGATAATCACCTTCTAACGTAACAATGTTTTGTTTCACAAACGTAGTATAACAAAACATTGTTACGCTGTCAAGAAAAAAGATTTCTATTTTCAATAGTGCGGCTTTTATTGGTTAGCTCCATTTGCCTATAAAATGTAGGGAAGTTCTGTAACAATTATCAAGATGGTTTGCCGCATTTGCCTATGTTGAATATAGACAAGCAAGGGAAAATGATCAAGATGGCGTGCTGGGTTTACCTATACCGCATATGGGCAAGTAAAGCAGATTATCAAGATCATCTGCCCTTGTTTGCCTAACCGACCATCCGGTTAACCACCGTAAAGGTTTACAACAAAAAAGGAGACCGGCTGCATGCCTATCTCCTTTGTGAATCGTATTCGTCTAACACGTTTTTTTATAGCAATATTCACCAGTTTATAAATGCTTACGCCATATTTTGCCTTGAGGTCCTCTAACCCGGCGAGATTGCTTTCACGGATGAGCAACGTATGTGTGACAGAAAAATCGTTTGCTGCTTTTTTGTAGAGAGAAATTTGTTCACTCTCAATTAAGTGTTCTAGGGACGCATTTACAAGGTCGGTGACGGTTGCATCGTAAATGGTAGAGAGCTGTTCCAAACGCACATAAAGACTGTCGTCAATCTCGTAGTTTCGTCGGTACTTCTTTTCGCGTTTGTGAAATTTCTGATCAAAATATCCCATATTCCCACACTCTCATCGCTCAACACGTTTTATTCATATTTTATAGGTATATAAAGCATTGTTTAAGTGTATATATAACTATATTAATATGGTATAATAGTCTTGATAAAAGAGGAAAGAATATGTATAATGGAATTGAAAAAATTAGGAGCCGGCTTGATTGGATTCAAAGAACGACTTCAAACCAGCAAAGGCCCTGTTTATGGATTCGATTTTTTACAGAAACACTTCAATCATACGACCTTGTGTTGGAAATAAAAAGGGCCATGCGTGTATTGTTATGAAACATGGGGCGCGAATAAGGGTACATACTGGCCAAAAAAGAGCACGTCGCGAAAAGTAGTTTCGCAACGTGCTCTTTTCTTTATCCATAGAACTGCCTTAGGAACATACCCGTGAAAAGCCACCACGCCTATCTCGATTGTAGAAACCAGCAGATTGTCTCTCAAATGTATTTTAGGGAAAAAAGATCCACAATCCGGTTGCAGATCGGTGTGCCAGTCGCATTTCAACCCACCTCTCCCTGTGAAGTGTGGTAGGAGAATGTCTGGATATATTACAAATATATCCAATTCCCATTCACACGCTCCGTGTGAAGGAGGACACGTGTTTGCTGGTATTCCGGCCCCGCCGTTGATAATTTCGATCGACACTTCTCCACATGGAAGAGGACTTTACTGTTTCAGTAGCGCTTTATCATTGTATTGCTTTCAACTTGTACTCTACGTGTGAAAAGGGACGTTCTGATAGGCGTATTTTACACTAAAGTTCGTAGGATCTCAACCTATCCCCTTGACATGAAGGGTGACACACGAGAGACAAGATCGGTTAAATGCTCAATCGGATTTCAATCCATACCCTCCGCATAGAAGGGAACTTACGCTGTTGTGAGGCGATGTAGAAAATACGGATTTCAATCCGCGCGCTTCGCAAGAAGGACGACGTTCAAAAGCTCCTCTATAGCCCAAAGAGAAAACGGATTATTCTGTGTCCTCTTTTATAATCCAATCATCAAAGCCATGGGAGGCGATTCGCTCCATCCTTTACCATAAAAAATCGCAATATCTCCGTAGTCTAGATGGATAGAACACATGCCTCCTAAAAATCGAATCGTTCGAATCCTGGAGTCCTTCAAAATGAAATATTTTCTGTATAAGCCCCCGTAGCTCTGTTGGATAGAGCGCATACCTCCTAAGGAGGCCACCGCCTCAAAGCAGAAGCGCTTCGACAATCATCGAACTTTCATCCATTGATTCGGTAGTTGAACGGTCTTTTATCGGAAAAGAGGCAGCGCCAGAAATGGCATGATTTGGCCTCCCCGGATGCGTTTGGCCACCGGCAAAGAAAGGAGTACTATAAGCCATGATAGTTCAATCCACACATGATTGCGAACCACATTGCGGACTGCGGCAGTTAAAATGGTTTACCGCATTTGTCTGCGCTGAATACAGACAAGCAAAGGAAATGATCAAGATGGCGTGCCGGGTTTACCTACACGGCATATGAGCAAATAAAGCAGATTATCAACAACGTCGTTATCTGAAGTGATTTGTTTATATGGAATTATTTTTTAGTTCCAGAATACAAGGTTGTTTTTACACCTCTTGCGGCAAAAACTTCAGGTTTTCGATTGAATTCATGAAAATGATACGAATGACTCAACAAAAGGTTCCGATCCGTCACAAGCACCGAAAAAAGAGGTGTTAAAGGGCTCTCAATTGGGTAACCAGCAAGTGAAATGTGGGCAACGGAAAAGGGATTACCGGCTTTGGTTGGCTACCCTTTGTTATTTTAGGATAAAAGGTGAGACTTGCATGCAATGGTTCCCATAAGGCTTATTGTGTAAAGCATTCGGATTCCACAGCGGCACAAAGATAGTGGTACATTGCCAAGTGATATTCCTGTATACGAAACGTCCGCGTCTCCGGCGCGGTAAGAGCGCAATCTGCCAGTGAAGCCAATTTTCCACCGCTTTGGCCGGTCAATGCGAGAACCTTTGCCCCACATACATGTGCACACATCGCTGCAGCACAAACATTTTTGGAATTGCCTGAAGTGCTGATTCCTAGAAGGATATCCCCAGGATTTGCATATCCGAGTACCTGCTGTGCAAAGGCCAGGCTGGGATCGACATCGTTAGAGAAGGCGGTGCTTAATGCCGTATGTGTGGATAGAGAAATAGCAGGCAGCGCCTCCTGCAAGACTTCCGCGATCTGCTTGCCATCCTCGCCAAACAGATTTGTGAACAGGTCCTTTTTATCCGATGAAAGTGGGCGCTTGAGCAAAAATCCTTTCATGAGCTCCCCAACAATGTGTTCACTGTCAGCGCTGCTGCCTCCATTTCCGCAGATCAGGAGTTTCCCGCCAGAGCGAAAGGTATCCAAAAGTAGCCGGAGCGCTTTTGACAATTCGGCTTCGAGGAATGTCAAATCCGGATGGAGTGTATAAAATTCCTGCATAATTTGCTGTGTACGCATGTTCATATGTGGTTCTCCTTTTCTTGATAGTAGAGTGCGACGGTAAGCGCTGCGATGTCTCCAACGGATTCTGAAAGAGCGCAGGGGACGACAGAACAGGCGGCGCGTGCAGCAGGAAGCGTCTCTTCTGCAATCACACGTTCAGCAGCTGGCCAGAGCTGTTCCTGGCAACGGGCAAAGATGCTTCCGATTACAATTCGTTCTGGATTTAGTAAATCAATCACAATCGAAAGCCCTTTGCCAAGCTGTTCACCGGCTGCTTGTAGAATACGCAATGCCAAAGGATCACCGGCCTGTGCGGCCCGGCCTACGTCCGCGGTGGTGATCGTATCCAGCTGTTCGACATGCGGGCAGAGATCTGGCTTTTTACCCCTTTGTAGCTCCTGCAACAAAAACATACGGGCCAATTGTGCGATTCCGCCGCCGCTACAAAAGCCTTCAAAACGACCCCATTTTTCCATAGCCAACGGGCCCTGATTCTGAGAGACGGATATGTCCCAATTCTCCTGCCATGTCACTAGCCCCAGTATAGAGATGCCCATCCAGAATGACCCCTGCCCCCAAACCGGTTCCAAAGGTCAGAAATAGCATGCTGGAACAACCGCGTCCTGCGCCGAAACGCCATTCTGCCAGGGCACAGGCGTTGGCATCGTTGCAGAGCCAGGCGGGAAGCCCTGTTGGTGCTTGAAGTCGTTCCACAATTGGAATATCATCCCAGCCGGGGAGATTGGGTGGGGATAGGATGCGGCCTGTCCGGCTATCCAATGGGCCGCCACAGCTGATGCCAATTCCGACCGGCCGGTCGGGGGCATGGGCCATACAGTCGCGTACATCCTCGGATAACCGGTGAATCATCTCCTCCGGGGAAAATGAAGCGGTTGGGTGTGGTGTACATTTATAAAGAATTTCTACGGAATCCTCGGACATCTGGCCCAAGCATACAGCACATTTTGTACCTCCAATGTCCACTCCAATGGCAAACATAAAATCCCTCCTATGGTGATGAGAGCAAAAGGCGGCCTCCGTCTTCGGAAGCCGCCTTTTCAAGAAAGTTAAAAAGAGGATTAGAGAAGAAGATATTATAGATTAGAGAAGAGAGAATTAGATGGAATCTTTGTCAATGACGGAAACACCGGTATCAACGAATTCTTCGCCGATGTCCTCGCCTTCCAGGGCCTTGACTGCTGTCTGGATGCCCTCATAACCCATAACGTCCGGGTTCTGTGCCATAGTGCAGAGAATATAACCATTCTTGATCAGGTTGAGGATCGTATCGGACTTGTCAAAACCAACGCCGATGACGGTCTGGCCAGCTTCCTGAATAGCGTTGCCGGTACCGACGGTGGAGCCTTCATTTGCGCCGAAGATGCCAACACAGCCCTGGGTGATGTAGTTCGCAGCGATGTCCTTGGACTTTGCTGCATCGCCATCGCCGTACTGGGTTTCCAGGAGTTCAAAATTGGTTCCTTCAAATGCTGCACGGAAGCCTTCTTCACGGGCAACCGTGGAAGCAGTTGCTGCATTGACGTTGACGATACCGATCTTACCCTCGGTGATCCCCTGTGCCTCAAGAGCCTTAATCATCTCTTCGCCAGCGATGGTGCCAGCTGCCTTATTGTCCGTTGCGAGGGTCTGTACACCCGGGAAATCTGCTGCGGAATCAACGTAGACAATCTTGACGCCAGCGGCATCCGCTTCTTCCAGAGCAGCGGTTACAGCGTCCGGACCATTGGCTGCCAAAAGAATGGCTTCTGCGCCACCGGCAACCGCGTTATTTACACATTCAATCTGCTTCGCGTCGTCTTTGACATCCGGAGCCAGCCAAGTGTAGTCGACATTGCCGAGCTCCTCGACTGCCTTCTTACAACCTGCATCCACATTGACCCAGTGCTGGTCCATCTGGTCCATTGTAATCAGGTAAATTTTGTGATTACCACCTGCGTTGGTATCGTCGCCGGTATTGGTATCGGATACTTGGCCGTCTGTGGTGGATTCGGGGGCGTTGCTGGTTCCTGTGTCACCGCTGCAGCCAGCCATCATACCGGCCATCAGTGCACAAGACAGGAAAATGGATACGAGCTTCTTGAATTTCATGATTCTTTCCTCCTGATATTGTTTTTGATATTGTTTAAAGCGTCTACATGAAAAACGTCACGCCTTAACTCCTACATTTTTGGATTTTGCCTCGGAAGAGGACTTTTCCTTTTTTCTTCTCGGCTTGCCACTGCGGACGACGACATCCAACAAGACAGAGATTACAACAATGATGCCGATCACGATGTTGCGGATTGCGACCGGTGCGCCCGCAAACTGTAGGCCATTCTGAAGCACACCCCAGATGGAAGCGCCGATCACGGTGCCGAGCAGGATACCCTGGCCGCCGAGGGTGGATACACCGCCGATAACAGAAGCGGCTACTGCATACATTTCATACATGTTACCTGCGTCCATAGTACCCATACCACTGGTAGCGCAGATAATGAGGCCGACTACGCAGGCACAGACGGAGCTGACTACATAGGCCTTTGTTGTGCTGGCGACCACGTTGACGCCGGACAGACGGGCGGCCTCCACATTGCTGCCAATGGCGTAGATATGACGGCCCGTGCGGGTTTTGCTCAACAGGAAGTTGAAGAGAATCCAAAGAACAACAGCAATCCAGATGGTGTTGTAAACGCCGAGGAACTTGCCATAGTAGAAAAAGTCGCGGAAAGCTTGCGCGCCGTCACCGATGGAATCGGTGTTATAGTTGTTGTTGACGATCTGTGCGATACCACGAGCGATGGTCATGGTGCCCAAGGTTGCGATGAAGGGCGGCAGCTTGCATTTTGCAACGAGCTGACCATTGAGAACACCCACCAGGATGCAGCAGATGAAGGTGATTCCAACAGCAATCCAAGGATTGATCCCCTTGGTCATCAAGGTGGCGGAGATCATACAACTCATACCCACCACAGAGCCGATGGAAAGGTCAATGTTTCCGGTAATCAATACATAGGACTGGCCAATACCGATCAGAAGAATCGGTGCGATCTGACGAAGAAGATTGGCGACATTTTGTCCAGAGAAGAAGATCGGATTTAACACACCGAATACGATGCACAGAATAATCAAGCCGCATGTGACCGTGATTACCTGGCCCATACCTCGAATCGCCAATAGCCTTTTAAACGGGTTTTGTTTTGCTTTGTTTTCCATATTTGTCTCTCCCCAATTCTGAATCTTGATGTTATCGGATACAGGTCCGGCCGTTAAGCGCCGGCCTTTTGAGAAATCTTGTTTTCAAACCGGGTGGCGCACTCCAGAATCTGATTCTGGGTAACCTCTCCGGAGAGAAATTCCCCTGTGATGCGGCCGTCGCACATGACTAGGATTCGGTCGCTGATGCCGAGAATTTCCGGCATTTCCGAAGATACGAACATGACGCCGATGCCCTGTTGCTTGAGTTGGTTCATCAGGTTGTAGATTTCAACCTTTGCAGCGACGTCGATGCCCCGGGTCGGTTCATCAAAGATCACCACGCGGGAGTTTCGCGCCAGCCATTTCGCAACAACGATTTTCTGCTGGTTGCCGCCGGAAAGACTTCCAGCGTCCGATTCAGAGCTTGCCAGCTTAATGGTCAGTTCATGGACGGAACGTTCCACCATCTCCGTTTCTTTTTTGTGATTGACCACGCCGAATTTGTTGCACAAAATGTCCAGATTCGGCAACGCAATGTTGTCGCGGATACTCAACTTGGTACACAGGCCATCCTTTTTGCGGTCTTCCGGTGCGAGCACGATACCAGCCCGAATGGCGTCCATTGGTTTGCGGATATGGACCGCCTTACCGTCAAGAAGAATCTCTCCGCTTTCCTTGGGATCAATCCCGAAGATGGCCCGCGTGGTTTCCGTACGTCCTGCGCCCATCAGACCGGCAATTCCAACGATTTCGCCCGCGTAAAGATCCAGGTTGATATCGCGGACCAAACGCCCAGCGTTCAAATTTCGAATCTCCAAAATTTTCTTTCCGCGTGCACAGTTTACACGGGGGAATTTTTCCTTAATTTCACGCCCGACCATATAAGCGATGATCTCGGACATATTGGTATCCTGGAAATTCATGCTGGTGATGTACTTTCCATCGCGCATGATGGTGACGCGGTCGACAATGTGCTGCAATTCCTCCAAACGGTGGGATATGTAGACGATGCCGTGCCCGGCTTCACGCAGTTTACGGATGATTACAAACAGGTCGTCGATCTCTTTCGATGTCAGAGCGGACGTCGGTTCGTCCATGATTAAAATCTTGGCATTGGTGGAGAGCGCCTTTGCGATTTCCACCATCTGTTGCTTGGATACTGGAAGGTCGCCGACAATGGTATCTGGGTCGATGTCGATGTTGAGGTTGCCAAGAATTTTTGCAGCCTCCTTGCGCATCTCGCGCTCGTTGAGGATGCCTGAATGCAACCTTTCACGGCCGAGGAAGATGTTCTCTGCCACGGTCAGGTGGCCACACATGTTCAACTCCTGATGAATGATCGCAACGCCAAGGGCCTGCGCTTTTTTGGGGGTGAGTTCGTCGATCTTCTCGCCAAAGAGCTTGATGTCCCCGCTATCACGCGTATACACGCCGCTGAGGATTTTCATCAGGGTCGATTTGCCTGCGCCGTTTTCACCCAGCAGAGCGAGGACCTCGCCAGCCTTTAGGTTAAAGGATACGTCGTCCAGCGCTTTTACGCCGGGGAAGGATTTGTTGATGTGCTCGAGTTCCACTATGTATTCTTGCATCAAATCCACCTATCTTTTCCTGGAACGATCCGGTCTTGTGGAAATACCGTTTCGTTCTGTTAGTCAATTGTCTTTACGATGGCTTTATTATAGCATTCCCGCTTTGGAAACATAAGGGGGCTGTGTTTGGTCTTATGGGGGGTTCCTTTTGGAAATTTTGTGCGTTATGAATTCTTTTTTCGAATAGTTTGGCAATATTTAGATAGATTATGATGAAGCAAGAAGGAGGAAAGGTTGCGCGAATATAGATAGAGGACACCCAGAGGTGTCCCCTTTTTCAAATGCGTTTCATTTTGATCGAAAAACCGTGGAAAAAATCGGTTAGTAGGAGTCTAGGGAAGAGGTATCTGTATTTGCCATTTCGCTTGAGAGATGAAGAAGCGACTGCCCGGGGGCAAACGCAAGATGATGAAATTCATCCCGCAGGTACTCTTTGCGAAGGTTTCCGTCTTCAAACATCAAAAGGCGGTCTGCAACAAAGAGGCTATCAGAGAGGCTGACGGCCAAAATGACAACGGTGATTTTTCGCTCTCGCAGCTTATTGATTAAATGAATCAAATGGTGGCGTAGATACATATCAGCCCCGGCGAAAGGCTGCATCAAAAAGACCACCTTGGGGTGGTACAGGTGAACCCGGTAATAGATCAGGCTATAGAGGGAATAGGGGGACAGATGGGTGATGTCCTGTGCGCGTATGTCCTTGCCGATCAACGGTTCGTATTCCAGAAGAATGCTTTTTTTAATACGCCGGCTCATCCACAGAGTAGGGCATCGCCAGTCCATCGCAAAACAGAGATTGTCAATATAGGACATTTCTCGGAACAACATGGTCTGGATGGGATTTTCCCGGATAAAGGAGACCTTATGCTTGAGTTTCTCATGGTTGGAACACCAGTCTCGGGCATCCAGAAGGATCTTTCCCGCTTGAGGGAATCGATCGCCAGTCATCAGATCGGCCAAGTCGTTCAGAACGAGGCTGTTGCTGTCCAACAGAACGACACATTCCCCTTCCTCAATGGTACAGTTCATGTCGTGGATATGGTCTGTAAAGAGATGACGCAACTTCAGCATTCCGTTGCGTTGTTCCGGTCGAACAGGCGGTGTCAATGGATGCCGGAAGTCCAGGGCATAGTGCAGGATGATTTCGTCTCGGAAATCTTCCCGGAACAAAAGCTTTCGTACACGGCCGTTTTCCATGAGAGCTACACGGTCACAGATTCGAAAGGTCTCCTCATGGTGATTACAGATATAGAGAAAGGAGAGGCCTTCTTTTGCATAATGGCGAAGCAATTTTAAAAAATGGATCAGATCGGCTGGTCCGAGAAAATTGCTGATGTCGCGAAGAACCACCAGCTTGGCCCCAGAAATAATGGCCTTCAAAAGCTCAGCGACACAGCGTTCAAAATGGGTGAGATTTCCGGCGAGCTCCCCGGCGTCGATCTGCACGTCAAGCTCCTGCGTAAACAGCGAGAGCTGTGCACGCAAAATCCGCGGGGCGATCAGATATTTTTGAACCCCCGCCGCAAAACAAAGATATTGTCTGCAACGCTGAGCCCTTCTGCCATGTGGCTTTTTCCTCAATCACGGCCACCCGGTTGGGCTCCATGGAACTGTGGCGATAGCTATTGACCAGCTGCTCTTCGAAGTAAATATATCCATAATGTATGGGAACATTTTGACAAAGGAGATTCACCAAAGCGTCCTGCCCATTGGAATTGAGACAGACAAGCCCCATGATTTCGCCCTCAAATATGTGCAGGTTTAAGTCATCCAGCAGCGTAACCTCGCCCTCCATCAGGGTGACACGGTCCAAACGCATAATTTCTTTTTTCATGGTGTATAATCCTTTGATTTGCCGGTGATCCGCGGGAGGGTGACCTCTACATCCGTGCCAACCCCTTCGGTACTGTAGATAGTGACGCCATATTGCTCCCCAAAGAGAAGGCGGATGCGGCTGTTGACATTGATGATAGCAATACCGCCGCGCTTTTCCCGATCGGGGGTGACAAAGTCCAAAAAGGGAGTCTCCAACTCACGGTTGAGCTTTTGCAGGCGCGCCTCATCCATACCGACGCCGTCATCCGATACCGTGATGATTAAGCGACTGGGGGTGGCCTCCAATTTAATACGGATATTGCCGCGCCCAATTTTACATTCAATGCCGTGGATGATGGCATTTTCGACAATTGGTTGAAGAGTCAGCTTGGGCATCCGGCACTTGCTGAGTTCGTCACGGTCATCCTCATCGTCGTACTCAATGCTCAGGTTGATGCGCTCGCCAAAGCGATAGCGTTGTATGACATAATAATTTTCAATATTGCGCAGTTCGTCCTCCAAGGAGACAAGATGTTCCACGTTGGAGATGGTGTAGCGGAAGAAGGTGGAGAGGGCCTCCGTCATCTTTGCGACGGTATCCAGCCCTGCGGCGAGCGCCTCTCCGCGAATCCCCTCCAAGGTGTTGTATAAGAAGTGGGGATTAATCTGGTTTTGCAGGGCCAAATATTGCGCCTGTTTTTTGCTGGCGTTGATGAGCTCTCTGGTGTTCAATAGACTGTGTAGCTTGTCCAGCGCGCGCTCCATGCCAGGGCTCATCGGATAACGAAGCTCATACGGGCTGTTCATGGAATACCCGTCAACAAATAGTTCGAGCATTTTTTCCGTTTCCCGGAAGGGAAGATACACCCATCGGTAACCAAAATAGAGTGCACCCCCCAGCAGAGCGGCGCCCCCCAGTACCGCCCAGGTGGCCCAGGGTTCCTCTGCGATATAGATCGCCAGAGCGACCAACAAAAGCACAGCCAAAACGGCTAAGGCAAGGATAAACAACATACAGCGGTCAAATAGATAGCGGGATTGTATCTTTTTCATTTGTAGTCCCCGTCCTTTATCACGAATAGAGCTTCCGGAACTCGTTTGGCTTTAATCCGGTTGCTTTTTTAAAGCTCTGTGTAAAGTGTTTCAGGTCGCTGTATCCGACTTGGCTACAAATATTTGCCACCGTAAAATTGGTCTGCTTGAGGAGCTCTTTTGCACGGTTCATCCGCACTTCGGAGAGATATTCCAAAAAGTTTTTACCACTCTCCTTTTTAAAGAGGGTACTGAAATAGGAGGCGTTGAAGCCAACAAAATCCGCGACCTCCTCCAAACTGATCGGCTGCATATAATGCTCCTGAATATATTGCTTTGCAGCGCGCACCGGCTTTTTTCGGCCTGCCGGCGATCTTGAAGAATGGAATCTAAAGATTCGCAGAGGATGCCATTGAGATGCCGAAAAAGCTCTTGCGAACTTCCACAGCCATCGCTTTTCTGAGAAAAGCGATGGTAAAGCTCATCCGCGTTTTCTACGTGGATTTGGTGTTTATGTAACACCATCAGATAAATCCGGCACGCCTTTAAGGACAGAGCCAGCAGGCGCTGTCCATTGATCCCCGGCGCTGCAAGCGCCTCCCTTTGAAATTTCTTTAAAGCCGCCGTCAGCGCCTCACGGTCCAGTACCTCCATTGCTGCTTCTACTTCGCAGGTGAGTGCCGAAAGAAGGCTATCTGTGTCAAATGGTTCCGTTGGAACGGCTGCCTCAATGACCTTTCCTGTGCCCTCTAATAGACGTTGTGCGACAGCAGACTCTGCGCTGTGCAAGGAGGCCTCCATCTGTTCGGCTTCCTCCACCGCCTTGCCCAGCCCGATGGTAAGCTGTGTGTTTTCAAACAGGCCGAGTTGGACCAGGAGCTCATCCATAGCAGAAAGAATGCGTTTGCGCACGGTACCACGGCGTTCCTCTGGGTAGTTCAAAACGCTGTAGGCGCGGCTTCCCGTAAAGCAGACCTCCATATCGCTGCATACAGGGCGCAGGGCGGTGCATAGCGTATGTAATATTTTTTCTTCCAAGACCTTGATGCTGTCCCGCGAAAGAGGGCAGTCCACCTTCACGATGAAAATTTGATACAGTCCGGGCGTGAACTGAAAATGGTAGTCCCGATTTGCCTGTTCCAGTGTGAGAGGACCATCTGGATCGGCGTTCAACAGATGTGTGAATAATCCGGAACGCAGCTTGTCGATGTCACTCTGTAACCGCATACGCAGACGCTCCTCGTTGCTGAGCTGTTCATTGCGCAGCTGATACCGCCGGCGCATCTTTTCCAGCGTGGCACAGAGTTCTTCTTTTTGAATGGGTTTGAGAAGATAATCGGAAACCCCGTATTTGATGGCGCTTTGCGCATATTCAAAATGACGGTACCCACTGATGATGACGAATTCAAGTGTGTCCGAAAGCTGCTTAGCTCTGGCGATCATTTCGAGGCCGTCACAGCCGGGCATGCGAATATCCGTTACCAACAGATCTGGGTGGTATTGCCTTACCATTTCCAGCGCTTCTTCTCCATTGTGAGCAACTGCAACGATTTCCATATCGAAGGCACTCCAATCGACCAAATTGCAGATCAATTGGCAAACTTTGACTTCGTCGTCCGCGACGACTACCTTTATCATCTTACAACTCCCTTTCCCCTTTGCCAGCTTGTGGCGACAAACGTTTCCGGACAATCCCCTCCCCATGGGGAGAATTCCTCCTACTTCACTGAGTTCTGCTCGAATAAACACCGTAAAAATATACAAAAATTTATTCATTCTACAAAAACATTTGATTTTTATTAAATTATTATATAATATGTATATTAGTAAAGTCAATATACCAGGGCGTAAGAAAGTGGCTGCGAAAGGGAGTATCCTCAGAAAACGATTCTAAGAATAACGCTCTGCGCGATATTTCCAAACCATGGGTACATAAAAAGGGGAAAACTGGTTTACTCCAAAGCGGAGGGATACGTTTGACAAAAAACGGGAATGAACAATCAAAATTTAAAATATCAAAATCGGGGACTGCTGTTGCGGTTGCTCTGCACACATGACGGCGTGTCGCGCATTCAACTTGCGCAGCGGACCGGGCTGACAAAAATGACGGTAAGTAATATCATTGCCGGTCTGATGGAACAGGATTATGTGGTGGAACGCGCACCGGAGCGCAACGCCGGCGTGGGACGGAATCCCATCATTCTGGATATTTCGCCGGGGGCACCGAAGGTGCTGGGCGTACAATTGGGGCGTGAAGGCGTGACAGCCGTATTGTTCGACCTAAAACTCCGGATTCTGAAGAAGGAAGAGGAACCTTTTGCACAAGAGAACACAGATTCTATATTGCAAAAGCTTTTCCGCGCTGTAGACCGAATTCGCATACAGGAAAGCAATATCTTGGGGTGCGGTGTGTCCGTGGTGGGACCCTTGGATGTGGGCAGCGGCGTTGTGCTGAACCCGCCCAACTTCTTCGGAGTGTCCAATTTGCCCTTGCGGCGTCTGTTGAGCAACCACATGGGACTGCCAGTGGAGCTGAACAACGATATGAACTGCGCTGCGTTGGGGGAAAAGCTTTTTGGGGCGGGGCGTGAATTTCATAATTTCCTCTATGTCGGCCTATCCACCGGAATTGGATCGGGGATCATCGAGAACGACGGGCTCTATCAAAACAGCAGCGGCTTTGCCGGAGAGCTGGGGCATACCAGCATTGACTGCAATGGTCCGGAGTGCGGTTGTGGAAACCGGGGATGTCTGGAGGAATATGTCGGGATGCCAGTCATCGAGGCACGCTTGCGGGAGGCGACCGGACAAGCGGGTGATTTTGCCAGCTTTTGTGCGCAGACAGAAGACCCACACGTTGATGTGGTTTTATCGGATGTAATCGAGAAGATTACAAGGGCGCTTGTCAACGCGGTAAACCTTCTCAATCCCCAAGCCATCCTGGTAGGACATAATGGGACGCATTTACCAGCGCGATACCTGGAACAAATGGAGCGGGAACTAAACCGAAGAAAGTTTTCGCAAGACTATTTGAAAATCCGAGTAAAAAAATCTCGCTTTGGCATGGATTCTTCCCTTTATGGAAGCGGTTGCCTCGCGTTACGCCAACTTTTTGAATATGGACGAATAGAAGGTTATGAAGAGGAGGGAACTTCGCCTTTCCCTCCCTCTTGAAGAACGAACGGGTTGCTTTATCGTCACACCCGGCTAGTGTTAAAAACATAAAAGGTTTTGGGAATTTCCTTGTAGGTAACAGTAGCGCCCATATTTAAATGATTTGAACAAAGAGTAAGGTTTGTGAATTTGTATTCTTTTCAAGACAGAGGTATTCTGAAAGGAACGTCCCATTTAATGTTTTTTACTTATTCAAAGAATTATTAAAAGAATATCGATAAATTTGCCTACACAATGGTTTATAAATAGATTAAAGAATTAAAAAAGAGGATATTTAAGAAAATATCATTAGATTTTAAAATAGTTTAATAAAAATCCAAAAAAGCGCCGCCTTTTTCTAAAGAATCCCCCTTTGACCTTTACAAGAAAGGTTGCTAGAATGTAGCTGAATTACTTATATTTGCGCTGTGAGTTTATTTTTATTGTTTAATTTGTTTGATAAACTGGCAGGCAGGAACATGAAAAAGGAGGGGAAGGAAGCTCATTTGGCAATCTGGTCGTATAGACACGAGAAAAGGAGGAAAACAATGAAAAGGTTCCAGAAAATCATAGCGATGGCTCTGGCAGCCACCTTAGCGGTTCCAGGGTCGGTGCTCTCGACCTTTGCCTCGGCGCGCGTTGAGGAGGGAAAAGCTTCTTTACGTCGTTTGAAAATGACGAGGAATGGTCGGATAATTTCAAGGCCAACACATTGGAAGTCGTGGATGGCAAGGGAAAGGCTCAAAACGTGTCCTCCACTACAGCGGATCGCTTGGTAGGCGACATTACCAGCTTGGTGGAGCTGAGTAGCATTCAAGGTTCGGAAAACCATAACAATAATGAAACAAAAGAGAAACTCTTCGACAACAATTCCGGGACGAAATTCCTTGCAAAGCAAAGTGCTTCGGTAGAGAACCCGGTGTGGGTATCGTTCCAGATCCAGGAGCCCAAAGCGGTCAAGGCATATTCGATTGTTTCAGCAAACGATGCGGAAGCGCGTGACCCGGTGGATTGGACCTTCTCTGGCTCCAATGATGGAACAACCTGGACAGAACTCGACAGCCAAACCGGCGTCCGGTTCAACAGCCGCTATGAAAGCAAGACATTCACCTTTGAAAACGATACCGCCTATGCCTACTATAAGATCAACATCACCAAGAACAACGGCGACAGTGGGATGGTCCAGTTTGCCGACCTGAATATTGCGACGCTTGATGAGACGGACGACGATATCAATTTAACGGTCATGGGGACCACCATTGAGAGCGGACCGGCTTCTGTGCACGATGCAGCTTCCAATAAGGGCTGGACAGGAGATAAGGCACTGAAGGTCACTGGTTATCACAAGGGAGAAGGCGAAGCGTATGCGTATAACGTCATTTACGACGGCCTGAATATCCCGGTAACGGAAAATACGCAGTTGAGCTATACGATCTTCCCGGAGTGGACGACCGGCTCGTATGACTTTGAGTACACCTCTACTTATATCGCAGTGGATCTCGGATTCAGTGATGGTACCTATCTGAGCGACTTGAATGCCGTGGATCAAAATGGAAATGTCGTCTCGCCAATGGAGCAGGGACTCTCCAAGACCCTGACGACCAAGCAGTGGAATAAGATCTCCACCTACATTGCTTCAGGTGAGGACACGATCGGTAAGACTATTACGAAGGTGTTGGTCGGTTACCACAAGCCTTCTAATCCCACCGGTGCGGATGATGCCTTTACCGCGGACATCGACGACATCCGTATTGAAGAAGTCCCGCAGGTCGAACATGAACATCTTTCCGACTATGTGTATACCCTGCGCGGCACCAACGATGGCACGAGCTATTCCCGCGGCTTGGTCTGCCCCGGCACCACGATGCCGCACGGCTTTAATTTCTGGGCGCCTGTGACTCGCGCCGGCGACAATAAGATGTACAACTATCAGCTGAGCCGCGATGGTAACACGCTGAAACATCTGACAATCAGCCACCAGGCTTCCTATTGGACCGGCGAGCGCGGCACCTATGAGTTCATGGCAAACAGCAGCTTTGACCCGGCTACGGTTACCAGTATTGGAACCGGCGTGCGTGGCGCTGCATTTACCCATGAAAATGAAATCGCAAAGGCGCATCACTACAGCGTGACCTTCAATGAAGACGACGAGAAGGCGGGCGGCGTGACCATGGAAGTCACCCCAACCGAACATGCGGCGGTTCTTCGCTTCACCTTCCCGGAGAACGCTCCGTACTGCAACATTCTGCTCGATAGCGACCGCGCCAGTGGATCGACCACCTTTGGCGAGGATGGAAAGAGCTTTACTGCATATTCTGACCACAACAGCAATGGTATGCAGCGTATGTATGTTTATGGCGAGTTCAGCCAGCCGTTTACGACGGGACGTTCCATCGGAAAGGGCGGCATTGCCAGCTTTGAGAAGGCCTCTTCCGGCGAAACAGTGATCGAGATGAAGGTCGCCACTTCCTTTATTAGCATCGAACAGGCCAAAAAGAACCTCCAGCAAGAGATTGCAGAGGATGAAGGCTTCGATGAGATCTTTGCCAAGGCTCAAAAGACTTGGGACGACCAGCTCGGGATCATCGAAATTGAAGGCGCGACCCCGGATCAGATGACCAGCTTCTATTCCGGTATGTACCGCCTGTTCATGTATCCGAACATGCTCTCCGAACAGACCGGCGAAGGCTCTGAAGATGGTTGGCAGTACCGCAGCCCGTATGGCTCGCATGAGGTCAAGGACGGCGTGATGTACTACAACAACGGCTTCTGGGATACCTATCGTACCACTTGGGCGGCCTATTCGCTGTTTACTCCGTCGAAGGACATTGAGATGCTCAACGGGCTTGTCGAGCACTATAATGACCAGGGTTGGGTACCGCGTTGGATCGCTCCGGGCGGCACCAACAGCATGGTCGGCACAAGTTCCGACGTAATCTTCGGAGATGCAGCAAAGAAGGGTCTGGACTTTGAGGTGGAGAATGCCTTCTGGTCCTCCATTAAGAACGCCTCTGTGGTCTCCAACAACCTGACCAACGGCGGACGCAATGATCTGACCCGCTCTATTTTCAATGGCTATACCAGCCTGGACATCGGTGAAGGATTCTCTTGGTCGATGGAAGGCTATATCAATGACTTTGGCATCTACCAGATGGCTAAGGCGCTGGGATATGCCGATGAGGAACAGTATTATCTCAACCGCGCACAGAATTATGTCAATCTGTTTAACGACGAGATCGGCTGGTTCATGGGCCGCGATGTCAACGGCGCTTTCCGTACCAGCAGCGATGACTTCAACCCCGGTATCTGGTGGGGCGATTACACAGAAACGAATGCCTTCAACATGGCGTTCACGGTGCCGCAGGATGGCCAGGGTTTGGCAAACCTCTACGGCGGCCGTGAAAAATTGGCAGAGCGTTTGGACGGATTGTTCAATGCCTCCCCGGATTTGGTTCAGGACGGCACCATCCATGAGATGGTGGAGGCCCGCGACCTGAAGATGGGCCTGTATGGACATAGCAACCAGCCGTCGCACCATATTCCGTATATGTACAACTATGCGGGCCGTCCGGACCGCACACAGGAAGTTGTCCGTGAAGTGCTGGCGCGCGCTATGTGGGCAGCGATTTTGGCCAGGGCTATATCGGCGACGAGGACAACGGCGAGATGTCCGCATGGTACATTCTGAGCGCCCTGGGTATTTATCCGGTGAACATGGGCAGCGGCGAATACGCCATCGGTTCTCCGCTCTTCACCAAGGCCACCATACATCTGGAGTGCGGCGAAGACCTTGTCATCAATGCGCCGAACAACAGCAGAGAGAACATCTATGTACAGGGTGTTAAGCTCAACGGGGAAGAATACAATAAGACTTATTTCAACTACAGCGACCTGATTCATGGCGCAGTCATCGATTTTGATATGGGTGACACGCCGTCCGATTGGGGAACTTCTGAGGATGCCCTGCCGACCTCCATCACAGAGGGTGACCAGGTGGCAGAGCCGAGCCAGGATATGACCGTCACTTCTCCGGTTGTTGGAGAGGAGATCCCCTCCGGCGATGTGATACAAGATACGGTCTACAGTGCGGCGACGGACCGTGTAGAGAATTTGTTTGACAATACCTCGGACACGACAGCCAGCTTGAATGGGAACACCGCATCGGTTTACTATGGATTTGCGACTCCAGCCTATGTGGATATGGTCACATTGACTTCCACTTCCGATCCGGAAAAGGCGCCGGTCAGCTTTGAACTGTTTGGTTCAAACGATGGGAAGACCTGGACCTCTTTGGAGAAGCGTGATGAACTGTCCTTTGAATGGGCAAAGTATACCCGTCCATTTGCAGTCAATGCGGAAGAAAAATACGCGAACTATCGCATCGATTTCACAGGTTCTGCGGATTCCATCGAATTGGCAGAGGTTGAATTGATGGGCAACATCAAAAACTCCATTGACCGTAGCACGCTGGAAAAACTTGTCGAGGCAGCTGAGGCGAAAGATCTAACAGGCTATCCGACGGCAAAGGTGGAAGAATTCCAGAAGGTTCTGGAGGAGGCCAAGGCTGTATTGGATAATGAAGAGGCTACCCAGGACGAGATCCGTGAAGCGGTCGAAAACCTGCAAAAGGCGTCCAGTAAATTGGGCGCGATCCGCAATCCGTATGTGCGTCTGGAGGCAGAGGATTATGACGCTGGCGACGTTGTGAAGGATGTCGACAGTAATCGCAGCGGCGGCGGTAACATCGGCGGTGGCAAGAATGGCTGCTATGCCATGTACAACAACGTAAACTTCGGCGACAACGGCGCTGTACATGTGGTTATGAGCTATTCTAGCCAAGGCCGCGACGCGACCAATGACGGCCGTATCCAGTTCTTCCTGGATTCTATGGAAGGCGAGCCGGTGGCCGAGTTGAAAACGCATAACACCGCAGAAGATAACTGGAGCACCTATGTGCTCACGGAAACCGACATTGAGCCGCCGATCACAGGCTCACATGACTTGTATATCAAGTTGGTCGGCACCGAAGACAAGGCGTATGTTGCAAACATCGACTACTTCGACTTTACAGAGGGCCAGGGCGGCGTCAGCGGCACCTATGACCTTACCGTTGCGTACAGCGGGCGCGATGCCAGCCTGAGTGTAAATGGTGAAGAGCAGAGCATTGCAGACCTTATCAACCAGTACAGCAAAGAATTGGAAACAGGTACAGAAGTAGAGTTGACCTTTGTTCCCCAGGTGGAAGGCAGAAGCTTTGCAGGTGTCACCCTGAACGGAGAAGCACTTGAACTGACCGTTCCGGATTCCTTTACATACCGTTATACCATGGGTACAGCGGATGAAACGCTGAAATTCGAATTCACAGTGGTCAACAAGTCGGTATTGCAGTCGATTATTAAGGCTGCTGAAGCGCTTCTGGGCAGCGAAGAACTCGAAACTGTGTTGCCATCCATCAAAGAGCGCTTTGACAAGGCCCTTGAAACAGCCAACGAAGTCAATGGTCGTTTGGAAGCAACCCAAAAAGAAATTGATGCAGCTTGGAGCGAACTGTTGGATGTCATGCATCTGCTGAGCTTTGAGTTAGGCGATACAACGACTTTGGAAGCATTGTTGGCAGTCGCAGATGAGCTTTCTGAAGAAGGCTTCACAACCAGCACATGGGCGGCGCTTGTAGAAGCAGTGGAAGCAGCAAAAGTCGTTGCCGATCAAGAGGAACCGCTGAAAGCGGACGTGGAAAAAGTTACAGAAGATTTGATCAATGCACTTTATGGTTTGGAAGAAGTTGCGGACTTTAGCCAGTTACAGCTCTTGATTGAAAAAGCAGAGGAAATCGACCTTGTATTAGAAGAAGACTATGTGCAGGACGAAGAGGCGATCTCCGCATTCCATAAGGCGCTTGAATATGCAAAGACATTGACAAAGGATTCCGCACAGGAAGACGTCGATGAAGCGGCAAAAGCGCTGACCAAAGCAATGGCCGATCTTCGCAAGAAGGCAGATAAGAGCGAACTGGAAGAACTTCTGGAGGAGCTCAAAGAGCTTGATCCCGCGGACTACACAGCGCAGAGCTATGCGTTGGTTGCGACAGCGATCAAGAACATGGAAGTGATTTTGGCGGACGAAACCTTGGACGAAAGCCAGCAGGCGGTTGTAGATAATGCAGTCAATAATGCCCGTGTTGCAAAGGCAAAGCTGGTTAAAGTAAATGATCCAAAACCGGATCGTCCATCCAAGAATAATTCCAGCAACAAAACAGCCGTTCCGAATCATTCTTATGGAAACAATGGTATTGTTGTCGCAGGCCAAAAGGTTGCCACGGCAAGCGCGTATGTGCGCAGTGATACAACGGTCAACTTCATATTGAAGCATGGCCAGGCCTATTGTTTCAAGATGTCTGTGGTCAATGGGAACAATCTGGCGCCGAACTTCACAGTCGGCAATGGTGAGGTCCTCAAAACGCAGTTTGTGGCACAGGTTGGCAATGATTACTACTACAGAGTCTATGCAATCGGCGCATCCGGACAGAGCACAGGTGTTTATACCTCCCTGCCGGGCCAGAATGTTGTAAAGCATTGCACGGTCACTATTGCATAAACGTCTCTTTCATAGGGGCAAACATCGTTCATTTTGATTGCGACGCCTCTTTTTAAGGAGAGAACGCTTTCTCATCAACCGTAAAAAAGAAAGAAGCCAGCCGGTCGCATGACATGGAAGTGCGTGTGGCCGGCTGGCTTTCCAGCCAGAAAAAGCCTTGCTTCTTTCAATACGATGATTCGCTCCCGGCATAGCCGCGGAAAAGCATCCTATGTTCGCGGCGTACTGGAAACAGTCCGCCGCGACGATGCGTTCAGGACAAAAGATCAATCCAACAGGGGGAATCCAAGATGCTCGGCAATATAAATAGCGAAACGATGCGAGCGACCAATTTGCAGGTGATCTTCGACTATATTCGGCGCAATGAACCGGCCTCCCGGCGTGACATCGCAGAGTTCGGTGGTTTAACAGTGGCGGCAGTTTCCAATATCACTTCCAAACTTTTGGCGAATGGATTGGTTGTGGAAGTAGGTGCCGGAGAGTCTGTAGGTGGCCGGCGTCCAACGCTATTGGGGATCAATGCGGACTGTCGCTATGCAGTGGGGATCGATTTGACCACCAAACAGATCAAACTGGTCATCACCAATTTTAAAGCACAGATCATTCAGGAATGCGCCTGTGAGACCCCACTCGACTGTGGTCCAGAGCATGTTCTGGACAGCATGGCTCGGATGGTCAAAGAATCCGTAAAGAGCGCCGGGATTGATCCCCAGAAGGTGATCGGGATAGGAATCGTATCCGCAGGCCCTTGCGACCCAGAGCGGGGAATCATGCAAAGCCCGCCAAATTTCCCGGATTGGGGAAATGTTCCCATTCGCGATTATATACAGGAGCATACGGGGTACCCTGCGATTTTCGATAAGGACTCCGTGGGGGCCGCGATGGCGGAGTATTGGTTTGGTAAGGTGGGAGGATGTGGAAGCGCCTTTGGATTCCTGATTAATCGGGCGGGTGTAGGCGGCGCCCTTCTGGTAGACGGAGAAGTATTCCGTGGGTTTAATGGAGGAGCCGGCGAAGTCGGTCATACAATTGTGGATGTACATGGCGCGAAATGCTCCTGCGGAAATTATGGGTGCCTGGAAACGTTGGTGAATGAACAGCGATTGGTTCGAGAGGTAGCCACAGGGTTAAAAATGGGACGGGAGTCGGTACTGGACGGTATCGAGGACTATGACTCCATTACTCTGAAGCAAATTATGCAGGCGGCAGAAGACGGGGACATCCTCTGCCGGAACGCTTTGGATCGCATGGCGGATTATCTTGCCATTGGGATTCGCAATATTGCGACGCTCTTTTCACCGGAGATGATTGTGCTTTCGGGCGGGATGATCTCCCGATATGCTTATTTTACCCAGACGGTCTTGAAAAAGGCCAAGCAGAGACAGCGCGAAAAATTTGTCAAATGCATGAACGTTGTGGAGTGCAGTTTCCGTGAAAACCAATGTGCGCTTGGCGCCGTTGCGCTGGTTCTGGAAAAATTTTATAGAAGTATCCAATTGGACTGAGGAGAATGTATATGAAACAATATCCAATGCGGCTCCATCCAGCGTTCAAGGATAATCTCTGGGGTGGAGACCGCTTAAAAAAAGACTATCATAAACAGACGGAATTAACCCCGTTGGCAGAAAGCTGGGAGTTGAGTTGCCATAAGGACGGCTGTTCTACCATTGAAAACGGCCCGTATGCGGGAAAGTCCCTGGCAGATTATCTCCGCGAATTTCCAGATGCGGCCGGAATCCGCGGCCAGGAATTCCCCGCGTTTCCCATTCTGTTTAAGTTGATCGATGCTAAGGACAATTTGTCCATTCAAGTTCATCCGGATGATGCGTATGCCATGCGCGTTGAAGGGGAATATGGAAAGACAGAGATGTGGGTGGTATTGGATTGCCAACCCGGGTCCAAGTTGGTATATGGCTTTAAAGAACCGGTCACAAAGGAGATCTTCCAGGCCCACATTGAACAAAATACTCTGATGGACCTTGTGAATGAGGTGGAAGTTCATAAGGGGGACGTGTTCTTTATCGCGTCCGGAACGCTTCACGCGATCGGAAAAGGGATTGTCATTGCAGAAATCCAACAGAGTTCCAACACTACCTATCGTGTTTATGATTATGGAAGAAAGGATGCCAATGGGAACCCACGCGCCTTACATATTGAGAAAGCGCTCGATGTGACCAATCTGGAACCATATCACCCCCAAAAAATCATGATCCTGTGCGCCAGGAAGGTGGCGCAAAGGTCGAAACACTGGCAGATTGCCGTTATTTTCACACGGACCGGATTCACCTTTCTGGGGAAACGCGGCGTACAGTGGATGAAGAGTCCTTTGAAGGGATTTTCTGTGCAGAGGGAACGGCCGTACTGTGTGCAGAGGGAACGGCCGTACTGTGTGCAGATGAAACGGCGTTGACCTTGCAAAAGGGAGACACCGTTTTCCTTCCGGCCGGAATGGGAACCTATACGCTCCGTGGAGAGGCCATGTGCCTTTCAATGCACGTATAGGACAGAAGTACGATTAGAAAAGAGGCGAGCGTATGAAGTATTATGCAGGAATTGATCTTGGAGGAACCAACATTGTAGCAGGCATTGTAGATGAAAACTTTGTGATCGTCGCTTCCGCAAAACGCAAGACTGCTTTGCCACGCCCTTGCGACGCCATTGTGGAGGATATGGCAACTACTGTAAAAGAGGCGGTTGCGCAGGCAGGTATTTCCTTGCACGATCTCGAGTATGTCGGCTTGGGATGTCCGGGGATGATCGATTATCAAAATGGCGTGGTGGTTTATTCCAACAATTTGGAGTTCTACCATGAACCGTTGGGAGAAAAACTCTCAAAACATCTGGGCCTTCCCATTCTGATGGCAAATGACGCAGACGCTGCAGCATTTGGAGAATTTAAGGCAGGCGCGGGCCGTGGAAGTGAAAACATGATTGCCATCACGCTGGGAACAGGTGTTGGTTCTGGAATCATCATCCGTTCCAAGTTGTATACAGGGTTTGCTTATGGAGGGGCGGAAGTCGGCCACAGCCTCTTGGTAAAGGACGGGGAACTCTGTACCTGTGGGCGCCATGGATGCTTGGAGGCGTATGCCTCTGCAACCGGTCTAATCCGTATGACCAAAAAGCACATGGAAGAGCATCGAGAGAGCCTGATGTGGACATTTGTCGACGGAGACCTCAGTCGAGTAAACGGGCGGACCGCCTTTGATGCCATGCGTCAGGGCGACGCAGAGGGAACTCGTGTGGTTGAAAAATATACGGAGTATCTGGCGGAGGGGATTGTCAACATCGTGAACATTTTCCAACCAGAAATCATCTGTATTGGCGGTGGAATCTCCAAAGAGGGGGAGACGTTGCTAAAGCCTATTAACCGGTATATCGGGCAATATGCATTTTCCCGTTTTGCAGACAAAAACACCGTCGTCCGCATTGCAGAGCTTGGCAACGATGCGGGTGTGATTGGCGCAGCGTTCCTCAAGGACGCGTTCCATTGCAGGTAGTAAAAATACGAATAGAACAAAAATCCCATCTTTCTAAAAGATGGGATTTTTTATACATATTTTTATAATTGCAAATTTTTACGAATGTTTTTGTTAAATTTTATAAGAAAATAAAATTATTATATGTCTATTTTTCAAATATTTATGCGTTGTTAATAAATAAGAAATGATAAAGGAGTGATTCCGATGCAGGAATAGATGATAGTCGCCATATGAGAAGATAATAAGGAGTGAAATTTATGAAAAAGGGAGCCTTTGAAAAATTTTTGTCATTTGTATTATGCCTCTTATGCATTGCAGGTATGACTGGCACGGCGGTTGCAGAACCGATCTCAGATACTACCCAAGATTCGACTAAAGGTATTGAGGGATGTACGGTAGAGGACATTCAATGGGAAGAAGGCCCTGTTGATGAGGTATCTTTATTGGATATACAGGATGATACCCTCCCAACAGAAGGAATTATGGATCAACCGTCTGCTCTGTTTCATATTCAACCGTTGAAAGATGATATAGCTATAAATACAGCTCGTGCGACAATGCCTGATTTAACATTTGGAACTGTTACTATGGATCATAGCCAACCATTCCCCAGTAATACCAATATTAAATATAATGTCCAAATTAAAAATACTGGCTCAGCTTCAGCAACAAATATGACTGTTTCAATGTATCTTGAAGATACCTTTCAAGGAATGTATATGATTGAAGGGACGCTTGGAGCAGGACAAAGCGGTATCTTTTATTTCAATGTAAATATGTTCGGCGGTATGCATACGATAAAACTAGTCCTGAATGAGAACCATGCCATTACAGAGTCCAATTATGATAATAATGTTATCTTATCCGTTGGCACCTGGCAGAGCTGCATTGCATGATTGATCGACACATTTGACGCAGAAAATGGAACCTATGAGGTACACTCGATGACTCCAAAAAAATTTGAATTTAAAGTGACCAATAGGGGAAATGTCGCTGTTGAGGAAGGATACATCATGTGCAAAGTAGATGGCTCCCCCGTCAATTTGACTACATTCAATTTAGGGGCGCGAAGGCAATTGATTGGAACGATACCGTTTACTTTTAAGAAGGCAGGAACTTATAAACTGGAAGTTAGCGTGGGACCTGGAACTTCTCAGACGGACATAACGCCAGATGACAATGTAAAGACACGCTCTTGCAATGTTACTTATGATATTGAATTATGGGCGGGGCGTTGGTCGAATCCGCAAAACCTTGATATTCAGGTATATAGTGGTGTATTCGACTATATCTCACAAAAAGATTTGAAGAATGCTATTAATCAATGGAATGGAATTGACTCAAAAGTATCCTTTAATACGAGTCAAATGCTTTCGGTAGATGAAGACAAGGGAAAGAAGGTCACCTTTGCAACCTATATCGATGAAAATACATCTGTATTAGGAGTTACGAACGTTTTTAAAAATGATGAAAAAACATGGGATCAATGGGTTGATTCTCCTGAAGATGAAGTATGTGTTTATAAAAAGGCAAATATTGGTTTTAATTTAAATGGTGACTTTCCCAATCTAAACACAGGATTTAAGAAGGCTACAGCCACACATGAGTGTGGGCATTTATTAGGTTTAAAACATACATCATGTAATGATATGGCAATTATGGTTGATGGTATTCATTCTCCACTCTTTGCTACTACAATACAAGAGCATGATCGCTATAACCTGAAGATGAAATATTGAGATGATAAGGTTGAAGCATCAGGAATAAACCGGAAATAAGGCAAAAACGAAAAAAGCGTACAAAAAACAAGCCCAGTATCTGGACCGCTTTTGCACGCTATTCCGTCTCGGTTGAAGAATAGGCCAAGGCATTTGCCACAACACCTGCATGTCAGGCGCAAAATTGACGGTAAATCCTACGCCAAACACCGGGAGGTCACTATTTTAAAATAAATTATATCGTGCTGTGTCACATAGGTCAAGTGGGTTTCATATCCCTTTGGTGCCTTGTAGCGCAGCGGAAAGGAATGGTCATAGAAATGAAAAAAGGGATCAAAATCTTATGCTGTGTACTTCTTCTATGTAGTTTCTTAATAGGGTCAGGAATGACATGCTTCCGTGGGACTGAAAACGAGTTTGACAATAAACAGGGCATGGAGACAGAGGAGTACCCTGTAAAAACAATGAAAGTAGAATCTTTATTGTCGGTCAATCCGGACAATTTAGAAGATTTAGAAACATATTCCGATTATGTTGTCAAGGGCATCGTTTTAGACGGATCTGAATCCATGCCTATTTATGCAGAGGGATCGGACGACCTCCTCATGTCGTTTACCACAGTAACCCCGTTACAAATTACGCAAACTTACAAGGGCGATTTTAAAGAGGGGGAATGCATCGATATATGCGAAAAATATATGAAAATAGACAGCGGTAATAACACGGGAATCTTACATTTTGGAAACTATATGCCGTCAACCGTTGGAGAGGAATATATCTTCTTTTTGAGAGATTGCCCAAAGGATACAGTGTGGGAAGGCAAATATTCGGTTTCCTATTTTGAAAGATCAAGGTATCCAGTTCTTCCACAGCCGTATGGAGCCATGTCCATTGATAAAATGAGCAATGAAGAATTGGATTTGGATGATGAGGATGCGACCATATACAAAAATCTTCTAAAAGAGGTAATGGAGAAATACGGCTGAGATCTTAGATAAGGAGAAATGTGTACGAAAAAGATTGTGCAAAGTTTAACAGTGATACTCCTGCTTGTATTAGCAGGTTGTAGGGGTACTTCTCAAAACCATCCTATGGATTTAAGCAGATCTCTTGATACAGACCGTCCATCCTTGCAGGCCGGTCAACAGGAACAGCTGTCACAGATGAAAACCAACCAGGCGGACTGCCTGCTCCTCTATTATCCAGATACACTGCAAGGGTTGGAAGAACATTGTACGTATATTGTGCGGGGAACGGTACTCGATGGTTCGGAGCAAAAGACCATTCAGGAGGACCCGCAGGATTTTCCCTACATCTATACAGAGACGCCGCTCCAAATCAATGAGGTATATCAGGGAGGTCTGTCCGAAGGAAGTATAGTCCCTATCTGTGAGAAGTATTATGTGAAGCAAACCGAAGGGGAAGATGTGCTCGTCCATTACGGCAATTATATGCCCTGTGAAGTGGGAAAGGAATACATCTTTTTCTTAGTGGATGGTGTCAATCGAAGCGATTCGGAAGAACCGAGCTATTCTTTAACATTTTTAGACCGCTCGCGTTATCCGGTCTTACCAGAAGAAAGCGGCTTATCCACCCAAAACTTCCAGGCGGCAGAGGCGGATGAGGCTGCCTACCAAAAGCTGTATCAAGAAGTTGCTGCAAAATATCTGGATTTACAGATAGAATAGGGTCCATAGAACCGTCCCTGTTCCGTTGGCCGGAATGGCTTTAGAGAGTATCTTGGCTGCAAATAAAAAAGGTCCTCTTCCTGGAGAAAGCCAGGGAGAGGACCTGCTGTTTTATAAAAAGGAACGGGCAGTACTTCCTTCTAGCGAACTTATGCATCAGCGGTGATCCAACCGCAACTGCGCAGTGTTTGCCTGCGCTCTGGCCCGATGGACGCACAGCGCCTTTCGCGTCCCTACGAAAGCAGACTGCAAAGAGTTTGCTTTCCGTTCCACAGGGGAAGCCCTACAAGAACAAGCAGAAACCTTCATACAGGCAGACATCACAAACCTGCCACATGCAAAAAATAGATGGAT
>BCAA01000005.1 GCA_001305115.1 Clostridia bacterium UC5.1-1E11 | reverse complement strand
CAGAGCACGGAAGTCTATACCGCATTACCTGGTCAGAATGCACAGCTGCATTGTACGGTGGCCGTTGGTTGAGTACTGGATAACTTGCGAATGGTATAAACCCATTCGGTTAGGTAGCAGTCGACGGAAACGCGCTTTCATAGAAAACGCCGTAGGCGCGGAAGACGCTGTGCGTCCGCCGGGTCAGATCATGGGAGGTCTATACAACCTTGCCAGTGCAGAATGCGTAGATGCATTGTACGGTGGCTGTCGGCTGAGTACTGGATAACTTGCGAATAGCATAAGTCATTCAGTTAGGTAGCAGATGACGGAAGCGCGCTTTCGTAGAAAACGCCGTAGGAGCGAAAGACACTGTGCGTCCACTGGGTCAGAGTACGGGCGTCTATACGACCTTGCCGGTGTAGAATGCGCAGATGCATTATACGGTGACCGCCGACCGAGTGGAAATGGCAACCTTTGCTCTATGCAGAAGAGGCGCAGTTATTCCAGTGAAAATAAGGGATCGGTTGTCCAGATAAGTGTATACTATGTGTAGCTTTCGATAGATCCGATCTTTCCAAAGAAGTAGTCACCGTAAAGTGAATGAAACCAGGAAAAGCAAATAATAAACCAAGCCCCCTGATGTAGAGACACAGAACTGTCCTGCCCCAAATTATACGGACAGCACAAAAAAGTCCCTTGGTAGGAAAAATTAAGTTTTAAGCGGAGTGGCGCAGCGTGAGCGGCGCCACTCCAGTTTTTAACTGGATACGATCGGTGGTTGTAGAAATAAATGTAGCTGTCAATGTCTTCTCTGGCCTCAGCAAATGTCGTTGGCTTGAGGCGGGAGATGTACTCTATTTTTAGAATGGAGAAGAAATTTTCTGCCATAGCATTGTCATAACAGTTTCCATGTCTTGACATGAACGGCGTTATACCATAGGATTGAGTCAGGTGAAAATACTCTCGGGAAGTGTATTGAAACCCTTGGTCGCTGTGGAGCTACAACGTTGCAGCGACTCTCTTTTTCTCCTTCATCATAGCCAGGCGGATGGTATCCAGAACGAGATTCACCGTCTGCTGTGTACCGGTCTTATAGGCAACAATGCTGTTATCATACAAATCACGAATCATGGATAGGTACAACACTCCCTCTTTGGTGTGGATGTAGGAGATATCGGTCACCCATTTGTTGTTGGGCCTGTCCGCCTGAAATGGACGCTTCAAAAGATTTTCATATTTGTGCAGTTGTTGCCTCACCTGAACCCATTTTCTCCGGCGGCGAATTTCTGCCCAAAGGCCGTATTTCTTCATGATTCGCAGAATTGTCTTGGGATTGCGGTGCGTGCCTTGTTTCTCCGGCCACAGCCACATCCGTCGATATCCATATATCTTGAAGCAGTGCTCTTGCTGAACGCGGATAGCTTCCGCCAAATCTGCACCTTCTCCTTGCATTCCAAACGGTGGACAAAGTCATCATATCCACTCCGGGATACCTCAAAAAACCGGCACATGACAGAGATAGGATAACGCTCTCGGTTCCTATAGATCACATGATATTTTACTTTTGACCTTACTTCCTTTCTGTGAATTGCAGAAAATCCCGCAACCGCTTGTTTCCATGTAAAGCCGTTCCAGTTCGCTCTTTTCGTTCTGCCGAGGTGGTTGCCCGTCTTTGCGCGGACGCCCCTTTGGGCGTGGCGCAATTCCGAATGACGTACGTTTTACCTCTTTGTTGTATCGATGAACCCAGTTTTTAATTTGAACTTTATCAAGGCCGAAATAGCCCGCTATTTCTTGTCTGGATTTCCTTGCTTCGCGCATTGCGTTGATCTCTGCCCCGAGAATTTTGATGTTTGTCCATTTCTTTTTTGATATGATAATACCCCCTGATGTAGTACTTTCATTTTCCTACATCAGGGGGCTTTTTGTCTATTCTCCGTTTTTACGGGACCTGTTCAAAAGCTGGCCAGGGTTCTGTTTTTATATAAGTTATGGAACAAAGCTGATGGAAAGGATCACATGTGTATTTTGACAATATCCATATTGATCTTGTGCATGGCAACACACTGTACGAGTCCAAAACCAAAATAGAGACAAGCGGCAGAAGAACCACCGGCACTGAAAAAGGGAAGGGTGACACCCATCACAGGAAACAGATTGAGACACATGCCAAGATTAAAAGCCATTTGGGAAGCAATCATCCCGAAAAAGCCAAAACAAATGCAACTTCCGAGCGGTTCTGTTGCATGACGTGCAATATAAATAGTGCGCACCAATAGAAGGAAAAGAAGCAAAATAATCAGCATGCAGCCGATAAAACCGAGCTGTTCGCCTGCGACAGAAAAGATGTAGTCGCTTTGTTGAACCGGCACGCTGCCCTTTTGGACGCGAGAGTCCGGAGAAAAAAGTCCACGCCCCCACAGCTGGCCGCTTCCTATAGAGATTTTCCCTTGTAATTGCTGCAATCCTTTGCCTGTAGGGTCGCTCTCTGGATGTAAAAAGATCGTGAAACGGTCTTTTTGATAATCGTCCAAAAGATATTTCCACACCAAGGGAAAAGCTGCTCCAATTGCAGCGAACAGCCCGACAAAGTAACGAAGCTGTACGCCGGCACCAAAACTCATAGCGAGGAACATGCAGAAGAAAATTGCAGCAGATCCGGCGTCTCCCTGTAGCTGAAACATTACAGCAACGGGGATTAGAGCATGAACACCCAAAAGGACGACCTGGAGAGGACGTTCCAATAATCCACGTTCTTTTAAGACAGAGAGATGTTTTGAAAACGTGAGAATAAAGCCGATCTTAACCAGCTCGGATGGCTGGAAAGTCCCTAACCCGGGGATGCTGATCCAAGCGCGTGCATTGATACCACCGGAATTTTGCACGGCAATGCCAAAAAAGTGGGTATATATCAACAAGAAGATGCAAAATCCTGCAATGAGATACCAAAGATTGGACATATCCCGGTAATCGATTAAAGTGATGAGCCAGGCGCCAAGATATCCGATTGCAATGGCCATCAATTGAGTAGCAAAGTAAGAGCGCCTTCCAGCTGGAGAAGGTACGGTCTTTAAAAGCAACAGACTATAGGCGGAGATTGCAATCATGACCAGCCAAAGGAACTTGTCCGCCCTCTTAAAATAATCTAAAAAGGATTTTCCCAATCGTTCCATGTGTGTACCCCTTATATTTTACAGCCCACTTCCCGAAACAGAGGTGAGCATCAAAAATCCTAGATATAAAGAAATCGCGGCACGGCCGCGAATCCTACGAAACAATTGCCAACTTCAAGATGCTGTGCGTCTATTATAGCATAGCAATTTTGAATCCACAATAAACAAATCGTTACAGAAAAACGGAAAGATTAAAAAACAAAAATTGGCACGGAGCCCAATACTTAGGCTCCGGCCAATATATTTGAGCAATTATGAAAGGGGGAACTGGACACGGGCAGTGAAGAGATCCGCATCGATCTGAACAGAGAATTCGCCACCACAAGCTTCTGTAAAACTTTTGGCAATGGAAAGGCCAAGTCCACTTCCAACCGTTGAACGTGCAGAATCTCCACGAACAAAACGTTCGGTAATGTCTACCGTTGGATCGAGCTCATATCGAGAGATATTCTTCAACGTGACACAAGCAGCACCCGTTTCTTCTGTCAATGTGACAAAGACGCGCGTCCCTTCAAGCGAATAGCGCAAAGCATTGGTAACCAAGTTTTGAAATACCCGATAAAGCCGTCTGCCATCCGCTGTAATGGTAACCGGTTGTTCTGGAATATCCACACGGAAGAGAAGTTGAGAAGAGACAATTGCTTCGTCCATATCGGCGAGTGTTTGGCGAACCAGTTTTCCGAGATCGAGAGGTTCCATCTGGAGGTCCATATTTCCACTGGCCGCCTTACTGACATCAAAAATATCCTGAATCATATTTTTCAATCGTAGGGATTTCTCATCCAAAATCTTGATGTAATCCTTCACATGGTCAGGAAGGCCATCCTCCTGCTCGAGAAGGTCCACATAACTGATGATAGAGGTGAGCGGCGTCTTGATGTCGTGGGACACATTGGTAATGAGTTCCACCTTCATTCGCTCGCTTTTGACCCGCTCTTCCACAGCTGTGCTAATGCCTTGTTCAATGTCGTTTAGGGAATGTGCAGCTTCCCGCAGATCGGAATCCTGCGGCAATAAAAGAGGCGCTGTATTTCCGCCCTGCTGTACGGCCGTGATTTGTGTGGTCAGACGTCCTAAATCCTGAGCAAGCTGCCGGTGTTGCTTGCCATAGCGATAGGCGAAATATACCATTAATGCGATGGTGATCGGAGCCAGTAGACCGACCGTAATGATACTGAGAAAGAGTCCAATGCCAAAGGTAACCGCTTCACATTTCATAAAGTCGTCCCAACGTTCCAGTAGACGACGCTCTAAAGGGAGTTTCTGTTCAAGTTCGCTACGGTGCTTGGCATGGCGGTGCAACATGGTATTGATGACATTATGCCGCCAACTCCCACGATTGTAGCGCAAATCGACTGCAATCACGTAGTATCCAGGTAACGATAAAAGGAAAAAGATCACATTTGAAGGGATACCGCTGCTGGTAAATCCTGTGGTTAGTATAATGACCAGAATCACAAAGACGAATTTCCATTCAAAATACATTTTAGCCGTTCTTGCGGCGATCCGGCGGCTCAACTCCCGCCGTTCCTTTCTCCAAAGGAACGCAAACACCAATAGAATGACGGAGAGGATGACAATACAACCCCAGATCCGGAGAAACAAAAGCGTTTCTGCACCTCGCTGCGTAATATCATAGAGTGCACTATATCCATTTACCGGTTCGACAGGGACTTTCCGTGCCACTAAACAGACACGCAGGTCTTCATACGCAGAATTAGATGCCATGTTTTCATAACCCGGTACATTCCACATCCCTGCGTTACTGCGGTAAAAACCGTCCCCATAGACGTCGATTGTTTTCCCATCTTTTTCGATAGAAACGGTTTTCCCATCAAAGATCAGGCGAAAATTGTATCCATCGGGGAGAGCGCCTCGATAAAGGTTTCTGTGCTCCGTATCGTTGGTGTACATGTCCGTATCCGAAGAAGTTCCCGCCTGATATAGAAGGTTTCTTGCTGTATCGTTATCCAATCCAAATGAATTGTTATCCTCAGAAAGGTAATAGATGTAGTCTTCGTAGGGGCTAGCAAGGTCGTCTCCTTCCCAAACGGCCCCTGTAGAAGTACTTGAATAGGCGTTCATCGAACGCAAAATATAATTGAGGGTCCGAGAGAGCTCGGAACGGAATGCATTGGTTTCCTGATAATCTTCTTGATACAAGTCGTCGATGTACTGCATGGCATAATCGTAATTAACCAGAAATGATATGCCAAAAATGGCGGTGGCGATTAAAATGCCTATGCTGAGGAAAAAGCTGACAAGGCTGACAATTGCTTTACTTTTTTTCAATTTTGTATCCAATTCCCCATACCACCTTTAGATATTCGGGCTCCTTTGGGTTGAGTTCGATTTTTTCACGAATGCGGCGAATATGAACCATCACCGTATTCTCAGCGGAGAATGCAGGTTCATTCCAAACCCGACGATAGATTTCTTCTGCTGGAAAAATACGGCCGATGTTCCGCATCAAAAGATCGATGATCTTTGTCTCCGTTGCAGTTAATTTGACTGGTTCTCCATCTGCGGCCAAGCTATGCTCCTCGGTATTATAGCTTAAACGGCCATTTACAATCATATGATTTCCTTGCTGTGCATGAATGTCGCCTAAGCTGGTATACCGGCGCAGCTGGGAACGCACGCGCGCCACCAATTCCATAGGATTGAAAGGTTTTGTTACGTAATCATCTGCTCCCATAGAGAGGCCCAGGATTTTGTCGGTGTCTTCACTTTTGGCCGAGAGCACAATGATTGGAAGATTACGCTTCTCGCGAATTTTCATAATGGCGGATAAGCCATCCATTTTTGGCATCATCACATCGATGATGATCAGACCGACTTGTTGGCTCATCACGGTATCCAATGCTTCCAGGCCATTGTAGGCACACAAAACGGAATATCCTTCTCTTTCCAAATGAATTGCAATCGATCGAACGATCTCATGATCGTCGTCCACCACCAGAATACTACCTTCGTTCATAGTCTCAAATCCTTTTTACCCAAAGTTTTGTCCGTATTTTTATGATAGGAGAAACTCCTTACAAAAACCAAATTGATTTCTTAAGGAAATCTTAAAAGATGATCGAGATATTGGGATACCTGCTAAGCCCCGAAGCATATCTGCATCAACGCAGGGGTCACATAGGTTTCAATGACAGCGGCCACGAAAAGAAGAGGAAGAACGATCAGCACATAAAAACGTGCTGACTGGTTAAGTGCTTGGAAAAAAGAGCGTTCCCGCTGTCCACAAATTTTGGCTGTGAGCACCCAACACAAATACAGACCAAGAGCAAACGAAGCCAGTAGAGCGGGAAGTTCTAAAATTCCATGTGGTAGAATCCCAACGAAGAATACTTCGAGGCCGATCCCATACGTTTGATAAAGGGCACCCATCGCTCCGAGTACCAGTGCATTTGCAAGGACTGGCAACACTGTCAGAAAGAAAAAGGGAATGCCACCCAGAATCGTTGAAGTGGCAGACGCAGTGACATTGTTAAAAAACAGGTGAAAAAATGAGATGCCACCTTCCTCAAAGAGACCTTTTTCCTCAAATCCAGTAACAATCTGCTGGATGAATTCATTTAAAATATCTGGATAGGTAGCTAAAGCAATGCCGGACAGAACACTCAACCCAACAAATGAAATACAGAGGACGAGAAACAGTTTGCATAGTTTTTCACGAAAGAAACATCCAGCTTTTCGATATTGTTCTAGAATCCACATATTAAAACCCCTTTTCCGGTTTATTGATTGTTTGACAAAGGACGATGTAGCTCTTTTTATGAAATAAAGAACCACGTTTCCTGTTTAGCCGCTTTAGGCCAAATTGTTCAAGGAGGTAAGCTCTGGCGAAACCGGCTTCCGGTTACGATGTGAGGTTATCTAAAACATCCAAGCTTGAAGAATGGAAAGGTGCCAAGAGAAAATTTGCGAAGCCACAAAGCCGGATGTTTCAATGCTCTCTCAGCCGTCGGAAGGAGGCGAGCTTTAGCGGAACCGGCTCTGGTCACGGCGTGAGGTTATTATAACACATTCCCTACGATTTCGAAATGGACGACGATCTACAAAACGGATTGGTTTATCCCTTTTCTACTTTGCCCTCTTGTGGTATAATTTTGATAATTCTATGATTTGGAGCGCGGTTGGCCGGAAGAGATACCGCGCCGTTTTGAAAAGGAGAATGGGAATGCTGACGGATATCGAGATTGCCCAGCAGACAGAGATGAGACCCATCGCAGAGATCGCCGCTTCTCTTGGTATTGGCGAAGAGGAGCTGGAGCCTTATGGAAGATATAAGGCAAAATTGAACGATTCTCTGTATAATCGCCTGAAGGATCAGAAAGATGGCAAATTGATCCTGGTGACAGCAATCAATCCAACCCCAGCAGGGGAAGGCAAAACCACTACAACAGCAGGTCTTGGAGAGGCCATGGCGAAAATCGGCAAAAAAGCAATCATCGCCCTGCGAGAACCGTCCCTTGGGCCAGTATTTGGAATAAAGGGTGGAGCAGCAGGTGGCGGCTATGCACAAGTGGTACCGATGGAGGACATCAACCTCCATTTTACAGGTGACATGCACGCTTTGACTTCGGCCAATAATTTGCTTTGTGCTATGCTCGACAATCATTTGCAGCAGGGAAATGTTCTGCGCATTGACCAGCGCCGTATACTCATCAAGCGTTGTCTGGATATGAACGACCGCGCACTGCGAAATGTAGTGGTAGGGCTTGGAGGAAAGCTCAATGGAATTCCACGTGAGGATGGATTCATCATCACAGTGGCCAGCGAGGTAATGGCAATTCTGTGCTTGGCATCGGATAGCCGTGACCTCAAGGAACGCTTGGGGAAAATTTTAATTGCGTATAATCTGGACGGGGAACCTGTCTATGCAAAAGATTTGAAAGCAGAGGGGGCGATGGCAGCGCTGTTGCGCGAGGCGATCCAACCGAATCTGGTTCAGACGTTGGAAGGAACGCCAGTTATTATGCACGGCGGTCCATTTGCGAATATCGCGCATGGCTGCAATTCTGTACGCGCTACCCGTTTGGCGCTGAAATTGGCGGATTACTGCATCACAGAAGCAGGATTTGGTTCCGACTTGGGTGCAGAGAAATTCTTTGACATAAAATGCCGTTTAGCAGGATTGAAGCCCAACGCAGTAGTGATTGTCGCAACCGCTCGCGCACTGAAATACAATGGCGGAGTTCCAAAGGCAGAGACAGGAAACGAAAATATGGAAGCTTTGAAAAGAGGAATTGTCAACCTGGGAGCACATATCCAGAATATGCGTAAGTATGGCATCCCTGTGGTGGTGGCAATCAATCGCTTTGGAACGGATACGGATGCCGAGCTTTCGTATATTGAACAGTATTGTAAAGAAAACGGTGCGGAATTCGCACTCAGCGAGGTATTTGCCAAAGGCGGAGAGGGCGGCATGGATTTAGCCCGCAAGGTGTGTATGGCTGCAGAACAGCCCTCTGCATTTCAGCCGGTCTATGCAAGCGATTTGCCTGTGCGCGAAAAGATCGCGGTCATTGCGAAGGAAATCTACGGTGCGGATGGCGTGACCTATACCGCGCAGGCAGAGAAGGCGCTCAAAGAAATTGCAGCTCTCGGCGGCGATTCGATGCCGGTATGCATTGCCAAGACACAGTATTCTCTTTCGGATAATGCAGCCTTGTTGGGGCGCCCACGGGGTTTCAGATTACAATTCGAGACCTGCGGCTTTCCAATGGCGCAGGATTTGTAGTGGCCTACGCGGGAGACATCATGACTATGCCTGGTTTGCCGAAAGAACCGGCGGCAGAACGAATTGATGTGGACGCTTGCGGAAAAATATCTGGCTTGTTCTGAGGTGAGAAATTTGACCTACGTAACCCATTCTCCGAGGGAAACAGAAGTGTTGGGAGAAAAAATCGCTCAGCAACTTTCTGGAGGAGAAGTACTGGCGCTGTTTGGCGGCATGGGAATGGGAAAGACTGCCTTTACACGGGGGCTGGCGCGAGGACTCGGTGTGGAGGACGGTGTTTCCAGCCCTACCTTCGCGTTGGTTCATGAGTATCATGGGCTTATGCCCATCTTTCACTTTGACATGTTCCGTGTGGATGGTTGGGATGATCTCTATTCCACGGGCTTCTTTGATTATCTAAATTGTGGCGGCGTGTTGGTGATTGAGTGGAGTGAGAATATTGAAAATGCTTTACCCGAGAACGCTGTGCGTATAGAAATTTCACGCGGCGCGACAGAGGACGAGCGGATTTTCCAGATCGATGGATTGAACATGGAGGGGATGATTCTTTGAGAATCCTTGCAATAGACTCTTCAGCCGGTGCTGCATCTGCCGCTATTCGGGAGGACGGCAAACGGTTGGGGGAATTTTTTACCAATACGCGTTTGACCCATAGTCAGACTTTGATGCCAATGATTGGTGGGGTGTTAGATTGTGCCCGTATATCGTTGGATAGCATCGATTTGTTTGCTGTTTCAGCTGGACCAGGGTCGTTTACTGGCGTACGAATTGGCGTAGCAAGTGTCAAGGGGCTTGCAATGGCCCAGAGAAAGCCCTGTGTGGGTGTTTCCACGTTGGAAGCCATGGCGCACAATTTAGCGCATGTGGATGGCTGGATCTGTGCGGTGATGGATGCCCGCTGTGGGCAGGTATATAATGCTTTATTCCGGGCACAAGAGGGAACCATCACGCGGATAACGGAGGACCGTGCACTTGCCATCGTGGATCTTGTAGCAGAACTGGAACAGTTGGAGAGACAAAAATCATTGTTTTTAGTTGGTGATGGCGCAAAATTGTGCTATAATAATGAACGATTACGAGTTCTTGGCGCTCAATTACCGCCAGAGTCCCTTTTGTACCAAACCGCTTGGGGGGTTGCGGAGGTTGCAGAGGGGTTATATAAAAGAGGAGAGACCCTGACTGCTGCGGCTTTAGCCCCGGTCTACCTGCGTATGCCGCAGGCGGAACGAGAACTGAAAAAACGGCAGGCTGCTCAAATGTAGCCGGAAAGGGAATCAAGATGAAGAGGAAACGACTTGTCAGCACACTTTTAGCTGTGCTTCTGCTGACGTCCAGTTGGGGGCCTTCTGCTTTTGCAGCAGAGGTTGGGTCGAATGCTGCCGCGGTTTCGACTGTCCAACAGGAGCCGGAAAGCAACTTGGAGCAGGCCAAGGAGGCTATTCATAAAGGTTTAACCAACATGAGTGAGAGCATCCAATTGGTCCAGTACCAGATCACAGAACAGCAGTTTTCCAACTTGTATGATGCCATTTTGCGTGAGGACCCGTGGTTATTTTATGTGGAAGGCTGTACGTACCACGCCAACAAGAATGGAATCGTTGTGGATATGATTCCACGAAATACGTACGATAAAGCGACCGTACAAAGTATGCGGGAGGAATTGACACAGTCCATGCAGGCGGCGCTTTCGTGTATTGATCCCACTATGACGGCAACAGAAAAGGTTGTACAGATTCATAATTATTTGGCGCTGACCTGCGCTTACGATTACGAAAATTATCAACAGGACACGATTCCAAGGGATTCTTATACTGCATATGGTGCATTGGTAAAACGTAAAGCGGTTTGCCAAGGATACTCATTGGCATTTGAGTTGCTGATGCAACAGCTGGGAATTCCGTGCGCAATTGTAGAAAGCGATACGATGAACCACGCTTGGAATGCAGTCCAGCTGGACGGTGCTTGGTATCATGTGGACGTTACATGGGATGACAGCGCACCGGATCGGCCGGGGCAATATTCAGCCGACATGTTATTGACCAGCGACATGAAGGCGGGAAACAGCAAAAATCAGCATAAAAACTGGAAGCACCTTCCATCGCCCGCCTATAGCACCATTTTGGACAATATGGATTGGAAGCAGTTCATTTCACAAATGGAGACGAAGTATCGTTCGAATACGACCTTAACGGTGGATACCACTGCTTATACATGTCGAAAGGGTTCCACGTATGTTTTTAAGGCACAGGCGTCGCCAAACCAAGTAGTGGTTGCGCGTGCTGCGGACAGTAAGATTGCAGAGGTCGAATTATTGCGGGCAGATACGGATGGTTCGTATTATTTCCAGCTGGAAGGTCTCCAGGAGGGAAGCACGGATATTGAGATCATCACCGAAAGTGGAACGTCTAAAAAATTCCCATTGACAGTCAAAGGCGAGCTTTATCAGAGCGATACAAGTGGCCAGCTGACTTTACACCCGGGACAGACCTATTACTTTAAGTTGACTTATAATGGGGGAGGTTCCTTGATCTTGCCCCATGTTCGTACAGGAAACGGAGCTGTGGGCGTTCAATTGGCAAAAACATCCGGTAATTATGCTATTTATGCAGTAACGGCCGCAGCAAATGCGACGGGGACCCAGACTTATGTCTATGCAACCCCGGATGGGGGCGTGCCAGTGCCGCAGTTTTCTGTTAAAGTGGCCTGATGGAATATAGAAAGAAGGAATTGCATGATTTTGTTAGGAGCCGATCACGGCGGCGTCGGTTTGAAGGACGCAATCAAAAAATATTTGGAACAGAATGCTATTGCATGTAAAGACTTTGGAACGTTTGACACGGAATCGATTGATTATGTGCCCATCGCTTCAAAAGTGGCGCATGGAGTGGTGAAGGGCGAAGGAGAATATGGAATTTTGTGTTGTGGCACAGGGATTGGGATGAGTATTGCTGCAAATAAGGTGGATGGAATCCGTGCAGCGGTATGTTCTGATTCTTATTGTGTGGAGATGACCCGCCGCCATAACAACGCGAATGTTCTCTGCATGGGAGGACGTGTGATCGACGAACAGAAAGCGGTCGAATTGGTCAAAGTCTTTTTATCAACAGAGTTTGAAGGTGGGCGCCACCAGAGACGGGTGGATCAGATTGCTGCAATAGAACGCGGAGAGCTATAAAGAAACATAGGGAAAATACAGTGCCGCCTGCGCTGTGATTCGATTGGGACGTTATTCATCACTGAATATAAAATGGGGGAAAACAAATGGAAAATCAGGTTTTTGTCATGGACCATCCGTTGATTCAACACAAGCTCACATACCTGCGTGATAAAAATACGGGCTCGAAGGAGTTTCGTGAGTTAGTGGGCGAAATTGCGATGTTAATGTGCTATGAGGCGACACGCGATCTTCCTCTTCAGGAGGTGCATATCGAGACACCGATGGGAGAGGCGACTACAAAGGTAATTGCAGGCCGCAAATTGGCCTTTGTACCGATTTTGCGCGCGGGTCTTGGCATGGTAGAAGGCGTATTGGAGATGGTTCCAGCAGCAAAGGTCGGGCACATTGGTCTCTATCGCGATCACAAGACTCTTCAGCCAGTGGAGTACTACAGCAAGTTGCCGCAGGACATTACGGAGCGCGATGTAATCGTTTTGGACCCCATGCTTGCGACCGGTGGTTCTGCGATTGACGCCATCAGCATCATTAAGCGTAGCCATCCGAAGAGTATCAAATTTATGTGCATTATTGCGGCGCCAGAAGGGGTAAAAGCTTTGACCGAGGCGCATCCGGACATTCAGATCTATTGCGCTGCTGTAGATGACCATCTAAATGAGATTGGTTACATTGTTCCCGGGTTGGGAGACGCAGGGGACCGCATTTTTGGAACACTTTAAAAAGCTATCGTATGGTTTTTCTGTATACGGTACACGGGAATTAATGATAAAACAAGCGCCGGCAAACATTCGGCCCGTACGGATAAGGATGTTAAGAAAGACTTTTGATAGAGTGTGAGTCAGATTGGTTTCATGGACTTGCGACAAAATCCAAATCAATGGAGGCACACAAAAATGCAAAAGCCGAATCTTAACTTATCCTACCATGAGCAGGATGGGATGTGTTATTGCCAAACATTTAAAATTCCAGCTGTGCGGAAGATGACCGTCCGCTGGGGCGATATGGGAGGATGGCGCTCGCTTATCTGCGCACAATCACCCGGATCGCTATATGGCACTAAAAAAATGAATGAATCACTCATGGAAATGATGCACCGGGTTCAAAAAGATGCCGCAGAACAAGTAGAGCGTCTGATCCCATGGATTCTGCTTGACGATCCCATGCCGGTGACAAGCGATATTCTGGAGCGCACGCGCCACTGGAACAGCTTAAAGAGCATGGTTGAAAAGATTGTATTGCAGACGGTTGTATTAACCGCAAGATGACAAAAAAATCCGGGAGAGGATTTTATTCCTCTCCCGGATTTTCTTGTTCTCCCAATGCAGCTCATGGACAATTTTTATACTTTCTCCGGCGGCACGAATTTGTATTCAACCTGAATTATCTTCTTAATGTATATTGGATGCCGTGGATCAGGCTCCAGCTTTTTTCGCAGACGGCAGATTGTGTTTCTACTGTATTGGAACCGAAATACCGTTTTGAATCCCAAGCCGAGGCATAGAGTTGATCTTTTGTAAATACTCTGCCTGAATGTTTCACAAGGCAATATAGCATGGAATATTCTCCATAGTTCAAATGAATTTCTTTTCCGGCTTTTAACACACGCCGAAATGCCGGATAAAGTTCGACATCGCCAAAGGATAGTATGGAAGAGGATACTTCTACAGTTTGGACTGATTTATCGTGCAATGCGGCCATAATCGTCTGAAAAATAGTGCCGTCCGAATCAACTGCCCGTACCACAATGATTTCTTCCATACACACACCTAACCAATCATCTGCAAGCATGTCGCCCACACAATCTCCAATGATATTCGCCCAAAATCTTTTTTAGGTGTGAAATACCTGGCTTTTAGCGGCTGCATTGGGTTTAAGGCACAGTTCACACAAAAGTTTTCCAATATCCCCGTCAATGCAAATCGCCCGCTTCTGGATTTCTTTCGGGCAGTATGCTTCTGACAGGTTGACGCAAGCGTAAACCGCCTTGGGATTTTGATAGGTCATCCTCCAAAATGGATATTTGATAATGGCCGGTGTATTGCCGCCTACGCCCAGTTCCAGAAAGAGAATATGTTGCTCCTCGTGACGGCGCAGAAAATCCGTATAACGCTGGGCGGCGGCGTGCCAGCCCTCGTCCTCCACAAAGGTATCGTCCGCCCGCAGGTTCATGGACATAGGTGTACCACAACGGGGACAGTGCGGCACCAATTCACTGGGAATTTTCATATCCTTTTGTTCAGCCATCATTCTTCTGACAACAGCTTCGTTGTCATAGGTCTTTTGGTGGCAGGGCTTGGAACACTGCCAAAGGCCATAGTCGCCCTGGGTGTAGAACAGACGGTGTTTATCAAACCCGGCCTTCTGAAAACAGTGATCTACATTGGTGGTCAGAACAAAATACTCTTTGTCCTGCACCAGCTTCAAGAGGTCATGGTAAACCGGATTTGGGGCATCCAGATACCGGTTGATGTAGATATACCGACTCCAATATGCCCAGTGTTCTTCCAGACCGTCAAAGGGATAGAAGCCGCCGGAATACATATCATGGAAGCCGTATTTCTCAATAAAATCCCCGAAATACTGGCGGAAGCGTTCGCCGGTATAGGTGAACCCGGCGGAAGCGGAAAGCCCGGAACCGGCTCCGATCACCACTGCGTCCGCCGTGTCCAGTTCCTCTTTGAGCCGCGTAATATTATCGTAGCAGTCGGTTGTAGATTTCATAGTCGTTATCCTTGAAAACATTGAAAATCACCTCGATTTTATCAGGATTTTTCTGCTGCCATTCCCTGACTGTCCGTATGGCGAGCTGTGCGGCCAGGTCAGCCGGGAAATGAAACTCGCCAGTGGAGATACAGCAGAAGGCTACGCTATGTAGGCCTTTTTCCGCCGCCAGATCCAAACAGGTGCGGTAGCAGCTTGCCAATAGTTCCCGGTCATTTTTTGTTACGGCTCCATAGATGATCGGGCCAACGGTGTGCAGTACATAGCGGCATGGCAGGCTATACGCTTTCGTGATTTTTGCCCTGCCGGCGGGTTCTTCTTTCTTCTGCCCCGCCATGACACGGGCACATTCCAGACGAAGCTGTACCCCCGCATAGGTGTGAATGGCGTTGTCGATGCAGCCGTGACAGGGGACGAAGCAGCCCAGCAGCCGGCTATTTGCCGCATTCACAATAGCATCAGCGGCAAGGGTAGTAATATCACCCTGCCAGAGATAAAGTCCAGGTTGTACCGGCGCCAGATCGGCCAGCTTTGTAACACCCTTTTTGGCAAGACGCTCCCGCAGGTAAGCGTCTTGTACATTCAGAAAATCCTCACTTGCCGGGATAGGCGGGCGTACATTCATCAGGCTGCGCAGAAGCCGCCGCTTTTCCGAGAGAGTATCCGGCACATGAATCTCTGTATATTCTTTGCGTTCCGCCAGCAGATAGCGGAGCAGATAATCCAATCTTTCGTCCTGTGTCATCCGTCTTACCTCCGCTCAATCGCCCTTGTGGGGCAGATCTCATAGCAGTTCCCGCAATGCAAACAGTGTTCCTGCCGGATGATGGCGGGCTTTGCCGAAATATCAATGCACTTCTGCGGGCACTTGGAATAGCACAGCTTACAGCCAATACACTTGTCTGTCACAAAGTAGCCGGTTTTCTCTGTCTGCGCACCACCGAAGGAAAAACTGGCGCGTTCAATCGGCTGTTTGGAAAGGTCAAACCATTCTCCCGTCCCTTCGTAAATTCTGAAAACCGTAAGGGCGCTGCGAGAGCGCACATCGGGATAGATTTTTTCCATGTACGGATTTTTTCGGAACAGGTCGGGCAGGCTGTCCGGCCCGGTTTCCTTTGCCTTACCCTGCACCGACACGGCCACACAGGAAAGGGTATCTTCGCCCTTCATGGCGGTAAATGCGATATTTTCATTGGATTTCAAACGGTTATAAAAATTCTTCCCCTTTGCAGTCAGGAAGTAAAGGCCGTTTTCATCGTAGTCCATGATGTCAATGGCGCAGGTGACTGGTCGTCCCTCGCTGTCCGTCGTGGCAAAAACGGTGGAGTGGATTTTCTCCACGATGTATTGCAAATAATCTTTTGTCTGCATAAGGAACCTCCTATTTCAGCCTGCCCTTTAAGGTAGGGGTAAGCCGTTTGTAAAGCGGCATGGTGACAATGCTGATCCCAATTCCTTTCAGCAAATTAAATGGGAATGCATTGAACAGTACAACATCCAATTTGGTCTTGATGAATGGGATAAACTCACCAAAAGAAGCAATCAGTTGGTCGAGCGGCATAAATACTTCAAATATGGGAAGCAGAATAAAGTAGTTGACAATGGCCGCTCCAACTCCCATAACGATGCTGGCAATCAAGCAGGCAAGCATCGCCGTTTTCTTTGTTTTGTGAAATTTATAGATAAGCCCGGCAGTTACCACAAAACTGCTTCCCATGATAAAATTCGCAAGTTCACCGATTCCACCAGTAGAGGAAGTGAGCAGCTGCAAGGCGTTTTTGACAAATTCAATCAATATGCCCGATACAGGACCGTATGCAAAAGCTCCGATCAGTGCGGGCAAATCCGACAAATCCATACGCGCAAAGGTTGGAGACAGCGGAACAGGAAATTCAAAAAAAGCGAGCACAAAGGCGATGGCAGAAAGTACGGCGGTCATTGTGAGCATACGCACATTCTGGATGGATGATTTCCTTCGGACAGTAATTGTTTTCTCCATAATTCTCCTATTGAGATATGATTTAGATTAAGAACAAGCCCCGCGAAGTCTGACACTTGCGGGGCTGTTCTTGTCATATCCTCTCTCGTCCAGACTTTTACTGTCGGTAACGGAATTGCACCGTTTCGGCTGCCCTTGCAGTTCGCAGACTGTTACTGCCGGTCAGGAATTTCACCTTGCCCCGAAGATATTTGAGTTCTGTTTACAGGTCGTATTCCTTGGGCGGGTTGCCGGAGAAGTCGGCGATTACTGCATGAACATCCTTCAGGTAGAACACCTCAAAGATAGGATTGGTAGCCTCGCCGTACTGCCCCTTGACGATGGGGTTCTGGATGCACATAGCCTTGGCAGCCATGTTGTTCTCAAACACAGCCTTGCCGTTCAGACGAATCCACGCATAGGCCGGGCTGGAAACGGAAACTTCGATATTGGGGTTGGCCTGCATATCTTTGTAGACTTCCTTCTGGTTGTTGGTGCAGAACCACAGCTTGCCGTCCAGTTCACCGGCAAACATGAAGGGGCGGCACTTGGCCTTGCCGTCACGGCCTACAGTAGCCAGATACTGTACGGGATTTTCCTGCAAAAACTTTACGACTTCGTTCAAGATGAATACCTCCTGATTTTGAATGTAGGTTTTGGGGATTGCAATTTTTGTCTTGCAATATTATAATAAATCTGTAAGTATCTATTGTAAAGTAAGCACTTTATTGTGCTGTAGTTACTAAAAAGAAACTATTGAAAGGAAGTGATACCATGCAGCAAACAAAGGAGTTGCCCGCCTGCCCGGTAGAAACAACGCTTATGCTGATCGGAGACAAGTGGAAAGTCCTGATTCTGCGTGACCTCATGCCTGGAACAAAGCGGTTTGGAGAGTTAAAGAAATCCATTGGCAGCGTATCGCAGAAGGTTCTGACCGCCCAGCTTCGGGATATGGAAGAAAAGGGCCTTGTCAATCGCCAAGTATACGCAGAGGTCCCGCCACGGGTGGAGTACAGCCTGACCGACTTGGGAAAAAGCCTGAAACCAATCCTGGATGCCATGTGGATCTGGGGCGAGGGCTATAAGGCGCAAAATGGTTGAGCAGAAAAAATATTTTCTGGACATATTTCATCGCCTATAGTTGGATCTAACCAATCGATCCTGCGCTTTATCATAAGCCTTCATGTCATCACGCATAAAGGAAATTTCAGCAAGTGCTCTTGACAAATCCCTTCACCTGCGCTACTCTCTTTGTAAGACAGGGAGAAGAACAATACCCCGAACGGTACGGTTCTGTCTACATCCCAAAGCAGTTCGGCGGAAGATCAAAAACAGGAAGCCATACACGGCCGGAACAGATAGTTTCGGATCGTGTATGGCTTTTTCATTTGCCGGACGGAAAGAAGGCTCCCCTTATGGCGCGGGGCAGGCCGTCAGTACCGGCCCCACAGGGGCTTACCCGAAAAGAGGAGCTTTCCGGGGTAAGGCAGGAATAGCCGCTTGAAAGCAGTGTTTTCAACGGATTTTACAGGTGTGATTTTTGAAGATTGCCCGAAAAAACGTCTTACAGCGTTTTCGGGAGAAAGGGGGCATGATTGAGCCGCAGAGAACCTACTGTTTCGCCAGAATCCTTACGCGGGAGAAGATCCTTACCCCTACCGCCTACGCATACCGCACCAAAGGGGGCCGCAACTCTGCTCTGAATCTGGACAAGCCCTACACCCGGTCCGGCAGCACGGTGGCCGGCATTCTGGAGCATGAGGAATATATCGGCAATACCATCAACTGCCGGACCTATACCCCATCCTTCAAGAACAAAAAGAGCCTTTTGAACCCGCCGGACAAGATACTCCGCTTTGGGGGAACCCATGAGCCATTGATCGACCTGGACACTTGGGAGATCGTCCAGCGGGTACGGCAGGGCAAACGGAGGCCCATCAAGATGAGACAGCAGGATATGCTCTCCGGGCTGGTTTACTGCACGGACTGCGGCTCACGGTACTACCTTTGCCGGTGCGGGAGCTGGGACGAGAGCCAGTACACCTTCGTCTGCGGCAAGTACCACTGCCATAAGGAGGACTGCACGCCCCACACCATCAAAACAGCGGCCTTGCGGCAGATCGTGCTGAGCGAGATTCGGCGGGTGTCTGCCGAGGCGAGGGAACATTGGGACGAGCTGTTCCAGCGGCTTACCAGCAGCCACCAGAGCAGAGTGAAAAAGGAGCTTGCGGCCAAGCAGCGGGAACTGGACAAGGGAGGACGGCGGCTGAAAGACCTGGAAACGCTGTTCCGCCGTTCCTTCGAGGAGCTGGTTTTGGGACATCTCTCCGACGGGCAGTTTCAAACACTGGTAAAAGGCTATAAACTGGAAAAGGCGGAGCTGGAGGCAAAGACAGAAACGCTCAAAGACGAGATTGCAAACTGGCAGGACACGCTTCAGAACGCCGACCGCTTCCGCAAGCTGGTGGACAAGTACACAGATATTGCGGAACGAACGCCGGAACTGGTGCGGGAGTTTATCCAGAGAATTGAGATACACGAGCGTTCCGGACGGTACAAGAAAAAGCACTATACCCAGCAGGTCAATATTTACTTTAATTGCATCGGCCAGGCATAACAAAACGGCCCCAGGATGCCGTAACATCCTGGGGCCGCTCTAGAACTACAATACATCCTTATCCGGGCGGATGATTTGCTTGCCGGCGCTTGTTTTATTTTGCAACAGAATCGTATTATTTTAGATTTTCTATATAATGGGTAATCCCATCTTCATCGGTAGGGGAGACATCACTATAAGTATGGAACAAAGAAAGGTTCTCCACATGGCGCAACGCCCCGCCCGCTTCAATCTGGTAAAGTGGACTCATGGTTTCCATGGAAAGATAATCCCCATTGCAATACGTCTCATAAGAACTGCCGTAATCCGGATAAGCAGCGTCGGACTGCACAAAGCGTTTGATGAGGGTATACGTGCGATCTACATAGGCGGCCCATCCGAGCGCATTATTGGTGCCAAGTTTAAGAGGCTTTTCGTTCGACGAATCGTGCTGAATCGTAATATACCGGTTTCCAATGTAAAGACGTTTATCCCGCGGATCGGTGTAGGGCCAAAAACGTTAAAACACGGTTCGGCGGGAGTTCATCCTCCTCATTAACGCGGTTTTGTGGAATAATTTCCAAACCGCCCCCACGAACCATCGTGATGGGCCAAAGGGAGAGCATCTGTCGATCCTTAGAAAAATTCTTGACACTGTGTACCAGCATCACATCAGAGGAGTTTTCCCCCATAACGATTTCCAAACGGGTTTGAACTTCATTTTGTTTCTGTTTTGCCGAGGAAAAGGTCACGCCGTCCGGAAGCAATGCATAAATGACCGGATCGTTATCTGGAAAATAGGATTCCGGCATCTTCTCAGGGGCGAGCCATAATCGGTGTCCACCATAGAAATAACACGCCGCCCCTTCGGAATAATAGTCGTCCATGAATGCGTTCTGCATTTTATACTTGCGCTCCAAGTCGTTGTACAGAACATTTTCGCCTCCAACAAACCCAAAGCGTACAATACGTGGACCACAATCGATGGTCACAACAACATCAATGACGCCGTTGGAGAGCTGTACACACTTTCCATAATTTTCAAAATCAATTTCCTTGAGCTCCAAAAGAATGACACGTCCTTTAAATGAAAATTTATTCTTGCGGAGGCCCCGCAAAAGAGACGGAATCATGCTGGAAAGGAAGCTGCATATTGTCCCGTATCTTGCATATTCCTGCCGTCCAATCTCGCCCACAGGGCTGGGGGATTGGAAGAAAAAGGGAATATACGTCCGTTGATTGGCTCTCTAATTCAATCACATTTCGCGCATCATTGTCAAGAGATAAAATATCCGATGAATTGGCGATGATAGGGCGTTTTGTGGTCATTTTTGATACATGCAAAATTTCTGCTCCCCGCGTATTCATTCCCAATATGCGTACATACGGGGGAAGGCCTGCGGCATGGGTACGATTGATCCCCAGGAAAGCCGAGAGAACCAGCCGGCGGATTCTTGCCAAAGGGTAGCGCTTGGTTTTGACGGATTGATAGAGCGTCTCAAGTGAATCTGCTGTTCGAACAGCGGCGTACAAACGGTTTTCCAATCCTTCGCTGACATCCGGTAAAGAAGCGAATGCAGCTGGCTCCATGGTTCTTAGTTTTGCCAAAATGGCGCGTTCCATCCGCGTTAAGGATGCAGGAGCGTGTCCAGCTTCCAATTCAGTTTGCAAAATCATCGCTGCCGCTGTTGGCATGTGGGCAGCAAAGGCCCCGTTTTCAGCAGTAAGAGAACGGATCAGGCTGGCACTGGCCGCTTGTACATTCATATCCAAAGAGTCATGTGCGGCGCCGATCCGCTTCATGGTAAAGACGCGCAGGGACGAGGATAGGGTGCGGATGGCCTTGCAATATTCTACTCCCAGCGTGTTGTTCGGGCTTTGTAGAATCTGGGCGGTATCTGGACCAGCCAATCGCTCCACGGCGCGTTCCCGTGCACGGGCAAATGTACAACCGGCGGCGAGTTCATCATGCAGGAGTGGTGGAAATGTAGGGGAGAGCAAGATATCCGCTAAAGAGAGCAAGCGAGCGGCATCCCCACATTCACTTCCGAAGCTGATGACATCTGCCCCAAGGCAATCCAATAAAAAACGCCGCCCTGTGCAAATTTTTCTGCGGGGGCCATCGCCCAGGGAAGGGGAAGCTCCACAACGAGATCCACACCGCAAAGGAGCGCTTGCTTTGCACGCATATGTTTATCGAGGAGGGCGGGCTCACCGCGTTGCACGTAGTTTCCACTCATAACGGCGGCAATATGCGTGGCGCCCTGCCTGCGGGTTTCCTTTACTAGGGCAAGGTGTCCCAAATGGAACGGGTTGTATTCACAAATAATTCCGGCAATCTGCATTTCCTTGGAAAACTCCTTGAATTTGTTCGATTCTTGTACTATTATAATAATACCATATTGTCTGATGTTTTTAAAATAAATTTGGTTCCAAAGAGATTTTTCTCTGTTTTATCCAAACGACAATATCGGATGAAAAGAGCAGTGTGGCTGTATCGGACGAAATCCCCGATATATCCTGAGGGACAGTGCACTGCAAAACAGGAGGAGAGGTTTCCAATGAAAGTTTTGGTTATCAATGCTGGTAGTTCCTCGTTGAAGTATCAGCTGATCGACATGGACAGCGAGCGGATGCTGGCCAAAGGCAATTGCGAAAGAATCGGTATGGACGGCAGCATCTTTATTCATAAAACGTCCGATGGCCGTGGAAAACGGGTTCAGGTCCCGATGAAGGACCACACGGATGCATTCATGTATGTCACACAAGCATTGACCGATGCAAAGGTGGGCGTGATTAAGAATCTGGACGAGGTCAGTGCAATTGGCCACCGTGTAGCACAGGGCGGATCAATTTTCCGGAAGTCTGTTCTAGTCAACAATGAGGTCATCGAGGGAATTCGCAGCTTGATCCCATTGGCCCCGCTGCACAATGGCCCAGAGCTGGAAGGGATTCTTGCCTGCCAAAAGGTATTTGGCGAAGAGCTTCCGGAGGTTGTGGTATTTGATACTTCGTTCCATTCCACAATGCCGCCCAAGGCCTATATGTATGCGATCCCCTACGAGTATTATAAAAATATGGAATCCGCCGTTATGGCTTCCATGGAACGTCCCACCGGTATGTCAGCCGCCATTGTGCGCATTTGATGCATCAGCCGTTGGAGGACATCAAGATGGTGACCTGCCATATTGGGAACGGTTCTTCGATTGCAGCAATCCAGGATGGCCGTGTCATTGATACCAGTATGGGATTGACGCCGCTGGATGGCTTTATGATGGGAACCCGCTGCGGCTCTTTGGACCCATCCATTGTCACCTTCCTGATGGAAAAAGAGAATTTGACACCCAGCCAAATGGATGAGGTCCTCAATAAGAAATCGGGCCTGCTCGGTGTTTCCGGTGTTTCCAGTGACGACCGCGACGTTACGAAGGCTGCAATTGAAGGCAATCCGCGCGCAATCCTGGCACATGATATGCTGGCCTATCAGATTATCAAGCAGATTGGCGCCTATGCGGCGGCGATGAACGGTCTGGATGCAGTCGTCTTTACCGCTGGTTTGGGTGAAAATCAGCCGCACCACCGTTATGCAATTTGCCGCGGCCTGCGTTATCTCGGATTGAAGATCGATGCAGAACGCAACGAAGAGATGGTTGGCGGCAAGGAAGGGAAAATTTCCACATTTGATTCCCAGGTGGCAGTCTATGTCATCCCCACCAACGAAGAGCTGGTCATCGCGCGTGATACCAAGGTGATCGTCGAGAAGTTGAACTATGCGTCTACAGAGGACAAGACTATTGTCGACTTGGAGGACATCTAAAGCATTTAAAACGTACATTTTTATAAATCAAATTCAAAAAACATGGGGTGGATTATTTGCAATCCACCCCATGTTTTTGTGTTTTTATTTTTGCAATCCCCCCATGCAAGATCGATCCGATAAGAGATCTTTGACTAAAGTGGGACAGCGTGCTTATGCTTTTCTCTCAACTTCTAAGCAATCTCAGACCTTTCGGCCTTTTTGGCTTTTGATCACTTTCAGACGAGAAAATTCTTCGCGTTCCTTTTCCTCCAATGCGTCTGTGATAAATTTGACGGTTTGTTCAAAACGAGGAATCATAATATTTTTCAAGGCATTGGCACGCTTTTGCGTCTTTTTGATGGCGTCTGCCAACCGGTACACACTGTTTTCGACCTCTGCCAATTCAGCGGTTAAACGCTTGACTTCGTTGAATTTATTATAGGCGTCGTCCAACAGGATGTTGGTTGTATTTAAGCCAAAGGGGATGGGGATATCGCGCGGTGTCAAGGAAACCATGGGAATTTCTACACCCATAACGCTGCGATAGGCTACGTTCAGACCGTCATCCAGCGGGACAGTCTGAGAAAGTTCACCGCAGATTCCCAATGTAATATTAGCTCTCTGCAAAGCCGCATAGGCATCCTCATAGGTTTGATCGATCTTTCCTTGGATGGAATTGGCACGATCAATCAACGCCATCATTTCGCGAATCAGGATATTGCGCTTCCGATCCAACAGTTCAAATCCAGTACGGGAGAGTTCCAGGGACTTCTTGGTAGCCAGGAGGTTTCCTTTGGTAGGTACGACTTGATTAGCCATAATGGGTTCCCTCTTTTCCTTACCGGCACAACGTTACGGCGCTTGTTCGGCGGGTTGGACTTTTCGCTCCGCCTCTGATTCAAGCTGCTTTTTGGCCTTTTCATAATATTGATCGAGCAGAGCATCATCCACGCGGTCCAGTTCTTCGCGCGGCAATGTGGCCAGCAGCCTCCAACCAAGGTCAAGGCTCTCATCGATGCTGCGGTTTTCATTGAATCCCTGGTTGACATATTGATTCTCGAATCGCTTGCCAAATTCTAGATATTTTTTGTCTGTAGGGGAAAGCTCTTCTTCGCCGATGACGGAAGCCAGTGATCGCGCATCCATCACCTTTGCATAGGCGGCAAAGAGCTGATTGGACAATGCAGAGTGATCTTTGCGCGTATAGCCGGCGCCAATGCCGTCCTTCATCAGGCGGGAAAGCGAAGGGAGAACGGACACTGGCGGATAGATGCCGCTGTTGTCCAGACTGCGGTCCAGAACAATCTGTCCTTCGGTGATATAACCGGTCAAGTCGGGGACCGGGTGGGTGACGTCATCGTTTGGCATGGTAAGAATCGGAATCTGTGTGACAGACCCCTCTTTGCCGCGAACCATGCCTGCGCGTTCATACAGGGAGGCCAAGTCCGAATATAGATAGCCCGGATAACCCTTTCTTCCGGGAATTTCGCCTTTGCTGGAGCTGAATTCGCGCAACGCTTCCGCATAGGACGTCATATCCGTCATGATGACCAATACATGCATGCCGAGTTCAAAAGCAAGATATTCTGCAACCGTCAGAGCGCAACGGGGGGTCAATATACGCTCGATGATCGGGTCGTTCGAAAGATTTAAGAACATGACCACCTTTTGTAGAACACCGGATTCGTCAAAAGAACGGCGGAAGTATTCCGCTACATCGTTTTTGGCGCCCATGGCGGCGAAGACGATGGCGAAATTGTTCTCGTTCGCATCCTTGATTTTGGCTTGACGTGCGATTTGGACAGCTAACTCGTTATGCTTCATGCCGGAACCGGAGAAGATCGGCAGCTTCTGTCCCCGAATCAAGGTCATCAGAACGTCAATGGTGGAAATACCGGTATTGATGTAGTTCTTTGGATAAATTCGAGAGACCGGGTTGATCGGCGTACCGTTGATGTTCGCGCGCTTGAGCGGGAAAATATCGCCCAATCCGTCAATCGGACGGCCAGCGCCGTCAAAGACGCGCCCTAAAATTTCCGGAGAGAGCGGCATTTCCATCGGATGGCCCAACAGCCGCGTGCGTGTGTTTTGGAGGGAGATACCACGTGTGCCTTCGAACACTTGAATCACGACGCGCTTGCCCTCCATTTGCACAATACGCCCCTGGCGCATCGTGCCATCGTCCATGCGGATGTCGACTACCTCTTCAAAGGAAGCATTTTCTACATCGTCCAGAACGATCAAGGAGCCATTGATCTCCTTGACACCGATATAATCCAGAATCATATTATCACCTGCTTCCCTATGCGTTGACAATGCTGGACAGCGTTTCATCGATCTCTTTAACATATTCGTCGAACTGTTCCAGCTGATTGTTTGGTATGTCGTATTTCATTTTGACTAACTTGTCAAACAAACCGGTTTCGACAATTCCAGAAATCGGGACACTGGCCGCGACCAGTTGCTTGGCTTTTTTATAGAGGTGCAAAATGACACGCATCATTTGCTTTTGTTTCTCCAGTGGTACGAAGGTATCGTCTGCATGGAATGCATTTTGCTGGAGGAATCCGACACGAATGACACGCGCGGTCTCAATAATCAGTTTTTGATCGTCCGGCAAAACATCGGAACCAATTAGCTTGACGATCTCCATCAGTTGATTTTCCTCCTGGAGGATATGGGAGATGCGTTGACGGTACTTGACAAATTCCTCGCCGACATGATCGGTATACCACTGGTCCAAATCGCCAAAATATTCGCTATAGCTCTGGGTCCAGTTGATTGCCGGATAGTGGCGGGCATAGGCCAACGCTTTATCCAGCGCCCAAAAACAGCGGGTAAAACGTTTGGTGTTCTGTGTAACTGGCTCTGAAAAGTCGGACCCCTGCGGGGATACGGCGCCAATAATCGTGACGGAACCATCCGTCCCGTTGAGGTTTTTGGTCATGCCTGCACGCTCATAAAATTCCGACAGGCGGCTGGGCAAATAGGCAGGAAAGCCTTCCTCGGCCGGCATTTCTTCCAAGCGTCCGCTGATTTCGCGGAGAGCTTCCGCCCAACGGGAGGTGGAATCGGCCATGATGGCGACGTGGTAGCCCATATCGCGGTAATATTCGGCCAAAGTGATACCGGTGTAGATGGACGCCTCGCGCGCCGCCACCGGCATGTTGCTTGTATTAGCAATCAGGACCGTGCGGTCCGTCATGGGACGGCCGGATTTCGGGTCGATCAATTCCGAAAACTCATCCAGAACCTGGCTCATCTCGTTGCCGCGCTCGCCGCATCCGACATAGATGATGATGTCTGCATCACACCATTTCGCAAGCTGATGCTGCGTCATGGTTTTGCCCGTGCCAAATCCACCAGGAATGGCAGCTGTGCCGCCTTTGGCGATGGGGAAGAGCGTATCGATCACCCGCTGTCCGGTAATCAATGGGACATCGGTCCGCAGACGCTGAGAGACTGGGCGCGGAATACGGATCGGCCATTTCTGGCAGAGGGAGAGCGCATGCAGTACTCCATTCTCATCTTGTAGAGTCACAATCGTGTCATTGATGCGATACAGTCCATTTGGGACAACCGTTTGAACAACGCCGTTTAATTGTGGCGGTACCATACATTTATGGCGAATGATCGGTGTTTCCGGGCACTCAGCATAAATATCCCCGCTGTTGAGCCGGTCTCCCGGTTTGACAGTGACAGTAATTTCCCACTGACGCTGGGAATCCAGCGAGGATACGGAACTGCCGCGGGAAATGAATGCACCGCTCTCCTCTTCAATTGCTTTCAAGGGGCGCTCAATACCGTCAAAGATGTTGTCCAAGATGCCCGGACCAAGCGTGACATTCATTGGGCTGCCCGTTCCTACTACGGGTTCTCCTGGGCGAAGGCCTGTAGTCTCTTCATATACCTGAATCGTGGTAAAAGCGCTGGTGATACCGATGACTTCACCGACCAGCCGTTCCTTCCCGACATACACCATCTCCATCATGGAGAAAGACTGCGCGGCCTTGACCGTGACGACTGGGCCGTTGATACCGTATATGACCGTTTCATTTTTCATGTTTGGATCATTCCTTTCCCATCCTGTGGCCGCACGGCTATCCAGCCACCGTCAGTCCAGAGTTTTCTTCAAACCAACCGCGCTGTTCCTCCAGCATGGCGTCCAAGGTTTCATCTGCCATGACGCCCATCTCGCTGTTGTAAGCGCGGAGACCACCGATCCGGATGGTGGGATCGGTTTCAAAGGTACAGGGGTGACCAAATGCTTCCGCGATTTGCTGCTGATAAGGGGCATCCTCTTCGCGAAGGCGGATGACTGTACCAGGCTGCTGGAACACGGCAGCTAGATTGCGGGCATACTTTTGCATTAAGGCAGCATACGCCGGTTTTTGTGTATAGGAGCGCAGTTCTTCCGCCGCTCGTGAAAAAATCTGCTCCATAATCCCACGGCGTTTTTCCAGCAAGGCCCGCCGGCCGTCCATCTCCCGCTGTGCCATCTCGCGGGAAATGCCGCTGCGCATCTGGGCCATTTCCTTTTGTATCAGGTGATATGCCTCTGTAAGAACTTCAACCTCTGCCTCGTCCAATTCTTTTTGCTTAAATGCGGCGACCTCTTCTTCGATCTTCTTTCTTTGCTCTTCGCCGTAATGGAGGATCGCCTGATAGAATTTTCCGATTTTTTCATCGTTGTGATTGATAGCCATGTCAAACCCCCATTCTGCCGGGAAGCGGCCTAAATTTTAATCCCGATGGCCTCGCGGACATAGCGGGTAATGGAATCTTTGGTGCGCCCATTGCCATGCCGGTCGGGGATCTCCACAATTAACGGGCGCTTGGCTTTGAGCTTCAGATCGTAGATCATTTCCGGGCAAAGTTGGAGTAGTCGTTCGGTAATTAGAATGACGGCGACATCCTCCATTGCCATCGCTTCGGTCAATGCTTTTTTGACCTCCTCAGGCTCATGCACCACGATTCCTTCGATACCTGCCAGACGCATCCCGACCTGTGTATCTACGTTGTCGCTGATCAGATAAAAGCGCATATGAATCCTTCTTCCTGTAGGCCGTGGGCACGCCTGTGTTATACTTTATTCAGAATTAGAATGGAGATCAATAGGCCATACAGAGCAATGCCTTCACCCAACGCCACGAAAATCAGGGATTTACCGAAAGCCTTCGGGTCCTCGCTGGTTGCTCCGATGGCCGCTGGGGCCGCCGCTGCGACTGCGATACCGCCGCCAATACCAGCCAGACCGGTGACCAAGGCGGCTGCAAGCAATCCCATCCCCTTGGAATTGTCCACCGGGGCCGTAGCTGTTTGCGATGTAGTGGCTGTGGTATCCGGTGTACTGTCCTCAGAAGCAGCAGATGCGATCATTGGCGCTGCAAAGGTAACGACACATACAGCTAGGAAAGCGATTAACTGGGTTGCAACAGCCTGGCTGGTCTTCTTTCCACGCTTTACTGCACGGATGGAGAGCGCCACGGATACAACCAGAAAGACGATTGGAATACATAACACGATACTCATGACAAATACCTCCAAAAATGATTTTTTCACAGCTTTGGAATCTATGTTTCGCCGCGCCAAAGTGGCCGGCGTAGAGGATAACAGGGGACATGTGCGTACACGTTTTGCCGGCTAGACTTGTGCGCATTATGCATCCCTGCGAACCACAACGGGATGAAATGGCCGGCCGTCTCCGTCAAAGAAGCGGCTGAACATCTCATAAAACTCCAGACGCAGAACCTGAATCCCCACCAACAGGCCTTCCAAACCCATCACAAACACATTGCCGACGACGGCAATCAGGATATAACCAATGCCGCTGGTCATTTCTGCCAAGGTAAATACCACGAGCATCATACCAGCATGAACCAATACAAATGCGCCTACACGCAGAAAGGACATAGTGTTGGTTGCATAGCTGAGCAGGTATTCGAAAACCTCAAAAAATTCTGCATGAGGAAATTTCCCCAACTCTCCGGTTTCCAGTCGGAGCGGCGCTCCAATAGTCCCCCCGAGCACTTCCCGGAAGAAAATCACCACAATTGGCAGTACGATCAAACCGAGCACATAGGCGGTGTTGACAATCTGCCAGCCAAAAATCAGCTGCCCTCCAAATCCCACGACCAAAGACACATAGAATACAAGCCCTGCTAACCCATTTGGACCAAATAGGGCATTTTCCCAGTGCCTTCTGCGCAGGCAAGAGTAGATGTTGATGAGAATGGCCACAACGACCAGGAGCATGCCGATACCTACGGCTGAATAGATAATCAGGTTTGTAGTGTTTGGCTCCATCACTTCGATGGGTTTTTCGTCCAGACCGAACACGTTCCGGTAGAATGGGTCCAACACATGTTCAAAGCCAAAAACAGAGCCAAAAACCGTTCCGAAAATAGCCGATGAAATTCCACAGGGGATCAATGCCTTGCCGAGTTTCATCTTTTTGAATTTCCACATCAACCATCCAACGATGGAGACGCAGATTCCCTGTCCGAGATCTCCAAACATGATGCCAAACAGCAACACATAGGTGATTGCAACAAACGGTGTGGGGTCCACCTCATCGTAAGAGGGAAGGCCGTACATATCGACAAAGAACTCAAAAGGCTTGAAAATCTTTTTATTCTTTAGTGCAACGGGAGGAGAGTGGCTCATCTCCTCTTCCGCATTTTCAAAGGTGTATTCGACCGATTCCAGTTGGCCGAGCGCTCGTCGAAGGTCTGGCTCGCGGTCGGCCGGAACCCAGCCGGTCAAAATAAAATTGTCATTGTACCGCGCCGCATAACGGCGGATTCCAAAATAAACAGATTTTTCTGTCAAAAAGGAAAAGACCTTCTGACACTCTTCTTCCTCCTGTTTCCAGAGTGCGTCAATCTGCCGGTCCACGCGCTGGATGCGGGCGATTTCTTTATCGCGCAGGCCGCGCAGTTCTTCCACACCACTTTCCGGCGTACCCTTTAGCTCGGTAAAGCTGGTACGTTCAAAATAGAGGCTGGAAAAAATACGGTCTACCTCGCTTACAACATCAATTGGCGCAAAATAAACGCCCCAATAATGCTGCTCATCGCTGGTACAAGGGAAAAAGATGACATAGGGATTCTGGTTGTAGGATTGCAATTTTTCGTAGCCCTCTTTTGGAAGAGAGCCAAAACGGACCTTGATGTATTTGCAGTCGTGAATTTCATCGAGATTCAAATCCATCCCGACGAAGTGGCTGACTTGTTCAATTTCGCGGGTAAATCGCTCCACTTCCTGCTGCGCTTGAGTGCGTTCTGTTTGTAAATCGTTCAGGGAAGTGGCAAGGCGGCGAACATATGCGTCCAACTCTTCGCGGGAGTATTGGACATTTTCCATCTGCGATTCATCCAGAAGCACCAGTTTTTTATGGGAACCATTCACCGCATCGGTAAGTTTCTGGAGTGGAGCAGAATACGGGTTCTCCTCATTTAACGGAGAGAAACCGGATGTATCCGAATAAAAGGAGAGGGAATTGTCCGGATGGAACGAGCCGGACTTTCCACAGACAGCAGTCACACGGTCTAGATCGATCATCCGGCCGATAATGCTCGCTACCTTAATCTTCTGTACAGCCAACCATCACGCCTCCTTTCATGAAAATCGGCAACAGTGAGTAGTTTTTGAATTTCTTCAGGCGCCAATTGATAACGGATTCCTTCCACGATGTTGATGATGTCCTGAATTTCGATCTGCGCTAAGAAGATATAAGAGAGCATCACCACGGAAGGATGTGTAGAAAAGCGGATGTCATGACGGCAGGTTAAATATTTCATTCGGTCAGGAACTTGATCGATATACGTGTGTGCAATTTTCTGGCAACGTTTTCCAATCGGTGCTTTTGCCAGAATGTTCAAAACATCTTCTGGTTCCGCATCGAGCATCTCATCCAGAAGGTGTGGATGAATGGTGCCAAAGGGAAGCAGGGTACTGCGGATGAAGTCAGGCCCCTCTTGGTAAACCGCCTTGAGGCGGACAATACGCGACACATTGATCAGATCGATGTAGACCTGAAACATTTCGCGCAGTTGGCGGGCCGCCTCACCGCGGGTATATTGGTCGATGATAGCAAAGGCACTCTTATACAAATAGGTATATAGGGCATTTTCGATCCCAGTGTAGTTCATTGGAATGCCTGGAATCGGCCGAAACGGTTCAATCAATTTCCGATAAGGAGTATGGCTGAGCGCGTTGAGCAAATCATCGTACGTTTTGACGTGTGCCAGCGCATAGAGGTCGATGCGCGTATGACGGTTCAAAAAAGCGGGGAGGGAAAAGAGGTATTCCTCTGGATTGCCGGCGCCCAGATACATCAGACTATGCAAAATCTGTTCGATCTCGCTGTGTTCCAACAGATAGTCGGCAAAATGTTCCCCGACAGAAAGCTCATACCGGCACAGTGACGCATAGTCTTCAAAGAGTTTCTGGCGTAGCTTTCCTTCCAATTGGCCGCGATGAACCTCATTTTCATTGATGCCTGCCAACACCTTGTTGTAGGCAGTGCGACTCTTTAGATACCCGGCGACCTCGCCCACAGACTTACAATTTAGCAGTTCCCGATAGTTTTCCTTTGTCAGACGCTTTCCATACATGGCGCGCGCCTTAGAAAGGATCGCATTGGAAGCTAACGAGGAAAGCATACGATCACTCCCCAATCACTCTGGCTACGATGGTTCGTACCCATTCGTCGCCTTTCTCTTCATATAAGGCGTCCAGGCGTTGTGAAAGTGCCTGGTTTCTCGCAGCTTTACCTTTCCATTCCTCCTCAGCGGCTGCACGTTCCTGCGGCTCGTTCAATGCGATGCGCTTGCGCGCACGCGCGAGGTATTCCTCTCGGATGCGTTCACGGCGTTCAGCCACTTCTTTTTCAGAATTGACCTTTTCCAGCTGGGCAGCATCCGTGATTTCTCTGGCTTTACGGTCCATATCCACAATTTCTTTAATCATATCTTGCATGGCCGCAACCTCCTTCCGAACGGTAAGATTTGTTCGGCCGTATCAATCGGCCGCATACGCACAAGCAGTTCTGCAGCGTTTGGCAAAATCCAGATAGAGTTGCCAAAGCGCACAGAACCACATTGATTCTTCATGTTTGCAAGTTATTTTAAAAGCTCTTGCAAAATTAGGTTCCTATTATAGTCGTTTCTTTTGGGCTTTTCAATACAAATTCCGTTAAATCCACTAAATTAGAAGGGGAAAATTCGGGAAAGATTCCGAAGAAATTTATCCAATCTGCCAATATCGATTTAATTCTTTAAGCTTTGCATGGGTGCAGGAATACGCCCACCGCGGTGGATAAACTTTGCTGGGGAATACCGGTTGACCTCCATAACAGGGCCGCCCCCCAAAAGTCCGCCAAAATTGAGCTCTTCGCCTGCCTTCTTCCCAATTGCAGGGATTAGACGTACAGCGGTTGTCTTGGAATTGACCATTCCGATGGCTGCCTCGTCCGCAATAATGGCGGAGATCACCTCGGCCGGGGTATCGCCGGGAACAGCAATCATATCGAGGCCCACAGAGCAGACTGCTGTCATAGCCTCTAGTTTGACGAGAGAGAGCGCGCCACAGCGTGCGGCATCAATCATACCGGCGTCCTCCGTCACAGGAATGAAAGCACCGGAAAGGCCGCCGACGTGGGAGGATGCCATTATACCGCCTTTTTTGACGGCATCATTTAGAAGGGCAAGCGCGGCGGTCGTACCGTGCGCACCACAGCTTTCCAAACCCATCTCTTCTAAGATATGCGCCACGGAATCGCCGACCGCCGGCGTTGGAGCCAAGGATAAGTCAACGATGCCGAAGGGGACAAACAGGCGGCGGGAGGCCTCCTGCGCGACCAGTTGGCCCATACGGGTGATTTTAAATGCAGTTTTCTTTACAATGTCAGCCACCCCGGAGAGGTCACAGTCACCAGCCTTGGCTAGAGCGGCCCGTACAACGCCCGGTCCGGAAACACCGACGTTGATGACGCAATCCGGTTCACCGGGACCGTGAAAGGCGCCTGCCATAAAGGGGTTATCCTCTGGAGCGTTGCAGAAAACAACCAGCTTTGCAGCGCCAATACAGTCGCGATCCGCTGTACGTTCTGCCACCTCGCGGACAATACCGCCCATTTTTTGGACGGCATCCATATTGATGCCCGCTTTCGTTGTGCCAATGTTGACCGATGAGCAAACAAATTCCGTTTCCGCGAGTGCTTCGGGGATACTGGCCATCAAAGCGTAATCACCCGGGCCAAACCCCTTATGCACCAGTGCCGAATAACCTCCAATGAAATTCACACCGGTTGTTTTTGCCGCCCGGTCGAGAGCCTTAGCAAAGTGCACAGGGCTGCTTCCAGGGCAGGCAGCAGCCAACATGGCGATGGGGGTGACAGAAATACGTTTGTGAATGATCGGAATGCCATATTCTTTGCTGATGTCCTCGCCGGTCTTTACGAGATTTCCGGCATAGCGGCAGATTTTATCATAAATTTTATCGCACGCGGCCGCTACATTGCTATCAGCGCAATCCAACAGGGAAATCCCCATGGTGATGGTACGTACATCCAGATTTTCATTGTCGATCATATTGATCGTTTCCAGAATATCGTGGGAATTGAGCATATTTGGGACTCACTCCTTATCTTTTACTCGAGAGCTTGTAGAAATGAATAGAAAAATTTGATGAAGATTTAAGGCATGCATGTAGAAAGGCAGCAAATACCTTAAAAGGGTTGATCAGATGCGATGCATGGAATTGAAGATGTCCTCATGCATAACATGGATGGTCAGCCCCATGCCTTCTCCGATGGCGGTGAGCGCATCCACCAACTCTTGGAACGGGATGGAACATTTAGAGATGTCCACCATCATAATCATGGCAAACAGATCCTGTAGGACGGACTGGGTTACTTCTACAACATTGACGTTATGCTCTGCACAGATGGAGGAAACGCGGGCCAGAATGCCCACCATGTCCTTTCCAATTACGGTGATGACTGCACGCATAAATAATAACCTCCCAATTATCTTTTTTGGAATACAGCCGAAACGGCCAAAAAGGCTCTCCGAATCTGCACAAATGCAGTCCGGAATGCACAAAATACTTGTCCTCATTATGAACGGAAATGAATCTTATGTCAAGAAAAGGGAGCGGCCTTTCCCTTGGAAAAGCGCCAGATGTTATTCCTGAAAAAGAGAGAAGAGGGCGCAAAACAAATCGAAACATCCAACAGAATATATGGTTAAACTGCGTAAAATCCAGCGGCGGCGCGGTCTGCTTATGCATCTCTTGGGAAATATGTTTAAAAACGGAAGCGTTTTCCAACGCCAAAATGGGAAGGATTCATCTATAAATAAAGTCGATTCTATGTTAGACTGAATACAAATAAAAGGCGGATGATTCTGCTTTGCGATCATACATAATGGACCGATTTTTTTAGAAAGTGAGTTGGACAATGAAATATAGATATCTTTCGGATTGCCACACCCATAGTGATTGTTCCCGCGATGCTTCTGACCCGACGATGATGCTGTGCGAATGTGCGTGCCGGTTGGGGCTTTACGCATTGACCATCACGGACCACTGCGAGTGTAATGTTTATGAAGAGGACGGTTATGACCGTTCGGTCCGGCAGTCGTATTTCGAAGCGCGTAAGGCTTCCGCTGTATTTCATGGCCGCCTGCATGTGCGGGCTGGGGTGGAAATTGGGCAGCCCATGCAAAACTTGGCGGCAGCGGAAGAAATCCTGGATGCCTGCGATTTTGATTTTGTGCTTGCCTCCGTACACAATGTGCGGGGAATGCCCGATTTTTATGAGCTAGATTACAGCCAGGTGGATATTACAAAGGTATTGCATCTTTATTTTGACGAGATTTTGGAAACCATCGAATGGGGAAAGTTTGATTCTCTGGCACATCTAACTTATCCTTGGCGGTACATCGTTGGGGAGCATGGCCTTGCCATCGACAATGCACAATTTTCCGGACGCATCGATGAAGTTTTAAAAGCATTGATTAAAAAGGGAAAGGCTTTGGAGGTCAATACCAGCGGCTTACGCCAAAAATTGGGGGATACTATGCCGAATTTGCCGATTGTAGAGCGGTATCATGAATTGGGAGGAAAGCTCATAACGCTTGGTTCGGATGCACACCGTTGGCCGGACGTCTGCGGTGGCGTGGAACAAGGGATGGAATTGATTAAAAAAGCAGGTTTTACACATTTTTCCCTGTATTCCCACCACGAGCCAAAGCTGCTTCCCATTGAGTGATCTGAGCGCCGTATCCAATTCACCCATGATTTACGAGAAGGCTTTTCCGAAAACAGCGGAAGAGCCTTCTAATTTATGGATTGGATATTTCCATTGGCCTTCATTTGATGTATACTATATCTTATTATCCGATTTTTCAGATGATGCCAAGGGTTCCAGTCCTTTTGGAACCTTCCAATTTTTAACTGGAGGAGTGAATGTCATGGATCGTTTATTGGAATTGTTGAATCAAAATGCCCGTCTGACTACCCGCCAGCTGGCCACCATGCTGGACCGCCCTGAATCGGAAATCTGCAACCAGATGGACGCCTATGAAAAGGCGGGAATTATCCGTGGTTATCAGACGTTGATTAATTGGGAACGAGCCGATGCAAACAAGGCGTTTGCCTTGATCGAACTGCGCGTTACTCCGAAGCGCGACCGTGGATTTGACGAGATCGCACAAAAAATCATGCAGTTTGAAGAGGTGGACAGCGTTTATTTAATGTCTGGCGGATTCGATTTGGCTGTGATGGTGCATGGGGATACGATGCAACAAATTGCAATGTTTGTTGCCCGCCGCTTGTCCTTGCTGGATTCGGTACTTTCGACGGCCACCCATTTTATTTTGACCCGTTACAAGGATGGCGGCGTAGTCCTCAATACGGAGGATGAAAACGATGAGAGAAGGAGTGTGCTCTGTGATTGACTATAGCACCGTGCTGAACAAGAAGGTGCAGGCGATCAAGCCATCCGGTATCCGCCGTTTCTTTGACATCGCCAATGAGATGGAAAATGTGATCTCCCTCTCCATTGGAGAGCCGGACTTTACAACTCCGTGGCATGTTCGAGAAGAAGGAATTCATTCCTTAGAGGACGGCAAAACGTGGTATTCTCCAAACCGTGGCTTTATGGAACTGCGCCGGGAAATTGCGCGTTGGCTCAAGCGCCATTACCATGTGGATTATAATGATAAAGATGAGATTCTTGTCACTGTGGGCGGATCAGAGGCCATTGATCTCTGTCTGCGTTCTCTTATTTGCCCGGGGGATGAGGTGCTCATTCCGGAGCCCTCTTTTGTTTGTTATGTGCCATTGACAGAGATGGCAGGAGGGGTTCCAGTTGTTTTGGAGACCAAGGCGGAGGACTGTTTCCGTGTGACTCCGGAGGCTCTGCGCGCCAAGATCACGCCCAAGACAAAGCTGCTCATTTTACCCTATCCGAACAATCCAACCGGTGCGGTGATGCGCAGGGAACATCTCCAGGCAATTGCGGAGGTGGTTCGGGAAAACAATTTGATGGTGTTGTCGGACGAGATTTACAGCGCCCTTACTTACGGGGATACCAACCATGTCACGTTCAGCGCAATAGATGGCATGCGGGAAAGGACCATTGTGGTGAACGGATTCTCCAAAGCATTTGCCATGACGGGATGGCGTTTGGGATATGCGGTTGGTCCAGCGGACATCATCAAGGCGATGACAAAACTCCATCAGTATGGCATTATGAGTGCGCCAACCACAGCGCAGTATGCTGCAATTGAAGCCCTTAAAAATGGTGACGAGGACATCGTTTACATGCGCGAACAGTACGATATGCGCCGCCGTTTGGTAGTAGATGGTTTTAATTCGATGGGGCTGACCTGTTTTGAACCGGAAGGCGCATTTTATGTGTTTCCTTGTATTAAAAAGACCGGTCTGTGTTCAGAGGAGTTTTGTGAAAAACTGCTTTATGACGAGCATGTAGCCGTGGTTCCAGGGACTGCATTTGGCGACTGTGGCGAAGGCTTCGTGCGTGTCTCATATTCCTATTCCATCAAACATATCACCGAGGCGCTTTCACGAATTGAACATTTCATCAAGCGATTTGAACCTTGAGCATGGGGGATTCGTCGGCGATGAAAAAGCAGGTGTACCTTTCTGCCTGTGCGGAATATGATTTTGAGACGGTACGCCATGTGTTACGGGAACAGTTGGATGCGCTCCATGTGCAAGAATTCCTGTTTCCAGGATGCCGTGTGGTTTAAACCCAATTTGGTGCTTCGTTCCAAACCGGAGGAGGGGATGATTACCCATCCGGTGGTAGTCGCTGCGGTAGCGGTAGAGCTCTTTGAACGGGGCGCCGGACAGGTTGTGGTTGCAGAAAGCCCCGGTGGCCCCTATTCTCCGCCTCTGTTGCGTTCGATTTATGAGGCGGGCGGATACACAGAAATGGCCAAGATGTATGGATTTGCCTTGAATAACGATTGTTCATATGCAGCGCTGGAAGTTCCGCAGGGACGCCGTTCCAAACAGTTTGACATTATACGGCCTATTTTAGAGGCAGACGTTCTGGTCAACATTGCAAAGCTGAAAACCCACGGAATGATGGGCTTGAGCGCTGCGGTAAAGAATCTATTTGGATGTGTGCCGGGTTTGATGAAACCAGAGCTACATTGCCGTTTTCCAGAGCGGGAGGCCTTTGCAGAGATGCTGGTCGATTTGTGCTGTGCCTTAAAACCATCGCTCAATGTGGTTGATGGGATTGTGGGGATGGAGGGCAATGGCCCGACTGGCGGAAAGCCGCGCTTTGTGGGAGCGTTGGCCGCTTCGCGGGACCCGTTTGCTTTGGATTTGGTCTGCGCGGCGTTAATCCATCAATCGCCCGTCCAGGTCCCTTATTTGCGGGCGGGAATGGCGCGCAACGTATGTCCGGAGAGCGTCGAAGAACTTATCCTTTTGGGGACGTCATTGCCGTCTTTGTCCGTTCCGGATTTTGAACAACCGGAGTCGTGTAGTGTCAACTTTTTGGATTGGCTGCCAAAATTTCTTCGTCCTTTGGCGGAAAAAATTACCACGCCTGTGCCACGCATCCAGCAGAACAATTGTGTAGGGTGTGGAAAGTGTGCGGAGAGCTGTCCACAGCACACCATACGAATGGTAGACGGGCATGCAACCATCGATTACCGAAACTGTATCCGCTGCTATTGCTGCCACGAAATGTGCCCAAAGCATGTGATCGACATCAAGCGTTTTCGGCTGTTTCGTTTATAAATAAAAGGATTTTTCTGGGATTGCCGTATGTGGTAATCCCGGTTTTGCTGTGGGGGGATGATCTATGCGAATCAAGGCATATGCAAAAATCAATCTGGCTTTGGACATTGTGGGCAGGCGTTCGGATGGTTATCATGTACTGGATATGGTGATGCACACCATTTCGCTCCACGATACGCTCACTATCAAACGGGGTACAGGGGGACTTTCGATCACTTGTGCAAGGGAGGATGTGCCGTGCGGTGAGGGCAATACCGTTTACCGCGCAGCGAATGCCTTTTTCCAAGCGATTCAGACACTGCCCGACGTATCCATCGTGATTGAAAAGCAAATCCCTTCTCAGGCAGGCCTGGCAGGAGGAAGTGCGGATGCAGCAGCGACTCTCCACGCATTGAATCGATTGTATCATGCGAAGTTGCCTTTGGAGACGCTCTGCGAGCTTGGTTTGACCGTAGGGGCGGATGTTCCCTTCTGTTTATGTGGGGGTTCTGCGCGCGTCCAGGGAATCGGAGAGATCCTGAAACCTGCGCCGTTGCTGCCAAAGTGTTGGTTGGTGGTCTGCAAGCCTCCCACGGGTGTGGACACGCGGCTGGCATACCGGGCAGTGGATGAACAGGGAGGAGGCCCTTCCGCACATGCCCAACACGTTTTAGAGGCTCTGCAGCGAGGCGACTTGAAAAAGATTGGAGCAACTTTAGGGAATGTATTTGAAGAAGTTCTACAGCTACCAGAGGTGAAAACGATTAAGGAACAGATGCTTGCATGGGATGCAAAAGGGACTTGTATGACCGGCAGTGGGTCAGCCGTATATGGCTTGTTCGATCAAGCGGATGCCGCTGTAAACTGTGGAGAACAGCTGCGGCCGTTCTATCCAGAAACGTTTGTGTGCCAGCCAATGGGCATGCCTGTAGAATTTATGGAATAAAATGGAGCACATAAACCTTTTTAGGGCTTCGTCCACAGAACCGTGTAGATACAAAAGTATCCCCCATCCCGGTGTGTGAACAGGTCCAGTAAAAACGGACAATAGACAAAGCCCCCTGATGTGGGAAAATGGTGCACTGCCCCAGTTTGTGCGGATAGCACAAGCTGGGGCAGTGCACCATTGGCATGAGGGATATTTTATTTGTTCAAGATGTTAACAACATAAAAGAAAGCACAAAATTTAGGACCCAAATGACAATTCCAAGAACAAGGCCAATGATGCCTGTGATAAAACCGGCGGTTGCCAGGCCTTTTGCAGTGCTCTGTTTACCAACTTTGCCGGTTGAAATTCCAATGATACCGAGGATGACACCAGCTAATGGAATATACAGAGAAGCGATGATACTGAGAATACCTGTAATAATGGATACAGTTGCCTTGCTGGTGGGATTATGTATGGCTACAGGGACAGGAGCCGGAATTGGCTGTGCCATGCCATCCATTGTTGGAGGAGATTGTACAGAGGCCGTATCTGGAATCTCCTGTGTCAGCAGCCGCACTAAATTTTGAACTCGGCTGTTCAATTCGCTCTTGGGCAGAGCGCCATAAAAACCGGTCAAACCGTGCTCGCCAAAGGATTTAATCCAAGCCTCTAAATGGACTTTTCCCTGTCCATATTCCAATTTAATAAATTGGGGAGCGGTGACGGCCCCGATGCCCTTTTTCCAAACATTTTCCCCTTTGTAAACCGTCTGCTGGAAGCCTTCTTTGGTCAAAAAATCCTCTGCGATGAATTTAATGAGGTCATCCGATTTGTTCACATTGTACTCTGCAACGTATCTGGACATAGTCTCCCTCCCATTTTTAGATATTAGCATTATATCTGACAATTTATAATTTGTCAAATAATTTCTTGTGAATTTGTACATTTTTTACGTTGATAGGTGGGGTTTTACACCGAAAAATGAAGAAGTATAGCATCGGTTATCTTTTTTAACTGTTACATTTTATAGGTAGGATGGCGACTTTTTTTACAAATCGACGTATAATTTGAAAAAATGGGACAATACTCCCGACATCAAACATAAAGAGGGATGTTCCATGAAACGACTTGAAAAGGCGATTTGTCTTGCCATGATTTTTACGGTGTTGTTTTCCTTTACAGGATTTGCTGCACAGTGTGAAGATATCCCAGAGCATGTTCTACGGCTGCATGTTCTGGCAAACTCGGATTCGAAAGAGGACCAGACGTTAAAGCTCCAAGTGCGTGACCGCATTTTACAGGAAAGCGCTGGGATGCTCGATGATGTTCAGAACAAAGAGGATGCGGAACAGTGCATTCGAGAAAAGCTGCCGGAGTTACAGCGAGCTGCTGCGGATGAAATTGCAGCGCGTGGATATGACTATCCGGTTACAGTGCAATTGGAACGCACCTATTTCCCAACAAGAGAATATGAACAGGTTACACTGCCAGCGGGAATGTATGAGGCTCTACGGGTTTGTATCGGGAACGCAGAAGGGCATAATTGGTGGTGTGTGATCTTTCCTCCTATGTGCCTTCCAGCCGCAGAGGAATCGCAGGAGTTGGAAGATGTCCTGGACGCCCAACAGCTTCAGATTGTAGAGGGACAAAACCGGTATATCATCAAATTCAAAACCTTAGAGTACTATGAACAAATAAAAGCATGGCTGGCCGGCTTTTAAAAAATGTACACAGGAAGGGAACCCGTGTAGGGTTCCTTTTTTATATGCGGAATTATTCTTGCGTAGAAAGAACGTATAATGAATAGGAACGAACGATCGGAGGGGTTCATATTGCTACATTTACTTCTTGGACGTGCAGGAAGTGGAAAGACCACATATCTGCGCAATTTGTTAAAGGAAACACCTGTAACCCGACAGCCGATTTTGCTTGTACCAGAACAGGGGTCCTTCCAGAATGAACGGGCAATGTTGCGCCTTTTGGGACCAAAAGATGCACAACGTGTTTGGGTGCTCAGTTTTTCTCGACTGGCGGATCGGGCGTTTCGCACATATGGAGGTGTGGCGGGCCGGCGTCTGGATGACGGTGGACGCAGTATCTTTATGAGCCTGGCGCTGGAACAAGTGAAGGACCAGTTGGATTTTTACCGGAAAAGTGCAGAGGATACAGAACTGGTTCGCTTGCTTCTGGAAGAAGCAGCAGAATTAAAGATGTGTGGGATTCATCCGAAAGATCTGTCCGATGCGGCGGAGATACCGGCAAGTCCATTGTCCAGTACACTGCGGCAGAAGGCGAAAGAGCTCGCCTTGATCTTCGCGGCATATGATGCCCTGGTAGCGCAAAGTTATGTGGACCCTCTGGATGATCTTACCCGATTAAAGGCCCTGCTGGAAGAGCATGCCTTTTTCAAAAATTGTGTGGTGGCGCTCGATTCTTTTCAGAGCTTTACGGTTCAAGAATATCAAATCCTTGCTTCCATGCTGGAACAGGCGGACGAAGTGTACGTCTCCCTGTGTGTCGATCAGCTGGATGATCCGGAACGGGGGATGGGATTGTTCTCGCTTGTGCGCCATACGGGAAACACGTTGATCCGGATGGCCAAAGAGCGAGGGGTTAAAGTGGCTGCCCCGGAGCTTCTGGAGCCAGGAAAGCGATTCCGGTCAAAAGGGCTTTCTGCTCTGGAAGCGAATGTATTCCGGACGACTCGCCGTGCTTCGTGCCCCGCCTCAGGAGCGGTTCTCTATGAAGCGAAAGACTTGTATGATGAAGCGGAATATGTAGCAGCTACGATTCGCAATTTGGTGATGGAGCGCGGATACCGTTATCGAGACTTTGCAGTCATCGTTCGTACGCCAGAGCAGTATAGGGGAATCCTGGATGTGGCTTTGGAACATCGGAATATCCCATATTTTATGGACAAGCCACAGGCGATAGACGCCGAACCACTGATGCGGTTGGTTCTTTCTGCCTTTCAGGTGGTGCGGTCAGGTTTTGCCTCTGGGGATGTATTTACGTTTTTGAAAACCGGCCTGGTGGGACTATCTACAGAGCAAATTTCCGAACTGGAAAACTATACATATCTTTGGAATCTCTCCGGACGAAAGTGGAAAGAAGAATGGACGGATCATCCACAGGGGTTTGCAGAGGAATGGACCGATCATGACCAGCAGCAGTTGGAATCTTTGAATCAGAACCGGAGAACGATCGTAGAACCGCTGCTCCGTTTTTCAAAGCGTGTGGTAGAGGTGGACGGAGAAGGAATGGCTTTGGCGGTGTACCGGCTTTTGTCCGATCTACAGGCTGCCGAACATCTGAAAGCATTGGCGGGTCGGCTTGCTGCAAATGGTAGGACAGAACTCGCGGAACGACAGCTTCGCCTGTGGGACATACTAATGGCGATTCTCGACCAAAGCGCTCTGGTGCTCAAGGGATGTTGCCTACAGTACACGCGGTATGCGGAGTTACTGCGCTTGGTGATCCTAGCGAATGACATTGCGAGCATTCCAGAGGGGTTGGATGAGGTGACCGTTGGCGCAGCGGACCGTATCCGAACAGAAGAACCCAAGGTGGTTTTTCTTTTAGGGGCGACCCAGGGGGATTTTCCCCTTTCTCCCAGTGCGAACTGTGTATTTAGCAACGGAGAACGTCGGGAATTGATTGCCTTGGGGTTACCGCTGAACGATACCTTAGAGGGGATTGCTGTGCAGGAGCGGTTTTTGGCCTATGCGGCTATGAGTGCAGCTTCTGAACGCCTTTATATCAGCTTCCCGGCTGCTGGAATAGAGGGGGAACCGAAGCACGCATCTCCGATTGTCACAGAATCACTGGCAATTTTGCAGGATTTGCCGGTATATACTCCTTACAGTATTCCTCAGACGTGGATGACCAATGCAGAACAGCCTGCGTTTGCTTTAGCGGCTCAAAACTGGAACGATAATACGCCGCTCTCCGCTACGATGCGGAAGCTCTTCACCGAACGCCGGGAATACGAGGCGCGTATAGCAGCCTTGGACCGCGCTGCAAAGAAACGGGTGGTTACCTTTGCAGATGAGCGGAAGGCGCAAAAGTTATTTGGCGTAAATATGAATGTTTCAGCAACTCAAATTGAAAACGTTCTATCTCTGCCGGTTTCAATATTTTTGCCGGTATGGGTTGCGGGCAAAAGAGCGCCGTACCGCCGAGATGGACGCCTTGGAATATGGAAGCTTGATGCACTATCTACTGGAACATCTCTTCCGCGATACAGGTGCTCAAAAGCTCCACGCAATGAAACAGCAAGAACTCAAAGAAGAGATTGGCAGCCTTTTGGAACAGTATCTGGAGACCCGCTTGGGGGGGATGCAGAATAAAACGCCGCGGTTTACCTATCTTTTTGCGCGGTTATCCGAGGCCGCATTGGTGATCGTTGCCCACATTGCAGAGGAACTTTGTCAGAGCCGGTTTGAGCCGGTCGATTTTGAATTGCCGATCGGCGGCGATGGAATCCCTCCGCTGGCGATTCCTCTGTCGGATGGAGGAATGGTATCTATCAATGGAAAAGTGGACCGGGTGGATCTGTTTGATCGGGACGGCGTGCAGTATCTGCGTGTGGTGGACTATAAAACTGGAAAGAAAGAGTTCAAACTGTCCGATGTGATCTATGGCGTCAACATGCAGATGCTGATTTATCTGGCTACTCTCAGTGAAAATGCAGAAGCACGTTATGGTGGCAAACTTGCACCTGCGGGAATCCTTTATGTCCCAGCTTCCCGGCCGAACCTTTCTGCCGCGCGCGATGTTTCTAAAGAAAAAATCCAGAGGGAAGAAGCCAAAAAGCTACGCATGAACGGTTTGCTGATCGATGACCCAGACATCTTGACCGCGATGGAGCCCGATGCTGCTGGGACCTATATCCCGGTAGTCCTGAAAAATGGCGTGCCTGCGAGGCGGGATAGCGTGGTATCCCCGCGGGAAATGAATGCCATTCTGCGCCGGGTGCGGGACTTAGCAGCTTCTATGGCGGAAGAACTTCACCGCGGCCATTTGGCAGCTGTGCCCCTCAAGGGGGATACGGACGCTGCAACTGGTGTCCCTATTTTGCGGTTTGTTGCAGGGAACAGGAGGATACAGCAAGACAGATGAACAAATGGGATCGCGATGCTGTGATCGCAGAATTGACGGAGAGGGAGGAAGAACCGGATGGGCCGAAATTGGACCCCCAGCCAGCGGGACGCCATTGAGGCGCGCGGCGGAACCCTATTGGTTTCTGCTGCTGCTGGTTCGGGGAAAACCGCTGTTTTGGTGCAGCGCGTGATGGAGCGGTTGACGGATGAGCAGCATCCCACAGATGCAGACCGCCTTTTGGTGGTTACCTTTACAAAGGCGGCAGCGGCCGAAATGCGCGACCGTATAGCTGCACAAATTTCCCGTCTGTTGGAAGAGGACCCATATAATGTTCGCCTACAGCGCCAACAGATTTTATTGGCGCGGGCACAGATCAGCACCATACACAGTTTTTGCAGCGAACTGGTGCGAGAAAACTTTTATAAGCTCGATGTATCGCCGGATTTCCGCATCTTAGACGATGCGGAAATGACGTTGCTGCGGCACGATGCGATCACTCAGGTGTTGGACGAATATTATGCGTTGGGAGACGCGCTATTCTTTCAGTTAGTGGATGCTTTTTCTGCTGGACGCGATGATGCACAGCTCGTATCGACTGTGGAAACACTCTATGAATTTGTTCGTTCGCATCCGTTTCCAGAGCGCTGGTTGCGTGAGAAAGCCGCGCTTTACCGGGAGGAACTCCCTGCCTCTCAGACGGTTTGGGGGGAAACCGCTCTGCATTATGCGCAGGATGCCATAACATATGCGGTCGCGTTGACGCAAAATGCGTTGTCTTTGATGGAACAGGAGGCGGCCATCCAGAAAGCCTATCACGATGCATATGCTTCGGATTTGGCCGGATTGCTTGCATTGCAGACGTACGTACAAGAGAAGAATTGGAACGGACTTGCTTTTGCATGCCGGAATTTTTCCTATGAGAAGCTGAAACCTTTGCGTGGCTATGGAGATGACCCGCTCAAAAATAAGTTGACCGCATCCCGCAAAGAAGTCAAAGCGACCATAGAAAAACTGACGGGGTTATTCCATGAGAGTGAAGAGGAATGTGCAGAGGACATCGCACAATTGGCTCCATTGGTAGCCAAACTGTTTGAAGTGACTCTTCGTTTTGGGGAAACGCTTGACCGGATGAAGCAGGAGCGCCGTGCAGCCGACTTTGGGGATTTGGAGCATTGGGCGCTAAAGCTTTTGGTCCGCGATACGCCGGAAGGTGTGGTCCGTACTTCAGATGCCGAGGAGTTGGCTGCCCGCTTCGATGAGATCATGGTGGACGAGTACCAAGATACCAACGAGGCACAGGATATGATTTTTCGCGCAGTTTCCCGGGAGGAATCCAATCTCTTTTTGTAGGCGATGTTAAGCAGAGCATTTACAGTTTCCGGCAAGCCATGCCGCAGATTTTTCTGCGCCGCCGGGCTGCTTACCCGCCCTATGACCGAACATTGGACGCCTATCCGGCAAGCATTGCTCTGGATCGGAATTTCCGGAGCCGGGCGGGGGTCACAGGCGCAGTCAATTTTGTTTTTCGCCAACTGATGAGCGTCCAAACAGGCGACCTTGATTATGGAGAAGGGGAAGAGTTAGTTCCCGGTGCAGCGTATCCACCTTCCTCTGGGGCGGATACAGAATTGACGGTCCTCGACCTCTCCAAAGGGGACGAAGAGGAGATGGTGCGCGCAGAGAGCCGTTATATTGCACAACGGATTCATCGGATGTTGGCGGAAGGCTTGCAGGTCACAGAGGACGGTGTTCAACGTCCGGTAGGGTATCACGATTTTTGTATCCTGCTGCGCAGTGCAAACCGATATGCCAAAGAATACGCCAAGGAATTGCAGCGATTGGGGATTCCCGCTTGGGCGGATACCGGCGGGGGATTCTTTGCTGCTCCAGAGGTGGCCGTAGCGGTGTCGTTGTTGCGCGTCATCGACAATCCCATTCAGGATATTCCACTTTTGGCGGTACTGATGAGCCCTATCTATGGATTCACTCCGGATGATCTGGCGGATATTCGTGCGAAGGAGCGAAAAGAACCGCTCTACGTTGCCTGGTACGGGCGTCTCAGGATGGGAATGGGCGTGCGGAGCAAGTTCTGCGGGATATTGAAGAATATCGCATGTTGGCCGCTACACTGCCTTCGGACCGTTTGATTCATCTTGTTTACGAAAAGAGCGGATATCCCGATCTGGTACAGGCGATGCCCAATGGAGCGCTTCGATTGGCGAATGTACGCCTACTGATGGAATACGCAAAAAAATATGAGAGTTCTGGCTTCAATGGTCTGTCCGGTTTTGTGCGTATGCTGGATCGCTTGGAGCAGCAAGATGCAGACCTCGCCTCGGCGTCCTCTGTGAGTGGAGCCGAAGTCGTACAGATTATGAGCATTCATCGAAGCAAAGGTCTGGAATTTCCCGTGTGTATTTTGGCTGGATGTTCTCGCCGTTTCAATAAGGAGCGCGGCGATGTATTGCTGCATCCGGAATTGGGGTTGGGGGTAAAACTGAGGGACTCGGAAACCGGTGCACGGATGACCACGCTTCCGCGGGAAGCAGCTGCTTTGGAGATCGACCGCGGAGAGATGAGCGAGGAGTTGCGCGTATTGTATGTGGCAATGACACGCGCAAAAGAAAAGCTTCTTCTGTTGACTACGGTCAAGGATGCAGAAAGACACTGGGAAAGTTGGCCTCCCGTTTGACGGAAGAACCGAGGCTACAGCCCTATGTGGTGCGCAGTGCTTCCTGCATTTCCGACTGGCTGCTCCTATGTGCGATGCGCCATCCGGATGGAGGAGTATTGCGCGAGATGGCTGCCGCTTTGCCGGGGATTACATTGCCCTGCGATACTCCATGGAAAATCGGTGTGGTTTATCCGGAAGTACAGGAAGAATCTTTGCCCATTGAGGAGGAAGGGCAAGCGCTTCCGGACATAACCCTTCAGAAAGATTTGGAACAGAAACTAAACTATGTTTATCCATACGATGGATTGCGCGGTGTGCCAACCAAGGTGGCTGCCAGCGATTTGGCGGCAGAACCGTTTTCCTTTCAATATGCTGCTACGGCACGGCCAGCCTTTTTAAGCGAACAGGGGTTGACTCCCGCAGAGCGCGGGACAGCCTTGCATCATTTTATGCAGTTCTGCGACTTTGCGGTGGCGCGTGTTGATCCTGCACAAGAGAAGGACCGTTTGGTAAAGCAGGGATTCCTTTCTCGGGAAGAGGGGGAGGCTGTAGAGATCAGACGTGTACAAGCATTTTTTGCTTCCTCTTTGGCACAGAGAATGTTCCAAGCAGACCAGATCCTGCGGGAATACCGATTTACAGTGGAAATTACTGCGGGCGAGGTACAGCCCGGATTGCCCCAAACGCTCGCAAATGAAGCGGTTGTAATGCAGGGGGCAGTGGACTGTGCTTTTGAGGAGGACGGCAAATGGGTGGTGGTAGACTTTAAGACCGACCATGCCAAGGATGAAGAAGCCCTTTGGAAGCGATATGCGGCCCAGCTCGCCCTGTACCGCCGGGCACTTGTGGCTTGCACCGGCATTCCGGTCAAGGAATGCCTGCTGTACTCGTTCTTCTTAAACCGGGAGATTCGTGGAAAGGAGTTGCCTGAATATGCAATTAAAGCTTTTGAATGAGGAGTTCGCCGTCTGTAAACTTGCTCGTGCGGAACAAGTTCCGTGGGAGGCCCAATTTGTGTTTGTGGGAAAGACAGATGAAGAACTGTCGCTAGTCTGTCCAGTAGAGTCGGTCCCAATGGAGTGCCTCCAACAGGAGAGGGGATGGCGGTGTTTCCGCGTGGAAGGCCCCTTGAATTTTACACTGGTTGGCATCCTTTCAAAGATAACCGGGGTGTTGGCGGAGAGACAAATCCCGGTGTTTGCCGTATCGACATTTGATACGGATTATCTCTTGGTGCGTACCGACCACCTCTGCCAAGCCAGGAAAGCGTTGGAATTGGCGGGATATACCTTTGTTTAACAGGATGTTTTTTCGTACGTGACCAGCATTTTCTACATTTCTACAAAAGTGGTTTGACCGTATGGATGCAGGGAATATCGGAAAAATGAAAAACGGGGAGACAGCGTGTAGCTATCTCCCCGTTGGCGCACGAGTGCGTAAGACCTATTATTTAAACTTTACGGCTGTACCGTATGCGATGACCTCAGCAGCGCCCTGCATGACAGCTGCTGAAGCATAGCGGATATTGATGACCGCGTCCGCTCCCAATTGCTCTGCTTCTTCCACCATACGTTTCGTGGCCAGTGCGCGGGCTTCATTCATCATATCCGTATAGGCTTTTAGTTCACCGCCGATGATGGTTTTAAAACTCTGCGTGATGTCGCGTCCGATGTTCTTTGACTGGATGGTACTTCCTTTTACAAGACTGAGCATTTCCAGTTCTTTGCCCGTGATATAATCAGTATTTACTAAGATCATTTTCTTCACCGCTCCTTATTTCTTTGATTCGTTGAACCAACACATATACCGATACGCCGATCCATGCAGCGGACACGAGGATTCCGATTCCCTTCCAAAACCAAGGGATAGGCAGTAGGGCACAACCAATCAACCAGACTGCAAACCAGGCGACTAAAAGGACAGTAATCAGAATCGGTGCCAGCATCTTTTTCCACATGGCGCTCATCCCTTTCGCGCTCATAGTAGTACAGGGAACCGATAAAATAGTTTTAATAAAGAATATTACACAATTTTTATCTTCTACCCAAATGGATGAAATAATCCTTGACAAATGAAGGATGGAATGATAAAGTTAATAGGTAAAAACAAAGCGGGGCATTGCCCACACCTGTGTGGTTCCGTCCGTCATGGGTCAATACGTACACAGAAGCGGTTTGTAACTGTGGTATTGATGCGCGAGCGGAGGAATTCTGCCCGCGTTTTTTTGTTGAATTGCAGATAACGTGATTTGGAGGTGCTTAACCATTAGCAACAAGGAACTACAGATTAACGAAGAAATTCGTGACAGAGAAGTGCGTGTCATCGGTTCGGATGGCAACCAGCTTGGGGTGATGCCCACTGCAAAGGCGCTGGAGATGGCGTTCGGACAAAATTTGGACCTTGTAAAAATTGCACCGCAGGCAACGCCCCCGGTATGCAAGATTATCGATTACGGAAAGTACCGGTTTGAACAGACGAAACGTGAGAAGGAAGCCAGAAAGAACCAGCGTGTCGTCGAGATCAAGGAAATCCGCCTGTCCCTCAATATCGACACCCACGACTTTGAGACGAAGGTTGGCCATGCCACCCGATTCTTGAAGGAAGGCAATAAGGTCAAGGTTTCCATCCGCTTCCGCGGCCGTGAGATGGGGCATCCCGAGCAGGGCCACGAGATTATGCGGCGGTTTGCAGAGGCGCTCAGCGAGATTGCCAATGTGGAGAAACCGTCGAAGCTGGAAGGACGCAACATGCTGATGTTCCTTGCATCCAAACCCGCTAAATAATCATTTTTAAGGAGGAGCATACCATGCCCAAGATTAAAACACACAGCGGCGCGAAAAAGCGCTTCAAGCTTTCTAAGAACGGAAAGGTCATCCGCGCCCACGCCAATAAATCTCACATTTTGAACAAGAAGACCACCAAGCGTAAGAGAGGCCTGCGTCAGACCACTGTGCGGATAAGACGAATGTACGCCAGGTGAAGCGCCTGGTGCCTTATAAATAAGCACAGGCAACGCTTCGTTTTTCACAAAATTATAACCATTACTGGAGGTATATAAAATGGCACGTGTAAAAGGCGCGTTGATGACACGCAAAAGAAGAAAAAAGACTTTGAAGCTCGCAAAGGGCTACTTTGGTGCAAAGAGCAAGCACTTTAAAATGGCCAAACAGGCCGTTATGAAATCCGGCAACTATGCATACATCGGCCGCAAGCAGAGAAAGAGAGATTTTCGCCGCCTGTGGATCACCCGCATCTCCGCCGCCTGCCGCATGAACGATATCAGCTATTCGGTGTTCATGAACGGGCTGAAGAAGGCAAACATCGCCCTCAACCGCAAGATGCTCGCTGAAATCGCTGTGAGCGACGAGGCCGCATTCAAGGCGCTGGTCGAGAAGGCAAAAGCAGCAAGATAAAAAAGCTGGAATTGCGCCCGGAACAGAAACCGGGCGCAACTTTTCGTTATAGGTGAATTTATGCTGGATGTGATTACAAGCCGAAAAAATGAATGGGTGCGCTATGCCGCAAAGCTTGCCTCCTCCGCGGAATTTCGCCGGAGCGAGGGCCTTTTTATACTAGAGGGCGCTCGTCTGTGCGCCGATGCGGCGGACAGCGGCATAGTGATTCAAACACTGTTTTACACAGAGCAGGCGGCACAGCGTTATAAGCCTTATCTTGAGCGGATCATGCCCCTTGCGGCACACCGCTGTTTCATTGCCCCGCATGTGGCAGAGCTGTTAGCAGAGACAAAGACGACGCAGGGAATTTTTTGCGTGTGTCAAAAACGGCCGGGGACCGTAGGGCTGGAAGATCTTCCAGCAAAAGGCCATCTGTTGGCTGTGGAGAATCTGCAGGACCCGGGCAATATGGGGGCGGTATTGCGTACGGCGGAGGCCTTGGGTTTAGCCGGTGTGTTATTGGCAGGGACTTGTTGCGACGTATACAGCCCAAAGGTATTGCGTGCCAGTATGGGAGCGGTGTTTCGTCTGCCCTTTCGCTTCGTGGAAAGTTTGGCAGGTGCGGCGCCGGTTCTTCGGAACCGCGGATTCGCATTATATACTGCGGTGCCGGATCGCACAGCAAAGCCAGTAACCGAGCTTTCCTTTGAAAAGCCTGTTATCATCGCTGTGGGCAATGAGGGGAACGGACTGGATGCAGATACTGTGGCGGCCTGGGACCAAGCTGTGACGATTCCCATGCGAGGGCGTGCGGAGTCGCTCAATGCAGCGGCTTCTGCGGCGATTCTGATGTGGGAAATGATGCGAATTTGAAAGGAGAAAGGACAGGATGGCTATCGACCAGCGTGCCTATTGGGTTTGGTTGCAGCATGCCTTACAAGCGGGCAGCAGTAAGACGCGCCACATCCTGGAATCCTTTGAGAATTTGGAGGCATTCCATCGTGCGGGGTTACGGGAATGGAGCTTAATGGGAATTTTTACCCAGCGTGAATTGGCTGCGTTGCGGACCTACACGTTACAAGATGCGTTGGCGCAGATCGACCTTTGCCAGAAGTTGGGGCAGCATATTTTGACGCCAGAAGACCGGGACTATCCCTTTTTGCTCCGGCAAATTCACAACCCGCCAGCTGTTTTATATGTACAGGGAAGGCTTCCAGATTTTTGGAATTTCCGTCCGTTTCCATTGTGGGAACACGTAAGGCGACGCTGGTAGGAAAGCGTGTTGCCCATAGTTTGGGATATGGACTGGCCAAAGGCGGCGCAATTGTTGTCAGTGGCGGCGCGTTGGGCATTGATACAGCAGCGCATAAAGGCGCGCTTCTCGCAGGAGGGAAAACCGTTTGTGTCCTCGGATGCGGCATTTCCCATCCGTATTTATTGGCCAATGCCGATCTCCGCGATTCGATTGCGCAAAATGGTGCGCTGCTTTCGGAATATCCTCCTCATACGCCCGCTCTACGCAACCATTTTCCGGTGCGCAACCGCTTAATTTCTGGGCTTACTTTAGGGACAGTGGTAGTGGAAGCCACAGAAAAAAGCGGCTCACTGATTACCGCAAACGAAGCCATCCATCAAAACCGCGATGTTTTTGCCGTGCCCGGCTTGGTGGGGAGCCGTGCTTCTCAGGGGCCGAACAACCTTTTGCGCGAAGGAATGCGGGCAGTCAGCTGTGCGAATGATATTTTGCAGGAATATCTTTTCCGATTTCCAGGAAAAATCCACTTGGAGGAATCGACGGAAAGTGTTATGCTGATAGAGACCGCTCAAAAAGAACAGAAGACGGTGCAGGGGAATACGGAAGACAGAGAAGAACCCGCCGGGCTTTCCCCTTATGCAGCGGCGTTGTTTCGTGTGCTCACCTGTGAGCCGCGTCCTTTTTTGGAGTTATGCCAGGAAGCTGACATCCCCACAGTTTGTGCGCTGCCAGCTGTCACAGAATTAGAGCTTGCGGGGATCATTCAAGGGTATTCCGGAAGGCGCTATTCCCTAAAAGAATCTTAGGCTTTATGAAAGCCTGCCCAATGGGTGTTTATGGAAAGGGCAGGTTTTCACAAAGTCTAAAAGACTTTGCATTTTTTAGAGATCAACATTGTTTTATGTGACATAGATATATAGGAAGGTTGTTGTGCGGGGAAATGGAGCGCCCGCAATGGTATGGCCTGAGCGCTATACGACATGAAAGAGGTGTATGGATAGATGTCGAAATTGGTGATTGTGGAATCGCCGGCAAAAGCGAAGACGATTAAGAAATATTTAGGTCCCGGGTATGATGTGATAGCGTCTATGGGACATGTGCGCGATTTACCGGAAAACCGGTTGAGCGTTGATATTAAAAAAGATTTTAAACCGAAGTATGAAGTGATTAAGGGCAAGGAAAAGCTGGTAGACGAATTAAAGGAAAAAGCGGAGAAAAGCGACTACGTGTTTCTGGCGACTGACCCGGACCGTGAGGGGGAGGCAATTTCTTGGCATTTGGCCTATCTGCTCGATTTAAAGACAGAGGACGAAAACCGTGTGACATTCAATGAGATTACAAAGACGGGTGTCACCAATGGGATGGAGCATCCCCGCAGCATCGATATGGATTTGGTCAATGCACAACAGGCGCGGCGCATTTTGGACCGGCTTGTAGGCTATAAACTCAGCCCATTTCTTTCCCAAAAGATTCGACGGGGCCTCTCTGGGGGGCGCGTACAGTCCGTAGCGGTCCGGCTGGTAGTGGACCGCGAGGAGGAGATCCGCAAATTTGTTCCAAAAGAGTATTGGACCATTGATGCGAAGATGATTCCCAAAGGTTCCCGTAAGGCTTTCCCTGCGACATTCTACGGCGATGAAAATGGAAAGATCGAGATTGAAAATAAAGAGCAGGCGGACCGTATCCTCGCAGAACTGGAAGGAGCGGACTATAAAATTTCCAAACTCAAAAAGGGAACGCGCCGCAAATCTCCGGCGCCGCCGTTTATCACCTCTACGTTGCAGCAAGAGGCTTCCCGCCGCCTGGGTTTTCAGGCCCGCCGCACCATGAAGGCTGCGCAGGAACTCTACGAAGGTGTAGAAATCGAAGGAATGGGAGCGGTCGGTTTGATTACCTATATGAGAACCGACTCTCTGCGTTTGTCGGAGGATGCGCTCAAGGATGCTGCCGACTATATTTTGGAGCGATGGGGGAAGAAGTATCTGCCGGATACGCCGCGCCATTTTAAAACAAAAAAGAATGCGCAGGATGGGCATGAAGCCATTCGTCCGACAATGCCGAGTCTTTCTCCGGATCAGGTAAAGGAAAGTTTGAGTTCCGATCAATATAAGCTCTATAAACTGATCTGGGAGCGTTTCATTGCGTGCCAGATGGCCAACTGTTTGCAGAGTACGACCCAGGCAGAGATTTCTGCGAAAAACTATATCTTCAAGGCGTCTGGATATACCGTCACATTTGATGGCTTTACAGTCCTTTATGAAGAGAAAAAGGACGAAGACTCTGAGGACAGCGGCGCTTTGCCGCCTCTGGAAAAGGATATGCCTTTGCGTTGTAAGGAAATCGCTGGAAACCAGCATTTTACCCAACCGCCGGCCCGGTATACAGAGGCGTCGCTGATTAAGGCACTGGAGGAAAATGGCATTGGCCGCCCATCCACCTATGCGACGACGATCTCGACGATCACAGGGCGGGAATATGTGATTCGGGATGGAAAGGCGCTCAAACCCACCGAATTGGGCGAGGTCATTACCAAGCTGATGAAAGAGCGTTTTCCGAAAATCGTGAATGTCAAATTTACCGCCCAGGTGGAAGAAGAACTGGATGAAGTTCAAAGCGGAAAAATCAATTGGGTTGAGACCCTGCATGATTTTTATGGGGACTTTGAAAAGACGTTAAAAAAAGCCAAGGAAGAGATGCAGGGTGTCAAAATCCAGTTGAAAGAGGATGAAACCGATATTATTTGCGAGAAGTGCGGCCGTAAAATGGTGGTCAAGATGGGGCGTTACGGAAAATTTATCGCCTGTCCAGGATACCCGGAATGCAAAAACGTCAAGAAGTTGGTGCAGGAGACAGGAGCGGAATGCCCAAAATGTGGCGGTAAGGTGATTGTGAAGAAATCCAAAAAGGGCCGTATCTTCTATGGATGTGCAGAATATCCCAATTGTGATTTTATCTCTTGGGATGAACCGAGTATGGAAAAATGCCCCCGTTGTGGAAAAACGCTGTTAAAGAAAAAAGGCAAGCATCCCAAGTACTACTGTATTACTCCCGACTGTGGCTATGAGCGGGTGGAACATCCGGATGAGGAAAATAAAGACGAGGCTTAAAGGAGACATCGATGAAAATACGAGTGATCGGCGCTGGGCTGGCTGGTTGTGAGGCTGCGTGGCAGGCAGCCCGGGCAGGAGTGGAAGTGGAACTCTGGGAGATGAAGCCGCAAAAGTACTCCCCAGCGCACCACAGTCCTGGCTTCGCGGAATTGATCTGCTCGAATTCGTTGAAGGCAGAACGTGTGGACAGTGCAGCTGGCCTTCTCAAAGAGGAGATGCGGCGTCTGGATTCCCTTTTGATGCAATGCGCAGATCTCTGCCGTGTGCCGGCAGGCGGAGCGCTTGCCGTTGACCGGCATGCGTTTTCTGCGGCAGTGACCAAAGCGATACGGGGGAATCCGCTGATACAAATTTGTAATGAAGAGGTCACCGAGCTACCAACCGATGGCATTCATGTGGTCGCCACAGGGCCGTTGACGTCCGACGCGTTGGCGGGGCAAATCGCCGCCCTCTGTGGAGGATGTCTGAGTTTTTGATGCGGCAGCCCCTATCGTCACTGCCGAAAGCTTGGGCCGGGAGCGGATTTTTGCCGCCTCACGCTATGGTAAGGGGGAGGACGATGCCTATTTAAATTGTCCGATGAATAAAGAGGAATACGAGCGTTTCTACGAGGCGTTGGTTCACGCGGAGCGGGCGCCAATCCATGACTTTGATGTGGCAGACCCAAAGGTTTACGAAGGATGTATGCCCATTGAAGTGATGGCACAGCGCGGACCGGATACCATTCGTTTTGGCCCGCTCAAGCCGGTCGGACTTCGCGATCCGGCCACAGGACACAGGCCTTGGGCGGTGGTGCAACTGCGGCGCGAGGATCGAGAGGGGACTCTTTACAATTTGGTCGGTTTTCAAACGAACCTCAAATTTGGCGAACAAAAACGGGTGTTTGGCCTGATTCCTGGCTTGGAACAGGCTGAATTTGTGCGCTATGGCGTGATGCACCGCAACACGTTTCTCAATTCCCCAATGGTATTGAACAGCGATTTTAGCCTGCGGTCCCACCCGAATCTATTCTTTGCGGGACAGGTCACCGGTGTGGAAGGCTATATGGAGTCCGCTGCAAGCGGAATAATGGCTGGACGAAATGCGGTGCGTAGGCTACAGGGAAAGCATACGATCACGCTTCCGCCCGAAACGATGATCGGTGCGTTGAGCCGTTATGTACAAGATGGAGGGGACAGCGACTTTCAACCCATGGGGGCTAACTTTGGCGTGATTCCCCCGATCGTTCCACATATTCGGGACAAGCGTTCCCGTTATGCCGCATTCTCAGAGCGTTCGTTACAAAGCTTAGATGCGTTTCTAAAACATATATAGAAAATTAGTAAAACAAAGTAATAGCCGCGACTGCGGCAGGAGGTAATCGCGATGAAGATTATAGTGGATGCTTTCGGCGGCGACAATGCGCCCTTGGAAATTTTGAAGGGTTGTGCGGAAGCTGTAAACGAGCTGGATATCGACATCCTGCTCACTGGTAGCGAAGCGGAGATCCGCCGTGTGGCGAACGAGAACAACATTTCGCTGAACCGCATGGAGATTGCAGATACCCCGGATGTGATTACCATGGAGGATCATGCGGGCGATATTCTGAAGGAAAAATCCAATAGTTCCATGGCTTTGGGATTGAAGCTTCTTGCAGAGGGCAAGGGCGACGGTTTTCTCTCGGGCGGCAACTCAGGAGCCCTTGTGGTCGGTACAACCATGATTGTCAAGCGTATTAAGAACATCAAGCGAGTGGCTTTTGCGCCAGTTTTGCCGAAGGAAAAGGGATTTTTCATGTTGATTGACAGTGGGGCCAATGTCGATTGTAAGCCGGAGATGTTGCGTCAATTCGGTGTGATGGGCTCAATTTACATGAACAAGGTAATGAACGTCTCCAATCCGCGTGTGGGCTTGGCCAATATCGGTACGGAGGAACATAAGGGCGGCGATTTGCAGCATGAGGCCTATGCGTTGTTGAAGAGTTCCGGGTTGAACTTTGTTGGAAATATTGAAGCGCGCGAGGTACCGCGCGATGCCGCCGATGTGGTTGTGACGGATGGTTTTACCGGGAACATGCTGCTCAAGATGTATGAGGGTGTGACCACGGTCATGATGCAGTTGTTCAAGGGAATTTTCTTCAAAAATTGGAAAAATAAGCTGGCAGCCTCCGTACTTTTAGGGGATATTAAGGATCTCAAAAAGACCATGGATTATAACGAATACGGCGGGGCGCCGATCATGGGAGCAGCAAAGCCCGTGTTTAAGACCCACGGAAGTGCTAAGGCAAAGACCGTGAAAAATGCACTTCGTTTGACAAAGTCCTATATCGCTGGAAATGTTGTGGATGAAATCGCCGCTGCCGTGGCAGCCTATAAGGAGAGCCAGACGAAGGAGAATCAGGCGGACTAATTGGCAGGAGGCTGAGAGATGGACTATAGAGCATTTGAAGAAAAGTTAGGGCATCATTTTCACAATAAGAAGTATCTAGTCACAGCGTTGACCCACTCCTCCTATGCGAATGAAGCAAAAGGGAAAGAAGAAAGCAATGAGCGCTTGGAATTTTTAGGAGATTCTGTTTTAGGGTTTGTTGTGGCGGATTATTTGTTTAAAAACTACACGGAATTTCCAGAGGGCGATCTCACCAAAACCGCGCTGCTTTGGTATGTGAAAAGGCATGCTGTGGATTTGCAAAACAGATTGATCTTGGAAATTACCTGCGGTTGAGCCATGGAGAACAGAATTCTGGCGGACGCACCCGTTCCTCCATTTTAGCGGATGCTTTCGAAGCCGTAATTGCAGCGATTTATCTGGATGCGGGGATGGAGGAAGCTCGCAGCTTTATCCTGCGCTTTGTGTTGCCCATGCTCAAAACCCAGAAGCCTAAAGCTTTTAAGGATTATAAAACCGCATTGCAGGAGATCATCCAACAGAATCCGGAAGAGCATCTGGAATATGTGCTCACAGGGGAAAGTGGTCCTGACCACGACAAGCATTTCACTGTAGAGGTACACCTCAACAGCAATGTGATTGGCAAAGGCGGCGGACGCAGTAAAAAAGAGGCGGAGCAGCAGGCTGCCCGCGAGGCATTGGAGCTGATGGGCTATTGAGACATGCCAATGTGGCGATTTTTGTACCGCACAACGGCTGCCCGCACCAGTGCAGCTTTTGTAACCAGCGGAGCATCACTGGCCAGCGGGAACAACCAACACCGGATGATGTACGTAGAGTGGTCCAAAAAGCCAGGGAATGCCTGAACGGCGAAGAGCAGGCGGAAATTGCCTTCTTTGGGGGAAGTTTTACGGCAATCGACCGGGGATACATGGTTGCCCTTTTAGAAGCAGCCGTACCGTTTGTGCGGGAGGGGCCCTTTATGGGGATTCGGATTTCAACCCGTCCGGATGCGATTGACCGTCAAATTCTCGCCCTGTTGAGGACATACGGCGTGACCTCGATCGAACTCGGTGCACAAAGTATGGACGATTGTGTGCTTGCCTGTAACGGAAGGGGGCATACAGCCGTACAAGTGGAGGAAGCCGCCGCATGTATCCGTTCGGAAGGATTTTCTCTGGGGCTACAGATGATGACCGGTCTTTATGGCGACACGCCTGCAGGAGCAAAACAGACAGCACACAGGCTTGCGGCCTTAGAGCCCGATACGATGCGAATCTATCCGACAATTGTGATGCGCGGTACGGACTTGGAAAGGAAATATCGCGCGGGTGACTATTTGCCCATGCCGTTAGAAGATGCAGTGGACCTTTGTGCGGAACTGTTGGAGGGGTTTGAGCGCCAGGGAATTCGTGTGATTCGTTTGGGATTGCACAGTACGCCCGAACTTGAGAGAGATCGTGTAGCAGGTCCGTGGCATCCAGCCTTTCGGGAGCTCTGTGAAAGCAGGCGCATCTTCAATGGCCTTTTAAGAGCGTTGGAAGAAAATCTTATTTACAATGCAACTATTAAAATCAAAGTAAATCCAAAATGGCGATCAAAAGTTGTCGGCCAAAAAACGCGCAAATGTAATGGAGCTGCTTAAAAGAGGGTATACCGCTTATGTGGTGGAGGACCCCACCGTGTTGGAAAATCAATTGGTTATTGCCTCTTCGAAGAAGGATGTGACAGTTTGCTTTTAAAATCGTTGGAAATACAAGGATTTAAGACGTTTCCGGATAAAACGACCCTTCGGTTCGACCGCGGTATCACGGCGGTGGTGGGGCCGAATGGAAGCGGCAAAAGCAATATCAGCGATGCGGTAAGATGGGTGCTGGGAGAGCAATCCACCCGTACTCTGCGTTGTACCCGGATGGAAGACGTGATCTTCAACGGGACGCCAGCGAGAAAGCCCCAGGGGTTTGCCGAAGTGACGCTCACCATTGACAACGCCGACCGGCGTTTGGACTTTGACAGCGATACAGTAGCGGTGACGCGCCGGTATTACCGCTCCGGCGATAGCGAATATCTCATCAATAAAGTGGCTGTTCGTCTGCGCGATATCAATGAACTGTTCATGGATACCGGTTTGGGCCGTGATGGATATTCGATAATTGGGCAAGGGAAGATCGATAGCATCGTTGGCGCACGCAGTGAAGATCGGCGTGAAATCTTTGAAGAAGCAGCGGGTATTTCCCGCTTTCGCTATCGGAAAGAAGAATCCGAACGCCGTCTGAATCAGGCGGAGGAAAATCTGTTGCGCCTGCGGGACATTCTCGCCGAACTAGAAGACCGTGTTGGGCCTTTGAAGGAGCAAGCTGAAAAGGCGCAGCGTTATTTGGAATTTGCCTCTGAAAAACGTACACTCGAAATTGGCCTGTGGCTCAATACACTGGAACGTTCCGGACATGTCCTTCGGGAACACGACGACCGGATTGTGATTGCCAAAAGCCACTATGACGAATTGGAGACACAGCTGGCAGCGATTGAGCAGCAAATCGAGGAAAATTTTACGCAGGCAAATGCCTGTACTGCGCGCGTGGACGAGGCCCGTCAAGAGGCTGCACACTTGGAAGAAGCAGCTGTTGCCAAAGATGGGGAGGCTTCCGTCCTTGCAAACGACATTTTACATAACCGCGAGAATATTGCCCGCATAGAACGAGAGATTGCGCAGTCTGACCAGTCTGGCAAGGACATGGAGGAGGAGATCGCGCGAAAAAATGCGGAAATTGCGGAAAAGACTGCGTTTATTGAGGCAAAAGAGGCGGAGAGCGCTGCCTGTATGAAGCGGTTGGAAGAGATCCGCAAAGGAATGGGAGAGACGGCGGCAAAAATCGACGACTATTCCCGACAGATTCGTGCATTGTCCGCAGAATCGACACAACAAAAGTTGGCTTCCATGACAGCTGCGTCGACCATTGCGGAGATTCAGCTGCGGATGCAAACCGTCGACCAAACGCTTGCGGAAAAGCACGAACGTGCAGAGGCGTTAGAGCAAAGTGATGCGGATTTTACAAAGATGCTGGCGGATAGCCAGGAGCGCATACAAGCGCTCTCCAATGCGGTAAAAGGTTATGAACTGCGGCTCAATTCCCGCCGGCAACGCGCTGAAACGGCCAAACAGCAGAGTGAAAAGCTCAATTTAGATGCCAATGAATGTGCGCGCCGTGCACGCCTGTTGGAGGATTTGGAGCGCAATTTGGAAGGTTTTTCCCAGAGCGTCAAACTTGTGATGAAAGAGGCAAAGCATGGGACGCTTCCGGGAATTCATGGGCCGGTTTCCCGCCTAATTAAAGTGCCACGTGAATATGCGGTGGCAATTGAAACCGCTTTGGGCCCGGCCATGCAAAATGTCGTGGTGGGCAGCGAGCAGGATGCAAAGCGCGCCATCGGCTTTTTGAAACAGAGAGACGGCGGACGTGCGACCTTTCTGCCGCTATCCAATATCCATGGGAATGTGCTCAACGAACCGGGGGTGGAGGATTGTCCAGGCGTAGTTGGAATTGCAGGAAAGCTTTGTACCTGTGACGAGCAATACAATGGGATTTTGCATTCCCTCCTGGGGCGGATTGTAGTGGCTGAAGATTTGGATGCTGCCACTGCGGTTGCTCGGCGCTATCGTTACCGTTTCCGCATCGTTACCTTGGATGGCCAGGTAGTCAATACAGGCGGTTCCTTGACCGGCGGTTCTTTGGCCCGAAATTCCGGTCTGTTGAGCCGCGCTTCGGATATTGAACGGATTCGTGCGCAAGCAGATCAGCTCCGTGAAAAAGCGGAGGAGGCCGCTGCTGCTTTGCGCTCTGCCAATGAGGAGGCCAGCGCAGCGGAGGCGGCTCTTGCCGGTGCGCGTGGGGAGTTGGCAACGGCACAGGAAGAGCGCATTCGCATAGAAGCAGAGCATGACCGTGCAAAGGCGGACCGGCAAACGATTGCGGCAGATCTTGCATCCTTAGCGCAGGAAAAAGCGGTTGCTTCAGAACGTCTGGAGGAACAGCGCGCTGTGCAAAAACAGGCAGAGCAAAAGCTGGAAGAAATGACGATCGAGATTTCCGTGTTACAGGGAAAGATGAACGAGGTCAGTTCCAGCCGCAGTGAACAAAACCAAATCTGTGATGCTCTGTCCGTTGACGTACAGGAGTTGCGCATTGAAAGCCTTTCTGCGCAAAAGGACATTGAATCTCTGCGTGCTGCAATTGCAGACATCGAGCGCAGAAAGGAAGACCGTGTGGGTCACGTGGAGGCATTGCGCCAAGAAATGCAGCGGGTTTATGCTTCTATTGCCAGCTTGCAAGAGCGTATCGAGGACTTGAAACAAGAGGCGGCCTCTCTCCGGGAACAGGCAAAGGCCTCCATTGCGCGAATCGAAGAGCTCAATGCGCAAAGAATGGCCTTTGAAAAACGTCCGCGGAGTTGCGCGCCAAAGAGCGTGAACAGTCTGGCGCGCGGGAGAATGTTGGCCATGAATTGGCCCGTTTAGAGGAACGAAAGGCAAGCCTGCAAAAGGAATACGATGAAATTATCAGCCGCTTGTGGGAAGAATACGAATTGACCCGGCGGGAGGCAGAAGAAATCGCTGGACCCATTGATGATGAGGGGCAAGCGCAAAAGCGTTTGAATGAATTAAAGGGGAAGATCAAGTCTCTGGGAACCGTCAATGTAGCGGCTGTGGAAGAGTACAAAGAGGTTAGCGAACGATATGCATTCCTGAATTCGCAAGTAGAGGATGTTGAGCAAAGCCGTGACGAGTTGAAGCGTTTAATCGGGGATCTTACCCGTCAGATGCGGGACCTCTTTATAGAACGGTTTCAACAGATCAACACGAACTTTTTGCAGACCTTCAAGGAATTATTCGGAGGTGGAACGGCGGGCCTCTCCCTGACCGATCCGGAGGATATTCTCCGGTCCGGCATAGAGATTTCGGTTCAGCCTCCCGGAAAAATTGTCACCCATTTGGAACTCTTATCCGGCGGGGAAAAAGCGTTGGTGGCGATTGCGCTCTATTTTGCGATTATGAAGGTGAGTCCTCCTCCGTTTTGTATGCTGGATGAGATTGAGGCTGCATTGGACGATGTCAATGTCGACCGTTTTGCGGCCTATCTACGGCGTATGACGGACAATACGCAGTTTATTGTCATCACACACCGCCGCGGAAGTATGGAAGAAGCGGATGTTTTGTATGGCGTTACCATGCAGGACGAGGGTGTGTCGAAGCTCTTGGAGTTGCGTGCGAGTGAAATTGAACAAAAACTGGGGATGGATGCTGCAAAGTAAGCAGCTGTCGTCCTTTGAATTTTTCAGATAGGCAGGTGTAATCATCATGGGTTTATTTTCAAAAATTAAAAGAAGGCTTAAAAAAGACCAGGGAAAGCTTTAGCGCATCTTTGGATACGATGCTTGGCTCTTATACAGAAATCGATGAATCTCTCTTTGAACAGCTGGAAGAGTTGCTTGTCATGGCCGACACGGGCGTTCCAACAGCGGAACGTATCTGTGATGAGGTCAAGAAGCGCGTCAAGGAACAGAGGATTACCGATCCAACGCAAATTTTTGAGATGCTGCGGACGACGGTGGCAGAGATGATTGCCGGAGATGAGGAGCTGCATGTCCACACAAACCTTCGGTGATTTTGGTAATTGGCGTAAACGGCGTGGGAAAAACCACCACAATTGGAAAGATTGCTTCTCGCCTGCGCCAAGAACGAAAACACGTTCTCTTGGCAGCTGCGGACACCTTCCGTGCAGCGGCAATTGAGCAATTGGAGGTCTGGGCAGATCGCAGTGGCAGCGACATTGTGAAGCATCCGGAGGGTTCGGACCCGGCGTCCGTGGTGTATGATGCAATTGCAGCGGCCAAGGCCCGTGGTACGGATGTGGTGATTTGTGATACAGCAGGGCGTCTGCACAATAAGAAAAATTTGATGGATGAATTGGCAAAAATCAACCGCATTATCGACCGTGAGTTGCCCGATGCGGACAAGGAAGTTTTATTGGTTTTGGATGCAACAACCGGCCAGAATGCCGTCAACCAGGCGCGAGAATTCCAAAACGTCGCCAACCTCACCGGGATTGTGCTCACCAAGCTGGACGGTACCGCGCGCGGCGGTGTTGTATTGGCCATTCGTGAGGAGCTCAAGTTGCCGGTGAAGTTTATCGGTGTGGGCGAGCAGGTGGATGATTTGCAGCCATTTGATGCAAGAGCGTTTTCAGAAGCTTTGTTTACACGATAAGGAGGGGCGGCTTGTGAAATATGTAATGGCGACGCACAATCCCAACAAATTGTTGGAGTTGCAGCGAATTTTGGAACCCCTGCATATTGAGGTGACAACAGCCGATTTGCAGGATGTGGAGGAAACCGGCGAGACTTTTGCAGAAAATGCATTTTTGAAGGCAAAGGCAGCCTGTGACCAGACCGGCCTTCCAGCGTGGCGGATGATTCCGGGCTAGAGGTAGACGCCCTGCATGGAGCGCCGGGAGTGTACTCCGCACGCTATGCCGGACCGGATGCTACGGATGCACAGCGAATGGAGAAGTTGCTGGGGGAGTTGGAAGGGATTCCCGCCGGACAGCGAACAGCGCGATTTGTCAGTGCTATCTGCGTGGTTTATCCGGATGGAAAACGGATCGATGTAGAGGGAACCTGCGAGGGGAGCGTGGCTTTTGCGCCGCGCGGTACGGACGGTTTGGCTATGATCCGATTTTCCTTGTGGGGGAGAAAACATATGCGGAGTTGACACCAGCGGAAAAGGATGCGGTCAGTCACCGTGGAAAGGCGCTGCGGGAACTAGCTGTACGATTGGAGACGCACCATGGCATTTGAATATTCCATCCACAAGGCCACACAGGAAGACCTGGAACATGTGGCAGAACTATACGATGCGATTTGCAATTATTTGGAATCGACATACAACTATCCCGGCTGGAAACGTGGAGAATATCCTGCGCGGTGGACGGCGGAAGAAGGCCTAAAAAATGGTGAGCTTTATATCTGCACCGATGGGGAAGCCGTTTTAGGAACCTGTATTCTCAATGGTGTACAGCCCGATGGGTATCAGGACATTTGTTGGCAAGAAGGGATTGCGCCCAATGAAGTATTGGTGGTGCACACCTTGGCCGTACATCCGGCTCATTTGCGCAAGGGAGTCTCCGGGCAGCTGCTGCGATTTGCGGAACAGTATGCGCGTGAGCATGGAAAACACAGCATCCGGTTGGACGTATATGAGCGGAATATCCCCGGCGTACAGTTATATGAACAGAACGGATATAGGGTAGCGGGAAAAACAGATTTACATCAGGGGAACAATGGCCCGCAGATTTCTCGTTGTTACGAAAAGATTGTATAAAAGGAAAAAGGAGAACCCGATATGTTGACCAGTAAACAGCGCGCTTATCTCCGCTCGTTGGCAGTGGACATCGATACGATTGTAATGGTAGGCAAGTCAGGGATGAGCCCGGAGCTGACTAAGCAGGCGGATGATGCCCTGACAGCAAGAGAACTCATCAAAGGGAAAGTACTTGAAACGGCTCCTGTGTCTTCGCGCGAAGCAGCAGAAGAGATTGCCGCAGAGGTACACGCCGACGTGGTACAGGTGATTGGCTCAAAGTTTGTTTTGTACCGTAAAAATGAAAAGGAACCGAAAATCACTCTTCCCAAACCGGCAAAAAAGTAATAAAATAGTGAGGAATAGAGCAGCATGAACCGGATTGCGATATTTGGCGGTACCTTTAACCCTATTCACAACGGCCACCTGCATATTGCACAGCAATTTGAAAAGCAATTGCATGTGCAGCGGCTGCTGTTTATTCCGACCTTTGTGCCTCCGCATAAGCAGATATCCGATTTAGCGCCGGCTGAGGATCGACTGGAAATGTGCCGTTTGGCCTGTTTAGGGACATCCTATGAGGTGAGCGACTTAGAAATCCGTCGTGGTGGGCCGAGCTATACAGCGGATACGCTCGCGGAGTTAAAACAGAATAACCCTGGGACAGAGCTCTATTTTATCACAGGGGAGGATATGTTTCTCACATTGGAGCAATGGTATCAGCCGGAGTTGATCTATTCATTGGCGACTATCTGTGCGGCACCGCGCAGTACAGATGGAGTGGATAAGCTTCATGCATATGCAAAGCGGCTTGCTGCGCATGGAGCGAGGGTGATTTTGCAGAATATCGATTATTTGCCGGTTTCCTCGACGATGGTCCGCGATGCGGTGCGTCAGGGGCGATCGATTGATGCGCTGGTCCCACCGAGGGTAGCACATTATATCCAGGAAAACGGCCTGTACCAGCGAAACTGAATCGAAAAGGAAGCGGTAAAATGAGCCATAAGGATTATAAAGCGGTCATCAAACCGTTTTTAAGTGAAAAGCGTTATCGCCATTCTTTGGCAGTTGCAGAAGAAGCGGTACACTTGGCAAAAAATATGGGGCGGATGAGGAGAAAGCCTATACAGCGGGAATTCTGCACGACATCATGAAAGATATGGACCCAGAAGAACAGCTCAAGCGTATGACACGGTACGACATCATACTGACCGAGGTCGAGCGCAGCGGCCAGAAGCTTTGGCATGCCATGCTGGGAGCAGCCTATGTGGAGAATGAGCTGCACATCGACGACCCGGAGATTTTAAACGCCATTCGGTATCATACCACTGGCCGCGCCCATATGACGTTGTTAGAAAAGGTACTGTTTGTGGCTGATTTTACCTCTTCTGACCGGGACTATCCCGGCGTGGAGGACATTCGCAAAGCGGCCCGAAAGAGTTTGCTGGAGGCCATGCTGTCCGGCATGACTTATACCATCCAGGACTTGACGGAACGCCGTTTAGCAATTCATCCGGATACCATCGCTGCTTACAACGAGGCAGTGCTGGAAGCCCGGGCTATTTAACGCCGATTAAAGGGGAGAAGGATATGACATCATTGGAATTGGCCAAGGCGGCCGTTCAGATACTGGACAAGAAAAAGGGAATGGATCTCAAGCTGATTGGAATTCGGGATATTTCGGTTTTGGCAGACTACTTCGTGATTGCCACTGGTACAAGTAGCACCCACGTAAAGGCGCTGGCAGATGAAGTGGAATTTCAGTTGAAAGAGCAATATGGGGTTTCGACCGAGCACACAGAGGGCTATCGTTCCAATTCCTGGATTCTGTTGGATTACGGCAATGTGATCGTCCATGTCTTTACAGAGGAATCCCGTGCGTTCTACGATTTGGATCGTTTGTGGCAGGACGGCGAAATCGTAGATATTCAGGAGATCCTGAAGGCAAATGAAGAATAAATTTTGGGAGCGAAACAGATCATGAACAAATACGACCATAAGCCAATTGAGAAGAAGTGGCAGGACAAATGGGAAGAGGCGGGAGTTTTCCACGCTTCCAATACGGATACACATAAACCCAAGTATTATGCGTTGATCGAATTCCCATATCCGTCCGGGCAAGGACTTCATGTGGGACATCCGCGTTCTTATACCGCGTTGGATATTGTGTCGCGCAAGCGTCGCTTGCAGGGCTACAATGTTCTGTATCCGATCGGCTGGGATGCGTTTGGCCTGCCGACGGAGAATTATGCGATTAAGAATCACGTTCATCCGGCTATTGTAACGGAAAAGAACATTGCGCGGTTTAAGCAGCAGCTTCAGTCGCTCGGAATTTCGTTTGACTGGTCCCGCGAGATCAATACGACGGACCCGGATTATTACAAGTGGACACAGTGGATTTTTCTCCAGCTTTTCAAGCATGGATTGGCCTATAAAAAGGAAATGTCCGTCAACTGGTGTACCTCCTGCAAATGTGTATTGGCCAACGAAGAGGTGGTTGAGGGCGTCTGCGAGCGCTGTGGCAGCGAAGTGGTGCACAAGGTAAAATCCCAGTGGATGTTGAAAATCACAGAGTATGCACAGCGTTTGATCGACGACCTGGAACTCGTCGACTATCCGGAGCGCGTCAAGGCACAGCAGCGCAATTGGATTGGGCGCTCTACAGGCGCAGAGGTGGACTTTTCCACCACGGCTGGTGATAGACTGACCATCTACACGACACGCCCGGATACGCTTTACGGGGCAACTTATATGGTGATTTCTCCGGAACATCCGCTGATTGAGAAATGGGCGGATCGGATTCAAAATATGGAAGAGGTCCGCGCTTATCAGGCGGAGGCTGCTAAAAAGTCTGACTTTGAGCGAACCGAAGTCGCCAAGGAGAAGACGGGCGTACGTCTGGATGGCGTCATGGCGATCAATCCGGTCAATGAAAAGGAGATCCCGATCTTTATCTCCGACTATGTACTTGTCTCTTACGGCACGGGCGCGATCATGGCCGTACCGGGACACGATACCCGCGACTGGGATTTTGCCAAGAAATTTGGCCTGCCGATCATCGAGGTGGTCAAGGGCGGCGACGTGGAAAAGGAAGCCTTCACAGACTGCGCCACCGGTATCATGGTCAATTCCGGCATTCTGGACGGACTGACCGTCGAAGAGGCCAAGAAAAAGATCATTGCTTTTTTGGAGGAAAAGGGTATTGGCCATGCAAAGGTCAACTTCAAGCTGCGCGACTGGGTATTCTCCCGCCAGCGCTATTGGGGCGAGCCCATCCCGATTGTATATTGCGAGAAGTGCGGCTATGTACCGCTGCCGGAGAGCGAGCTTCCGCTGCGCCTGCCGGACGTAAAATCCTATGAGCCGACGGACAACGGCGAATCCCCGCTGGCCCATATGACGGACTGGGTGAACACAACCTGCCCGCATTGCGGCGGCCCGGCCAAACGCGAGACGGACACAATGCCGCAGTGGGCGGGGTCTTCCTGGTATTTCTTACGGTATATGGACCCGCATAACGACCAGGCATTGGCCAGCCCAGAGGCACTCCGGTACTGGTCCCCGGTTGACTGGTACAACGGCGGAATGGAACATACGACTTTGCACCTGCTGTACAGCCGTTTCTGGCACAAGTTCCTCTACGACATCAAGGTAGTCCCGACGCCGGAACCGTATGCCAAGCGCACCAGCCACGGGATGATTCTCGGGGAAAACGGAGAGAAAATGAGTAAGAGCCGTGGCAATGTAGTCAATCCGGACGATATTGTAAATGAATATGGCGCGGATACGATGCGTCTCTATGAGATGTTTATCGGTGACTTTGAAAAAGCAGCTCCGTGGAGCACGTCCAGTATCAAAGGATGCCGCCGCTTTATCGAGCGCTATTGGAACTTGCAGGGCGTTGTCTGTGATGGAGAGGGAATTCGGGCGAAGATGGAAACGCCTTTCCATCGTACGATCAAGAAAGTCAGCGAGGACATTGAAAACCTGAAGTTTAACACCGCAATTGCGGCGTTGATGAGTTTGCTCAACGACATTGCGGCAGAGAGTTCCATCACCCGCGAGGAGCTGCGTATCTTTACGTTGTTATTGAATCCTTTCGCACCGCATGTAACCGAAGAAGTCTGGAATGCCATGAATTTTGGCGGTATGGTTTGCGAGCAGGAATGGCCAGCCTATGACGAAGCGAAATGTACGGAGGATACGGTCGAGATTGCAGTGCAGATCAATGGCAAGGTGCGTGCGCGTTTGCGTATTGCCGCGGATTTGGCAAAGGACGATGTGTTTGCAGCGGTCAAGGCAGACGAGAAGGTGGCGGCTGAGATTGCCGGGAAAAATATCGTCAAGGAAATCTATGTGCCGGGCAAGCTGGTCAACATTGTAGCGAAGGGCTAATTGGACGATTTAGAATAATTGCGACTCTGTGTGGAGCATTCCATACAGAGTCGTTTTGTATTGTGGGATGTATAAAGGAGCTTGACAAAAGAATAAAATAGCTGAAAACACAGGTGCCAACTTACGTTAAAAACGCTGCCATTGGAGACGATAGGCGGCGTTTTTGCGTACGAGCAAGATACTGACTCATATCAGCTCATTTCGTGCACTTCCAAATATTTTTGCCCGGAAGGAATGGGTTAGGGCAGGTTTTCAAAACCGTGAGCGTATAACGCTTGTCCAGTTTACCGGTTAGCGAAAGAAAAAACGTACGAGAAAGACGTTGACAAGCGTATAAGACAGATGTATTATATAATTAATAATACATCTGTCTTATTGGAGGTGAAAATTTTGGAGACAAGGGTTGATAAAATCTCAGATACGGAGGCGGAAATTATGAAAGTGGTTTGGAACAAGGGGGGACCTACCACATACGCTGAAATCCGCTCTGCGTTGAGCGTGAAGTTTGATATAGGAAATCAGAGTATCCAGACATTACTAAAACGTCTGGTTCAGAAAAAAGTTTTGAAGCAGGAAAAGCGTGAGGTATATTACTATTCTACACTTGTTTCAGAAGCCGATTATGTAAAATCTAAGACTATGGCGCTGCTCGAAAAAGTCTTTGATGGTGACGCAAAGGGCTTGTTATCTGCCCTCGTTAGTTATAAGGAAGTTACCCCGGAAGATTTGGAGGACTTATATAGGTTTTGGCAGAAAGGTAGGGAGATAGATGAATGAGATATTTTTAATAATCCTTTCCCTTTCCATATCCGGCTCTTTAATAGCATTACTCTTACTTTTGCTAAGGCCAATTATTAAAGATCGTTTGAGTAAAATATGGCAGTATTATATTTTTTGATTGTAATTATTCGGCTTTTGCTTCCATTTGGGCCAGAATTTAGCCTAATGAGAATGATTTTTAATCAGTTTGAAAGCCATATAACAACAACCGATGTCCCTACGTCTGCTTCAGATACGGTTCATTTTTTACGGTTGCCGGACGAAACACCACAAGAGCAAACAAATAATGAGTCTGTTTCCATGGTAACTGCTCAGGAAGATAGGAAAGAAACACTGTTAGGATGGTGGTGGCTTGCGTGGCTCGTTCCTGCCATTTTACTGTTGATCCGGAAGTTGGTCCGTTATTATCGTCAGACACGTTTTATCAAAAATAGTTCGGGTTTAATTGATGATATTCACTTGCTCAATATGTATCGCGAAACTTGCAAAATAATGGGTATCAAACACGCACCAAGCCTCGCAAAAATGAACGGGTGCCCGCTCCTATGATTGTCGGAATCGTTCAGCCGATGGTTATTCTGCCAGACACAAGCCTAAAAGACACGGATATAAGACTTGTTATGCAACATGAGCTAACCCATTATAAACGGTTGGATATTGTGTATAAATGGCTTGTACAGATTGCACTTTGTATCCATTGGTTTAACCCTGTTGTATATTGGGTCAGTCGTGAGATTAACCGCAACTGCGAGTTATCTTGCGACGAAGCGGTTATTAAGTGTCTAGACAAAAAAGTAGGTTTGATTACGGAGATATGTTGCTTAACGCAATCAAGATTGACAAAATGCCGTCCCATACAACAGTCTCCCTTCTGTTGAGCGATGATGCAAAACGAATCAAAGAAAGATTAAAAGCGATCATGACATATAAAAAACAGTCGCACAAATTGGTTATGGTTTCTGTGTTATTGGCAGTCTGTTTGCTTTTTGGTGCCGTTTGTGTAGGCTCATATACATCATCGGCGCCTAATTCTGTGCAACAAATACCGACTGATGTCGGTACCCCTAGTGCCAACAACATTACCGGAACACAGACTCAGACAACTCCTTTAGAAGTAGCGAAAAACCCAGCAATCATTGAGGAAATGGAAATGCGGTATTATGAGGACGACGATCCGGACGGTAGATGGCCTTATCTCCACTGGATCATTACCAACAATTCAGATAAGACAATAACCGATTACGAAATGGCCTGTCTTGCATATGACAAAGACGGAAATCCATTAGAACTTATTTGGCAACAAATTGCATTGACAGATGGAAACAAGGTTACTGGATTTACATCTCAAAGTGACGAATCATATGAATGGATCATTACAGAAGCGGAAAAACCATTACTACCGGGTGAAAAAGAAGATTTGAATGGTGGCTGGTCTTTATGGGATGGATGGAACCAGTCGGACGGATCCCATGAAGTAGCTTATGTGCTAGCGTGTATGAAGCAAATCACCTTTGATGACGGGACTGTATGGGAAAACCCGGAGTATCAGAATTGGTTGTCAACATATAAGGCACAAAGTATAGCGCCGGAAATCCTTCATACTTTTTATGGTGCATAATATTCCCATTGGTGATCTCAATGAAAGCGGTGGTTTTATTGGGCACCGCGATTGTACTGTTAATCAAGCGAATCGATAAGATAAAATGAGCCATTGGACGTCGAAAGAACATCGGCGTCCAATGGCTCTATTTTGGCAATTATCAATTATAAAGAGGATTGTTCATGATTTCTGCTACAAAGACGTTCACTTCAATAAAAAGGGACATATCGAATGACTAGAAAAAATATTACCAATTGCCCCACAAAGATCGCCGGAATTCCCCACATGAATTTGCGGTGTTGCGTCTTATGATGGATCAAACGCATGGTTGTATACATTCCCAGGGAACCGCCGAGGATGGATACCCACAAAAGCGTCGCTTCTGGGACACGCCAACGATGCTGTTGGGCAGCGTGTTTGTCGCGGATTGTCAAAATGATAGCAATCAAATTGATGAAAACCAAATAGTATATAAAACCATATCTCATGGCTTTCCTCCTAAAAAAGTGCCACACTGGGGGCAGTACCGGCTGTTCCACTCCACATTGCATCCACAGTACGGACAACAATGTCGCCCATTTTGCCGCACAAAACGAAGTGTAGTAGGATCTGCCTGGGCATGTGGTTCCCGCTCTAGGCGCCGCCCTTCCTCCTTCGAAAGCTCATAGATGGAGCCACAATAGGGACAGGTCAAAAAATATCGCCTTCGAAATCGAAACAGCGGGATGAAAAAAGTGTGAACTGATGGAAACTACAGGTGAGAATAGCCCGTACAGTTCCACAGCAGGGAAGTGTACAACACCGAATACCCAGATCGCGCAAACCGCTGACAACACCAAAAATAAAAAACATCCGCCACACCTCTTTTTCACCGCGCAAAATGCTATAGCTGTATCCTACATGATTTGCGCGTTTCTGTCAAACGCTTTGGGGTACAATGGAAATCGGAAGCGGTAGACCCCTTTCGGATGCGCCTCTGATTTTTATTCCTGCCTTTAATGATGAGGACTACACAATCCGGCAAGTTGTGCATCCGAACCTTTAAAAGAGAAAGGATGAACAATCGATGGTAATCAAGCTCTTTCACCGCCATAGCCTACTGGTGTGCATTGGACTTTTGGCAGGGGTTGTAGCTCTTTGCATGGCGGTCAACTTTTTTGGCAAAAAGGAGGATGTTCCAGCACAATCCCCTATGGGGCAATCAAGTCATGTTTCAGACCTTCAAGAGACTTCCTCTTCATCAGAAATCCCAGTAGAGCCCGCCTCAAAAGATGAAATGCGTGCAGTATGGGTTCCTTATATGAGCTTGGATATGAGCAAAGAGGTGGACAAAAGCGCCCAAGCCTTTCAAAAAAATTTGATGCCATTGTAGAAGAAGCAAAACAGTGTGGAATGAATGCACTGGTTGTCCATGTGCGTCCATTTGGAGACGCCTTGTATCCATCGCAATATTATCCATGGTCACATATTGTAGGCGGCACCCAGGGGAGGGACCCCGGTTATGATCCATTGGAATACATGGTGGAAGCTACACACAAGGCCGAGATGGAATTCCACGCGTGGCTCAACCCGATGCGTATTCAGTCCGGCGGAGATACTCCTTCGACGTTAGCTGAGAACAACAACTACAATGTTTGGCAAGGGGATTCCAGTAAAGCAGGCTGGACAGTTCAAACGGCATCGGGTAAATATTACAACCCTGCTTATCCAGAAGTCCGAAAACTGGTGGCAGATGGTGCAAAGGAGATTGTAGAACATTACGATGTCGATGGCATTCAGTTTGATGACTACTTCTATCCCTCAGAGGACCCAGCATTTGATGAAGCAGCGTATAATGCTTATGTGGAATCCGTCTCCACTGGCGGAAAACCCCTGTCTCTGTTGGAATGGCGTCGGGCAAATGTGAATGCAATGGTATCCCTTACATATAGTGAAATCAAGGGAGTAAATCCGGACGTACAGTTTGGAATCTCACCGCAGGCCAATGTTTCAAATGATCTGAAAATGGGCGCGGACGTAGAAGCCTGGTGTTCGGTGCGCGGGTATGTGGATTATATCTGTCCGCAACTTTATGTCAATTTTGAGAATCCCGTACTTCCGTACGATGTAGCCGCAGAGCAATGGCGCGAGATGACAACCGCTTCCAATGTAAAATTGTATTTTGGATTGGCAGTGTATAAAGCTGGTTCAGATGCGGACGAAGGGACATGGAAAAAAGCGGACAATATCCTGGCACAGCAGGTTTCTCTAGGGCGCCAAGTGGAGTGCGATGGATTTATGTTCTATAGCTGGGAATATTTGAATCACGATCAGACCAAAGAAGAGGTTGAAAATGTCATGAAACAATTCGCCGGTTAAATCCCCTCAGTAAGCTTTCCATAACAACAGTCCCGATCGGCTTCGGTCAACCGGACGGGGAGAATTTGGCCTCGAAGATCTTTTGCGCTGGAAACCCTGACTGGAGTATAGTTGGCGGTGTAACCATCGTAGACGTTCACAGCGGTCTCCTGTTCGAAAAGCACGGGTGCGATGCATCCCAACTGCTTCTCGAAAAAGGCTTCTTTCGTTTGCTGGGTGACAGCAATCATTTGCCGGCTGCGTTCTTCCTTAACTCGTTGCGTGATTTGATGGGGCGCATCGTTGGCCCTTGTGCCGGGACGCCGCGAGTAGGCGAATACATGCGCCTTTGCAAAACCGATTTCCCTTGCAAAGGCCAGGGACTGGGAAAATTCTTCCTCCGTTTCCCCGGGAAAACCAACCATAATGTCCGTTGTAATGGAACAATCGGGAAAAGCTGTTCGCAAATTTTGCACGATCGTTCGATATTCCGCTGTGGTGTAGTGGCGATTCATGCGTCGAAGGGTGGCATCACAGCCGCTTTGTAGGGAGAGATGAAACTGTGGGCAAAGTTTTTTCTGTTTGGCCAGGCGGGCGATTACGTCCGCACTGAGTTGCTCCGGTTCAAGGGAACCAAGGCGTACCCGTGCAATTCCATCCGGCCCGCATGCAGTTTCTACAGCATCGCAGAGATGCAATCCCAATTCCTGTCCGTAAGCGGAAAGATTGATGCCGGTTAAAACAATCTCCCGGTATCCGTTGGCAGCGATTTGGGCAACCTCTTCACGCAGTTCTTCCAAGGGTTTGGAACGTACTCGGCCACGAGCATAAGGAATAATACAATAGGAGCAAAAACGATTGCATCCGTCTTCGATTTTAATAAATGCACGGGTACGTTCAAAGAAATGCTCGACCTGCATTTTTTCAAAGGTTGCGGTGTTTTCATGCGGAACAATATCCACAATGCGCTGACGCGAAGAGAGATATTGTAGAATATCTGGAACCAGTGCATGGCGGTTGGAATTCCCAAGAACAACGTCCGCATCGGTCAGTTGCGCAGCTAGCTCTGGAAAAGCCTGCGGCATACAGCCAGTCAGTACGATCACTGCGTTGGGATTTCCGCGCCGAGTGCGGTGTAGCGTTTGGCGAACCTTGTGATCGCTCGTCGAAGTGACTGTACAAGAGTTGATGAGCACAACATCGCTTTCTACTGTGCTGTCGCATGCAGTAAAGCCAGCGCTGGCCAGCTGCTCCAACATAGCCTGCGATTCATATTGATTTACTTTACATCCCAGGGTGATGACGCTTACTTTCATTTTATCGCTCCTAAAAATTTACAAATTTTGTATTGACCGATCGGTATGTGTGCGATATGATGGAAAAATAGAGAATAAAAGAATGGAGGTTTTTGCAATGAAGCAGATACAAGTGATGCTGACCAGCATCGAAGAAGTCAAGAATTTTGTTTCCCTAACCAACAAATACCCGTTTCCTATCCAGATGACAACGGAAAAATATAAGATTGATGCAAAGTCCATTATGGGAGTGTTCAGTCTGGATCTTTCCAAACCGATCAACATTGTCGTGGAAAGCGATGCGCCGGAGGCACAGGACTTCTTGACACAGGCGGCACAGTTCCAGGCGCATTCTTAAAGGATATTGAAAAGCTCAGCCAACCGGCTGAGCTTTTTCTTATAAGGGAGCTCTATTCCCCCAATTTCTCACTCAAGGTACTCCATTCGAGAAATAGCTCATCATTTTTCACGCGCAATTCTTCCAATTTTTGCGCAAGCTCAATGGTAGCCTGATAATCGCTTGCTACTTCTGGATTCTCAAGTTCTGCCTCTGTGTTTGCAATGGCCTGTTCGGTTTCCTCAATCTGTGTTTCCAGGCGGCGCAAAGCCGCACGATCTTTGCGAATAGCAGCCTCCCGCTCTTTGCGAAGTTTATACGCGTTTACTTTCGGAGCGGCTTTTTGGGTTTCCTGAACGGCAGTAGCCTTGGCTTTTTCCAGATAACTGTCATAGTTTCCGATGTATTCCTTCACACCTGTTTCGTCTAAGAAATAGACGCGATCTGCTATTTTATTGATGAGATAACGGTCGTGCGATACAATCAACAATGTGCCCTCGTAACTTTGCAAAGCGGTTTCAAGCGCTTCACAGGAACCGATGTCCAAATGGTTGGTCGGTTCGTCAAGAAGCAAAAAGTTATCGCGCGAGAGCATCAAACGAAGCAATAACACACGCGCACGTTCGCCGCCGGAGAGCGAGGCAACACTTTTGAATACATCTTCTCCTCTAAAGAGAAAGACTGCCAAAGCGTTTCGGATTTCTGTCTGCGTCATCTGAGGATAGCTATCCCATATTTCATCCAATACGTTCTTTTCGGGATGAAGGCCTTCCTGAATCTGGTCGTAATATCCCGTCTCGATTCCTGCGCCAAAGCGAACTTCTCCCTTTGTAGGGTGATTTATCCCCAAAAGGGTCTTGAAAAGGGAGGTTTTTCCGCAACCATTGGGGCCGATTAAAAAAACCCGTTCTCCGCGGCGAATATGCATATTGACGTCTTGGAAGAGCTTTTTCTCTCCAAAAGAAAGGGACAAATTTTCCACCGAAAGCACATCATTGCCGCCACGCTGCCGGATTCCAAAATCAAAGTGGATGGATTCGACTTCTTCATCTGGACGCTCCAATGTACTTTCCAGTCGTTCGATCATCTTCAATTTGCTTTCTGCTGTCTTGATATTCTTTTCCCGGTTCCACTGCCGCTGTTGTGCGACAATCCCTTCCAAACGGTGAATCTCGCGCGTTGTATTCTCATATTTGCGCTGGACCGCGAGGTTGTCCTCTTCCTTTTGGCGGAGATAATTGGTATAGTTCCCCTTATAGAGGGTTAGTTTGTGATTTTCCATCTCGAAGGTACGGTTTGTAATGCGGTCCAGAAAATATCGATCATGTGAGATAACGATAAATGCGCCTGAATAGGCGCGAAGAAAATCTTCCAGCCATTCCACGGATGGAATGTCCAGATGGTTGGTTGGCTCATCCAGAAGTAGGAGGTTGGCGCCACAGAGCAACATTTTAGCCAACTGCAATTTTGCTTTTTGGCCGCCACTCAGCACACCGATCGGCATTCCCATTTGCTCATCGTCAAAACCAAGGCCCAAAAGAGTAGAACGTGCCCGTGCCCGGCAGGTGAGCCCTCCCTGGCGGACAAATTGGTCGTTGAGGAGCGCTTGCCGGTCAATCAGTTCGTCGGAAGGATGTGCTTGCAATGCATGATTGATTTCTTCCAGTTCCTTTTCCATTGCCAGAAGGCTGGAAAAACCGTGAGAACCTCACTATATGCACTGCGTTCCAAATCGCGACAGACATGCTGCTCCATATAGCCCAACACGGTGGCGTTTGCCTGATAGATTTCGCCACGATCCGCGTCAATCTCCCCAGTTAGAATCTTAAACAGCGTTGTCTTTCCTGAACCATTGACGCCCACCAAACCGACACGGTCATTTTCCTGGATTTCAAAGGAGGCATTTTGAAATACTAAATCGGTTCCATAGGATTTATTCAAATTGCTTGCACTCAGCAAAGCCATGAAAATTCTCCTTTTGCAGGCCAGGTGGCCTGGCCATAAAAATAGGGAACGCCAATGGGCGTTCCCTACCATTATAAAGAATTCAAAGCGTGAAATCAAGATAGATGCTGCTTTAATACTTCAATCGATTTCTGCTGTCCACGAATAAATTCTTCTGCAAGTTTTTTTGCGCCGGCATCGGCTTCATCGAGCTGATTGAGTTTTTTGGTCATATCTACAATTCCCATAGTTGTCCCATTGATCATCATTTCAGCAATATGAGTTGGAGAGGAATCCATAAGCGTATTCATTTGAACGGAACCCCAGAGCATCGCTTTTTTCATGGCGGATTCGGGGTCCGGGGTTTCTCCGGCCTCTGCCAGCATACGTTCTGTTTTGACCGCAAGGCCTTTGTAAGTCTGACGCTGCCGTTCAATCTCTTCGCGAAGGCCTTCGTCCTTTACTTTGGGAGTGACCAGATTGGCCGCCTCGATCCCCATATGAGAAGCCTGATATAACTCTTTTAAAAGTTGAACATTTTGATTTTGTACCATCGTTTTATGCCGCCTTTCTTTTTTTCATTAGTATGTGCGGACTTCTATACGATTAACCTGGCTTTTTTGAAGGACGAATGGTATAATAAACATCGCAGTGTAAGCATAGGCTGACAAAATATGAACGGGTATTTTTAGTTGACCAATCCTTTAAGGAATCAAAATTAGATGAAAAATTACTTTATATTTTCGAAGGATACAGTAGTTTCTTGTAAAGTATGGCTCATAGTTAGCAGTAGGAAGATGAGGTGTATCAATCATGCGAATGGGAATTTCCACGGCCTGTTTATATCCGTTGGAATTGGAACGTTCCTTTCAGACATTGCTTTCAATGGATTTCCGGTTGTTTGAAGTGTTTTTAAATACCTTTTCAGAGTTTACGCCAAATTATCTGCGTGAATTGCGAACAATGGCAGATGTTTATGGGGCAGAGATCAAGTCGGTACATCCGTTTACATCTGGTTATGAAGGCTTTTTGTTATTTTCCGAATATGAACGGCGTTTTCAGGATAGTTTGGAGTTTTATAAGCATTATTTTGAAGCAGCAAACCACTTGGGGGCATCCATCGTTGTGCTACATGGCCAGCGGGACTATGCCAGCGCCAACATTTCGGAATCGACCTATTTTGAGCGATATGCAGCCCTTTTCGAACTGGGGCAGAGCTATGGTATCACAGTAGCGCAGGAGAATGTCAATAAATTCCGCAGTGAGTCGCCAGGATTTATCCGCCGGATGCGCGACTATCTTGGAGAGGAATGTGCCTTTGTCATCGATTTGAAACAGGCTGTGCGGGCAGGGCAAGACCCTTTCACGATGTGTGAAGCCATGGGAGAACGGATCATCCATGTGCACATCAACGACAACGCACCCGGCTATGACTGTTTGCTTCCCGGACGGGGGACGGTTGATTTCCAGCGGTTTCGCAATCTATTGCTGGAGTTTCATTACCAAGGCGATCTGATTATCGAGGTTTATCGGAAAAACTTTTCAAACCTTACAGAGTTACAGGAAGCGAGAGAGATTGTCCAACAGCTGACATGAAGGAAAAATACACCATATTCATATAAAACGGCTTGCATTTTTTCTTACAAATATGCTACAATTTGATAAAACCATACAAAATTTGTTGTGGAGGGGTTATAGCTGTGAAATGTCCGTATTGTGGTTATGATGAAAGTAAAGTGATCGATTCTCGCCCTACGGACGAAGGAGAACGCATTCGGCGGCGTAGGGAATGCTTAAAATGTGGCAAACGTTTTACGACCTATGAGGTGATTGAAACGGTTCCCATCATTGTGATTAAAAAGGATAAATCCCGTGAAAGTTTTGACCGCAATAAATTGTTGAATGGTCTTCTACGTGCTTGTGAGAAACGACCGGTTTCCATCGATACTTTGGAACGGCTGGTGGATGAGATCGAGGGGAGTTTACAAAATTCATTGGATCGAGAGGTTCCATCCAGCTTGATTGGAAAATATGCGATGGAAAAGCTAAAAAATATTGATGAAGTAGCTTATGTACGCTTTGCTTCTGTGTACCGGGAATTTAAAGATATTGCAACATTCAAGGAAGAACTGGATCGCATGTTAAAAGCGCGTAGAGCACCATGAAAAATCAAAAAGGATGGCGCTTTTCGGTAGCTACTCATGACAAGTATCAACAAACGGATAAAAGGGTAGCAGCCATACAGAGTGCAAAGAAAGACGGGTAAGAAGTAATTGCTTTTTGCCTGCCTTTTCTTTCCTGTTACGCAATAGAAGCCGATTTTTAAGGGCAGACAAAAAACTTACTCTGTTATTTTAACGTTCTGAATCCCCCATAAATCAAAGGAAAATCAATCTCTACTGCGTAACAATCCCATAATAAATTGAGGGCGAAAGCAGTTTACTGATTTCGTCCTCTTGACATCCCAAAAGCAAAGACACAAAAGCTGTCAAGGGTATGAGTTTACCCTTGATAGCTTTTTCTGTTTTTGCTACCTCCTATCGGTTGAAGCGAAACTTCAATAAGGTTTCAACCGGTTTAACCTTTAACCTGTTCTGTATATCATCGTTGATATGATGCCCTTGATAGGTTGACAGATATTTGATACGTTTGGCATAGCGCTGCAATACTGCGTCTACCTCTTCCCCTTCTCCGTCAAGGGCTTTTTCGATTACCTCAAAGGGTATCAGCTTCTTATTCCTCATGCTCGGTTTTCTCCTATTCCTTTCTTAGCCATTTTGATACCACCAACTTCTAGTAATTTGCTGTGCTTCTGTTGTGCCCATGCATGTTCCCAACTTTTTCGTCCGTATAGCCAAGAAAAAAGTAGGACAATGTGTCTTTGCACCGGAAATCTGCATAATGTGTTTGCTAATCTTCTGCTTACCGTCATAACTTCTTGTCCTTGCACGACAAAGGCGGTCAGTTTATCGCACGATTAAAGTAGTTGTCTGTTGTAAAAGGTTTAAAAGGTGTTTCAGACATTAGATAATCAAAAGATACTTCCTGCTTCTGCTTCCGTCCAAAATCCCGATATGCGCTAAATGCCGCTTTGCAGAGAACGACTTTACAAAAGGCGGGAAACATATTCTCGATCGCTCCTTATATTCTGCGGAATGGTTCATTTTCGCCTTTTCTTCTCAGTAGGGAGGTAAGGAAGTGTTGCCCCCGAAAAAATAAACATAGGGAAATACACAATACAGGCAATTCCACTTGCATTTTTTGTGTTTTTAGCAATTCCCCAAACGAATAGACCGATTTTTTAACATCATAAAGAAAATTGTTGTTGGGAAAAGGGCTTCCTGCGATTCGATATTTTGAGGAGCCATCTTGCGCGAAGTATGTTGAAGCCCACCCGTCAGAACCCATCTTGAACAAATGATATGCAAAGATACAAGCAAGAAAATCCGCGCTGTGATAAAGGCAAAAGGGGAACTGGGGGAACACCTCTGCACCAATTCGTCCTAGGTCGTAAATTTTTGTAGTGTTTTTCATGGTTTTCTCAATTCCAGTTTTGATGCTGTTTATAAGTGAAATCAATGCATAAATATATAAAAATAGAATGCATTATCGGTGATATTTATAAATATCAGAAAAAGACTGTCTTGCTGATAAATATACAGCAGGACAGTCCTTTTTAGGATAGGATGAAAAAGAAAGGAGGAAAAACTACAAAATATTCTCTAAAATAGGCATTTCGGCCTCTCTCAAGCTGGCAATTTGTGCGGCAGTACGAGCACACTCGGAACTGAACGCATCCACGGCTCCATGTTGTAACAGTGGGGATAAAGATGCAAGGGATAGATCGATTTCTTCTAAACGTGTGTGCTGAATATATGTGGACAGAATCCGATGGAATTTCTTCCAATGGGTTTGTGCTTCATTACTCAACTCTTGCGCGCGGACAAGATTGCCTTCCTCTGCGGCGGTATAAGCTTCCTGTAACGTGTGATTCAATTCATCCGATAGGCTCATGGTTGTGCTCAATCCCCAGGTACAGAGGGCAAGCAGAATCACTAATATAATTGCTGCGGCCCAGAGCCGTCTCATGATACCGCCTCCTTTTCTTTCGGAATGATATTGTAATCTCCTTTTGTGTTGGCTGTCATGATGAACACATCTTCCAGCTTGATATTCTTGGCGTGAAGAATACCAAGAATCCATTCGGAACTTTTTATTACAGAGTTTGGTCGCAAATTCAGAGATAACTCCATCGCTGATCACTACGGTTTCAATCCCCGTATTTGGGAGGGCGACTCCCATCATGCCGGCGGTTGGAGTCTCCTTGTCCGGCTTTTTGATTACACTAAGCTTGCCGTTCGTTTCGATGATGGCATAAGCAACATCCTCCAAGCTGAAAACACTTTTTTGACGAAGCTGCTCGCCTAAATCTTCCGTAGACATACGCAGGCGTTTCATCTCTGATTGAATCAACCGTCCATCGCTAATAACAACAATCGGCCTTCCACAGACCAAGCGACGGAATTTTGGAATCTTAAGCATGAGAACAGAGACGGCAATTTCACACATCACCAACACTGCAATGGGGATAAAACCACTCACCAATGGTTGTCCGGTATCCTGCATAGGAATTGCCGCAATGTCGGAGATCAGGAGGGTTACCACCAGCTCGCTGGTCTGTAGTTCACTGATCTGGCGTTTGCCCATAAGCCTCACTGCTATAATAATCACTATGTATAGCAGCAGGGTACGAATAAGAGAAATAATCATTGCAATGCCACCATTCTCTCGAAGTTTTGTTTCCATATTCAGTATGGACTGATTCAAACGATTTATGCGAAGCATTTGGCCAAAGGATTCTCATGCATAAATAGAAGCAAGTTTGGCAAAGTTAACCGTGATGAGGTGATTGCGATGATGACAGCTTCTCTAAAAGAAAACTTATCCTATTTTAATCAGCAGTTTGATGGAAGCGCTGACTTTATTGTGCGCCAATTTCAAATCACCGGAACAGATGCGGCTCTTCTTACCTTGGAAGGGATGGTTAATAAGCAGGTGATTGTACAAGGAATCATGAATCCAATCATGCATGCAACCATACTGGACCAAGACCCGGTCAAAAAATTTGAGTACATTCGTGACAATACATTGGCGACAGTGGATCAGGCAGAGGTGGACACATACGACGCTGCGATGCAGAAATTGATGAATGGTTTCGCTCTGCTTGCAATCGACGGATGTATCCGTATGATGGCTTTTAGTGTACAGGGTTTTTCCTTCCGAGGGATCTCCGAACCACAGAACGAAGTGACGCAACGTGGATCACGGGAGGGATTTGTAGAACCGTTTTTGATCAATATGTCCATGATCCGCAGGAGAATGCACACCCCAAAACTCAAATTTGAGATATTTACGGTGGGAAAAGAAAGCAAAACCAATATCTGTCTGTGCTATCTGCGGGATTCAGTGTCTCCAGGAGTTCTTAGCAAGGTACGAAAGCGATTAAACGATCTACAGATCGATACGGTGTTGGCTGCGGGGTATATTTCTCCACAGCTGGTACGGCGAAACAGCCATTTTATTTTCAGCGGAGTCGGACTGTCGGAGCGGCCGGACACAGTATGCGGAAAGATCAATGAGGGCCGAGTGGCGGTTATTATCGATGGAACTCCCAATGTTCTAATCGTTCCACATCTGTTCATCGAAAATTTTCAGAGCTTTGATGACTATGCGTTCCGTCCTTTTTACGCCACATTTACTCGTTGGCTAAAGTTTTTTCATTCTTTTTGGCGGTATTTTTACCGGGATTTTATGTTTCCGCAACAACGTTCCACCCAGAATTGCTTCCAGAAGCGTTGATGCTCAAGATCGCGCAGTCCGAAGCAACAACCCCTTTCCCTGTGATGTTGGAAGCGATTGTAATCCATTTTCTCTATGAGATTATGCGTGAAGCTGGTTTACGTGTACCGCAACCGCTCAGCAATGCAGTAAGTATTGTTGGCGCACTGGTCATCGGGGAAACGGCGGTGACCTCCGGCCTAGTAGGGGCTCCTACCTTGATGGTGATTGCATTGACGGCTACAGCATCCTACGTAACGCCCAACCTCTACGGACCGGTTACGATTATGCGTTTCATATTCATTATAGTAGGCGGTACCCTGGGCTTCTGGGGATTGGCGTTGTGTCTGATGGTATTGTTGGTCAACATTTGTGCGGAGATGGTCTATCGGATTCCATACAGCGCTCCGATCTCACCTTTCCATCTTCGCAGTATGCGCGACGTCCTTATCCGCGCAAGCTGGCGTGTTCTTGCCAGGGATGTTGAAATGGTACAAAACATGCCCGGTTCCGAAATTAAAAATTCAGATCAAAAAGGGAAGCAACTATGACGCAGAAACGATATTGTATCAGTGCAGGACAGCTCTTTGCCATCTTATTTGTCAATCGAAGTGTAATTATGCTTACGCATAACACTTTGTTAGGTGGTGGAGAGAATATGATGGATAATATTCTTTCCGCCCTGTTGGCGTTAGGACTGAATTTTGTCCTGATTCTTCCGCTTTATTTTTTGCATCGCCGGAATCCACAGGAAAACATTTTGGACAGCGGAGAACGGCTGGTAGGAAAGCCGGGATTAATTCTGCTGGCCGTATTTTACGGGCTATACTTCATGGCGATCGACAGCTATTATCTCTCCTTTTTCCAGATTTTTTTAAACAATATCATGGAACCGCTGATGCCGGTTTGGTTAATCGCCTTGACGTTTATCGCAGTAGTGTGCTATGCGGCATATCAAGGGATTGAAGCCGTAGCGCGCACCGCGGGTTTTGCATTGGCAATTATCGTTATCGGGATGGTATGGATCGGCGTGGCCTTACTGCCCAAAATTCAGATGATTAACTATGATCCCTTTCTATATAATGGCCCTAAGCAGACGATCGTTGGAACAACACTCTTTCTGGCACGCAGCACAGGATTTACCACGATGGCCCTGTTGCTTCCGCGGGTGAATGGAAAGAAAAAATTAAAGTTTTGCATTTGGAATGTTAGCATCTATGGTTTGATGATTTTCCTACTGTTGGGAATGATTGGCGTAGGGGGAAGTTACCTGAAGAACCAGTTGTTCCCGGTCTATACAGCCGCCTCTCTGGCGGATGCAGGTGTATTAGAGCGTCTGGATGTGGTATTTATCACTATCTGGGTTGCAGGGCTTTTTATCCAGATGTCTACAGATGCCTATCTGTTTATGGCATGCTTGCGAAAAGTAGCCAATAAGAAAGTTAGCCGGATTGCTTTGCCTATAGCTGCTTCACTGGTAGCAATTCTTTCAATAACTGTGACACGATCGTTGCCGTTACAAAAAATCTTTTATGGGGTTCCTCTTCTGTTTACAATCACGGTTACAGCAGCGGTTGGGATACCATTGGTTCTATTACTGATTGATTTGGTACGGAAAAAGAAAAGAATTCCTGCAAAAACGCAGGAAGGGGAGGGAGAAGCGTGAAAAAGTCCATTATACGGACAGCGGTGGTGGTTCTCATGCTGACATCGTTCCTCTTCCTACAGGGATGTAGTTATCAAGTACAATTAAGTCAACGTTCACTGATACAGGGAATCGGTATTGACTATGAATCTGGGACGTACCGGGCAACCGTCCAAGTAACACAGGTGAGCAATCAGGAAGAGAATGTGGTAACCATTATAAAGGGCGAGGGAGATTCCGCAATGGATGCACTCAATGCGGTTACGCTGTTTAATGGGAAAAACCGCTGTATAGTCACAGTTTGATTCTAGTGTTGGGACGCAGCTGTGCAGAAGAAGGGCTCAGCCATGTGATGGACTTTTTTATCCGTTATCCGGAGTCCCATCCTACGGTCAATATTTTAATGGCAGACCATCTTGCAGAAGAAATCCTCAGTACCAAACAAGAGGATGGCAAGTACATGCAGGCTCGTGATATTGCGGAACTTGCCAAGGGCGGGAGGTACAATGGGGAGACTGTTCAGACAGAGACTTTGGATGTCATCAATCAGCTGCGTGGCGAAGGGTCTTCTCCCTATCTTCCCATTGTCCGGCAAGAAGGCGAGGCGGTGGTTTCCAGTGGTACAGCAGTGTTTTCCGGAGATCAGCTGGTTGCAGATTTAGATGAGCGGGAAACCAGAGGCCTGTTGTTGTTAAATGGAAGATTGCGCAATGGGACTGCAGTGGTCGAGTCACCGGAGATTGGACGGGTTACATTGGAGCTGGAAGAAGCAAAGACCCAAATTACGCCCCAAGTTGCAGGAGAAACTCTGCATTTTCTGATTGAGGTAAAAGGTGGCGCGACCATTGGCGCAGCAGATATGCCGAGTGGCAGGTCGTTGGATAATAAAATGTATGAAGAGGTAGGAGAACTCCTGGAAGAGCAGCTCAAGCAGAACTGCGAAGAGGTCATTGCTGCATGCATACAGGAAAATCACAGCGATATCTTCAATTTTGGCCGTCGTGTGTATCAAACGTATCCAAGCTATTGGAAACAACATGGGACAAATTGGAATGAAGAAATGGCTGAAGCAGGTTATGAAGTGCATGTAGAAATTCAACTACGGCGTGGTGGACAAGAGATTACCGGACTACAGAGTGATGTGAATATGTAAAGGGGACAAAGATTGTTGGGTACTTTCAAAATCCTTTTACCTTCATTGTCTCCGAAAAGATTTCGTCGATTTTACTGATTTGTATCTGTTGAAATACGTCAAATTGAATTGTATAATAAACCTAACACATTTCAATTTGTGAGGGTAGTAGTCGTGAAAGTTGGAATCGTATGTGCTGGAGATGTAGAGCTTGAGCCATTCTTGCCAATATTAAACGTTTGTAAAGTGACTGAAAGGGCCATGCTGAGGTTCTATGAAGGACAGGTAGAAGGAATCAAAGTTGTTGCTTTGTTTTCGGGGGTATGTAAGGTAAATGCCGCCATAGCGTCACAAATTTTAATAGACCTATTCGGTGTAAATATGATTATTAATTCTGGGACAGCGGGCGGAATGGATCCTAAACTTGAAATATTTGATACAGTGATTTCTACGGAAGTTTGCTACCATGATGTTGCCGCCGACATTTTTGACGGAATTTCATCCTGGGATGAAGTCGATTTTTTTTCAAGCAGATCGTGAACTGATAGAACTAACTAAAGTTGCCGTCAAAAAATTACGACAAGAAGGACATGTGTTTTGGGGACGGATGGTTACAGGGGAATCCTTTATAACCGATGAGGGAAGGCAAAAAATCAATAGTGAATTTACCCCTTTAACGGTGGACATGGAAACTGCAAGTATTGCTCATGTGTGTTACGTGAACAGCATACCGTTTATTTCAATCAGATGTGTTACGGACACAGCTGCATATAGTGGAATTGACAATTTTGAAGAAAACTGTGCCAAAGCCTCAATGATTGCAAAAGATATTACTGTGGCTTTATTAAATGAACTTGGTAGTAAGTAAAACCAGGGAGATAGTCATGGGAATTTTGGTTTTGTCCCTTCTTGCTCGGTTCGGTGAAGAACTCTTAAAATAGGCATTGGTGCGTATGGAAGTAGAAAAGAGCGTCCATTAGAGTATCAGGATTTTGAAAGTAGTAAGGGATTAACAGCAAAAAGCAGCAAACGAAACTCGTTTGCTGCTTTTTATCTTTTTGCTTGAATAAAAGGATACTATTTAACCATCTTTTTGCCCCTGTTGGGCTGCTAATTTTTCGCGGGCCACCGCAAGCATCAACTTAATGCGGTTTTCTTGGTTGACACGGGTGGCACTGGGATCATAATCAATCGGAACAATGTTGGAATTTGGAGCCACTTCGCGAAGACGATGGATCATCCCTTTCCCACAGATATGGTTGGGCAGACACCCAAACGGCTGTGCACAAACGATGTTTTCATATCCAGCTTCTGAAAGCTCCAACATTTCTGCCGTGAGCAGCCAGCCCTCGCCCATTTTATCTCCGTAGCCAATTATACCCTTAACAAGGCTTTTGATATGCTCATAAGAGGCAGGAGCGTAAAACTTTGGCTCTGTCTTGACGGCGCGAATTAGTGCGTCCTGCATCTTAGTAGCGTATTCCATCAGAAGGTTGACCACAGCGTACTTTGCTTTACTACCGCCATAGAGTTTGATGTCCTCCAAACGATTGTCCACTTTAAACTGAACGAAGGACATCAAGCCAGGGACATTGACCTCACACCCCTGTTCTGCTAGAAAATCCTCCAGATGGTTGTTGGCAAATGCAGCATATTTGACGTAGATCTCTCCGACAATCCCAACTTTGATCTTTGGAGTTTTTTTGATCGGAATGGAGGCAAAATCTTTTACAATGCGCAGAAGGTTCGCCTCTTCTTTTTTCAATCCCATACCTTCGCTTTGCCGGAACTGTTTACAAAGTTCTGCCGTCCACTTTTGCACCATACGTTTGCTGGCGCCAGGTTCAACTTCATAGGGCTTTACTTGGTTGTCCAGAAGCATCAGCGCGTCGCCATAGATGACAGCAGCGACCATCTTTCGGATCATCGGGAGCGTAATGGAAAAGCCTGGATTATGTTCCAAACCGGATAGGTTCAGGGAGATAACCGGAACCTGATCGAACCCAGCCTTGTGCAAGGCTTTGCGCAACAGATGGATGTAATTGCTGGCGCGGCAGCCGCCGCCAGTCTGAGTGATGATAAGTGCTGTGCGGTCCAGATCGTATTTTCCACTTTTAAGCGCATCAATGAACTGCCCAATGACCAATAGAGCGGGATAGCAGGTATCATTATGCACATACTTGAGCCCTTCTTGTACGATGTTGGGACCGCTGGTGGTCAGTAGTTCTGCTTTATAGCCATAGCTCCGAAATACGTCCACAAATAATTCAAAATGAATGGGCAACATCATCGGGCACAGAATGGTGTATTCCTTTTTCATCTCCTTCGTAAATAGGAGACGGCCATTTTTATTGAATTTTAATTCTGCCATTGTATTCTCCTTTCGGATGGGTCCTAGCCCTCCAGAGCGGCGAACAGGCTGCGCAGTCGAATTTTCACTGCGCCAAGGTTCGTGATTTCGTCAATCTTAATCTGCGTATAAATCTTTCCGTGGGATTCCAAAATACTGCGTACTTCATCCGTCGTGATGGCGTCCACACCACAGCCAAAGGAGACAAGCTGTACAAGATTCATATCCTTTTGGTTGCCGATGTATTCGGCAGCCGCATACAAACGCGCATGATACGTCCACTGGTTTAGAACACCAACTGGAAATTTTGTTTCTTTGGCGCTGATGACATCCTCCGAAATGACGGCGGCGCCCAAACTGGTGATGAGCTTGTCAATGCCATGATTGATTTCCGGGTCCAAGTGGTACGGGCGGCCGCTTAGAATAATGATTGGCTTGCCCTCAGCACGTGCCTGTGCAATCATCTCATCGCCCTTATTGCGGATTTTCTGCATATATGCATCATACTCCGCATAAGCGGCCTTGGCTGCTTGCTTTACCTCGGATAAGGAAATCCCCTCAAAATATTGGGCTAAAATGGCATGCATTTTCTTGGGAAAATCACGCTTTCGGTGAATCCCAACATAATCATGGATAAAGTTTAATCCGCGCAAGTCTGCCATATTGGCTGCGATTACCTCAGGATAATAAGCTACAACTGGACAATTGTAGTGGTTGTCTCCCAACTTCTCATCAAAATTGTAGGACATACACGGATAGAAAATCGTCTGAATGCCACGCTCAATCAATGCATCGACATGTCCATGCATCAGTTTAGCAGGGAAACAGACGGTATCGCTCGGAATGGTACTCTGTCCCCGGATATATAATTCACGAGAGGAAAGGGGGGAGGTGACAACCTCAAATCCAAGCTTTGTAAAGAAGGTGTGCCAGAATGGCAGCAGTTCATATAAGTTTAATCCCATAGGAAGACCGATCTTTCCGCGAGGTCCCTCCTGTGGATGGTAGGAACGAAGGGTTTCCAACTTAAAGGCATACATATTTTGTTCGCTTGTGTTGGCCCGTTTTGTTACAGGCTTTTCACAGCGGTTGCCGCCGATGAAACGGCGGTTTCCACCAAAGACATTGATGGTCAGACGGCAATGATTGTTGCACAGTCCGCAGAAAGTTACGCGGACCTCGTGTGTAAAGTTTTCCAGTTCTTCTAACGAGAGCAGCGAGCTGGCTTTCCCGCTTTTTCATAGAATAAAGCGCTGCGCCATACGCACCCATCAGTCCGGAGATGTCCGGGCGAACCACATTGACGCCGAGTTCCTTTTCGAAGACACGCAGAACCGCGTCGTTCAGGAATGTCCCTCCCTGAACAACGATGTTCTTTCCCAATTCTTCCGCAGAAGAAGCGCGGATAACCTTATAAATTGCATTTTTGACCACACTGACGGAAAGGCCTGCGGATATATCCTCTGTCGTTGCACCGTCTTTTTGTGCCTGCTTGACCGACGAATTCATAAAGACTGTGCAGCGGGAACCCAGGTCTACCGGATGCTTTGCGAATAGACCGAGCTTTGCAAAATCCTGGATACTATAACCCAAAGTATTGGCAAAAGTTTGCAGGAAGGAACCGCAGCCGGAGGAACAGGCTTCATTTAAGAAGATGTTGTCAATAGCGCCTTTCCGGATTTTAAAGCACTTCATGTCCTGTCCACCGATATCAATGACAAAATCGACATCGGGAAGAAAATGCTTGGCGGCTGTAAAGTGTGCGACGGTTTCCACGATTCCCCAATCGATACCAAAGGCATTTTTTAAAAGTTCTTCTCCGTAACCAGTGACCGCAGAAGAGCGAATTTTTATATGGGGATGATCGTGGTATAGTTTCAATAGATATTCCCGGATAATTGGCACTGGATTACCAGAATTGCTCTGATACATAGAATCCAGAATTTCGCCGTCTTTTCCCAGCAAGACTGTCTTTACCGTCGTTGAACCGGCGTCTACACCGAGATAGGCTTCCCCCGTATACGTGGAAATGTCCCCCCGTTGTGCTTGGCACGCTTCATGGCGTTTCCGGAATGCTTCATACTCCTCTTGGCCGTTGAACAGAGGGTCAATGGATAAAAACGCCGCCTTGGTTCCATAGTTGGCAATATTCGCCAAAGCCGTTTCCAGATCAATAGAGGTTGCGCTGCTGAAGGCGGCGCCGAGCGCTACATAGTACAAAGAATTCTCCGGACAAAGCCCTTTTACCTTCAACGCGGCGTCAAATGCATCGCGTAGCCCGGATAAAAAGGTAAGAGGTCCACCCAAATAGACTACATTGCCCTTGATTTGCCGTCCTTGAGCGAGGCCAGCGATCGTCTGGTTGGCCACGGCGGCAAAAATACTGGCAGAAATATCGCTCTTACGCGCCCCTTGATTCAGAAGTGGCTGAATATCCGACTTGGCAAATACGCCGCATCGGGAGGCAATGGTGTAAATTTTTTCATATTGAGCGGCAAGCTCGTTCATCTCATCTAGGGAGATATTCAGCAAGGTGGCCATCTGGTCGATGAATGCTCCGGTACCGCCGGCACAGGAACCGTTCATGCGGACCTCCATTCCGCCGGATAAAAAGAGGATCTTGGCATCCTCGCCACCCAATTCAATGATGACATCTGCATTCGGAATCAGCTTTCCGATGGCGATGCGTGTAGCATACACCTCTTGCATAAAGGGGAGGTTGCAGGTTTCCGCAACTCCCATTCCAGCAGAACCGGAGACGGTGATTTGCGCTTCTTCGCCATGGATGACCTCATCGCGTATTTTGGTGAGCAATTCGCTCATCTTCTCCGTAATCTGTGAAAGATGGCGTTCATAGGACTTATAAACGATATTGTTCTGGTCGTCGAGAACGACACACTTTATAGTGGTGGAACCGACGTCTAAACCGACTTTCAATATGACACCCTCTTCTGGCTTTTTAGCCGCTTTGTAGCCACAGTCTCCATGCGGCTACCACTCGTGAAAATGTTAACTATATTAAATATCTGATAACACATTTTACGAAAAAGCAGGGGAATTGTCAAGAGACGTTCTGTGAAATTCGGCCTGTCAATATCTGGCCATGCTGTGCGCTTTGACGGGAAGACGCTTGTAAAATACGGGAAAGGGTGATAGAATGGTAAAAATAAGAATGGGGTGGTATGCTTGGATATCAGCAAATTGCGCGGTGAAGTCAAACTCAGCAAACTAGGTGGTATTGTACAGATCAGCAATATGATTGATCTGGATCAATCCAGCTTAGCAGAAATCGGGGAAATGATCGCGCTGGCCAATCAGATCCGAAATTATCCAAAGGAATACTGCGAATCGTGCCGTGGAAAGATCATGGCGACCTTGTTCTATGAACCCTCCACCCGGACCAAGATGTCTTTTCAGACAGCGATGCTCCGCCTAGGGGGCGAGGTCATCGGCTTTGACAATCCTCAGAGTTCCTCTGTCAGCAAGGGGGAGAGCTTGAAGGATACCGTGACCGTGGTGAGTGGTTATGCGGATATTTTGGTGATCCGCCATCCGTTGGAGGGGGCAGCAGAGGCTGGAGCGATGTATTCGCGTGTTCCAGTAATCAATGCGGGGGATGGAGGGCACCTGCATCCGACGCAAACATTGACCGATCTGGTTACCTTATATAATGAAAAGGGAAGGCTGGACAACCTTTGTATCGGTCTCTGTGGCGATCTCAAGTATGGACGTACCGTGCATTCGCTGATTAAAACCATGACGAGGTATCACAACAACTCCTTTGTACTGATCTCAACCCCGGAATTGGCCCTGCCCAATTATGTGAAGGACTTTATGAATGCCGCGGGCTGTAAATATGTGGAGGTTCCAAGCCTGAGCGAGGCCATGCCGATGTTGGACGTACTTTATATGACGCGCATTCAACAGGAACGTTTTGCCAGCCGGGAGCAGTATGAAGCGCAAAAAGGCGTCTATGTGTTGGACCGGGAAAAGCTGAATATGGGTAAAAAGGATTTAAAGGTGCTGCATCCGTTGCCGCGTGTGGATGAAATCACGCCGGATGTGGACGACGACCCACGTGCGGCATATTTCAAGCAGACAGTCTATGGTATGTATGCACGCATGGCACTGATTTTCAGCATGTTGATGAATCCCCAGTATAAGCGTAAAAAGCCGCCGACCCAATCCTCCCATCCTGTGGAATGTTCCAATTCAAAGTGTATTACTAAAACAGAGCCCTATCTGCCCAGACTCTTTTTTGCCGCAGGCGATATGTTAGAATGCAAGTATTGTGATGGTAGGACGCTGATATAAAGGATGGGTTTTGTTCTCAAATCCTATGGATAGAATTCCTTCATCAGTTGTGAATATCTTGTCAGATAGGGAAAAATATGATATGATAAAAAGTATTGTAAACGTGTAAAACATAATGGGCTGGAAGCCTTCTTAAGGAAGGCGGTTTTCTTGCCAGCCATTTTGAAGAAGCAGGAGGATTTGCTATGTCAGGCCATTCGAAGTGGAACAACATCAAACGGAAAAAGGAGAAGACAGACGGTGCAAAGGCAAAGATCTTTACAAAGATCGGCCGCGAGCTGGCTGTGGCAGTGAAAGAGGGCGGTGGCCCAGACCCGGCTTCCAATTCCAAATTGAAGGATTGCATTGCAAAGGCAAAGGCGGCCAACGTACCGAATGAAAATATTGAGCGTATCATCAAAAAGGCAGCGGGAGAAGGGGACGACTCCAAATACGAGAACATTACATACGAGGGGTATGGTCCGAGCGGTATTGCTGTCATTGTGGAGACTCTGACAGATAATCGCAATCGTACAGCGGGAGATGTGCGCCATTATTTTGACAAATTTGGCGGAAACCTGGGCACGAGCGGTTGCGTTTCCTTTATGTTTTCCCAGAAGGGCGTGCTGGTAATTGAGCGCGAGGGACTGGAAGAGGACAAGGTAATGGAGGATTGCCTCGAGGCGGGCGCTGCGGATTTCCAGGCAGACGAGGATGTATTTGAGATTTATACCGAGCCGGATGACTTCAGTGGCGTATTGGACGATTTGACGCAGAAGGGCTATGAATTCGTTTCGGCTGAGGTGGAGATGGTGCCCAGCACCTATACGACGTTAACGGATGAAGATGCGATCACGAAGATGCGCCGTCTGCTGGATGCTTTAGAGGACAACGACGATGTGCAGAATGTGTGGCACAACTGGGAGAACGCAGACGAAGACGACGAGGAATAAAAACGGTTTCTTTCAGCAACAATAGATGGTATAAAGTTTAGGAACCGTTGGGATGGGTTAAAACCTTTCCGTAAATCTTTCTCAACAAACAGTTGAAGGGGATGAAAGACCGGGCGGCAATGTTTGGCTGCCCGCCCATGCGGTTTCGTGAAAAGTGGAGGAAACGACATGGCTGGTTACGAGAACCTGTGCATGAACTGTATGTCTGATACAGCCGGAAAAAGTGAATGTCCCAATTGCGGCTGCCAGGCCGGTGAGCCACAGGCGCCGCATGCTTTGCCTCTGCGGGCTGTATTGCAGGATCGATATATTGTTGGGTGCGTGAAAACCAACAATGGTGAAGGCATGACCTATATTGGATATGATATGGTATTGCGTATTCCTGTAGAACTGCGAGAGTTTTTTCCACAGAGTTTGTGCGAACGTGTGGAAGGAGAAGCCGAAATTCGAGTCCAATCAGGGAACGAAGTGGCCTTCAATGAATACTTGGCGGATTTTTTAAGTTGCGCTCGTGAGATTGCTCATTTGCGGGAGTTGTCTACGATTATACAGATCTATGACATTTTTGAAGAGAACCACACAGCCTATACGGTATCGGAGTGGCATGAAAGCATCCCTCTTCGCTATTATGTGGAGCGCAGTGGAGGAAATCTCAATTGGAATGCTGCGCGGCAGCTCTTTATGCCGGTTCTTTCCGCACTAAGTACCATGCATGCGGCCAAGGTCAGCCATTTAGGAATTTCTCCGGATACATTGCGCATTCTCAAGGATGGGAGAATGGTTTTAGGGAGCTTTTCCATTGCAGCAGTTCGAAGGGCAGACGCCGATTTGCCCGCTGACCTGACGCCGGGGTGTGCAGCTATAGAGCAGTATGTGATGGGATACGTGCCGGATGAGTCGACGGATGTCTACGGGTTTGCAGCTTCGCTTTTCTTTGCTTTGACTGGAGAGCTGCCACAGGATGCGCTTAAACGGCGCACAGACCCACGGCTGTTGATCCCCACCAATATTTTGCGGACAATTCCTCCGCATGTGGTGACTGCGTTGGCAAACGCATTACAGGTGATGCCGGATAAACGTACATCTACTTTTGAACGTTTGCGTGCGGAACTTTCCGCTGCTCCGACTATTACAGCCACGATCGAAGGGCCTGAACTTTTGGGAGGAATGGAACCTACGGAGCCTCCTAAGAAGAAGGAGCATACTGCTGCGTGGGTGTTGGTTCCCTGTGTGTTGGCGTTGGTTCTTTTCACAGCGGTTGGAGTGCTTTGGCTTTCCTATGGAGGACCTTTTTCACAAAGCCAGGTTTCTGCCGAAGTTGATATGGAGACGGAGTCCAGTGATCCCGTTGCTTCAAACAACAGCGAAGAAGCGGCAATGTTGCGGATGAGTCCCGGCGATTCCGCCTTGCAGAATGAAAAGATGGAGGCGCCGAATCTGGTTGGTCAAAGCTATGCGTCTTTGGTAGAGGTCACCTCTTCTGGTGCAGATTATCAAATTCTCCGTTCATCGGAGGAGTTCAGCGATGCAGTTCCAGAGGGGGAAGTGATCTCACAATCGCCTGCCCCCGGCGAGGAGATGGATCGGGGAGGCTCCATCGTTGTAGTGGTAAGCAAAGGGCCGGAGATTCGAGCGCTTCCCTCAATTATCGGAAAAACGCTTGCAGACGCCTCGACAACGGTCACAGCTGCGGGATTTGTCCCAACGAAGGCGGAAGCGTACAGCGATACGATACCAGCGGGTTATGCAATTGGCTATCAGGGCAAGGAAGAGGGAGAGGAACTTCCTTATGGGGCCCAGGTTGTGATCGTAATCAGCGAAGGGCCAGAAAACCCGGAGTTACTGTCTGCTGAATCATCGGAAACATCTTCTCAGCAAGATGCTTCGATTTCACTTGTAGAATAAAAATGGAAAATAGAAACAGACAAGCTGAAACAAATTTCATTTCAGCTTGTCTGTTTCTATTTAAGCCCTTATACAGTTGAGCGGAGGGAAACAGAGAACCCTGGATACGGATGTGAGATACACGGTCATGCAAAAACTCACCAAACACTATAATAGGGTTGTTAAGTCCTATTGCAACAAGAAAGGTAGAGGTATAGTAAGTCCAACAGTTTGGCACATACCCAAAGGGGGACCCATAGCTCTGCTGGAGAGAATAAGAGCCCCTACGCGTCCAGGCAATGTGACAAATCAACAGCAATCGTCTCATATCAAAAGGCTTCTGCGCTGGTACATAAAACCTTCCGTTTATGGGGATTGTGGAACTGCAAATGCGAGGGAATTTATTGGAGAGGATTTGCCAATAGGAAACCCTAATGGCTCGTTCACAAGCCCACAGTTTAACAGGAATCCATGACTATGTACCTTTGATAATAGGAAAAACATCGGCAAACTGGATGGGTTCAGACAAAATCGATAGAGGAGAAAACTGGGAAAGGATGCCCCCTGGTGAAAGCCAAGGCTTCTAAATACGGACTAGCTGCTCGACCGTTTTCCGTTTGAAAAGCTTCAGTTTGCCGATGAATGTAAAAAACAATGAAATATCAGGGGGTCAGCCCTAACAGACGCTGAGCATTTTTAAAATAAATATTTTCTTTTTCACGATCGGAGAGATGTGTTCGCTCAATGAATGCAAATTCATCACAGGAACGGCTCCAGGGACAATCGCTGGCGAACAAAACCTGTTCAGAACCATGTTTGGACACAAGGCGTTCGAATTGTTCCGGAGAACATAGGCGGGCGGACATCGCGGTATCGATGAATAACGGCAAGCCCGCCACAAATTCTTCTGCTTCCTGATAACGGGCCATCCCTCCCATGTGTGCGGCGATCATTGTCATATGTGGAAACTGCTTGACCACCTTGGCAACAGCCTGTGGTGTCGCGTGGACCTGATTGGGAGAGAGAGGGTCCCAACCGGTATGGAAGGTTACCGGCAATTCAAGAGAAGAGATGGCATCGTAAATGGGAAACATTTTGGGATCATCAATAAAAAAATCCTGATAGTCGGGATGTAGCTTTACACCGTACAAACCGAGATCCTTGATCCGCTGTAGCTCATCCAGTGCATCCGGAGCATCTGGATGTACGGATCCGAAACGATAGATCACAGGGTCGTCAATGGATGCAGCCCAGTTGTTGACGATCGTCTGTTGACTTGGCTTAGTGGCAATATTCATTGCTATAGCGGCATCGACCCCCCAATCTTGTAATTTTTCTTTTGTATCAGTGAGAGTACCGTTTGTAAAGTAGGGACTTTTGCAGATATTGGAAAGATTGGTCAGCGCCTTTTGCGCAATTTTTTCTGAAAACATATGGATATGTGCATCTATTAACATAGTAAGACTCCTGTTCCAAAAGGGATTCCCCGTTGATTACCAAGGAATATGGCTTCATGCGGGATAATACAAAAAGGATGCGAGCGCAACGCACCCGCATCCTTTTTATGCAAAGCCCTATGGGGCCTGCGATATTCTAATTTTATCAGTCGCTACTAAACGGGAGCAGCGCAAGATGACGGGCGCGCTTGATTGCCACAGTCAGTTGACGCTGATGGCGCGCGCAAGTGCCGGTTACTCTGCGGGGCAGAATCTTTGCTCTCTCAGAGATAAAACGGCGCAATTTTGCGACATCCTTATAATCGATGGTTTCGATCTTATCTACGCAGAAGCTGCAAACCTTCTTGCGGCCTTTGCGCCCACCCGGACGGCGATTTTCGCGCTCGGGTCTATCACCATATGCCATAACGGAAACCTCCTTTTTCAGTCTTTTCGATCATTTAGGATTAGAACGGCAGATCATCGTCAGAGGGAATCTCCTCAAAATCACCCGTATTTCCACTTGTATAAGCGGGGGCGGGCTGTTCTGGGATCGGCTCTGTTCTGGAGTGATAATTGTTCTCGTAGTTGCCTCCGCCGTAATTCCCGCCAGCATAACTGCCTCCACCGGAGGAGTCGCGTTTGGGTTCAGCGAAATGGACGTTGTCCGCAACGATTTCAAAAGCTTTGCGCTTGTTGCCTTGACTATCCGTATACGTACGGGTCTGAATTGACCCTTGTACAGCAACCAACTGTCCCTTGCGGAAGTATTTGCATACAAAATCCGCTGTATTACGCCAAGCCACAATATCGATGAAATCGGTTTGCCGGTCAGCGCCGGATTTTACATACGAACGGTCTACGGCGAGTGTAAAACTCGTCACAGAAATGTCGTTGGCCGTATGACGCAATTCGGGATCGGCCACAAGGCGGCCCATCAAAACAGCAACGTTGAGCATTTCAATCACTCTTTCTTTGCCTTTTCAGGTTCTTTCTTGATGATCAAGGAACGAAGAACACCGTCGGTGATCTTGTAGATACGGTCCAGCTCTGCGGTGAAGGCAGGAACGCTCGTAAAGTCGATCAGAACGTAATAACCTTCCGCCTCTTTGTTGATCAAATAAGCAAGTCTGCGCTTGCCCCACTCGTCAACTGCTTCGACCGTACCGTTAGCAGCGATCAGATCCTTGAATTTCTGAACCAAGGATGCGATGCCGTCCTCTCCCAGCTTAGTGGAAAGAATGAAAACGGTCTCATAGGAATTTGTTACTTCTGGCATTGTGTTGCACCTCCTTTTGGACATTAGGCCCCGCATAAAAATCCGGGGCAAGGATAGAAAGCCACTTATATGGCTAACAAACCTATTATATCAGTCAAAGAACAACGAGTCAACTAAAATTTTACAGACTTTTGCTGATTTCTTTCAGATATGCGCGGAAAGCATCCCCGATTTCTGGATGGCGCAGTGCCACCTCGACAGAGGCCTGCATAATTCCCAGCTTGTTGCCCATGTCATAGCGAGTACCGGTAAAATCCACAGCAACCATCCCTTTGCTGCGGGCCATAGTGCCCATTGCGTCAGTCAACTGGATTTCACCGCCAGCGCCGGGTTGCGTGTTGTCCAAAATATCAAAAATATCGGGTGTAAGGACGCAACGCCCCAAGATCGAGAACAAGGATAAAATCTTGTCCGGCGTGGGCTTCTCCACCATGTCCGTACACTTATAGTAATTGTCGTGGATGGGGTCCACCTTTAGAGAGCTGTATTTGGTGATCGCTTCCGGTGTGACCTCTTTTACGCCTAACACACCAAGCCAAATTCCTCGTAGGCGCGGATTAATTGGCCGCAGGCCGGGTCCTCACCGATGATTACATCATCGCCATAAAGGACGGCAAACGGTTCCTTTCCGACAAAGGAACGCGCACAGTTTACAGCATGGCCCAAGCCGCGCGTCTCTTTTTGACGGACAAAATAGATGTTTGCCATATGCGAAATATCGACAATTTCTTTTAGAATCTTTTCTTTTTCCGGCCCGCCGCTCGTCAGACGTGCTTCCAATTCCGGGACACGGTCGAAGTGGTCTTCGATCAGCCCCTTGCCGCGGTTGGTGATGATGAGAATGTCCGTGATTCCGGAGTGTACAGCTTCTTCCACAATATATTGAATAGCGGGCTTGTCCACAATGGGGAGCATTTCCTTCGGCATGGATTTTGTGGCCGGAAGCACGCGTGTGCCCAGACCGGCTGCGGGTATGACGGCTTTTGTTACCTTCACTGGAATTCCTCCTTAAAGTCATGATGGAACGCGCGTTGCGCCTGCTTTGATCTGTCTTTAGCCTATGTGCAAATATCCATACTATGCTTTCCAATGAGATGTATTTTCCCTACGTCTAATAGAGAAAGAGCTGGGGAAGATAGACAACCATCATGTAGCAAACCAGCAAACAGATGGCGAGGGATGTATTGACACCTCCATTTAACTGAAGGCGAACTGCGTAGTCCGACGGATCGGGATTTTCTTCCCGAAGGGTACGTATTTTGTGAATACAGTGATTCATGTACATACGGTTTCCATTCAGACCAACAAATAACATGATGATAAAACGGATGAGAGAGAGCAGGCTGGGAGTCCATACGAGGAAGATCTGCCAAGGCGCTTGCTGCATCAACAGAGACATAAACTGTACGGACTGTTCCATGGTTGGATAAGCAGCATTGATGTCGACACCGACCTGTTGCATCAAGTCCATAATGATGGGAGTGGCGAAATGATAGGAAACAAAGGTTGAAAGTACGTAGATCAGCAGCATAATACCGGTGAAAATAGCGCCCCACTTATACTGCTTGCGGTAAAGCATCCACCCACCGGTGAAAAGAAACGCAGAAAAATTAAAACGGTTCCGATGGTAACGCTTCCGATTAAAGAATGTCGGAAGATAGTACTGAGGGTTGGTCTGCACAAATTTTGCCACATCCCCTGCTGTAACTCCTTCGTCCAGTTGTTCGTCCTGTCCAACACCGCCCATTGGATCAAAGGCAAACGGATAGGGACCTGTGTATGGAGCATTGGGCGCACCGGGATTTTGATAGGGGGGCGGGTTGGGCACGCCGGGGGTTCTGATAGGGCGGAGTACTGTTATGAGGGGGGCCATAAGGGGAATATCCTCCCTTTGGCATTGGCCCATTGGATTCCGCGCCGCTCAACGGTTGGCCACATTGATCGCAAAAGAGCGCTTCGCGGGCATTCTTTTTCCCACAGCGCGGACAAGCTTTCCCCTCATCTGTTTCCGCATTCTGTTCGGGCGGTTTCCAAGCGTCCGGAGTTCCATGTTTATCTTCAAAGATACAATGTCCAGCTTGCTGATAGCAGGCACGGTGATAGGGCGCACCGCACTCCGGACAAACAACAATATCGTCGTCAGTGCCAAACGGTTTGCCGCACACAGGGCATTTCAAACCGGTATAATCCATTTGATGTCCTCCTTGTTGGGGGTCTTACGAGCCCACAATCCATTAATATAGTATTCTATCGTTTTTTAGGAGAAACTGCAAGCTTTCCAAGGATAAGTTTTCAGCCTATTCATAGTTTTGAAGAATACGGCAAAGAAGAATACGGTAAATTGGATACTTTTTGGAGTTCCCTTCAAGGATGGACGGAATCGTGGGGGATAGATGTTTGAATGCTTGTTGAAAAAACGGCGTGTTACGGTATATGAAAGGAAATAACAGAGCGATTTTTATCCATAAATGAGTGAACGAATGACACAAAAAAGCAGCTCTTGGAAATTTCCAAGAGCTGCCCGGTTGCATTATAGTTTACAGATTCTCTTTAAAGAATGCCTCTAGTGCAGGAGCCGCCGTATCTTCATCTGCACCTTCCACACATACTGTAACGGTCTCGCCCTTTTTAGCAGCAAGGCCCATCACGGAGAAAATCTTCTTTGCATCACCGCTTTTATCATCCTTTTTGATGGTGACAGCACTGGCAAATTCCTTCGCCTTCTTGACAAGCAGACCGGCCGGTCTGGCGTGGATTCCCTCTGCGTCGGTAATGACATACTGAAATTCCTTCATATCGAATATCTCCTTGTCTTTCAATTGGTCCAATGGATTCCAAACTTCCCCAGAGGACCTGTTATTATTCTTATTATAGGAGGAAAGTAGAGCCGGGTCAAGGGATTGGCGGCGGTTTTCAGCGTGGAAAGGAAAAAAGAATCGTTTCCGTCCAAAAACCTTTTTAGAGGGCTTTTTAGGCGGGTGGTATCCGCCGCCTGATTGCTTTAAAACGCTTAAAAACAATCGCATTTACCTTCCCAGAGTCTGGTAAAGACTCTGGGAAGGATCTGTGCCATACTTTTCAAAGGGGACGCAGGAAGCGATTATTGATCCTCTTTGATCGGCTTTTTGAGGAGTGCCAAAAGAATCATGGAGATAACCGAGCCGATCAAGAGAGAAACCAGGTACATCGGCCAATTTTGGACCACTGCGAATACAAAGATACCTCCATGGGGCGCTGGAAGCGTACAGCCAAACAGCATGGACAGAGCGCCGGCCACCGCAGACCCGACCACACAGAGGGTATGACACGCAGCGGGTCGGCTGCGGCGAAGGGAATAACGCCCTCTGTGATAAAGGAGAAACCCATAATGTAGTTCGTAACCGTTGTTTGGCGTTCTTTTGCAGTGAAACGGTTTTTGAAGAATGTGGTGCACAGGGCCACGGCAAGAGGGGGCACCATGCCGCCAATCATAACGGCTGCCATCACACCGGAGGAAACCGGATCGCCGGCAGCGTTGATGAGCGAAGCGGTACCGAATACATAGGCTGCCTTATTGAAAGGACCGCCCATATCGATGCTCATCATACCGCCGACAATTGCGCCGAGAATCACGCCGCTGGTTGCATTCATGCTGGATAACGTGTTACTAATCCATAGGTTCAGTGCAGAAACCGGCGGATTGATAATAAATTGGATGATAACGCCAATAGCCAAAATACCGACAACGGGATAGATCAACACTGGTTTGGTGCCTTCCAGTGACTTGGGAAGTTTTGCGCAAAGTTTTTCCAAGCCAAGCATCAGGTAACCGGCGACAAAACCGGCGATCAATGCACCAAGAAACCCGGAACCGCCAGCATTTGCCAGCGCGCCGCCGACAAACCCTACAGCGAGGCCCGGACGGTCCGCAATACTCATAGCGATGAATCCGGCAAGAATGGGAAGCATGAAACCGAATGCCGCATTGCCGATGGTCTTAAAGAGGGCCGCGGCGGGGGAATTCATACCGAAGTTGGCGGGGTCGCCGCCCGGTGCAAGGATGGTATCGAGCAGAAAGGCGAGTGCGATTAGAATACCACCGCCAATGACGAAAGGAAGCATGTTGGAGACGCCGTTCATCAGATGCTTGTAGATCTGATGGCCGATCCCCTCCTTTTCGGCGGAGGCTTCGGTTTTTGTCGATCCGCCTTGTGCATGGAATACCGGTGCTTTGCCGTCGAGAATGGTCTGAATCAGTTCTTGTGGGCGAGAGATGCCATCGGATACCTGCGTCTGGATAACAGGCTTTCCGTTAAAACGGGGCATATCCACTTTTGTATCCGCGGCGACAATGATGCCGTCCGCGGCAGAGATCTCCGCCGGTGTCAAGACGTTTTTCTTTCCTCCGGACCCATTGGTCTCAACTTTTATCGTTACGCCCATTTCCTTAGCCTTTTCTTCAAGGCTTTCCGCTGCCATGTAGGTATGTGCAATTCCTGTTGGGCAGGCGGTTACAGCAAGGACACGGTAAGTACCAGGAGCAACATGCTTTGCTTCGGCCTCCTTTTTCTGAGTTTCCGCGACCTTTTTGTTTTCAGCTTCATCGACTAGGCGGAGAAATTCATCCTTATCTTTGGCATCGATCAGGCTCTGCCGGAAATCATCATCCATCAACAGGACACTCAGGCGGCCCAGGACATCCAGGTGTATATTGTCCTCCGTGTCCGGCGCTGCAATCAGGAAGAAGAGCTTTGTGGGTTCCCCGTCCAGAGATTCAAAATCCACGCCGTCATGTGCCACGATCACCGCCAGGCCGGCCCGTTGAACCGCCTTTGTCTTTGCGTGTGGGATCGCAACGCCTTCCCCGATGCCGGTAGAGCCGATGGTCTCCCGTTTTAAAACACATGCTTTATACACTTCTTTGTCGAGAATATTGCCAGACCGCACCATCAGGTCCACTAGAAGATCGATTGCCTCCGCTTTGCTTTTTGGTGCCGCATGCAGGTCCATAGCGTCTTTGTTTAGAAGTTCCGTAATACGCATAAAAAAGTCCTCCTATCAAAAATCTCAAGCGGTTTATAGGGTTTTCAAGAGCTTCCGAATATCGTCGCCGCTGGCCAGCCACTCTTGAAACGCGGAGGCGCTGCCTGCGGCCAACCCAGTTTTAAAAGCAGTTTCATAGTTATGCGAAGAAAGATAACCAGCGAGGAATCCCGCGACCATGGAATCGCCAGCCCCAACAGAGTTGACGACCTTCCCTTTTGGGGGAAGACTCTTGTGGATCGTTCCGCCTTCATCCACTAGGATCGCCCCATCTCCAGCCATTGAAATCAGAACATTGCGCGCCCCCATCTGTTGAAGTTTTTGCGCATAGAAGATGATCTCTTGATCCGTTCGAAGCGATTGTCCAAAGAGATCGCCCAACTCGTGGTTGTTTGGTTTGATGAGGAAAGGGTGGTACTTCAACACATTGCGCAGCAACTCCCCGGTAGCGTCTACTACCACGCGGATATTACGACCTTCCAGCTGTTGCAGAATCCTTTCATAAATATTGGATGGTAAGGTATTGGGGATACTTCCTGCTAATACCAAAAGATCTCCGTCTAAAAGTTGGTCCAACTTTTGGAACAGGTTTTGCAAGTTTTCTGTGGTGAGATTTGGCCCCTGTCCATTGATTTCACTTTCCTGTTCAGCCTGGATCTTCACGTTGATCCGTGAAAACCCTTCCGGTACTTGGATGAAATCTGTGCGGCAGCCACATCGATCGAGTAACCGGCAGATTTCGTTCCCAGTGAAACCGGCGGTAAAACCGAGTGCCGTGCTTTCAACACCCAGATTGCGCAGGACAATGGAAACATTGATTCCTTTTCCGCCTGGATAGAGTTCCTCCGCCTCCGTGCGGTTGACGCTGCCGAGCGCGAGTGTGGGCAGTTTTACAATGTAATCGAGGGAGGGATTGAATGTTACCGTATAGATCATAAAGCGGTCTCCTTTCCAAGATCCGTTTCAATCACAGTGGTGTGGGAACGGATCTGTTTATCCGGCAAGCTGGTGGTAATGATGGTTGCTTGGGACAAGTCGGCAAAGATCACGGAAAAGAGTTGGTTGTATTTGGAGGGGTCCGCCAGAACATAACGTTTGTTACAGCGGCGTATAGCTTCTGTTTTTACCCGTGCTTCTTCAATGTCTGGAGTGCTGAATCCATCGCGGATACCCATTCCGTTTGTACCGAAAAAACCAATCGAAAAACGGTACCGCTGTAGGCTGTGTACCGCTTCTGTACCGACAAGTGCTTCGGTTACGGCCTTGACCTTTCCAGAGAGAATATAGGCCTCCAATCCTTTTTCCGCAAGCTTCCGCGCATGTACAATTCCGTTGGTTACATAAATAGCATTTTTTCCGTAAGATACTCTATCATGCGTTCGGTTGTAGTGCCCGCGTCCAGGAACACAAAATCATTTTTATGTACCAGGGAGGCGGCACATTGTGCGATTCGGTTTTTCTCATCTACATGAAGGCTGTGACGCACAGACGTTTTATCTTCTGTCATTTGATAGACACCATCGACCGACGTGGCGCCTCCGTGTACTTTGTTTAGCTTTCCCATCCGGTGTAGAGCGGACAAATCGCGCCGTATGGTAGATTCTGAACTGTTGAGCAGTTCTGTCAATTCTAAGACGGATACGGCTTTTTTTTCATTCAGTCGTTTGAGGATGGCAGCATATCGTTCCTCTGTCAACATTCCGATCACTTCCTTTGTTATGATAATACAATCAAATTCAATCAAAGTCAAGCAAAATCAATCATTAAATTGACGAAATATGAGCACAGAGATTGTGCAAAACTGCAATTTTAATAAAGATTACAGGGGCATTCTGTGCATATAAATGGTTGCTGTGATTGAAATTGAACGATTTTACGCAAGCGTATTGAAAGGAAGTCCATGCCAATTTGCACATACTTTTAGTTGTATTTTGCCAGGGAATCGGATATGATAGGTTCATACAGCGTGTTATCTACAAAAGTTTGTGCGATAAATGATCGATTATGAGCGAATGGCAACGGTTTTTCGGAATCAGAGAACCGACAATGGATACAGAAAAGGGGATGCAGAATGATTTCACAGGATATATTGCGTAAATATGCTGAATTGGCTGTGCGGATCGGTGTGAATGTACAACCGGGGCAACTGATGGTACTGACGTCCCCTGTGGACTGCGCCTTTTTTGCCCGCCTTTGTGTGGAGGAAGCATACCGCGCTGGGGCCGGAGAAGTGCGTGTCAACTGGGTCGATGAACGAACCGACAAATTGCGCTATCAATATGAAGCGCAGGACTCTATGACGTCCATTGCCCCTTGGCGAATAGAACAAAAACAAAATGACATTGACCGTCAATGCTGCTTTTTGTATTTGAAATCCAGCACACCCGGTCTGCTGGCGGATGTCCCGGGAGAAAAGCTTCAGGCCGTGCGCGTCGCAGAAGAACTGGCTTTTGAGAAGTTTGAGTTTTATACAATGGCGAATCATGGTCAGTGGAGCATTGTCGCCGTACCCTCTTTCGCTTGGGCCAAGAAGGTCTTTCCAGAATTGGAAGAACAAGCGGCACTGGATGCACTGTGGGATGCTGTTTTGGCGGGCGTGCGGATCGGCAGCCACCGCGATGCGGTCGCAGAATGGCGGGAGCATATTGCAAATTTGGCGGAGAACAGCCGGCGGTTAAATGCATACCATTTCGAATCCCTGCATTTTCAAAACTGCCTGGGGACCGATCTCTTGGTTGGGCTGGCAAAGGGGCATGTATGGGAGGGCGGAAGCTCTCGTGCAGACAATGATGCTGTTTTTGTGCCGAATATGCCCACCGAAGAAGTTTTTACGGCGCCGGATAAGTACCGTGTCAACGGGCGTGTTTATGCAACAAAGCCGCTCAATTATCAAGGGAAAATGATTCACAATTTCTGGTTCGTATTTCAAGATGGCAAAGTCTGTGAATACGGTGCGGAAAGCGGCGAAGATGTGTTGAAGAATCTCGTGGAATTCGATGCAGGAAGCGCGTATCTCGGCGAGGTGGCGTTAGTTCCAGACGATTCACCCATTTCGCGTTCAGGTTTGTTGTTCCTCACCACGCTGTTTGATGAAAATGCTTCATGTCATTTGGCGCTGGGAGCTTCCTATCCGGAAAATATTGCAGGAGGCGCTACGATGGACTGCGGCCAGCTGGAAGCAGCCGGAGCGAATCAGTCAAAAGAACACTGCGATTTCATGTTTGGCAGTTCAGACATGAAGGTCGATGGAATTTTACCCGATGGACGGGAAATCCCGGTGTTCCGCAATGGTGTGTTTGCTTTTCCAGATATGATATAGATCAGAAATAAAAGTAAAGGAGTGATCTTTGATGATGAACATTCAAAAAGCAGCAATGATCGGTTGTGGTGCGGTGGGCGCGACTTCTGCGTTCAGCCTCATTCAGAGCGGCTTGTTTTCAGAGCTGGTACTGATCGATGCAAACCAGGAAAAAGCGGAAGGAGAAGCGATGGACCTCAGCCACGGCCTTCCATTTGCCCGTCCCATGAAGGTCTATGCAGGAACGTATGATGATTTGGCCGACTGTTATTTGATTATCATAACAGCTGGGGCTGCACAAAAACCCGACGAGACGCGCATCGATCTGGTCAACAAAAATGTAAAAATCTTTAAGAGTATTATCCCGGAGATTGTAAAACGCAATACCAATGGCATACTGCTGGTCGTTTCCAACCCTGTGGATATTCTCACTTATGTGACTTTAAAGCTCTCGGGATTCCCGGCAAACCGCGTGATCGGGTCCGGCACGGTGCTGGATACAGCGCGCTTAAAATACCTGTTAGGAGAACATTTGCAGGTCGATAGCCGTAGTATCCATGCGTTTATCATCGGTGAGCACGGCGATAGTGAACTCGCAGTTTGGAGCAGCGCAAATGTCTCCGGTGTGGATTTGAATCATTTCTGTGAACTGCGGGGGCACTACAACCATATGGAAGCGATGGAACGCATTTATACCGACGTCCGTGACAGTGCTTATGAAATCATCGAAAAAAAGGCGCCACCTACTACGGCATTGCAATGGCAGTGCGCCGCATCTGTGAAAGTATTATTCGGGACGAACACTCCATTTTGCCCATTTCCAGTTTGATTTGTGGGCATTACGGTTTGGGCGATGTCTGCATGGGTGTTCCGACCGTTGTGGGGCGTTGTGGAGCGGAAACCGTCTTGGATATTCCTCTCAGTGGACTGGAACAAAGAAAACTGATGGCTTCAGCCGATGCGCTCCGTACGGTATTGGACGGGATTGAACTGTAATTTTATCTTTCGATCAAAGAGGGTATCCCAAAAGTCATGAAATGACGGAAGGATACCCTCATTTTTAGAAACTCAAATATTTTTGCAGACAGAAAGAGGACGCCCCTTTCCTATGAATCGAAAAATTCGTAGTTTTGGGGTACCCTCTTTTGTAGATTGTGCGCATAATGGGTTCCATCGATTATGAATGAGGGGGAAAGGGATTGGTCCCAATATATGAAAAGAAATCTTTCTGGCTGTCGTTTGATTGAAATAGTTAACCTTGACAAAGTTTTGATAGTGGGCTTATAATACATAAGGTAGCATAGGCTAACTTTTAAAAACATTATCAAATGGGGGATTGAGGGAATATGACATTAAACGAATTGAAGATCGGCCAAAAATCCCGAATTTTAGCGGTGAATGGGCAAGGGGCGCTGCGCCGCCGCTTGCTGGATATGGGGCTGACACCCCATACAGAAGTGATGGTCCGCAAGGTTGCGCCAATGGGGGACCCAATTGAGTTGCATTTGCGCGGCTATGAACTGACCCTCCGCATAGAAGATGCGAAAAACATCGAAGTGGAGGAGGAATAAACCATGATGTTTGCATTGGCTGGGAACCAAAATTGCGGAAAAACGACCTTATTCAACCAGTTAACTGGTTCCAACCAACATGTGGGAAATTTTCCGGGCGTGACTGTGGAAAGCAAAGAGGGGGTCATCCGTGGCTATAAAGAGAATACTGTGGTGGATCTCCCTGGGATTTATTCGCTTTCCCCCTACACAAATGAAGAGATCGTCACGCGTGACTTCCTTTTAAAAAACAAGCCGGATGGGATCATCAACATAGTGGACGCCACGAACATTGAGCGAAATCTTTATTTGAGTATGCAGCTGATAGAGCTACATATCCCTATGGTGATCGCACTAAATATGATGGACGAGGTGCGTGCCAATGGTGGGACCATAAAAATTGATAAGCTTCAAGAAGAATTGGGAGTGCCAGTTGTCCCGATTTCTGCCAGTAAAAATGAAGGAATCGATGAACTGATCGACACAGCTGTTCGGACGGCGCGCAACCGGCAGTATCCCCGCCGGCAGGATTTTTGTTCTGGAGCTGTGCATAGAGCGATTCATTCCATTGCTCATCTTGTGGAGGATCACGCAGAACGCATTCAGACTCCACCTCGTTTTGCTGCTACCAAACTGGTCGAAGGCGATGAACCCATGCGAAACGCCTTAAACCTTTCGGAAAATGAAAAAGATATGGTGGAGCATACGGTCTCCGAGATGGAACATGAACTCGATACGGATCGAGAGGCTGCATTGGCGGATATGCGTTATACGTTTATCGACCATCTCTGTGCAGACAGCGTGGTAAAATGCGGAGAGAGTAAGGAACACGCGCGCAGTGTGAAAATCGATAATCTTTTGACGAATAAATATTTAGCGATCCCGATTTTTCTGCTGATTATGATGACGATTTTTTGGCTCACTTTTGGGGTAATCGGCAGTTTTTTGAGTGACCTTCTCTCGGAAGGAATTGATCTTCTCACCGCTGTTGTAAGTGATGCGCTTACGGCTTATGGAATGAATTCTGTGGTACACTCCTTAGTAATCGATGGAATCTTTGCGGGAGTGGGGAGTGTTCTATCCTTTATTCCAACAATCGTTGTACTATTTTTCTTTCTTTCGATTTTGGAAGACAGTGGCTATATGGCGCGCGTCGCATTCGTCATGGACAAGCTTTTGCGTAAAATAGGGCTTTCGGGCCGGAGCTTTGTTCCGATGTTGATTGGATTTGGCTGCTCTGTTCCTGCCATTATGGCTACGCGGACTCTGTCCAGCGAGAGAGATCGGAAGATGACCATCTTGCTGACACCGTATATGAGTTGCTCAGCAAAGCTTCCCATTTACGGAATGTTTACCATGGCCTTCTTTCCGGAAAACCGCGCTTTGGTGATGATTGGTCTTTACGTTCTTGGCATGGCGGTTGGCATTTTAATGGGATTATTGTTGAAGGGAACCCTGTTTCATGGGAATCCAGTGCCATTTGTAATGGAACTTCCCAACTATCGGCTACCCAGTCCCAAGAGTGTCTGTATGTTGTTGTGGGATAAGGCAAAGGACTTTTTGACCCGTGCCTTCACTGTGATTTTTGTTGCCACAATTGTTATATGGTTCTTACAGAGCTTCGATACCCGCTTGAATCCTGTTTCCAGTGGAGAAGCAAGCATGTTGGCCGGAATCGGCCGGTGGATTGCCCCGGTCTTTGCACCGCTTGGCTTTGGGGACTGGCGTGCTTCGACTGCATTGTTGACTGGATTCAGTGCAAAAGAGGCAGTTGTGAGTACCTTTGCAGTTCTTACGGGTGCCAATACGGCGAATATGCCCTCTGCTCTTGCGTCCGTATTCTCTCCGTTGACCGCATTCTCTTTTCTGGTGTTTACATTACTTTACACACCCTGCGTTGCAGCCATTAGCGCAGTGCGTAGGGAAATGAACAGTGGAAAAGCGGCAGTCGGTGTGGTTTTTTACAGACAGGTGTTGCTTGGATTGTCTCGTTTGCCATTTATCATCTGGGGATGTTGTTTGTGTGACAGAGAGGACATGATTTTATGAACGGAATCGATTTTGCCATTCTAGCGATTATTTTTGTGTTGGTTGTTTTAGCAGTTCGCTATGCTTGGAACCATCGGAATTCCTGTGGTGGGAATTGCTCCGGATGTTCCCACAGTCAATCGTGCCAGAACTTACGCGACCATTCAGAGAAGAAATAACGAGTAGGATTTTGATGATTTTGTATTTGGTGAGGAAAAGCATAATACAACAAAAGACGCCCTGTATCACGGTATGTTTAACCGGATACAGGGCGTCTAGCCTTGTTAGCAGATTTTGCTTAGTCGGTTGCGATCGCCTTTTATCTTGACAATCCATTCTTCAGCAAGTCGAACCAAGTTGCCTATTCCACCGAAATTCCAAGCTCGTCCATCTTCTCCCTCAGTTTTAAGAAGTCCTCAAAAGCGCCGGGCTTACTGCTCGGATTGCGCAATAAAGCGGCGGGATGAAGTGTGGCCATCATCCAAACGCCATTTTTTCTGTAAATATGCCGTGCTCCTTTGTGATTTTAAAATCCGGGCGGATAAGTTTCATCGCTGCAATACGGCCGAGACAAACAATTATCTTTGGTCGAATGAGATATACTTGATTGCGCAGCCAATGGATACAAGTCTCCTGTTCCTCTGGTAGAGGATCACGGTTTTGGGGCGGACGGCATTTGACAATATTTGCAATATAGATGTTCTTTTGTCGGTCTAAATCAATAGCATCCAACATTTTGTCCAAAAGCTGACCGCTGCGTCCTACAAATGGTTCTCCTTTCAAGTCTTCCTGTTCTCCAGGACCTTCTCCAATAAATAGAACCTTGGCTTCTTTGTTACCAACACCAAATACCAGGTTGGTTCGCCCGGAACACAGGCCGCACTTTTGACATCCCATACAGGCGGTTTCCAGCTCTTCCCAAGTTTGATACATATGGATTTTCTCCTTTATATCATTTTTGCGAAATTTTTTTTAAACATGACCGTTGTGATCGCTAACCATATTGGCAGATAAGGTGATTCTACTTTACTCTTTAGTGATCAGAGGGAGGCGAGCTTTAGCGAAGCCGGCTTCCGGTTACAGCGTGAGGTTATCTAAAACATCCGAGTTTGAAGAATGGAAAGGCACTAATAGAAAATTTGCGAAATCACAAAGCCGGATGTTTCAATGCTCTCTCAGCCGTCGGAAGAGGGCGAGCTTTTGCGAAATCGACTTCCGGTTACGGCGCGAGGTTATCTAAAACATCCAAGCTCGAAGAATGGAAAGGCACTAATAGAAAATTTGCGAAATCACAAAGCCGGATGTTTCAATGTTCTCTCAGCCGTCGGAAGGATGCGAGCTCTGGCGAAGCCGGCTTCCGGTTACGCGTGAGATTATCTAAAACATCCGAGTTTGAAGAATGGAAAGGCACTAATAGAAAATTTGCGAAATCACAAAGCCGGATGTTTCAATGCTCTCTCAGCCGTCGGAAGGAGGCGAGCTTTGGCAAAGCCGGCTTCCGGTTACAGCGTGAGGTTATCTAAAACATCCAAGCTTGAAGAATGGAAAGGTGCCAAGAGAAAATTTGCGAAGCCACAAAGCCGGATGTTTCAATGCTCTCTCAGCCGTCGGAAGGAGGCGAGCTCTGGCGAAGCCGGCTTCCGGTTACGGCGTGAGGTTATTATAACACGAAATATTCCCCAGGAAAAGAAGGGAATTCCGTTGAATTTTCTTGCGTCCTGCGGTACAATAAATCCAGAACCAATTACCCTTTTAAGCAATTCGCATATTTTATAGAATTTAGGAGATGGATGATATGAAAATTATGGTGGAAACGTCCGCGCGTCATGTGCATCTGACGCAGGAACATTTGGATATTCTATTCGGAAAAGATTATGCCCTCACTCCCAAGAAAGCATTGTCCCAGCCTGGCCAGTTTGCTTGTGTGGAAAAAGTAGAAGTGGTTGGCCCAAAGGGATCTCTGAAAATGTCCATTTTGGGACCGGTCCGTCCAGAGACACAGATTGAAGTCTCAAAGACGGAAACCCGTACCTTGGGAATTGATGCGCCGCTGCGGATGTCTGCCGATTTAGAGGGAACGCCGGGATGTAAAATCATCGGTCCCAAAGGGGAGATCACCGTTGATAAAGGTGTGATCGTTGCAAAACGCCACGCGCATTTTACGCCAGATGATGCAAAGGCATTTGGTGTGACAGATGGACAAGCCATTCAAATCAAGTTGGATTATAATGGCCGTGCATTGATTTTTGGAGATGTGATTGCTCGCGTAAGCAAGACGGCTGGCTTGGCTGTGCATATCGACACGGACGAAGCAAATGCCGCAGGTCTGACAGGGACTGTTGACGGCGAAGCAATTGTCGGCTGATTTTATCCGTTTTTTATGAAAGGGATGCTGCATGAGAAGCGGCATCCCTCTTTTTGATTTAAAACTGACCTGGTTAAATTTGCGAAAATTGGATATTGTGAAAGATACAGATGCGATTATAATAAAGACAACATGGGGAAGCCCTTGTTCCATCGGATGGAGTGTTTTGGCGCCGAATCAATTGGGAAATGTGGTTGCAAACACATACCCATTTATACAGGCTTGGAAGGGATCAATTTGTTGAGGCCTGTAATATCAACTGAATAGGAGGCCATTGAAATGCAAAACAACCGTTACGAATTGAACAAACAGCTTGCCCAGATGCTCAAAGGCGGAGTAATTATGGATGTTACAACACCGGAGCAGGCAAAGATCGCAGAGGCGGCAGGTGCTTGTGCTGTTATGGCTTTGGAGCGTATACCAGCGGATATTCGTGCAGCTGGTGGTGTCTCTCGTATGAGCGATCCAAAAATGATTAAAGGAATTCAGCAGGCTGTGTCGATACCAGTGATGGCAAAGTGCCGGATCGGACATTTTGCAGAGGCGCAGATTTTGCAAGCCATTGAGATCGATTATATTGACGAAAGCGAGGTTCTCTCTCCGGCAGACGATGTTTATCACATAGACAAAACAAAGTTTCAGGTTCCATTTGTCTGTGGGGCAAGGGATTTGGGAGAAGCCCTTCGTCGAATCAGCGAGGGAGCCTCGATGATTCGCACAAAAGGGGAGCCAGGGACAGGAGATATTGTCCAGGCTGTGCGCCATATGCGCAAAATGAATGCAGAAATTGCCAGATTGACAGCTATGCGTACGGATGAGCTCTATGAGGCGGCAAAAGAACTGCGTGTTCCATACGAATTGGTACAATATGTCCATGAGAATCGAAAACTTCCGGTTGTCAATTTTGCAGCGGGGGGTGTGGCAACCCCGGCTGATGCGGCGCTCATGATGCAACTTGGCGCAGAAGGAGTATTTGTAGGCTCTGGAATCTTTAAGTCTGGAAATCCAGAAAAAAGGGCCGCTGCCATTGTTAAATCGGTTACAAATTATATGGATGCTTCCCTTTTGGCCGAGCTTTCCGAAGATCTGGGAGAAGCCATGGTTGGTATCAACGAACAGGAGATTGAGATTCTAATGGCAGAGAGGGGAAAATGACCCATGCGAATCGGTGTTTTAGCCGTACAAGGGGCATTTATAGAACATGAACAGATGTTGCGAAAATTGGATGTAGAGACTTTTGAGATCCGACGAAAAGAAGATGTAAGCCAGCCTTTGGATGGACTCGTTCTTCCAGGTGGAGAGAGTACCGTTATGGGAAAGTTGTTGCAGGAACTGGGGCTCTTTGAACCACTGCACAAGCAAATAGTACAGGGGTTGCCTGTATTGGGGACCTGCGCTGGATTGATCTTGTTGGCGGAAACACTTTCTAATGATTCGCATACGTATTTTGGTACGTTGCCGGTCACAGTACGGCGGAATGCTTATGGGCGGCAGTTGGGAAGTTTTTTAAAGATTGGGCAGATAGATGGCCATGAAGCATTTCCTATGGTTTTCATCCGAGCGCCATCTATTGAATCGATTGGAGCAGATGTAGAAGTTTTGGCAACCGTTGACGGAAAGACCGTCGGTGTGCGATACAAAAATCAGATCGGCGTTTCGTTTCATCCGGAACTGACCAGCAACCTTACTTTTCATAGACTCTTTTTAAAAATGATAGAACAATCCAAAAACAAATCGGAAAAGCGTCGATTTCCCGATGTAGAAGGATGGGAAAAAGTAGGATCGGGTTGAAAACCGTATAGCTCGATTAAAAGATCGTTTGACAAAAGCGCACCTTGGATTGGCCTTTTACAGCCAATATCTCAAGGTGCGCTTTTCATAGCTTGATTATTTTGTGATCTTTAAGCGTCAAAGCGTATGCTAAATCAAAGATTTAATAACGCCTTTATCACTTGTGATATTTTTCCACAATGTCCGTCACAGCGTCAATCACGTATTGTACCTGCTCGTCCGTCATGGTGGGATAAAGCGGAAGAGAAATCAATCGTTCGAAGTGCTTTTGTGCCATTGGAAAATCACTGTCAGCAAAGCCAAAACGCTTCTTATAGGCGGACATATTGTGAACCGGAATGAAGTGGACACTGGTGCCGACATTTCGTTCATTGAGTTCTACGATGAATTGGTCGCGATCAATGGCCAAAAGCTCGGGAACAATGCGAAGCACATACAGATGCCAACAATGTGTGGCGTAGTCCGGGACGAAAGGCGGGTCTAAAGCGTCAATCTTTCCAAACGCTTCCTGATATTTAGCGGCGATCTTCAGACGCGCGGCCTGCATTTCCTCCAATCGGGAAAGCTGCACCAACCCCAGAGCGGCTTGAATGTCGAACATATTATATTTAAAACCCGGCTCTGCAATATCATATCGCCAAGAACCGCCTTTTGCATAGCGATTCCATGCATTATGGCTCATCCCCTGGCCGGCAAGGACGCGCGCTTTTGCATCAATTTCATCGCTATCGGTGACAAGCATTCCACCGTCGCCTGTACACAGATTTTTTGTTGCGTAAAAACTGTAGGAAGCGGCTCCCTGCAACCGATTGCCGATCAAGCGTCCCTTATAGCGGCTCCAAAGCGCATGCGCTGCATCTTCGCTTACATACAAGCCGTGTTTATCGGCAATGGCATAGATACGGTCCAAATCGCATACCTGCCCACTGTAATGTACAGGAACAATGGCTTTCGTCCGGGAAGTAACTTTTTTTTCAATCTCGTCTGGATCGATGCAACCAGTCCGATAATCAATATCCGCAAATACAGGGGTAGCGCCCGTGTGGATAATGGTGCTCGCGGTGGAAGCGAATGTCATTGGAGTTGTAATCACTTCGTCGCCTGGACCAATCCCTTTTGCAAGCAGCGAAATATGCAGTGCCGCTGTACAGGAGTTCATAGCAATGGCGTGCTTTGCACCGAGATAACCGGCAAATTCCTGTTCAAAACGGTTGGTTCGAGGGCCTTTTGCAACCCAACCGGATTTCAGGGTTTCTACAACTTCGTTGATTTCCGCATCGGTAATGTCCGGTACATTATAAGGGATAAAATCGTCCCTTTTCTGAAAATCACTCATGAATCAATTGCCTCTTTTTCTCACAAAATATGGGCATACCATATAACGTGCAACCTGGATGGGAGTTCCTTGCAAATTTGCTGCGGCCGCACAGCCACACAAGAGTATTTTACGCCCAATATGCGGTTTTACTAATAATTACGTGTAAATCATAATACGATTGATACCTATTGTCAACACTAATTCCATGGCGAAAGATTGACTAAAAAGGGCCTTCGAGCTATAATGTTAGGGAATAAATGGCGGGAAGAATCGGGTAAAATAGGAAAAAACGGCGTGTTCTTTCCGCTGATAAGGAATGGGGCTTGTTCGTGGAGAATACCGCAAACGACACATTTTTTGTTCATCCGAGTGCATGTGTAGACACAAATGTGCAGATCGGCGAGGGAACAAAGATCTGGCATTTTTGCCACATCAGTCAGGACGCCTCCATTGGGAAGAATTGCACCATGGGGCAGAATGTCTTTGTTGCACCCGGGGTAAGAATTGGAAACTTCTGTAAGATTCAAAACAATGTCTCCGTATACGATGGCGTCGAACTGGGCGACTACGTATTTTGCGGGCCGTCCATGGTCTTTACCAATGTGCAGCGGCCTCGTTGCAAATATCCGCAATCCGGGCATCAGTTCTATGTGCGGACGCCTGTGTGCGAAGGCGCTAGTATCGGCGCAAACGCAACCATTGTATGTGGTCATCGGATTGGCCGGCATGCATTTATTGCTGCTGGAAGTGTGGTCACAAAGGATGTGCCCGACCATGCCATTATGATGGGTGTCCCGGCAAGGCAACATGGATGGGCTTGTGAATGCGGAGAAACGTTGGATCAATCGCTCCACTGCCCCAAATGCGGTAGAAATTATCGCGAGGGTGCAGAGGGCCTTGAGGAGGAAGTCAAATAAATGCAAAAAATTGCTTTTAATGATTTGGAAGCGCAATATGCACATTTAAAAGAAGAAATCGACGCGGGAATTGCCTCCGTGATTAAAGGGTGTCATTTTATCTCTGGACCCCAGGTGGGAGAACTGGAACAAGCGCTCTGTGCTTATACGGGACGGAAATACTGTGTGACGGTGTCCAGCGGAACCGATGCGTTGTTGATGCCCCTGATGGCGTGGGACATTCATGAGGGTGACGCCGTATTCGTGCCGGGCTTTACGTTTTTGCCACGGCAGAAGTGGTTAGTTTGACCGGTGCGACTCCGGTATTCTGCGACATCAATCCCCATACGTTCAACCTGGACCCGGATTCCTTAAAAGAGCAGGTAGAGCGCGTGCTGCGAGAGGGAACGCTCACCCCGAAAGCTGTGATTCCGGTGGACCTGTTTGGTGAGCCCGCGGAATTCCCAAGAATCGAAGAAATCTGCCGGGAGTACCATCTTTTATTGATGGAGGATGCCGCACAGGGATTTGGCGGCGCTATCCAGGGCAAACGCGCATGTTGCTTTGGCGATGTTTCAGCTACCAGCTTTTTCCCGGCGAAAGTTTTGGGGTGTTACGGCGACGGCGGCGCGATATTTACGGATGATGAGGAGATGTATCAAAAGCTGCTTTCCATCCGTGTGCACGGAAAAGGCTCTGATAAGTATGAAAATATACGTCTTGGCCTAAATGCACGCTTGGATACGGTGCAGGCGGCAATTCTGCTGCCGAAACTCCGGGCTTTGGATGAGGAGATAACCGTCCGGAATCGGATGGCCGCGCGCTATTCCGAGCAGTTGGAAGGGATTGTAGAGCCTCAGGCGGTATTGGACGGTTATTTTTCTAGCTTTGGATATTATACAGTTCAGGCAAGGGACGGCGCACATCGGGACGCCATCATGAAAGAGCTGAAGGAGCAGGGAATTCCAACGATGATTTATTATCCGATTCCGCTCCATCTTCAAAAGGTATATGAACCATTGGGCTATCAAAAGGGAGACTTGCCGGTTTGTGAAGCACTGTGCGAGCGCGTATTTAGCTTGCCAATGCACGGTTATCTGACGCAGGAACAGGTCGACTTTATCTGTGATACAATCAAAAGCCTTTGAGAAACAATAAAATTAGAATAAGGTAGGTATGAAAGATGTCTGATGTAAAAAAGCAGCTGCTGGATAAAATCGCAAATAAAACCGCAGTGGTCGGCATTGTGGGCTTGGGATATGTGGGGTTGCCCCTTGCAACCGAGTTTGCAAAATCCGGCTATAAGACCATTGGCTTTGATGTACAGGACAAGAAGGTGAATTCAGTCAATGCAGGCCATAACTACATTGGGGACATTGTGGACGATGTTTTCAAAGAGGTTGTGGAGTCTGGAAAGCTTTCGGCCACATCGGATTTCTCCTTTATTAAAGATGTAGATGCAGTGGCCATTTGTGTGCCGACCCCGCTGGACAAGTATCAGCAGCCGGACATCAGCTATGTAAAGGGTTCTACAGAATCCGTGGCTAAGTACCTACATGCTGGCATGGTTGTGGTTTTGGAGTCCACCACCTACCCGGGAACAACAGAAGAGTTGTTGATGCCCATCTTGGAGGCCAGCGGACTGAAATGTACAGAGGATTTTTATCTCGCATTCTCTCCGGAACGTGTGGACCCGGGCAATAAGCAGTATAAAACCAAAAATACGCCGAAGGTGATCGGCGGTGTGGGTAAGGACTCCACTGAAGTGGCGGCTACTTTGTACCGCAACGTCCTTGAAGGCGGCGTCTATGAGGTTTCTTCTCCGGCTGTGGCAGAGATGGAGAAGCTTTTGGAAAATACCTATCGCAACATCAACATCGGTTTGGCCAATGAGATGGCGATTATCTGTGATCGTATGGGGATCAATGTGTGGGAAGTGATCGATGCGGCAAAGACAAAACCGTATGGATTCCAGGCATTTTATCCAGGTCCGGGGCTCGGCGGGCACTGCATCCCGTTGGACCCGTTTTATCTGGCGTGGAAGGCGCGCGAATATGACTATCACACCCGCCTGATTGAGACGTCGGGAGAAATCAATACGGGCATGCCGGAGTATGTGGTTGACCGTGCGATGAAGGTGCTCAATAAAAATAAGATCGCTATGAACGGCGCAAAAGTGCTCGTTCTCGGTGTGGCGTACAAGTCGGACATCGACGATTACCGTGAAAGTCCGGCGTTAAATGTCATTGACCGCTTGAATGAACAGGGAGCAGTCACGACGTTCTATGATCCGTATATCCCGGAGTATAAGCACAAGGGTATGGTGCATACTGGTGCCAAGGAGTTGACAGATGATATGCTGAAAGAGGCGGATATTGTCATCATTTGTACAGCACATGAGTGCTTTGATTATGACCGGATTCAGAAGTGCAGCAAAGAGATTTTTGATACGCGCAATGCGATGAAGAACGTCAAAGATCGTTCCAACATCGAGCTGCTGTAAGGTTTTAAACCAGCAAAATTCCCCCGTTCTGCGACGGGGGAATTTTTCCAACTGACGCAGGAGCTTGTGCAGGACGGCATCCTGTCCCTGAACCTGCTTAAAAAATTGCAAATAGGAGAGAATATGAAAAATGAAGAAACTTCGTTTTGCCTTGATTGGATGCGGCCGTATTTCGAAAAATCACATTGTTGCTTCTGCGGAGAATTCGGAAATCTGCGAATTGGTTGCAGTTTGCGACCCGGTGACGGAACGTGCGCAACAGAAGGCTGCCCAGTATGAAGAGCTGATGGGTGTTCGGCCGGCCGTTTATGGGGATTATAAAACCATGTTGGAAGAGATGGAGATCGACTGTTGCGCAATTGCTACAGAGAGCGGTTATCATGCAGAAATTGCCCTTTACTGCATACGGCACGGCAAACATGTTTTGGTAGAAAAACCGATGGCGCTCTCCACCGCGGATGCAGATGAGATGATTGCAGAGGCAAAGGCAAACGGCGTTACGTTGGGGGTATGCCACCAAAACCGTTTCAATGCGCCCATTCAGCAGCTGCATCGAGCACTGGAGGATGGCCGTTTTGGAAAGTTGGTCAACGGCACAGCGCGTATTCTCTGGAACCGTACGATGCCGTACTATGAGCAGGCGCCTTGGCGTGGCACTTGGGCGCAGGACGGCGGAACGCTGATGAACCAGTGTATTCACAACATTGACCTACTTCAATGGAGCCTTGGCGGGGAACCGGATACGGTTATGGCTATGACAGGGAATTTCCTGCGCGATATTCAGGCAGAGGACTTTGGAGCAATTTTGATTCGTTTTAAAAATGGAGCTATTGGCATTGTAGAAGGAACTGCCTGTGTGTACCCAAAGAATCTGGAAGAGACGCTCTCCATCTTTGGAGGGACTGGCACTGCAGTTATCGGTGGTCTGGCAGTGAACCGTGTGCAGACCTGGAACTTTGAGACCCCAGCTCCACAGGATGAAGAAGTGGCGCAGCTTGCGGGAAACGATCCAAAGGATGTCTATGGAAGTGGACATACACCCCTTTATGCGAACTATATTCAGGCCATTCACAATGGCGTGGACCCACTGGTGAGCGGCACAGAGGCCATAAAAGCGATGAAAATCATTTTGGCGGCCTATAAGTCCCAGAAGACCGGAAAGCCTGTCCAATTCGATGACCTTCAGTTTTCCACACTGGATATGCAAGATGCCGATGTGCGTTGGAACAGGGGGTAAGGGATGAAAATTCTAACCGTAGTGGGTGCCCGCCCGCAATTCATTAAGGCATCTGTCGTTTCAGAGGCATTGAAGGGGATTTGTGAAGAAAAGATCGTGCATACCGGTCAGCATTACGACCCCAATATGTCCGATGTCTTTTTTGAAGAGCTTGGAATCCCTAAGCCGGCCTATAACTTGGGAGTTGGCTCTGGCACACATGGCCACCAGACCGGCGAAATGCTGATGAAAATTGAAGATGTGTTGTTGGAAGAAAAGCCCGATATTCTACTGGTCTATGGGGATACCAATTCAACACTGGCAGGGGCGCTTGCGGCTTCAAAACAACATATCCGAGTAGCTCATGTAGAGGCGGGGCTGCGCTCGTACAATATGCGTATGCCGGAAGAACAGAACCGTGTTCTGACCGACCATATTTCGCAGTGGTTGTTCTGTCCGACGCAGACAGCCGTGGATAATTTAAAAAAGGAAGGGCTCACGAAGGGGGTGCAGATTACCGGCGACGTGATGTTGGATTCGGTACTGCATTTTCTGGAAGTAGCCCGCAACAATCCGGATAAAATGGCTCTGCTGAATACATTGGAAATTTCTCCAAAGCAGTATCGCTTAGCCACCCTGCACCGGGCAGAGACGACGGATGGCGGTGTGGATGCGATTGTACGTATTTTTCGCGCATTTGAGCAGTTGCCGCAGCGCGTGGTGATTCCAATTCATCCGCGTACACGCAAGTTGGCCGAACAGGCGATTGCACAAGAAGGCTTCCATAACATCCAGTTGATTGATCCGGTTGGATATTTGGAGATGCTCTTGTTGACTTCCAATGCTTGTCAGGTATTGACCGACTCCGGCGGCCTGCAAAAGGAAGCTTGGTTTATGGAAGTACCATGCGTCACTCTGCGCAAGGAAACGGAATGGGTCGAGACGTTGGACGGCAATTGGAATGTGCTTGCGGACCTAACGACTGAGGATATCTTAGAGAAAGCACTGCACACGGTTCCCGATCCGGCTGCTCGTGGAAAGCTGCCGTTTGGCGATGGTAAAGCCAGTCAGAAGATCGCAGAGGCATTGAAAAAAGAGACGGAGTGAGTGTCCTTTGAATATCGTCTATATCAACCATTACGCTGGTTCGGATAAGCATGGGATGGAATACCGGCCATATTTCATGGCAAAACGCTGGGTGGAGGCCGGACATCATGTCACGATTGTAGCAAGTTCGTACTCCCATCTGCGGACCAAAAATCCCGATATGCAGGGAAAAAAAACGATGGAAGAGCTGTACAATGGGGTTCGATACCTGTGGCTTGAAGGGCCCTCTTATCAGGGAAACGGCCTGGGGCGCATTAAAAATATGCTCTCCTTCTTGCGTGGTTTAAAAAATACCGCGCACAGATCACAGCTCAGGGAAAGCCGGATGCTGTGATTGCTTCCTCTACCTATCCGCTGGACATCTATCCTGCCAGAAAGATTGCCAGGGAATCCGGCGCCCTTCTAATTTATGAGGTGCATGATCTTTGGCCACTTAGCCCGATTGAGCTTGGAGGAATGAGCCCGCGGCATCCTTATATTGTTTTGATGCAAATGGCAGAGAACTACTGCTATAAACATAGTGACTATGTGGTGTCCTTGTTGCCCTGTGCAGAGGGGCATATGAAAGAGCATGGTTTGGCCGATGGAAAATTCGTTTACATTCCCAATGGGATTGTAAAGGAGGATTGGGAGAAGTCCCCGGGGAATCCACCGGTTTATGCGGATAAGTTGGGACAGTATCGCCGTGATGGCTGGTTCCTGATTGGCTATACAGGCGCGCATGGAATTGCCAACGGGTTGGACAGCTTCATCGAAGCGGGAAAGGCGTTACAGGGAAAAAAGATCAAACTGATTTTGGTGGGACAGGGGCCGGAACGGGACCGCTTGGTACAGAAAGTTCAAGATCTTCATTTGGAAGAGAATGTTGAGCTTTTGCCGGCGGTTAAACGCGACGCGGTTCCAGAGCTTTTGGCGCAATTTGACGCCCTGTATGTGGGGTTGCAACGGCAACCGTTGTTCCGGTTTGGCGTTAGTCCCAATAAGCTGATGGACTATATGATGGCCGGAAAGCCTGTGATCTTCGCAATTGATGCGGGGAATGATATGGTGGCGGATGCATCCTGCGGTATTTCGATCGAACCTGAAAATAGTGCTGCCATCGCAGATGCAGCGGTTCGGCTTGCAGAGCTTCCAAAGGAAGAGTTACAGAAGATGGGGGCCCGTGGGAAAGCTTACATCTTGGAGCATCACGAATATGGTGTTTTGGCAAAACAGTTCCTGGATGTCTTTTCCATGCCAAGGAGAGAAAACAAATAAATCCTAGAACGAGCAGGCAGAAGAAACTCTCTGTCTGCTTTTTTGTTGGTTATTTATCTGCAACAATCTCTGTAAAATTTCAAAGAAAAAAGCAATAAGAGGGAAAAGTTGTAAAAAATTTGGAAGGACCTCTTTACAAATCAGTTTCCTTATGCTATGATTACATCCAGTAATAGGAATTGTTATCAATTATGATCTGACACATTCTGAAATGAAGGAAGGTGCCGATGTTTCCATGGAAAAGCGACAAAACTTCAGCCGTAAACGAGAAGCGATTCTGATGACCATCCGCAATGCAACCATTCATCCTACAGCGGAATGGGTATATCAGCAACTGAAACCGCAATATCCGGATTTAAGTTTAGGGACGGTTTATCGCAATATTGCTCAATTTAAGAGTGACGGGATTATCAACAGCGTTGGCGTTGTCAATGGACAGGAGCGCTTTGATGGAGATGTCCGTCCACATACACATTTTATTTGCACAAAATGTGGTGCTGTAACCGATATTCCAGGGGAGTTTGTCGGTCCCCGGGTGAGCAAACAAGTGGCTAAGGAGAATGGACTGTTGGTAGAAAGCTGCGAAGTTGTGTTTCGTGGCACATGTTCCGATTGCATGAAAAGACAAGAAAGTCTTTCCTAATAATTTTTATCTGTATGGAGGAACCAATCATGAAAAAATTTGTGTGTTCTGTATGTGGCTACGTGTATGAAGGCGAGCAGGCTCCAGAGTTTTGCCCCCAGTGCAAGGCTCCGAGAGAGAAGTTTATCGAGAAAAAGGAAGGCGCTTCTTTTGCTTGCGAGCATGAAGTCGGCGTTGCACAGGGCATCGACAAGGAAGTCTACGATGGCTTGGTCATGAACTTCAACGGCGAGTGCACAGAGGTTGGCATGTATCTTGCGATGAGCCGTCAGGCAGAGCGCGAGGGTTATCCGGAGGTCGCAGAGGCATTTAAGAGATATGCATTTGAAGAGGCCGAGCATGCTGCAAAGTTTGCCGAGCTGTTGGGTGAAGTAGTTATGAATAGCACAAAGAAAAATGTACAGATGCGTGCAGAGGCTGAGGCAGGTGCATGCGAAGGGAAGCTGCAGATTGCAAAGCGCGCAAAGGAGCTGGGATACGATGCAATCCATGACACGGTTCATGAGATGGCTAAGGACGAGGCCCGTCATGGAGCTGGCTTCAATGGCCTGCTGAAGAGATATTTCGCAGACTAATTTGCAAAACGCTACATAGAAATCACACAGGGTGGGATGGCAAAGTGGCCATCCCACCCTTTTCTATTCTGTAAAACAGGTTTTAATTTGTGATATTTCTGTTAAAACCAATCAAAAAGGTTGCCAGAATCGCTAAAAGTGGTTTATACTAAGATAAATTTGCTTCGTCTGTGAAAGGAATTGGGTAGTCACAGCGGACAAGCGTTTGGTGAGAATTGGAGGAACAAAATGGATTCCATTGTTGAGGCAATCGTACAGACATTTAGCAGTTCTGCATCCCGGGAGCTGATTATTTTCCTGGTGTCCATGATGCCGATTCTAGAGCTGCGCGGCGGCATTTTAGCGGCGAGTTTATTGGGGGTAGATTGGCTAAGGGCGATGACCATTTGTTTTGTTGGAACAATCCTGCCGATCCCATTTATCTTGTTGTTTATCCGCCAGATCTTGGAATGGCTGAAAAATACGCGCTTTGTCAAGTTGGTACACCGGATTGAAGCCAAAGCAGAGCAAAAAAGCAAATCCATCGAGAAATATAAAACCTTTGGTTTGTTCCTATTTGTTGCGATTCCATTGCCTGGAACAGGCGCTTGGACAGGAGCTTTAGTCGCTGCTTTGCTCAATATGCGCTTTAAGCACGCCATGCTTTCCATCACGTTGGGGACCTTGACCGCAGATGTGATTATGGTTGTGCTTTCTTATGGCCTTTTGGGCGCAATTCTTCCGTAAGGCAGGGGGATTTTATGGAGAGATATGACATTGTGGTGTTAGGTGGAGGCGCCGCCGGTTTGATGGCCGCCGTTTCTGCTGCTGAAGCAGGGAACGGCGGCCTCCGTGTGTCCGTCCTGGAGGGGAATGCACGTGTGGGGAAAAAGTTACTCGCCACAGGGAACGGGCGCTGCAATTTGAGCAATCGGTTTGTAGCACCTACCCATTATCACGGCGATGTTAGCCGCGCTGCTGGACTGTTGAAACGGTTTCCCACGGAGAAAGTGATCGGGCAGTTCGCACATTTGGGATTGCTCTGCCGGGAACTGGATGAGGGACGCATCTATCCGTACTCATTGCAGGCAGCTTCCGTTCTGGAAGTTCTTCGTCTCCACCTGGAACAGCGTGGAGTGGTTGTGCAGTGTGGGATGCCTGTTACGGAAGTTCGTAGGGAAAAAGGCGGTTTCTGCCTACAATGCGATGGGAAATGGCTGCAAGCAGCCCGGGTGATTTTGCGACCGGCGGCCTTGCGTATCCACAGCTTGGTGCAAATGACAGCGGATATCGGATGTTACGAGCATTGGGGCATACTGTGACCGCTTTGCGGCCGGCATTGGTACAGATTCGAACCGAACCGCGCAGGGCGAAACCCTTAAAAGGGATGCGAAGTTCGGCCGAGGTGACACTTTTGGTCAATCACCGGCCGGTGCAGACGGCAAAGGGGGAGGTTCAGTTCACAGAACACGGACTGTCCGGCATCTGTATGTTTGAACTATCCCGCAAAGCAGGAGAATGTTTGGAGCGGAAGATGGGACCGGTGGAGTTGGGACTGGATTTGATGCCGGAATATACGGAATCACAAATTCTTTCTATGCTATACCGGACGATCGAACGGTTGCCAGATCTTCCAGGGGGCGAGCTGCTGGGAGGATTGTTAAACCGTACAGTGGGGCGGGAGGTTTTGCGCACGGCCCTTCCGCAGACGCCCAAAGCGGCCGCTCACTTTTCAAAGGGACAGCTTACAGCGGTGAGCCGGATGATAAAATGTTTTCGATTTCCTGTTTTGGGTTTGCTGTCGTGGGACAGTGCGCAGGTCACGGCCGGCGGAGTACCATTGGGAGAAGTGGATTGCCGGACGATGGAATCGAGAACGTGTAGGGGGCTCTACCTAGCAGGGGAATTGCTCAATGTGGACGGAGACTGCGGTGGATACAACCTTCATTGGGCTTGGAGCACCGGAATGGCCGCAGGGCGCGCCAGTGCACATTCCCTGCAGAACGGTATATCGGAGGGATAAAGCAATGCTATACCGAATTTCAGATCTATCGCTGCCGCTCGATGGAACCATCGAGGACTTGACGAATCTTGCAGCGAAACGGTTGGGGGTTTCGCCGGGGGAAGTCCATCATTTGACTTTGCGAAAGAAATCCGTGGATGCACGCAAAAAGGATGATGTCCATTTTACATACACCGTAGAATGCGTGTGCAATCGTGCACGGATTCGGGGAGACCGCAAAGTCGCAGAAGCGGTTCCTTATCATTACACAATACCAGCCAGCCGGCCGCTTCCAATACGGCCGGTTGTCGTGGGGCTTGGGCCAGCCGGTCTCTTTGCAGCTTTGCTTCTAGCGCAAGCCGGACAGTGCCCGATTGTTTTAGAGCGTGGGCAATCCGTGGAAAAGCGCAGCGAAGCGGTAGAGCGGTTTTGGCGCGAAGGGATATTGGATCAGCAAAGCAACGTCCAGTTTGGTGAAGGCGGCGCAGGGACTTTTTCAGACGGAAAGTTGAACACAGGGACAAAGGATCCCCGCGCCCGGAAAGTCTTGGAAGAGCTAGTTCAAGCAGGTGCGCCAGAGGAGATTCTCTATATGGCTAAGCCACATGTTGGGACAGACCGGCTTCCACACACGGTTAAAAAGATTCGGGAGACCATCTGCGCGTTGGGGGGAGAAGTGCGGTTTGCTTCTACCATGGATGCGCTGGTTTGTAAGGATGGGCGCATAAAAGGGATTCGTGTCCATCCAGCTGGAGGGAACTCTTATATCTTGGAGGCCAGCCATGTCATACTTGCGATCGGACACAGCGCTCGCGATACGTTTGTTATGTTGGAGCAACATGGAATTCCGATGACGCCAAAGCCATTTTCGGTGGGAGCCCGAATCGAACATCCACAAGAGGTCATCAATCGGGCACAATATGGCCGGTTTTCCCAGCATCCTGCCTTGGGAGCGGCGGATTACAAATTAGCGGTTCATCTTCCCAATGGCCGGGGGGTATATACATTTTGCATGTGCCCCGGTGGACAGGTTGTGGCAGCAGCCAGTGAAGAGGGACGAGTGGTGACCAACGGAATGAGTAATTTTGCGCGTGATGGTAAAAATGCCAACGCAGCTTTGTTGGTCGGAATTGGTCCGGAGGACTTTGGCTCAGATAGCCCGTTGGCCGGGATGGTGTTTCAACGCGAGTTGGAAGAAAAGGCTTACCGGTTGGGTGGTGGCGGTTACGCGGCACCGGTGCAACGCGTGGAGGACTTTTTAAAGGGACGGGCGTCCAAACGGCTTGGAGATGTACAACCAACTTACCGGCCGGGGGTGACTCCATGTTCCATAGCAGAGTGTTTTCCGGCAGAGCTATCGGATGCGATGCGCCAGGGAATTGTGCAGATGGAACGTTACTTACATGGGTTTTCGTATCCCGATGCACTGCTGACCGCGGTGGAGAGCCGAAGCTCGTCCCCGGTTCGCATCCTGCGGGGAGAGTCGTACGAATCCCCTGCGGCGGCGGGGTTGTATCCCTGTGGAGAAGGAGCTGGATACGCAGGCGGTATCATATCCGCTGCGGTGGATGGGATTCGATGTGCTGAAAAAGTTTTGGAAGATTCACATAAGTCTTATTAAAAGCAAAAAAGCGGCATCTGCTCCTCTGCAAAAATGTAGAGAAAGCAGATGCCGCTTTTTCATCAAATATGGATTCAACGCACATAGGAGACGTCGTCCGTACGGCGCGGTACAGGGGGTTCTGCGTGTTCCTTGGGATAACCCAAAGTGATGCAGCTATAAGGAATGTATCCTTCCGGCAGTTTTAACCGGGACTGGAAAGCAGGTTCCCGAAGGATGTCGCGTACACAACCGATAAAGCAGGTTCCCAAGCCGTAAGAATGTGCGGCTAGCATGAGATTCATAATGGCGCAGCTGGTATCCTCCGGAGCGAAGCGTGCATCTGCCGGTGCGGAAAGCACGATGACAGTGGGCGCGCCATAAAAAGGGTCCTCTATGGCGCCTTGCATAGCTGCACAAATGTCCGATAAGAGTCCTTTATTTTGAATGACAGTGAAATGGCGGGCTTGCCGGCCCATTGCAGATGGCGCATATTTTCCTGCTTTTAGAACATCGGTTAGCTCTTCTTCGCTGATCTGTTCACTCCGATACGATCGAATCGAGCGGCGCTCCATCAATGCCTCTACTGTATGGTTTAAGATCATGAGAAACTCCTCCTTTGCATATTGTCTTTATTATATTCTACCATTTTGGGTTTCGCAAGGACTTCTGTTTTCCGAATGAAAAACGGTTGTAACCGTGGATTACGAAACTTTAACTGCCGTTTTATTCGTAAGATTGCTATAATGAAGAAGAGAAAAGATCGATCTCAATCGATGAAAGGAGGACTTCAGATGCGGCGAGCAAAACACTTCAAAAAACGTTCAGGAGAAAGAGCGATCCCCATCCTGGCAACTTTGTTGCTTTTTACCCTTTTTTCCAGCACTTGTTTTCCACTTTCACAGGCGCTTCGAACAGAAGAAGTCCCTTCTTTGCCTGCGATTGCCGGCCAAATTGAAATAAAAGGAGCACTTTCGGCTCGACCAGAGTGGACCGTTGAGACAGCTTCGGAAGAAAATGCTCTGCCAAATGACCCCTATCCATTGCTATATACGGCAAGCGTTTCTCCACAGGATGTCAAGCCAAAAGAAAAGGTGGCTTACTTGACTTTTGACGACGGCCCATCCAATTTGACGCTTCCTCTGTTGGATGTACTGGATCGCTACGGCGTCAAAGCGACGTTCTTTTTGGTTGGAAAAACAGGAGAAGAAGACCGGAAGGCTATGCGCGAGATTGTCCAGCGAGGTCATGCGATTGGCGTACATAGCTATTCGCACGATTACCAGAAGATCTATGCCTCCGTGGATGCTTTTCTATCGGATTTTGCAAGGATTCATCAATTGATCTTGGAGGAAACCGGTGTGGATACACCGATCTATCGCTTTGCGGGGGGAAGTGTAAACGCCTATAATCGGGATACGGCGAAAGCAATCATCACGGAGATGAACCGAAGAGGGTATGCTTACTTCGATTGGAATGTGGATTCAGGGGATGCTACGGTGGGAATCACTGCACAGCAGATTTATCAGCATGCAGTCAACGACAGCAAAAATTTCGATCGACCAGTGATTTTGTTTCACAATACTGGAGCCAAAGAGATGACGCTAGAGCAAATGCCGGCGATTATTGAAGCACTTCAACAAGCTGGATATCGGTTTGAAACATTGAAGGCGGATTCTCCGCCAGTTCGATTTCGCCTCCCATAGATCCACGTTTTTACAATGATCGTTTGTGGAGGAATTGTAGCAGGAAAAAATGATTGTAAAATAAAGCAACCGGGTGTGCTCGATGGCAGGATGGCCATGGAGAACCCCGGTTGTTTTTTGTCATTACTCAAGAATCATTAGTTGCTGTTTGTTCCTCCCGCCATTCAGCAAGAAGAAGATCTACTACCCGGCCATAGCTTTTGACGCCGTCGTATTGCCGGTTGGCTTTTAAGTAGGCATTGTTTACCTGTTGTGCGACTTCGGCCATAGGGGTTTCAAATTGATCCCAATAGGCAGTGTTGGCGCTCAGGTCAAGCGCCACGCCTTCTCCCAAAGAAGCGGAGATCTTCTGCGCTGCTTGGGGATTTTCAGCATACAGAGCATTTGACGTATAGATATACGCCAACATTTTTCCGGAATATTGAAATTCTATTCGCTCGCTGCGCTCACAGGCGAGATACGCAATAAAGTTCGCCTCGTCTTCCCGCATAAAACCACTCAGATGTGCCAGTTCATGGCACATAGTGGAGGGAAGAGAGTAGTCCGGGATGTCAGTATTTACATTTGCTTCCAACGTAAATGGAAAAAAGATGCCAGTGATATTGCAATGGGAAAGAGCGCGGGAAAAAAGAACCGGTTTAGGCCCCAGATAGGTCCCATCGAGCAGCGGGTAGTCGGAAGCGGCTTTCTGCATGGCGGAACGAGCGTACCCAGTTATATCTGAGAAGGTAGCGTCCAAAGACATGACGCCATCTGAGTCGGTATTTACCTGTTCGCGCAGAAGGGTTACTTCTTCAGCGAGGGATTGACAGAGTTGCTGCAATTCCTCCTCAGAAGAAGGGGTTAGGTGGAGTCCAGAAGTTTGTGAAAAGGTATACCGACTATAGTTGATACCACAAAAGAGAGTGAACAGAAAAAGCAAAAGGCTGATGATACTCAGCAGGCCACGGGAAAACCGGAGGAGAAGCTTACACCACATTTCACGTTTCTTAAGGAAGGCCCATACAAAGAAAACCACGCAACCGATTATGGATAGAAACGCGGTAAGAACCAGCATTTCTCCCACGGAAAAGTAAGCCAGAGAGGTAAGAAGGTTTCCCCAATGGGAAAGCACACGGTAAGGACCGGTAGCATACCACTCTGCAAATGCGGGCAGGTTTTGTGCCAAAAGCAGTAGAAAAATGGAAAGAAAAAGAAGAATGGCTGGAATCCAGTTGGCTGGTTTGATTGGACGGTGTTGTTTCATAAAAGACTCCTCAATTATTAGATCGATCTCATCGTGTTGTAATTTTAGGAATACAAAATCATCACCAAGAATTTACCTTCCTATTTTACCATATTGTCGAAAAATGTACAGACGCCGTGTTCATAAAAATACTCATTTTTTATGAGTTAATTAGATACGATGAATTTTTTTCCAATTTAGAGGTTATTTTTTCTAATTCGACATAAATATAGCTTGAGAATGTATTATCATTTTTACATAAAGTTAATCTGGCTTTAACGAATAGCCAACAAAAATTAGTAACTAAATTTTAATGATTGGCAGGTTGCTCAGATGACAATTGAGAATTTCATGATGTTGCTTTGCGGACTCGGACTCTTTCTGTATGGTATGAAACTTATGGGCGATGGATTGGAATTGGCGGCCGGGTCCAGGCTCAAAACCATGATCGAACGGTTGACCACCAACAAGTATATGGGGGCATTGATTGGCCTAGCAGTCACAGCGGTGATTCAAAGCTCCTCCGCGACCACTGTCATGGTGGTTGGTTTTGTCAACGCCGGCTTGATGAGCTTGGCACAGGCGGTCGGCGTAATTATGGGCGCGAATATCGGAACGACGGTGACAGGATTTATGATCGCAATCAAGCTCAATAGCTTGGCGCCAATTGCGATTTTCTTGGGCGTCGTGATGATGATGTTCTGTAAAAAGAACAACCATAAGCATGTTGGGCAAATCATCTGCGGATTTGGCATTTTGTTCTATGGGATGACCGTGATGAGCACGGCGATGGAGCCGTTGAGCGAATCGGAATTTTTCCGTAATTTGTTCATCCAAATGAAGAACCCCTTCCTGGGCTTGCTGATTGGCCTTGTGTTCACAGCGCTGATTCAGAGTTCTTCTGCTTCTGTTGGCGTTTTGCAAGCGCTGGCGGCATCGGGAGCGATTGGTTTGGACTCTGCGATTTTCGTCATCTATGGCCAGAACATCGGAACCTGTGTGACGGCAATGATGGCATGTGCAGGGACGACCAAGACGGCAAAACGTACGGCGACGGTACACTTGTTGTTCAATGTGCTCGGCGCAACTATGTTTACGATTATCACATTGGTAACACCGTTTACGGATCTTGTAAAAAGCATCTCTCCGGACAATGTGATGATGCAGATTTCGATTGTTCATATTTTCTTTAATATCGTGACGACGGCTATTTTGCTGCCGCTGAGCGGTTATCTGGTGAAGCTTGCGTGCAGAATTATTCCAGGAGAGGATCGCCAGCGCGAAGCGCTTCGCTTGAAGTATCTTGACCAGAGAATTCTCAATACACCTCCGATCGCGGTGGTGCAGGTCCTCAAGGAAGTGGAACGCATGGGGGCGTTGGCGCGCGAGAATTTCTTAAATAGTATGGAGGCCCTCTTCCATAAGGACCCCCAAAAGTTGGAAGAGGTAGCAGAAAACGAAAAGGTCTTAAACTTCTTAAATCAGAAGATCACAGAATACTTGGTACAGATCAACGGTTTGGAGTTACAGGACCCGGACCATGAGGTGATTGGGGCGCTGTTCCATGTGGTAAGCGACTTTGAGAGAATCGGGGACCACAGTACAAATATCGGGGAAATGGCGCAGATTATTATTGATAAAAAGGCCTCTTTGAGCGAAACGGCGGTCAAAGAACTGCAACATATGCAGGAATTGGTCGTCACCATTCTGGATGATTCGGTGCGCCTCTTTGAAGACGGCGGCCGGAATAAAGATTTGGCGGATCAAGTCAATCGGATTGAGCAGACCATTGACGACGAGACCGACCGTCTCAAGGAAAACCACATTCAGCGTCTCACAAACGGTACATGTACGCCGCAATCTGGTGCGATATACAACGATATGCTGATGAATCTGGAGCGTATTGCCGATCATTCGACCAATATTGCGTTTTCAACCGATCACATTGCGCACTTGCCCGCAAAGGGGCTGTTGCCTAATTTGACCAATGTGACAGCATAAGGAACATAAGGAGCCGGGGACCGACATCCCCGGCTTTTTTACGTTTTTCTGAGGATGAGGACATTTTCGGTTGCGATAAAAGCGTAAAATGGTACAATACTATCCTAAGAAAATGGAAAGGCGCGACTCGAGAGGAGGCTGCAATTTGAATTTGTATCTCAAGCAGGATACGGAGGCAAATGCGGGCCTTTTTTACGGTCTACGATGCCTGCGGCCGCATGTGTTACCGTTTGACGGGGGACGCGCAAACCCTGGGTGGAAAAATTTTTTTGTGCGATACAAATCATAGAGAAGTGGCGCGTATCACGCATATGGGATTGGCGGGGATTTCCCGCTATACCATAGTAATTGCCGATAAGGAACGTGCGCGCATCTTGCAAAACTTGGCGTCTATCAAAATGCCGTTCCGGATTCGAGGAATTTCATGGAGATTGCGGGGAGACTTGGTGTTGCGTTCCTTCGACATCGTAGATGTATCGGATGCGTTGGTGATGTCGCATGGACGTTGCTGGGAATCAAATGGCGAGTGCTTTGCGCTTGACATTGCGCAAGAGAAGTATGCGCCATTATGCATTTGTATGGCCGCTGTGATTGATAGTAGCGCACAGTCAGGTTCTGCTGTAGCGTTGCCGGTTTGATCCTGCCTGCGCCCATTGACAAAAAGGGGCGTGAATGGCATACTATAAAATACATTTCTTTGCAGAATTTCGTAAAAAAACGCCGCTGCGCTCTTTGCTCCAGCGCTTGCGGCGATTGTGTTGATTAGGGGGAAAATGCATGAGCAGGGAATTGGCAAAAACCTACGATCCGCAGGAAGTGGAAGATCGAATTTATGACTTCTGGCTGAATGGCGGTTACTTCCATGCAACGGTCGATCCGGAGAAAAACCATACACCATCGTGATTCCGCCGCCCAATATTACAGGCCAACTCCATATGGGGCATGCGATGGATGAAACCCTTCAGGATATTCTGATTCGTTGGAGAAGGATGCAGGGGTATTCGGCTCTGTGGCTTCCTGGCACGGATCATGCTTCCATTGCAACGGAGGCGAAGATTGTTGAGGCGATGCGTCAAGAAGGGCTTTCGAAGGAGGACCTGGGACGCGAACAATTTTTGGAGCGCGCGTGGGCTTGGAAAGAGAAGTACGGCGGCCGTATTGTTGAGCAGCTCAAAAACTCGGTTCTTCCTGCGACTGGGACCGTGAGCGCTTTACGATGGATGAAGGTTGCAATAAAGCCGTGCGAGAAGTGTTTGTGCGGCTGTACAATAAGGGACTGATTTATCGCGGGGAACGGATTATCAACTGGTGTCCGCATTGTAAGACCTCGATTTCCGACGCAGAAGTGGAGTTCAGCGAGCACGACGGTAATTTCTGGCATATCCGCTATCCGTTTAAGGATGGAAGCGGTTATCTGGAGCTGGCCACTACCCGCCCGGAGACGATGCTGGGGGATACCGCTGTAGCAGTTCATCCGGAGGATGAGCGCTATAAGAATATCGTTGGAAAAATGTTGGTGCTTCCACTTGTCGGCCGGGAAATTCCGGTTGTGGCGGACACGTATGTTGAGCAGGATTTTGGAACGGGTGTCGTCAAGATTACGCCGGCTCATGATCCGAACGACTTTGAGGTCGGTCTGCGCCACCATTTAGAGATCATCAATGTGATGAACGAAGATGGCAGCATCAACGAAAACGGCGGAAAATTTGCAGGTATGTCCGGCCTAGAGGTGCGCAAGCAGATCGTCAAGGAGCTCGACGAACAGGGCTTCCTTGTTCGTGTGGAACCCATTAAGCACAATGTTGGCACCTGCTATCGCTGCCATACCGTGGTAGAGCCGCGTGTTTCCAAGCAGTGGTTTGTGAAAATGGAACCGTTGGCAAAACCGGCAATCGATTGTGTCCGGGACGGTCATGTGCGCTTTATTCCGGAACGCATGGAAAAAATCTACTTCAATTGGATGGACAATATTAAGGATTGGTGTATTTCCCGCCAGTTGTGGTGGGGACATCGAATCCCGGCCTGGTACTGTGAGGACTGCGGGGAGACGGTTGTCGCAATGGATACACCGCACGCCTGCCCCAAGTGTGGTTCTACAAAGCTGCATCAGGATGAAGATACATTGGATACCTGGTTCTCTTCTGCTCTGTGGCCATTCTCGACGCTCGGTTGGCCGGACCAGACTGAGGATCTCAAGTATTTCTATCCCACTGACACCTTGGTCACCGGTTATGACATTATCTTTTTCTGGGTAGCCCGTATGATTTTCTCCGGCATGGAGCATATGGGGGAACCGCCCTTTAAGACGGTCTTTATCCATGGCTTGATCCGTGATGCACAGGGCCGCAAGATGAGTAAATCCCTTGGCAATGGAATTGATCCTTTGGAGGTCATTGCACAATATGGTGCGGATGCACTGCGTTTTACATTGGTGACCGGCAATAGCCCCGGAAACGATCTGCGTTTTTCACAGGAGAAGGTGGAAGCTAGCCGCAATTTTGCCAATAAGATCTGGAATGCTTCCCGTTTCATTCTGATGAATATCGATGGCCACGATGTTCCCAATCAGTTGCCCGAGAAATTGGCTCTGGAAGATAAGTGGATTGTTCATCAGTTTAACCAGGTGGTTAAAGAGGTTACAGACAATCTGGAACACTTTGAAATCGGTATTGCGGTTCAAAAACTGTATGACTTCCTTTGGGATGAGCTGTGCGACTGGTACATTGAGATTGCAAAGATCCGTTTGCAGTCCAGCGATGAAACGACCGCGCAGGCAGCCCGTCAGGTATTGGTTTGGGTGATGACAGGTACGCTTCAATTGTTACATCCGTTTATGCCATATATTACCGAGGAAATCTGGCAGTCCCTGCCTCACGAGGGCGAGTCCATTATGGTTTCAAAATGGCCAAGCTTTGAGCAGGCACATTGCGATCCACAGTCAGCCTCCGATATGCAGAATATCATGGATGTTATTCGTGCCGTGCGCAACCGCCGTTCGGAGATGAATGTTCCGCCGTCGCGTAAGACGCACCTATATATTGCCACTGCGGCTGCTCAGGTGTTCCAGGAGGGCGCCCGATTATTGAGCGATTGGCCTTTGCCAATGGTGTGGAAGTGGGGGACGCATTTGAAATTGAAGGCGCTGTAAATATTGTCACCAGCGGCGCTAAGACGTATATCCCAATGGATGAATTGGTGGACAAAAAGGCCGAACTTGCACGTTTGGCCAAGGAGCTGGAGTCTGCGCAAAAGCAGTATGCGACGACGCAACAGAAGCTGAGCAATGAGAAGTTCCTGTCCAAGGCGCCGGAAAATGTTGTAGAAGGTGTCCGCCAAAATGCTGCAAAGCTGAAAGAGCATATCGCTTTAATTGAGTCCAGTATGGAGGCATTATCCCATTAAGAGTTGGTAGCAAATAAAAGGCATACTTCCAGAACCGGAAGTATGCCTTTCTCTACAGTCTTTCTTTTATTTGATAGTAGACGATTCGGCGGGCAATATTGCGCGCAGGGTTTCTTGATCGGCTCCGCTTAAAACAAGAATGTCACCGGCCTTCAAAGAAGTCGAGCCGCGTGGTACAAGGGACTTTTTATTCCGTTGAATCAGGACGACCAGCACACTTTCGGGAAGATCGATGTCCGATAAGGCACATCCGCACCACGGATGTTCTTGGGTCAGCCGCATTTCAGAGAGTTCCATATCATTTTTTCTTGATAATCATTAAATGTCCTTAGGATGGAGGTCTCCTTTTCAACTAAATCCAGTTTTTTGGCGACTGTTGGCATGAGGGTTCCCTGAACGAGAACAGAGAAGAGTACCAAAAAAATACGATATGAAAGACATCTGTCTGTAACATTGCGCAATCCGTCACTGCATAGATGGCGAAAACAATCGAGGCAGCGCCTCGAATACCAACCCAGGAAACCAATATTTGTTGACGTACGGGAATCTTAAACCAACTCAAAATGGCAAACACTGCAGCAGGGCGTGCCACAAAGATCATGAATAGAGAGATGAAGATGCTTTGCCAGGCCACCGCCGGAAGACGCGAAGGAAAAGAGAGCAATCCAAGGGCAAAGAAAAGTAATATTTGCATCAGCCAGGAGATACCGTCGAAGAAGTGGACTAAGCTGCGTTTATAAGGAATCTTGCTATTGCCGAGCAGGATACCAGCTATGTAGACACATAAGAAACTGTTGCCTCCGATGACGTCGCAGAGCGCATAGCAGAGGATAGCAACGGCTGTGACGAAGAGGGAATAAAAGGCCTCCACTTCAAAGCGGACATGACGGAGGAAATAGACTGCGCCTACCCCCAACAGGCCGCCGATAAGGAGGCCAAAGCCGAGCTGTTGGAATAAAAGAAGAGCGAAATGATTGTCCCCTTTCCCAGACATCATGGTCAATAAAATAATGGTCAGCATAAAGGCAAACGGATCGTTGCTGCCGCTTTCAATTTCCAATAGGGAGGCCATTCCACCTTTTAAGTTAAGTTTGCGCGAACGCAGAATGGAAAAGACGGAAGCGGCATCCGTTGAGGCAACAATGGAGCCAAGCAGTAGGCTTTCCAATAGGGGAAATTGCAAGACAAACCGGCAAAAGAGGCCGGTTAACAGAGCGGTCAGAGTAGTACCAACGGAGGAAAGTAGTATAGCGGGGGCGGCCACCGGCTTGGCAGCCTTCCAATTGGTACTGAACCCGCCGAAAAACATGATGAAGGTCAGTGCAACAGAGGAGAGTGTCTGTGCAAGGGCGTAATCGTCGAAATAAATTCCGCCGATTCCATCCGAACCTGCGAGCATGCCGAGGACGATGAAAATTAAAAGGGACGGTACTCCAAAGCGATACAGTAGCTTGCTAAAGCCGATGCACAGCAATAAAATGGCGGCGCCAGCAATCATGTAATAGGCCATGAACAGCCTCCTTTCTGTATATAAAAATGAAAATATTTGCAGAAAAAAGGCGAAAATCCCCCTGTAAGTCTGATAATAATAACTTTTCCAGTATAAGTATACCATATTGAACCGGATAAATCGAAGGAAAATCCGGTGAATATTTTCTGAATTTTTGTATTTCCAGAAGGCAGGTGATTTTATGACATATGAACAAGCTCTAGCAGCGATTCATTCCTTTCCACGCTTTGGCGGCTCCCCTGGAGTGGAACGGGTCCGAACATTTCTGAATGATTTGGGAAATCCACAAGAGGGGCTGAAATACATTCACGTAGCTGGGACAAATGGGAAGGGCTCCACTTGTGCAATCCTGGCTTCGGTACTAAAGCAGGCAGGGTATCGCACGGGACTGTTTACTTCGCCTTTCATCAGCGACTTTTGTGAACGAATTCAGGTGGATGCTCAGCTGATTCCGCGGGAAGCCCTCACATCGTTGGTGGAGGAAACCCTTCCGGTTGCCCACCGTTTGGAGGAAAGCGGGGAAGCGCTTACGGAGTTTGACTTTACAACCGCATTGGGCTTTTTGTGGTTTGCCCGCCAGCGGTGTGATTTTGTCGTTTTGGAAGTTGGATTGGGCGGCCGGATGGATGCTACAAATGTCATTGGAACCCCACTTGTGTCGGTACTTACCTCTATATCCTTGGATCACACCCGTATACTGGGAAACACTGTGGAACAGATTGCCGCAGAAAAGGCGGGGATCATCAAACCGTATGGGGTGACCGTTGCCTATGGAGATCAAATGCCCGGTGTGCTGGAGGTGTTCCGACGCACGGCGGCCAGGCAGCATAACCGGCTTTTGGAGGTATCCTCTTCTGTGGTATCGGTTATATCCAGCAATCTACAAGGAACCGATTTCCTCTATGGGGGACTGGCCTTACATTTGCCGCTTTTGGGAGAGCATCAGATCAAAAATGCGGCTACGGCATTGACCGCCTTGTCGGTATTGCAAGAACAGGGATATTCTATCTCAGAACAGGCGGTTATGGAAGGATTCGCTTCTGTGCGTTTTCCTGCCCGCTTGGAACGATTGGGCGACCATCCGCTTGTGCTTTTAGATGGTGCACACAATCCAGATGGAACGCGTGTCCTTGCAAAAGCGCTGCATTTATATCTGAAGGGACGTCCCTTGGTGGGATTGATTGGAATGTTAGCGGATAAGGACGTCCCGACAGCGGTCCAAAATTTGGATGGCCTGTTCAGGCAGATTGTGACCATTACGCCGGACAATCCGCGGGCTATGCCGGCCGAAGAACTGGCAGAAATATGGCGTGTACGGGGTACCAGAGCAATCCCGGCAAAAAACAGAGAAGAGGGCTTGAAGAGGGCGTTCTCTTTTGTACAGCCAGGTGGCGCGTTGGTTATTTGCGGTTCTTTGTTCCTTGCGGGAGAGATACGGCCGCTTTTATTGAGGCACATGCGGGAAAAAGTCGGCTTGTCCGCAGAATTCGAGTAAAATTTTAGTGAGAACCCTTTATCTTTATAGATAAAGGGTTCTTTTTATGAGATGGCAGAGGCTTTTTGTTTGGGCTAGTTAAAAAAATTTCCTAAAGCTTACATATAGCGGAAAAAAATGGACAGCCTTTATGATGGCTATTGTTTTGAATATCGATTACATAGGAGGCAGTCGAATGGGTGTCAGGCTGATTTTAAAGGATGGATGTCTTACGGCTTTGCTCAGCGGAGAGATCGACCACCATGTTGCGAGAGAATTGCGGGAGGAGATCGATGAAACGGCGATGCGAACACAGCCAAAACAATTAAAACTGGATTTTTCCGGCGTGCAGTTTATGGACAGCTCTGGAATCGGGTTGATTATGGGGCGCTATAAACTTATTCAGACTTGGGGTGGCGGCGTGACAATTGCCAATTTACCGCCAAAACTGGAAAAAATCGTATCCCTATCAGGCCTGCGGGATCTCTGTACCATTGTAAAGGAGGTGAAGGAAGTTGAAGGCGAAGAATGAGATGCGCATTTCATTCCCCAGCAGCTCCAATAATGAAGCATTTGGGCGGGCTGTGGTGGCAGCTTTTGCTGCACAGTTGGACCCGACCATCGATGAGTTGAGCGATATTAAGACGGCCGTCTCAGAGGCAGTGACAAATTGTATTGTACATGCCTACCGGGATACGATCGGTATGATTTACATAAATGCCAAATATGACGACCGAGGAACTTTACAGATTAAAATTCGCGACAAGGGATGTGGCATTGAGGACGTGGAGCAGGCCATGCAACCCCTCTTCACAACGGCGGGGGAAGAACGCGCAGGATTGGGTTTTGCAGTCATGGAAAGTTTTATGGACAAGCTTCGTGTGACTTCAAAACCAGGGCATGGCACCACCGTCACGATGCAAAAAAACCTTGCGCGGCGTGTGATGAAGAATGGATAGGGATCAACAGGTACAGGAGAATATCGGCTTAGTACATGCCTGCGCCAAGCGATTCAAGGGGCGCGGGATTGAATACGACGACCTCTTTCAAGCGGGATGCTTAGGATTGGTAAAGGCGGTCGATCACTTTGATGAAAGCCGCGGACTCAAATTTTCCACCTATGCTGTTCCGGTGATTTTGGGAGAGATGCGCCGCCTGTTTCGTGACGGAGGAGCAGTTAAAGTGGGACGTTCCCTCAAGGAGCTGTCGATTCGCGCTTCCCGAAAGGCCGCCGATTTTGCGGACAAGGAAGGGAGATCTCCAACCGTTGGGGAACTTGCCAAACTTCTGGGAGTGGAACCGGCGGAAGCTGCACAGGCGCTTGGAGCAGCGCAGATGCCACTTTCTTTGACTGCATCTGAGGAAGAGGGTGGCGGACAAATCGATGTCAGCATTGATGGGGAGGATGAGAAGATTGCAGAGCTTCTTTCCCTAAAACAAGTGGTAAAAGAGCTGCCGCAAAGGGACCAGAATATTATCTATTTTCGCTACTACAAGCATCGTACCCAGACCGAGACTGCGCAGGCCCTTGGTATGACACAGGTGCAAGTATCCAGAAGGGAGAAAGTGATTCTACAGGAGCTTCGACGAAAGCTGGTTTAAATAAGAAGCATTCGAAAAAGACAGGATTTTATTTGGGTCTTACAGCGTAGAAGTAGTGAAATATCAAGAAAAATGGTGACACGCCAAAGCGTGCCACCATTTTTTGGTTTATTCCCTTTCGAAGCGGTCCAAACGATTTCCCAATCGACTCAGGATTTCGTTGGAGATAGTCCCGACCTGGCCGGCAACTTCACAAACGGTAATCTGTTGCCCACCGGAATGGCCGATCAGCACGGCTTCATCGCCGGGAGAAACGGACGGGATCGCGGATACATCCACCGAGAGTTGATCCATACAGATACGCCCAATGATGGGAGCTTTTTTCCCATGAATCAGCACATACCGTTGCTGTAGGCTATTGCGCGGAACTCCGTCTGCATAGCCGATGGATATGATAGCGATTTTGCGGTCGGTGGAACAGGAAAACGTTCGCCCATAACCGAGTGTCTCACCCGCATAGAGTATTTTTACGCATGAAACCCTTGCTTTAAGGGTTAAAACTGGTTTTAAGCGAGGATGTACCTGGATGCGGTCGTTAGGGTGGCTTAAAGCCCCATAGAGTGCGATGCCAATCCGCGCGTAGTCAAAGGACAGCGTGGGGTAGTTCAGTACTCCGTAGCTGCCTTGGATATGTGTTTTGAAGGGCGGGAACCCTTTTTGGCGCAGTGCTTTTGCCACCGTTTGAAAGCGTTCGAGCTGTGTTAAAGTAAAGAGCCGGTCCTCCGGTGTACTCCCATCGGATACACAGAAATGGGAAAACAGGCCGGTAATCTTGAGATGTGGAAGCTTCCAAATCGAAAGAATATCATCCAACGCATCGCTGCGTTCTCCCAACCGCCGCATTCCGGTATCGATGCCGACATGGACAGAAAGTGTTTTTCCATACGCACTCAGGATCTGCGCATACGTGTGATCTATGACGGTTTGAACCAGATTGTAGTGAGAAAGCTCTGCAAATAGGGAAGGATGGGTATATCCAAGGACGAGGATTTGTCCGGTTATTCCAGATTGGCGAAGTGCAATACCCTCCTGAACAGTGGCGACACAAAAATCGGAAATGCCCAAATCTTGTAGGGCTTTTCCAATCAAAACTGCCCCGTGCCCATAGGCATTTGCTTTTACGACAGCCATGATTTTCGTATGGCCAGGAAGGATTCCCTGCAGTTCACGGACATTGTGAGATAAATTTGCCCGGCTTAACTCGATCCAGGCCCTTCCCGTTTGGCACATTTTACGTTTCTCCTTCCCAGATAAAATAGAATTCCAGCACTGCACGCCGTTGAGAGGAAGCAGACGCTTCCGTAAAGGATCATAGAATTATCGACAAATATTTGAGTAAGGCCTGTAAATTTGGCAAGTCCACGGACGAGGACGATCACGGCAGGATGAACCAAATACAAAAGGGTGGACGTTTTCCGGAGATAATATGGAGCTTGTCCCCGCACTTGCAATAGCATTTGAAACAGGAAGTACATGACCAGCGGCAAAGAGAGGTACATGCTGTTGTGGCGCTGTAAATGCAGGAAATCGGTCCAAAACCCTTCCAATAACAAGATAGGGACAAAAATAGCCAGTCCCCACTTGCATGCAAATTTGGAACAGCGGTTTTGCGGAGTAGCGATCGCCAAACCGAGAAACAGAAAGATGGGCGTAAAAAAGAACCCATTCCGGGTATAGCTGCTAAAGGAAAAAAGAACATCATAGAATTCCTTAAGAAAAGGGACGGATGAAATCAAACCGTAGTAGCTATCGCCCGCTAATCCGACTATATAGGCAGCCACACTATAGATGCAGGCCGCACGCATGGAGATTCGTACCAGAAGGACGACGATCCAACATCCAATTATGGCCGCAGGAAAGTACCAAAGATGATAAAAGGTTCCGTCGAAGCATAGGGCCTTTAGGAATTCTTTAACATTGTGAGGGAGATTTCCGGCATACCAGCTAATTGGCAAATAAAGAATGGTGGCGGTAAGATAGAGCCATAGATTGTGCTTAAGATATGAAGAAAAACGGTTTGTTTTGCGCAAGCCACTTTGTATATAAGGGCCTAGGACAAAAAAGCCAGTGGTCATCAAAAAGAAAGGAACGGCTATTCGGAAAAGGCTGTAGGTGAGGAGAACATCCAGAGTAGGGTTCCAAACAGCAAAGGGGGCGATATGGATGGCAACGACCATCCATGCGGCAAGGATGCGAAAATAGTCGATCCCAGCATAATTTTTATTCTGCATAAGCTGGCCCCCAGAGCATTAAGACGATGCCGCCCTCGTTTGTACCAGAGACCGAATCGTTTATTTCCTCCGAGAGCTCGATCTGCTTGGCTTCTTCACGTTCCAACGGCAGGTAAAATAGAGAGTAAGTGATCCCATGAATACATACATGAAAGGGATGCTGGGGGTTGGTCGTTTCTTTCAAAAACGGATGTATTCCTCCAAGACCATCCCTTTTTTCGAGAGAATCTCAGCGTGTGGCACTCCAACATATCGAAAATGCCAAGGCTCTTCGGCAATACCTGTAACGCTCTCTTTTCCTCGCAAGTATCGTTCAATCCACCCATAGCGTGGGGCTATTTCTCGAAACTGCTGGAATATGCCGGTTCGCGGGAAATCTGGACAAATAAAGTCAATTTCCGATTTTTGTTCGGCTAGATCGATGGCTAGACCTGTTTGATGCTCGCTGTGGCCGGGAATAGCAACAAATTGTCTTGCAAAAGGGAGCCCTTTCTCTGCAATTGCATCCTCCCAGATGTGTTGCTGTTCGTCCTGTGTACGATACCCACTGACAGCGGCAAATTGCGTGTCACAGTGCAAATGGCGAAACACTTGTTGCAGGGATTCAGCAGCCTTAGCTTGTAAAAGAATTTTGGACTGACCGGGGATTGCCGGAACCAAGCCTTGTATATCAGTAACGTGTGGCAGTGGATGATTGGGGGTGACTAGGAGCAAATCTCCACGGAAGCTATCCTCATATTGTATAAGAATGGATCTCATATGCATTCCCCCATTTTCAACAACTGGTGGATTACTTCGGAAAATGTCCACCCGGCAGCTTTTAACATGTTGGGATACCGGCTGTGTGGAGTGAATCCGGGGATGGTATTGACTTCATTAAACACGATTTTCCCCTCCGGAGTCAGGAACAGGTCAACTCGTGCAAATCCTTTGCAACCCAAAATCGTATAGATTTGTTTGGCTGTCTCTTGAATTTCTTTTGCTTTTTTGTCTGAAATACGGGCAGGAACATGGATTTTTGCGGTTTCTAGGGTGTATTTTTCAGTATAATCGAAGAATCCCTGCGATAGTTCGATTTCATCGACAGCCCCAATGGTCAGTGGATTTGTCCCCAGGATGGCGCATCCCACTTCGAAGCCGGGAATCGTTTCCTCCAAAAGAACATGGGAGTCGTGAACAAAAGCGCGCTCGATGGCGGGAAGTAGCTCCTGTTCAGTCAATACTTTTGTGATTCCGAAAGAGGAACCGGATCGCACTGGTTTTACAAAGATGGGATAACCGAGCGTTTGTATATCATGCATCAACTGTTCTTTATCAAAGGCAGGCTGGATTAAGATGGACTTAGGAGTCGCAATCCCTTCTGCTGCAATCAAACGGTGGGCCAGCTCCTTATTCATACAGAGCGCGGAGCTCAGAAGGTCACATCCGATGATTGGAATTCCGGCCAGTTCCAAAAGGCCCTGGACCGTTCCATCTTCTCCGTTTTTTCCATGAAGAATGGGAAGGGCAGCGTCAAATGAGATTGAGCGTACAGAATGGTCTTTCACATATTGAACTCCGTGGATGGAACGATCTGTGGTTGGAAATACCGGTACACAAAATTCCTCGACACACCATTCGCCGTGTAGAATGCGCTCCGGATTGCCCCGATACCAATACCATTGGCCGGTTTGGGGATGGAGGCCGATCAGAAACACGGAATAACGTGAAGTGTCGATCTGCAAGAATACAGAGTAAGCGGATTGTAGAGAGACATGATATTCGGTAGAACATCCACCGAATAGAAGGGCAATGGTGGCTCGACTGCCGGAAAGGTTCTGTGAGGGTGTATGTGAATGAAACTGCCCAAAGGAATCCGGAAACTGGTTAGAGGGATTCTCTTCTATCGTTTGATTTCGATTCATTTTCATTTTCTCCTTCCTGAAAGACATGAAAACGGGAACTACCTTTTTGTAAGGCCATACGCTATAGAGGCTCGTTGTTTTTGTGACAAAATAAAAGATCGTTGCCGTTCAGGTTTTATTCTACCGAACAGCAGCGATCTTTGTTTTACAATTCACGTTTCAACTTCTTAAGAAACCAAAAAGAACATATTAAGATTTTCTGAAGATGGTTTTCATAAATAAAGGTTCATCCATTTTGCATCAGCAAAACGACCATCATCGTAGTGAAAAAAGCGGGGATAGCAACCTACTTCTTGAAATCCGTACCGCCGATACAGACGAATGGCGCGTTCGTTCTCTGCATGGACCGTTAAGCCGATGACTTGGATCTGTTTAGAATCCCGCGCAAACTGTATAAGTTGTTCCATTAAGATCTGAGCGATGCCTGAACCCCAATCCTTTTTTCGCACAGAGATCGAGAGTTCGCTTGTGTGTGATATGCGCGGTGCATTTTGTGCGGTAAGGTCGCCCATAGCAGCTAATTCTCCATCGACTCGAACAATCCATAAACTCTGGTTAGGGGCCTGAAAGTGTTCAATATATTTTTCCTCTTCAACGATGGATATTGGAAATCCATCTTTACCAAAGGTCAGAAACTCACTTTCTCCGCCAATGCAATTGAGATATTCGATGATATCCTTTGCATCGGAGGGAATTGCTTGGCGCAATTCAGCAGTTCTTCCATCTTTCAATAGAACAGTCATTTGATACCTCCTAAAGTCTCTCTATTTAGTAAGATTCCATATGTATAATAATAGAATAAGAATAACCTCTATCATATACGCTTGTCAATTCAAAAGGAATTCGTATGGGTGCGGGCGGTTCTTGTGGCTTCAGCCAACAATGAAATATCGCCTATTTTGAATTCTAAAAAATGTTGAAAATATATTTTAAATACGCTATACTGCATGCAGAAGAAGTCTTTAAACAACTATGACAAATAAACATGAAATGGGGGAATCAAAATGAGCAATGTATTAGTCGCGTTTTTTTCAGCTAGTGGTGAGACAGCCCGTTTGGCAAAGACCTTAGCCGATACTGTAAAAGGGGATCTATATGAAATTCAGCCAGGAGTACCCTATTCATCTGCTGATCTGAATTGGAATAATCAAGCAAGCCGCAGCAGTGTGGAAATGAACGATAAAACCGCTCGGCCGGTCATTAAAAATCGCGTGGAGGATATGACCTCGTACGATGTCATTTTTATTGGATTCCCTATCTGGTGGTATGAAGCGCCGCGCATCATACATACTTTTCTGGAAAGCTATGATTTTTCAGAGAAAACTGTGGTCCCATTTGCCACTTCAGGTGGCAGCGGAATGGGAGAGACGGACCATATCCTGAAACAAACTTGTCCAATGGCCCGCTGGTTGCCGGGAAAACGATTCAGCAGTAGAGCAAATACGGAAGAAATTTCGGCTTGGGTCAAAGGCTTAAAAATGTAGCAAGACAGGATGAAATCAAATCAACATAGAAAGAATATGGAAGTTGTATAGACAAAGAGGGATTCACTGTATTTGTATGGACGAATGGATTGGAATCATCTAAGGAGGAATTCCTATGTCTTATCTAGGGGAAGAAATCAAAAAATTGGGATTTGGTTTGATGCGTTTACCTCAGAAAGCTGGACGTATCGACATAGAGCAAACAAAAACAATGGTTGACCTATTTCTGGAGGCAGGTTTTACATACTTCGATACGGCTTGGGCCTATGCGGGCAGTGAAGATGCGATTCGTCAGGCGCTAGTCGAGCGTTATCCGCGGGAATCCTTCCAGCTCGCAACTAAAAATGCCGCTTGGATCAACTGCAAAACGCGGGAAGAGGCAATCGCTCAGTTTGATGTTTCTCTTAAGCAGACAGGGGCAGGATATTTTGATTTTTATCTGCTTCATAACCTTGGAGAGGGGCGGACGCACTTTTTTAATAACTTTGACATGTGGAGCTTTGTACAAGAAAAGAAGAAGGAAGGTCTCATCAAACATGCCGGTTTTTCTTTCCACTCCACACCGGAAGAGTTGGATGAATTGCTGACAAAGCATCCGGAAATGGAGTTTGTTCAACTGCAAATTAACTATGCAGACTGGGAATATCCAGCTGTGCAATCCCGTCGATGCTATGAAGTGGCAAGAAAACATGATAAGCCAGTGATTATCATGGAGCCGGTTAAGGGAGGTATGTTGGCGAATCCGCCCGTACCTGTTCAGAGAATTCTCAAGGGCGCAGAGCCAGATCAGTCCTTTGCTTCTTGGGCAATCCGGTTTGCAGCCGATCTGGAGGGAGTGATTACGGTTCTTTCCGGTATGAGCAATGTAGAACAAATGCAGGACAACCTATCTTATATGAAGAATTTTACAGGCCTTACAGCGGCAGAACAGAAAACGCTCAGAGCAGCTCAGGAAGCGCTTAGTCATATTTCGTTAATTCCCTGTACATCCTGCAACTATTGTGCAAAAGTCTGCCCCAATAATATAGGAATTTCTGGAACCTTTACAGCGATGAATTATCTAACCCTTTATCGAGATCAGGCAGCAGCAGCTCATCAGGAGGCATGGCTGGTGGGGGGCCATGGGAAGAACAAGGCGAATGCATGTATCCATTGTGGAAAATGTGAAGAGGTGTGTCCACAGCATATTTCCATCCGCACAGAGCTGAAAAAAGCGACGGAAATGTTGGGGATTGGCATTGAGTAGAGACTTATTCACTTTTTGAATGGAATTTCGTTTGAATAGAGTATATGATTCCGTCCCAATATCCCTTTAACCAAAGCTGTGGGGAAAACAAAACGGTACGCCTGATTACAGTCCATACCACAGTAATCGAGCGTACCGTTTTACAATATCAATAAAGAGCCTTTTGTAACCGTTCCTTTTTAACCTCTTGGGTCACTATACATTACCGGAAAGATAGGTCTGATAGGATAAGAGACGAAGGGCCAATCAGGGGCTAATGATCATTCCACTGCATTTTTTGATAAGAGTATCAACGAGAGCGAGAAGGGGTTATTCCTTCACAAACTCAATATGAATATCCCCGTTATTATTAGAGACGCTTAAAACTTTTTTCCCTCCATCTTTCTGAGAGGGTAGATTGCTTTCGCCTTTTTTGATTTCGCAGGATATGGTATAGTCATCGTAGCTTCCGATTATGGTACCGTTGATATTCCCGTTTTTTGTCTGTATAGCCGTGGTGTGGCCGACGCTCAATTCATCCAATAAGATATCCCCGCCGTTTGTAGTAAGAGTGACGTCCTTTGTCACAGTTAAAGGGGCAACGGAGATATTTTCATTGGTAGTACCCAGGGTTAAGGAGGAGACAAGCGAATCGGGAATATACAAAGTAATGGTGCGCTTGTCTATGGGAGCGCTACCTCCAATATAGTCCGTCCAATTCTTGTTGGATACAGATGTCATGGTCAATGTGCCAGAGTCTGCAGTAGAGATGTTATAGGCTTCCTTAGGGCTCTCATAGTAATCTATTCGTATTTGGTCATCCTCGGAAGGGATTACTTCGATCTTTCGGTCTTGGACTTCCAGTTCGATTTCTTGCACCTGTGTATGGTTTATCACATAGCTTTCCGCAGAAAAATCTTCATCCGTAGAAGAGCATCCAGTTAAGATTGCTGATCCAAGTAACAACATGCATGCAAAAGAAAACAGTTTTTTCATGGGAACCTCTTGTATTAAAGTGTTTTTCTTTTTAAAACGACCAGGCCGATGATCGATAGGCCTGTACTGAGCAGAGCACAAACTCCTATGTGTAGAAAAGCATTGCTATTCAGCATGATTATTTGAAAGAATCCGACCAAGAGCTGGCGAAGAGATGCAATTGGCGTAAAAATACAGATCATTGCTACCAATATGCCGTCCGTCAACCAGCCATACCAGTGGGACTGCATCGATAGAAGTACATGAAGAAAAGTCATGGTGAGAAAGAGAAATATTCCCTGCTGGAGGAAAGCTATAAAAGCGCCATTTTCCATCCAGCCACATAGATCCATCAGATTCATCACGGTTTGTGTATGGTTTAGTGGGTCGAATATAAGGTGGATTGTAGTATTGGCTAGAGAGACGAGAAGGGCAAGGAATCCATAACAGACCAGACTTCCGGCATAGAAATCTTTTTTACTTGTCCCCAAATACATGAGTTTGGGGTAGACATAAAAGACGAAAAAGAAAGGGGACATAGCGGCCAACAACCAAGTATAGTTTCCATTGCTTAAGGCGATTGCAGAGTCGCCTGAAGTTGTCGCGCAAAGCACGACAAGGACTGTAAGGATGAAGCTCATTTTATTGCTTGCAAGTTCCCGTTTTACAACTGCAAATGTTGCGTTCATTTCCGAATACCTCCTCTATGACCGACCATCTGAATGAAGAAGTCTTGTAAAGTTAAAGGATGAATCTCTAAGGACGCTATTTGTTTTGGGGGTGTGTCAAAGATATAGCTGGTTACAAGCCCGCCAACCGAATCTTGACCGATCACGTTTAAGTTTTTAGTGGCGGCTTCGACATCGCTTTTCAATCCGCTAATGCTGTATGCTTGTTTTTCGACGGCTTGTAGGGTGTCAAAAAAGCGGATACGCCCTTTATCAAGGATGATTAATTTTTGAATCGTTTTTGTAATTTCTTCGATAATGTGGGTGGACACAAGGATGATGCGGGGATGTTTTTGGAAGCTTTCGGACAGCATATTATAGAACTCTACCCGCATGATCGCGTCAAATCCCAGCACCGGTTCATCTAAAAGAATGACATTTTTATTACTCGCCAGGCAGATGATTGTGGAAACCATGGTTTTCATACCAAGGGACAGATGGTGAAACTTTTTCTTACCATCTAGCTCGAAACGCTCCATCATCTCTGTAGCAAATGCAAAGTCGTAATTGGGGTTTACCTCTCCCGCAATATGAAGCAATTTTTTCACGGGGAGGTGGAAATGCTTTGCAAAATTTTCGATATAACTTACGCCTGTATCCAGTGTTGCGGTCGTAATCAGTTGATTGTTCACGCGAATCTCACCATAAGAGATATTTTGGTAACCTGCAATTGACTTGAGTAAGGTGGTCTTGCCAGCGCCGTTTCGACCAAGTAGGCAATAAATCCCTGGTTCGCTAATGGTCAGAGAGACGTCTTTTAGTACCGCTGTCTGTCTGTATTGTTTTGTTACACCAGAAAGTTCAATCATGATGATATTCCTCCGCTCCATGTTTACGATTAAGAAAGTAGATTTGATATGCGTTTCTCTTCGTGCGAGTACAGTATAAACCTTTGTGTAACACAAAGGTCAAGAAGGAAGTTAAAAAGTGGAGAATTTTTTTTCAATCAGCGAAGCGGCAAAAATGGCCAATATGACGAGTGAGACATTGCGTCACTATGATCGAATCGGTCTTGTTAAGGCAAGCAGAAGAGATGAAGCGTCAAAATATCGATATTATACAAAAGAAGATATTGTCCGATTGCATACCATCCGAGCATTACAGCAGATGGACCTCTCTTTACATGAGATTAAATGTATTTTGGAATACGATGATCTTCAAATGGTTGTAGACTTTTTGAAAAAAGCGGAGAAAACAGCTGATGAAAAAAATTGCAGAGTTGCAATATAGCAAGTCCAAAATCCAATTGGCCAGATCGGATTATGAAAAGAAACTGTATGGGCAACAAAATCGAACCGAATTTTACACGAGATATTTTCCCAAGCGTGTGATTTTGTTATCGAACTCATTAGAAGCACCGACACTTGACAATTTGTGGAATTATCTAAGGCATTTTTATGATCGAATTGAGCCATCTCAAAGAGATCTTTTTGCATTTGAGGATTTAGCAGGAATTTACACGGAGAAGAATCTGTCTCGTCTCTTTGCAGTATGCATTCGCTATACAGATATGGATGGATTAAAAATATTGCCATCGGGTACCTATCTCTGCGCGGACTGTACAGAGCAGACACGTGGACAGGTTCTTTCGAAACTCATTGAAATTGCCAAAGAACAATATCACTTGGAACCAACATTTACAATACAGTTAATCGTTATTTCTGGAATCTTACAGTGGAATTATCAGCTACAGATTTTAATTGAAGATGATTGAGTACGAATCAGTGAATAGCCGTGGCTACTGGATAGCATAGATATGTGGACGTGCTGAAAGATTCCGATCGGCCCACCATACTGGGAGTATGGGCTCTATAATCGGACAAAGGTAGACTTTCTGTTTTATGATACAATCATGAAGAAAACCGGAACCTTTCTTTAATAAAGGTTCCGGTTTTGAGATTGAATCGATCCATTAAGATCAAAGGTTGACATATTAAAATGGAGTAGTTTCATTATGACTGATCTTTGGTAGAGAAGAAAGATCATAGGGAGTGGACTGATAGACATAGTAATTCAGCCAATTGGCAAATAGAAGATGTGCATGACTACGCCAAGTAAAACGTGGCTGTAAAGTTGGATCGTCGTTTGGAAAATAATTTTCTGGGACGCGAGGTTTTAATCCCTTACGCTCATCACGGAAATATTCATTAGCTAAAGTGTCCCGATCATATTCGCCGTGGCCGGTGACAAAGAACTGACGGCCATCTTTTTGGCGACTAGATGAACACCCGCCGTACTAGAAGTCGATAAGATTATAAGCTCATGGTGTTGTTCAATGTCTTCCCGTCGAATATCGGTATTTCGTGAATGTGGTACATAAAAACTGTCATCAAATCCCCGTACCAATGGATGGTGGGGATCTAAAACACGGTGTAAATAAACGCCGCTTAGCTTTTGGGGGAGCTGATATTTTGGAATTCCATAATGATAATAGAGTCCCGCTTGCGCTCCCCAACAAATATGTAAGGTAGAATAGACGCTCTTTTGACTCCATTCCATTATCTCACAGAGCTCAGGCCAGTAGTCTACTTCTTCAAAAGGCATATTTTCAACTGGTGCACCAGTAATAATCATGCCATCGAATTTTTCGTTCTTCAAATCCTTGAATGTCTTATAAAAAGTATTGAGATGCGATGCAGAGGTATTCTTGGAAACATGCGATGCCATTTGCATCAATTCAACGTCCACCTGCAATGGTGTGTTACTCAAAACACGCAGCAGTTGTGTTTCCGTTACGGGTTTAATCGGCATCAGATTAAGTATGACAATCTTTAATGGGCGAATATCCTGCATTCTGGCTCGTTCATGTGTCATTACGAAGATGTTTTCCCCCTCTAACACCTTTATAGCAGGAAGTTCAGCTTGTATTTTAATAGGCATACGATTCGCTCGATTCTTTTTAGATTTTGTAGTATAATCAATGCATAACAGTGTATACTAGTCTTAAGTATACCAAATTGACAGAGAAACTGCAATATAATTGGTAGAAAGGGACAGACATAAAATAAATGTAAAAAAAGCGTTGACATTGTAGAATGAGTGTGATATTATAGTGAAGCCGTCGAGAGAGACAGAAAAAACACTTGACACCACAAAGCGAGTGTGATATGATGTTAAACATCACCTCTGAGCTTGATCGATGA
>BCAA01000004.1 GCA_001305115.1 Clostridia bacterium UC5.1-1E11 | reverse complement strand
GACACCATTTACCGGCTTGCCGAATACATCCACCACCGACCAATCTGCAGACATCACTTCATAGGTATCGTCCCACACCAATCCTTCGATAGCGGCCTTCAGCATGTTGTAAGCACTGTCGATGATTTCTTCCGTTACACCTGGCGTAGCAACAACAACGTTTGCCACATTGATTGCCGCCTTCAAGATTGCAACACTGCTCTCGGTGTAGATGCTGGTATCAATGGCGTTTGCCTGATCCAGCAGTGCTTGCAGGTCTTCCAGTGTTGCTGCTGCACGTGCAGAACCCGCCTTTGCAATTGCCGTCGGAGCGGCCTTTACAATCGTATACTCTTGGCTGGTTCCTACAACAATTTCTGCACGTTTTGGAGACAGGGCCACTTCTGCGCCCGCTTCCGGCACATCCCGATACTCGATGTCCGCGAAGTTCATCCACAGGACGACCGATTCATCTTCTGGTGCAACTGCGGGTTCGGCTGCTTCCTTACGGTCATATTTTTCCTGGCCGGTCAGTTCTTCCTCTGTCAAAGCTCTGGAATAAACACGTGTAATCGCGTATTCATTCTTTCCGACAAAGCCTCCTACAGGATCATAACCAATCCAGAAGTTTGTATCTGTTGCATTCATGCCATTGCGGCTTCCATCTACATTCTCCAGGATCATCTCGCCATCCAGATAGATCTGCAAGGTCGTTCCTGTATACACACCCGCAATGTGATGCCATTCATTGACATTTAGCACCTTGTCAGTGAGCGTATCCTCTACGGTATACCAATTGTTTCCAGACTTCAGATACAACTCATAATAGGTTGCATCCCCTTGCAAGGTTGCTCGCAAGCCAAAGCAATCGTCTCCCTTTCCAACGATCACATTGTATGCATCGCCCATATTGGATTCGAGCGGCTTAAACCACGATTCTACGGTAAAGGGATGCTTTCCTTGGAATACTTCGCTAAAGATGTCGCCACCATTGGAACCTTTGGTATTGGGAATCGGCATATTCCCGCCTAAAACCAGCCCAAACGTCTCGTCGGGAATCAATTCCGCACTGTCGGGAATTTCCGTATCGATATGATGGGAACTTTGATCTTTGATAACGGTGACAGTCCCTTCCAAAGCATAGACATCCGCCAAAGCTTTCTCCAAGTCGCCGTAGTTGGGAACCAGCTCTTTCTGCGCCTCGGTCAATGCATCGTACTGCGCCTTAACCGCTTCGATCGCTTCCAGCTGGCTGTATGAATAAACATAAATGTCTGCGATAGCGTCTTCTACCACCTTGGCAGCCTGTCGGTCGATTTCTTCCTGATCGGGTAAGCGCCACGGCTTGCTGAGTTCCATCAGATCTGCGCCATTCTCAAAAGGAACGATGGAGTACTGATAAGAGTAAGCGCGATCATTTGGGATTGTATACTGTTCCAGGTTGTCCGGTCCGCAGCTCGCGTTGCCGATACCGCGAGAAATCAGATCGACATGGAAATAGGTTCTGCCATCTGGGTCTGGAAGCTCAAAGGGATGCTTCGCTTCGTCCAGCTCGTCCATAGTAAAGCGCAGAGCACTTGCCTCCAAATTTTCATCAGCAGCTACCATGATGCCGGTATTGCGGTCGCTTCCTGTCAAAGCCATCCATTTCACACCACTGAAATTGCCGGAAGTCTGCGGGTCCACAAACGGATAGAAACTTTCGTCAACTGTATAGTTGTACAATCCAGTCATCGCATAGCTGCCACGATCGGTATACGACTCAGATGGACCGTCCCCGTACCAGGTGATGTCCTCATAACCAACAGGAAGCGTCATTGTGGAACCGACCTTCATAATGGAACCAAGCCCTGTTCCCCTGGCATCCAAAGTCAGGCTGACCGTCACTACACCAGAGCCGTCGATGGTATAGATAACCGTTTCTTTTGCGCCCTTTCCACTGTTCAAAATCAAATTTGCAGTGATGACCATACGGCCGTCGCGTCTCTGAGAGATCTGAATCCCGTTTTCCTCTACCGAAATATCTTTATTGGCTTTTTGCCAATCGCCATCGACATTGCCGACATCGTTGCTATTTCTTGCGCGCCAGAAGTCAGGGATGGGTCCCTGTTCAATAAGAAGATCATTCTTATAGTAATAATTCTGCATGGCGCCTGTCGTTTTATCGATCTCAAAGTGGAAATCTGTTCCGGTTACGGTGATTACCTGTGGATCGCTTTCCTGATCGATCACCACTTCCTGGTCGGAAATCACAGGAGATACTGCCGGTGCATCTGCCGGAATGGCAAACTGCTCATGTGCAATCTCATGCCCTGCTTCCGCCCAGAGGGTATCTTCCTTCAGGCGAATCCAGATATTCAGATAATATTCCGCACCAGCCTTTTTCTCTGCGGGTAATGTATAAGGAACGGTAAACGTTTTTGTCTCACGCGGACCAAGCTCTTCATGCAAGAAGCCTTGGTCGATCTCCTTACCATCCTCCATCAGCTGCCAGGATACCTCATACTGGTCCAAATTGGTAAAGCTGGTTTCATTGTAGAAGGTCACTTGACGGTCTTTGATCTGTGTTTCATCCGCTGTCATCCAGAAATTCTGGTACTGGTATTTCACTTCATACAGCTCTGGCTGTGGATCGCGGTCCGCAGATACCAGGCCATTTGCACAAAAATCATAGTCCGTCGGATAGTCGCCCCAGTCGCCGCCAAAAGCATAGAACTTTCCGTCCATCTCTCCGTTGTTATAAAGGCGATTATGGGCAAAATCTTCTACATAGTAATTGTAGTTGCCAGTTTTGGCCGATTCAAATGGTTGCGAATAGTCCACCCAAACGAGTACGTCCTCGCTGTTTGGCTGGATGGGGGCGTCCGTACTGCGCTGCGCCACGATTTCTTCCTGTGTCAATGCCCTGGCATAGATGCGGGCGAGAGACATCTGCCTCTAAGCGTATGGTCGGGGTTCTTAGAATCATAGCCAATGCCGAGGGCATCGATCCCGTCCCAATTGGGCACCTGATAGCTTCCTTCTTTGCTGCCGACTTCTTCGCCGTCAACATAGAGCTTCATGACCTTACCATCATAGGTAGCTGCAATCTGATGCCATTTCTCTGCCCAGTCTTCCGGAAGGTCCCAGAAGATTGCAGGCCAAGAATAATTGCCGTCATCTTCTGCGCATAGGGAGAATTCCAGCTGCGTACCATCGTCGGATGTTTTTAGCGCCACCTGGTAGTCGCCCTTCGCAATGAAGATATTATCGGCCACATCCGCCTGTGGTTTTACAACGGTCTCCAGCGTAAAGTTGATGTTTTCCCCGGAGAGATACTGGTCATAGATGGTATTTTTGTCCTTCGGAAGAACAAGGAACCCTCCAAAAGATTTGTCCACCACCGCTTCGGCTGGGTCTGCATCCTCCTGCTTGTCTCCACCCTGGACCTGCATGGTGACGCCATAATTGCTCAGTTCGGTGATATTATACTGCCGTGCACAATCCTCAATATCCGTTGCACGCACTGTATCCACCCAGTCCCAAATATAACCGCCCAACATGTGGGGCTTGCTGCGGATGATGTCCCAATATTCTTTCAGGTTTCCAACACCGTTGCCCATCGCATGGTCATACTCGCAGATGATGTAAGGCATCTTGGTTTCTGCATCGGCCGCCTGCTGTACACGCTCCAAAGTCGGATACATCCGGCTATCCATATCGGTGCCGCCCTGATAGCGCATACCTTCACTATGTACCGGGCGGGTCTGGTCGCGGTCGTGATAATAAGCAACCAACTTCGGGAAAATATAATCGCCGTCTTCCATCGCCTTGAGGCTGTCGGAATCCTCCAGCTGTGGATACCCTGTCTCGTTGGCGATGGACCACATAATAACAGAGGTCTGATTCTTCAATGTATGGAAAGAGGTCGGTGTCCGGTCTTCCAATGCTACCTTGGTGAAATACTTCGCCATCGTATCGATCTCATTAATCAACGAGTGCGCTTCAATGTTGGCTTCTGCCATCATGTACAGGCCGTATTTGTCGCAGAGATAATAGAAGTATTCATCGTCTCCATAGTGAGAAGTACGAACCGAATTGATGTTATACTGTTTCATCAAGCGGACGTCCTCTTCTGCCACATCGCGTGGAACATACTTTCCATAGAATGGATCCGACTCGCAACGGTTGACACCTTTGATGAGGAGCGGCTGCCCGTTGATCGTCATCGGCTCATATTCCTCTGTGATATTGTGATAAGAATCATCGAGTTCCGTATGTGTAAAGCCAATCTCTCGGAAGCCCAGCTGCTGAGAAATGCTCTCTACATACGTCATTGTATTCTTATCATACAGATTCAGAACCAACGTATAGAGATAGGGGTCTTCTGCGGACCACAGATGTGGATTTTTTACAGCCCATGCCTGTTTATTGCTGGACTGTTCGCCAGATGCAATTTTACCCACATCAAAGCTTTGGGTCTCAAACTGCTCCTCGGGAACCAGCTGTTGCTCTGCATCGTAAAGCTTTACCTCTACGGCATAGTTGTCCACCGGAACGGAACTAAAATTCTTGACATTGACATCCATCTTCAGGGTCGCATCCTGATACTGATCGTCCAGATCGGTTTCCAGCTGGTAGTCGTTGATATGAACCAGCGGGGTTGCGAACAGGTAGACATCGCGGAAAATACCGCCATCGCGGATCATATCCTGTTTTTCCATCCAGGTTGCGTCTGCGAACTTGTGAACCTCAACTGCCAGGATATTCGGTTCTCCTGCTGGGTTTAAGTAGTCGGTAATGTCAAACTCGTGTGGCCGGAAGCTATCCTCGCTATAGCCGACCTCTTTTCCATTGACCCACACATAATAGGCCGTCTCAACTCCCTGGAAATTGATAAAAATACGGTTGTCATTTCCATAGAGGGAATCGTCCACTGTGAATGTCTTTCGATAAAATCCCACTGGACTGTAATTTACCGGAATACCAGGAACCTGGACATCCGAATCGTACTTGAGCTGCCAAGGCATTACCGTATCGCCATAAAGCGGAGTGTCCCAGTCAGCCCCTTCATAGGTTGTCCAGCTTCTAGGAACATCGACTGTGCGCCATCCGTCTTCTGGGTCCTGTACATAATCACTGTTATAAAACTTCCCATCGAGGAATTTCTTCCCCTCTGCGTCGTTTCGTACGACCGTCAGTTCCCAATCATCCGAAGAAAGCACCTGGACATAGTCCGAGCGCTCTTTTTCAAAGTTTACCGCACCGAGAACGGCTTTTTCCTCTGAATCATAGGCTACGGTAGCCGTTGTGTGAGGATCTTCGCGGTTTACTTCAAAGATGTCGCTAGCACGGACTTCCTCTCCATTGAGGTCCGTATAGTTTTTTCCCGTATACTCGTAATGGGTAAATTTGGGTTCTTCCGGCGCGAGTTCCGGGCCTTTCGCTTGCAGGGGATTTCCACCTGCATCATAAAGTTGTGGCGCACTGCTGCTCCACGTTGGAGTCTGCGTCTCTCCCACGGCAAAAGCAGCTCCACTGAACATGCTGGTTAACATGGAAGCCGCCAAGCACATGGCTAGAAATCGTCTTGAAGATTTCCAGACTGCAAACATGGTTACAATTCCTCCTTCACATATTTTACCTTTAAAGGCAAAATCATTATAACACGGTAATTCTTGTCTGTCTATATTTTATAAAAATAGAATATATAATCAATTATTTCTGTATATTATTACACGTTGTCGCGTTAAATAATTAAATTAAAGAACACTCTTTTTACTAGTTTTCACAAGTAGAAAAGACTATAATTTTCCGTATTAATAAATTAATACATTCCCTAATCCCTTAACATACACCTATCTACATTCTGTGTTTCCATTCCAATCTATTTTCAAATTGTTTATAAATATTCACTTGAAATTTCGCCTCATATCTTTAAAGATTTGATAAATCATAGTAATGACAGGGTTACCCTGCAATTGGGTGGGGGCTGTCATTTGATATATCCCCATTACAAATAAACAAACGGATATTGGTAATAGGGATAACTGTGATCAAACGGCAGCTGTAAAATGGCGGATGATCCCTCTCGCTAATTGACTAATGAATATTTTTAATAGGGACAGTCTCCGCAAAAGGTAGGGTGTCCCTCTCGCTAATATACTAAGTTAAAATCATCGGTTAAGCCGGTGGCTTAAGGGGTCCTTATAAATGTCTATTGCCGGCAAGTGTCCCCAGACGCACAAAGCTTTATGCCGCTTACACCCCTTGCTCCATAACCTGTAAACGGGCAATCACTGTTCTAACGGCAACCTTCTATCATTGAAAGACCGTTGTTAGCGGTTCGCTTTGTTCGATGCGTAAAGGAAAAGCTTTTTGGAGGGTGCCTCCATCGACTCTGCCGGGGACCCTAACAAACCAAAAGGGTATGCATATGCATACCCTTTTTCGACAGAAAACGAATTATTTCTTCGCGACAGAAATCCAAAACTCACAGGTATAATCCGGAGCAGTAATATTGGCGCTCGGATAAACCTCTAAGCATATGCCTCCCGATGGCTGATATTCACTGGTGGGAAAGAATTCTGTATAAATTCTTTTCCACAAGCTTTGAAAGGCCTCTGGCATACGCCCTACGCAGGGGAAAATCGCCCAGGTATTGGTAGGAATCTCTTCGAAAGAGAGCGTATCTTTCAGTTCTCCGCCCCCATAAGCGACGCCGATCGCATAGTCGAAATCTCCCTGTTCTGGATTGTCAAAGCAGATACCCACAAGTGCATCCCCAATGGCATTTCCGGGACGGATATAACGGCTTAGTATCTCTATAGTGCCGTCTTTCCAAAATTTGTTCCATAAGGCATGAATCTCCTGCTTTCCAACATCACCGCCCTGAAAGCGTTCCTTGTGTGCAACCAACTGAATTGGCCCCTTCTTTTCGATGCGATAATCCATTACATTTCCACCTTCCATCACCAATTTTACGGAAAGACGGGAGAAAGACTTTAGGCTCGCTGCATTTGACTTTGCCTGGGATGGTGTAATGCCGTGAAACCGGACAAAGGCTCTCGCAAAGCTTTCTGGACTGTCATAACCATATTTCAGCGCAACATCGATGACTTTGGCATCGGAAGAGACTAGTTCACTTCCTGCAAGGGTGAGTCTCCTGTTGCGGATATATTCCCCCAGCGTATACCCACAGACAATACCAAAAACTCGCTGAAAATGGAAGCTGGAAGAACAAGCACACTTTGCAATTTCAGCATAATCCAAGGTCTCTGTCAGATGATCCTCCATGTAGTCAATTGCATTTTGCAATGCAGCGGTCCAATTCAACGATTTCTCCCCCTTCTGTGTGATACCATTATAGTAAAGGCGGACACTTTTCTCCTGATGTTCTGTGCGCTTCACTGCTTGTTGAATCAGCGGAACACATTCTTTAAAATGGTCAATCGTTTTCCAGGAACTTGAAACAACTTCGTTCAGCAATCCTTCTGAATCGTTCCCGTCCCATTCCTCTGAGAAATATTCCGAAAGTAGTTTCCATGATAAAGGATGGCATCTTTCTATGCTATTGCATGTTTAAAAGGAATCGGTTCCGCCAAAAACAAACTGGAACAACACAATATTCTTTCTTGTTATCATATTATTCCAACCGGAGATAGCCGGTAAAACCGTTGGAAAGCATTGTATATAAGGTCATTTCCATTGGAAATATGCACACATGCCAACTTAAAAAAAGAATCCCCCGCAGTTTTGGGACTGCGGGGGATTTCGACCGATCCATTCGATTGAAAATGCTGTTACATACTCTGCAACATTGCCAGGACAATGCTCGCAGAATTGTCGGCGGCTGTATCACCAAAGTTCTCATAGGTGTCATGTGCAGCACCGTCTGCCTTGTCCGACATCGCGCGAATAACACAGCAAGGAACTTCATATTGAGCAGCAATGCGCGCAACTGCCGCCCCCTCCATCTCGCAGGCAATAGCGTCAAACTCTTCCTGTAGATAAGTGACATACTCTGCACTGGCAACAAACTGATCGCCTGTAGCAATGCGGCCCTGGAATACATGATCCTCCCCCAGAACGGAAACGGCTGCTTCATACGCTTTCTTGCTGAGTTCTTCATCTACAGGAATGGTGCCATCTTCATTGACGCCTGCCGCTGCGTCCCAAACAAATCCATCGTTTGTCTGATTGCCATAATCGTGGAATACCAAATCTGTTGCAATGACCTCGTCCAAAACCTGAACTTCATCGCCTACTCCACCGGCAATCCCTGTGAAGATGATGGATTTCACATCAAATTCATTAATCAAAACCGTTGTACCCGCGGCTGCCATAGATTTTCCGATACCGCCCTGTACAAGGACAACATCTTGACCTTCCAATGTCCCGATGTTGTAATCCACGCCACCGATGGTTTTGGTTTCGCTGATTTCAGCTTTTTCAAGCAACATCGCCAATTCATTAGACATTGCAGTAATGATACCGATCGGCTTGCTTTCCGAAGCATCGGAAACGGTGCTGGATGCTTCAGAACTGGTTTCAGCCGTAGAAACAGACTCGGAAGAAACGGTGCTGGAATGGTTGTCCGCATTGCTGCACGCAGCGAGAGACAGCAGCAGAGCGACTGTTAAAACAGCGGACAGGAGCGCACGGGACATCTTTTTCATAAGTATGAATTCCTCCTCAGATCTTTTGCACACATGAAAACATGCGATTTGTATCTTTATTGTAGAGGAAGGATGTGTAGTCCGTCAACCGATCGAGGCGATTTTTGGCAGATTCTACCGAAACAACACTAAGCCAGACAAAACTTGGGTTGTTTTGGTTAAAAGTAGGCTGGTAGAAAAGACATCAAACAAATGAATCTTTTGCAAAAGCACCCTTTTATTCTTTTGACTTTTCCCACAAATCTTAAACAATCTCTATTTTTGCGTTTCTCGTTTCTGATCTTCTTTAGTATAGGATTTTCAGGGACAAAAGGAAATTCTACCATTCTCTTGCATACGAATTCAATGAAAAGCTTATCAAGCCTGTCAGCCTATCCGAGGCTCCCCACCGGTCTATTTTTATTTACAAGCGACAAATTATGCGATCAGAAGAGAAGCTCTATTTTGGGCTTAAAGTACAGTGGGGTGATACCCTTGAAAAAAGGGAACTCCACGGCTTTGGTGTAAACTCCCCCACTCCTTTTGTATCATATCAGGGATCGTTCAACCGTAGCAAATCTGCGGTAAAATGGTTGTTTTGGGATTGATGAATCGTGTTTAAATCCTATATTTGTACGAATAATCGGATGATCTATGGCAAGTTTTATTGTGATAAACCATCACAATAGAAGCAGGAATAAAGCTCTGCACGATTCTATAGCAAAGAATCTCTATGCCATATTACGGAAATTCGTTGTAATTTCGGTGTCTTATCGTCTTATCTTTTGTACGAACGCGAATGATCGGAATGAATCCTCTGTCCTATGGCGAAAATGCGGAAGTAGCCACCACGATTTGCAACAAAAAGAAAGCTACGGTATGTGCAAGACATACCGTAGCTTTGGAGCGGCTGATGGGAGTCGAACCCACCTCCGAAGCTTGGGAAGCTTCTATTCTACCGATGAACTACAGCCGCATATACTATAAAACTTTTTTTGAAAGCTTTACTATTCTACCATATATTGTATCGAGTTGCAAGCCTCTTTTTACAGAAAGATTGCAGAGAATCAAACTTTTCAGTATGGTGTTGTCAGAGCTTTACATAATTTCCATAGGCCTAAACCCTCCATATTTTGCGGGAATTATGGTATTCCACATTTTCCACTGAGTTTTCCACAAGATAGAGCGGCATTTTCCTCTGTTTCCGCCCACTTTTCCACTAGAGCTGGAAAAGTTGCTGTGCAATTCCGTGGAAAAATTTCAAAAAAATTGCTTTACATAATCTTTGGGACAAAATGCGAACATTTCCTAAAACTAAGGAAAAAGGCCGGGAGTCCATCCGTTGGAAAAGAAGTGATCTTTCCCAACCGTGTACCTCCTGGCCTTTCTTACCAACAAGCAGTGGATGCCCACCTATTAATCATGCGCTTTTTCTGCGACTTCCTTCTGTGCTTTTTCGATAAAAGCTTCCACCGGCATCGTTCCCAGATCGCCCTCTTTACGGCTGCGCACAGCAACATTTCCTTGCTCTGCTTCTTTGTCTCCCACTACGATCATATATGGAATCTTCTGGAGCTGTGCCTCACGAATCTTGTATCCGATCTTTTCGCTTCGAAGATCATTTTCTACGCGTAGACCCGCACTGGTGAGCGCCTTTTCCAGCTGAGCGGCATAGTCATGGTGACGTTCTGCAATCGGCAGGATCTTCACCTGAACCGGCGCCAGCCACATCGGGAACGCGCCTGCAAAATGTTCTGTCAGAATGCCAATGAAACGCTCAATACTGCCAAATACGACGCGATGAATCATAATCGGGCGATGTTTTGCACCATCTGCACCGGTATATTCCAATTCGAAGCGCTCAGGCAACTGGAAGTCCAGCTGAATGGTACCGCACTGCCAAGTGCGGCCAAGACAATCTGTCAGATGGAAGTCGAGCTTCGGGCCATAGAAGGCGCCATCGCCCTCGTTGACTTCATAGTCATAACCCAGCTCTGTAATCGCCGCACGCAATGCATCGGTTGCCGTGTTCCAATCTTCCAATGCACCCATGTGGTCCTCCGGCATGGTCGACAGTTCAATATGATATTTGAAACCAAAGGTGCTGTACACTTTATCAATCAGGCGTACCACACCCTTAATCTCCTCTTTGATCTGCTCCGGCGTCATAAAAATATGTGCGTCATCCTGTGTGAAGCAACGCACGCGCATCAAGCCGTGCAGCGCTCCGGAAAGCTCATGGCGGTGAACCAGCCCCAGCTCGCCAATACGCAGGGGCAGGTCACGATAGGAGTGTAGTTTTGTCTTATATACTAGGATTCCACCCGGGCAATTCATGGGTTTGATCGCAAAGTCCTCATCGTCAATGACCGTGGTGTACATATTCTGTTGATAGTGATCCCAGTGTCCACTGCGCTCCCAAAGCTTCCGGCTCAGGATAATGGGTGTGGAGATCTCCTGATACCCCGCCTCCCGATGAATTTCACGCCAATAATCGATCAATAGATTCTTCAGCACCATTCCTTTGGGCAGGAAGAACGGGAATCCGGGTCCCTCCTCCATAATGGTGAAGAGTTCTAGGTCTTTGCCAATCTTTCGATGGTCGCGCTTTTTGGCCTCTTCCAGCATCGTGACATATTCCTCCAGCTGGGATGCCTTTGGGAAAGAAATGCCGTAAACACGCTGCAACATCTTATTGTTGGCATCAGCCCGCCAATAGGCGCCTGTACAATTGAGCAGTTTCACCGCTTTGACGCCCCCAGTGGACATCAGATGCGGTCCGGCACAAAGATCGGTAAAATCGCCCTGCTTATAAAAGCTGATCTTCTCCCCTTTTCCGGAGTGTTCTTCAATCAGTTCTACTTTGTATATCTGCTTATTTTGGGCCATCATATCCTTGGCCTCTTCTGGACTGAGTTCAAACTTCTCCAATGGCAAATCTTGCTTGATGATTTTCTTCATCTCAGCTTCAATTTTTTCCAGGTCCTCCGGCGTAAGCGTGCGCGGCAGATCCATATCGTAATAGAAGCCATTATCGATAGCCGGGCCAATGGCAAACACCGCATCTGGGAACAAATGCTGGACCGCCTGCGCCATAATGTGCGAGGTGGTATGCCAATAGGCGTGCTTCCCTTCGGGAGAGTCAAACGTCATGATCTCCACAGTACAGTCCTTGGTCACTGGTGTACGCAGGTCTACTGCCTCACCGTCGATTTTGCCAGCGCAGGCTGCCTTATACAGACCTGCTCCAATGGATTTTGCGATTTCAGCGATTGTCGTGCCAGCTTCGTATTCCCGCACATCGCCTTTCAGCGTTACTTTTACCATGGTTTCTTCGTCTCCTTTTTGATTTTCAACAAACAAAAAGCCTGCCCCTTCGTTCCAAAGGGGCAGGCTGAATAACCCGCGGTTCCACCCTGATTCGACAGCATTGCTGTCCTTTCAGCGGCCTATAACGCGGCCAAACGGCACGCTTTCTGCAATGCTTTCAGCGTGCGCTCCGAGGTGGTGGCCCTTGCAAAATCCCCTTCGCCGTATGGGCTTACAGCTACTGCCCATACTCTCTGTTGGCCGGAATCTGCGGCGTCCTCATCAACGCGTTGGTATTATTATGTTCTGGTTTTTATCTTATCATTCCCCTCAACGATTGTCAAGCAGAGAATCTCTTGTGATTGTTCAAAAGCAATCCCTAAAATTCTATTCATAATTTATACATATTGACATCAAAATTCTTGACATTCGGGTATATATCGTAATACAATTATAAGCGTGATCTTATTTTCACAGCGGATGTTTTTCATCCGCAGATTCCAATGACTTTAACTTCAAATGTGGGATGGTCCGGACATCCGGGAATCCCCATGGGGAGACGCTGAAGGAACTCGCTCAATATCAACGCCGGCGGATGTTCGGCCGGATTTGTGTTAAAAATACTTTTTGCTTTGTGCATGTTTGGGAAACCCATCCATAAGGGATCTGGAACCCGCTGGCGCAGTTTTTCAGGTTGTTTGCTGCTCGGCGGTTCTTTTTCTCCGTTTCTCTTATTTTATGTTTCGAACATGTCCTAAGCGCATCGGGAAGTGTGTCATCAGCACGGCAGGCCATCCGGTATATGGCTGCCCTGTCTCGCTCCCATAGATAACCGTATTTTTGCGCTTTTCCATCCCTAAAATGGAAGGAACCCGAAAAATCCGATATGCCAATTGCAGGCAAGAACTTCGGTTTTGTTTTTAAGGAAGAGCAGGCCGGTTGGATTTTTGCGCCTTTGTGCCACGTCGGAAAGAACCAAGGGACCCTTTCCCAGTGGATTGCCACTGGACAGGTTGATCTGTGCAGTTCTGGTTCAGTGCCCCCTTGAATCAAATGGAAAACAAGGAGGTGCCAACAGAATTGAATCAAATTTCGATCCCCGTATGTATTGTCATAGCACTGGTGTGCGCTGTGATCAGTGCTGCAATCGCCTTCTTTGCAGGCGTTGCGCACCGCAAAAAACGGCAGAATTTGCCATTCACTCTGCCGAAGATGAGGCAAAACGCATTGTAAGCGAAGCCATCAAAACCGCAGAAGCAAAGAAAAAGGAAGCTGTTCTGGAAGGCAAGGATGAAATCCATCGCCAACGTGCAGAAGCTGAAAAGGAACTGAACGAACGCCGCAAGGAGGTTCAGCGTCAAGAGCGCCGCATCCAGCAAAAGGAAGAAACACTCGACAAAAAATGGAAAGCCTGGAGGCAAAAGACGAAATCCTCAACAACAAAAACAAGCAGGCGGATGAACGGTTGGCCGAAGCGGAGGCCGTGAAAAAGAGCCAGTTTGAAATGTTGGAGCGTATTTCCGGTTTTACAGTCGAACAAGCGAAAGACTATTTGATGAAAAATCTGGAAGACGAGCTCACGCACGAAAAAGCGGTCAAGCTCATGGAATTTGAGCAGCAGACAAGGGAAGACGCCGAGGCGTCCGCCCGCGAGATCATCTCTATGGCGATTCAGCGTTGTGCTGCTGACCATGTGGCAGAGGCCACGATTTCGGTGGTGCCGCTGCCAAACGATGAAATGAAAGGCCGCATCATCGGCCGCGAGGGCCGCAATATTCGAACCATTGAAACCATGACCGGCGTGGATCTGATTATCGATGATACCCCGGAGGCTATCACCCTTTCAAGCTTTGAACCGGTGCGTCGCGAAGTCGCCCGTATTGCATTGGAAAAACTCATTGCAGACGGCCGTATCCATCCGGCGCGCATTGAAGAAATGATTGAAAAGGCTCGCCGCGAGGTGGATACAACCATCAAGCAGGAGGGCGAACGTGCGGTCATCGAGGCTGGTGTCAACGGCATTCACCCTGAGTTGGTCAAATTGCTGGGCCGTCTGCGTTATCGCACCAGTTACGGCCAGAATGTTTTGAATCATTCCTTGGAAGTCGCGTATCTCTCCGGTGTCATTGCGTCGGAGCTTGGTCTCGACCCAACCATCGCTCGCCGCGCTGGTTTGTTGCATGACATCGGCAAGGCGCTGGACCATGAGATCGAAGGTTCCCATGTGGACATCGGCGTCGATGTGGCGCGTAAATACAAGGAGAGCGAAACCGTTATTCATGCGATCCAGGCTCACCACGGCGATGTGGAGGCTAAGACCGTAATCGCCTGCATTGTGCAGGCTGCAGATGCAATCTCGGCAGCAAGGCCGGGGGCACGGCGTGAAAACCTGGAAAATTACATCAAACGTTTGGAAAAGTTGGAAGAGGTTGCTTCCTCCTTTGACGGCGTAGAGCGTTGCTATGCGATTCAAGCAGGCCGTGAAATCCGCGTGATGGTAAAACCGGAGGTGATCTCCGATGATAAGATGATCCTGTTGGCACGTGACATCTGTAAAAAGATCGAGAGCGACCTCGAATATCCGGGCCAGATTAAGGTCAACATTATTCGTGAGAGCCGCGCGATCGAATACGCAAAATAAGAGATTTGGAGCGGGCAATTCTGCCCGCTCTTTTCATTCAAAAAAGGAGGGAACTGGACATGCCACGCTATAAAATGACCGTATACGGGCGCGTACAAGGCGTAGGATTTCGCTGGACCTGCCTACAAATTGCACGAAAGAACGGTCTATCCGGCTGGGTTCGCAACCGCGCGGACGGTGCTGTAGAACTGGAAGTACAGGGTACCAATGAAGCGGTGGCAATCTTTTCTTCCGCAATCCGGCGTGGAAACGGTTATAGTTTGATCGACCACATTGAAATGCGTGAGATGACAGAGGCGGCCGCGGATACTTCTTTTCGCGTGCTCTATTGATAAAAAGACGCCTAAGTATGTTTCCGATTTTAATCATGCTAAAGAGCTCTAGGAGGCTATCGATTATGAATATTCTCGCCATCGGCGACGTTGTTGGCAGCATTGGCTGCAAATTTTTGCGCGCACATCTGCCCCAACTGAAAAAATAAAAGGTGTAGATCTCGTCATTGCAAACGGGGAAAATTCCGCAGATGGAAATGGGATTACGCCCGTGTCTGCCCGCTTCTTGTTTGACAGCGGTGTGGATGTGATTACTGCTGGCAATCATACCTTTCGCCGAAAAGAATCCTATGACCTTTTCGATTCCTGCGAAACCCTTTTGCGCCCTGCAAACTTTCCATCGTTGGCGCCGGGGCGCGGATATTGCGTGGTCGATATGGGGCGTATCCAGGTCGGGATTTTGAACCTGATGGGGGTCGTCTATATGGAAAGTATGGATTCCCCTTTTGATGCAGCGGATCGCATTCTGGCAGAAGGCGTTCCAAAAATTACTTTGGTCGATTTCCACGCCGAGGCCACCGGAGAAAAGAAGTCCTTGGCATATTATTTGGACGGTCGTGTATCTGCGGTTTTTGGTACCCATACGCATGTACAGACTGCGGACGAATGTATTTTGGAGCACGGTACCGGTTATATCTCTGACCTTGGCATGACCGGCCCCAAGCGCTCTGTTCTCGGTGTAAAGCCCGAACTTGTCATTCAGAAGATGCGGTCTAAGATGCCCGTCCGGTTCGACCTTGCTGACGGCGCCTGCGAAATGGGGTGCGTTCTTTTTACAATAGACGAAAAAACAGGGAAAACAATCGCTGTTGAACGGTTAAAAATTGAATAGACCCGGAAAAATTGTAAAAAGAATTGCTAGTTATTCTTCTCTTCTGCTTGAAACTTTGTACAAAATGTTTTATCATATGGTTGGGAGACCCGCAATGGTTTTGTACATTTCCAATACAGGGATGTTGGAGGGATGGCTTTATGGAACCTTTAAAAGTGTCATCAAAGTCCGCACCAAACGCAGTGGCCGGCGCGATTGCCGGGGTCATCCGTGAGTCTGGCAGCGCAGAACTGCAAGCCGTGGGTGCTGGCGCTGCAAATCAAGCGATCAAAGCAGTCGCTATTGCCCGCGGCTATCTCGCCCCTGCCGGGATCGATCTTGTCTGTATCCCGGCTTTTGCCAGCGTAGTCATCGACGGCGAAGAACGTACAGCGATCCGCTTAATTGTGGAGCAACGATGATGAACAAAAGGGTTCCCGCACGGTACCCATGCCAAAGAACTTTTGGCATGTCAAACCGCGCGGGAACCCTTTTTGCGAATCCTTCCGATTCTTTCGCCTATCTTCGCTTTTTTATGGCAATAATATTGATTGAATACCACATGGGAATATGGTATAATATTTCAATAAAATCTCTAAAGAAAACCGAGAGAAACACAGTCGTAGCTATAGAAAATACTACCGAGGGAGTGTTCGCAATGATCAGTGGATTGGAATTGCGGGACGCCATGATTTCTGGCGCCAATAATATCGCAAAGCATAAAACTTCTGTGGACGAATTAAATATTTTTCCTGTGCCAGACGGCGATACTGGAACAAATATGAGTATGACAATGGGTGCTGCCGCGCGGGAGCTTGAAAACGCGGAAGGCAGCGCGGGTGAAATTGCGCACAAAGCGGCTTCCGCTCTATTGCGCGGCGCGCGAGGGAACTCCGGCGTAATCCTCTCCCTTTTGTTCCGTGGATTTTCCAAGGGTGTAGAAGGGATGAAGGAAATCGGCGGTACCGAATTGGCCAATGCCCTAGGAATGGGCGTTGAGGCAGCATACAAGGCTGTTATGAAGCCAACAGAGGGGACTATCCTGACCGTCTCCCGTGTGGCATGTGAGAAGGGAAAAGCAGCCGCGGAGATCGATAATGACCCCGTTTATGTTTGGAGTGCCATTTGCAAAGGCGCCGCAGAGGCACTGGAAGAAACTCCTGAATTGTTGCCTGTCCTCAAAAAGGCTGGCGTAGTCGATGCCGGCGGCAAAGGCTTGTGCCATATTTTTGACGGTATGATGTCTGTGTTTAAGGATCATACCATCATTGCAAATGAGCCCTCTGCTGATATGTCCAATTTGAGTGCAGACGAATTCTTCCGCAATGCGGCGGCGGAATTTGACCAAGAAATTCATTTCACCTACTGTACGGAATTTATCGTGGGTCGTGACCCCGCATGTAAAAAAGATCCACAGGATCTTCGCCAGTATTTGGAAGGAATCGGAGATTGCGTTGTGGTCGTGGATGACGATGAAATCATCAAGGTTCACGTGCACACGGAAGAGCCTGGCAATGCTTTGCAGGCAGCGTTGGTATTCGGTCAGTTGCTCACTGTAAAGATTGAAAATATGAAAGAGCAGCACCGCAAAGCTGCAGAGGCCAATGAAGCGGCTAAAGCAAAAGCAGCCGCGGAGAAGAAGCCTTTAGAGCCGGTAGAGCCCACAGAGGAGATCGGATTTGTCTCCGTCGCAGTGGGAGATGGTTTAAAAACTCTGTTCACGGATTTGGGATGCACCCATGTAGTGAGCGGCGGCCAAACGATGAACCCCAGTACCAATGATATTCTGGAGGCAATTCTGGCTACTCCGGCTAAGACGGTCATGGTTCTTCCAAACAACAAGAACATCATCATGGCGGCGGAACAGACCGTGCCGTTGGTAAAGGACCGCAAGGTGATCGTGTTACCAACACGCACCATTCCCCAGGGACTCTCTGCGATGCTAGCCTATGATCCAGATGTTTCCACCGAACAGAATGCTGTTTCCATGATGGAAGCCGCCGGCAACGTGGCAACGGGTACCGTGACCTTTGCTGCACGTGATTCGGAATTTGGTGGGCACAAAATCCGCGAAGGGGACATTCTTGGGTTACGCAATGGCAAAATGGAATTGATTGAAAAGGATATTGTCCACACATGCAGCAAACTGACACGCTCTATGGTGAACCGCAGCACCTCTTTTATCACCATCATTTATGGCTCTGACATCACTGAAGCACAGGCCAATGACGCATACAACCGTATCAAATCTAAGATCAGCGGCGACATCGAAGTAACGCTCGTGAATGGCGGTCAACCCGTCTACTATTTTATCATCTCTGTCGAATAATCAAACGGAGTTGGAAGGTACGACCGACGCGAATTTTTCTGTAAAACAGATCTTCTTCGCTGGATAGAAAGAATCGGCTTCCGGCTTCTCAGAACGCGGTCCTATCCTGTTGATGGATAAAGGAAGGTTTATATCTTGTTTCCTTGATCAGCCGATCTTCTAGGTGCGGCCTGTACAAACCTTTTTACAGAATGGATGCATGCTGTCATCCGGTTAGAAAAAAGCCTTTCCAGTTTTCAGAAAAATTTGTTCAGCAATATGGACGGACGGAACCTTTTTGATTCTGTCCAGTGTTTACGCAGTAAGTGAATGAAACCGTTTTTCAAAAGCCGGAGTAATCCGGCTTTTGTCGATTCTATCAACCGATAGGAAGGAGGAACCTATGTCCTTATTTCGCATGCCCATTCAGGATTTAAAAGGCGTAGGACCAAAGCGGGCCAGACTCTTCGAAAAGATTGGGGCGCCCAGCGTTGGGGCACTGCTACGTCTCTATCCGCGCGCATACGAGGATATGACCTCTCCCTATCCCATTCGAGAAGCCCCTCTCAACGAACCGTGCGCCATCCAAGCGACCCTATACCGCGCTCCCACAGAAACGCGCGTACGTGGCGGGATGTTGTTATGTAAATGCCGTGTGACAGACGGTGTGAGTGATTTGGAGATCACTTTTTTTAACAATCCCTATGTAAAAGACCGGTTAGTCGAAGGAGAAACCTATCTATTTTATGGAAAGTTATCTGCGAACTTTCTGAAACGTGAAATGCTCTCGCCGGAATTCTATCCAATCGAAAGTTGCCCGCCCATTATTCCCATCTACCGACAGACCCAGGGGCTCAGTTCCCGCATGATTTCCAATGCGGTCAAACACGCATTTTTACTGCTTCCACATGACCTGCGTGACCCGATTCCTGCGCCTCTGCGCACGCAGCAACATCTTTGCCCGCTTCGCAATGCTTTAGAGCAAATTCATTTCCCTTCTAACATGGAAGAATTGCGAGAAGCTCGCCATCGAATGATCTTTGAAGAGCTGTTGGTCCTTCAATTGGGGCTTCTACGCATGAAAAGCCGCGAGCGAGAACGGACTTCTTTGTGTTTGACAAAAGACTATACAGAGGAATTCTATCGCCTGTTGCCCTTTACGCCCACCAATGCCCAAAAGCGCGCTGTACAGGAAGCGATGGCAGATATGACGGGAGGACGTCCAATGAACCGTCTTGTACAGGGAGACGTGGGGTCCGGAAAAACAGCGGTGGCCGCTGCATTGTGTTACAATGTCGTGGAAAATGGGATGCAGGCCGCATTGATGGCCCCTACAGAGATTCTTGCCCATCAGCATTACGAAACGCTCTCCTCCATTTTAGCCCCTGCAGATATTCCCATCGCACGCCTGACTGGATCATTGACCGCAAGCAAAAAGAAAAAACTTGCAGAACAACTACAGGCGGGCGAGATTCGTCTGGTCATCGGTACACATGCCCTGCTTTCAGAAGGCGTGACTTTTCAAAATTTGGGATTGGTTGTCACAGATGAACAGCACCGTTTCGGTGTGGCACAGCGCGCCGCGCTAGCGTCCAAAGGAAATAATCCACATCTTCTGGTGATGAGTGCGACACCGATCCCCCGCACGCTTGCATTGATGATTTATGGTGATCTCGATCTCTCTGTGCTGGACGAACTACCTCCCGGCCGTCAGAAGATTGAAACGTATGCGATTGACAGCTCAAAGCGTACACGTGCATTTCACTATATGCAAAAGCATATCGATCAAGGATTGCAATGCTATATCATCTGTCCCACCATTGAAGAAGGCGACAACGATATGGCTGCCGTTCTACAGTATGCGGATAAACTCCGCACGGAATGGATGCCCGGAACTCGGATCGGAATTCTGCACGGCCGCATGAAGGCGCGGGAAAAGGAGAGCGTCATGGAGGACTTCGCCTCGGGGCAATTGGATATTCTGGTCTCCACTACGGTTGTAGAGGTCGGAGTGGATGTTCCCAATGCTGTCGTAATGTTGATTGAAAATGCAGAACGGTATGGTCTTTCTCAATTGCATCAATTGCGTGGACGCGTTGGACGTGGAACCCATCGCTCAACCTGTATTCTGCTCTCTGATGCACAGAATGATGAGGCCCTGACACGCCTACAGGTGATGTGCCGCACATCAAATGGCTTCGAGATTGCCGATGAGGATCTTCGTTTGCGTGGTCCGGGTGATTTTTTCGGTTCTCGTCAACATGGCCTGCCTGATTTGAAAATTGCCGATATGGCGCAGGATCTGGAAACACTCAAACAGGCTCAGGAGGTTGCACGTACCATCTTAGCCCAAGATTTTGCCTTGGAGCAGCCGGAGCATCGAGGCTTGCGTGCAGAAGTCAATCAACTCTTCCAAACATTGGTTGGTGGTTGACCATTGCCCACTGCAAAGAACGCCATGGGCAACGAACCCTCTCATTCCATCTAAACCGCCTAATGGATACAAGGATAAAACGCCCCAAATTCGGCCAGACGTGATTTGAAGTGACCTCAAAAAGTTAGGCAATACTTTTAAGAGAAATTTGTTCAAGCAACCGAAAGGGCTTGTTGCCTGTGAATCGCAGGCAGCACGCCCTTTCGCTTTGCCTTCATGCGCCGGTTGTTGTAGTAATCAAGATTGGCAATCCATTCCTGCTCGAAGTGCTTCACGGATTTGAGCTCTTGCAGATAAAGCAGCGCGCTTTTGAGCAAACCAAAAAATATTCCATGAATTCGTTGTCCGAGCAGTTGCCTTTGCGGCTCATACTTTGCCGGATTCCTTTTCTTTTGAGCATACGCCGGTATTGCTTGTGCTGGTATTGCCAACCCTGGTCCGAGTGAAGGAGCCGCTCTGTCCCATCTGGTATGGTTTCAATAGTCTTTTCCAACAGGGTAATCACCATGCTCAGGGTAGTTCAGATTCAAGGCGTCTTTGTTTTTGAAAGTGCTTTTGCTTTTTTACTGAATCGTGTTTCATGTGAGAACAATTAGCCCGCACGGACATGAATGCCACTTTATCCATTTTCGAATATAAAAATATTCTATCACACACTCCGAAAAACTACCGTGCTTCCACCCTCTCGATCTTTACCCACAACGATTTGGGACGCGATGCGGCTTTTCAATTCACTCACATGGGAAATAATCCCAACGGTCCTTCCCATTTGTTGTAACTGGCCCAACGCTTTCATCGCCGTATCCAGTGTCTCCTGATCCAAGGAGCCAAATCCCTCATCGATAAAGAGGGAATCCAGATGAACCCCTCCGGAATAACTCTGCACCACATCCGAAAGACCGAACGCCAGGGACAGAGACGCGAGAAAAAGCTCTCCACCGGAAAGGGTTTCTACCGCACGTGCTCCACCCGTATAGGCATCAAATACTTCCAGATCCAATCCTCCCAGGGCATTCCCGCTGGTGATGGCCGTTACGCGGCTGAGACTATAGCGTCCAGAACTCAATGTAGCAAAAAATTGATTTGCCGAAGAAAGGATATCGTCCAGCATGACCCCCAGTACAAACTGATGTAGGGGAACCTTTCGCAAATTTTTACCCGATAGGAGGGCTGACAAGCGGCTTGTACGCCCGTACTTTTCTTCCAGCTTTTTCCCTTTCTCTTCCAGTTTCTGTAACCGTTCGAGAGAATCTTTGGCTGCAAGGGCCGTTTGCTCAAGTTTTCCCACGGCCTGCGCCGCTTGCTCAGCCGCCTCTTGTGCTTGAGACTGTTTGGTTCTTTCCGCATCGACATCCGGCCGATCCTTGCCTTCCAATTCCTGGTTCAATCGTTTTACCTGTTGCCGTACACTCTCCACAGCGGCATCATAGGCCTGCAACGCACGCTCCAAGGCCTCCAACTGTTCCGGAGATAACATCATCGCTGCATAATCATCGTCTCTCCCCAATCCAGAGTCCGCCAAGGCTTGTTGAAGCTGTTTGGCCGCAACCGCCTCTGCCTCCTTTGCCTCTCGATATGCCTGCTCCGCGCTCTCCAATACCGCTTCTGCAGCCGCTGCCGCCCGTTTCGAAATATTTGCATGTTCCTCAATCTGGCGGGCTAAATCGGCATTTTTCTTTGCCAGGTTCCGCACTTCGGTTACGCGGCGTTCAATTGCAGACAGTTCTCTCCACTCTCCCAACTTGTCCGACAACTCCTGCTCCAAGGATGCCTGTGTTTGCTGTTCACTGCGCAAAAAAGCGATTTTCTCATTGCACCTGGAGAGATCTCCTTGCGCCTGTTCGCGCTGTGCACGGCGTTCCTGAAGCCGTTTTTGCGCGCTTTCCAATAGACTTGCCGCTTTCTGCGCCTGTTGTAAAGCATTTTGCGCCTCCTGTAGTCGCGTACTCCGTTGCGCCGGCCTGGGATGTTGTACCGATCCACATACAGGACAGGGAATCCCCTGTTGCAACTGTGTTGCCAGGGAAGCTGCGGCATCCTCCTTGATCAACCCCTGTACATCTTCCAACAATTTCGGGAGAAGAGCGCTCTGCTGCAATGCATTTTCAATGTAAGCATTGCCGTCAGCAACTTGCCGGTCTGCCGTTTTAAGGCGCTCCTGGGCTTCTTTCCGCTGCTTCTCCAATAAGACAAAACGTTGTGCAAGCTCCTTTTGCTTTTCCCGGAGCTCCTGTCTCTTGCAGGCGTTCTCGCGGAATCCCTGCAGCCGTTCTTCCTCTTTTGCGAGTTCCGACAGCCCCGCACGATAGCGTTCTGCGAGGGGCAGCTGCTTTTGCGCAGCGTTTTGCTCCGCTTCTGCCTTTGCCAGCTGTTGCTTTGCATCTGTATATGCCTGCCGTTTTGTCAAGAGATCCTTTTGTGCAGACCTATATGCTGTAAAGTACGGATATACGCCTGCGGCCCGGCGTGCCAACGCCAGTTTTTGGCGCTTTTTCTCCTGATCTTCCCGCTGTTGTTCCAATGCATGCGCCTGTATTTTTGTCTCTCTAATGCAGTAAACTGTTCTGCCAAGGCCTCAGCTGCACGCAATGCACCATTTTGCTTTTGCAGCGCCACGGAAGCAGCCAGCTGCGCTGCTTTCGCCTTGGCCAATTCTTCCCGGAGGACAGCTTCTCGCTCTTCCAAAAGGGGAAGGGTTTCCACCCCCTCCCGCTCCAAGATGGAACGTTTCGCTGCTTCCAGCTCTCCTGCTTCCTTCCCCAATCGGGCGGCCATTTCTTTCAGGTTGTGAACGGCCTGCTCCCAACGACCTGTCGCAAACAGGGTTTGAAACATCTGCGCTTTCTCACGGGAACTGGACAGAAGCAGCTTCAGGAAGTCCCCCTGTGGGAGAACGATTACCTGCGAAAACTGTTCACAGGTCAGTCCTAAGATTTCTTCTGCCTTTTCCCGCACACGGGATTCTGCACCTGCTAAAAGCAGGGACCATTCCCCATTCTCCATACGGTAACAGGCATGCGTCTCTTTTGTCTTGAGAACCCCTGTCCCGCGCGCCTTATATTGGGATTGCGCCCGAGTAAATCGATAGGTTTCGCCCGACAACTGAAAGACAAAATCGACCATGGTTTCCGCGCCCTGCGGCGCGGCGGCACAGCGCATACTGTCCCAACTACGCCGCCCGCCGGTTGCCTTACAATAGAGTGCAAAGCACATAGCGTCCAGTATCGTCGTCTTTCCGCCGCCAGTGGCGCCGGTAATCAAGAAAATGGGGTTGTCTCCCAACAGACGGAAATCCAGCTCTGTCCGTTTCAGGTACGAGCCAAACGCCTGCATGGTCAAAGTGACCGGCTTCATACGTCCGCCCCCTCTCCACGCATCGCCTGTAAAAATAAATTTCGATCCGCCGCGTCCACTTCGGCTCCACATATTTGTTGTAAAAATGCTTCAAAGATCGCTGTATCGTCTGTCTTTCGATGTAAAAGTTGCTCTCGCAGGGCGGCGTTTTCTCCAGTTCCCACACGAGAAAGCCATTGCGAGTTAATGCCCAATAGATTGGGAAAATAGGGGCGCAGCCGGTCCATCGGCATGTACACCGGAGATTCGTCCAGCAATTCCACATAGAGATAGTCCTCACTCGGCGTATGCTTTCCCAGTTCCAAAAGTTCTTCCATGGTCCCGGAGATGGTTCGCAAATCACGCATCGGCTGCACAGGGATGCATTCCGTCTGTACCTGTCCATCCTCCAAAGTGACCAATGTAACGGATTTTCGATGCATGGATTCGTCAAAAGAATACTTGAGCGGGGACCCTGCATAACGTCCATTCGTTCCCGCCTTCTGAGGACGGTGTAAATGCCCCAATGCTACATAGGAAAAACCGTCAAAACATGCCGGATGGACCTCCGAGCTTCCGCCGACAAAGGTGGGGCTTTCCGAGGCAGAGGTCTCCCCTCCCATCACAAAACAGTGCGCAACCAATAGGTTGACCGCCCCGGGGATAAGCTGTTCGCGCACACGATCCAATACCGCCCGGTAGGCTTCCTGAAAGCCCCGTACCTCTCTGCCCAAAAGCTGGCGCACTTGTTGGGGCTCAAAATACGGCAATAGATAACAATGCACGTTCTCCGGAAGCAAAAGCGGTTGAAAGACATCTTCCAGCTTGGTTGCAATGGTCACCCCGCTTTGACGCAGCAAAGGCGTTCCCAGCGCCATTCGATCGGCCCCATCATGGTTGCCGCTGATTGCCGCCAGCGGAATGCCAAGGCGGTGGGTCTCCTCCACAAAATGGTCAAACAACCGGATTGCCTCTACGGGCGCAATCTGCCGGTCAAAAAACGTCCCCTGCCAGAAGAATCAAATCGGGGTGTTCCTGCTCCATAAGGGGCAGAAACACCCGGTTGATAAAGTACGACTGATCTTCTAAGAGAGAACGCCCATACAGCATCTTCCCCAAATGCCAGTCGGAGGTATGTAAAATTTTCATAGCGGTACAACCTCGTTAAAGACAGCGTATGTTTTTGCAGTGATCTTTCGGTCGATGTGGAGCGAACCAAAAAACCACCGATCATAGGTCACCCGCTTGACCAACTCATCAAAGAAGGCATCCAACTGATTCGTACTGTCCTTGGGATTGACTTTATGTGCTGGCATGCCCGGCGCCGGCTCATGCGTTAGAATGTAATCCACCTGAAATTCATTGGCGCGCAGCTGATCGACGGCCGTGCGCATTTCACTCAGATTGGGCATCTCACGTTCCCACCACTTACCGGCGTCTATATACATCTGCTTTTCCGTGCTCTCTCCTCCGCCAAAGGTAAAGATTTTTTCCCTTCAAGCGTATACACCTGGCCACGCATCAGATGATAAAGATTCCCGCTGATTTGCTGAACCTTCCCGCCGTTCCAATCTGAAATCGGATATGAGTCTAATAAGTCGAAATTCTCATGGGTGCCATCCACAAACAGAATCTGATATTTTTTACTTCCAAGCTTTTTGAGATTTTTTTCTTCCTTTGGCCCGCCGTCCCAGAGAAAGCCAAAATCTCCACAGACGATCAACGTATCGCCCTTTTTCAGCTTGCGCAAGCGGGAGTCCTCAAAGCGCGCCATCTCCCCGTGCATATTTCCTGTGATATAAAGCAAAGAGTGTCCCTCCTTAGTCAACTGCCGAATGGCTAATTGTAAAGATTTTTGTATCAGCCTTTATCTTTTGCCCAATAGCTGGTATACTTTTTATTAGGCTATTTGAAACGCAATACCAAGATGAATTTGTCCTGAACGACCATACTATATATTTTATAATCATATCACATTGGAGGCAAAAGTTCCATGAAAAAAAGCTCTTTCCTATTCTGTGTTTCTTTTTGGTGCTGTGCTGTATGCTTCCCGCAGCCCAAGCAGGCGCTGCAACTTTTAACATCGATTTTGAAACCTATTCCGCCGCAATTGAGTTGGTAAACCTGGACACGGATACGATTGTCTATGAAAAGAACGCAACGGCCAGGCGGGAACCAGCTTCTACCACAAAAATTATGACCTTCATTGTTGTCAGCGAGCAGATTCAGGACCTGGATAACACGCAGGTCACGGTGACAAAGGAGGTAGTCGATCAGTTGTTGGGAACGGGCAGCTCTCTCTCTGGCATCAAAGAAAACGATGTCCTTACGGTTATGCAGCTGCTGAACTGCATGATGGTGCCTTCCGGCAACGATGCCGCCTTAGTATTAGCCGATTATATCGGCAATGGTGATTCCAACGCCTTTGTGGAACTGATGAATGAAAAGGCGCAGGAACTCGGTTGTCAGGACACCCACTTCACAAATCCACACGGCCTGCACGATGATGAACATTACACAACCGCACATGATCTCTACCTCATCACCAAATACGCGATGTCCCTGCCACATTTTACCGATATTTGTGACCAAACACGTTATACGTATACCCCTGTAGGCGGCCCTGAGGCCGGCCAGCAGCGTACATTGGTCACGACAAACCGTTTGATTGACCCGAACCTGGACCCGGACCTTTATTACCGCTACGCGCGCGGAATCAAAACCGGTTCCCATGACCAAGCGGGTTACTGCCTGGTTTCTACAGCCACCAGAGGCGGCTACAGCTATCTGTGCATTGCACTCGGTTCGCCGAGTGTGGATGAAAACGGCAATAAAATCACCACACGGGGTGAAATGATTGATTCGAAGAATCTCTACGAATGGGCATTCAACAACCTGAGCATGAAAGATGTCTTAAACAGTGAGGATGCGGTGGGAGAGATCACCCTCAAGTATGCCTGGAATAAAGATAAGATCTTGCTGGTCCCTGCAAAAAATTATTCTACAATCATGCCGGACAGCGTAGACGTCTCCAGCATCATCTTGACCAAACATGTGCCGGAAGAAATTGAGGCGCCAGTGAAAAAGGGCCAAAAGATTGGCACCGCCACGCTGAGTTACGCGGGACAGAATCTCGCCACGGTGGACCTGGTGGCCGCGGAATCCGTAGAACGCAGCGAACTTTTACACTCAGCTGACACTGTAAAATCGATCTTTACTTCTACCTGGTTCCTTGTCATCGCAGGGATCATTCTTTTCCTGTTGTTGGTCTATTTCATCCTCGCTTTGATCTACAACCGCAAAAAGAAAAATCTTCGTAAGGTTAAAAAATATCGCCGGATGTAACTGTTTTCCATTGTTTTCCGTCTTTCCCTATAATAACCAATATTTGTGATAGAATCCTAAATAGTTTGGGATATATTTGACATTCTGTGTCAGAAATGATATATTTAATGAGAAACATTTCTTGACTGATAGGGAGCATGCTTTATGAAATTCAGTCGTTCCCGTTGGTTGCGGATACTTGTAGGAATTGGTGCTCCCCTGCTTGCTTTGGGAGGATTGTTCTATCTCTATCGATATGGAAGTCCTTTTGTCTGTGTTTTTTATCAATGGACGGGGTTTTACTGTCCAGGATGTGGAGCCGGGCGCGCATTATTTTCAATGGTACATGGAGATTTTTTGGCCGCGCTTCACTACAATGCCTTTTTTCTGTTGGCTTTTCCTTTTGTCGCTTATTATCTTATTAAGCAATATATTCGCTTTGTATTCCGAAAGGACCCACTTCCTTTTTTCCAGATAGGCCTATCGGCTTATAATGGTATTATGCTTTTGGTCCTTCTCTTTTGGGTTTTACGGAATATTCCGGTATTTCCCTTTTCTCTTTTGGCACCCTGAAAGATAGATTTTTCTGAGACTGAGCGGAATAAGGACCGTATGTTGAGCTATTCAAAGGAAAATCCCATCCAATTCACATTTCCCTCACAGAAGTAGCATAAGTATTGGATAAGCTGTCTTTCATAAAAGGCCAAGGGACTAACGAAGTATCGGATTTTTATTTCGTGGATTAAACTCTTTTGCCAGTAGAAAAGGGGATTACATCCCTTTTGGGAAAGAATGTGGTTTTGTTATCTCTCCAAATTTAAGAATTTTGAAGAAGAGCCTGTTCTAAATTGGATGAATCTTTGTACACAAGTTTTGATTCAGGTATTATTTTAAACAACATTATATTTATTGCAGGAGGAAAAGAACATGAGTACGTGTCCAAAATGCGGCAGCAATGTGCCAGATGGTGCAAAATTTTGCCCAGAATGCTCTTATAACTTGACCGAGCAGAATGACGGCGCCAATAATGCTACCCAGGCGGAGTTCCATGCACAACCGGCTTACAACCCACAGCAACCAAATAACAGCGTCCCCCCACAGGGGTATGATAGTTATCAGGCGCCCCCGCAGCAGCCTGGTTATACGCCTTACCAGCCATCTCCCAATGGTGGTGGAATACAGACGAATCCAACTGTGCTGTTGGTTTGGTCGATCATCAACTTGATTTGCTGCTGCCTTCCGCTCGGAATTGTGGGCCTTGTTTTTACACTTACTGCCAAAAATGAGTTCACACCCGAAGGCAGGAAAAGAAGCTCAAAAATGCGTTCGTTTGTAACCTGATTGGTACAATCGTCGGTTTGATTGTAGAAGTAATCTATTTCTTTGCCATCTTCCTGACAGCATTTTAATTTTTTACATCATGTAGGTCGAGCAGATAGATGATTGAAACCCAAACATACCTTTCAAAGCCGCTCTTTTGCGAAGCAGCAAAAGAGCGGCTTTTTCTATAAAGAACTATGGGGAGGGAAATCCCGGAGCATTTACTATGACAAGAATCGTATGTACATGTTGGGCAATTTCGCCTATAGGGGTGTAAGAAGGCCTATCGTCTTTATTTCGCTAAAACCTTTTTATTCTATTGTATACTTTTGACAGTACTTGATACAATAGGCCCTCAGCAGCAAAACAGGTGATTTTCAGATGCGACAAGGCCCCAATGGTACAAGCCCACGCCTAAAAGTGTTGGCACGCAATCTGCCGTTTACGAAAGACTGTTGGTTGCCTCCCGTTCACTTGATACTCGAAGAAAAAACTTTTTGTGGGGCATTACCATCGACAGAACTAGGATTTTTTGAAACTAATAAAAAAACCGCCTGTGGAAAGTTCCACAAGCGGTTTTACATTCTTTTGTTAAATTACTTAACTTCGACTTCTGCGCCAGCCTCGGTGAGCTTCTTGCTGATTGCGTCAGCGTCATCCTTGGAAACGCCTTCCTTAACAGCCTTCGGAGCGTTGTCAACAACTTCCTTAGCTTCCTTCAGGCCCAAGCCAGTGATCTCACGGACAACCTTAATGACAGCGATCTTGTTGCCGCCAGCGCTCTTCAGCACGACGTCAAACTCGGTCTTCTCTTCAGCAGCCGGAGCAGCGCCAGCAACCGGAGCAGCAGCAACAGCAACCGGAGCAGCAGCGGAAACGCCGAACTCCTCTTCGAGAGCCTTAACGAGCTCGGAGAGCTCCAAAACGGTGAGTGCCTTAACATCTTCGATCAGCTTAACAACTTTATCAGACATGATAATACCTCCACTATTTTTTATTCATAATCATTTGTTTACGCCCACATGGCGCTGGACCAATAAAAACAATTATGCATTCGCAGCCTGTTTCTCCGCGATTGCATTCAACGCAACAACCAAGCCCTTCATCGTACCATTCAACACGGTGACGAAGCCCGTGATCGGTGCATTCAAGCCGGACAGAGCCTGCGCAACCAAAACTTCCTTGGACGGGAGCTTTGCCAGGTTCTTAACACCCGCTGCATCGATGACCTTTCCGTCAACGAAGCCGGCCTTGATTTCAAACGTCTTACTCTTATCCGCAAAGTCGCACAGAGCTTTCGCACTGCCGGTGTAGTCGTCCTTGCTGATGGCAATTGCAGTCGTTCCCTCCAGAACGGAGTCCAGACCTTCAATTCCAGCATCCTTCAAGGCCAACTTCAGCAGCGTATTCTTGACAACCTTATATTCGCCAGTCTCACGCAGCTGCTTACGAAGCTTCGTGTCTTCTGCGACAGTGATACCCTTGTAGTCGACGATTACGCCAATACAAGCGCCCTTCAGGCTCTCAGAAAGTTCTGCAACAACTTGCTTCTTTTGTTCCAATACCTTCTCGCTTGGCAAATGGATTCACCTCCGTAACCAAAATAACATTCCCATGGGGACGGAGCAAAGAAAAAGCCCTTCCCAAACCGGGAAGGGCGTAAAACACATTCTCACGCTGTTTAACACAGCAAAACATGTTCTGCGGCTCTATCCTCGGCAGGCTGGGAAACCCCATTACGCAATGCGCCTGCTGTCTTTGAATAAAGAACAGCAACGAATCTGCTCTCCATATTACAGGAAGCAGTATTTATCTTAACACAGGGACAAGCCCTTGTCAAGAAGCAGTGCCAACTTTGTTCGGGTTCATTTTGACACCCGGGCCCATCGTGGTAGCGACCACGCAGGAACGGATATACTGACCCTTAGCAGCAGCCGGCTTCGCCTTAATGATTGCGCCAATGAGCGCATCGAAGTTCTCTTCCAGCTTCTGTGCGCCGAAGGAAACCTTACCAATGACGCAGTGAATGATGTTGGTCTTGTCAAGACGGTATTCAATCTTACCAGCCTTTGCATCTGCGATTGCTTTACCGATCTCACGCGTAACGGTACCAGCCTTCGGGTTTGGCATCAAACCGCGGGGACCGAGGATCTTACCGAGGCGGCCAACCAGACCCATCATATCCGGAGTCGTGATCAGCACGTCAAAGTCCATCCAGTTCTCGCTCTGGATCTTTTGAACCATCTCTTCTGCGCCAACAAACTCTGCACCAGCCGCTTCTGCGTCTTTTGCAGCGTCGCCCTTGCAGATTGCCAAAACGCGAACTTTTTTACCAGTGCCGTTCGGCAAAACGATAGCGCCACGAACCTGCTGGTCCGCATGACGGCTGTCAACGCCCAGCTTGACGTGCACTTCTACTGTCTCGTCGAACTTTGCGGTGGCAGTCTTTACACAGAGCTCCAACGCTTCGTTCGTATCATAGAACTTGGAACGGTCGACCTGCTTTGCGCTGTCGACATATTTTTTACCGTGTTTCATTGGTTTTCCTCCCTATTGAGTGGTAAATCGGATTTGTTCCTCCCACCCGGGTGATCAATCTACGACTTCGATGCCCATGCTGCGTGCAGTGCCAGCGATCATGCTCATAGCAGATTCGACAGTAGCAGCGTTGAGGTCGGGCATTTTCTGTTCGGCAATCTTCTTGACCTGCTCACGGGTAATCTTTGCAACCTTTTTCTTGTTCGGCTCGCCCGATGCGGTTTCAATTCCGCAGGCCTTCTTGATCAGAACGGCCGCAGGCGGCGTCTTTGTGATAAAGGTAAACGAACGGTCCGCATAGACCGTGATAACAACAGGAATAATCAGTCCTGCGTCTCCCTTTGTGCGCTCATTGAATTCCTTTGTGAACGCCATAATGTTGACGCCGTGCTGACCGAGAGCCGGTCCAACAGGCGGCGCCGGCGTTGCTTTGCCAGCCGGTATCTGGAGCTTAATCAAGCCCGTAACCTTTTGAGCCATTTTCTGCACCTCCAAAATTTGTGGTAAATGGCGGAACAAGCATTTTAGCCGTTCCTCCCACAGGGGAAGCGGTTCTTTTATGCTCCCCAGGGGACTTCGTCCCTCATAATAAGCGGTTGCCCGCATATTACCTCACTTGCCGACACGTTGGGCAAACCCCAACGGCCCGGACCTTCGGGTCCTTATTCCATTGTTTCCGCCTGGTCGAGCTCCAGCTCCACCGGCGTTTCCCGTCCGAACATACTGACTGTAACACGGACGCGGTTCTTTTCTAGGTCGACTTCCTCCACGGTGCCGACAAAGCCCTCCAAAGGACCATCGACGATCTGGACGGAATCGCCTACGCCATAGTTGACTTCCACCTCGCGTTTTTCCACGCCGAGCTTGGCCACCTCTTCATTGGTGAGCGGGATCGGCTTGGAGGACGGACCGACAAACCCTGTGCATCCGCGGATATTCCGCACGACATACCAGGACTCGTCCGTCAAAACCATTTTGACCAGCACATATCCAGGGAAAATCTTGCGCTCCACATCGCGTTTCTTGTTATCCTTAATTTCGGTAACCGTCTCGGTGGGAACGCGGATCTCCTGAATCAGATCCTGCAACTGACGGTTTTCAACGGTTTTTTCCAGGTTGGAGGCCACTTTGTTTTCATACCCGGAATAGGTATGAACAACGTACCATTTTCCTTCTTCGGGCATAGCCATTCCTCCGCTTCCTACTTGGCGATGTTCATAATCAGCCCCAGCAGGTTCATAAATACGGTGTCCAGCCCAAAGATGAACAGACCGATGACAAGGATGGTCACCAGGACAACGCCTGTGTTTTTAAACACAGACTTTGGGGTTGGCCACACAATCTTTTTGACCTCATTCTTAACGTCGCGAAGGAACTTGCCTGTGTTCTTGAAAAAGCGGACAAATGCGTTTTCCTTCTTGTCCGACTTTTCCGTCTTTGCCGGCTTGTCAGCCTTAACGGCCTTTTCGGTGTCCTTGACGGACTTCTCGGTATTTTCTGGCATTTTCTGTCCCTCCGTCCGGATTACTTCGTTTCCTTATGAAGCGTGTGCTTCCTGCAGAAACGGCAGTACTTGTTCATCTCAAGTCTGTCCGGATCATTCTTCTTGTTTTTCATAGTGTTGTAGTTGCGCTGTTTGCACTCTGTGCAGGCTAATACGATTTTCACTCTCATGACGGCACCTCCCGTTATACGGAACAATTTTCAAGGATCTGCGCGGTTGCACAGTTCCCCGGACCCACGTTCGTTGCAGGCCCACAGCCTCCCTCAAAAAAGGGCACAAAAAAAGAACCCCAATTTATGAGGTAAGATAACTATACCATACCCTCGCCCAACGGTCAAGGGAATTTTTCGAAAAACTTGCGAAAAAGCCGCAATTTCCCTAGACTTTCCCGATTACAAGGGATAAACAGCCGTTGTAGCGCCTCGATGAACGGACACTGCAACGGCGCCTCCCTCTCAGCCGCTAGCTGATAAGAGTTCCCTGCTTCAACGCAAGTCGTTTAACGTCTCCGCTGAATATTTCTTTTCTTTCTTTTTTCTTTTCCGGTTTTACGGTCTTTCCCCGATATTTTTTTCCCGCACGGTATGCTTCCTGCAGCTCTTTGCGGAACTGAGGCACCATCTTTTGTTCCACAACCTCCGGGTCGTGAATCCCGTTCAGCAGAACGATGGTGATAATCGAACGCACATCCATGTCCCCTGCAACATACATATCTCCCAAAACATCGCAAAGGCGTTTCATCTGCTCCGGCCGCGCAGAGTTTAAAAAGGACTCTATCTTGGGCAACACGTGTTCCCGCGCAAAGGTCACCCCGCGCACCATCCCATACCAGGAACGCTCTTCCGTGATCTCCTCGCGCAATTCCGGGAAAATTCCCACAAGGCGGTTAAAAAAGAAAAGCGGGTCCGCATTGTTTTCGCCGCCCTTTGACTTGCGCTTTGCCGTCTGGACCGCTGCCACACGGCGAGGCCCTTCGATGGTTTCCACAAAATCGTTGGCAATACTCTCCGCCTCCGCGAGCGGCCGCTCTTCCGGCTCAAACAGCCAGCGGGAAAGGACCTTCCACTTTTCGTCCGGACCATCCTCGGTCATTGCGCAGGCCCGCAGTTCAAACTGCTTTTTCTGCTCGTCAAAAAAGACGCTGTATGCCACACTCTCGCCGACAAACAACGCGGTGGTTTCATTCTCACCGTTTTTGTCCCGCTGGAATCCCTGCGGCGCGAGCGAAGCGCCCGTTTTCTCTACAATCAGGTCAAATGCCTTCTGATCCAACAATTATCACTCCTGCTCTATGAAAGCCGTCCGCACCCACGGACCCTACGGCTGTTCTGATCCTTTTTCTGTTGATTATACTACATATTTATTTTTTGTCACCATACTAATTTATTGGCGGCACGTTGCCCCTTCCACGGTTTATCGGCGAAATATCCAGCAATTCTTTGTAGCAGCGTCTTGCGTTGGCAAATGTAGAGATTGCGCAGAATTGGGCCGTGTGTTATCATATATATTCAAGGGTCCGCGTGTAGCCAATGAGTCTTAACACGCAAAATCCCGAATAATCCAGGAGGTTATATCTTATGGAGAAACGCAGGATTGCCGTGATTTTCGGCGGATGTTCTTCGGAGCATGAGATCTCCCGACTTTCTGCAAAATGCGTTGTTGAAAATATTTCAAAAGAAAAATATGACGTGATTCTTGTAGGCATTGATAAAGCTGGCCGATGGTTTCTGACGGACAGTTCTACAGAGGACATTGCAAGCGGCGCTTGGGAACAAAATCCAAACAACCGTGTTGCATTCCTCTCCCCTGACCGCTCTGTAAGGGGACTTGTGGTCATGAATGGCTGCGGCGCCTGTGAAACGGTAAAGCTCGATCTGGTTTTTCCCGTGCTACATGGAAAAAACGGCGAGGATGGCACCATTCAGGGCCTATTCCAAATGGCCGGCATTCCTTTTGTCGGCTGTGGGACCTCAGCTTCTGCCGTGTGCATGGATAAAGCAATCGCTCATACCCTTTTGACCGGCGCGCGTATCAAACAGGCCAATTATCTTTGGTTCTTTGCCTGCAACTATTCCGGCGAGGGCATCGAAAAGATCAAACGAAAGGTCGAGGCGCGTCTCGGCTATCCGGTCTTTGTCAAGCCCGCCAATGCCGGTTCTTCTGTAGGAGTCAGTAAAGTAGAGCGGGAAGAAGATCTGGATACAGCGGTCTCCAAGGCCGCCCGCGAGGACAGCAAAGTGGTCATTGAGGAATGCATTGTCGGCCAGGAGGTCGAATGCGCCGTAATGGGAAACGATGTCCCCAAATCCTCCATTGTGGGGGAAATCGCTCCTTCTGCCGACTTCTACGATTACGACGACAAATATAAAAACGGAACATCACAGCTCTATATCCCTGCACATCTCGCGCCGGAGGTTTCCGAAGAGCTCCGTCACACTGCGGAACGTGCATACCGTCTCTTGGGCTGCACAGGTCTGGCGCGTGTCGATTTCTTTGTGCGGGGTGGGACCGAAGTTCTGCTCAACGAGCTCAATACATTGCCCGGATTCACCTCGATCAGCATGTATCCCAAACTTTGGGAAGCATGTGGCGTGCCGATTCCAGACCTGTTGGACCAATTGATTCAGCTCGCCTTTGAAAAGGAAGGCCGGATGTAAGAACGGGAAGGGATAGGGAGCAAAAAATATGGATAACCGACCAATCGGCGTTTTCGATTCCGGGCTCGGCGGCCTGACGGCGGTCAAAGAGCTTTTGGAGATTATGCCACAGGAACACATCGTCTATTTTGGCGATACGGGGCGTGTGCCTTACGGTTCCCGAAGCCAAGAGACGATTCTAAAATATGCCGCCCAAGACATCCACTTTCTGACGGAAAACCGTGTCAAAATGATTGTTGTTGCGTGCGGCACCGTCAGTTCTCTGGCCAGAAACCTCAAAAGCCCCAGGGTGTCCCTTTTATCGATGTCCTACATCCGACAGCCCTTGCAGCATCTGCTGCAACGCGCAACAAGCGCGTGGGGGTCATTGGGACCTCTGCCACGATCCGCAGCGGTTCTTATCGCAGAGCCCTTGCAGAGATCGATTCGGAAATCCAGGTCTACGACCGCGAGTGCCCCCTATTTGTTCCTTTGGTAGAGAACGGCTTTGTTGCAGATGACGATGAGGTCACCCGCCTTGTCGCGGAGCGTTATCTTGGGGAGTTGCGAGATGCCGGTGTAGACACACTCATCATGGGATGCACCCATTATCCGATTATCAGCCGGATTATCGGCGCAACCATGGGAAAGGAAGTTACGTTGATCGACAGCGGGCGGGAGACTGCCTTTTGTTGCAGCAAGGTGCTGGAAGAGCGCGGCCTTTTGTGTGACCGTCCCGCCAAGGGGGACTGTTCCTTCTATGTGAGCGACCGGGTAGACGATTTCTCCCGCATTGCGGGCATCTTTCTTGGCAGGGACATCGGCCAGGAGGTCCACCAAATCGACATCAACCGCTATTGACCCAAGGTAGGGGGAATGTAAAAATGCAGGAAAATTATTTAATTTCCATTTTGGGACGCCAGCAGGTGGACGGTGAAACCGGCGAGGTTCAGGTCACCACGCTCGGTTCCTATGTAAAAAAGGAAAAAATCGTTATATTACCTATAAAGAATATGACAGCGAAGAGAACGGAAAGCCGGTGACCTCTGTGCTGAAGGTCGAAGGAAATGACAAAGTGACTCTGATGCGCGGTGCGGGAAGTACCCGACTGGTTTTGGAGAATGGCAAACGTCACCTCTGTCAGTACGACACCGGCTACGGCAACATGATGATCGGGATCTTCACCAGCCAGTTACACTCCAGTTTGACCGACGAGGGTGGCAAGTTGGAGGTTCGCTATACGCTGGACATCAATTCCAACCTGTCCAGTTCGAATGAAATTTTGATTACCATCAAGGAGGCAGAAAACAAAGATGTCAAAACTCGTGCAGCAGGCGACCACTGAACTGAGGAATATTATCCGTACCGCCATGGAAAAAGCCTGTGCCAACGGCGAACTGCCGCAGGCGGACATTCCTGAATTTTCCATTGAGGTACCCGCAGACCGGGCACACGGCGATTGGGCCACCAACGCTGCAATGGTAAGCGCGCGCGCCTTCCACGCAGCCCCCCGCAAAATCGCGGAGGCGATCACAAACAATCTGGCCTTGAACGGCACCTATTTTGACCGTTTTGAAATCGCCGGCCCCGGTTTTATCAATTTCTTTCTGAGCAAGCAGTTCTATGTGGATGTACTGAAAGACATTGAGGCGCTGGGAGACGCGTATGGCCGCAGTGAATACGGCCAGGGGAAAAAGATCATGGTGGAGTTTGTTTCCGCCAATCCGACGGGTCCTATGCACATGGGAAATGCACGCGGCGGCGCTCTGGGCGATTGTTTGGCAGCGGTATTGGACGCGGCGGGATATTCCGTGTGGCGCGAATTTTACGTCAACGACGCGGGCAACCAGATTGAAAAGTTTGGCAATTCTTTGGAAGCGCGTTATTTGCAGATTTATAAGGGCGAGGATGCGGTGGAATTTCCAGAGGACGGCTACCATGGCGACGACATTAAAGAGCGCGCCGCACAGTTCTCGAAGGAATTCGGCGACCGCTATGTAAATGTGGAATCTTCTGTGCGTCAAAAGGCCTTGGTGGACTTTGCGCTGCCGCGCAACATTGCCAAAATGCAGGCAGACCTCGCCAAATATGGCATTCAATACGACGAATGGTTCTTGGAGAGTAAATTGCACAACGATGGCGAGTTGAACGAGACCATCCAGATTCTAAAGGACAAGGGTCTGACCTATGACAAGGAAGGCGCTCTCTGGTATCGCGCTACCACCTTCGGCGCGGAAAAGGATGAAGTCCTGGTCCGCCAGAATGGCAACCCCACTTATTTTGCGGCGGACATCGCCTATCATCGCAACAAATTTGCTAAGCGCGGTTTTGACCGCTGTATCGACGTTTGGGGGGCCGATCATCACGGCCATGTAGCCCGTATGAAGGCCGCTATGGATGCAGTCGGACTTGACGGCAGCAAACTGGACATCGTTTTGATTCAGCTGGTCCGCCTGGTCCGCAATGGCGAAGTGGTCCGTATGAGCAAGCGTACCGGCAAGGCGATCCAGCTGGCCGACCTTCTGGATGAGGTTCCCGTAGACGCTGCACGTTTCTTGTTCAACATGCGTGAAGCCACCTCTCAGATGGACTTTGACCTTGACCTTGCAGTTCAGCAGGACGCTCAGAACCCGGTCTATTACGTACAGTACGCACATGCGCGCATTTGCAGTATCCTGAAGGCTCTTAAAGCGGAAGGAATTGAACCGAGAGCCTGTTCCGACGAAGAACTTTCTCTCTTAAATACACAGGAGGAGATCGACCTCATCCGTCACCTTTCTGCCTACACGGACGAAATCGTCGCAGCGGCAAAGGATTACGATCCCGCCCGTATCACGCGCTATGTGATCACACTGGCCAACCTGTTCCATAAATTTTACAATACTTGCCGTGTGAAGGATGAAGAGGACCGTCTGCGCGCCGCACGCATCTGTTTGTGCAAAGCAACAGCAACCGTTATCCGCAATGTGTTGTCCCTGCTAAAAATTTCAGCGCCCGAATCCATGTGATTCCGCCTTGAAACGAAACCTTACAGGAGAACAAAATCATGGAAGATTTCCCATATCCGTTACCCATGTTATTGGACGGAGCCACCGGTACAGCGCTTCTGTCTGCTGGTATGCCGGCAGATGTCTGCCGGCCTGGTGGGCTCGGTATGGAGCAGTGGGTTTTGCAGCACCCACAAATGCTGCAAACTTTATTGAATGCATACATCGATGCAGGTTCCCAGGCAGTGTTTGCTCCAACCTTTGGGGCGAATGCGGCTCTGCTCTCCGCCTATGGTCTGGAAGGGCGCGTGGTAGAATTGAACACCGAGCTGGTGCGCCTGGCACAGAGCATTGCAAAACCACGCGGGGTACTGGTGGGCGGTAATGTCAGTCCCAGCGGCCTGTTCGTCCCCCCTTTTGGTGAGGCCGACTTTGACGACATATACGACTTGTACCGCCAGCAGATCCGAGCACTCGATCAAGCGGGCGTCGATTTTCTTGCAATTGAATCGCAGACCTCTTTGGCCGATATGCGCGCAGCGGTTCTTGCCGCGCGTACAACCGATCTGCCTGTATTCGTCACCATCGCAGTGGACGAAAGTGGTCATACGGTTACCGGCAGTTCTTTGCTTCCGGTGGTCATCACGCTACAGGCCATGGGAGTGGATGCCATCGGCCTGAACTGCTTGCTCGACCCTATGCTTTCTTTGATCGAGGAAGTTCGCCTCCACACAGCGGTTCCCATCATCGCAAAGCCAAATGCCCGAAACTCCGATGGTACGCTCCTCTCCCCCGCGGCCTTTGCCGAGAAAATGCGCCTGCTGATGCAGGCCGGCGCCCGCATCGTAGGCGGATACGACGATTCTACTCCTGCGCATATTTCTGCGCTGAAAAAGGTGGCGCAGGAATTCGGCCCTCCCGAAATTGCAAAAGAGCCTGACAATTATGCGGCCACGATCGAAACGGAGGCCTTTTTCTTAGGGGACGACCTTGTATTCAGCGAACCCTTGGCCTGCACCGGGCATCTGGACGACGACCTAATCGACTTGGACGACGACCGTTGCAATACAGCCCTGGTGGAAATTGAAAGCATCGATGACGCCTATGTACTCGCAGAAAACAGCAGCATGACCCGTCTTCCGATTGCTGTACATTGCGACAGTGCACCGATTTTGGAAGCGGCCCTACGGTACTTCCAAGGGCGTTTGATCGTTGACAGTGAATGCCAGATTGAGGACGAGATATTGGAACCTCTCTCATCCAAATATGGTGCGATTCTTTACTGAGTGTCTTTCAGAGGACACGATTGAGATTCAGGCACTCTAAAAATGAACACACCACTTTTGTATGATACGCATAGGAACCAGCAAGAGGATGCCCAAACTACGAATTGTTCGATTCATAGGAGGGGCATCCTCTTTTCTTTTTGGTATAATATTTGAGTTTTAAAAAACAAGGGTATCCTTCCGTCCTTTCAGGACTTTTGGGATACTCCTTTGTTGGCATCGATACAAACAAAGATTCGTTTAATAGCGATAGGGATGCCCTGCTTTTTGCGGAGGCTGTCCCTATTAAAAATATTCATTCCTTTGATTTTTCTTTCGATTGTTTCCCGTCCACAGAGGGACTCCTTTGTCTGTGTGGGCAAATCCTACGACTCTTTCTCCTGACTATCTATACCAGAAGGCCTAAATGAGAAGGTCTCCCCCGGCACAAGATTCGATTTTTCTTCAGAAAATTCCTCTTCCGGTATCCCAGATTCCTCCATAACAGCGACGGATTTTGCTTCTGTTCCATCATCTCCCCGTAGGATTCTTTTCTGCTGCTCAGGTGCCGAATCCCAACTGCAAAAAGCAAGATAAATACCGGCACACGCCAAAAAGATGGCAACCGCTGAACAGGCTACAGACCAGACTTCTATCCCAATGGGACCTAAAATCATGGCTACCACACATAAGATCATCCCAATTTCAAAAAAGATAAAGGCAAGCTTATGGTCGGACATCTGGAGACCCCCTCTCATTTCAAATCTAAGGCGCTGCACAAAGCAGCCATCTGTTCCATGGTGAGCTGTTCCGCGCGGGCAGTTTGTAAGATTCCTGCCTGAACGCAGGCTTGTGCTACCCGCTCTTTGGGAAGCGAAAGGCCCGCAGAAACTGCATTCAGAATGGTCTTACGCCGCTGTCCAAACGCCGCCTTCACCAGTGCAAAAAAGTGCGTTTCATTTGACACCGTAACCGGTGGATGCTCACGCACGTCCATCCGAATCACGGTGGAATCCACGTTGGGCGGCGGCAAAAAGCTCCCACGGGATACTTGGAAAAGAACACGCGGCACCGCATAATACTGTACCGCTATGCTCACCGCGCCACATGCCCGTGTCCCTGGTAAAGCGCATAGGCGCTGTGCTGCTTCCTTCTGTACCATCACGGTCAAGGCCCGGATCGGCAAGCGCTCCTCTAGCAGCCGCATAATCACCGGCGATGTGATATAATATGGCAGATTGGCGCATACAACCACCTCCATGCCGGCGAATTCCCTCTGCAAAAGCGGCTGCAGGTCAACCTTCAGAATGTCGTCATTTACTACTTTGGTGTTTGGATACCCTTCGAGCGTCTCCCCCAAAACGGGCAAGAGACGCTTATCCAGTTCTATGGAAACTACCTTCTCCGCACGTTTCGCCAGTTCCACTGTCAGCACGCCGATCCCGGGGCCAACTTCCAATACTCCGACGCCCGGACCCACGCCGCATTCTTCTGCCATCCGAGGGCATACGGAAGGATTGACGAGAAAGTTCTGTCCTAAAGATTTGGAAAATGTAAATCCGTGCCTTGCTAACAGTGCTTTTACTGCCGATGGGTCGGACAGCCGTTGGATTTCCTGCAAAATGATTCCCTCCGAACGCCCCAAAAGGGCAAATTTCTTCATAGTTTCCCACAATAAAAACGGGCTGCAACAGGAAAACCGCACACCGGCGGCATTCCGCAGCCAGAGTTCTTCTGAAATACAAGTCAAAATTCTATTCTATAGCAAACCGAACACATCCGGCATGATCCTCTTGCTCGATTGTGGTTTTTGCCTATTATATCACAGAAATTCTTGGAATGCCATTGATTCTCGCGCGAAAATCCCCTATCATAGAGATGGATAAAAACGCACAAGGAAAGAGGGAAAGTATGATCCGGACTGACAAAGAAAATTACTATCTGGATATTGCGGAGACCGTCGCAGAGCGCGGAACTTGTCTGCGCCGCAATTTTGGCGCAATTATTGTACATAACGACGAGATCGTCTCCACCGGCTACAACGGCGCACCGCGTGGGCGCAAGAACTGTATCGACATGGGCGTTTGTATTCGGGAGAAGCTGGGCATTCCCCGTGGAGAGCGCTATGAGATCTGCCGTTCTGTTCATGCAGAGGCAAACGCAATCATCAGCGCTGCCCGCCGGGATATGATTGGTTCCACTCTATATCTCGTGGGAAAGGACGCCAAAACCGGGGAATATGTAGAAAATGCCTCCAGTTGCTCCATGTGCAAGCGGCAGATCATCAACGCTGGTATTGCCCGCGTAGTGATCCGTTTAAATAAAAATGCGTTCATCTCGGTTGCTGTATCCGATTGGATCGAACAGGACGAGTCACTCAGCGGGACCTTTGGCTACTAAAATATTTATAAGAATAAGAAAAGTGGACGAGCCGCGCGCATCGTCCACTTTTCCTTTTATACCAAAAAATCCTTGTAATCTGATCCACCAAGAACGCTGCCGCCGTCGCCCCCACCGCTACCGTAAGCAGCCCCTTGTCTTTGTAAGCCAGCACCAGGGCAACTCCCAACCCCGCGGCTGCGCTCAAAATGCTTTGTATGGTCACTGTTTCCGCAGTGGAAAACAGAATTGCTGGAAAAGTCATGGCTGCCAGCACCGCATAGGGTACGTAAGCCAAAAAGGATCGGATAAACCGGTTTTGAATCTTTTTTTTAAAGATTGCCAATGGCAATACGCGAATGACATATGTCACACCGGCCATAATCGCCACGGAGATCAATATTCGTTGCAAATCCAATGTCATCCTACGCCACCCGCTTTCTCCGGCGGTTCCTCTTCATCCATCGGGTAGCGCACTGCCGCATAAGCGGACACAACCACTGCGCAGATGATGATAACCCAGCCCGTCGAAATCTGGTTGAGGAAGGGGAGCCATTGGAAACAACAGCTTAAAGCCGTCGAAAGAAGCACCACCATTGCGATGGGCTTTGCCTTACAAGCAGGCGGTATGATAATCGCAATAAACATGCCGTAGATGGCAATACCGAGGGCATTGCGCAGAGAATCCGGCAAGAGTCCTGTCGCGGTAGCGCCAAGCAGGGTCCCTAAGGCCCATCCCACATAGGGCGTAGCAATCAACCCGGACAGGTATTTTGCGTTGATCTCCTCCCTCTGTTGCATAGCAACCGCAAAAATTTCATCCGTAATACCAAAAGCCAACACCCAACGCTCCAGATTGGTCATCTTGGACTCCACCTTCTGCGAAAGAGACAGCGACATCAGCATATACCGGATATTGATGATAAACGTCGTAACCGCGATTTCAACGTACATTCCACCCGCCAAAATCAGCTGCGTCCCTGCGACCTGTCCCGCAGAGGTCAAGTTCGTCATGGAGATCAGAAGCGCCACCCACGCCGCAGTCCCCCTTGCGTCGCCATGATTCCAAAGGCAAAGGATACGCTGAGGTAACCCAAACAGATCGGCATGCCGTCCTTGAGACCTTTCCGAAAGGTCAAAGCTTTCTGTTCCACTCTCTCAATCGCCCCAACTCTTTAACGTACCCTCTCACAGAAGGCTGCAAACCAGATCGCCCATTTCTTCACAGGTAACCGTACGAAGCCCCTCTGTCGCAATATCCGGCGTACGTACCTGTTTTAAGGCGGCAGAAACGGCATCCTCAATGGCCTGAGCTGCCTGCGGCTGCTCCAAAGAATACTTGAGCATCATTCCCGCGGACAAAATAGTTGCCAGAGGATTGGCTTTTCCCGTCCCTGCAATGTCCGGCGCCGATCCATGGATCGGTTCATACAATCCGGCCTTTCCGGAACCCAGGCTTGCAGAAGCCAGCATGCCAATGCTGCCGCTAATCATGGACGCCTCATCGGAGAGAATGTCGCCGAAAATATTCGATGTGACAATCACATCGAATTGCTGCGGATTGCGCACCAACTGCATCGCACAATTGTCTACATACATATTGCTGAGTTCTACATCTGGAAATTCTTCCGCGCCGATGCGCGCAACGGTTGCACGCCACAGACGGGAGGACTCCAATACATTGGCCTTGTCTACACTGCACAGCTTCTTATTGCGCTTGCGGGCCATTTCGAAGGCGACACGTGCAATCCGCTCAATCTCAGGCACCGTATACATCTCGGTATCGTATGCAGCAGGAACCCCGTTGACCTCTTTACGGCCGCGCTCTCCAAAATAGATGCCGCCGGTCAGTTCACGGACCACCATCACGTCGAGCTTTTCCCCGATGATTTCCGTCTTGAGCGGTGAAGCGTCGCGCAACTCATCAAAAATGACGGCTGGACGCAGATTTGCAAATAATTCAAGGGCGCCGCGAATTCCCAGTAAGCCCTTTTCCGGCCGCTGGTCGCCCGGCAACGTATCCCATTTGGGACCGCCTACTGCACCGAGTAACGTTGAATCCGCCGCCTTGCACTTGTCGATTGTTTCCTGTGGAAGCGGAGTGCCTGTGGCATCAATAGCACTTCCGCCCAGCAAGGCCTCTTCGTAATCGATACCAAAGCCGAATTTCTCCCCGGCTTTGGTGAGAACTTTGACTGCCTGGTCCACAATTTCAGGACCAATGCCGTCACCCTTTAACAATACAATTTTGTATGTATTCATTGGATGTACCTCCTCATTATATAGCATAGAAATGTCGTATAAATTCCATACGGGATGCACAAAATCTTTTTCTCTGTTCTCTGCCAAATTCTAGACACCGCAATCTATTGCTGAAAAAACAAGGATGCTCACTATTAAGACGATCTTTTCCAAGAATGAAAGCGTACCCTTATTTCTATAAGAGATGTGTCAAAAGCCCCCTGCATTCTTTAAGAACGGGCCAATTAGGGGTGAAAACAGAGATCTTTTCACAGAAGGCTGCAAACACCCCGCCCTCCATCTTGCCACAAAAGCAGTTCAAACCATGATGGTTCAATCCGCCTTGGAAGCGGTCTCTTCTTCACTACATGCGCGGTTAATGGCGCAGATAATGCCTTTGATGGAAGCCAAGCTGATGTTTCCGTCCATGCCAACGCCAAACACTGTCTTTCCATTCGGCGCCGTCAGTTGGATATACGAAATGGCCTTAGAGTCCGCACCTTCTGAGACTGCATGCTCGCGGTAGGTGACGAATTTGTAGTCGTGAATTCCCACTGTACGCAACGCCTTAAAGAAGGCATCGATCGGGCCGTTGCCAGCTGCGCTGATTTGATGGTCCTCATGGCGGAAACGCAGATTGCCTTCAAAATGCACAACGGTTTCACCGTCCACATCGTTTTCCTCATAGAGCTTATATTTTTTGAGGTTGTATGGATATTTGACATCGAGATAATGTGCACGGAAAATATCGAAAATCTCGTTTGGCAATAACTCTCGCCCTGCCTCGTCGCAAGCCGCCTTGACCATAGCCCCGAACTCCGGATGCATTGCCTTTGGAAGCTCATAGCCAAAGCTCTGCTGCATGATAAAGGCCGCTCCACCCTTGCCAGACTGGCTGTTGATGCGGATGATCGGCTCATATTTACGCCCGACATCTGCTGGGTCAATCGGAAGATACGGGACTTCCCAGTACTGGGTGTCGTGTTCACGCATATAATCGACACCCTTTTTGATGGCATCTTGGTGTGAACCGGAGAACGCGGTAAACACCAAATTGCCCGCATAGGGATGGCGGTCATGTACCTTCATGCGGGTACATTTTTCATAAATTTCACGAATTTCGCGGATATTGGAGAAATCCAGTTCTGGGTCCACCCCCTGGGAGTACAGGTTCATTGCAACATTCATGATGTCTGCATTCCCGGTGCGCTCTCCATTTCCAAACAGGGTGCCTTCCACACGTTCCGCCCCTGCCAACAGCCCCAACTCTGTAGCAGCCGTTGCGGTGCCGCGGTCATTGTGCGGATGTAGACTGATGATAACGCTGTCGCGGTTTTTGATATGACGGCAAAAATATTCGATCTGGTCTGCGTGGTGGTTCGGGGTGCTCATCTCCACCGTATTCGGCAGGTTTAGAATCAGTTTATTGTCCGGTGTAGGTTTTAAAACATCCATCACCGCCTCACAGATCGCAACGGCATTGTCCATCTCTGTTCCCGAGAAACTCTCCGGCGAATACTCATAGCGGATGTTCATCCCTGTCCTGGCGACCTCTTCATCGGTGAGTTCTTTGATCAGCTTTGCACCGTTGACCGCAATGTCGATGACGCCCTGCATATCGGTCTTAAATACCACTTTTCTCTGCAAGGTCGAAGTCGAATTATAGAAATGTACGATCACGTTTTTAGCGCCCTGAATCGCCTCAAAGGTCTTTTTAATCAAATGAGGGCGCGCTTGTACCAACACTTGGATGGTCACGTCGTCCGGAATCAAGTTTCGGTCGATGAGGGTCCGGCAGATCTCATATTCCGTCTCCGAAGAGGACGGGAATCCGATCTCAATCTCTTTAAAACCGATGTCCACAAGCGTCTGGAAAAAACGCAATTTTTCCTCGAGATTCATGGGGTCAATCAGCGCCTGGTTTCCGTCGCGCAGGTCAACGCTGCACCAGACAGGCGCTTTTGTAATCACTTTTTCCGGCCAAGTGCGGTCCGGCAGTGGGACTGGCTGGAAAGGAATATACTTGTGAAAACTTTCGTACATAGCAAGATCCTCCTATAGAAATAAAAAATCCCCGAACCTTCCTCAGAAAGTTCGGGGCGAATTTATAAATCCGCGGTACCACCCAAATTCAGCGCTTACGCGCCCTTCAGCCTCCAACAAGGCCTTTGCTTATAACGCAGCCATACGTCCGGTTCTACGCAAACCAATCAAACCGGCAGCTCAGGGATGAGCTATACACCAACGCCTTCCCACCAACTCACACCAACCGCTGGCTCTCTGAAGAAAAAACGCAAGTCTTATTCCCGTCATCGCCTTTTCTTTATGATATTTATATTAACGGTTCTTTGCAAAAATGTCAACCCTCCGCCGGGGCATTTTTTCCGTCCAATTCTGGGGTATTCTTTCGAAATGCACGATTTGCAGCTTCTCGCGCAAGATCGACGATGAATTTTTCGTCGCCACCCTCTGCGTTGCGTCCCGCTGGAATGGTGTCGTACACCTCGGCCACCATGGAACGCATCCACAATCCCGGCGTGATCCGCATGGAGTAACCACAGCCATTTTCAGTCATCCAGTCGTAAAAGCTGGCGCGCGGCAAACCATACGCCGAAAGAATCGACATCAGCGTGCCGCCGTGCGCCACCACCACTGCTGACGTTGTACCGGAACGCATCAGTTCCTCTACCAACTTTTCAAAGGCAGCACAGGTACGTTGGACCAACACGCCGGTGCTCTCCCCATGGGGCGGCGCTACGGAGCGGCTGCTTTCCATCCATTGCAAGAAACGCGGGTCCTCTTCTGCCAGCTGCTTGGCAGTCTTTCCCTCCCAGTCGCCAAAATCACATTCACGGAACCCATCGATCAAGACAGGTTCTGCCTCCGGGTAAAGAATCCGCAAAGTCTCCACACACCGGCTCATAGGGCTACAATAAAAAACCTGTGCGGAAGGATATGCATATGTTTCCTTGAGCGCTTGCAGGGCTTTACGGCCTTCGTCGGCAAGAGGGGAATCGGTCCTCCCGATGTACTGCCCCAGTAAATTCCCCTCGGCAATCCCGTGCCGGATCAGATGTATGGTATAGGATTTCATAAGATAACGGTGAAACAGATATTTCACCAGCCACCACCTTTCGTAAATATCCTTCACTGAGCACTTGTTCTTGTGGCAAAGCCTGAAAAAAGTACTGTATCTAGTGGTTTACAAAATGTTGTATTTAGTATATACTTTACTATACGTTATTCTGCAAAATATACGCTTTTTCGACGTATCCCGTCCATTTCTTCCTGTGCCATTTGGTCGAAATGTGTGAAATGGATGCGGTCCAGCGCGTTGGAGCAAGGCGACTTGGAGCTTTGCTTTCTGCGCGGCCTTCTGAAACGATCTTGACGGTGCGTTCGCTTTGGAACGCATTCCGAAATACTATCCAGCATAGGGGTGGAGGACAGCAACATGAACAGTCATTTTCCAAGGATTATCACGCTGCTGCGCAAGGAGCGCGGTTTAAGCCAAAAAAGCGCCGCAGAACAATTGGGTGTCTCTCAGGCACTGCTATCCCACTATGAAAAAGGCATTCGGGAATGCGGCCTTGAATTTGTTGTAAAGGTTGCAGATTTTTATAATGTCTCCACCGATTATCTTCTTGGCCGTTCTCCACACCGCAGTGGTGCGATGATCACCGTAGAAGATCTTCCGGAGCCGGATGCCGCCGGCAAGGAAAACGTGTTTAAAGGCAGCCTGCTCCCCACATTGAATAAAAAGCTGATTGCCAATTCCTTAAATGTGATCTACGGCATTCTCCAAAAATGTAATAACAAGCATCTGACGACGGAAATTTCGTCTTTTCTAAGTGTTGCGGTCTACAAAGCCTTCCGTCTGTTGTATTCGGCAAATGGCAAAAACCCGCAGGGTTTGTTTTCGGTTCCGCAGCGGTTGAGCAACGGTCGCTCTAATGCGGCACAGGAGGTTGCCATTTCCAATGCCGAGGCGCTTGCCTGTGGTGAAGATATAGAAGACATGGAAGGACTCAAAAAGGATCAGGCCCCGCCTCTCTCTCCGGAACAACTTTCAGAGGAATATCCTCTTTTCGCGTCCTCCCTGTTCAACCTGATTCAAAATGCGGAGGGACGCATGGGCGGTGGAAAGAAGCCCATGGAAAAGCCCCATCCTACCGCCCGAAAATAATCGCTGAAAACAGTTCCATTATAACAGGAACCTTATAAAAATGCAAACAATCGTTTGATTGCCGTTCCACAAAGAGTGGAACGGCTTTTTATGTATTTTACCTCTCCCCTTTTCTGTCACGCAGATACATGCAAAGCACCTCTGCCACTTTGCCGCCCATCCAAAAAGTCATTCCACCAGCGCCCTTCTACAAAACGGTTGAAACGCTTACTAGAATGCATTGATCCACATGGTTGCCAAAGCAGCCTGCATGAGAGAATAATGGGCCTGACGTCCACCTCTTTGGACTTTCTCTTTTTGTTTAGCGAGCGTGATTCATCCGGCGGCAAGCCAACAGACGGCGCGACTCCTTCCGGCCCCTCGGAGTAAGCTCTGCATAGCCCTTTCGCAACACTGGCAAATTGAATAGACATCCCTCTATTGCGCGCGATGCCTCCAGCGCCGTGTGGCAAAGCAGTTCATAGATTTTACTTTTGTAGTAGATTTGATGATCCCCGGCTACCCAGACAGGTGAATCAAAATCAATCGAAATGAGCCCTTGTTCCTCCAAATTGCGAAGGACATCTCCGCGTGCTTTCACAAGGTCCATTTCATCCTCTGGAGCAATCATATATATATTGTCCAACGCCGTCATCACCAACTCTTTTTCCGCATCGTTATGTAGCTCAAAACGCGCCACAGGGAAACGCCCTTCCCGCATTGTCAGGAGAATTTTTTCGTACATTCCATTCGGATTCATTTATCCTACCACCCTTTCCCATTGATATTGTGTACAATATTTCATCGCTAAAATCCGAAGCACTGCCTCATTCAGACGTTCCTCGGTGACAGTCCCATTTTGGACCGCTTCCAGCAGGGCATTATAGTCTTCCTGTACGTTGGAGGAAAGCAGCAGATCGTTACCCGCATTGAGCGCCGCTGCGCAGGGGTTTTCTCCACCTGTGTAGTCAGGAATCGCCTCCATTGCCAGGTCGTCGGTCAATATCAGCCCCGTAAATCCAAGATCCTCCCGAAGAATTCGATGCACTTCCGGTGAGAGGGAAGCCGGCCGGTCCGGGTCCATACAGGTCACAATATTATGCGATACCAAGATCATGGGCACGCCCTCCGCAATTCCTGCCTCAAACGGTAAAAAATCGGAATCTGTAAACGTCTCAAGGGGACGATGATCCTGCGCCATGCCGGTGTGGGTATCCACATTATTCCCATAGCCGGGAAAGTGCTTTAACGCACAGGCCATTCGCTGCTGGTTGTAAGTTTTCACAGAGGTCTTTACATATTCCGCTGTGCCCGGCGCATCCTGTCCAAAGGTCCTCGCATACATGAAATCCCCCGGATTGATGGAGACGTCTGCTACAGGTGCCAAATTCACATTCACCCCTAAGGACTGAAGCAGTTGGGTCTTTTGAACCGTATCCTCTACAATCGCCTGCATTCCCCCTTGTTCAAATACCTGTTGCGGCGATTCAAACCTATTTGGTGCTAGGTTGGGATTCCGGCTGACTCGTACAACGGTGCCCCCTTCCTCATCCACCGCCAAAAACAGGGGAATTTTGCTGGCGTTCTGATACGACTCCAGCTCCATACGAACCTGATCCGCCGTCTTTCCGTCGAAATCCTTTGCGAAGAGCATAAATCCGCCTGGCTGATATGTCTGTACTGTGGAAAGCGCCCCCTCCGAAGGACAGCGGAACAGGAATACCTGCGCCACTTTCTCCTCAAGGGTCATTTTCTCCAATTCTACCTGTGCCTGCGGATACCCCTGCGAAAAAAGTCCCTGGGCCATTTCCGGAGCGCTGGGAAGCATTGCTTGTCCCGAAGAAGAATCTGAAAACGCCTCAAAAGGTGTCTCTGAAGAGGGATTTCCTTCTGGACGGCTTTCCACGACTGCACTTTCCTCACTCGATACATCCGTCTCCGATTTTGCCGGGGCGGTGGAGGCCGAAGACGGTCCGGTTTCCCCCGCTGGAACAGCTGTGCACGCAACCCCTAACAGCAACAAAACCGTCGCCAGAAAAACTGCAATATTTTTTATCCTCATCCTTCGTTCCCCCTCAAGCTCCCAAAACAGAACAACCTGCCAAATCCTGGCAGGTTGTTCCTTATGCCAGAGTGCATTTTCAAACACACTCTATCACAAATCCTATTCTTTGACAAGTTCACGATACAAACGAATGTATTCATTCGCCGACTTGCCCCAACTATTGTCACAACGCATGGCGCGTTCAACCAAGATCTTCCAGCCATCACGGTTGTAATAACCGTCGATCGAACGATGCAGCGCATGCAGCATATCGCCGCTGTTATATGTACGGAACGTAAAGCCATTTCCATAGCCGTCGCCGCTATCCTGGATGGAATCCTTCAGACCGCCGGTCTCACGCACCACCGGGATTGTGCCATAGCGCAGAGAAATCATCTGTGCCAAGCCACAGGGTTCGCTCTTACTGGGCATCAGGAAAATATCTGCGCCCGCATAGATCTTGCGGGACAGCTCCGGGACAAAACCGAAGCACGCACATAGGCGGCCCGGATACTTATTTTGCATATCACGGAAGAAATTCTCATATTCAAAATCACCAGAGCCAAGAATCACAAACTGTGCGTTTGTCTCCCACATCAACTGGTCCAGCGCTTCCTTGACAAGATCAAGGCCCTTATGGGCCACCATGCGGGTAACCATGCCAATCAGCGGAACATCCGGGTCCTGTGACAAGCACAGGCGCTCCTGCAACGCGCGTTTATTCTCCGCTTTGTTGGCAAAATCGTCCGCTGTATAATTGGCATAGATGTCCTTATCCGTCGCCGGATCATAACTGACTGTATCAATCCCGTTCAGGATACCACTGAGCTTCCAAGAACGTTCCCGCAAGATACCGTCCAACTCATGGGAATACCACGGATCGAGAATCTCCTGGGCATAGGTCGGGCTGACCGTCGTTACGCGGTGGGCCGTTTCAATTGCCCCCTTCATCAGATTGACGCAATCGTCATACTCCAACAGATGGTTTTCTGACTTCGGAATGCCCAGTACATCTTCTACCAGCTCCTTGCCATACTTCCCCTGATACTGGATATTATGGATCGTGATAATGGTCTTGATTCCACGGTACCACTCGTTGTTGGCATAGAAGATGCTATAATAGATCGGCACTAGAGCGGTTTGCCAATCGTTGCAGTGAATGATATCCGGTTTAAAATCGATGTAAGGCAGCATTTCCAATGCGGCACGGGACAGGAACGCAAAACGTTCTGCGTCGTCATAATGGCCATACAATCCCTTGCGCTTGAAATAATACTGGTTGTCAATTAAGTAATAGATCACACCGCCGGAACGCGCTTCGAATACGCCACAGTACTGACGGCGCCAAGCAACCGGCACCGACAAACTGGTGACAAAACGCATACCATCCCGTAACTCCTGCGGAACCTCTTCGTAGAGCGGCATCACTACCCGGCACCCGATCAGCCGTTCGCGGAGCGCTTGTGGCAGAGAACCCGCCACATCCGCTAGGCCGCCTGTCGCGGCAAACGGCCGCGCCTCGCTGGTACAATATAATACTTTCATGGTTTTCGATCTCCTCCTTCGCTTTTCATGTTGCATCTAAGCAGTCCTATCAAACCACGCTACCCTTGCTGATAAAGACCGGATAAGACTGGAACCCCATGAGGGAACGATCATTTTTAATTACAACATCTTTATCGATCACGACATAGTTGAGCTTGCAATTCGGCCCAATCTCACTGTCCTGCATAATAACGCAGTTTTCCAGCTTGCTGCCCTTGTCGACTTTCACGCCGCGGAACAGCACGCAATTCTCGACCGATCCTTCGATGACGCACCCATCCGCCACAAGGGAATTGCTGACATTCGCCCCTAAGCCGTAGCGTGCAGGCATGTTGTCGCGCACCTTGGTGAAAATCGGACGATTTGAATCAAATAGCTGGCTGCGTACCTTTGGCAGCATCAGGGCCATATTGGCCTCGAAGTAGGAGTTCATTGAGCAAATATTTTGCGCGAATCCCGTAAACTCATAGGTATAAATGCGATATTTCTCAATATTTCTTTGCAGGAAATCTCTCTTAAAATTATAGAGATTGCGGCTCACACACTCGGTGACCATCTGGATCAGCAGATCACGGCGCATCAAGAGCATACTCATGCCGAAGTTGCACTCACCACTCTGCCGTGGATTGATTACCATGTCCCGCACACGGCCATCTGGGTCAATGGTATAAACCGATGGATTGCTGATCATCTTTGGCAACTTTCCATAGCGGTAAACCACGGTGATGTCCGCTTGATTTTTCATATGAGTAACCATCACGTCGCGATAGTCAATGTTACAGATCACATCGCAATCGCTCAGAACTACATATTCTTCCTGGGAATTCGTGAGGAACCGCATGATGGATTCCAGCGATTCAATCCGACTGTTGTTGACCAGGGATTCGTGGCCAAACGGCGGAAGCATAAACAGGCCGGAGCTCTTGCGAGACAGGTCCCACGCTTTCCCTGAGCCGAGATGATCCATCAATGATTGGTAGTTGCCCTTTGTAACCACACCGACCTTATTGATTCCGGAATTCACCAAATTGGATAGCGGGAAATCGATCAGACGATAACGGCCGCCAAAGGGCACCGAACCCATGGTGCGTTTTTCCGTCAATTCCCGAATTTTTTCTTCGTGGACATTTGCAAACAAAATTCCCAGTATGTTATTTCCGCGCATCATTTTGACCCCTCCTCTGCAAGTGTTTCCGCATCAATCATCGCCTTGGGGGGTACGGTTGTGCCCGGAGCAAGGACGCAGCCGCTTCCAACGACCGCAACACCCCATTCGTCCTTATTCTCAATGTCCTCCGGCCGTGCGCCTACAACGCTGCCTTTGCCAATCACCGCATTTTCCGCAACAATCGCATATTGGACAATGGCGTTTTCCTCAATACGCGCACCTGGCATAATGATTGAATCCTTTACCTGTGCGCCTGGCGCAATGTAAACGCCTGCAAACAAAACTGCAAAGTCGATCTCACCATACACATTACATCCCTCTGCTACCAAGGAATTTTGTACCTTGGCGTCCTTTGCTACGTAATGCGGCGGCATGACTGGGTTGCGTGAATAGATCTTCCAACTTTCTTCGCTCAAGTCCAGATCCACATTCGGATTGAGCAGGTCCATATTGGATTCCCACAAACTCTCGATGGTTCCGACATCCTTCCAATATCCCTGGAACGGATAGGCAAACATGCGCTCCCCAGCGTTCAACATGGCCGGAAGAACATCTTTTCCAAAGTCATTTGAAGACTTTGGATTGGCCTCATCCTCCTCTAGGTACTTGCGCAATTTACTCCACGTAAATACATAGATTCCCATCGAGGCCTTATTGCTCTTTGGTACCTTTGGCTTCTCATCAAATTGATAGATCGATCCATCTTCATTGGTATTCAAGATACCAAAACGAGATGCCTCCTCCATTGGGACTTCAATCACTGCAATGGTACATGCAGCGTCATTTTCTTTGTGAAACGCCACCATTTTGGAATAGTCCATCTTATAGATATGATCTCCGGACAAAACGACCACATAATCGGGATTATACCGTTCGATAAAATTGATATTCTGATAGATTGCGTTTGCCGTGCCTTTATACCAATCGGACTTGCGGCTGCGCTGATACGGGGGCAGGACACGTACGCCAGCATTCATACTGTCCAGGTCCCAAGGCTGACCGCTGCCAATGTACTCATTCAGCAGAAGAGGCTGATACTGTGTAAGTACACCTACACTTTCAATACCGGAATTGACACAGTTTGAAAGTGGAAAATCGATGATTCGGTATTTACCGCCGTATGGCACCGCCGGTTTTGCCAGGTTCTTTGTGAGCACGCCCAACCGGCTGCCCTGGCCGCCTGCAAGGAGCATAGCGACTACTTCTTGTTTTGGCATCATAATGATTCCTCCTTGGCTTCATATTTCAGTGTAAAGGGATTTCGGTTTATGAACGTCCACCAAAAAGGTGGATTACGCTTTTGGTTCGGCCTTCTTCTTGCGAGGGCGTGCTGTTTTAGCGCCTGTCTCGGAAGAGGTCTTGGCGGTAGCCGCCTTTTTAGCCCTTCCTGCCGATGCCGCCTTTGGTTTTGTTTTAGCCGGGGCCTTCTTTGTACGGCGGACCTTCTTCTGCTTGCAGCGAAGGAAAACAACGGACAGAGGCGCCAGATTCAGACTGATACTCTGTTCCATCCCATGCATCGGCTCGTCATCCAACGTTTTGATCTCCGTCCCGTTCGAGAGGCCGCTGCCGCCATAAATCACCGCATCCGATGAGAAGATTTCCTCATAAACGCCCAAATAAGGCACCCCTATGCAGTAATTTTCCCGCAGAACCGGCAGGAAGTTGCACACCACGATCAGTTCCTCACCCTGCTTGTCAAAGCGCCGGAAGGCGATGACGCTTTGGGTGTAATCGTCGTTGGAGATCCAGGAGAAACCCTCCCAAGAAAAATCAACCTCCCACAAAGGCGCATGCTCCAAATAGAAATGGTTTAAATCTTTGGAAAAACGCTCCATTTGTGCATGCCGTTCATCGCTGAGCAAACACCAGTCGAGCTCCTTTTCATAATTCCATTCGATCTCTTGGGCAAACTCTGTCCCCATAAAATTCAATTTTTTCCCAGGATGCGCCATCATGTATGAAAGGAAGGTGCGAACGCTCGCAAATTTCTGGTCACGGTCGCCGGGCATTTTATTAAACAGAGAACACTTTCCATGCACCACTTCATCGTGGGAAATGGGAAGTACGAAGTTCTCGGAAAATGCATAAAAGAACGAAAATGTAATATTGTCATGGTTAAATTTACGATAAATTGGGTCGAGGGAGATATAATGGAGCATGTCGTTCATCCAACCCATATTCCATTTATAGTTGAATCCCAACCCGCCGCAGAACGTGGGCTTGCTCACCATAGGCCAGGAGGTGGATTCCTCCGCGATCATCATAACCTCGGGGAACAGCTCAAAGATGGATTCGTTCAACTTTTGTAGAAAAGCGACCGCTTCCAGGTTTTCTTTGCCGCCGTTCTTATTGGGTACCCATTCTCCCTCTTTTCGGCTGTAGTCGAGGTAAAGCATGGAAGCCACGGCATCCACGCGAATACCATCAATGTGGTATTTTTCCAGCCAAAACACCGCGCTGGAAATCAGGAAACTGACCACCTCATTGCGGCCATAGTCGAACACCAACGTGCCCCAGTCCTTATGCTCGCCCTTGCGCCAATCGGCGTACTCGTAGCAGGGCGTCCCATCAAAACGCGCTAATCCCGCCTCATCCTTTGGAAAATGCGCGGGGACCCAGTCCATAATGACGCCAATTCCCGCCTGGTGGAACTTTTCCACAAAGTTCATGAAATCCTTTGGCTCTCCATAGCGGGATGTCGGTGCAAAATACCCCATCACCTGATAACCCCAAGACCCGTCAAATGGATACTCTGTGATGGGCATGAGTTCCACATGGGTGTAGCCCATATCCTTTATATAAGGAATTAGCTCATCTGCAAGTTTATCATAGGAAAACACATTGCCATCCGCATACCGGCGCCAAGAGCCCAAATGCACCTCATAGATGTTGACCGGTTGGTTGTAATGTGGCTTTTCTTTTTTGTATTGATACCACGCCTGGTCGTTCCACTGATACCCCTCAATGTCATAATAACGGGAAGCGTGTCCAATTCCAGCCTCAAAGTGAAAGGCATATGGGTCGCTTTTCATGACTTTTTTTCCATCTTTACCTGTGATGCTGAATTTATAAATTTCATACATAGGGAGGACAAACGACAGATAACATTCCCAAACGCCGTCGCTGATTTTCTTCATTGGGTTTTTCTGATCGTCCCAATCGTTGAACGGACCGACGAGCGACACCGCCTGTGCATTGGGCGCCCACACCCGACAAGCCATTCCCTCTTTTCCGTTTACGGTAACCTTATGCAGCCCCATGTATTCGTAGGCCTTTACATTTGTTCCCTCATGGAATAAATATAGCGGAAAATTACTTTCTTCCGTTTTTTTCACATCTGGCATTTGAACCGCTCCCCCCTGGTAACATTTTCTTTAGGATTATCATATCACAAACTGACAAAATAGCAAGTGTTTTTAGTCGTTTGATTAGATATTCTACGGATATATATAAAATTTTTTGGTCACTTTGTTATAAAACGCCCAAGTTTTTCTCTGTAACGCTCTAATTTCCAAAAATCAGTATACCATACGGTGCTTGTCAGATTTTGCTTCTTCTCCCCACTCATGCTTGCATTACAATGCTCTAACAAATATAAAACAGAAAACTTTAAAAAAGAAGAGCGGTGAGATAAGAAACTTTTTAGGGACAGCCTGCGGCCGCCCTCCTCATTTTCTTAAAACAACGCTCTAATTCGCACCTTTTTATGATTTAGCCGATCAGCAACGTTTCGATAGGAGAATCCCAAACGCAAACTTTTATCCTGTACGATTTCCAAGGCGTAATAAAATGTATCCCTTTTCACCGTGTGAACCGCCAAAATTGCCTGCCAACCGTTTACTTTCGCACCATTGCTCTCGATACAACTACATATCAGCCTTAAATAAAATACAAAATCCCCGCTCCTTTGTTTTACAAAGGAGCGGGGATTCAACGCTTGTTTTCGGTTTTAACCGCAGACCAAATTATTCGTGGTCAACCTTGTACATATGCTTGATGAGGTCGAGCACCTTGTTGCTGTAACCCCACTCGTTATCATACCAGGATACCAGCTTGACGAAATGGTCGTTCAGCATGATGCCAGCCTTCTCGTCAAAGATGGAAGTATGCGGATCGCCCAGGAAGTCGGAAGAAACAACCGCTTCATCGGTATAGCCGAGGATACCCTTCAGCTCACCCTCGGAAGCTTCCTTGATTGCCTTGCAGATCTCTTCGTAAGTGGTCTTGGTAGCCAGGCTTACAGTGAGGTCAACAACGGAAACATCCAGGGTCGGAACACGCATGGACATACCGGTCAACTTGCCCTTAACGGACGGAATAACCAGTGCGCAAGCCTTTGCAGCACCCGTGGAAGACGGAATGATGTTGCCAGCAGCAGCACGGCCACCGCGCCAGTCCTTCATGGACGGGCCGTCAACGGTCTTCTGGGTAGCGGTGGTGGAGTGAACCGTCGTCATGAGGCCCTCTACAATGCCGAACTTGTCGTTGATAACCTTGGTCAGAGGAGCCAAGCAGTTCGTTGTGCAGGAAGCGTTGGAAACAACCTTCATGTCCTTGGTGTAGGTGTCGAGGTTCACGCCGCAGACAAAAGTCGGGGTTTCCTTATCCTTTGCAGGAGCGGAGATAACAACCTTCTTAGCGCCAGCCTGAATATGAGCGGAAGCCTTCTCGGTGGTGCAGAACACGCCGGTGGACTCCACGACGTACTCAGCCTCAACAGTGCCCCACGGAATCTGAGACGGATCCTTCTCAGCAAAAACGCTGATCTCCTTGCCATTGACAACGAGCTTGCCGTTCTCAGCCTTTACGGTGCCATCGAAATGACCATGCATGGTGTCGTATTTCACCATGTAAACCATATAGTCGAGGTCGATGAACGGATCGTTGATGCCAACGATCTCAAAGGTCTCCGGCTGCGCAACAGCGGCACGGAAAACCAAGCGGCCAATGCGGCCAAAGCCATTAATGCCAACTTTAATAGACATAGAACTTGTACCTCCTGAATTTTATAGTGGTCTATCCTGCTATTATTTTATAGCATTCGAAACGATAATACAAGAGTTTGTCATAAATTTAACTTACATTTTTTAAATATTTTTCTGGAAAACACTTCAATTCTGTCCCTTTACCGTGCGAACCATCCCTTGAACGTTATTTGGCAATTGGCGAGCCGCAAATAAAAAGGATAAAATATAACACGCCATGCTTAAATTGACCAAATGCAACCCCGCAGGGAATAGTCCCGGAACCGTTCTCCCCATTGCCGCCATCAATAAAGTTGGAACAGAGGTCAACAACGCCATCAGTGCGGCGGGCAGTCCGGTGGCAACCATCATACGTCCGCTCTTCACGCTGTCAACGCCGGCAAACAATTTTGCCTGCGCAAACAGAAACAACAGAAGAAGGACAACCGAGAACATATCGTAAACATTTTCAGAAACATTGACCACTGCGGTATACGAAATGAATAGTAGAACCAGACAGATACAACCCCAAACAGCGGGTAAAAGCGCAATCAATGGATGCATCCCCATGGGATTGCTCCCTGTTGCAAAGCCGTAGGCGGCAAGAAAAATCGCCAAAGCTGCCAAAATACCCACGATTGCCATCGCCAGACCGATCACCCGGCCGGGGTCGTGCTCTCGCCGTTTGCCGGAACCTGTGATAAGAGCGCGCTATACGTAAAAATATTGCCAATGGATTCAAACAGAAGCAGAGCGCCTGTCAATCCTGCTAAAACGGCTGTGGGAATACTCCGCAAAGGCGTATAGCCAACGGGCATCCGCTTACTCCCCATACAAATTACCACGATAGCGGCAAGTGCAACCAAAAGTACAATCACAAGCAGAGTTGTTGACATCGCGCCACCATTCAAAAAGCCAGTGTCCTCCTCCATCAATACCAATAGCTGATAAAGGCGCACTGGAAGCGCCACAACCAAAGCGACAAGGAAAACAATCCAGGCATGTTTCATAGACATATGCGATTCCCCTTTTTACATAGAATCAACCGACGCTGTATTCTATTTTACACAATAAAAACACCCTTAATTTTCCAATTTATAAAATAGAATAAAATGTTGCAAAAGGCAAAAAAGCCGCCAAACAGAGGATTCTACTGTTTGGCAGCTAAAATAGGCCTCAATCGCGCTGGTCGATTGGGATATATGTTTTTTCGTGTGTCAAAGAGCGATATGCGGGACGCATGATCCGCCCGCAGGTCTCCATCTCTTCGATTCGATGGGCGCACCAACCTGCAATACGGGAGACTGCAAACATCGGCGTATATAAGTCGCTCGGGATTCCCAACATTTCGTATACCAATCCTGAATAGAAATCCACATTGGCCGAGATGACTTTTTGATCGTTCTTTACCTTTGCGAATACATCCGGGGAGAGCTTTTCAACACGCTCAAACAGCTCGAACTTGCGAAGCAGTCCATGCTCTTCCGCCATCTTCCGCGCATTTTCCTTGAGAATAACTGCACGTGGATCGGAAAGTGTATACACCGCATGGCCCATTCCATAGATCAAACCAGAGCGGTCCCCTGCCTCTTTTCGGACAATCTTTTCCAGGTAACTCTCCACCTCGTCGTCGCTCTCCCAGTTTTCCACATGCTCCATCAAATCATCCATCATCGTCATAACGCGGTGATTTGCTCCGCCGTGTCGCGGTCCCTTCAAAGAGCCAATCGCCGCGGAAATAGCGGAATAAATATCCGTCCCCGTCGAGGAAAGCACACGTGTGGTAAAGGTGGAGTTGTTGCCGCCGCCGTGTTCTGCATGTAGAATCATGCACAAATCCAGAAGCTTGGCTTCTTCGTCCGTGAACACACGATCCGGGCGGATTGCATTGAGAATCGCCTCTGCTGTGGAATGGTTCGGGTCAAGCGGATGGAAAAACATGCTCTGCCGGTCAAAATGGCGGCGCTTTACCTGATAGGCATATGTCATAATAGTGGGAAGACGGGCGATCAGCTGAATCGCCTGCCGCATATTGTTTTCTAAAGAGGGATCATCCGGATTCTCATCGTAGGAATACAGCGCCAAGACCGAACGTCCCAACTTATTCATAATATTGCGGGAGGGCGCCTTGATAATCATGTCCTCTGCAAAATATTCCGGCAACTCCCGGCAGCTGTTAATCAGTTTGCTGAATCCTTCAAGTTGCGAGCGGGTCGGTTGTTTGCCAAACAGCAAAAGCCACACGACCTCTTCGAATCCAAAGCGATTCTCCTTGCGGCACCCCTCCACAATGTCCTCTACGTTCATTCCACGGTAGGTCAGGATTCCCTTATCCGGAATCCGCTCCGCGTCGTCGATCAAATAACCATGCACATTACAAATCAACGTCAAACCAGCCATAACACCGGTTCCATCCGGATTTCGCAATCCGCGTTTTACCTGATATAAATCAAACTTTTCCGGTGGAATTTGATTGTTCGCTCGAAATTCCTGACAGAGCGCTCGAAATTCCATTTTCTTTTCATCCTGCTGTATCTCTTTCATTATGCGATTCACTCCGTTCTCTTATTTCATCGGGCAAAATCGACTTATTTCGCCCGTTCCCCTTTACGCAACGATTTTATTTTATAAGATTGCTATGCCAAAGTCAATCATTGGAATAGAGACATTGTAGAAAACTCTGCATGAAAAATTAGCAATTATTTCATTTTATAGGCGAAATAGCAAAGATTTTCCCGAAATGCACCATCCTCATGCATAATTGAAACGCTTGCCATGTAAAAATGGGATAGCCGTATAAATGCGGACAAGGGGCTTTGTTTGCGGAGGTGTAAAGATGAAAGGTACTACGATTTTATGCTTGCTGTTATTTCTCGCCATGCTATGCATTCCCTTCCTGGCCGTTGGAGCGAATCTGCCCGACTCGCTGTTGGATTCTCCAAGGGTAACCGATTCCGGCCCATCAGCAGATTTTGAGAAGGCCTCATTCCGCATTCGGGATGAATCCACCAATCAGATTTTAACGGTCGGGGACAGGGACTTTCTCTATGGTGCAATTGTCACGGAGATGTCCCCAAATGCAGAACCGGAGGCATTAAAGGCGCAGGCAGTGGCCGCCTATACCTACTACAGCCGGCAGCGGGCACAGGCACATGAAAAAGGCGCGGACAGCGATTTTTCCGCAGATCCACAGAATTGGAAAGTTTATGTCAGCAAAGAACAGATGCAGGAACGATGGGGCGACTCCTATCAGGCCTATTACGAGAAACTCACGGAGGTCATCAACAGCATAGCGGGTCAAACACTACAAAGCAATGGAGAACTGATCGACGCGACCTATTTTGCTATTTCTTCCGGCAAGACAGAGAGCTCAGAGGACGTCTGGGGAGGAAAATTGGACTACCTTGTCCCAGTGGCCAGCCCGGGAGATCTGTTTGCCAGCGGTTATCAGACCACGGCATCGTTTAGCGCCGAAGAATTCCAGAATGCCGTCCGGGAAAAGGCACCCAACGCAGACTTTTCCAGCGACCCTTCCTCCTGGGTTGGTACATACGACCGGACAAATTCCGGTACGGTAAAATATGTAACCATCGGTGGGCAGGAGGTGGACGGCGACGACATACGAAGCGCCTTTGGACTGCGTTCTTCCGACTTCACCATTGCCTATGCGGATGGAATCTTTACCTTTACAGTCCTGGGATATGGCCATGGCGTAGGGATGAGCCAAACGGGCGCCCAATTCATGGCGCAACAAGGTTCGGACTATCAGGAGATTTTGGCCTGGTATTACCCCAATACCACACTGGCGCCCTTGTAAATAAAAAGAGCCAGCAAAAAGGGCAAGGGTCTGGTTATTGAAAAACTTCATAAAAGAAACATCGGACGCCCTGCATCCGGCTAAACATGCCGCAATTCAGGGCGTCCTTCTGTGTAAAGCGGACCGGGTGGCCTTCCACCCCATCGCAAAAGCAATCTTCAATATGCTCTAAGAGCCGCTGCCTATACGCCGCGCTCAAACGATTGAGACGGCCAACATCACGCCGGTCACGGCGAGACCAAACAACGACGCCCATATACCCGCCGTATAATACCAAATGAATGGTTTTCCTTCTATCCGACAGCGGCTTTTTGCCCCCAGCCAGGACAGAACAACGGTAATACCCCAGGCGCCAATCCCCAGAACACATAAAAACAATCCATATTCTGGAAATTGCCGTCCCAAAGAGGATAATAGCATCACAAATACAAAACAAGCACTCTCCAGGACGTCCAAAAATACCGGCTCTCTCCAGCCGAGAAAAGTCCGCCCTTCTTCCCGCGCTTCCTCCCGGCAGGAATAAAAGGAGAGCCAAGCGCGAAAGCAACAAACTACTAACCCGGTAAAAATACAGGCAACCTCATAGACTGGCGCGCAAAAAACACGATCAGTAACAACAAGATTATCACGTACAAGGCTGATTGAATGACACCCGCATGACGGCGTAGAAATGCGCCCATATGCTCCACCCCTCTCGCTTGTAAGATCCTTTAAAATTACTATAGTTCAAGCGAGAGGAATTGGCAAGTCATCGTCGAGTAAAATTTCTTGACATTCTGTGGGAGTTCAATTCCGGTCCATCCTATCGCGGATTCCTTTAAAAAGTTGGATGCATATGGTCGGCAGTATGGCGAGCAATACAATCATCCCCACATTGGTCAATGTCAGTGGAGCCACTTGGAACAATGTCTCCAAGAATGGCAATAGAAGCACAGCGGCCAATAAGACAACCCCCGCGGCGAACGCCAAAAGAGAATACGGGTTGCTGCTCAATCCCAACCGGAAAATCGATTTTTGTCCCCGGCAATTGAAACCGTGGAACAAACGGGCAAGGGTCAAGGTCGCAAAGGCCATCGTGGTCGCCAGAGCCGCATTCCGCGTGGAACCGTAGCCAAGGTAAAAGGCCGTCATCGTAGCAATACCGATCAAAAGACCCTGTCCAAATATTTTTCCCAGGAGCGAGCGGTTTAAAATAGGTTCCTTTGGGTCACGGGGGCTGCGGTCCAGAAGATCCTTGCGGGCGGGTTCCATCCCAATGGCAATGGCTGGTAAACTATCGGTCAGTAGATTGATGAACAGCAGGTGTACTGGTGCAAACGGCATCGGCAATCCCACAATGGATGCAAATAGAACGGACAAAATAGCTGCCATATTCCCAGAAAGCAAAAATTGTATCGCATTTTTGATGTTTTCATACACATTGCGTCCATTCAACACCGCTTTGACAATGGTTGCAAAATTGTCGTCCTCCAAAATCATGGAAGCCGCGTCTTTGCTGACTTCGGTTCCTGTAATCCCCATCGCAACGCCAATGTCCGCCTTCTTTAAAGCTGGCGCATCATTTACGCCATCCCCCGTCATGGATACAATCCGCCCCTTGCGCTGCCAGGCGTCTACAATGCGGATTTTATTTTCAGGTGAAACGCGCGCATAGACCGCAATCTTCGGAAGTTTTTGGTCTAACTCCTCCTCTTTCATTGCGTCCAGCTCCACGCCTTCCAGCGCCATGTCGCCATCAGAAAAAATTCCGATTTTACGGGCAATGGCTGTTGCGGTGACTTTATGGTCGCCGGTGATCATGACGGTTCGAATTCCGGCCCGCTTTGCGTCTGCAACCGCCTGTACCGACTCCACACGGGGTGGATCGATCATCGAGATGAGCCCCACAAACGTCATATCTGTTTCATCGTCCAGGGAGATCGGACGTACCGCCTCCAATGGACGATAGCCAAAAGCCAGCACACGCAGGCCCTGTTCGGAGAGTTCCTGATTCACACGAAGAATCTCCTGTTTGCCGCCCTGATCCAACGGCAGGACCCCATTGCTTGTAAAAATCTTTGTAGCACGGCTCAACAATACGTCGATGGCTCCTTTGGTCAACAAGGTCGGTGTCCCGTCGATGTCATGAAGCGTACTCATCAATTTCCGGTCTGAATCAAAAGCGATCTCTCCCAGGCGCGGATGTTGTTCTCGATAGGAGACTTCTTCTATACCAAAGAGTTCCCCCAACTGAACCAGCGCCACCTCCGTTGGATCTCCGATGTCCGCACCATCTACAGAGGTTGCATCGCTCGCTAAAAGGGCAATCTTTAACAGGAAACGCTGTGGATCGTTTGGCAATTGCAGGTCTTTCCCATCCAGAAGTTGTCCATCGGCATAGATTTTTTGAACACACATTTTGTTTTGGGTCAGCGTGCCAGTCTTATCCGAACAAATTACAGACACCGAGCCGAGGCTTTCCACTGCTTTCAGGTCCTTAATAATCGCATTTTCCTTAGCCATCTTTTGGGTTCCCATCGCCAAGACAATGGTTACGATCGAACTAAGTGCCTCCGGAATAGCTGCTACTGCCAGTGCCACCGCAAACATCAACGAATCAAGGATGGGCATCTCTCGATAGAGGGACAGGCCAAACACCACCACACAAATCGCCAGGATAATAACCGCCAGCTTTTTACTGAAATCGTCCAGGCTTTGCTGCAAGGGTGTTTTCCGCTGTTGCGTCTGATTCATCAGAGAGGCAATTTTCCCGATCTCTGTGTGCATACCCGTTCCCGTTACCACCACGGTTGCACGTCCATAGGTCACCAATGAGCCGGAAAAGACCATATTCTTTTGGTCTCCCAAAGCTACCTTTTCCCCTGGAATGATGTCTGCTGATTTTTCCACTCCCTCGGACTCACCGGTCAGGGAACTTTCATTCACTTTCAAAGAAAAATTCTCCAACACACGCCCATCTGCAACCACCAGGTCCCCTGCTTCTAAAAATACAATGTCTCCCGGTACAATCTCCTTAGAGGGAACCTCCACCTTCGCGCCGTCGCGCAAAACTTTTGCCGCTGGCGAAGACATTGCTTTGAGACTTTCTAAGGATTTTTCTGCCTTAAAATACTGTACTGTGCCAAGAATCGCATTCAAAATCAAGACTGCAAAAATTACGATCGTGCTCTCTCCCTGCCCGGAAAGCATGGAGATCACCGCTGCCAAAATCAAAATGACCACCAGCAGATCTTTAAATTGTTCCAGAAAAACTTGAACAATTCCTTTCTTTTTTCCCTCCACCAAAGCATTGGGACCGAATCTTTCCAACCGATCGGCAGCCTGTGCGTGCGACAGTCCTCCTAGCGAACTCTCTTGTTGTTTTAGGACCTCATCCACAGAGCGGTTAAAAAACGTGTTTGCCATGATATTTTTCTCCTTCCATACAGTTCTTCCTGTTGCCGGCCGTATATAACAAAAAAAGACTTCCGGCCAGCCGCCCGCACAGATGTACAGGACAGCCATCCAAAAGTCTTGTTAACCGAAAAACGGCACACACCGCCAGATTTTTTCAAATCGGGTATGTTGACGGCATGTCTATGAAACTACTCCCTCTTGATGGATGAACAACAGATTTGGGTTTTCTTGTAGGTTTAGTATACCGTCAATCCGTATTGCTGTCAACCGCCCTGCAAAAAGTTTACAATTTCTTCCGATTTTACGCAGCTGCTCGCGCATAAACATGACCTGCCGCTGGGATAATTTCTCTCTCCGCCAGCAATTCCGAAACGGTAACAAATTGATAACCCTGTTTAGCCAATGCCGGCAGAATGATTTCGCACGCATCCGCTGTGGTAGCATACAGGTCATGCATCAGAATGATATCCCCGTCTTGCACATGGTCCAAAACCTCTTTTACAATGGCATCTCGGCTGCGATTTTTCCAATCCTGGGTATCAATGGACCAGAGGACAAATGGTTTTTGGATGGATGCTTTGACCGTATCGTTGACAGAGCCGTAGGGAGGCCGCAACAGAACGGGAGAGGTCGGAATCAAGTGCGCTATGCGTTCATCTGTTTCCTGCACCTGATAAGCGATTTCCTCCGGGCGAAGCTTTGATAGGGATGGATGGTTGTAGGAATGATTTCCGATCTCGTGCCCCTCCGTATATTCCCTTTGCAATACGTCAGCATAGCTATCCACCCGATTTCCCAATACAAAAAAGGTTGCTCGGGCCTGATACTGTTTTAATAAGTCGAGAATGCGAGGCGTTACGATTGGATGCGGCCCATCATCAAACGTCAACGCAATCATCGGGCGGTCTTTGTCGATGGCCATTGGAGCCGGCGCCGTAAGCTCCACTGCTGGGGCGGCATCAACCGAGAGCAGAGGCCCATCTGTACGGATTCGCAAAACGCCAGTCAACCGATCATAAGGAATTTCCGCTACCGGCACTCCGGTTCGATCGGAAAACAGCGTGCCTTCCTCAAAGTAGATTTGAACGGCATCGGTCGTCAAAGCAAAATTGCTAAAATTAGCGGCGTCCGGTGTTGTCCCCGCTAAAAACGAATCTTTGTCCGTCCCGTCGGAGTAGGAGGTGGATGCTTCAAAATATGAGCGTACTTCTTCGGAGAGGCGTTCCAAATAATTGCCCTGAAAAATATCTTCCATTTCCAATAAATCGCCTTCTACCAGGTCGAAAACCAACGCGGTTGAGCGAGCCTGTGGTCCGTCCCATGTAGCAAAACGCTGTTGAACTGTGAGTACCACAGAAGCAGTCCGGTCTCCGACCAGGTAGGACTGATAATCTACCAGCAAATCGGACTGTACATCGTTTGATGCAGCTTGTCTCTCCTGTCCCAGTTGCTCACGATGTTCTTTTTGAATTTCTTCCACTATGGACAAAAGTTGTAAGTCGATCGTTTGAATACCAAACACCGGATAGTGGATGCTCACTGCGTGGTCCGGGTCGTTGTTCAATATGGATTCGGTCTCGCCGATCTGTTGCTTTTCCGATGGGGTTGGAAAATATACATTTTGGGCCAGCGCCTGCCGTTCCTGGGCAGAGAGTTCTTTTTGATCCCCCATATGCATGAGAAAAAAGATAGCGGCAGCAGCCAGCACGGTCAAGATTGCGCCGATAAATACAGCGGCCCTTGCACTTCGGAATTCTTCGATTCTTCGCATCGTATCACCCTCCCATCTGGATAGTATCCCAAAAATTGGGCGCTCCATGCGGGTAAATGAATGCCCTAAGAAAAAACTACTTTTATCTTCTGATAATGGCGTATTGTCTTGGTAAAGAGGCCGCAGTAGGAAGGTAAAGGAAAGAGGTATCGCATACAATCCCCTATTTTCTACGACCAGAAAGTATTCTTCGCCAGACTCTTTTTTGCATTCATTTCGTTATGATTTGACAAATCCTATAATTCTCAAAGATTCGTTACAGCAAAGCGATACGCTTGTACAGCAACAGCAGGTAGCTTGTTTCCAACGTTCCGCTTTTCCTGTTCTAAAAAAACGGACCATTAAAAACAGGAACGCTATCAAATAAAAAATAACCCTGTGGATCGTACCACAGGGTTATTTTTATCAAGGAAATTCTCAGCCACCCAAATATGCCTTACGCACCTTTTCGTCGCGGCTGAGTGTATCTGCATCCCCGGACATGGAGATGTTGCCGGTTTCCAGTACATAGGCTCGGTTCGCAATTGCCAGCGCTTTTTTTGCATTTTGTTCCACCAACAATACCGTTACACCCGAGCGGTTGACATCCTGAATGATTTCAAAAATCTCATTTACCAGAAGGGGGGATAGTCCCATCGAAGGTTCGTCCAGCAGCAACATCTTCGGCTTTGCCATCAAAGCGCGGCCGATTGCCAACATCTGCTGCTCTCCTCCGGATAACGTACCCGCAAGCTGCTTACGGCGCTCCTTTAAACGCGGCAGGCGCTGGAATACCGATTCATAGTCCGCATCAATCCCACTTTTGTCGTTGCGAATATATGCCCCCATCTCCAGATTCTCTTGAACCGTCATCTTCGCAAAAATCCGGCGGCCCTCCGGTACCTGTGCCAGTCCAAGGCGAATAATTTTATGTGGGTCTGTGGTGCGCAGATTATGATCGCAGAAGGTGATCTCTCCCGACTTCGCTTTTACCAAGCCGCAGATGGCGTGTAGCGTTGTTGTCTTTCCGGCGCCATTTGCGCCGATCAATGTGACAATCTCCCCCTCGTTCACTTCAAACGAAATGCCCTTGATCGCGTGAATCGAACCATAGTAAACCTGCAAATCCTTCACAGAAAGCATAGCCATGTTTATTCCCCTCCCAGATAGGCCGTAATGACGCGCGGGTTATTCCGGATTTCCTCTGCATTTCCCTCTGCAATCACCTTGCCATAATCCAGCACATAGATGCGCTCGCAGATGCCCATCACGAAGTTCATGTCATGTTCGATCAACAATATTGCGATCTCAAAGCGGTCGCGAATCAGGCGGATGGTCTCCATGAGTTCCTTGGTCTCTGTTGGATTCATCCCCGCAGCGGGTTCGTCGAGTAGCAAAATCTTCGGGTTGGTTGCCAACGCACGGGCAATCTCCAATTTTCGCTGCTGTCCATAGGGCAGATTTTTTGCCAAATCCTCTGCTTTTTCGTCCAAGTGGAATACCTGCAACAGCTCATGTGCCCTCTGATCGATCTGCTGCTCTTCCCGGCGGTATCCCGGCGTGCGGAAGATTCCCGATAAGACAGAGTATTTCATCTGGAAATTCATCGCAATCTTGACATTATCGATGACCGAAATGTCCTTAAACAACCGAATGTTTTGGAATGTACGAGAAATACCGCCTTGGGTGATCTGGTACGTTTTCTTACCAACAATATTTTGATTTTCCAGCGTGATCGTTCCCTCTGTGGGCACATAAACATCTGTCAACAGATTGAACACCGTTGTTTTTCCTGCGCCATTGGGACCAATCAGGCCGATAATCTCCTTTTCCCCAATGGTAAACTGAACATCCTGAAGCGCACGAAGGCCACCAAAGGCGATTCCCAGATTCTTTACTTCCAATACGGCCATCGCTTACGCCTCCTTCTTTGATTCCGCCTTTTTCCCGCGGAACTTATTCAAAATTTTGGTTAAAGAAAATTCGTGCTGTCCCAGCAGGCCAGAAGGCTTGAACAACATGACGCAGATTAAAATAATGGAATAGATCAACATTCGATACTCAGAGAACCCACGCAGGAGTTCCGGCAGCAAAGTCAGAACAATTGCAGCCACCACGGAACCGGTGATTGACCCCATGCCGCCCAAAACAACCATAATCAGAATTTCCACCGAATAGTTAAAGTCAAACTTACTGGGGTCCAAAACGCCGATGTGATGCGCATAAAGTCCACCGGCAATTCCAGCAAAAAACGCCGCCAAAACAAAGGCGAGCAACTTATAGTAGGTGGTGTGAATCCCCGCGGCTTCCGCTGCAATCTCATCCTCGCGGATAGCGATCACAGCGCGTCCATGGCGCGAATGAATAAATGCGAAAATAACCGCCACGGTCAAAATTGCAACGATGAACACATAAGTAAAGGTCGTCAAAAGAGGAATCCCGGACAAGCCCGCCGCGCCGCCTGTAAATGGCGTGGCTAGGATCAATACACGAATGATCTCACCAAAACCCAGCGTCAAAATAGCCAGGTAGTCCCCCTTTAAGCGCAACGCAGGCACACCAATGATGACCCCAAACGCCGCTGCCACAATGCCGCCGATCAACAGCGCCAACGGAAAGCTTGCCATCGTCGGCAGTCCAGAATACATGGTGAACAGCGCGGCTGCATACGCCCCCACACTCATAAAGCCTGCATGTCCCAAAACCAGCTGGCCCAAAAAACCGGTCGCAAGGTTCAAGCTGACGGCCAAAATGACATTGATACACACCATCGTCAAAATACCAGAGTAATACGGATTGATGATGTTGGCTTGAATCAACACAGACAGTATCACGTAAAGCGCCAGCACCAAGATCAAGATGATGACATTGGAAAGCCATTTTTTCTGTTTCATGATGCCGCCTCCTTACACTTTTTCTCGGACATTTTTTCCGAGAAGGCCCGCTGGCTTAATCAGCAGGACCAAAATCAAAATACCGAATACGACGGCATCTGTAATCTGTGAGCCGCCCGCAGCCGTTGTCAAGCTCTCTGCAACACCGAGGATATAGCCGCCAAGCATCGCGCCCGGAATGCTGCCAATTCCCCCTAGAACAGCGGCAACAAACGCCTTCAAGCCTAACATGCCGCCCATATACGGTGTAATCTGATGAAATGTATTGCAGTAAAGCACAGCACCTACTGCTGCCAACGCAGACCCCACCCCAAACGTAATTGCAATGGTGGAATTCGTGTTAATTCCCATCAATTTTGCCGCGCCTGCATCTTCGCTGGTCGCGCGCATCGCCTTGCCCATCTTGGTCTTATTCACCAAAAGTTGCAGGGCAATCATCATCACTACAGAAGTACCGATATTCAGTAGGGTATTCGAGCTGATTTGTAAGGTTCCCAGTTCCAACATCGTGTTTGGGAACATTGCTGGCATAGACTTCGCACTGGAAGAAAACAGCAATTGCGAAAGATTCTGCAAGAAGATGCTGACGCCAATCGCCGTAATCAACAGAGAAATTCGCGGGGCCCCATCTTCAACAACCGGCTATATGCCAATTTTTCAATCAGCACGCCAGCCAGCCCGCAGAATAAAATGGAAATTAAAACCGCGGCCCAAAGCGGTACCCCTGCCATCACCAGGCCGACATATGTAACATATGCGCCCACCATGATGATGTCGCCGTGTGCAAAGTTGATAAGCTGGACAATGCCATATACCATACTGTATCCTAGTGCGACTAGGGCATAAATGCTGCCGATACCCAAACCATTGAGCACCTGTGCCAAAATATCCATGGCTGCCCCTCCCTCAATTTATTTCTGGTTTATTTGGAATAACCGGAAAGAGGGTGACCGCAATCGCCCTCTTTCCCATTTCATGACATTCTGTTTTACAAATTGTATAAACTCGTCGAATAATTATTTCTCGTAGAATTCGATAAACTGGTATTCGCCATTTTCGATCTGCGTAATCGCCGCACTCTTGACCGGATTGCGGTTTTCGTCAAAGGTCATATGGCCGGTCAGACCGGTAAAATCGATTCCTGCCAATGCTTCCGTAACTGCTGCAGAATCCGTAGAGCCTGCCTCAGTGATCGCCTGAGCGAGCATCTTCATCGCATCATATCCCAAGACCGAAAACTGGCTTGCATCCATCCCATAAGTTTCTTTGTACTTCTCCAAGAAGGCCTGCATATTCGGGTCGTCGCTCTGAGCCGAATACTGGCTACAGAAATATGCGCCATTCACCGCATCCATATTGCTGGCGTCCACCTGGCCAGTTACACCATCCCAGCCGTCAGCACCCAAGAACTGAGCTTCAATCCCCAACTCCTTGGCCTGAACCGCAATCAATGCCACATCCTGATAATAGACCGGCAGGAAAATAACATCCGGATTCTTGCTTTTGATGTTGGTCAACTGTGCCTTAAAGTCGACTGTTCCCTTGCCATAGCCTTCAACCTGAACCACTTCGATGCCGAGATCCTTCGAAGCTGCTTCAAACGCCTCATACAGGCCCTTAGAATAGTCGTCAGAAATGTTATAAATGATTGCCGCAGTCTTCTTTTCAAGCTTCTTGGAAGCATAAGAAGCCATCAATTCCCCCTGGAACGGGTCAATAAAACAAGCGCGGAAAATGTTATCGCCAGTCTCGGTGATATTTTCTGCTGTACCGGTGGCTGTAATCATCGGAATCTTATCCTTTGCAGCCTGCTGTGCAACCGCCAAAGTCGGCTTAGAAGTAACGTCGCCGATCACCGCCACAACCTTGTCGCTCTGTACCAACTTATTGTAGGCATTGACCGCCTCTGTTGCATCGCCCTTTTCATCGTATACAATGTAGTCGATCTGTTTGCCGAGTATACCGCCGTCTGCATTGATCTCCTCAACTGCCAACTTAATTCCATTGTCAACTGCCACACCATAGACAGAAACATCGCCTGTCAGAGGTGCCAAACCACCGATCTTAATCGTATCTCCTGTTGCACCGTTGCCGGTGTTTCCATCGTTCTGCGCCGCATTATCTCCGCCGCAACCGACCATTGCAGTCATCAACATGCTGCCGCCAAAACCATTGCCAAAAAACGCTTTTTCATCATTCTGAACCCCCATTTCAAATTTGGATCAAACCCCTCGCATCAAAACCCGCGAATATGAAAACAGCCGGGTGGCCTTACCGAAAAGGATTTCAGCGTACGCGATTGCGTACCGCGCAGGACTTGGCTGCGGGTGATCAACCCTATTCGGCGTGAAAGAGGTCACGCGGCGCTGTGTTCGATCCGTTCACATACAGTTCATTATTGTGATTATACTACGCAGGTCTGCCTTTTGCAATATCAAAATAGATAGGATTCGTGCTTTTGTACGAGAATTGGCCATTTACCCAATTCGTCCAGCTCTCTTATAAAATATTGCGGGTAAAATTGCAACATTTCTGTATTTTCTTGCAAGAAAGCCTTTTAGATTTTTCTTCCAATGTTGGCACGCGCAGAATCCATCAAAGGATAAATCAAAACCACCCGTTGAATGGATAGCTTGAACAGGATCTATAAAGTTTATCTCTTGTGGTAGTCCTCTGAAGAGGGCATTAAACCATTATTCAATCCCATTTTTTCACTGCAAGCTCCTTATCAGGGGCTATATCTTTTATTACTCTAAAACGCGCTGCTTTTCTTTAGGTTTCAGCTAACGCTGGAACCTATTTTTTACTCAATATTCTTTCATGGAGGTGTCCCAAAAGGCATGAAACGACTGAAAACTCTCTCTCGTTTTTTAGAACCTCAGGTTTTTTCCAGACAGAAAGAGGCCTCCCCTTTCTGTCACCCTTCGGAAGGGTGAGTCGTGACTTCATCCTTCCAGAAATCTGCAAACGATGTCTCTTTTTATCCTCTATTCAATTTGCGAAACTTATTCCATCTTATCCCTATGAATCGAAAAATTCGTGGTTTTGGGACGCCGCCTTTTATCATGCCTATTCGGCGCCAAGTAAAAGAGCGCCCCGCTACGCGAGACGCTCTTTTGTTGGTCTTTTCAGGCGGAAAATAGCCTTATTCCGCAGTCTTGGTGCAATACATAAAGAACTTGTAGCCCAACGGGGAATCCCAATAGCCTTCCAGGTTCGGCTTCTTCATGTAGGTGTCTGCATAGTAGTAGAGCGGTGCACCGGGCATCTCTTCTGCCCAGAGATCCTCTGCCTGATGCAGGATTTCGAAGCGCTTCTCAGAATCGGACTCAGCCTTTGCCTGATCGATCAAAGCATCGAACTCAGCGTTCTTCCAATGGCAGTCGTTGTTGCCATTGTCGCTCTTGAAGATCTCAAGGAAGGTCAGCGGATCGTCGTAGTCTGCAATCCAGCCATCGCGAGCGACCTCAAAGGTGCCTGCCGGACGGGTTGCAAGGAATACGTTCCATTCCTGCTGTGCAATCTTGCACTCGATGCCAAGCTCTTCTTTCCACATGTTCTGAAGGGCCTCTGCAACACCCAAGTGCAGGGTTGCTGTGTTGGTGGTATACTCAAAGGTCGGGAAGCCTTCGCCATTCGGATAACCTGCCTCTGCCAGCAACTGCTTTGCTTCCTCAACATTCTTCTCATAGTCTTCAGGCTTCACGGAGAAATAATCGCCGCCAACCTCACGGAAAGTGGAATCTCCTTCGGTAACCTTTGCAGCAACGATCGCGCCTGCCGGAACTTCGCCCTGCTTCGAAACGGTCTCGACAATGTAGTTACGGTCGATCGCCAAGGTCAAAGCCTTTCTGACTCTCGGATCGTTGAAGGGTTCTTTCTCGGTCTGGAATGCGAGATAATAAGTACCAATTTCATTGATGGTACCAAAGTCCTCGCGCTCCTTCAGAGCATCGAGCTCGTCGATCGGCAGCTGGAACACATAGTCAAGCTCGCCATTGTCGTAAGCGGCCATCTTTGCATTGTCGTCCTCCAACAGAACGAACTTCAGGGTGCTATCGGTGACTTTATCCGCATCATAGTAATACGGGTTCTTTACATATGTGATGCTTTCTTTGTGGCTCCAATTGGTCAGCATCATCGGGCCATTGCCAATGAATGTGGAAGCATCCTGGGTCCAACCATCGTTGCCATCGACCACATCCTTGCGAACCGGATAGTAAACCGGGAACGCCAGGAGCTTGTCAAAATACGGGCAAGGAGCAGCCAGTTTGACCGTCATGTGTGTGTCGTCAACCTTTGTGACGCCCAATGTGGACGGATCGGCATTGCCCTGATAAACATCGGCACCGCCTTCGATCACGTCAAACAGGTTTGCATAGTCGGAAGCAGTTTCCGGAGAAGCTGCGCGCTGCCAGGAATAAATAAAGTCATCAACTGTGACAGGTTCGCCGTCGGACCACTTGATGTCGTCGCGCAGAGTGATGTCCCAAGTCAGGCCGTCATCGCTGACTTCGACCTTCTCCGCCTGTCCGGGGATGGTATTGCCGTTTTCATCAAACTTATAGATGCCTTCGAATGCATGGATTGCATAGCAAGCGCCGTCCACCGACTTGTTGAGCGCCGGGTCCAAGGTCTCCGGTTCTGGACCGATACAGACCGAAATTTCAGGAGCGCTTGTACTGCCTTCGGGCTGGTTTGCATCCGGAGTAGACCCCGTGTCCCCCCCGCTGCCGCAGCCAACGAAGGTTGTAGCCAGCATGGCTACTGCCAGGATGGTTGCAAGTATCTTCTTCATTAATAAATCCCTCCAGTTTTAAAATTGGATAAATCTATTTTAATCCGCTAAAATGCGAATTAAAAGACCAAGAACTACTGGAATTCTTAAAAAAACCGATCGGTATTTTATCAAACCTCACCAATTCTATGACACGCTGCATAATGTCCGCCGCCGTAATCTTTAAATTCAGGAACTTCTGCTGCACAACGCTCTGTCGCATAAGGACAGCGGGTGCGGAAACGGCAGCCGGACGGCGGATTGACCGGACTGGGAACATCGCCCTCCAAAACAATGCGCTTCTTTGCACGGCTGGCCTTTGGGTCCGGAATCGGAATTGCAGAAAGCAGCGAGCGCGTATAGGGATGAATCGGATTCTTATAAAGCTCTGCACTCTCCGCAAGCTCGACCAGCTTTCCAAGATACATCACGCCAATGCGATTGCTGATATGCTTGACAATTGCAAGGTCATGGGCGATAAACAGATAAGTTAATCCCAATTCCTGCTGCAAATCCTCAAACATATTGACAACCTGCGCCTGAATAGAAACGTCCAGTGCAGAAATCGGCTCGTCGCAGACAATAAACTCCGGGTTGACAGCCAGTGCGCGCGCAATGCCGATTCGCTGCCTCTGTCCACCAGAAAATTCATGTGGATAGCGGTTGGCATGCTCAGAGTTGAGGCCAACCCGCTCTAGCAACGCCAAAATCATATCATGGCGTTCCTGTTTGCTATTGGCGAGCTTGTGAATATCGATCGGTTCGCCGACAATATCGCCAACCGTCATACGCGCATCCAAGGAAGCATACGGGTCCTGAAAAACAATCTGCATCTTCTTGCGGTATGGGGCAAAATCCACGTGAGTGATGTCCTCACCTTTATAAATGATTTTTCCATCCGTTGGCTCATACAAGCGTAAAATAGTGCGGCCCGTCGTCGTTTTCCCACAGCCAGATTCTCCTACCAAGCCAAAGGTTTCCCCTTTATTGATGTGGAAATTGACATCGTCCACCGCCTGCACGTAGGTTTTGTGGAACAACTTGCCCTTAACGGGAAAATACTGCTGGAGGTGCTGTACCTCCAATAGCTTTTCACTCATTGCTCTTTCCCCCTTCGGCTTTTGCTTTTTCCATCTGCTCCTTCTGAATCAACCAGCAGGCACTGACATGGCCCTCCGAAATCTCTGTATAAGGGGGCATCTCTCGCAGACAGATCTTCATGCACTTATCACAGCGCGATGCAAAGGGACATCCCGCCGGAGGATTGAGCAAGTCAACCGGTGTGCCTTCAATCGGCACCAAACGCTCATGTTCGTCCTCATTGATCTTTGGAATGGACTTGAGCAGGCCAAGCGTGTAACAATGCTTCGGATGATAAAAAATATCGTCCGTTGATCCGATCTCAACAATTTTACCGGCATACATGACCGCAATGCGGTCACAGACATCTGAAACGACGCCCAAATCATGGGTAATGATAATGACGGACATATTGATTTTCTTCTTAAGTTCAACCATTAGGTCCAAAATCTGCGCCTGAATGGTCACATCCAAAGCAGTTGTCGGCTCGTCCGCAATCAATAACTTTGGCTCGCAGGCAAGCGCCATTGCGATCATCACCCTCTGACGCATGCCGCCGGAAAACTCATGCGGATACTGCTTCATACGCTTTTCCGGTTCGTTCATACCGACTAAGCCCAGCAATTCCACCGCGCGGTCCCAGCATTCCTTTTTGGTTTTTGTTGTATGAAGACGAAGCATCTCCATCAGTTGGTTTCCAATGGTATACACAGGGTTCAACGAGGTCATCGGGTCCTGGAAAATGATGCTGATTTCGCTTCCGCGCATCTTACGGAATTCCTTTTCCGTCATTTTTTCCACATGGTCGTGACCATTGAATGCAATGGTTCCCCCCACGATCTTGCCCGGTTCCGCGATAATTCCCATCAAGGAATAGGCAGAAACGCTTTTTCCGCTTCCGGATTCTCCAACGATTCCAAGCACCTCGCCGTGCTTCATGCTATAGGTTACGCTTGTAACGGCTTTTACCTCGCCAGCGGGGGTGAAAAAGGAAACATGGAGATCTTCTATATTGAGTAAGGTATCTGTATTCATCTTAAAATCTCCTATTTCTTCAGCTTCGGGTCGAATGCGTCGCGCAGGCCATCGCCAAACAGGTTAAATGCCAAAATAATAATACTGATGGCAGCGGCCGGAATAAACAATCGGTATGGATACGAATTGATACTGTTGATCGCATCCGATGCAAGGGAACCAAGACTTGCCATAGGAGCCGCAACGCCGAGTCCCAGGAAGCTCAAGAAGGCTTCTGTAAAAATCGCAGAAGGAATTTGCAGTGTAGCCGTTACAATCAAGGTACCAATGCAGTTCGGGAGCAGATGTTTACGGATGATTCTGCCATTCGAAGCCCCCAACGCTTTTGCCGCCGTGACGAACTCCTGCTCCTTTAAGGTCATCACCTGGCCACGAACGATACGGGCCATACTTACCCAGTACAGCAAACTAAACGTGATAAAAATACTAATTAAACCGACGCCCACACGGTTAAGTCCATCAAAAACGGGACTGCTGTCGAATAATGTCTGTAGTGGGGCTTTTAAAGTAACCTGCAATAGAATGATAATCAAAATATCTGGGACCGAGTAGATGATGTCAACGATACGCATCATAATCAAGTCCACTTTTCCACCGAAATAGCCTGCAACCGAGCCATAGATGGAACCGATCAGCAAGACCAGAGCGCTTGCCACCAAGCCGACCAAAAGCGAAACTCTGGCGCCTGTCAATACGCGAATCCCCAAGTCGCGGCCAAGCTTGTCTGTACCAAAGATGTGGGGGAATACGCTTTCGCCAGAGGCGATCAACGCCTGTTCCTCTTCGGAATACTCCATGGGCCACAGGTTTTCGCTGCCGCGAATTTGCTGATCGTATTCATATGGATAAAAGTTTGGCACAATAAACGCACAGATAACGACCAATAGAATGACCACGGCCGCCACCATTGCCACTTTATTTTTGCTAAAACGCTTCAGCGCATCCCTCCAAAAGGTTGTGCTCTCGCGCATAACATCCAATTGTCTCTTTTCTTCGTCGCTCGCCGGGAGAAAATCGTCCGGGTCAAGCTGGAGACTTAACGGGTTCTTTTTCAGCTTAATATCCTCCATTGGAACGTCTCTCCCTTCTTATTTCAGTTTGATTCGTGGGTCCACTATCTTATAGAGGATATCCACAACCACATTCATCAAAACAAGCAATGTCGCCAAGAAAATGGTGGTGCTCATCACCATGGGATAGTCACGCCCGGTGATACAGTTGATAAACTCACGGCCGAGACCGGGAATGTTGTAAATCTTTTCTACAACAAAGCTTCCGGAAACCGTAAACGCCAACAATGGGCCGGCATAAGTGATAATCGGAATAATTGCATTACGCAGTGCGTGTTTAAAAAGCATTTTGAACTTGCTTACGCCTTTCGCACGGGCTGTACGAATATAATCCTGATTCAAGGCATCCAACATACTGGAGCGCATCAGACGCGTAATATAAGCCATTGGATAGAAGGCAAGAGTAAATACTGGGAGAATATAGTGGATGGGGGTTGATAACCCCATGGTAGGCAGCCATTTTAGTTCTACACCAAAAACTTTCATAAGCGTGGTCGCCACAACAAAGCTTGGCACCGCAATCCCCAGCGTGGAAACGACCATAATCAGCTGATCACCCCACTTTCCTCTGCACATCGCAGCAACGGAGCCGAGGCTCACGCCGACTACTAGTGCCACCAAAATGGAAATGCCACCCAGACGGGCAGAGACTGGGAAGGTTGAGAAGATAATGTCGTTTGCCGTTCTTCCCTTTTGTTTCAGAGATACGCCGAGATCGCCCTGCAAAAGCCCGCTCATATAATTGATATACTGTTCGGGCTTCGAGACATTCAGGCCATATTTCTCTTCCAAAGCGGCCTGGGTCGCGGGGGTTACCGCTTTTTCACTCAAAAATGGTCCACCGGGGATCAGGTTCATCAGTGTAAATGTGATGACAGAGATTAAAAAGATAGTCAAAATTGCGTAACCGAGACGCTTACATACGTACTTTGCCAATGCCTGCCACTCCTTAGTCTAAAAGTTTTGCTGCCTTCGTTTTGCATTTCGTCCGATGTGCAAAATGTAAAAAACACATTTTGCGGAAATCGTCCAATTTCCGTCTGCTCTCCCAAACAAAACCGACGATTCAGTACTCTACACCAAAACAACCGGTCGCGCTCCACATTTTCTACAGAAAATCTGTCGAAAAATGGAATAAAATATTAATATTTTATTATTGTAGCACACAAATTTCCATAATTCAATAGGATTTGTTGCTATATAACGATGAATAGGACACCTCCACCCATGGACGTGCCCTATCAATGTTATTTATTATAACAAATTCATATACATAATGCAAGTTCCAATCTTTTTTTTCATTTTTCCTCTTTTTATCCAACGTCCTTAACAGAAAATACGGGAATAATCACAGAAAGAATGCCAATCTGTATGCATATTTCTCTCTATTTTATCCCATAGTTGATTCTACTCTTGCAAGTTCTTCGTCATAAAAATGCATAATAGCAATTATTCCCATCTATATCGTTTGTTCTAACTCCTACAAATAACCATGTCTTTTCAGTTTTTTTAGAAAAACATCTCTTTTCAATTTGCATATTTCTACATAATATATACGATATGTATTAAAAATAACAAGAAAAAATTATATTTGTCTGGTCTTTCTTTCCATATTGTTATTTTAGGAAAAGACATATGAAATTCTATATAAAATCTATTATATTGATGCATTATCATGGAAAAGAGTGAGTAAATTGCAAATTATAAACCAACTGTATATAAAAACAAAAAAATACTTTAAGGATTAATTATAAATACGCTTCATGCTCAATAAACTCACGAATCCGTTGTTTTGCCCGGAAGATTCGAATCTGAACATTCTTTTCTGAGATCCCTAAAAGTTCGCTAATCGCCTGATTTGGCAACTCATAATAATACTTCAAAACAATAACATCCTGATAATTGGACCGCAATTTCGGTAAATGGGGAAAGGTCTTCTTTTCCAATTCGCGCAAGATCACATCTTGATTTTCTCCCAGCGGATTGAAATTATAGTCCCCAGTCTTTTGCAAAGATTTTGCAGCATTACGCGCTACAATTAAAATCAATGCTTTTAAATTTTCTATAGGTTGTAATCGCAGCCAATCTGCTGCATGCCAGATTCGCTGTTCCGCGCAGAGCACGGCCTCCTCTGTACGAATTTGATCTTCTAAAATTCTTTTTGCCTCTTTGTGTAGGTCGGATTGATAAAAATCCAATATCGCTACAATTTCAGAAGAACTTGATCGATCTTTTTCCTGCTTTGCCGCCATGACTTTATGCATCACCCTAAATCTAGTGTCCTAATTCGCTTTTACAAAACATCAAACCTAACCAGGAATTTCTATACGCAATATCATAAGCCATATAATCTTGATTTTTATATCGCTTAAACATATTATTGCCCAAATTGTTCTGTTCAAAATTCCTCAAATATTATAGCACAAAATGATAATAAATAAGCCCCCAAAAACAATTAGTTTTCGGGGGCTAGTGAAATTTTTTCACTTTTTCTTGTACGTTATAACGGTTGTCTCTCCTGCCGTCACGTCTCCCGTAATACAATCCATACTTTTTAGATCATCAGTTGTTGTAATAATACAGGGAGAAATGGTCTTAAACCCTTTTGCTGCGATGGCCTCAATATCCATATCCATCAATTTATCACCGGCATTTACGTGATCTCCCACCTTTACATGGCAGGTAAAACCTTCCCCATTGAGTTTCACGGTGTCGATCCCCAGGTGTACCAGCACCTCCGTACCATCGTCCGCTTCAATTCCAACCGCATGGAAAGTATGTGCTACCTGGGCAATTGTGCCGGAAATTGGCGCCAACACCGTATTGCTGGTCGGGATAATCGCAATGCCGTCGCCCAAAACCTTGTCAGAAAACACTGGATCGGGCACCTCTGTAATCGGCACGGCTTTTCCCGTCTGTTGTGCTACAATTTTGCTTTCCTTTTTACCAAACAATCCCATGGAATATATACCTCCAATTCTAACGTGGATATTCAGATAGCGCTTTTATAAAGCAAATGGATCTCTTTCGATCATTTCTATAAGTGGCTCTGAAGAAAACGACCGATACCACACACTTCCAAGTATGGCTCTATTTCTTTAGTGTCCCTGAAAAATCGTCTTAAATCCATCTGAAAACAGCAGTCTCCCTGACGACCAGGAGGGAGACTGCTGCCTTTTACATAGTCATTGAAACGAAAAAGCCTGATTACAGATATTTCTTCATCGCTTCAACAAGAGCTTCTGCCTTTGTGCCGACGATAACCTGTGTGACCTGATCGCCAGCCTTCATGACACCGGATGCGCCCAAAGCCTTGATTGCCTTTTCATCAAGGTCTTTATTGCTCTTCAGTACCAGACGAATGCGGGTGATGCAGGACTCGATTTCCTTAATGTTCTCTTTGCCGCCCAGGACATCAACATATTTCTTAGCAAGGCCATCATAGCCCTGGTCCTTTACCAGCTTCGAGAAGCCTTCGGATTCATCATCATCATCATCCTCACGGCCCGGGGTCTTGAGGTTGAATTTCACAATGACAAAACGGAAAACGATGTAGTAAATTACGCCAACTACAATGCCAATTGGGATCAACAGCCACGGATTCTGTGCGAGCGGAACCCAAGAACTGAAGAACAGATCCACAAAACCTGCACTGAAGTTAAAGCCTGCACGGATCGGAAGTGCTGCGATAACCGCCATGGAGATACCAGTCAACACTGCATGAATCACATAAAGAGCAGGAGCAAGGAACATGAAGGAGAACTCCAGAGGCTCCGTTACGCCACTGATAAATGCGCACAGTGCAGCAGAGAACAGGATACCACCAGCAATCTTCTTCTTGCCGGGCTTTGAAGTATGATACATTGCCAAGCTGCGCCAGGCAGACCGAACATCATTACCGGGAAGAAACCGGACATGTACATACCGGTGACACCAGGAGTACCTGTGCCGCCCCAGAAGTTTGCAATATCGTTGATACCAGCAACATCAAACCAGAACACAGAGTTCAGAGCGTGGTGCAGGCCGACCGGAATCAACAATCTGTTGAAGAAGCCGTAGATACCAGCGCCGATTGCGCCCAAGCTGATGATAGCCTCGCCGAAAGAAACCAGAGCATTGTAAACCACCGGCCAGACAAAGAAGAAGATCAAGCCGACTACAACGCTGACAAGCGCAGTAACAATTGCAACCGAACGTTTGCCACTAAAGAAGGACAACGCCTCCGGCAACTTCGTATTCTTAAAACGATTGTAGCAAAGTGCGCCAACAACGCCGCAGATGATACCGATAAACTGGTTGTTTGCCTTGGAGAAAGCTGCGTCAGCTTCCGCCCCGGTCAGAACTGCTACGATGCTGGGGTTCAAAATCTGCTGGACCATCAACCAAGATACCAGGCCAGCAAGTGCAGATGTACCTTCATGGTCGTCGCTCAAACCGATTGCAACACCGATTGCAAACAGAATGGGCATGTTGTCGATAATTGCTCCACCAGCTTTAACCAAGAAGAAAGCAATGACATTCGGGTCTCCCAGCCCGGACATAACATTGGAATCGATCATGTAACCGATTCCCATCAAGATACCTGCTACAGGCAAGCAGGCAACTGGAAGCATCAAAGCTTTTCCAAGCTTTTGAAGCTTTGCAAGGACCTTTTGCATAATTTTACCTCCTCGAAAAAATTAATTCATACAAACCGGGTCCCTTTCCCGGTTTCTACCTTAATCAAGCTGCTGCACTGTTCGGCGCAGCTCCAAGACCATGCCTGGGGTCACAGAAAGCTCATTGATCCCAATATCCATATAGAATTTCGTCAGTTCGGTATCTCCCGCAGACTCACCACAAATACCAATCCAAATACCAGCCTTTTGCGCATTTTCTGCTGCAATTTGAATCATGCGAAGAACAGCCGGATGGCGTGGATCATACATGGAAGAAATCTGTGGATTCATACGATCCACTGCAAGGGTATACTGCGTCAAATCATTTGTACCGACGCTGAAGAAGTCCACCTCTTTCGCCAATAAATCGCTCAAAATAACAGAAGCCGGTGTCTCAATCATAATGCCAATTTCAAAATCTGGCGCAAAGGCAATCCCTTCTGCCTTTAAGTCGGCTTTTACCTTTTCCAGTAAATCCTTGATCTCCTGAACCTGCTCGACAGAAGTAATCATAGGGAACATAATTGCAAGCTTTCCAAAAGCAGAAGCCCGAACCAAAGCCCGTAGCTGTGTAATGAAGAGTTCCTTTCGATCCAGACTGATTCGTATTGCACGGTAACCCATCGCAGGGTTTTCCTCTTTGGGGATGTTTAAATAAGGGACCTGTTTATCCGCACCCAAATCTAAAGTCCGAATAATCACACGCTTGCCGCCCATGCCTTCTAACACACTTTTATAGGCCTCAAACTGCTGTTCCTCAGTCGGAAAATCATCGCTTTCCATATATAGAAATTCACTACGAAACAGGCCGATACCATCCGCATCATTCTCGATGACCATCTCTACATCACTTGGGTGGCCGATGTTTGCATTAATTTCTATCTCTACTCCACTCTTCGTTACAGCTTTTGTACCTTTTAATAGTTGTAAGTCTTTCTGATGTTGTAGGAAAGCATTTCGTTTTTCCTTATACTCTTTCAGGGTATTTTCATCCGGTTCCACAATCACATCGCCAGAAGTTCCATCTACAATGGTTGTCACTCCGTCCTTCAGATGGGTAAATGCATCACACAACCCCACCACCGCAGGAATTCCCATCGTGCGGGCAAGAATTGCAGAATGTGAACTTTTGGAACCCTGCTCTGTAACAAATGCAAGTACCTTAGTTTTGTCCATCTGAACAGTTTCGCTAGGCATCAAATCTGAAGCAGCTACAATCGCTTCCTCTTTTAAACTGTCCAAGCCGCTCTCCAGCGCCGGGTTAAGACAACCGAGCAGCCGCTTGGAAATATCAATGACATCTGCACTCCGTGCACGCATATATTCGTCATCCATTTGGGCAAACATTGTAGAGAACTGTTGCGCAGCTTGCCATACAGCATACTCCGCATTCACTTTTTCATCTTTAATACAATCTTGAATCGCATCAAAGAAATCATCGTCTTGCAACATCATAATGTGGATCTGAAAGATCATTGAGTTCTCTTCGCCCACACGTTTTAGAGCGTCGAGATAAATCTGGTTTAGCGCTGCTTCTGCTTCCTCCTTCGCGGATTCAACACGCTTTAGCTCTGCATCCACGTCAGTGATCGGCTGTTTTACGATTTTATCATCTAACTTCACACAGAGCTTCAGATTACCGATCGCAATGCCATTGGAGGCCGCGATTCCCTTTATAATCTGCATTTCATCACCACTTTCTTCGGCCATCTCTTTTGTTATAGTAACAAACTGTAACTGTGAACATTCTGTTAATGTAGTATTTATATTATAGCTTTTTCAACAAATTGTCAATATATTTAAAAAAATCCATACAAGATTGTAAATCTTGTCCACTTCTGTGCAAAACCGGTGACTAATTATTCTATATCAAAGAATAAATACCAAAAAAGTATTGGACAAATAAATAAGATTGACTGAAATCTACCGTTCGACAATAAATTCATCTTCTATGAATGATTACATCCTACTTATTGTTGTTAGAATTCACAAAACTATGCGGCTACATCAACAAAACGTATATCATAACGTAACACTCTATAAAGCCTTCTCGGAATAATTTCGTCAAAGCCATCTTGATAGATAATACCTCTATCTGAAACGATTACATAAAAAAGCAGCGGCCCGGGTAAATACCCGAACCGCTGCCGCGCAAATACAACTATCGAAAGATTCAAATAGCTATACTTATAAACTTAAATCGTCAATCTCGAAAGATCTTATTTCACGGTAACCGTGCAGACCTTCACGCCATTGACATACACGCCAGTGCTCTGGCCTGCAGAACCGATAGCATAGACTGCGAAATAGTAGTCATTGCCAACGATCTTGCCAGCCTGGGTCTTCAGAACAGCGCCGTTGCCAACCGTGAATGCCGGAGCGGACGGAGCAGTGATCTTGAAGACATAGCGGCTGCCAGCAGTCAGATCAAAGTCAACAGTCGTATCAGAGGTCACAACCGGAGCAGTAACCTTGATGATGAAGAGCTTCACAGCGTTCTGGCCAGGAACCGTAGCATAAACGCCAGCGGTGGTGCCAACTTCGCCAGTAGCCTTGATGGTATAGGTAGCCTGGCCGTTCGCGAACGGAGTCTTCAGAGCGTGAACAGCAACGTTGCCAGTACCAATGGTAACAGGAGCCTCAACCTGAGAGTTCACAACGAAGTCCTTCGTGGAGCCCTGCGGAACCTCAACAATACCGGACAGGTCGCTGGAAACAACAACTTCCGGAATTGCAGTTACGGTGCAAACTGCGGAATCATAATCCTCGAGTGCATCGCCGTCGGAATCAACAACTGTTGCATACAGATCAAAGCTGTTGGAAGTTGCATAAACGTCGTCATACTCCTTAACCTTAATGGTCAGAGTTGCGCCGTCTGCAGTAATCTCGAACACGTCCTTGTCAGCGTCGCTGTAATCCCAAACAACGGAAGCGCCCGCCGGCAGAGAAGTGCTTGCCGGATAGTTAGAAACAGTTACAGTGTCAGAGAAGCCCTTAGCAATGGTAACTTCGCTCTTGTCCAGAGCAACACCTGCGAAGGAAACGCTCTTTACGAGGAAGGAATCAGACTTCGTATCAACAGACTTTCTTTCGAGTGTAAATCCAACACCATCGAAAGCATCGACAGAGCCAACATCCTTAGCTGCTCTATAAGCTACATCACCAACATTAACATTGGAACCAGCAAGTCTGAGCTTTACATCACCGGAAATGCTATCAGTTACATACAGCTTATCAGCGGCAACAACCAATTTACCATCGCCAGAAATGCTTGCAACCTCGACAGTATCTCTGAATTCAATGGAACCGCCATCGGCAATATCCAAGGAATCAATGACAACCGGGCCTTCAACTACAACATTTGTATCTTCGTCGACTGTAACATCCTGAGCGTTCAAAAGGCTCGGCAGCTTACCTTCGAAGCCTTCAAAGGTAACATTACCCTTATAAGCACAATCCAACTTTGCAATACTGACATTGTCACCCTTCAGAGTAATTTCGCCATCATCCTTCAGCAAAACATTTGCCAACTGAACCTGACCATCTTCACTGCTGGAATCAACAGTAATGTTCTGAGCCTCAATTGTGCCAGAAACAACTGTATTGATGTCATCATCTTCCGCATCAATAGTTACACTCTTATCAGTCGTAACATCTCCGCTTACTGTGCCGCCAGTAAGATCAATGTCGCCATCAGCTTCAATAGAAGTTACACGGCCATCGCTTACCGAAACATCCTGTTTAACATCTACGACACCAACAGTACCGCCAGAAATAGCAACCTTTCCACTTGCGTCGGTAATGTCACCAACCTTGGCCTTATCTTCGATGTTTACTTCGTTAGCATTTTTGATTTCGCCAACACTTGCACTGCCAGTAACGGAAACATTTGCATACTTGCCTCCGTTTTCCAGCACTCTAATGTCATAGCCAGACACATTACTGTCAGCATTCATTCCATCAGGAATAGGAGTAATATCTGTGCTGCTACCATCTTTATCGATAGTCGTATTCGCAGTAACATCAATTCTCTTCAGAACGGTTGCAGTAGTTGTATCCTCTGTTTCATTGAATTTCCATTCACCATCAGAGTTCTTACTACCGCCGCTCTTAATGGTAAACTTCAAGGTGCCAGGGCCCTTGCCCTTGTTTGTCATAGTAGTAACGGACTCGCCATCTTCAGCCTTCTCCAACTCAAATCTATTGTTGGTGCTGCCCTCAATGCGAACCGGATCACCTGTCGGCTCACCTTTCTCATCATAGCCATCAACAGTCGTTACCAGCTCATAGGTAGCTCTCAAACCGTCCGTCTTGCTATCCTTTGCCTGAGCTTCCGAAGTTGCCCTATACACACCTACCTCTTTGGTATTGAGATCATTGTAAGAAACTTCCAAATTTGGAATTTCATTACCGGTCTCACCTTCTGGTTCGCCAACAATGCCAACAAACAGAGTACCATTCTTCACTACATTAACAGTAATTTCGATCTGGCCCTTCAATGTGACATCTTTATCGTCGCGGGTAATCTCGCCTTCTGCATAAACCATAATGGTTTCAGTACCAGTCTTATCGGTCTTAACTCTAGCCTTACCATCTTTAACAGAAATCAGGCTATCGCCCTTTGCATGACGGAAAGAAAGATCGTCTTCATCGGTTACTGTAATAGACTCTTCTTTATCCGCAGTCGTCAACTCTACGCCGCCGATAAAATTAATAAGATCAAACTTATAATTGTTTGCGTCATCGGTATCTTTTACCAAAGTGATCTCATCATTATCAGAGTTCACCAGCGACACGCTGCCAGCCTTCTCAGTCTTGGATGCTGCGAAAGCAAAAGTTCCCGAAAAGCTAGACGTAATCAATGCCATTGCGAGCACTGTTGCGAGAGCTTTTCCTGTAATTTTTCTCATCCTTTTTGTCCTCCTTAAAAATCGTGGTTTGCGTATTTGCGCATGCCTTAAGAGAAATGAACATAATGAACGTCACGGACATTAACAGGATTAGCCCTTGACTAAGACGGTATGGGGGAGGCCCCTCCTAGATGGCGCTAGAAAGACAACCCGCATATGCGTCCCTCATATGTTACTTGGATTATAAGATATTTATTTCGCAATGTCAAGTGCGGAAATCACAATATTTTTCGGATTTTTATGCGAAAAAGCCGCATGAATCCTAGGTTTTTGTTGTTTTGGCAGCGTTTGCTCTAAAATATTGGCAGCCTTGGCAGGGTTTTGCCAACGCCGCTTTCTTTGCCTTTTCCCGATTTATAAGCCTGGCTGAACCGGGAGATCATCGCACAGACATGCGCGTTCTCCCCCGTGCGAAACAATATAAATTCCGCACGGCGCGGTACCTTTCCGCTCACGGCATCGTGGACACTTGATGGTCAGTCCTGCGCCCATGGGCAAATCGTAGCAGCAAGCTACCCGATTGCAGGAACAACCGCTGGAGGCATACCAGGAACAGGCCGCACAGTTTGTACAATGTTTCACCGCAGGTAAATCCACATATTCCGATGCAATTTTCCCACCCTTCTGATACTCCCCGTTGCTGATGAGAATATGGGAAGCGGCTATCTCTGAAAGCCAATGGCTCCAATGACTTGCTGTTCCATGATGCGGCGCCTTTACAATATAATAGTCATGATAGAGACGGTCCGCAATGGCGTCAAAACTCTCAGGGGCCGCATCACCCGTCATAAGGATGTCGTCAAGACTGGCTTCACTGGTACGGCGGTTGTGAAAGATGACGCTGGCCGTGTTCAGTTCATCGGAATAAGCGGTGGTGGTGGCCGGGTCTGTCAAAATCTGCACAATGTCCGGGGCGGTTGGCAAAAGCTGCAGTTCCGGAACCAGGAGGTCAACTTGTTCCAAGAGGGCATCCAGCCGTGCGATCTTTTCTGCCTGTAAGGGGACGGATTGACAACATAGATGATAAGCTTTCCCATAACGTGCCTTCAACTCCAAAAAATGCTGGGCTACCTCCGGCAAAAACGGCGAAGCAAGACACACATTCAATTGTTCGACCGCTGATGCGAAGAGGTCAGAAAAAGGATACCCCTCCCGGTCCGGCCAAAGCACATCGTAGGTTACATCATCAAATAAAAAACTGGAGCCGGCTGCAATTGGGTAGATTCGATCCGCTCCCGCGCTCTTCGCAACCCGGCTAAAAATGCGGAGCGCACTCAAATTGACTTGCGCATAATCGCTTTGCCGTGGCAAAAACGCATAGACAAACAACGCAAAATCCAGCAGCAAATGCCTCCCATGTGTATCTGCCGGGGAAACCGGCAACAGAATGCGGTCGAAATAACCGCCGCGTTTCGCTAACATCTGATAGAGCCCACAGAGATGGTCCCGATGATAATGAGTCAGCAAAAACGCACGCCCTGAGCAAGCAGAATAACGTTCCATTAAAGTTGGGTCTACATAATCGCTGAAATCCAAATTCCCCTCGCGTATCTTCTGATTGATGCTGCCGCAATCCACCATAAGAATGTCGTGGTGGGCTCCCCCGAGGACAATACACTCCCCGTATTCTACATTATGTAGTTCGAGCCACTGCATAACGGCTCACCCCCATGTTCCATCATATATCATCCAAGCCCTGGACCTTCCCATTCTCAAAAATACCGGTAATCACCGTCCCATTTTCCAAAGTCAATGTCCCCCGGCCATGGCGGAGGTCCTCTTTCCATTCTCCTGTATAGAGGACGGCTCCATTTCGATATTCCGTTCCATGTCCATCGCGCTTGCCATCCTTCCAGCCGCCCGTGTACAACAGATTTCCTTCTGCATCAAACGCCGTTCCACTGCCGGTCGGAACATTGTCACGCCATTTTCCAACAAAAATAGAACCATCCCGGGAATTGAACGAGATTCCCGATCCATGGCGCAGGTTGTCCTTCCAATGCCCCACATAACAAAGCTTCCCAGACTTATAATAATAGGTTCCAAATCCGTCGCGTTTGTCCTCGTGGTAACCTCCTTCATATGCCGTATGCCCGTTCGACATTTCCGTGCGTCCGTCTCCTTCGCGCATACCGTTTAGCAATTCGCCAAAATAAGCATAACTTTCTTCTGAGCTAATGATGATTCGTTTGACCGGTATTGCAGCGGGCTTTTTCTCCCCGCTGGATGTATTCTCCATTCCTTTTAAAGATTTTGGCTTCAGCTCCGGTGCATGGACCACGATTCCGTGCCGGTTTTTGCTGCCACCGCATATCGTTCCGCGTGCGGAGGGCGCATCACCTCTTCAAAAGCATCCTCTGCGGAAGTCTGATCCGGTATAGGCGCCTCTTGCTCCTTTTGCTCTTGCGCTTTCAGTTCCGCCTGCACCAGCTTTAAGAGCTGGGAAAGTCCTGAATTCAATACAGGGAGAGGAAACGTCTCGTCTTGGGCATCGTGCTCCCCATGTGTTCCAAAAGCAGAGGGACAAGCAGTTCCCCATCGTTTTGGATGTGTGGCATCCTGCCCAGCGCAAAATAGCTCATGATCCGCAGCATAATCGTCCTGTAACGCCGCAGATGGAGTCTCCACCATCGATGCCTCCGCTTGTTGTTCCTCCGCAGGACTTTCCCCGGAGAAATCCTGCAAGCCCTCCATCTCCTCCGGCTCGGAGTCGTTGGCAATATAGGAAAAACCCGCAAAGAACGGCTCCTCCTCCTCAATAGAATCGGAGGTTTCCGGACGAAAAACAAGATCCTCTGGGACCACCCCGGCCGGGCCTTCCATCAATGAAGTACGTAGAGCCGCCTCTTCCTCCGTACAATAACAAAAGTCCCCTTGAGAGGTTTCCGCCCATATACGCGGTTCCCCTAACCGAGTATTCGCCAAACTTTGTTCTGCACTCCCCCGTCGCAAAAGGCAGGAACCAGCAGAACCCGGTTGTATTTGCCGCTGTCCGGATTCCACTCCGTCAGAAGTATCCCCCCACTGACCGGCGACAAAATAGCAACTGGAAGTTGGTCTCTGCGGCCATTCATATAATAGGCCGTCCCCTGCCAGCACAAGTCCAACGAAAACCGTGCCTTGCTGGTAGGTTCTCCGCGCTCATCAAAATGGACCAGCTCATATCCACGCTCACCTCGGAAGGCCTGCTGAATAAGCTTCCCATCGCACTTGACAGTCCACGTAAAATGATGCCTGCTCAATTTACCCCGATATACTGCTTTCCTACCGGAATCCAAATGTTCTTCCCGTACAGATACGGCCTTGCCCTGCGTAAAATATTCCTGTCGTGCCAAACTCAGCAGAGACGGCTTGGCAGATGGTCCATCGTAGTCCCTGTGGTAAACGGCATAATAAAGGATGTCTGTTTCGCTTTGCATAGTTTGTCCTTCCTTGACGGGAAAGTGTCTACTTTCCATTTATATAAAGGTGAAGTTAAGGTTATTATACAGGTTTCGCAGCGGTTCCGCAAGGCGTTCTGCGGGATCATGGAAGGCGTCTTTTCTCTCCCATAAAAGCGGATCTGACGATTACAATGGTATTCCTTTTGTTTTCTTGGTCCCAGAGTATCTCACGATCTTTTTCTTTCTGATGTTTTTTTGGGCGTTCCAAACAGCGGCGTTTTTACATATTCTGTTAAAGAAATCTATTTGATTGGGAGGTTTATGATGATTCAAGTTCCCAAAGATAAAATGCACTGTATTGCCCCGCTGTTCTCCGCCTCGGATCATACGCTGATTCGTTCCTGTTTGGAAGGATGTATGGGAGATGCCTGGGCAGACCGCCTGGAAGCACCAACCGCAGCCAAAATTTGTACCACCGACTTTTGTTTTCTGTCCGGAAACCCTGATTCACCCGTAGCAGAAGAATTAGCCGCTGTTCTACCCGACGGTTATTCTCACCCATGGTGCTACATCATTCCTCTTCAAACAATTTGGGAGCCCGTAATAGAACATGTACATACTGGAAAACAATTCCCCGTGCAAAGATATTCCCTTTACAAAGAAGCCACGGCCTTTCATCTGGATACTTTGCAACGCCAAGCTGTGCCGCCTCAGGGAAACTATCGAATCTCTCCCTTTGATCTCTCCACCTATTTAACGAGCCAAAAGGAGGAGTGGTCCTCCCATCTCTGCGCCTGGTTTCCCACGTATTCCGCTTTCCAGGAACACGGAATAGGAATCGCCGCCTACGATGGAAACCAACTTGTGTGTGGCGCTACTTCCCATTCCTATTATAAAGGTGGAATTGAGGTAGAGATTGATACAAAACCGTCATACCGGCGCAAAGGATTGGCAACTGCATGTGCTGCTACATTGATTTTAGAGTGCATACGGCGAGGGCTCTATCCCAGCTGGGATGCGGCCAATCGGGAATCCCTCTCCCTGGCTCAAAAGTTGGGCTACCATTTTCATCGGGAGTACAAAGCCTATCGGGTATCCACTTCTGTTTAAAAGCAGTCCCAACAATCTAAACAAGGAAGAAGAGGGTGTCCCAAAAGTCACAAAATGACTTGAGGATACCCTCTTCTTTTAGAAATTCAAACATTTTTAAATAGAAAGAGGATGTCCCCTTCCTTTGAATCGAACCATTCGCAGTTTGGGGACACCCTCTTTCCACTTTGTGTTCATGCGCTGTAAGAAATTCCATTCCAAACTTTACAAAGTAAATCAAAGGTACTTTTATGCATGGAATACCATTCTTACGCCTTGAACATGTGTTCTACATTTTGCATCGCATTGCCGACTGCGTGCATAGCGCGGTGTGCGTCCCGGCGCAGGTGGCGGTTGTTCTTCATCATCTGGCTACCTACTGCTGCTACGGCAACACTGGCTACAATGCCTGCGCCGATTCCTTTGACAAAGCCCATCGTTTCCTTATACATCATATACGACCTCCAAATTGCATTCCATTTTTCCAATAATTCGATCAGGGAGTTTCCCCGCATTATTTTCCCCTCCTTGCGGTTGAATATCGGTTCCGTTTGCTTCCGGATTTTCTACATAATTTTGAGATTTTCGGCGATTGATGGTATAATGGCCATGCATAAAAACAAAACTGAAATCGGGCATATCCCGGGGGAGAATTACACATGGCAACACTGAACATTGTACTGGTCGAACCAGAAATACCGCAGAATACCGGCAACATTGCACGCACTTGTGCTGCAACCGGCGCTCGGCTGCACCTGGTCGGGCCCATGGGGTTCAAAATTGACGACCGAAAGCTCAAGCGTGCGGGTCTGGACTACTGGCATCTTTTGGACATCACCTATTACGATAGTCTTTCCGATTTTTTCAGCCAAAACAGCGGCAATTTCTTCTATTTTTCCACAAAGGCACAGCACATCCATTCCAATATTTCATACCCAGACGGCTGTTATCTGGTCTTTGGCAAGGAAACCGCCGGTCTGCCGGAAGAGCTTCTTTTGCAGCACCCGGAATCCTGCGTACGTATCCCTATGCTGAACAACCCGGACGCGCGCAGTCTAAACCTTTCGAATTCTGTAGCGATAGGCGTCTATGAAGTATTGCGGCAGTGGAATTATCCAAATCTCCTGTGCGCGGGGCAGCTGCACCGCCTCTCGTGGGATTGACAAAAGGCGCCGGAAAACGGCTGTACACCCCGCAAAAATCAGGCCTTCTCTCTTGAAAATAATTCCCATTTATTGTATACTGAAAAACAAGCGTAGGAGACTCTGAAAATTCAAATAAAGGAGCGCAAACGTTATGAATTACCTCAATAAAAAAACTGTCGAAGACATCGACGTAGCGGGCAAGAGAGTCCTCGTCCGCTGCGACTTTAACGTCCCCTTTGATGCAGAGGGCAATATCACCGATCCCAAGCGCATCAACGAGGCTATGAAGACCATCAAATATCTGGTTGACCATAAGGCAAAGGTGATCCTCTGCTCCCATCTGGGCCGCCCGAAGGGTGAGTTCAACATGAAGTATTCCCTGGCCCCGGTTGCGGAATATCTTTCCAAGGCACTTGGTCAGGAAGTCAAAATGGCAAAGGATGTTGTTGGCGAGAGCGCAAAGAGCATCGCTGCTTCCCTGAAGGACGGCGAAGTCGAGATGATCGAAAACGTCCGCTTCCACAAAGAAGAAGAAAAGAACGATCCGGCTTTTGCAAAGGATCTTGCTTCCTTGGCGGAAATTTATGTCAATGACGCATTCGGTACAGCGCACCGTGCGCATGCTTCCACCGCTGGCGTTGCCGACTACCTGCCGGCTGTCTGCGGCTATCTGATTCAGAAGGAAATCACCATCATGGGCGGCGCGCTCACCGAGCCGAAGCGCCCGTTTGTCGCTATTCTGGGCGGCGCGAAGGTTTCCGATAAGATCGGCGTAATCACCAACCTGCTGGACAAGGTGGACACCCTCATCATCGGTGGCGGCATGGCCTACACCTTCATGAATGCTCTGGGTTATTCCATCGGCACTTCCATCTGTGAGAGCGACAAGGTCGAACTCGCGAAGGATACGATGGCGAAGGCCAAGGAAAAGGGCGTCAAGTTCCTGATTCCGGTGGACAATATTGTCGGCTTGGAATATAAACCCGACACCGAGCACAAGCTTGTCGATTCCGATCGCATTCCGGACGGCTGGATGGGCCTGGACATTGGCCCCAAGACACGCGAGCTGTTCACAGAGGCTGTCAAGGGAGCTGGCACGGTGGTATGGAATGGCCCGATGGGTGTTTCCGAATGGGAAGCTTTTGCTGAGGGCACAATCGCTGTTGCAAGAGCCGTTGCAGAGAGTGGCGCGATTTCCATCATTGGTGGCGGCGATTCTGCTGCTGCAGTCGAGAAGCTCGGCTTCGCGGATAAGATGACCCATATCTCCACAGGCGGCGGCGCTTCCCTCGAGTTCCTGGAGGGCAAGGTTCTCCCGGGCATTGCCTGCTTGAACGATAAGGACTAATTTGAGCATCCGCGCCTTCGGCGGGGATTCCCGCCTGCCCGGGACGCTATGTTCCGGCTGTGCGGCCCCCTCCGGAGGTTTCTTTTTTGACTATCATATAAAAGGAGATAGACATCCATGAACAAAGCACTGAGAAAAGCCGTCATCGCCGGCAACTGGAAGATGAACAAGACCCCTGCTGAGGCAAAAGAGCTGATCGAAGCTATCAAGCCTCTGGTCGCTGATGCGGGTTGCGATGTGGTCGTTTGCGTTCCGTATGTGGATCTTGCCGCCGCTTTGGAGGCAACCGCTGGCACCAACATCGGTGTAGGCGCAGAAAACTGCCACTGGGAAGCTTCCGGCGCTTATACGGGAGAAATTTCTGCAAATATGTTGACCGCAATGGGTGTGAAATATGTCATCATCGGTCACAGCGAGCGCCGTACTTATTTTGGCGAGACGGATGTCACCGTTAATAAGCGCGTACGCGCCGCTTTGGACAATGGTTTGACCGTGATTCTCTGTGTCGGCGAGTACTTGGAACAGCGCGAGCAGGGCATCACTGCAGAGTTGGTTGCAATGCAGACCAAAATCGCTCTGCAAGGTGTGAGCAAGGACGAGCTCTCCCGCGTGATTATTGCATATGAACCGGTCTGGGCAATCGGAACCGGCAAAACTGCAACCGCAGAACAGGCCAACGAGGTCTGCGCGATCATCCGTGAAACCGTGAAGGGCCTCTACGACGAGGCAGCTGCAAACGGCATGACCATTCAGTACGGTGGGTCCATGAACGCCAAGAATGCAGCCGAGCTTTTGGCACAGCCCGATGTAGACGGCGGCCTGATCGGCGGCGCTTCCCTGAAACCCGCAGATTTCGCGGAGATTGTCAAGGCTGCTACCTTGGGCTAATTCCCTTGCAGTTTTGAAAAGAGTAGGAGATCGAATAACTCATGAGTAAAAAACCTCTGATTTTAATGATTTTGGATGGCTTTGGTATTGCTGGCGATTACGGCAACGCAATCAAAGCAGCCAATAAGCCTAATCTGGACCGTATCTTTGGCAGCAATCCGATTACACAGATCGGAGCATCCGGAATGGACGTCGGCCTGCCGGATGGACAGATGGGGAACTCCGAAGTCGGACACACCAACATTGGCGCCGGCCGCATTGTTTATCAGGAGCTGACCCGCATCACCAAGTCCATTCAAGATGGCAATTTCTTTGAAAATTCTGCTTTTATTTCTGCGGTGGACAATGCCATTGCGAAAAAGACCGCTCTGCATTTGATTGGGTTGTTGTCCGACGGCGGTGTGCACAGCCACAATTCCCATTTGTATGCATTGGTGGAACTCGCTAAGCGCCGTGGCCTGAAAAAGGTCTATATCCATGCTCTGCTTGACGGCCGCGATGTGCCGCCTTCCTCTGGTAAGGATTATGTGGCCGATTGTGCCGCAAAGCTCAAAGAGATCGGTGTCGGTGAGATTGCCACTGTGATGGGCCGTTACTACGCAATGGACCGCGACAACCGTTGGGAACGTGTTGAAAAAGCCTATGCCGCGATGGTATATGGAGAGGGCATCCAGTGCCCCGATCCAGTTCAGGCGGTGGAGGATTCCTATAAGGAAAATGTCACCGATGAGTTTGTAGTACCAACTGTTTGTGCACAGGGCGCAGAAATTGGTGCAGAAGATTCCATTATCTTCTTCAATTTCCGTCCGGATCGCGCGAGAGAGATTACCCGTACGTTTGTCGATCCGGAGTTTACAGGCTTTGAACGCAAAAAGGGCTTCTTCCCGGTTAAGTATGTCTGCATGACGCAGTACGATGCAACCATGCCAAACGTTCTTGTGGCCTTTAAGCCGCAGAGTTTGACGAATACTTTCGGCGAATACATCTCCGACAAGGGTTTGACACAGCTGCGTATTGCAGAGACAGAGAAATATGCCCATGTGACCTTTTTCTTCAATGGGGGTGTTGAAAAGCAATACCCGAATGAAGATCGCGTATTGGTCAACTCTCCGAAGGTGGCCACATATGATTTACAGCCAGAAATGAGCGCTTATGAGGTCACTGATAAACTGATTGAGCGCATCGAATCCGGCAAATATGATGTGATTATTTTGAACTATGCAAACTGCGATATGGTCGGCCATACCGGCGTTTTTGGCGCTGCTAAGGCCGCTGTCGAGGCAGTCGATACCTGTGTGGGCCGCGTCCTTGACGCGATTGCAAAAATGAACGGTGTGGCGCTGATTACAGCGGACCATGGCAATGCGGACAAGATGTACGAGGAAGATGGCTCCCCGTTCACTGCGCATACTACCAACCCTGTTCCGTTCTGCGTAGTCGGCTATCCCTGCAAAAAGCTGCGCCAAGGCGGGCGCCTTGCCGACATTGCTCCCACTATGCTGCAGATTCTGGGTTTACCCCAGCCTGCGGAGATGGACGGCCGTTCTCTTATCGAGGAATAAACACGGCTGTTCCCGTTTATAGCGTTAGAGGGAACGGGAGGAAACAGGCTCCCGTTCCAAACTTGCGGAGAAGCAAGCATGCCGGGTGTTTTCTGGCATTGAATCTCCGCAATATATTCAATAATCCGTCCTCCAAATGAAAAAAGGCGTTTCCCAGCAGGGAAACGCCTTTTTTCTATATATGTATGGATCTCGGACGAATTATTTCATCTCGGTCTTCCATAGGCCGTGCAGATTGCAATATGCGTAGACAGCAATCAGCTCATCGTCCTGCAAGGCAAACGACACCGACGGCTTCTCGCCCGGCTTAATGACCTTGCGCTGTCCACCATGCGCTGTCTCCAGATATACCCAAGCGATGTAATGCTCTTCTGTAGACGGATGCTCTACACTTCCTACATGGACATTTACAATATTTCCATCCACTTCAACAACCGGCAGGTGCTTCTCTGTTGCGCCCTCTGTGGTATTGGGAACCAATTCGCTCATCTTCTCCCCACAGCAAACCAGCGGCACACCAGCATTGTTAATCAATCCTACGATATTCCCACAATGCTTACAAATATAAAATTTTACTCTCTGGCTCATCTGTTTAACCTCCATTCAAGTTTTGGATTTCTTCCATTGTAATAAAAATTTCTCGCAGGATGCATGTTTCCTACACATTTATTATACCTATGAAACGGGGGTTGTATAGGCGGGTTTCCATATTTTTCATGGGATTTTTTTAAATTCTTTAAAGTCGAATGATTGGCGTTTCATGCGATTGCGGAGGTTCTTTTCTATTCCGGCAAGATTCCCTCCCGTACATCCCAGTCCATAACAGGAAACTTACGATTCTATGACATTTCTGTATCCACATTGCATTGCCCCTGAAAAGATGCTAGAATAAATGAAAAAACCGGAAGGAGTGACGGAATGAGACGGTTTGCGGCAATTATTTTATGTGTGGTCCTGCTGCTCTCTCTGGCAGCATGCGAGGACAGCGAACCCAGCAATGCGAACAAGTCCTTCCAATATCACTTGGCTTCGGAACCAAAGACGCTCGACCCTCAAATCGCGGAAGATGAATCCGGCATTATATTGATTCAGGCACTCTTCGAAGGGTTGACTCGCCTGGATGCAGATGGCAATGCAGTTCCCGGTGTAGCAGAAAAATGGTCATCCAACACAGATTTTACTCAATTTACGTTTTATCTACGGGAGGATGCTGTTTGGAACGATGACGACAACACCCCTGTAACCGCGGATGATTTTGTTTATGCGTTTCAGCGTGCACTCGATCCTGCAACCAATTCATCCACATGTAGCCCTATGTTCTGTATCCAAAATGCACGCGCCATCCGGTCCGGCGAACTGCCGGTGGAGCAGCTGGGCGTTTCCGCGGTAGATGCCCGTACCCTCTCTGTGCAATTGGAATACTCGTGCGAGGATTTTCCCGTTCGAGCAGCATCGGCTGTATTTATGCCGTGCCATGAGGAATTCTTCCTTACAACCGGTGGACGCTATGGTTTGGAGCGTTCCACGATGTTGTGCAACGGACCATTTGCAATCGACGGCGCTTATGGCTGGGAGCACGGTTCCTATATCAACCTGCGCCGTTCTTCCAGTTACTCTGGCGACAGCAAACCTTTGCCCTCCGATATTAAATTTAGTATCGGAAACAAGAAGGTGGATGTTTCTGACCCTGTGGCTGCCCTTACGGATGGCACTGTAGATGCAATCGCCATGCCTTCAGAACTTGTGGAAGAGGCTGAAGATGCGGGCTGCACAGTGGTCGGCTTCGAAGATACAACCTGGGGATTGTGCTTCAATACACAAAATGAAGTTATGTGTAATCTCAATATCCGTAAGGCCTTTACACAAGCCTTTACCCGTGAAAAGGTACTCACACATCTCCCTAAAGGAACAACCGTTGCGGATTATATCATTCCGCCGGAAACCAAGCTATTCGGCCGGGATTATCGCCAACAGGTGGGAAATGAAACGTTCTATCCCCAACAAGATTCAACAGTAGCCCAGCTTTTGCTGGCCGGCCTACAGGAGTTAGGCTTAGAAGCACTGCCGAGTGTGACCATCCTCTGTTCGGATGACCCGGAAGTCAAGCTGATGGCCAATGAGATGCTGACGGAATGGAATGTTTTATTCGACAACTATTTCAACATGGAACCTCTCAGCGATAAAGAGCTGGCTTCCCGCATCGCAGCGGGAAGTTATCAGATTGCAATCTGTTCCATTACTCCGGAATCCTCCGGCCCTCTGGCTGTCCTCGATCTCTTCCGCAGCGACAATCCAAACAACCCGGCTGGCCTGCACTCTACAGGTTACGATGAAAATCTATCCAAGGCGGAAAATCAAAGTGGAGCGGAAGCGGCCGCCACCTGTGCAGCGATGGAGCGCTATCTCAACGAACAGTGCATCTTTTATCCTCTTTTCTATGAGAACCACTATTTTGCTTCTGCTCCTGGGGTGACCGGTATTGTTTATCACCCCTATGGCGGCGGTGTTGACTTCATCCATGCAGGAAAGGAAAGTTAAAGTGTGTTCGAGATCAGTAGAGTCTACTATTTGTAGACGGTAGTGATTTTAGATCTCTACTAAATTAAGCGAAAGTATCATGGTTGTTAGCTGAATTTTCCTATACAGGCAAGTAAGACAGATTATCAAGACCATTATGACATGTATTTGCCTATATCTGATAGGCAAATACGGCTAACTAATATGATAATGGAGATACCCTACCTATAAGTTGTTGATAGTTGTTCGTTTATATAGCCATCACAAATAAGCAAAAAACCGTTATAGCAAAGATAACCGGAATCAAATCACAACCACAGAACGATCGACGAGTCCTATCGCCTATGGAGTCGTAAATCGCTGTAAGGGGCCCGTCATGATCAGATGGCTATTGTAACGTCCTATTGCTCATATCGTACAAAAGCATCCTTTCTTGCGGTTTCCTTTGAATGGTTTTCTCTATAGATATATTTAGGTAGCTGGCCTGTATAAAACCTACCTTTTAAGAACAGGGCATCCAATTCCAAAAGAAATGCATTGCAATTTTTGATTCGGCTTTATACGCTCATTTTGTGTTCAACGGCATTGGCACAATTGTTTCACATATCAATTGTGCCCCTTTATCTGAGGGACCTCCTGCGGTTTTCATTTCGGTTCCAATGCTTTCCTTTATTGTGTCTTTCTAAAAGCGGCCTTTCCGGATCGATAAACCCACAAGAAGTTGCTCTGCATAAGCTCTTTTTGCTTTTTTCTTGAGTAAACGTTCAAAATAAAACATAAGTACATGGGAAGGAGGATTCCATCCATGATAACCTCCTGTATAGCATTTTATCCTTGCCTAGACCTATCCGCAACCGAAGCATTTTATACGCAAGTGATCGGTCTGCGCACCGTGTTTGCCTCCGATACAGTGCGAATCTTTTACGCCAATGGCGGATCCTTCGGTTTTGTCGCCTATGGGGACGGTGAAATTCCCCACCGCCATCTCTGTTTATCGCTCAATTGTACAAACCGGGCCGATGTAGACGCCGAGTACCGCCGTATCTTAGCACTCGGTGTTCAGCCACAGAGTATCCCTGCCCAGCACCCCAGCCAGCCGGTCTATTCCTTCTTTTTGGAGGACCCAAATGGTTATACTGTGGAATTTCAAAAGATCGAAGGGATTTCCCTTCCTTGACACTCCCCTAGTCTAAAGCCGGGGATTCTCGGCTCAACGACCGTTTCCTTCAAATAGAACAGATGAACCAAAAAATGTGTGGCTTATGCCCCCGAAGCTAAAGCAAGGGGTATTACGCCACTATGTGGTAAATGTGGATCATTTTTATACGCAAACGGAATGGCCCAACATTCCATTGTACATAGGGGCTTCTCGATATTAGGAAAAATACCCTCAAAAATTTCTATCCAAACAGCTGGGAGGCTACATGAAGACAATTGTTGTTTACGCATCAAAGTATGGTTCTACAGAGACCTATGCGCGCTGGATTGCAGAGGCGTTACATGCAGATCTTTATGCAGTCAAAGCGCTTTCTTCCGAAACACTGTCTCGCTATGACTGTATTCTCTACGGAGGTGGACTTTATGCAGGCGGTGTAAAGGGACTTTCCACTTTTTTAAAGAAGTATGCCTCTATTCTTCCGAAAACCTTCATCCTTTTTACCTGTGGGATTGCCGATCCTAACGACCCTGCCAATGTTCAGCACATCCGCAATTCATTAAAAAAGATTTTTCCGCCCGATTTAGAGGCACAAACCGCCTTTTTTCATTTGCGCGGCAGACTGAATTATCGAAAATTGAGCGTTATGCATCGCGCGATGATGGCTATGCTTCAACATATGCTTGCAAAAAAGGACCCGGCCACCCTGCGCGTAGAGGATCAACAGCTTTTGGACACCTACGGAAATGATGTAAATTTCATCGACCGCAGCACCATTCAACCGATCCTTTCTTTTGTTCAGGATGGTATAAATGCTAAATGATTTCTGTGATATAGAATCTTCTCATTGTCTACGAAACGGTCATAGAAGCTTTTGTAGTAGAGAAATGCCAACCCGTACGAAGCGAAAAAACGGAATCGCTGTATGAGAATCTTTGGCATGGCAAGTTCCATTGTATGATACAAACAAGGAGTAAGCAGTTCTCAAGGACGATGAATTTCGATCAATCAACATGGAGCGCCCTATATACTGAAAATGGCGACCATGTGGTTCTTCTATGAACAAGTGGTTTCTGGTAAAAGGCTTGAAGCGCTCAATTTCCTTTCGATTCTACCGCTTATATTTCCGAACACAGCAAGGATTGACAAGTCCCTTTCAATAGAATACAATAAAAGTGAAAAATCCCAAAGGAAGAATGAAGATGCACATTTATTTGACAGATCAACCACGTAGGCGAATCAACTCTGTACAATTAAATCCGATGAAACATTGTACAGAGTCCAGCATATAACACGCTTTTAGATTTCATCGGAAAATAAGGTAACCCCGACAGGATTTCGCAGAAAAACAAGGGTTGCTTTGTTTTCTTGTACTCTTTAGCGAATCTTGGGCTTTCAGGCTATGGACAATGTTTTGTCCATAGCCTTTTGTCATTTATCGCCAAATGTGGCTGAAAGGCAGAAGGTCGATACCTTGCGTATCGCTTTCTGCCTTTTTTATTATCACTGGAAAGGATTTTGATAAACCATGGGTTTACTAGAAATAAAAGGATTAACACACTCTTTCGGAGAGAATCTCTTATATCAGGATTCCAGCCTATCCCTAAATAAAGGCGAGCATATCGGAATTGTCGGTCAAAACGGCAGCGGCAAAAGCACCTTAATAAAGATTCTGACAGAACAGATCATTCCCGACAAGGGGCAAGTGATCTGGCAGCCTCACGTATCTGTAGGTTATCTTGACCAATACGCAGACATCGACCGCCATTTGACCATACGAACATTTTTAAAGTCGGCATTTTCAAACCTTTATGCGGTCGAACGTAAAATGATGCAGATATACGAATCGTTCGAGAATGGTCATTCCGACATGCAACTCTTGAACCAAGCTGCAGAGTATCAGGAACAGCTTGAAAACAGTGTGTTTTATCAGATTGATACACAGATCGAACAGGTTGCAAGTGGTTTAGGGCTTCTGACAATTGGTCTCGACCGGCCAATCGATAAAATCAGTGGAGGGCAACGGGCAAAGGTTATTCTGGCAAAACTTTTGCTTGAAAAACCAGACGTCCTACTGCTTGACGAACCTACCAACTTTTTGGACAAAGAGCATGTGGAGTGGCTTTCTACTTTGTTATCCAATTTAGAAACTGCCTTTTTCGTTGTATCGCACGACTATAATTTTCTGGACAAAGTTGCAAATAGAATCTGCGATATCGACCATAAGCGTTTCGTCAAATACTATGGGACCTATTCCGAGTTTTTCCGAAAGAAAGCGCTTATAAGAGAGGATTACATCCGTCAGTATTCTGCTCAGCAAAAGGAGATTCAAAAGACCGAGGAATTTATCCGCAAAAATATCGCTGGCAGAAAAGCAAAAATGGCAAGAGGCCGGCAAAAACAGCTCGATCGATTGGAGCGGTTGGAGGATTGCCGCCTGAAAGAAATCAAACCATTCTTTCGTTTCTCTGAACTCCCTTTGACAAATACAGAACATCTACTGGTAAAACAATTATCCGTCGGTTATCATTTTCCTGTTTTATCCAAGGTCGATTTTCGCATCGGCGGGGGGCAAAAAGTCGTTCTGACTGGATTTAATGGTATCGGAAAATCCACCTTGCTGAAAACTCTAACCGGCCAAATTCCCGCAATGGGAGGAACCTATAAATTTTCTGAACAAGTCACAACCGGCTACTTTGAGCAGGATCTTATATGGCGCGATGGGGATGAGACTCCACTACAAATCGTTTCAGAAGCTTACCCTCAAATGGCAACAAAAGAGGTCCGCAAACATTTGGCCTGCTGTGGTATCTCCAGTAAACATGCAATGCAGGCGATCCGTACACTCAGCGGCGGTGAACAGGCAAAAGTAAAAATATGTTTACTCACCCTAACGCCGTGCAATTTTTTAATACTGGACGAACCTACGAATCATTTGGATATACAGGCAAAAGAATCGCTAAAAAAGGCGCTTTGTGAATTTTCAGGGACAGTGTTGCTGGTATCACATGAGGAAGCCTTTTACAAAGATTGGGTGCAAAAGATCATCTCTATCGGGACATAACTTCTCATAGAATTTTAAAATGCTTCTATAAGCAACACGCAAAATACTATTACATAGTAAAATTGTAATCTCATTCTCCGGCACAAGCCGTACTTTTCAAAAGCATTGCGAGTGTTTCTCCTAAAAAATCGATCTTCCATACGAAAAAGAACGTTACAGCCTCTTGGAATTCTCCCAAATGAAGATTTCACAAACCCTGTAAGGACCTCATGCCAATATACCTTTTTCAAAAATGGCACGAAATCTTCTTCAACTTGCCCCACAACCTGCAAAGGGGCATTTCATGCGCCAACAGAAGCACTCTGGGGTGAGTAGATCGTTGTCCATTTCCCTCTTCGTTCTCGATCGAAAGCCCACTTATCCCCCTCCTACCGCCGAGAGATTCCCTTTTTGCGACAGCTTATCATAGAAAATGGAGGGAGTGGTATCTGGGCCGCTCCCTCCATTCTATCATGGTTTCAATCGTAAAAATTGTTTGATGTTTTGCATACCAATAAAAATTTTATCACTCTTTTAGTCGATTACAGTATGGAGCAAGTGGCATGCCATCTATAAAGATAATTATTCTTCATGAGAACTTATATGCGGTTTCTGTGCTAGGAAGAAGAGCCTTGGAAAACGAAACAAAATCTCCCCGTTTTTTGTTTGGGATAGCATTCTTCCAGCCGGGCCAAAATTTCCAATTCCAACTGTTCAGCCTCACGGGCGGGCAAAACTTGTAGGTATGGCCGCAACCCGGTTCCACGATACCATTCCAAAATGGAACGGTGTGAGGGCATGCGGTGATAATATACAGTCTCCCACAGGGTATATTGGTCTGTCCAACCGGCCAGTATAGCCGCATACTCCTCCGGTTGCAGCTGGAAAAAGACGCGCGTCTCCGGGAAAAAGGATTTCCATCGTGGGCTGGATATACATTCCTGTATAATCTGATGAATCGGCTCTCGATTGTTCATCGGAACCTGTACTGCCAATATTCCACCAGGATTTAACCTGTCCATAAACCGCCCCAACAAGGCTGGATGATCGGGAATCCACTGAATGCAGGCATTGGAAAAATCACATCGAATGAGGGTCCCAAGCCTTCCAAGTCCTGGGATGCATCCCACTGTATAAATTGCAATGCAGGGTGCTGCTCTTTTGCCACCTCAATCATCTCCAAAGAACGGTCAATCCCTAAAACACGTGCGCCGGGAAGCCGTTCCGCGAGCACTTTTGTACTATTTCCTGGACCGCATCCCACATCCAAAACCCGATCCACGGCTTTTTGTGGGATTCGGTTGGCTAAATCGATGGCAGGCTGGGTGCGTTCTTTTTCAAACTGTAAATACTGCTCTGGATTCCAATACATCATGATCCTCCCTTAAAAACAAACATGTCCACTTGGCCGAAGATTTCTCTGATAATATTCCCATTTTGTTCCCAAATCTTCTACCTTCTTATGAAACAAAAACGGACGGGAAAGGCCTTCCCGTCCGCTCCAATTTGTATAAAATCGTTCTACATTACATTCCGTAGATTTCTTCCGCGCTCAGGATGGTGATTTGATGCTCCTTGAGCACTGCAACTGCGCGTTCACTGTCATCTACACGGAGAATGACAAACGCTTTACCGTGCTCACGGCTGATAAAGGCATACATATATTCCACGCCAATTTTATTGTCCGCCAATACGCGCAGCGCCTTGGCAAACTCGCCTGGCTGGTCGTCGATTCCCATCGCAATGACACTGGTGAGGGAAGCCGTCAGACCTGCTGCCTTTAGAGCCTCCACTGCCTCTTTCGGCTTATCAACGATCAAGCGCAAAATGCCGAAATCGCTGGTATCCGCAATGGAAACGGCGCGAATATCCACCTTTGCTGCGGCAAGCGCCTCTGTGATCTCCGCAAGGCGGCCGGACTTATTTTCCACAAAAATTGAAATCTGCTGGATCTGCATACCGATTCCTCCTTTATAATTTGGTCCGATTGTCGATCACACGCTTGGCTTTTCCTTCTGTACGCGGGATCGATTTGGGTTCAAGCAAGCGGACCTTCGCTGCGATGTTCAGGGTAGATTGCAGGGCGTTGGCAATCTTGTGTTCGACGCCTTCCAAACTGCGAACCGTATCTCCAAACATGTCGGGAGTCATCTCGACCTGTACCTCCATGGTATCCAGGTTGTTGATCCGGTCCACAACAATCTGATAGCTGGGCGCCATTCCCAGCTCCAAGAGTACGCTCTCCACCTGGGATGGGAATACATTGATTCCACGGATAATCAGCATGTCGTCCGTACGGCCGCGCGGCTTGCCCATCCGAACCAGCGTACGTCCGCAGGCGCACACCTCGTGGTTCAACGTACAGATGTCCCTTGTCCGATAACGGATCAGCGGCAGTGCTTCCTTGCCGATGCAGGTGAACACAAGCTCGCCGTACTCTCCATCGGGCAATTGCGCCCCCGTCTCCGGATCGATGATCTCTGGATAGAACATGTCTTCATTCACATGCATCCCCGCCTGCATTTGGCATTCACAGGACACGCCGGGACCGGCAATCTCAGAAAGGCCATAAATGTCATATGCGCGGATCGCAAGCAAGCGCTCGATCTCGCGGCGCATCTCTTCCGTCCAGGGTTCTGCCCCAAAAATACCCGCACGAAGCTTAAGCGTTTTGGGGTCAATCCCCATATCGCGTACGGTCTCGCCGATATACATGGCATATGAGGGCGTACAGCACAAAATATCCGAACCATAGTCCTGCATAATTTGAACCTGGCGCTTTGTATTGCCCGTCGAAACAGGAATGGCGGTCGCTCCCAATTTTTCCGCTCCATAATGCAGGCCCATGCCGCCGGTAAACAGACCGTATCCATAGGAGACATGAACATAGTCTGAACGCGTTCCTCCCACCGCAACAATGCTGCGGGCTGCACTACGCGCCCATACATCAATGTCGTGTTTCGTATAACCTACGACAGTCTGTTTGCCCGTTGTTCCGGACGACGCATGAATACGAACCAACTGCTCCTTTGGCACGGCAAACATACCAAAGGGATAATGATCGCGCAGATCGTCCTTGTAGGTAAACGGAAGCTTTTTGACATCCTCAATCGATTGGATGTCCCCCGGCAGCAGCCCGATTTCATCGAAGCGCTTCTTGTACAACGGCACATGGTTATAGGCATGCTCAACCATTTTCACCATTTTTGGACTGGATGTAATGCATGACTTCCCGCGAAGCACACTCGATCTCCGGCTCGAAGTAATTCCCCTGCATTTGTCTATCCCCTTTCCATTGCAACTCATTTCATTGCTCTTCCTTTTTGTGTAAATCCATAGCAATATCTACACATTTATCCTGAGCCAATCAGTTCCCCAATATGTTTATTCTGTCCCGAGGACAACACCATTTCTTGCGTTTATATGTCCGCGTTATACCCCAACTCGAACGCCTTGAGGTTCATATCGATGAATTTAGGCGGGACGGTCTCCTGAATTGTGTCAATCCAGACCTCCTTGGGCAGATCCAGCTTTTTCGCCATGGCCCCGATCAAAACCACATTGACCGCCTTGGCCGATCCCGCCTGCTCCGCCATTCCCAGCGCGTCCAGAGCAACCATCTTGACGCCTTGCTCCTGCACCTTTCCCAAAATATCCTTGGGATATTCGGCCACACCTGTGACGACGGGCATTGGGTCCATCTGCTGGGTATTCACAATCACAGTACCATCGGGCTTCAGCCACGGCAAATAACGCGCTGCCTCCAGGGCTTCGAAAGCAAGCAGGACATCCGCTTCGCCCTGTGCGATAATCGGTGAATACACCTTGTCGCCATAGCGCACGTAAGTCACTACAGACCCACCGCGCTGGCTCATTCCGTGTACCTCCGAAACTTTTACGTCAACTCCTTGACTCAACATGGCGCTGCCCAAAACACGGCTCGCCAAGAGCGTTCCCTGTCCGCCCACACCGACAATCATGACACTTTTTACGTTGCTCATGCCTGTACCTCCTGTTCTGTGATCGCACTCTTCGGGCACAGAGTGGTACATACGCCGCACCCCACACATTGCGTGCGGTCAATTGCAGCTTTGCCGCCGTGCACACTGATAGCCGGACAGCCAATGCCCAAGCACGCCTTACACCCGATACACTTTTCGGTATCCACAACCAGCGACGGCTTGTGCTTTACGTATTTCAACAACGCACATGGACGGCGGCTGATAATGACAGAGGGCTCCTCTACTGCAAGCTCCTCTTTGAGAACCGCCTGCACCTCTTTGAGATCGTACGGGTCGCAGACGCGCACCCGGTTGATGCCGACAGCCTTACAGAGCGCTTCCAGATCCACCGCTGTAGTGGGGTCCCCTTTAATATTATATCCCGTAGTTGGATTCTGCTGATGGCCCGTCATGCCGGTGATCGAGTTGTCAAGGATGATGACCACCGAATTGCTCTTGTTGTAAGCAATATCGATCAATCCTGTAATTCCAGAGTGAATAAAGGTGGAATCGCCGATCACCGCCACGCTCTTCTGCTCGGCCTCTTTTCCGCGCGCCTTGTTGTAACCGTGCAGAGCGGAAACAGAAGCACCCATGCACACACAGGTATCAATCGCGCTCAGCGGAGCCGACGCTCCAAGGGTATAGCAGCCAATGTCGCCACTGACATAGACCTTTGCCTTTTTCAAGGCATAGAACAAGCCCCTGTGCGGACATCCACAGCACATAACCGGAGGACGTCCCGGCGTCTCCACATCGACCTTCTTGCTCTCCGGAACCTTGCCCAACATACATTTGCGGATGACGTTCTGAGAGAACTCATCACAGCGCGGGAACACATCTTTCCCGTGCACTTCGATTCCATTTTTTTTACAGAATGACTCGATGACATCGTCGAGCTCTTCGATCACATAGAGCTTCTTGACTTTTGCAGCCAGCTCTCGGATCTTCTTCAGAGGCAGTGGGTGCACCATGCCCAACTTCAAATAGGACACCGTGTCTCCCAGCGCTTCTTTCGCATACTGGTACACTGCGCCAGAGGCGATCACACCAATCTCCGCATGATTGTCCTCCAACACATTGATGTCCGCCTCATCCGCCCATGCGGCTAGCTCCTGCATGCGCTCCTCTACTTTATAATGTTTCGGTTTTGCAAAAGCAGGCAGCATGACATTTTTGGCAGGGTTCTTCTCGTAGGGCTTGAGTTCATGCTCTTCGCGTTCATGTAACTCCACCGGGCTGCGGCTGTGTGCGACGCGCGTCGTCAACCGCAGAATCACCGGCGTATCAAACTGCTCCGAAAGTTCATAAGCCAGCTTTGTAAAATCCCGGCATTCCGCAGAATCGGCGGGTTCCAACATCGGCAGTTTGGCTGCAATCGCATAATTGCGGGAATCCTGCTCATTCTGGGAGGAATGCAGGCCGGGATCGTCCGCTACACCGAACACCATGCCGCCGTTCACACCGATATAGCTCATGGTAAAGAGCGGATCTGCGGCGACATTCAGGCCGACGTGCTTCTGCGCACAAAAGGATCTCGCCCCGGCAAAACTTGCGCCCGCTGCCACCTCTGCCGCAACCTTTTCATTTGACGCCCACTCGCAGTAAATTTCATCGTATGTAGCCGCTGTCTCGGTAATCTCCGTACTGGGGGTGCCAGGATAGCTGGACACCACCCGCACACCGGCTTCATACAGGCCGCGCGCGACCGCTTCATTTCCCAACAATAACTTTTTCATTGTACCTCTCCTATATATCAGACCTATCCGCCACGTCGGCGGACGAATTCCCAGTGATAGGGGTTATTCCTCCGGTTCATTGCGCAGGTCGAGAATGCGCTTTGCCTTGCCCTGGAAACGCTCCAAACTCTTGGGTTCCGCTAAGGTAACCTTGGTTTCCAGTCCAAGGACACTCTTTAAGCGGTCGTGAATCTTATGCTGCACTGCTTCCAATTCGCCGTAGCTCTGTAACAATTCGCCGTTGTTGAGTTCGACTTTGACTTCCAGAGTGTCCAAGAAATTCTTTTTGCGCACGATTAATTGATAATGCGGGCCTACATGCTCCATTCCCACCAAAACACTTTCGATCTGGGAAGGGAACACATTGACGCCCTTGATAATCAACATATCGTCTGTGCGCCCCATCACCTTATCCATACGCGCATGTGTGCGCCCACATGCGCACGGCTCGTAATTGATACGGGTGATGTCCTTGGTACGGTAACGCAGAACTGGCATTCCCTCGCGCGAAAGGGTGGTCACCACCAATTCGCCCACCTCGCCCGGCGCTTTATGTTCCAAGGTATCCTGATCGATAATCTCCGGCAGGAAGTGATCCTCTGCGAAATGCAATCCACAGCGCAGTTCGCACTCGCCAGATACGCCCGGACCTCCCAACTCTGTCATCCCGTAGTTGTCAGTCACAAACATATGTAAATTCTTTTCAATTTGCGTACGCATCTCTTCTGTGCAGCCTTCAGAGCCCAACAAGCCAATGCGAAGCTTGTAAGCGCTGGACGGATATGGGGACTCCTTCACCATTTCGCCCAGATAGAGCGCATAAGAAGGAGTTGCTACCAACCTGTAACGCCAAAATCACGGAACATCATCAGCTGTTTCTGTGTATTTCCAGAAGAGGCCGGAATGACCGTTGCACCCAACCTTTCCAAGCCATAGTGCAGGCCAAGCGCCCCGGTAAACAGCCCATACCCAAACGAAATCTGGATAATATCCTCATTCGTCACACCGGATGCCGCACCGATACGGGCAATCAACTCTGCCCAAGTGTCAATATCCTTCTGGGTATACACGCCGACTGTAGGCTTTCCTGTGGTCCCTGACGACGCATGAATACGCACGACATCTTTCATCGGGCACGCCATCATGCCAAAGGGGTAATTATCGCGGATATCGTCCTTTGTTGTAAAGGGGATATACTGAATATCCGAAAGGGTTTTTATCTTATCGCCGGTCACCCCGGCTGCCTGTAAGCGCTCATGATAGAACGGAATATTGTTGTAGCAGTAATCCACCATTTTCTTCAGCTTTTGCAGCTGTAGCGCCTCAATGTCTGCACGGCGCATAGTTTCCACGTCTTTTTTGATAGAACATGGATCGGGTACACCTCCACACCACAGCCGCTCCAGAAAACGGTCAGGAAAATACAATCCTGCTTGTTTCAGGCGATGCTGTAAAATTTACCGCACCAAAGTCCAGCTCTGGTGCGGTTGTCTTTTTGTTATTTTAACTCTTTTTGTGTCGAATTGCAACCTGCTTTTTGTGGAAGCCATACGGATTCGAGCAATCTGTGCAGTTTCTTTAACGCTTTTTGGTGATATAGTACAAAAGCACATCCATATGCCGGTAAAGAATCCAATTTTTTATTTTTCTTTCGGCGCCAAGGGTAGACAAACCGTAAACGTCGTCCCCTTTCCGGGCTCACTCTCCACACCGATTTCTCCACCATACAGCGCTACCAGATGCTTGACAATCGAAAGTCCCAGCCCCGTTCCTCCAATCTCACGAGAACGGCTGGTATCCACACGATAAAATCGTTCAAATAAACGTGGGAAATGCTCCTTCGCAATCCCAATCCCCGTATCCTTGACTCGCACCACGGCGGTCTGCCGCTGCCGCTGTGCCGTGATAAACACGCTTCCATCCTTTACATTGTATTTGACAGCATTGTCAATCAGGTTGCCAAAGAGCTGTTGTAGACGCGTTGGCGTACAGGCGACAAAGAGCTCCGAATCGGCGTCAATATGCATGCGAATGTGGTTCTCCTGCCCCAACGATTTTGCCCTCTCTACACAATGTTCCAATGCCTCCTTGACATTGCACGGGCGCATAGATGGATCTTCTTTGGCGTTTTCAATCTGTGAGAGAACCAAAAGGTCATCGATCAGGTGGGTCAGACGTTCGGTTTCAATGTCCAATACATCGTAAAAATACCGGCGCGTTTCCTCATCGCGGTCTGCGCTTTTGAGAAGCTCGATACTCCCGCGAATGGAGGTCAACGGTGTTTTTAATTCATGGGTCACATTGGAGACAAACTCACTGCGCAGCTGTTCCAGCCGACGGATACGCGTCACATCGGAAACCACTGCCAGCGCCGCTCCGGTGGGTTGGGCCTCCATTGGGGCAGCATAGACCGTATATCGTTTCTCCTCAGGCAAATTGGTCAGCTCGTCGTTGACCGGCTCTCCAGCCTGCATCGCATCTCTCAACAGTGCGGAAATCTTGGTTAGCACCAGACTTCCCTCCAAATGATCGCCAGCCTGCATGGAGGGGCAGTGCAGCAAGCTGCGCGCACTCTGGTTGAGAAAAAGCACATTGCCCCCCTCATCCACAGCTAGGACCCCGTCATTCATTCCCTGTAAAACGCCCTCCAACTGTTCCTGTTTGGTGCGGAGCAGGCTCACCGCGTGTTCTGTGCTGTCTGCCATCTGGTTGAACGCCTGTGCCAGTTCAGCAAATTCGTCGCTGAATGTTCCCTCAACCCGGCTGGAGTATTCCCCTGCGGCCAAACGACGCGCAGCAAGGCTCATCCGCCGGACCGGCTCTCCAATCCACGATACAAACAAGCCGGATGCCACACAGACCATGACAATCCCAAACAGCATGCCGAGTGCTGCATCCAGCCACATCTGCCGGATGGTATCCTGTAACGCTCCCATCGGCAATGCGGCCCGCAGGTAATACTGTCCCACACGGCGCGCTTCATAATAATAGGGGATTCCCATGCTGGCGCTGCTGCGCGTATCGTAGCCGACCCCCTTCTCTCGTGCTTCCACAATTTCCGGACGGTTGGCATGATTTTCGGTGATCTCCTTATCCTCGCTATCGCCCAACACATGGCCCTCTTCGTCCAGTATGGTGATCCGAATGGGCTGGCCAGCCGCCTTCAGCGCCTCTCCCAGCTCATAGGACACCTTTCCCGGATTTTCCAAAGCCTCCGACTGTGTGGACAGCACCGCCAAGGCCGTGTCCAACTGCTTGGTAAACTCCTTTTCATATTGTCCCTGCACCAGAAGTGTTGCCGTCAAAAAGGCGGCACAAAACCCCACTATAATGATAGCGATGTTGCACAACATCATCCGCTTCCTCATTCGGCTGCCCCTCTCTTGTATTTTTCCAGGAACGTGTAAAAAAGCGGCATACCCGCAAGGGCATGCCCTGTACAACTTACTCTGTAAACCGGTATCCCACACCGCGGACGGTCTGAATCAATGCCGGATGATCGGGATCGTCCTCCACCTTCTGACGCAAGTATCGCACGTGTACATCCACTGTCCTTGTATCGCCAAAATACTCGACGCCCCAAACTTTATCAAGCAGACTGTCGCGTGTGAGCACTTTTCCACGGTTTTTCATCAACATCACAAGCAGATCAAATTCTTTGGCCGTCAGTTCTATTTTGGTATCATTTTTCGTAACCATGTGGCGTGCAATGTCGACCTGTAGGGAACCCGCCTCCAACCGCTGCTCCGGCTCCTGCGCCCGCTCGGTACGGCGCAACACAGCACGTACACGCGCACAGAGCTCCTTGATTCCAAAAGGCTTCACAATGTAGTCATCCGCTCCCAGTTCCAACCCTAGAACCTTGTCAATCTCTTCGCCGCGTGCCGTCAACATCAGGATGGGAATGTCCCGTGTATCCGCGCTGGCACGCAGCGTCCGGCACACTGCCAGACCGTCCGGCGGCGGCATCATCCAATCCAGGATCACGGCATCCGGCTTGCGCGCCTTAATACCAGCAAGAAGTGTCTCGCCATCTGCGAATTCAGCCGACTCAAATCCGCTGTCCTTCAGGCCAAACGCCACCAGACGGCGAATATTGGGTTCGTCGTCTGCAATATATACCAAAGGCATAAATGCCCCTCTCTTTCTCGCACTCTTTCCTCACGGTAATTCTATGTACAGACGGACAGGAGCGCCCGCCGCCCGTCAATCTTTAAAAGACTTTCGTGTTAAGATCCGGATGTTCGCCGGTCTCCATATAGATGACCCACTCCGCAATATTGGTCGCATGATCCGCCATACGCTCCACATATTTTGTGATAAAGATCAGATCGACATCACACATGACATTCTGCGGGTTTTCCGTAATGATTCCACAGACTTCCAAGACAATCTTGGAAAACATCGCATCCACGTTGTCATCCGCCTGGCAGACCTTCCGTGCCGCCTCAACGTCGCGGCTCAGGAACACATCCAAAGCGCCGCGGAACATTTCATGTGCCGCTTCCAACATTTGTACCACGTGGGCTAAGGCCAAACTGCTCCGGTCGAGTTCTGCGATGGTCAGAATGTCACAGATGTCCGCGCACTGGTCGGCCTCCCGTTCCATATCGGTCAAAATCTTCAAACAGGCCGCAATGGTGCGCAGGTCGCTGGCGATGGGCTGCTGTAAAGCGATCAGGTTCATGCATATTTGCTCGATTCTATGTTCCTCACTGTCGATCTCATTGTCACTGGTCGCAACCTTTTTCGCCTTTTCAATGTCTAAGGTACGCAGGGCGTCAATGGTCATTTGAATACGGCCATCCACGTCATTTCCCAAATCGGTCATGCGGTGAATCAAATCATTGATCTCGCGGTCAAACAGTTTTCTTGGCATAATCCTTGTCTCCTATTTTTTATTATACATCAAATCCGGTTCCAGGGGAAGATGCATCATCATCCGAAGCGGCCGGTGATGTAGCGTTCTGTCCGCTCGTCCTGCGGTTTGTTGAACATGGAGAGCGTATCGGAATACTCCACCAATTCGCCCAAGAGGAAAAACGCCGTGCGATCCGCAATACGGGCTGCTTGCTGCATATTATGTGTGACAATCACCACAGTATACCGGTTGCGCAGGTCGTCCATCAGATCTTCGATCTTCGAGGTAGAGATCGGGTCCAACGCGCTGGTCGGTTCATCCATCAAAATGACATCCGGCTCAACCGCCAATGCGCGGGCAATACACAGACGCTGTTGTTGGCCTCCGGAAAGGCCTAATGCAGATTTTTTCAAGCGGTCCTTTACTTCGTCCCAAAGCGCTGCACTTTTCAACGAGTTTTCGACAATCTCATCGAGCTTTTGGCGATTCTTGATCCCATGGACGCGCGGTCCATAGGCGATGTTGTCATATACCGACATTGGGAAAGGGTTCGGCTTTTGAAACACCATCCCCGCACGGCGGCGCAGGAGGGTCACATCCGTCCGCGGATCGTAGATATCCTCGCCATCCAGTGTGACAAGTCCTGAAATCTTACAGTTGTCCACCAGATCGTTCATCCGGTTCAACGTTTTCAGGCAAGTGGATTTGCCACAGCCCGAAGGGCCGATAAATGCCGTCACTTTATTGGCGGGAATCTCCATATTGATCCCCTTGAGCGCATGAAAGTCTCCATAATACAGATTCAAATCCTGTAATACAATTTTTTGATTTCCCATTTCCATATCCGTTCTCAACCCTTCTTTACTGCTTTCGTCACCACTTTTGTCAAACAATTCAATAGGAATACCAGAATTAACAGGACCGCCGCTGTACCGAAGGCAATATTCATGGCATCCGGTGTAGAGGCTTCGCGCGCTGTCTGGTACAAATGCAGGGTCAATGTGCGCCCGCTGGTCATGATCTGCCGGAAAAAGTCCTTCGGCATGCTATAACCAATTCCTGAAGTGAACAGAAGGGCGGCGCTCTCCCCTACAATACGGCCCACCGCCAGGATGATGGCAGTCAACACGCCCGGCATAGCACATGGGAGCACGATGCCCAGGATCACACGCAACTTTCCAGCGCCAAGTGCAAGCGCGCCCTCTTTGTAGCTGGTTGGAACCGCCATAAGCGATTCCTCCGTTGTGCGCACGATGGTCGGTAGAATACAGATCGTCATAGTCAGGCAGCCCGCAAGGATGGAAACCTGTAAGCGGAACAGGATGCAGAACACTGTGTAACCAAATAGGCCGAAAATGATCGACGGGATACCAGAAAGGACCTCCGTTGTAAACCGGATGGAACGAACCAGCCGCCCCTGCTTGGCATATTGGGTCAGGTAAATGGCAGAAGAAAGCCCGATTGGCACCGCAATCAATAGAGTGATCACCACAATGTACAAGGTATTGATAATCATGGGCAGGATGCCTTTTTGATCTGGATTCATTTCCGAATACGGTGTGGAAATAAATTGCCAGGTGACATAGGGCAGGCCGTTGACCAGGATATAGCCGATGATTCCAACCAGGACCACAACGGTCACCCCAGCAGCCAGATTGATAAGAACCTTCAACGCCGTGTCCTTGGGGCGGCTGTGTTTGCAATAGAGGGAATTAGTTTCCATCGAGCTGTACCCCCTTCTTGGAAATATATGTGAAACTGATATTGACAATCATAATAAACACAAAGAGCACCAATCCGATGGCAAACAGCGCCTGACGGTGCAATCCAGAGGAGTAACTCATCTCCATGGCAATGCCAGTGGTCAGGAAACGCACAGAGCCGAGTAGGTTCGGCATATTGGGCACATTGCCGGCCACCATAATTACCGCCATGGTTTCGCCAATGGCACGTCCTACCCCCAGGATTACCCCCGAAAGGATTCCAGATTTCGCCGCCGGAACCGTCACTTTAAAAATGGTGGTCGTCTGCGTAGCCCCCAATGCCAGGGAGGCTTCCCGATAGGAGACTGGCACGGCATGCAGCGCCGTTTCAGAGACATTTACAATCGTCGGAAGAACCATGATCGCCAGGATTAAAATGGCGGCCAAAAGGCTATCACCCGTGGTATGTCCCTGAAAGGGCGGGAACTTGCGGATGGCAGGCACAATCACCAGCATGCCAAAAAACCGTAGATGACGGATGGGATACCCGCCAACAATTCAACCGCCGGACGTACAATTTTGGCCAGAATCGGATTGGCGGTCTCCGAGAGAAAGATGGCGGTCAACAGGCCGATTGGCACACCGATAACAATCGCGCCCAAAGTTCCCGCAATGGAAGAAAGGATCATCGGCAGGATGCCAAAAACCTCCGCGCTTGCCTCCCACTTTGTGCCGAACAGAAAATCCCCCACACCGATCTCGATCAAGGCGGGAGCACCGGAGACAAGGATATAGATTGTAATAACAGCTACAGAGCCGACGGATACACAGGAAAAGACCTGAAAAACCGACTTGGCCAGACGCTCGGTTCCCTGGGTCCAAAGCGCCAGGATCGCACCGGCGATTCCAAAAGCCAATGTACAAAGGAACGGCCAGAGATAATGCACCTCTATCTCGCTGATATTGAGCGAAGTGACCGCCGTCTGAATGCTGGAAGTTGTAATCAGCGAGACCAACGGCGTTACTCCTGAGAGGATGTAGGCCGCCCCCGCCCACACCGGTTTTTCAAAAGCAACAGCACGATCCCTGCCAAAGCCAACACAACGCCTGCCGCGACAGCGATGCGGGTGAGCAAAGGAATGGTCACAAGTCCGCTCATCTGCGGTCCACGAACCATCATTCCGCGTACCGTAACAAGCTGTAATCCGGTCAAAGAATATACCGTATTTTTAAAAACAAACTGGATGTAAGGAAAAAAGAACGATATAAGGATTACGGCGCCTAATACAATCGCCACAATCCGTTTGATTCGATTGGCAAATGCGCGCTTTTGCTCTGCGCGTTCATCGGTCAATGATGTCTGCATCAGCAGGCCCTCCATTCTATATCAAGCCGTACATGGCCTCTCTCCTCGGGCGCAACAAAATGCTTCGGCACCCAGTTCCGAGTGCCGGAGCATTTTGTACGGAGCATTACGCCCCGGGGCTCATTTATTGTGCCGGTACAAGCCCCACATCGGAGATAATCTGCTGTCCTTCATCGGAGTACAGGAAGTCAAACCAAGCTTTTACCAATTCGCTGTCGGAACCCTTCTTGTAGATCTGAATGAACGGGCGTTGCGCCTTATAAGAGCCGTTGATAATGTTTTCCTCTGTCGCCTCTACGCCGTCCACTTTACAAGCGGTGACCGAATCGTTGACAGAATCTAGGGAAACATAGCCGATTGCAGACGGGTCCGAACCAACCTTCGAAACCACTTCACCGGTGGAAGTGACTTCTGCAGCATATTTGCAGGTTCCTTCGCAACCAAAAATCGCTTCAAAACCGTCTCTGGTTCCAGAAGCTGCCTCACGGCCAATGACGGTGATCGTCTGGTCGTTTCCACCGACGTCCTTCCAGTTGGTAATTTCTCCGGTGAAGATCTTAGCGATTTGTTCGCTGGTCAGTTCTGTAACAGGGTTTTCCTTATTGACCGCAATCGCAATGCCGTCGATTGCGATTTGATTGATCTCGAACTGATCCGGGTCCTCTTCATCCTTCATATTTCTGGACAGGTCGCCGATCAACGCGGTACCGGCGGTGACAGCCTTCGGAGCGTCGCCAGAGCCATTGCCGCTCTTCGTCACGGTTACATCCGGATACTTTTCCATAAAAGCTTCGCCCAATGCCTGGCAAACCTTTGCCATGGAGGTGGAACCATTCAAGGTGAGGTCGCCGCTCAATTCTTTGTTGGCCGTTTCAGAAGAATCCCCTGCATTTTCCGCCGAGACGTCGTTTCCTTGGGAAGACGGAGTCTCAGATTGGCCTTCTACCGTAGAGCTGCACCCTACGAACGCCATGCTTGTGCACATCATAGCCAAAACCATTAGGATCGAAAGCACTTTTTTCATGTTTCATTGCTCCTTACGTTTTCTTCATGTTTTCTTTAAGTACGAGCTTATTTTATCGGTGCAATGTTAAAAACAGGTTAAGCTTAGTTTAGATAAAAATAAAATAAATATGCGCTTTCCGCCTTTGGTTCACGGCCCGGATTCCCGCCAAATGGAGTAGAAGATTGCCGGCCGAATAGGAATACGCAATTTTTATCCATATGGGTACAAAAAACCCCTTGCGACACAGAATCCTCTGTATCGCAAGGGGCAAATACAAACCCTTTTTATGAAACAAGCTATTCAACGGCAGATGTTCCGCTGCACTGCTTTTCCGACATCTCTCAGCTTTGTGGATGATACTCCGCGCAAGTACACTTCTTAAACTTTTTACCGCTGCCGCAGGGACACGGATCATTCGGGCCGATCTTCTTACCCTTATGCACCGTGCGGTTGGTATCCGTGCCGTCAGCGCTGGTAGAGGTCGGCTTTGCCACCTGCTCGCGCTTCGGCTCTTCCTGGGTGCGCAACTGGACGGTGAGCATCATGCGCGCCGTATTTTCACGAATGGTCGCAATCATCTCATCGAACATGTCGAAGCCTTCCAAACGGTATTCAACAACCGGATCGCGCTGGCCGTATGCACGCAAACGGATTCCCTTCTGAAGCTCTTCCATCGCATCGATGTGATCCATCCATTCGCGGTCCACATTTTTCAAAAGGACCACGCGCTCCAATTCGCGCATCACCTTGTCGCCATAGGCCTGCTCGCGCGCTTCGTATTGCGCCATCGCTTTTTTGCAGATCTCTTCCTTGACGTATTCCGGATCGAGCTTTTCCATTTCGCTCTCATCGTACTGCAAGTCGTCCGGGCCAATCAGCCAGCCCATATAATGTTCCCGCAGGCCGTTCAAATCCCAGTCGTCGCGCAGGTTGGAAGCCGGCAGATATTTGTCCACCTGTGCCCCAATCGCCTGTTCGATCATCTTGACAATCTGTTCACGCAGATCTTCCCCGTTGAGCACCTGATCGCGCTGGCCATAGATGATCTCGCGCTGGCGGCTCATCACGTCATCATACTGCAAAACATTCTTACGAATGCCAAAGTTGCGGCCTTCAATCTTCTTCTGTGCTCCTTCGATGGTCTTTGTCAACATCCCCGCTTCAATCGGCGTATCCTCGTCCACCTTTAGCGTATTCATCATCTGTGTGATGCGTTCGCCACCGAACAGGCGCATCAAATCGTCCTCCAGGGAGATATAGAACCGGCTCATACCGGGGTCGCCCTGACGGCCGGCACGGCCGCGCAGCTGGTTATCAATACGGCGGGACTCGTGCCGCTCCGTACCGATGATATATAGTCCGCCAGCTTCGCGCACTGCCTCTGCTTCTCCTTTGGTTGCCTCTTTATACTTATTATTAAGCTCCTGGAAGGTCTTGCGCGCCTCCAGGATCTCCTCATCCTCGGTGTCCGAATGTGCGTCCGCCTCATTGATGAGTTCTTCGCTGTACTGCATCCGGCGCATCTCCGCCTTCGCCATATATTCTGCGTTACCGCCCAGCATGATGTCCGTACCACGGCCTGCCATGTTGGTTGCAATCGTAACGGCGCCCTTCTTACCGGCCTGCGCAACGATCTCCGCTTCCTTATCATGGTACTTTGCGTTCAAAACCTCGTGCTTGACCCCGCGGCGCTTGAGCAGCTGGCTGAGCCGTTCGGACTTCTCAATGGAGATTGTGCCGACCAGCACCGGCTGGCCCTTTTCATGGTGCTCCACGATGTCATCGATGACCGCATTAAATTTGCCCTTTTCTGTCTTATATACGACGTCCGGCAAATCCTGGCGGATCATCGGGCGGTTGGTTGGAATTTCAATGACATCCAGCTTATAGATCTCACGGAATTCATCCTCTTCCGTCATCGCCGTACCGGTCATACCGGAAAGCTTTGTGTAAAGGCGGAAGAAATTCTGGAAGGTAATGGTCGCAAGGGTCTTGCTTTCGCGCGCCACCTTGACGCCTTCCTTCGCCTCGATGGCCTGGTGCAGGCCCTCGTTGTACCGGCGGCCATACATCAAACGGCCGGTGAACTCATCGACAATGATGACTTCGCCGTCTTTGACCACGTAATCGATGTCGCGCGTCATAACGCCGCGCGCCTTAATCGCTTGATTGATATGGTGCTGAAGCGTAATGTTGTCCGCATCCGTCAGGTTTTCTACATTGAAGTAGGCTTCCGCCTTCCGCACACCGGACGGTGTAAGCGTAGCCGTCTTGGCCTTTTCATTGACAATATAATCCGCGTCTTTATAGAGTTCGTCATTGTCCTCTTTCGAATCCAAGTCCGCAACCTTCACCATCTGAAGGGTCTGGGCGAATGCATCCGCAATATTGTACAGTTCTGTGGACTTGTCCCCCTGGCCGGAAATAATCAACGGTGTACGCGCTTCGTCGATCAAGATGGAGTCAACCTCATCGACGATGGCGAAATTATGGCCGCGCTGCACCTTATTCTCCTTATAGATAACCATGTTGTCGCGCAGGTAATCGAACCCGAACTCATTGTTCGTACCATAGGTAATATCCGCATTGTAAGCTCTCTGACGAGCTGCATTGTCCATATCGTGGGCGATCAGTCCGACCGACAGGCCCAAAAAGCGATATACCTTGCCCATCCATTCGGAGTCACGGCGTGCCAAATAATCGTTGACCGTAACCACATGGACGCCCTTGCCCGACAGGGCATTTAAATAAGCCGGAAGCGTTGCCACAAGGGTTTTACCTTCACCGGTCTTCATTTCTGCGATACGGCCCTGATGCAGAACAATACCGCCGATAATTTGCACCGGGAAGTGGCGCATTTCCAAAACGCGGGCGGACGCCTCGCGGCAGACGGCAAATGCATCGGGCAGAATGTCGTCCAATGTCTCGCCATTGGCCAAGCGTTCCTTCAAGGCAGGGGTCTGCGCTTGCAATTCCTCGTCGCTCAGCTGCTTGTATTTTTCTTCAAGTGCGAGCACCTTGTCGCAAAGGGGCTGAATGCGCTTTAACTCGCGCTTGCTGTAGTTGCCAAAAAAGGCTTTGAGAATATTACCCATGAACGTTCACCTCAAAATGGTTCCTAAAAACCAATTATTCATCTCAATGTTGAGCATACGGGTGTTATTATACCATATGTACAGGGAAAAAGAAAGAACAAATCGTGAATTGTGACCAAAAAATCGGAACGCCTCCCGGGAAGCTATAAATAAGGATTTCAGTACGTTATTAATAATAACTTACTTATTTTCATATTGACGAATTTATAAACTGTAATTTTAAATCTTAACTTAAATAGTTTATATAAAAACTTTTATTATAAATAATGTATCAATTTTATTTTAATTATTGACATTTATGAATATCTTTATTATTCTTTTAATAAGTAATTCTAAATAGACTTTTATTGTCCGATATATCTTGTAAGGGCCAAAAGCGTTTTTAATCAATCAATATAATTTAAATTAAAGTTGATGTTTTCCAATGTACAAGTCTAGAATAGCGTAGTTCGTGAAAATCTAATACGTATAATGTTATCTATAAAAAATATCTAATGCCATTTTCCTAGCTACTTATAGAGTTCGAAAAGGCGACTTTATTGCCTATGATGCGGGCAATGACGGTGATTGGGGACATTGTGCCTTTGTAACGGCTATTGGCAGTAAAACTAGCAGCGGATATACAGACTTTAAAGTTGCCCAACACTCATCCGATTACAACGAAGGGTCAGTAGTTCAGATAACGGATGGGAATATTTAGGGTATATCCCTTATGCAATTATAGGATAGTCTAATCCCTATGAAAAAACATCGGAAGTCTTCTATTTTTATTACATGTGTCTTTATAATGGCCGTCGCCGTGCTCGCCTGGTTTTTTCATCAAAACCGGATGGAGAATCTCTATGGCAATGTGATAGGTCCGGTTTCTGAAGAGCAAGTTCCCGATTTTCTCATGGGAAAACCTACCTACGCAATGGGAATCAATTCCAAAGGCATGCCGGTCTTTGAAGACCCGGACGACGCCTTTGCGGAAGCCACCATGGATTTTCAGACGGGCATCGCCGCCATTCAGGGACAATTCGATTTGGAACCCTTCACCCCTTCAAATTGGGAACCATACAAAACCTATGGCGCCCAGATTCCCACAGAGGATGAAACTTTGCGGGAGGAATGTATGCGAGTGTCCATTTTTTTGGACTTCTATGAAAACAGCTTTCCAAATCCATAAGGCTGCCCCGTTTCTCACAACCACCGCCTAGCATCTATAAGCTCAAAAGAGGACGTCCCAAAACTACGAATTGTTGGATTCATAGGAAAAGGGCGTCCTCTTTCTGTCTGGAAAATATTTGAGTTTCTAAAAAAAGAGGGTATCCTTCCGTCTTTTCATGACTTTTGGGATACCCTCTTTTTTATACACAATTACACAACGCTTTCTAAAGCAGCCTCTATAAAGTAGAGATTATACGCTTTCTCCATATGGAAACTCTGAAAACGCATTTCCTTCTTTAACGCCCATGACTGTCCCATCGTAATACGCATAAACTGCATCCCCCATTTGTGTGGTATGCGACAGCGTCAAATCGCCTTCCAAAACCGTTCCGGTTGCGGTGTCCATGTGGGTACAATGATAGACCGGTTCCACCTTTTCCGGGGAGGCATAGATATATCGGTAGTCGTGCAGCTCCTTTGTGATGATTTCTGAAGATGTTTCAATCTCCGCAAGATCTTTCAAGTCCCGGCTGAAAACAGATACCTCTAAGGCGTTGCCGTCCTGTTTTGCGAAGCAAATCTCCTGCAAAGCCTGCTGTCCCTCTTCATCCGTCAACAACGCATAAAGGGAAAATCCGTCCATTGTCCATACATGCGAGCCTTCCGGCCTGACGCCTTTTTCCTCGAGAAGTTCTACTGGAAACTCCAAATCAATTTTCCATTCTTCTCCTTTTGCCAGCTCCTTTTCAACCGGAGTTTCCAACCACTTTGTCGCATTACAAGGGGTCGTCCCATCCGGTGAGAGATGCTCAGATATACTCTGCCGAAGCACGCGATTTTTCTCAAAACCCACTTCTATATTGTTTAAATAATCCTCTTTCGGCAAAGTGACATACTCTACAAATTTGACATCTGGGTTCCCAGAAAGTAAGGAAATCCGTTTGACTCCATCCGCCAAAGGCTGCACCGAAAACGAATACGCCACCTCTCCGGAAGCTTCTCCTGTTTTGCCTAAAAGAACTGGCTCCGATGTTGGCGTAATTTTTATTCGGTCGCTGGGCACTTCACATGACGGTTGCTGAATCTCTTTATCGCTGATTTCTTCTTCCCTACCAAGTTTTTCTCGCGGTATACTGGATGCGAGAGAAAGTGAAACCGCACCTCCCAAAAGAAGCAAAACGGAAAAAACGACGCCAAACGTTTTTCTTTTCATGAAGTTCCCTACCTTTCTTTTAGAAAATAACGCTATAATTTTATATAAACAGCGCTAAATTTTGTTAATCTTCTTTGATATTAATTATAAATTAGAATTTAATCAATGTCAACTCTAGGTAAGCAACTTTCACAAAATTATAGTTAAACTATAAAAATCCCACGGACTTTTTAATCGTCCGTGGGATTTTATTCTCCAGATTGCGAAGAATCTTCTTTCAAATTTAGCAAAGCAATTCGAACCGCTTCAATGACAAATGCAGAAAACGTACATTCTTTTCCTCGAATAGCGTCCTCAATTTCCTCAATCATATCGTTTGGAAAACGTATCGACTTTAACGTTGTTTGAGGAACATGTGGAATCTTAAACTTCTCCACCCTATTTCACCACGCAATACAAATGTAGCACAACAATTATGAAGAAAAATTCGAAAAAAGTATGTACTACATTTGTATTACAGAGTTTGTCATTTATGATTTGTGAAGTTTTCTTCTTCTTTCAAATCTAATAAAGCTACACGCACTGCCTCCACTACAAAAGCAGAAAAATTGCTATCTTTTCCGCGAATCGCTTCCTCAACTTCTTCAATCATTTCATTTGGAAATCGTATGGATTTTGTTGTCGTTGGTGGGGTTGCTGGAATATGAGGAATTTTGAATTTATTTCTCATACAATTACCTCACAATACAATTGTAATACAAATATTATGTATCGTTAGTAATGGAAAGTATGCATTACAAAAAGTATTACAATCGTATTGCAACAAAAATTATACTGTGTTATAATAAGCATGACATGAATCCTTTATCCTTTGGAGGCGCTTCACGATGTCCCTCATCTATCTTTCGCAAAACCTCCGTTTCCTGCGCAAGGCCCTTCATTTCTCCCAATGGCAGGTTGCACTCTGGTTAAACGTGGAGCGCTCTTCCTATACCTACTATGAACTCGGCCATACCATGCCGCCCCTTCCCGTATTGTTAAAACTCGCGTGGTTCTTCGAAGTCTCCCTGGACAGCCTCGTCCTAACGGACCTTACAAAAACACCGCCCGAATACCTTCCCGCCTGTATACAACCCCCGGAACCCACCGCCGAATCGGAACAAGAGGAGAAAGATACACCAAAACCACGCCGGGGCCGGAAACGTAAAAAGCACACAGCTTCCTGATCCATTTGTTTATTCCTCCTTAGCCGCCTTCAGGCGGCTTTTCTTTTGCCCTCTTTTTCCCACATGGAAACGTCTCTTTCCATTCGATTTCCCCCCTTGCATAATGCACGGTGAGGGGATAGAATGAGGAAGGGAAAATGGATAGAACCAATTACACTGTATTTTATATGAAAAGAGGGATTCCCCATGAAAACAGTTCCAGAACGCATTGCGGCCCTTCGCGCCGCGATGAAGGAGGCCGGAGTCGATGGCTTTTTGATTCCATCCTCAGACCCCCATATGAGTGAATACCTGCCCGACTGCTACCAGGCGCGAAGCTGGTTTTCCGGTTTCAACGGCTCCGTAGGTACATTGGCCGTCACCGCTACCGACGCTGCCCTCTGGGTGGACGGCCGCTATTTTATCCAGGCGGAACGTCAACTTGCCGGCAGCGGTATTGAACTGATGCGCATTGCACAAAAGGGTACCCCAGAGATTCCCGCCTGGTTGACCGGCATGTTGCCGGAAAACGGCGTAATGGGCGTGGATGGGATGGTGACCGCCACTTCCACAGTGGAAAAGCTGCAAAAGGCATTTGCAAAGAAGCAAATATCCATTCGAAACATTGATTTTGTTGCGCAACTGTGGGAAGGCCGCCCGGCGATGCCTGCCACGCCTGCCTGGTTATTGGACGTCAAGTATGCTGGGAAAACTGTGCATGAAAAATTGGCGCTTCTGCGGGAACAGCTTGCAAAAAAAGAAGCAAATGCTATTCTGCTTTCCCGCTTGGACAGCGTTGCCTGGCTGCTGAACTTGCGTGCGGATGACATCGCTTGTACGCCGGTTGCGATGGCTTATTGCCTAGTTCTCCCTGAGCGCGCTACATTGTTTATCGACCGGAGCCGCTTGCCACAGGAGGCGCAGGAGGCTCTGCACAAGGAAGGCGTTGAGACCGCTGAATATGGAGATGTGGAAAAAGCCATCGCTTCCATCGGCCAGAAGGTAACCGCACTTTATGAGCCCGACGGCTTAAACTACACTCTGTACAGCGCTTGGAAGGCCAATCCATGCGTTACCTTGCTCGCTGGGGAAGAGCCGGTTCAATTGTTAAAAGGCGTCAAGAATGATGTGGAGATCGAAAACATCAAAAATGCCCATGTAAAAGACGGCGTTGCGATGGTTCGCTTCCAGATGGCGTTGGAAGATAAGATGGCAAATGGCGATCCACTGACCGAATGTGATGTGGCGGACATGCTCTCCGCCTTGCGCCGGGAACAGCCGCTCTCCCTTGGAGACAGCTTCGACACCATCCCGGCCTATGGCGCAAACGCTGCCATGATGCACTACCATGCGGTTCCGGAAACCTGCGCCAAATTGGAGCCTCACGGATTCCTTCTGGTGGATTCTGGCGGACAATATCTGGATGGCACCACCGACATCACGCGCACCTATGCGCTGGGTGAGCCGACCGAAGAGGAAAAGACCTATTATACCTGGGTACTCAAATGCCATATTGACATCGCCAAGGTCATTTTTCTGGAGGGGTGCACGGGCGGCAACCTGGACATTATTGCGCGCAGCCCTCTTTGGCAACATGGAATCGACTATCGCTGTGGCACCGGCCACGGGGTGGGCTTTGTCGGCGGCGTCCATGAAGGGCCCCAGAATCTGCGCACGACCAACCAAGTCGTCTTTCAGCCAGGAATGACCATCACGGATGAACCTGGCGTGTACGAAGAAGGCAAAATTGGTATTCGCATTGAAAATGAGTTGGTCTGCAAGGTATGGGATACCACCGAATACGGCCGGTTCCTCTGCTTTGAACCGATTACATATTGCCCCATTGACACCCGTGCGGTGAAAGTAGATTTATTGGACGACACCGAACTCACCTGGTTGAACAATTTCCATCAGGTTGTCTATCAATCCCTGGAAAGCCATTTGAACGACCATGAACGGGAATGGCTAAAGGCTGCCTGCGCGCCACTCTCCCGGTAATCGTATGAATATCCTGATCGCTATTCTCCTATGCTTTGCGTTCCTGGGGGCGCTGGACAAGATAATCGGTGGCAAACTGGGAATTGCCGGAGAATTCGACCGCGGCCTTGCGGCAATGGGGCCGCTCTGCCTTTCCATGTCCGGAGTGTACTGTGTGGCCGTTGCTGCATTGAGTTCCCATCCCGAGCGAATTGCTGCTTGGGGGGAGGTCCTCCCCTTCGATCCGTCCGTCTTAGCCGGGGCGCTGCTGGCGCCGGATCTCGGGGGATACCCCATCGCCAGCCAGCTCGCGTCTTCTTCCGATTTGGCTGCCTATTCCGGCCTGTTGTTGTCTTCCCTTCTCGGTTGCCTAATCAGTTTTGTACTTCCCACCTCGTTGGGAAGCTTGCAAAGTTTTGAGCTGGAAGGGTTTATGCAGGGGATTCTGTGGGGGATTGTCGCCATGCCTGCAGCGCTGGCAGCCGGAGGCTTCTTCCTCGGATTACCCCCTGCTTCGTTGTTCGCCAACCTGTGGCCAGTTCTTTTTCTGTGCTTACTGTTGTGTTTGGCTCTCCGGTTCGCTCCGCGCGTTTGTATCCGGATTTTATCAGGGTTGGGGTTGTTTGTACGGGCAGCGGGGATTCTCCTATTCTGTGTCGTAACCGCCGGCGTATTTCTTCCTGAATGGTCCATTGTACCAGAAAAGCTCTTTTTTGAGGCAATGACCATTGTTTTTAAATGTACCGCCGTAGTATGTGGTTCCACCGTCGCTTGTGGTTTGTTGCTGGCGCACTGCGGCCGGGCAGTTGATGCCCTTGCTGGCCGTTTCGGTATGAACCGCTATGCAGTCGCTGGTTTTTTGGTCAGTTTTGCAACCAGCCTTTCGATGCTCCCACTATACAGCCGGATGGACCCGCGTGGGAAAGTTGCGAATGCGGCCTTCGCCGTTACGGGGGCTTTTGTTTTTGGAGGACAGCTGGCCTTTGTATCCAGCGTCTCTGTGGGAAAAGTTGTAGCTGCTTATGTGATCTGTAAGCTTGTAGGAGGGGTTCTGGCAATCCTGTTGGCGATGCGTTTCACGAAAGAATGTACGCCAGATGGCGCTGCTTAGCCCCTCTCATAGGATTAGAAAAGTCCCGCCGGGAGTAACCCCGGCGGGACTTTTCTAATCCTATTGTGTGTCATGTCTCAATCGCCTATCTGATAACCGGCATCGCTCACCACGTTGGAGATTCCGGATAAATCGATCTTGGACTCGTCATAAGCAACATGAGCAGACTTTGTTGCAAAACGCACAGTCGCCTTTTCTACCCCATCGGTCCCCAAAAGCGCCTTCTCCAAATTGGCTGCACAATGCTCACACTGCATTCCCAAAATGGACAGTGTGACTTCCTTTGTTCCTTTTCCAGACATTACAATCCTTCCTTTCAATCCCCAATCTCACAGGAACGCCATCAATAAGGCGGAACCTGCAATCAATAACGCACACCCCAGGGCCAAAACCCGGATCAACAGCTTGCGCATATCGGCACGACGTCCCTTTTTTCCCATTGTCCGCATGGCGTTTTCCTCCTGCTCTATTAAAAATAAATGTCTTGGCTCTCTATTATACCCATTGACTCATCTGAATTTGTTACGATATTCTGAATTCTAAGCGAAAATTCGCGCAAAAAAGGCAGATTTCCGTCGCAGGAAAGAACTTCCTCTTGTCCATAAATGATTGACATGCCCCCCTGTATGCAATAGAATAAAGCGAGGATGTCAGAAAGGGCTCTTTTCCCTTGTATTGTAAATAGGGACAAGCAGATTCAATTGGATGAGGAGTGACAAAATGGATAAACGAAGAACCAATACACGGTCCGGTTCACGCGATATTTATTCCAGCAGCAAAGGGCCCCGAACGTATAAAGGAGAAATCGACCGGTACAATTATGTCGACCGCGACATTTACAGCAGCAGCAATAAACGTGCGGCGGTACAAAGCGCACGTAGCCGTAAGGCCGGCCGCCGGCGGAAAAAGAAGCGCGGTGGACATCGGATTCTGGCGACAATCTTTTGCGTTATGCTCGTACTGGTGTTGGGAGTCGCTGCATACGCTGGTGTAATGATGAATCGTTTAAACCGGCCGGGGGTCGATACCTCCCAATATGTTGAGCAGCCCGCAGCTGCTCCTGCTTGGGATGTGATCTCCAAGGATGGGGTAACCAATATCCTGCTGATCGGCGCGGACAACGGGGACGATGGAAACAGCCACCGGTCTGACACGACCATGTTGGTTTCCATCGACAATGAGACAAAGAAACTTCGATTGGTTTCGTTTTTGCGGGACCTTTACCTCGAAATCCCCACAGTGGGAAAAACCAAGTTAAATGCTGCCTATGCGCACGGAGGGCCTGCATTGACCATGCAGACCATCGAAAACAATTTCCGCGTCAACATCGATAAATATGTTTCGGTCAACTTTGACAATTTTGAAGCCATTATCGACAAAATGGGTGGAATCGACATCGACATGTCCGCAGAAGTGGCGGAAGAAGAGAACCGAAACATGGGCAGCAATCTGCATGAAGGCGTCAATCATTTAGATGGTCGTTTGGCGCTATATTATGCGCGGATTCGGGCAACCGACAGCGATTTCGGCCGTACCGGCCGCCAGAGACAGGTGGTCGAAGCGATGATTTCCCGTATGAAGGAACTCAATCCTGTAGAGTTCAGCAAATTGATGTACGATTATCTCCCCTTTGTAGAAACCAATCTCAGCGACGGTGATTTGTTGGCTTTGGCGGCGATGGCCCCTGCTATCATGAACTATGAGATGGAAACCATGGCTGTCCCGAATATAGACACCTATGAGGATCAGACAATCCAGGGCAGCGGGATGGTGCTGGTTCCCGATCTGCCGGAAAATTGCCGGCTTTTGCGTGAATTTTTGTATGGCCAAGAGAGTCTGGATCTTTAGAACAATAAAAATTCTTTTAAAGCGTGATGCGCATTGTGGGGACCTCTTTTTCCTCACAATGCGTTTTTATTATTGATATTTGTTGTTAAAAAACGCACACATTCTTTCTGTTTTTCTTTATGCGACTGAAAACCCGATTGAAAATGGTATAATAGGATTGTTATATGTGTAAATCGTTTACCAATTGGAAAACGATTTTGCGCAATTTTTCAACAGTTACCGGGCATAGCACGGGAAATGTGTAGACTGAACAGTAGGAGCGAATGACATGGAAAGAAAAACGTTTTATATCACCACGCCAATCTACTATCCCTCCGGCAAGGCGCATATCGGCCACAGCTATTGCACCGTGGCGAGCGATGCGATTGCACGCTATAAACGTCTACAAGGATATGACGTGATGTTTCTGACGGGCACGGATGAGCACGGCCAGAAGATCGAACTCAAAGCGGCGGAAGCGGGGGTAACCCCGAAGGAATATGTCGACAAAATTGTTGCAGGGTTCCAGAGCCTTTGGAAGCTTTTGAATATCAGCAACGACCGCTTTATCCGTACGACAGATACGTATCATATGCGCGCTGTACAAAAAATATTCCGCGCTTTGTATGAGAAAGGCGCCATCTATAAAGGCAAATATGAAGGATGGTATTGTACGCCCTGCGAGTCCTTCTGGACGGAAACGCAGCTCAAGGACGGCAAATGCCCGGACTGCGGGCGCGAGGTCAAATGGGCGGAAGAGGAGGCCTATTTCTTCCGTCTTTCCGAGTATGGCGACCGTCTGCTCAAACTGTATGAAGAACGTCCAGAGTTTATCCAGCCGGAGAGCCGTAAAAATGAGATGATTAATTTCATTAAGCAGGGTCTGGATGACCTCTGTGTGACGCGCACCAGCTTCTCTTGGGGAATCCCAGTGGATTTCGACCCCGATCATGTGGTCTATGTATGGCTGGATGCGTTGACCAACTATATCACAGCACTTGGCTATGGTTCTGGAAACGATCTGATGTACCGCAAATTTTGGCCGGCTGACGTCCATTTTGTGGGGAAGGAAATCGTGCGTTTCCACACCATTATTTGGCCTGCCATGTTGATGGCGCTGGACCTCCCTCTTCCAAAACAGGTTTACGGACACGGCTGGTTGCTTTTTGGCGATGGCACCAAAATGAGCAAGTCCAAGGGAAATGTCGTAGACCCGCTCATTCTTTGTGACCGGTACGGTGTGGATGCGATTCGTTACTTCCTTCTGCGGGAAATTCCCTTTGGCGCGGACGGAGTTTTTACAAATGAGGCGCTCATCAACCGCATCAATTCCGATCTGGCCAATGATCTTGGAAATCTTCTGTCCCGCACCACTGCAATGGTGGAAAAATATTTCGGCGGTGCGATCCCGCCGGAGCGCTGCGCTTCTGCGCCGGACGGCGAACTGATTACCATGGCCTCCATGTTGCGCGGCAAATGCGACGCCGCGATCGATGGGTATCAATTCTCCAACGCTTTGGCGGAGATCTGGAAGCTGGTCGCCCGCGCCAACAAGTATATCGACGAAACCATGCCGTGGGCGTTGGGCAAGGATGCCACAAAGCGTGCGCGTCTTGCAAGCGTTCTGTATAACCTCTGTGAAACGTTGCGCATCATCTCCATTTTGATCGCGCCCTTTATGCCGGAGACTGCCCCGAAGATTCAACAGCAGATCGGCGCTATTCCAGAGGTCCTCACTTATGAGTCTTCTTCCAAGTGGGGCCTGTTGTCTCCGACCGCGGTCGTCACCAAGGGGGAGACTCTGTTCCCGCGCATCGATGTGGACAAGGAGATCGAAGAGTTGAACAAGCTTCTTCCGAATCCCTGCGAACCGGAAAAGAAGCATATCGAAGGTCTCGCGCAGATCGGGATCGATGTATTCGATAAGGTGGAATTGCGTGTAGCAAAGGTAAAAGCCTGTGAGCCGATCAAGCGCGCAAAGAAACTCTTAAAACTTACACTGGACGACGGCGAAGGGGAGCGTGTGGTTGCTTCTGGGATTGCTGCATGGTATAAGCCGGAAGACCTGATCGGCCGCAGTGTTATTTTGGTGGCAAACCTCAAGCCGGCCACTCTTTGTGGAGTAGAAAGCCAAGGCATGATTCTTGCCGCAGACGATGGGGAGGACAGTGTACGGGTAATCTTTGTGGATGGTATTCCAGCCGGTTCCCGGATTCACTGATTTAGAACGATGGACCGTTTGATTTTTGATTCGCACGCGCATTATGATGATGAGGCATTTGATCCAGACCGCGGGGAGATTCTTCGGAATCTCCCCGCGCAGGGTATCTGCCGGATTGTCAACGTAGGCGCAGATTTACAGGGATGCCGTGATGCTGTCGCGTTAGCCGCACAGTATCCCCATATTTATGCAGCTGCGGGTATTCATCCCGAATGCATCAACGATACCTCTCCGGAGGCACTTAACGAAGTGGAAGCGCTGTTGGATGCCCCAAAAGTAGTTGCCGTAGGAGAGATCGGTTTGGATTACCACTTTGCAGATAACGCACCACGGGAGATTCAGCGCGAATGGTTCGCCCGGCAGCTCGACCTTGCAAACCGGAGAGGCCTCCCAGTGATTGTACACGACCGTGATGCGCATGGGGACACCATGGAGCTCCTGCAAAAGTACCGCCCGAAAGGGTCGTGCACTGCTTTTCTGGCAGTGTAGAAATGGCGCGGGAGGTTGTCCGGCTCGGCATGTATATCGGCCTTGGAGGGGCGGTTACCTTTAAAAACGCACGTGTACCTGTGGAGGTGGCAGCGGATGTTCCGTTGGAGCATCTTTTGCTGGAGACCGACGCCCCTTACATGGCGCCCGTTCCTTTTCGCGGAAAGCGTTGTGATTCTTCTATGATTGCAAAAACTGCAGAACGCATTGCGGAAATCCGTGGAATCCCCGTGGAAGTACTTCTAAAGGCAACCCAGCGCAACGCCGCAAAGCTATTTGGAATCCCGTTGGAGGAGGCATCCACATGAGCGATCTGGACCGTAATGTCGCATATGTGCTTGGACACACCCTATATTTGAATATCACAAATCGTTGCCCATGCGCCTGTGATTTCTGCATCCGAACGCACAGCAAAAGCGTCGGTTCCGGGGATAATCTTTGGCTGGACCGGGAGCCTACGCAGACGGAAATCATGGTTGCGTTATCCCACTATGACTTGAGCCAATATCGAGAGTTGGTCTTTTGCGGGTATGGCGAACCCACTTGCCGCCTGGACGATCTGTTATGGGTTTGCAAAAAGGTTCGTGCCCTGCGGGATATACCCATCCGGGTCAACACCAATGGATTGTCCGATCTCATCAACGGCCGGAATACGGCAAGTTCTTTCCAGGGGCTGGTGGATACGATCTCTGTCAGCCTAAACGCGTCCACGCCGGAGGGGTATGTGGCGCTTTGCCATCCTAAATATGGCCTGGAGGCACTTCCTGCGATCTTAAAATTCACAAAGGAAGTGGTCCAGTACGTTCCGGAGGTCGATATGACGGTAGTGGATAACGGAACACCAAAAGAAGAGCTCTCCGCCTGTGAGGCGCTCTGTAGACAGACCGGCGCTCATTTCCGGGTGCGGCGATATATCACAACTTATGAAGAAGAGGCCAAAAAACCAGACCCACAAATCTCATAGAAGATACCATCGGTCGGGTTCATAGGTTGACCCTTTCTCATTGGAAACATGAAAATGCTGTAGGAGTATGACTCTCCTACAGCATTTTTTGTTGGGCCTTTATCCGGCCTTCTCCTCTTCCTTCTCCTCCTTTGGGAGTGGCTGAGGCATGGTCATGCGCAGTACCAAAACGGTTACATCATCGTCATGCCCATCGGATCGCCTCGCCACCGCTTCTGCCACCAGTTCCTCCGCCAAATCCTGTGGCGAAAGGCCCTGCCACTGTTCCACCGCTTCACAGAGCCAATCATCCCCAGCAGCGAGCGCGCCATCGCTCATCAGAACCACCAGGTCCCCGTCCCCAAGTACGGCATCCATCTTAGCAAAGCGGGCATCGTTTAGAATTCCTATGGGAAGCGAGGGCGCGTCGATCCGTTTGGCTTGTCCCCCCTGTCGTAAAATCGTAATCGGCGCCCCTGCTTTGCGCAATTCTACACAACCGCTGAACAGATCCAACACTGCCACATCAATGGTCGCGAGGGATTCGTCCCCGCTCTTCACCACCAATGCGGAGTTGACAATTTTTAAGGCGGTATCGAACCCGATTCCGGCCTTTACGAGCTGCGAGAAGATGCCGCTCGCCATCGCGCCATCCACTGCAGCCCGTCCGCCCGAACCCATGCCGTCGCTAATCAACGCCACCTGACGTCCGCTTCCGTCATTAAAACATGCATAACTATCTCCGCACAACTGGCCTCCCCCGCATACATGTTGATAGCATCCGGTCTGTACGCGGAATACAGGCCGCTCGCTCATCTGCATTCTGCATTTCCCCTGGGCGGTACTGATACATGGAGTCTCAAACAACCGGCCACATGCGCGGGAAATTTCCTTTACCACTGCACCGCGATTCATGCGCATCCGCTCCACCTGCATGGCCTCGATCTCAATAGACATCCGGTTGAACTGATCTACCCGGCAACTTACCTCGATGGGCGTAACGCCAGCGGAGCGCAGAACCTCGGATACTCCTTGCGCTGCAGCAAAATCAAACCGTTCAAAAAGTTCCATTTCGCTAGCCATATCCTCCAACATCCGGCTGGTCGTTGTAAATTGATTTGCAACCATGTTCCGTACTTGTGCCACGCGGCCCTCTGCCGCTTGGCGCACTGTAAATTGTTCGTAGTTCCGGTTGACACATTCCACCATATCATTCAGGCGGCTACAGTGCGTCGCAAAATGTGGGCTAAAATCAGACCGGTCGATTCGTCCCCGTGTCCGTAGGCGCGAGGTCAAATCATTAAACGCATTCATACTGTCGCCATAGTTGCGTTCCCAACAATAGACCTTCAGACCACAACCCATACATATTTCGTCGATTGCTTTTTTGTATACGCCATTGATGTCCGGTGCGCAGGCCGCGCCCAGCTTCCGGCTGACTTCTTCCACGGATTCGGATACGCCCCCCAGGGCCTTTGCTGCATAATCTAACTTCATAATCACAGAACGGCGTAAACCATCCGAGCGGGAATGATCGTCCCCACTGGAAAATAAACCAACCAATTTGCCGCCGATTTCTTTGGGAAGTGCAATATAAAGAATGGACGCCGCCATCACTTCATACAGGCCGCTGACCACTGCGGCTTGGTTTCCCACCTGTAAGGATGCTACGCCGTTTGCCACTACAAACGCTGCGGCTGAGGCCAAACGTCCGACTGGAGAAAAGACTCCTGCCATCAGACCGCCGAGAGCGTAAGCGCCTGATACATAATTCAGCCCTGTCGTCGCCAGGCTGAACAGGGTTCCTACTGCTATTCCAGAGATTCCACCACCAGCCACACCTCCATAACGTGCTGCAAAGAGGATTCCCAATACCGCTACAATGTGGCCGATGGATATGCTTCCGACGGTCAGATCGGCAAAAGCCAGCAGGAGAATTCCCAAGGACAGGAGCACGCAGGCGATCTCCTGTCCGCTTAATCCGGAAACGCCGCGCCGGGAACCAAGCGCAGCGCCCGCATGTGCTAAAAAATAGGCGGCTCCTCCCGCCAATAAAGATTCCGCCACATACATTGCAGTGCCAGAGGCGGTGGACCCATTGACAAATGCCAACGCCAGCCCTGTACACAGCATGGGCAAAAAGGCCGTCATAGGAGCGAATACGGGATGCTGCCGCACACGAACTAAATCATTCATCGTCCAACGAATGGCCGCAGCAGCAAGAATCGCAGCGATATAATGGACAGGCACCGATACTTGCGACGGCAAAAGGTAACCGATTGCGCATCCCAAAACCGTACTCCACATAGAGTGATAAGGCATGGCCGCCACGGCGGCCACTCCAAAGGGCGCATATTTTCCAAATACAACACCGCGCGCACAGAGCAGCCCAACCAAAAAGAACACCGCCTGCCGCGCAACAGCTCGGAAACCTGGTAACAGAGCCGCCAACCAGTTTTCCAGATCTGCACGCCGACTGGATACCGGCGGCGCTTGTCCCTCCGGGACCTGTACTGCCACTTTTTCCTTTGCCATTCCCATCGCTCTCCTTCTATGATTTTGTGCATGTCCACCCTTTGGGGAGGGCATCCATCAAGGCCATCGAAAAGGGTTTACGGGAACATTATACAATAAGTATATGGAAACTTTTGTCATAACGTAGTGTAATATTTTGGAAGCTCTCGTCGCAGTATCTTCCTTCCAAGGTAGTTTTTAAACGGACGATCTGTTATTTTGCGCGGCGTCTTGTTTTGCTTTCTCTGTTTTTCGACGCATAATCCTCGATTCCAGAGTTTTGTCCCTAGCCTTTTGATGTAGGATCGCATTCATTTTCTACCCTATACAGAGTCGTGTGTAAACATACCTGCAAAAGACCTTATGAAAATTAGAGAAGCCCTTTCTCACCATGAGAATGCTTTTCGATTCAGAAATATATCGTGTGGGAAACATGTCTTGTTTCGCTTCCTTCCGTATTCCGCAAAACCATCCCCATCTTCCCCTATCCGTCAATTATTCTGCCATGTTCCGTTCTTCTCTTCCTGTTAGGCAGATACCCTGTCGGTCACCGTTACAGAATCTTGCGTAAACATACCTGTAAGAGACCTTATGAAAATTAGAGAAGCCCTTTCTCACCATGAGAATGCTTTTCGATTCAGAAATATATCGTGTGGGAATCATGTCTTGCTTCGCTTCCTTTCCTATTCTGCAAAACCATCCCCATCTTCCCCTATCCGTCAATTTTTCTACCATGTTCCGTTCTTCCCTTCCTGTTAGGCGGCTACCCTGTCGGTCACCTTTACGGAATCATGTGTAAACATCCCTGCAAAAGACTTTATGAAAATTAGAGAAGCCCTTTCTCACAGTGATAATGCTTTTCAATTCAGAAATATATCGTGTGGGAATCATGTCTTGCTTCGCTCCCTTCCGTATTCCGCAAAACCGCCTTCTCCCCATCCGTCAATTTTTCTGCCATGTTCCGTTCTTCCCTTCCCGTTAGGCAGATACCCTGTCGGTCACCTTCCGTCAAGCCGGCGGATACTTTCCCACATACTGGTCTTGGAGGAAAACGCCTTGGCTTGCGCTGGACGTTATGCGTAAAATGTGGTAAACTGAACAGGAATTCATCAAATGAAAGGAACTTGCTTCATGGAATACAAAATTTCCGACCGCGTGCAGACTCTCAAGCCGTCTGCGATCCGCGAAATCTTCAAGTATGCGGCGGACCCGACTGTGGTTTCCCTCTCCGCTGGCAATCCTGCCCCCGAAGCCTTCCCGGCCAAGGAAATCGCCGAAATTTCTTCCCGCATGATGGCAGAACACCCTGTGGATGCCTTGCAGTACGGATTGACCGAAGGGTATCTACCGCTACGCCAACATCTGGCCGCTTATATGAAGGAGAAACATCAAGTCGGACGTGACTTTGACGATATTCTCATCACCTCCGGCGCGCAACAGGTGATGGACCTGACCACAAAATCTCTTTGCAACGAAGGCGATGTGGTGATCTGTGAGGCGCCGAGCTTTATCGGCTCCCTGAATACCTTCCGTTCCTATAACGCCCGGCTGCGCGGTATTCCCATGGAGTCCGACGGCATGGATATGAACGAGCTGGAACGCGCCCTCAAAGAAGAACCTCGTGCAAAATTTATCTATACGATTCCAAATTTCCAGAATCCCTCGGGAATCACCATGAGTTTTGAAAAACGCAAGCAGCTCTATGCCTTGGCGAAACAATACGGGGTGTTGATTTTGGAGGACAATCCCTATGGCGACATCCGCATCAAAGGAGAGTCCATTCCATGTATCAAATCTATGGATGAGGATGGAATCGTGATCTATGCGGGTACCTTCAGCAAGGTGATTTCTCCCGGTATGCGCGTTGGATATGCCATTGCGCCGAAGGCCCTTCTGCAAAAACTGGTGGTATGCAAGCAGGGTGCAGATGTTCATACCTCTATGTGGGGCCAAATCGTCTGCCACGAGTTCATGACCAAGTACGATTATGAGGCACATCTCGCCCGCCTGCGCGAGCTTTACGACGTGAAATCTGCATTAGCCCTGCGTAAGATGGACGAATGTCTGGTTCCGAATAAAATCACTTACAACCCGTTCGAAGGCGGCCTGTTCCTGTGGTGCACCCTGCCGGCCGGGGTTGATATGCCTGCGTTCTGTAAGGAAGCGGTGTTGCGCAAAGTCTGTGTGGTTCCAGGCAACGCTTTTCTGACCGATGAGAGCGAACCTTGTCAAAGCTTCCGCATTAATTATTCCACCCCGACCAACGAGCAGTTGGTCAAGGGGATTGAGATTCTTGGCCAGCTCGCCAAGGACATCCTGTAAGGAGGGATTCCCATGGATAATCAACCGATTGAGCGCAAAAAAGTCATATTCAGTGCCATTCAGCCCAGCGGCACCATCACATTGGGCAATTATCTGGGTGCATTGAAAAATTGGGTTGCCCTTCAGGATGAATTTGATTGTATCTTTGCCCTAGCCGACCTGCATACCATCACCGTACGGCAGGAGCCTGCAAAGTTTCGCCGCAACATTATGGAGGCCTATGCCCTACTGCTGGCCTGTGGAATTGATGTGGGCAAAAGTCTGTTCTTCATGCAGAGCCATGTCCACACCCACGCGGAGTTGGCATGGATTCTAAACTGCTATACACAGTTCGGCGAACTCTCGCGTATGACACAGTTCAAGGATAAATCCGCCAAGCATGCGGACAACATCAATGCGGGCTTGTTCACCTATCCCGCTCTGATGGCGGCAGACATTCTTCTTTATCAAGCCGACCTTGTCCCGGTTGGGGCCGATCAGAAACAGCATTTGGAGCTGACCCGCAACATTGCAGAACGCTTTAATGGTTTGTACAGCCCTACCTTTGTTGTTCCGGACCCATACATCCCCAAAATGGTGCACGGGTCATGTCCTTACAGGACCCAACCAAGAAGATGAGTAAGTCTGACGAGAATGCCAATGGTTGTATTGCACTGTTGGATAAGCCGGAGGACATCATGCGCAAATTTAAACGTGCAGTTACAGACAGCGACGCCTGTGTGCGTTACGCAGAAGGTAAGGACGGCGTAAACAATCTGATGGGTATTTATTCTGCTGTGACTGGCCGGACCTTCGAAGAGATTGAGCATGAATTCGAGGGCAAGGGTTATGGCGATTTCAAGGCGGCTGTTGGAGAAGCCGTAGTAGAGCATTTGCGCCCCATCCAAGAACGGTATGCTGACTACAGCAAAAACAAGGATTATCTGGAGCAGTGTTACCGCGCGAGTGCAGAAAAGGCATTGGCCATTTCTCAGCGCACGTTGCGTAAGGTGATGAAAAAATCGGTTACATTCTATGATCTCCAGGACGGATACGGCTTTTTAAGGCGGTTTTTGCCTATTCCTCCATTGGGGAGGGGGAATCCTCTCTGAAATGTCCGGGAGTTTTGGATTCCTAGGGGGCATTCCCGGCAAAGCCACGGATTTGATAAATTCTGATAAGAGATTCATACCGGCAAACCTTCTCAAGAGGTACGGTTTTCTTCGATTTACATTTGCTGTCTCACAGCCTATAAACGGGCGCCTTATGTGCCGATGGTGTTGTGGATAGGTTGCTGTTTATTTCCCGCTTTACTTATAAGCGAAAGCGATCCCACTTTACCCAATAGAGCTGCAAGTTTGCACTTTGCTCAGATGCACAATAGAAAACGAGGGTATCCAAAAGTCATTTCATGACTTTTGGATACCCTCGTTTTTTAGAAACGCAGATATTTTTTCAAACAGAAAGAGGATACCCTTTCCTATGAATCGAAAGATCCGTAGTTTTGGGACACCCTCTTTGATTGGTTAGGGCCTCAGCAGAGGCGGTGGAGGCGCCCCGTAAAAGCTTTCGCTTCAAGCATCGAGCAAAGCAAGCTGCTAACAAAAATCTTTCGATGATAGAAAATTGCTGTTAGAACGGTGATTGCCCGTTTACGGGCTGTAGGCAAGTGACGTAAGCGGAATAAAGTTCCGTGCATTCCCTGGGACGCTTGCCGGTAATAGCCCCTTATAGAGTCTCCTTATGTCCCCTCCTTAGCCGGTGGGGTTGACTCTTTTCAGCTTTCGAACTTCAAAATCTGGGCGTTTAGCAGTTCCCGAAAGGTATCATTGTGACGCCACTGTCCCTGTGCATCGCGGTATTTAACAGGCGTATAATAGCGGTTTTCCTTTTGCTGCCGCAAAAAGGTGAGCGCCTCCTCCTTTCGCCCCATCTTTACCATCCCATCCGCCGCCTTGATGGCATACATCGCGCGGTATGGCTCCAGACGGTATGCCTCCAAATAATGCGAAATGGCTGCTTCCAACTTTCCCAAATGTTCTTCCGCCGCAGCCAAGTCGGACACAATACAAGCGCGGCCGGCAGCCGCCCCATTCACCGGAATTCCTTCTTCATAAACGGTTCGATGCGGCAGCTCTTGCCACCCCGCTGTAGCCAAGTACGCAGTAGCTGCTTTCTCCGTCTCCTTTGCATATCGATTTCCTAAGAAGCTATAGGCGCGGGTCACAAGAAAAAGCTGCTTGGGTGTGGTGGGCGTCCCACAGAGCTCAACAACCTTGTGTAGGATCTTTGACCGGTCTCCCAACTGCTCGGCAAGTGTACGGGCTTCCGCTTCCCGCTCGTATGGATGAGGAACAGTTCCCCCAATCATATGGAACAGTGCAGCAGCCAATTCTGTTTGACGAATGGTTCCATTCGGCATGGCATTCCCTTCTTTCAAAAATCATACATCTCTTTCTTTTCACTCGGATCGCTGTCTTTTACAATCGGTTTAACCGAGAACTCGCTGAACCACTTCCGCACGCAAGCCATCGCGTTGAGACTGGCTCAACCGCCGGCCACAGGCCAAGGTCAAAGTCGCGGGTTGTAGTTCCATCAGAAGGGCGTCTACTTTCTCCACCCCAACACCGGAAATCAGGCCGGCGGAGATGCCAAAGCGCACCCGATAGAGCAGATCGGGTAACTCTGCTTCCCCCAACATTTTCGCGCTCTGGAGCACACCAAGCGCTCGGCTGACTGCATCCTGCATCTCCAATTTCTCTGCGAGAGACAGGCGTGCGGTGCGTTCCTGCACGAAGAGCTGTTGCGCAATGCTCTTGAGGTTTCGCAGGGCCTCCTCTTCACTCAATCCCAAGGTTAAACGGTTGGATAACAGATAGCGTGAGGTCTCTTCTTCCTCGCTAGAAGGGTCAAACGGCTCCTCCTCCAAAATCAGTCCCAGCTTCGCCAAGCCTGCTGCAATCCGCCCGATGGAACCACTCTCATGCAGTGCTGGGAGGTGCAGCAGAACGGAAGCCCGCATACCTGTTCCAAGGTTGGCTGGGTCCTGTGTCAGATACCCCAACTTCGGATCAAATGCAAAATGCAGCGCTTTATCCAGAATGGTATCCAACCGGTCTGCTTCTGCATAGGCCCCTTCGAGGTCCATCCCAGCCCGAAACACTTGAATCCGCAGATGATCCTCATCATTGATTAATAGTGAGAGACCCTCATCCTGTGTGACCAAGATTCCTCCGATGCGATCCGCGGGAAAATCCGGACGCACCAACCGCCGCTCTGCCAAAGAAAGGCTATCGGTCCGGCCGATTTCGTCCATGCGCAGATAAGAAAACGAGTGCCCCACTGCGGCATTTTCATTTGTCACCGCTTCATAGACCATCTGTTCCACTTGTTGCCGTCCCGCGGCATTCATTCGCTTGGGATACGGATACCCCGGCAAACTGCGTGCCAGACGGACCCGCGTGCTGATGACGACATCGTTCTGTTCACCAACCTCCTGATACCACTTATGCATGGCGGTCGCCTCCCTCTTCCAACGCCTTGATCTGATCGCGAAGGGCGGCGGCGTATTCAAAGTTTTGCGTGTCAATCGCTTCCCGCAGAGCGCGGCGTTTTACCACCAGCTGGCTGCTCTGCCTCGGTTGTGGCAGATTGGCGCCGGGCGCCTTTCCCCGATGAATGGCTTCTCCATGAATACGCTCAATCATTGGCTTCAAACGGTCGGAAAACGTGTGGTAGCATTCCGCACATCCCGCCCGGCCATTGCGCACAATGTCGTCAAATGAGGCCCCGCACACAGGACAATGGACGTCGACCACAACCCGCACATGTGTGGGTACTCTCTTCTTTTCTTCTTCCTGGCGATGTGGTGTCATAAGTATTCCTCCAATCAACAGGATTTGCATCCTTTTCACGCTAGCCGCGTTTACTTGGCTTTTGTGCCTGTTCTTCATCTATATACGTTTGTGTAAAGGATTATTTATCAAAGAGCGTTTCCTCCCTCAATTTGGTTGTAACACCTTTTGCCCCCGCGCAATATACTATACTGTAATTCGAAAGGAGGCAAACAATTATGTGTAACAACAACTTCTTAGGCGGCTGCGGGTGCTCTTGGATCATCATCCTCATCATCATTCTCCTGTGCTGCTGCGGTGGCAGCGGCTACGGCTATGGCAACAACAGTGGTTGCGGCTGTGGCTGCGACAACAACTGCGGCTGCGGCTGCTAATTCCCGCGCGAAAAGGGGCTGCCTTTCGCAGCCCCTTTTCCTCTTGCCCACTTAGGACAAGCCTTTCATTTGTTTTGCTGCTCTTTCGCCTGCATCAGGGCGTTCGCCAATTGATCGGGACAGGACGTCGGCTTAAACCCACAACGAATTCCTTTACACCGTGCAATAACGTCGTCCACCTTCATCCCCGCAATCAAAGCGCCGATTCCTTTGAGGTTCCCGTTGCATCCGCCGACAAATTTTGCCGACTTTACAACGTCCCCGTCAAGCTCGAGCAAAATCTCCGATGAACATACACCGCGCGTTTTATAGCGATACTCCATTCTATAAAGCCTCCTCATATATCGAACCTATTCCGTCCGCCATCTTTTCAATAAGGCGAGTTGATCGTCCGGTGTCGTACAAGACCCCAAGGGATGCATCACTTTGCTGTACATCCCATGAAAATCCGTACCACCTGTCATAAGTAAGTGATAGTGCGCAGCAATCTGTTGGAAACGCTGTTCCTCTCCCTCTCGATTGCGCGTATGCCAGACCTCTACTCCTTCAATTTCGTGGTCATGTGCCAATTGCTCTAAAAGATCATAGCTATCATACACGCCCGGATGGGCCAGGACGGCAATCCCCCCTGCATCGTGAATCTGGGCAATTACATCATGTACATCTGGATACTCCGTCTTACAGTAGGCAAAGCCAGTCCGCGGCCGAAATAGTTTCTGATAGACCGCACCATAAAAGGAATCCGCATAACCTGCATCGATCAACGCATGCATGATGTGTTGTTTAAAAATATTGCTACTGCCATGGGCCCGCTGCACCACCATCTCCATGGTAATTGGGTATAAGCGCATCACCTTTTGCAGAGAAACACTGACTGACTTTCGCCGGCTTTCCCCGATCTTTTTGCACAATCCCTCCAAGCGATGCACTCGGACATTTCCATAGCACAAAATGTGCGCTTTACGGCCCGTAGCTGGGTCCATACAGGAAAACTCTGCTCCGGGCAACACGTCCATTCCAATGCGATCCCCATAACTTTTTGCACGCAAGGCGCCGGAAAATGTGTCATGATCCGTCACGGCAATGGCAGAAAGGCCGGAACGTTTAGCCAGCTGAACCAGCTCGTCTATCCCTACAGAACCGTCGGACATCTTTGTATGACAATGCAAATCTGCTGGCACACGATCACCCCATCCATTTAGCCAGCGGTTTGATTCTATGAACTTCTTTTGAGAATATTTCCATCCTTATTATAAGCGATTCATCCTCATAAAACAAGCGGCACAATGGCTCAATCTTCCAAAGACTGTTCGAGAAATTTTTCCGGCAGAAAGGTTCGGATGTCTATGATCCATAGGAACAAGTCACAAAGCCAGACAATCGCCGAAACCACCAGCAAAACGGAAGCGTTCACCCGGAACAAGCCGGTAAATGGAGCAATATACAACAACAAAAATGGCAATGCCACATAGGCGATGGTTTGGAAGGACTCCAACCGGCTGTTAATACGGTTGAATTCAAACACCATGAATACAGCGCCAAACACCATCAGCCCCGGCGCAAGAAACAAGATGATCACCAGCCACGACCAATTCAAAAAGAATGGAATCCCCAGCATAATGTCTCCCACGGAAACCACAATTGTAAAGGCACCAAACGCGATTGCCGTGGTCACAAACGACAGGAATAAGCAGCACGCCAGTTTTGCCCGGAAGATTTGCCGGACTTTCAACGGCGTAAGCAAAAGGGTTTCTATGGTACTGCGTTCTTTTTCCCCCACAAAAATGCAAGAGGCGGATACAGCAGAGGCCATTAAGGGAATCATCAAAAAGAAGAGTGAAAACAATGTATTGGTCAAGAGATCGAAAAGCCCCTGCTGTGCAGTATATCCCTCTAGCTTTGGCGGTAGAATGGAGAGCATTTCCTGTATTCCGGGCGCTTGTTCCAGCGGCACCAGACAAACGGCTCCAAGGAAAAGCGCTGGTACTACGATTACCAGGCCGATCGGTACTGCAATCAAAGTAGCTCGTGCCATTTTGGAGCTCCATATCTCCAAAAATCTTTTTTAATCAATGCGTGTTCAGCCGGTGTAAACATTCTGTTCCCCTGCCTTTCTCGGATGCTGCTCTAAGATCCTTTTATAGACGTCTTCTATGGTCGGCTGAACCAACCGGGCCTCCAAAATGTCGCAGCCATTCTCCACAATCCGCCGCAGTAGTCCAGGCATTTCCTCTTCGTCGCGCAACTCTGCACGCCACCAGCCGTTGTGCTCCACCAAGCCAGAGACCGAAGTCCCATCCAGCTGAAAACCCTCTAAATCTTGTCCCCCACACAGACGGAACTCTGCGTGTGCCCGGCATCCAGACATTTCCCGAAGCGTCTGAAAATCGCCGGAAGCAAGCCATTCTCCGTGGTCCAATATACCAAATTCTGTACAGATACTCTGTGCATAGTGCATCTTTGATGTGCATAACACCACCGTGGTATCCTCACGCGCAGCAAATTTGCTCACCAGCGTATTCAACGCATGTGCAGCTTCATAATCCAAGCCATTTGTGGGTTCATCCAGTAAAAGGACACTGGGATAATTGATTAAGGCACGCGCCAGAGAGAGCTTTTGTAACATTCCAGTGGAATAGTTGGAAGCAGGCAGTTCCCGTACCTCCCACAGCTCTAAATCTTTCATCAATTCTGAGACACGGCGCGCCGCAGCCTTTTCTCCCATGCCGGCCGCTTGTGCAAAAAACAGTAGATTTTGCTGACCCGACAAATGGGCATACAGCTTGGCATTTCCTAACATTACACCGCAAATCGCATGAACACCCGCTGGGTCCTCCGCCGGAGAGCGCCCCAGCACCCTACATTCTCCGCTGGTCGGCTTTGTTAAACCGCAGAGCATCCGGATAACTGTTGTTTTTCCCGCTCCCTTTGCCCCCAATAGGCCAAACACTCCCCCTTGTGGAACACAGAGGTTCAAATGATCCACAGCTTGAATCTTCCCATATGTCTTTGTAAGCTGTACCGCTGTGACTGCGTCCAAAGCACAGCCTCCTTTCCCCAACCGCACACCCCAAACAGGCATACGTCTATAAAAGATCAGGGGCGTGATCCACGCCCCTGATCCATGGGCGCAAGCGCCCCTATCCTCAATTTACCCCAAGGGATGCCCGATCATACAGGCATCCTTCTATTCAACCGCAATCTTTCTAACCTAAGAATCCTGCTGGTACAAACTCAAACATTGTGCGGGACAACCATATTGATCTTAGAGAAGTCGTGAATTTCTTCAATATTCTCTTTAATCCCGCGCTTATCCGCTGTCGCCAACAACTTCGTACGATTCTTTAGGAGCTTCTGCATCGTCTCTACGCCGCCAGGGCCCGCAATACAGCCGCCCTCGCATGCCATACCTTCCACGATGTCCTCCTGGAGGCGGTTGGCGTTCAAAATCATCAAGGTCTTCTTGCACTCCTTCGCGCCATTGCACTTGACGCAGGAGAACGGCAGCTCAAAGTTTTCATCATCCAGAACCGCGGCTACAGAGGCAGAAACACCACCGCTCTGCGCAAAGCCCTTGCCCAAGCGGCTGCCGTCCTGCTCATTTTCAGCAGCGTCATGAACATTGATGGCCTTTGCTTCAAAGAGCGCCGCAAGCTCCTCAAAGGTAATCACATAGTCTGCCGTATCCTCGACCTTTTTGGCCTCGAGCTTCTTTGCAATACATGGTCCAATAAAGACCACCTTTGCATTCGGGTTGTTCGCTTTAATGTAACGGGAAACCAATGTCATCGGCGAACCCGTCGTCGAAATATTGGGAATTAACTTCGGGAAATGCTTCTCAATCATTTCCACAAAGGCCGGGCAGCAGGAAGTGGTCATCTTTCTGTGGGACTCGACCGCCTCCTTGAGTTCCTGGGCCTCATGCCATGCGGTTGCGTCCGCGCCCAAGGAAACTTCGACAACATCCGTAAAGCCCAATTTACGAATTGCCGCCTTGAGCTGGCCGACATTCGCATCTCCAAAATGGCCTTCAATAGCCGGAGCAAATGTCGCAATGACCGGGTCGCCGCACTTGATCGCTTCGATTACCGCAACGATGTTTGAACGGTCTGTGATCGCACCAAACGGGCATCCAACCACACAGGCGCCGCAGCTGATGCAACGGCTGTAATCGATGGAAGCACGATTGTAGTCGTCCTTGCTGATCGCATTGACCGGGCAAGCGCGGATGCAGGGACGCATGGTGTCTGAAATGGCATTGTACGGACAGGCCGCTGCGCAGCGGCCGCATTCTTTACATTTGGCCGGGTCGATATATGCGCCTTTACCTGTGATGGAAATCGCGCCAAACGGGCAGGCCGCCTGGCACTTTTTCGCCAAACATTTCTGACAGTTGTCTGTCACGGTAAAACGGCTGATCGGGCAGCCTTCGCAAGCTGCCGGCAACACGCCGACAATCCCTCGATCGTCCTGCCCCGGAAGGCTCACTCCCTGTGCAGAGGTGATGCGTTCGCGAATGATCTCACGTTCGCGGTAAATACAGCACCGGAAGGTTGGCACTGGGCCGGGGATAATGTCATACGGAATCTCCTGGATATGCTTATCCAATGTTCCATCAAAGGTATATTTTGCTACCTTTGTGAGCACTTGATATTTCAGTTGTTTCGCGTCATTATCGTATTGCATGATTCTATCCTCGCTTTTCGAAATTGCACCTGCTCCCTCATTTTGCATTGATAAACAATACAAAGTAGACATAGGGGGACAAGCTGACGGCATTCATCCTACGTCCTGGTCCCTCCGCAGGTCAAGAGGCATCCATTCTTCCTTCGTCTAAAAAAGATTGTAAAAATAAGGCTCCACAGAGGGACGCCGAATCCATACCTTTCGACACTTTGCCTTTTTTTTAACAATCCTTTTTTATCATCTTAAATCATTTCTCCTGTCCTGACAAGGGGTAACCTTAATTTCGTGATTAATAATAAACTTTTTCGACGTTCTTCCCCAGTTTCTTGACGAGATCACACAGTTCATCGATCAGTTTCATTTTAATACTGAGGTCTGACGGAAGCCCTGGATTCTGATGCGCCGGATTGATCGCTTTTCCGATGAAAACGCGCAGGTCCGTGCACTCTTCCAGAAGCATCTTTGCAATCATAGAAGCGCCGTTCTCTTCGTCCAACCGATGGAAATAGAACGAGTCGGCCTCCTTATTCAGATAGTCACGCAAAATATCGACCGTGCGGCTCAGTGTGAGCACGCCTTCGGTCACAAGGTCCACTCCTTCGATCTTGCCCGTAGGCGGAATCGTCGGGTCAACATAATTGATGGAAGTTTCGATTTTGCGATTGAGGACACGCGCCACAATATTGGCACTGGTGCCGCCGCAAACCACCTTTTTCCCATAGGAGGTGATAAAATCGTGCACCATACGGTTGTCATCCTCTTTGTTGACTGGCGGACCAGAAAGCATATTCACTACACTCTTGGGCGAAATACGAATAATCAGATCCGTCGAATCATCGCCCGGCTTGTCGAGATACAGTTCGCGCACGGCCTCCGAAAGGGAAACCGCCAAACGGGGCGCAGAATTTTCCTTCAAAGTCGTCTTGGCCAACCAGGACGATACATTGTCCCAGTTCCAACCAAAATTCAAAGCCTGGCCCACGCCGGCATAAATCACGCCGTCGCTGACCAACGCAAGGACGTCGCCCGGCCGCACAGAAAAGGTACACTCTGAAATTTGCTTGCCGCCGTACTCCTTCAACTCGCTGCGCGATTCCAAGTCCATCACTTTGCCATTGCGCACAAAGATACACGGCGGGTTGTCAAATTCCACCAAGTGTGCGGTTCCGTCGTCAAAAATCTGCAAAACGCTGAAAGTTGAGTACGCCAACTTTCGCACACTGCACACCGGCAGTGTCTTTGCGATGGTTTCCACTACCTCAGCGATGGTGGAACCCTCGTGCAGCATGGTTGACACAATGGTGCTGGAGAGCGTCGAAAGAATATTGGCCTTGACACCGCTGCCCAGGCCGTCCGCCAGCACCGCAATGGTGGAATCAGGCGCTCGTATGATCTTAACCTTATCGCCGCAAAGCTCTTCCCCATATTTGTTGAGGCTCCGATATGCGGCATCCACATGCATTTTCATCGAATCATTCCTTTACAGCATAAATTCCGCATCGGAGGCACTCAGTCCTCGTCGAACACGATCATATTTTTCAGCTTGGTCAGCGTTGCCTTCGTCTCCGCTGTGGTTTCACCCAACAGACTTGCAATCTGCTGTGCCGCAACCATTTGCTTATCAATGACCTTCTGGGCCATCTCCATCGTCTCCGCACGCAGTTTATACTGATTCTCAATGCTGGCTTCTTCCTTGGTAATATCCTTAAAGATGCCCATTGCGATATTTTCCTTCGCAATATACACGATGGTCTGTTCCATCGTGATGCCATATTCTTTGTAGTGCACCTTCTTATCCGTGATGGACTGCTTACTATCAAAGACAAACTGGAAGTCCGAGCTGTCAATCAACTCATAGATGCACTTCTGCAATGCCTCGTGGCGGGTAATATGGAAGGCGCGCTCCGCCGCAGCATTAAATTCAATAATATTCAAATCGCTGTCCACAATGATGGTGATATTCGGGGTTTCCGTCAGGACGCAGTTGCTCAAGGACTCTGCGCGCTCCTTCATATAAGGGATGCACATATGTAGTTCCGCCTTGCCTTGGTAGACAGCAATCGCCTTGGCACGGCAGGTGGGGTAACCACAGGAACCACAGTTGAGTTCGTCCTCGGGGCCATTCTTGCCGATCTTTGCCAGAATCGCGCGAATCGTCTCCTCGTCCGGAATATCCTCCTTGTTGGAACGATCGACAAACTGCATTGCCATTGGGATTTTCTCCGGCAGGTTCGGATAGGAATCTGCATCCTCATAGGCATAGTCCCGAATCCTCACGCGGGAAGCAAAGCGGGAGACGGTATCCGTTCCAGAACCAGGGCCATTGACACAGCCGTCGCGGCACATATTGATCTCAATAAAGCAATGGTCGAGCTCCCCGCGCTCCATCGCCCGGCAAAGGTCGATACAGGCGCCGGAACCGGAAACCGACAAGAGCTTCCAATCGCCGATGTCGCCCCTGGACCGCAAGGAAGCGAGAATTCCCTCTTCGATCGGGTACATACGCAGGATCTTCGAACTCGGATTGAGGAATGTCGCCGGTTCCGCCTTTGCAAAGGAGATGTGCTCTTCCTTTAGCCAAGCATTGAGCTCTTCAAACGTCAACACCGCATCAATTTCATTGTTGTGGCGGATGTCTGCTGCTTCGTCTTTCTTCGCAATACAGGGACCTGCAAAGACCACACGCGTCCCAGGACCATAGCTCTGCTTGAGCAGACGCCCATGCGCGATCATAGGGGAGACGACCGGAGCCATCTGATCCACCAACGACGGGTAGTACAGTTCGATCAGACGGTTTACCGAGGGACAGCAGGTGGAGATGATGTTCTTCATGCTGTTTTCCTGCATAATCCGATGGTATTCCGCTGTCACATAAGCTGCGCCCTCCGCTGTTTCTGAAACGCCATAGAAGCCGAGCTCCTTGAGGGCGCCTGCAAATTGATGCACATCGTCAAAATCAAAGCATCCATAATACGAGGGAGCAATCGAAAGGATGACCCTCTCCCCGCTCTTGAGCATTTCTTTGACCAACGCCACATCGCTTACCACCGTTTTTGCATTCTGCGGACACTGCTCCAAACAGGTTCCACAAAGGATGCAGTCGCGGTCGATGATTTTGGCTTGTTCGTTTTCCACTTTGATCGATTTCACAGGGCAAACCTTGACACATTTATAGCAGTTCTTGCAGTTCGCTTTCTTTAAGCCAATAATACTCATTTGTCATCACCTATCCTAATACTTAGGGGGATTCCCCATTGATACTCTCTGGAGCGCGTTACTTCTCCAAGCGTTTCATAACCTCTCGGTTAAAAAAAGGCCTCCGTTTCAAGCGGGGTGACCTTAAAGCGTTCCCCGTCCAAACAGACGCAGACGCCGTTGTTGGTGCACTCTCCCATACAGAAGGAACCCTTTAAGTCAATCTTATCTTCCAGATGATTCATCGAAACCAGACGCTGAAAGATACTGATAACGTCGCGGGAACCTTTCAGGTGGCAGGAACTGCCGATACACACTGTTATTTCCATACTCTCATTTCCTCCTGGGGTGCTCCCCTGCTGCTTGTTTCACACGGCAATGATGCAAAGGACAAAAAATATAGACCGTGCAATTTTGGTTATATTATAACATTCCAACGTTTTTTCTGACAAGAGAATTTATGCGAGATTTCATCATTTCCCCCATCCTCCCCAAAGGAAATGCCTGGAAAGATACATCCATTAAAGACGCCGGTTTTATAACAGAATAGAGATGGAAAAGGAGGCCGCCGCAGATTTTGAAATCTGCGGCGGCCTCCTTTTGATTACGATTGCCCAGGTACTTCAATGGCTGCTCCATTGTTCAGAATCGTGGGTTTTGTAGCGTCTTGATCGCCCCATACGGTTCCATCAGCAAAGTAAACGCTATAAACATACAATTTTAAGGTTTTCACGTTATCTTTCATAAATTGGTAACGGATTGAATCCGATTTGCCTGCCCCGATCGCCGTATCTGTATACAGTTTATTTTGGCTTGTCCATCCTGCAATTTCATCCCCATATACACCGCAGGGAACGGCATAGAACAGAACTGCCGATATTTCCTGTTCCGTTGTGTTCGTTATGGAAATCGTCCATTCTGGATACCCGATTGACGATGGACCCATTTCAGCGGAGGCAACCATCCCGCAATCGCCATCAAACACCGAACTCTTCGTTGACACGACCTTTTCGGTTGAAGATACGGTTTCATCTGAAAGATTGGCGCTATTTGTGTCCCCTCCCATTCCTACAATCCCGCCAACCACTGGAATGACAACAAGCGCAACGAAAAGCCAAAACCATATTCTTTTGTAAACAGGCGGCTTATTCTTGGCTCCACAAGATAGGCAACTCTTTGCACTTGCAGCAATTTCTACCCCACAGGTTTTACAAATTCACATTTTATCCATCGCGTCGTCCTCTTTCCGTTTTTCCACCCGCATTATATTAACTGTATAAGATAAGCATAGAATAGCCTTTACAGTTTATTTCTCTATATATCATATCTGCCTATACAATTTGAGTATAAATAAACTCATTCGGTGGTTTTTATGGATGTTATCAGATTGGGCAACGGATTCGAAAATATAGGAAGGCGCAGGGGCTATCACAAGAGCAATTGGCGGAACAAATCGGGATTTCTGTTACGCATATGGGCTATATTGAGACCGGAAATACGTAGCTAAGTTTACCTATCTTTGCCAAACTTGTAAAAATCCTTGAGACCCCAACAGACGACCTGTTATTTAATAGCCCTTCGTCGCGTAAAGCATCCTTAAACGAATGGGGGCAAGCATTGGAAAGCTGTTCGACCACACAACTCCGGGTCATAACCAATATAGCCAAAGCCACAAAAATAGCTTTAGAAAAATATCAAGAGAATCATGACGGGCGGTTATAACAGAGGGCATTTCTAACGAAGGCAGGTCATATAGCAGGTTATGCATCGTAGGCTAGGAGGGGAGAACCCCTGTGCCTTCCCAAAAGCGCAAAAAACGGGCAAGAAGCCACAGCTTCTTGCCGTCCTTGTCGCAATCGGTTTCTTAGGCCACAAGTCCGTTTATTCGGTTCATCCTTGGCCAACGTTCATCAAAAGCGACCGCTCTTTTTCCACGGTTTATGCTTCCGCTTCGTACTCGCTTTCATCGTCTTCGTCCTCGTCGGTCTCCCAAGCGAGCGCCTCCAGCAAGCGAAGCGCCTGGCGATGGGTTTCTTCGCGGGATTGAACAATCCGTTCTACCGCTTCGGCCTTCAACCGGGCGGCCTCTGTATCGTCGCCCCCCTGCGGAATCTTTTCAATTGTGGTAAAAGCGTCCTTTAAATAAGCGGTATCGCTTAGTATACGGTCGATGCGTTCCAAAATTTCCTTTGCAGAAATCTGCTGATCGCTCATAGCTATATCCTCCAACTGTTTTACTGGCGGACACGCAAGGCGGATCCGGTCCGGGCCGACAAAGCATGCCCTGCCCTTTTTTACCAATTGTTTCGCCCGGCGCGGATAGGTGGATTCACAGCGATTCCCCCATCCGTCCTCCACGACAATGGTCCGTTCGATGGGTATCGTCCCCTCTCCGTTTGGGAAATGTACATGCCCTGTTTTTGTGATGGGTGCCGTCCCCCATGTACCAACATCAGTATATTCCATATATAGCAAAAACGCAAGGATAAGATCACGCCCTCTGAACATGCCGTTTATCCCGGTGAAACAACAGGCGGAACAGCGGAAAGAACAGCAGGAGAAGAAAAGGAAATAGGGGCATGGCGATTTTCCCAGTGCCCTGATCCAAAAAGCAGGATACGGTCAAAAAATTCCACATTCCATGCAATCCGACTCCCATCCAAATACTCCCGGTGCAATGGACGAGGTAATTCGCTAAAAGGCCGAACAGAAAAGCAAAGAGTAGCAGAGCATTTTTTTCATAGGCGCCCAAGCTGTGGAACACCAACACAATCGCCGCGGAGAGCAGGCTCCTCCTCCAAAAGGGCCACTCGCAGAACAGGTTCTGAAACAGGTATCCGCGGAAAAACAACTCTTCACAGAAGCCCAATAGCAGATAATGGACAAGCCGGGAACCGTTCGCACTCTGGCGTAGGGCGACAAAAAATCATTCCGGCCTGTCGAAAGGCCGACCAACCAAAGGACAACCACCATCCAAGCGGCTGCCCAAAGCATCCCAAAGAAAAAGTAACCGATGTCTATCCGCCGTGCCGTCAGCCCCACCGCCTGTAGGGGCTTTTTCTCAAACCCCCATACACAGATCAAAACAGGCGATAAGGCCGCTATTACAAACAGGAACTTGCCGAGTAACCCAGGAAGGCGGCCAGCCAGAAGAATTACCGCGGCCCCAAATAATCCGATTGTCAAACCAGTCGTAATAATCAACCGCGCAAAATTCAACAGGTATTGTCTGGCATATGGGGGGCCCATGGTCATCCTCCTTTGCTGGCCGTATTGATAACGCTGAAAAATTTCTGCTTATTCCAGGTTGAGTTTCTTTTTGAGCATCAGGCGGGTAATCACATAAAATACTGCGCCAAACACCAACGAAAACCCTATCCCATAAAGCATTGTCCCCTGGAAGAAATCCGCAACCTGTACCGGAGTGGGAGACCCACCCTGCTCCGTGATCGCGGTAAACCAGTTTGTGACGAAGGGCAACATCACAAGGGAAGCCGTCTGCATCACAACGTTGAACCCCAAGTACACGCCGAGTCCGAGGATCAGCTTATGACGGGAACTCATACAGCCAATCACTATCGAGGCATAAATCTGTAGAATCCCCGCTACCAGACTGGTCAACATCGCCAGCAGAATCACCGCACAGATCGAAAACAGGTTGATCCCATTCGCTGCCGCCAGGGACGGAAGTCGCCACAGCACTTCGATCATGGCGCTCCAAATGTCCCCGTCAATCAACAGGAAAAAGAGGGAAACCATTGCGATAAGGACGCTAAAAATGTTCCAGATCGTTGCAACGATCAGTTTGCTGAGGATCAATCCGTCCTGCGAGACCGGCAGGGTAAACATCAAATAGCCCTCGTCCGTCATAAAATTCTTATAAAAACGCTGAATCGTCGCCACCATGGCAATCACAAAGACTGCAACGACCGCAACAATGTAGAGCATCATCGAGATGACCGCTGGAATCTCCAGAAACTCAGAATTGCCAAGGCCAAACTGCAAGGAGAGGCGGTTTACTACTGTCAAAAGAACCAGGAGGGCAAAGAACGGCAAATACAGGCGGGCCGTCCCTTTGAACTCATATTTAATCAGTTTTCCTAACATCTGAACACCTCCCGGAACAGCGCGTCTACGCTCTTATCCTGTTTTTCACGGATGTCGTCCACCGAAGAAGTTAAAACGACGCTTCCCTGATTGATAAAAATGACGTCATCCAGGATCTGCTCCACATCTGAAATCAAGTGAGTGGAGATCAGAACCGTGGCGTTTTCATTGTAATTTCCGATAATCGTATTCAGGATATAATCGCGTGCTGCGGGGTCAACTCCGCCGATCGGCTCGTCAAGCAAATACAGCTGCGCTTCCCGGCTCATCACCAAGATCAGCTGCACCTTTTCCTTGGTCCCTTTGCTCATGGTCTTGATTCTGGACTTGGTCTGGATATTTAACCGCGCCAACATATCGCGCGCTTTTTCCATATTAAAATCGGCATAAAAGTCGTTGAACAAATCCAACATGTCCTGTACCGTCATCCACTCAGTCAGGTAGGTACGTTCCGGCAAATAAGAGACGATCTTTTTGGTCTCAATGCCCGGCGCTTTTCCATCCACCAAGATGGTGCCCTGCGTAGGGGTCAGCAAGCCGTTTGCCAGCTTAATCAGGGTGCTTTTTCCGCTGCCGTTTGGACCCAACAGGCCGACAATCCGTCCCTTTGGTACGGTCAGGTCGACGTTATTGAGCGCCAAGCAGTTCGGAAAGAACTTGATTAGTCCGCGGCACTCTAAAATGTTTTCCATCAATCATTCCTCCTTGCCTCCGGCAAAACTCCGGGGCGGTTCTTTGTATCTTTACACGCCGGAGCCGATCGATTCGATCTCTTCCGGATGATTTAAATAGTTGGCTGCATCTTCAGGAATCTGAAAATGCAGGGACTGTCCAAGAACTTCCAACGAAAGGTATGGAGCGTCCACATAGACGGTAAATTTCAAAAGTTCATCCATACTGCCGTCCGTGCTCGATTCACCAAATAGAACGGTCTTCTCCTGCTGAAAGGAATAGACCACACTTGCTTCGGCGTCCTCCGGGAGAGTCCCGATCTTCCACTCATCGATTTGCAACTGTTCTACGAAGGTTTCAATGTGTCCCTTCTCTGTTGCGGTATAGACGGGGACGTCCTCCCCAACCCGAACTGCGGTAATCTCCTGTGCCTTCGCAAAATCGCTGTTCTGTACCGCTCCATCCATCTGTGCAGTATCTCCCAAGGCACATCCATTCAACAGACAGCCAACAGCCAAAAATGACAAGGCGACTGTTCCGATCCTTTTCATACCGATTTCCCTCTTTCTATACCAAAGTCAGGCGCTGTCGCGCTTTGAATCCCCCAGTGATTGCAATAGCTCGATGGTTTGCTGCCGGTCAAAGCCGAGGTGTCCCATACTTTCCAAAAATTCTTTTACCAACCCGTGGCAAGGCTTCGTTTTGTCTGCATAATTCTTTCCACATCCTCCGTCACATATCGTCCACTGGTCCGCTGTGTGTACAAAAGCCCATCCGCTTCCAGTTGTGAAAGCGCACGCTGCATGGTATTTGGGTTCACCGCTGCATCTGCGGCCAGATCTCGCACAGAGGGCAGCTTTGCGCCCGGCGGATACAATCCGGATACAATCATCAACTCAATCTGTTCGATCAGCTGTGCATAGATCGGCCGGTCTGATTTTAAGTTCCATCCCATTTCTTCACCTCCATTGTACTATTGTACTAACGACCTAATACAATAGTACAGCTATTTTTTGGAATTGTCAAGTCCTCCCACGAAAATCAAAAAATGCCCATGGAATATACCATGGGCATTTTTGTATGTCGCTTTTATGGTTCTCTATTGTCCAGAATCCGATTCCCCCGATAGAGAGGATGCGCCAAAGGCTTTTCTTTAAAATGCTTCAATCTGATTCGCTCTCCATCGGAATGTAGTAGGGGGTACCGGTCACATCGTCTCTCAGGACGCGTGCTTGCACTCCAAATACCGAAGCAATCAGCTCTTCGGTAAGGATATCTTCCGGTAAACCGTCTGCAAACACACGATGATCCTGCATCACAACAATGCGGTCTGCATAACGCGCTGCCTGATTGAGATCGTGCAGCACCATCACCGTAGTGATCCCCTTCTCCCGATTTAGGCGGCGTACCAGCCGCAAAATCTCATATTGGCAGCCGATGTCCAGAAAGGTGGTAGGCTCGTCCAGCAGCATGATTTCTGGCTCTTGAGCCAAAAGCATGGCGATCCAGGCGCGTTGACGCTCTCCACCGGAGAGCGTCTCCACAGGACGATCGCATAAATGTACAATATTCACATCCGCGACGGCGCGGTCCACCACGTCAAAGTCCTTTTGTGTCAATCTGCCTCCAAACCCTGCATAGGGATAACGGCCACAACACACCAGACGGCGTACCGTGTAATCCTCAGGCGAACGCACCCCTTGCGACAAGATCGCCAATCGTTGGGCCAATTTTTTGGTATTCTGACGGAAAATGGATTGTCCATCGAGCAACACATCTCCCTCTAAAGGGAATAGACTGCGCGACATGGTTTTGAGCAGGGTCGATTTTCCACAACCGTTTCGCCCGATGATCGCTGTGAGAGAACCTTCTGCAAAGTCGAGAGAGACGTTTTCAAGGACGGTTTTTGCGCCGTATTTGATGGTAATATTTTTTGCCTGCAACATCGTGTTTCGACCTCCCCCTCAAAACATACAGGAAAAATGGTGCGCCCAGGATGGCAAGGATGATGCCCACCGGCACTTCGATCGGGGGGACAAGCACGCGCCCTAACGTATCGCACAGCATAACAAGCGTCGCGCCGCCTAAGGCCGCGCCAGGTACAAGGTAACGCTCGTCCGTCCCGATCAACATCCGAATGAGATGGGGAGCAATCAATCCGACGAAACTCAACAGCCCCGCTACACTGACCGCCGCCGCCGCCAGAAGTGCAGATACCGCAATCGCCAACACCCGCGTCCGCTCCACGTGCAGTCCCAAACCAGTGGCCGCCTCATCTCCCAACAGCAGCACATTCAATTGCTGGGAAAGAAGCGCCGCAAGCGCCAATCCAACGGCCGCATAGGGAAGCAGCATCCAGACGTGCCTCCAGGTCACACCGGAAAGCCCTCCCACGGAAAAACTGACAAACCCGGTCAGTTCATCCGGGAAAAAGACCATCAGGGCGTCCACCCCTGCACGCAGAAAAGTGGAGGTCGCTACCCCGGCCAAGATCATCCGCGTCGGATTGATTCCATTGCGCCATGCCAACAGATAGATCGCCAGCGTGGTGGCCAGCCCTCCCAAAAAAGCGGCTGGCGGCAAAACCGTGTAGAGATTGCCGGGAAACAGCACCATTGCCAGCATTCCAAAAAATCCAGCCCCGGAAGAAACGCCGATCACACTGGGTGAAGCGAGCGGATTGCGCATCACCGCCTGCAACAATACACCGGATACCGCCAAGCAAGCCCCGACCATCGCCCCTGCCAGTGCCCGGGGAAGGCGTAAGTTAAAAACAATCTGTCTTTGTACGCCGCTCGTATCCACAAACAGGGCGCGCCCCACCTCAGTGAGGGATAGATTCACTGCACCCGCGCCAACGCTGAGGAAAAATGCCAAAACACAGAGCCCTGTCAACAGCGCCAATGCGGTCAGCCGCGCGGCGGTCCGGTGACCACCATCAAGACGCATCGCCATAGAGCTTTTCTGCGAAGTAAGCGAATGCCTCCGGATAACGGGCATTTGGCTTTAAAGTCGAGTACTCTCGCGGCACCGTGTACACGCGCCCTTCCTGAACCGCACGTACTTCCTGCCAAGCGGGATTGTTCTGAATCTCATCCAAAGCATTTTGTTCCGCCTTTTTTCCGCCGTTCGCCATCTGGATAAACAAAACATCCGGGTTGCTTTCCAGTACCTTCTCCATGCTGTAATCGACCATGGATTGGCCGTTTGCCGCCTCTCCGTCGATGATGTTTACTGCGCCAAGGCGTTCCAGCATATCGCCGATCACACTTTCGCGAACACCAGCCTTCACGTACTTGGCCGTTGCATAGAGAATCATCACCTTCTGTTGGGGCTGCCCTTGTACCTTTTCAACCTCTGCATCCACTTGGGCCTGAATCCCGTCCAATGCCTCCAGCCGCTCGGGCTGATCGGTGATATGGGTGAATAATTCGAACAGATCGCAGAAATCCTGATAATCCTTATAGCGTACGGAAATATTCGGAATTCCCGCCTCCTGCAAGGCTGGCTGAATCTCCCGGTTCTTCGTCAAAGTATTCACCAAAATAACCAGGTCTGGCTCATAACTGACGATCTTTTCCACACTTGGCGTACTCATCGTTCCAATGGTCGGCAGATCCTTCGCCTCTTCCGGGATATTGTCCTCCCCCTCGATGCGGGCGACGGCTGTTCCTCCCGCCATATACCACAGTTCCATGACCGCATTGAGCATGACCACCACGCGCTGTGGGCGCTTCTGAATGGTGACCTCCCCTGCCAGCATGTCGTCGTAAGTGATGGTGTCCTCTGTTTCTGCAATCACCCCCACTGGCAGATCCTGCTCCTCAGAGGAAGCGGATTCTGCGCTGCTGGCGGGTTCCGACGATTCTACAGAGCTGGAGGGCTCTGTGACATTCTGTACCTGTGGGCCGCAACCCACCATGGAAAAAAGAAGCACCAAGGCGAGCAAAAACGCCGCCGTAGCCTTCCCAACAATTCGATTTTTCATATGATATTTACTCCTTCTCTTGTATGGTTATTTCCGGCACAGCCGGGAGTGTGACGCGGAACTCCGTATACTGGTCGTCACTGGATGCAACAATATTCCCTCCGTGCAGCTCTACAATCTCTTTGGCAATTGCCAATCCGAGCCCCGCCCCACCGGTTCGGCTGGAACGAGCAGAGTCAAGCCGGTAAAACTTCTCAAAAATCCGCTCCAGCTGTTGCGGTGGTATCCGTGTACCGGTATTGCGGAAAAGGATCTCCACTTGGGGTCCGTTCCGGCGCGCAGCCACCGTAAGCTCTGCTCCCTCCGGGCTATAGTGAACCGCATTGCGGAGAAGATTGTCGAATACGCGAGCCAGCTTGTCCGCATCCCCTTGAACTTCCAACCCCTGTGGAATATGCAGCTTACAGGTAAGACGTTCCTCGGAGAACACCGGGTAGAACTCATCCGCGAGTTGGCACAACAATCGCGTCAAATTGATCCGCGACCGTTCCAATTCAATCCCTTGAAGATTAAACCTCGTAATCTCAAAAATTCATCGATCAAGCCTTCCAATCTTACGGCTTTGTCCAAGGCAATGTTCGTATATTTATCGCGCAGAACTGGAGAGATTTCTTTTTCCTCGTTTAAGAGGCTCAAATAACCAATCACAGAGGTCAAAGGGGTTTTGAGGTCGTGCGCCAAATAGACTACCAAGTCGTTCTTGCGCTGTTCTGCCTCCTTCGCCTCGTACTCCCGCCGCCGTAACCGGTCCCGGAGCGTGTTCAGCCGGTCCTCCATGGGTTTTAACTCCGACGGCAGTGAGATCGATGTTCCCGTATCCTCCAGCACCTTGTCCACCCCCTCACTGATGAGGTTCATATACCGGCTGATTCGCGACATCGCTAGATAAACCGCAATCAACAGCAGAAATAGAAACCCAAGTACCATAAAAAAGAATTTATTCTGCTGAAAAATATTTTGGTAGAGGGAAACGGCAAACTCTTCGCTGATTCCAAAGAAGTTCTGACAGAAACCGACAAAAATATCGGCAAAGGGAGCTTGAAAGATGCCATCCACCACAACATACATCAGGACAATCCCCAGAACAGCGGTCATCAACGTGATACCTGCCAGTTCTAGCACCATCTTAACTTTCAGGCGTGTGTATCTATCCTTCAATTTTATACCCCACCCCCCAGACCGTCTTGATGAACTTCGGGTTGCGTGCAGGCTCATGTAGCTTTTCACGCAGGCGCCGGATATGCACCATCACCGTGTTGTTGGAATCCAGATATTTTTCTCCCCAAACCCCTTCAAAAAGCTCCTCTGAGGACAGCACCTTCCCCCGATTCTGACAGAGCATCCACAGCAGGGAGAATTCTGTCGGCGTCAGATCGACCGGTTGATCGTACAGCCGGCACTCGTGGGTATCCCGGTTGATCTCCAAGCCGGAAAAGTCGATCACATGTGACTCTGGAGCGGCTCCTGCATTGTAACGAGTCGACCGGCGCAGTTGCGCCTTGACCCGCGCCACCAGCTCCAAAGGATTGAACGGTTTTGTCACATAGTCATCAGCACCGATGGTCAGCCCTGTGATCTTATCCATATCCTCGGTGCGCGCCGTCAACATAATGACTGGATACGTGTACTTCTCACGAATTTTGCGGCAAAGCGCAAATCCGCTGGTTTCCGGGAGCATAACGTCCAAAATCGCCAGGTCGAAGGGGCGCATTTCGATCTGTTCCAATGCCTGCGTTCCGTCATAACATTTATATAGAGTATAACCCTCGTTCTTTAAATAGAGCTCCACCAGGTCGGCAATCTCTTGTTCATCGTCAACCACCAAAATGTCCGGCATTCCATTCTCCCCCTGTAATTATCGCTGTGCGCGCACCACGGAGGTACCCTTCTCACGCAGGTAGGTGCTCTCCAAATCGGCCAAATGCAGCTTTACCGCCAGCGGATAGCGGTCGTACGCCTGGCTGATGGCAAAACTCCCGCCACGCGCCGCATCGTCAAAGCCGCCCATATGCCAACGGATCGCAATCGCTTCGCTGGTTTTCAAGCGCAAAAAGCGCTCGATCAGGAACACGGACTTTTCCCCATGTCCGTAGGGAAAACTGTCCTCAATCATATAATATGGCTTTTTCTCCCAGGCCCCGGTCTGTTCATTTTTGACATTGCGGGTGCCTTCCTTATAAAACTGCGCTTTACAGACATCGTGCAGCAGGCCACAGATAGCAAAGCTTTCTTCGCTGTCCGTTTCAGGGTCGAAATACCGCTCCACCATAGTGCGGTACACACTAATGCTGTGCTGTACCAGGCCGCTTGGACAGGCACAGTGAAATTTTGTACTTGCCGGCGCGGTAAAAAAGTCCGTCTTGGAGAGCCATTCCAAAAAGGCCGCGCTGCCTTCCCGGGTAACTTTACTGCGGAAAATCTCTTCAAATTCCTCTTGATAACTCAAGCCCATGGTATCCCACCTTTCTCCTTAATGCCTCTCGGCCAACCTTTCCCCATTATACTGGAAAGGTCCGGGTGTGTAAAGGCAATCCAGAATTCCTCATATTATATGGAAAATTGTTTCAAAAATATATACGATTGTCTCATCATCTTTTTAGATATTGATTTTAGACAGAGTTCGTGATACTATAGCGACAACAAACGGCTAAATCGTGATTTGTTTTTATGCATTTTAAATAGAATATTTTTAAAATGTAGCTTTAGAAAGATATTGATTAAGCCGTTTCAAGTTATTTTTATCATTATTTTAGGGAAGGACGTTGGTTCGGAAAGGAGGTCCCAGTTCCTTCCAAATGGAGGAGAAACCCACAATGGTAGAGAAAAGGATGGAGAAAATTATGAAGAGAAAGACCGTGCGATCTTTTATTGCTGTAGCACTCGCGCTACAGATGGCGGCTGCCGGCGCAACACCGGTATTTGCCGCACAGGCGGCTCAGGCTGTTCCTGCCGCCCGCCAGGCAATCACGGCTGTTGTGCAAGAGGAAGAAGGCGACATTGCGCTTTATTTGAGCGACATGAAACCGACCAAGACAAAGGTTGGCTTCGGTAGCTTGGGGGTGGATCAGGACATCGACAATAAGCCGCTACGCCTGCTCGATGAAAACTTAGACATCGTTGAGTACGAAAAGGGGCTCTGTGCCCATGCGGCATCGGAGCTGGTTTATGACATCTCAGCCCAGGGTGCAAAAACATTTCAGGCCTACATAGGCGTTCAAGCGGATTCTGTTTACGATGGCATCTATGGCAACTGTGGTTTCACTGTAGAAGTTGACGGCGAACAAAAATATCACATCGACGACCTCTCCGGACAGGCTGCCCAGGTCTTTGTCAATATCGACATTCCGGAGGGCGCCAAAACACTGACCCTCAAGACCGACAACGGTACGGACGGGGTTACTACCTGTGACCACAGCTTGTGGTGTGATGCAAAATTCTCTGCGACCGCGAGATACAAACCACATTAGCTTCCGCAGCGGTCACTGCACAGCAGTCCGTTTTGCCGGTTGGTAAGACTACCCAGTTGACCCCGGTCGGTTATTCCGTCGGTGGCGCAGAGATCCCCGCTGATACGCTGGCTGTTTCGTATAAGAGTTCGGACGATTCCATCGCCACGGTTTCGAGCAGCGGCATTGTAACCGGTATCGGCGACGGCATTGCGACCATTACCTGCACATTAACGCAAGGCGACGTCGTCCGTGAAGCCACCGTGGATATCATCATTGGTAAGGGCGATCCAGCTTCTTCCTGGCAGATTGCTTCTCCGGACGGCAGCATCACCGCCCTGTTTGCCCTACATGATGGCAAGGTTTCTTATTCTTCTTTTAAGGACAACAACTTAGTTGTAGACAATTCCGCTGTCGGCTTGACCACCAGCCTGGGGGATTTTTCCGAGCTGACTTTCGTCGATCGTGTCGATGAAGAAATCAACGATCCCTATGAGTTGATCGGTGCAAAGATTACACAGGTTGAAAATCACGCCAACCAGACAACGCTGAACTTTACCAAAGAAGGCGTCGAAGGTGTCACCTTCAGTATTGTTACACGCGCGTACGACGACGGAATTGCTTTTAAATATCAGATCACAGCCGAAAATGAAGACACGCCCATCACCATTTCCTCTGAAAATACGACTTTGCAAATTCCGCAGGGCTCTACCGCTTATGTGATGCCGTACATCAATCATAACGAGCAAGTCGAGGAGGAAAAGCAGCTTTCAGAATTGGATGAACGGTATTGTATGCCATTGTTGTACAAGACGCCTACGGGTGAGTACGCCTTGATCTCTGAGGCAGGGCTCCACGATGAGTATTGTGGTGCAGACATCATCGGCAATCCGAACGGACGCCTTGACATTGTATTCTCCAACGAACAGAAATCTGCCATCCAGACAAAAGCTCCGTTTGCAACGCCGTGGCGCTTTGCTGTGATTGGCACCACCGCGGACATCGTTGAGAATACTATGGCGGAAAACCTCAGTCCTGCCAACGTTTTGGAGGATACCTCCTGGATTCAGCCCGGTGTCACCGCCTGGACTTGGCTGAACCGCGATCCGGTCAACGATCCGGATGTCTATAAAGAATACATCGATCTCGCTGCAGAGATGGGTTGGCAGTATCTACTTTTGGATGAGGGCTGGCAGCCAAGCGGCAGCAGCCAGGGCCACAGCGAATTCGCTTATTATGGTTATTACGATTGGACCGAAGATCTGATCGACTATGCCAACGAGAAGGGCATCGGCCTGATCGCCTGGCAAAACCACAACGATTTGAAGAAGGGCGATGAAGCAGAGCGCCGTATCAAGGAGCTCGCTGACATGGGAATCAAAGGCATCAAGCCGGACTTCTTCAACTCACAATCCCAGGATTATATCCAGTTCTATAATCGTTTGATGCGGGTCACCGCGGAAAACCATATGTTCATCAATATCCATGGTGCGAATAAGACGACCGGCGAGCGCCGCACGTATCCGAACGCACTCAGCCGTGAAGGTATCTTCGGTGCCGAACAGGATCTCTTCCGCCCTGCGGATGTAAGCGCTTACCACAACTGTATGTTGCCATTTATGCGTTGTGCGGTTGGTCCCGCAGACTATACACCGATGTTCTCCCACCGCACCAATACCCGCAAACAGTTCACCATCGCGCAGATGGGCGCCCTGACCGTCACCTATGAGAGCGGTATCCAATGCTTTGCGGACCGTCCAGAAGCGTACCTCAACAGCCCCGCCCGTTATTTCTTTGAGGACTTCCCTGGGCAGTGGGACGAGACGCAGCTGTTGGCAGGCGAGCCGGGCGAATATGTCAACACCGCGCGCAGAAGTGGAGAGAATTGGTATCTTGGCCTGATCTGCAACGAGCAGCGCACCGCAGAGTTCCAGCTGGACTTCCTCGGTGAGGGGGACTATTATGCCTTTATCTATGAGGACGGCGAGACTGTGGATGACATCACCGCGCGCATTGAAAAGGTCGACAAGGACACCGTTTTGACGATTCCGATGGCCGAACACGGCGGTGCTATGATTAAGATCCTCCGGAATCAGCCCAGCCAGGCAGAATCCATCACCCTGAGTGCCAGTGAACTCACTCTGGAACAGAACGATTCAACGGTATTGACCGCGACCCTCACCCCTGAGGATGTTGAATACGACACTGTCACATGGACTTCCAGCAATCCCGAGGTTGCCACAGTCGAAAATGGTAAAGTCCTCGGATTAAAGCCCGGTGTCACTACGATCACCGCCGCTACTGGCTTTGACGGCAATATCACCGCCAGCTGCGAAGTGACCGTCCGCCGTCCAGAATTCTCCCTGACCAACGACTGGTCCATCATCCGCAACGATCCGGAAAACTGGAAACTAACGGGCGTGAATTCCATTACCATTACAACCAAGGCAGGCGAATTCTATAGCGGAACCGACAATGCAGAAAACGTATTCCTGACCCCAGTGGAGGGCGATTTTACAGCTACGACAAAACTGACCTTTGTTCCGGGCGCTAACTACCAGACCGCTGGCATTATCGTGTATCAGGACAGCAAGAATCTGTATGGCGCATACAAGCGCTACCATTCCGGATATAATGGCAATATCTTCACGGATTTTGCAATCAATAAGGGCAGCGCTTCCGAGCATACAACGCCAGATTTGAACAAAGACGCACCGGTCTATCTAAAGGTTGTCAAGGAAGGTACAACCTTCACCGCTTATTACAGCTATGACAACTCGGAATGGGTACAAATTGCAGATCCGTTGAATGTGTCCAGCCTCACCGGCGATCTCAAGATCGGCCTGTATGCGGTCGACGGCAATGGCAAGAGCGGTTCTTTGCCGGCAACCTTCGAAGACTTCACAATCAATAACGAAGTGATTCCGTTTGCCAACCAATACGTGGAAGCAACCGAAATTTCACTCGATCATACAGAGCTCTCCATGAAACAGTATGAGACCGCTACCCTCACCGCTACGGTTACACCGGAGGGAGCCGACGATCCAGTTGTATGGACGTCCAGCGACCCAGACGTCGCATCGGTCGATGAAAACGGAAAGATCACTGCATACCAGGCGGGTACGGTCACCATCACCGCTATGACAGGTTTCAACAACGAGGTGACTGCTTCCTGTGAAGTGACCATTTCTCCTGCAGATCTGGTCTTGACGGACGATTGGGATGTCCTGCGCAATGATCCGGAGCACTGGCAGATCAACAGTGAAAACTCCATTACGATCATCACACAGCCGGGTGAATTCTATACCAACACCGACAATGCCAAAAACGTATTCCTATCCCCGGTAGAGGGCGACTTCACTGTCTCGACGAAGCTTGACTTTGTTCCGACAGACGATTATCAAACCGCCGGTATCATCGTCTATCAGGATTCCAGCAACATTTATGGCGCCTATAAGCGCTATCACAGTGGGTTTGATGGGAACATCTTTACGGACTTTGTCCTCAATAACGGCAAGTTCTCTGAACATACAACCCCGGACGCCGATCCAGAGGCAAGCGTCTATCTGAAGGTTGTGAAGGAAGGAACTACGTTCTCCTCCTATTACAGCTATGATAACCAGAATTGGACGCCTATCGCCGACCCTGTCGATATGACGATGGGCGGCAAAGTCCGAATGGATGGCGATCTCAAGGTTGGTATCTATGCAGTGGACGGTAACGGAAAGACCGGTTCTCTGCCAGCAACCTTTGAAGACTTCACCGTTAATGGGAATGTTGGATCGTTTGCGGAGGAGCCGGCTGTGGAAGAGAGCACCAGCTTCATGGTCAACTACGGTACGAATGTAGAGCTTACGCTCAATGGCGAAGAGCAGACCATTGCCAATCTCATTGGCCGGTATACCGGCAACTTTGAGGAGGGCACTGAGCTGAATCTCTCCTTTGTTCCTTCTGTAGAGGGCCGCGAATTCAGTGAAATCCTCTTGGGCGGCGAACCGCAAAAAATCACAAACACAAAGGAATTCACCTATACAGCGGAAAAAGGTGCTACGGCAGAAACCCTTGACTTCTCTTTCACAATCGTCAATAAGGAGATTTTGAATTCCCTGATTGCGTATGCCGATACATTGGACAATGAGGTTGCCGCTGCTGTGCCAACCGTCCAGGCAAAATTTGAAAAGGCATATCATGAAGCCGTAAGAGTCGCGAAAGAGGTTGCAGTCACACAGACAGATATCAACGACGCTTGGGGAGGTTTGCTGGATGCCATCCATTATCTCTCCTTCCAGCCTGGCGACAAGAGCGAGCTGGAAATTCAGCTGGAGATTGCAGAAGCGATTGTAGAAGCTTCGGAAGGTCTGGACCCGAGTACCATTGAAGAACTGAAGGATGCCATGGAAGAGGCCCAAAAGGTCTACGACAATCCCGATGCGATGGAGCAAGAAATTACAGAGGCTGTCCATGCGCTCAAGGAAGCAATTGATAATGTCCGCTATCAGGCAGACAAATCGATTTTGGCCACAGTCCTAGCGAAAGCTGAGGCTATCTCGAATGAACTCGACCTGTATGTTGAAGAGGGCAAGGAGGAATTCCTCACTGCACGAAAGGAAGCCCAAGAGGTCTATGAAGATCCACAGGCAACACAGGAAGAAGTCGATAACGCTAGCAAGACCTTAACAGCCGCCATGACCGCCCTGCGTAAGATCGCAAACAAGGATTATTTAAAGGAATTGATGGAGATCGCGCAGGCAAAGGACGCAGACCGGTTCACAGTGGCGAGTTATCAGAACCTGGTCAAGGTCATGCAGGAAGCACAGGTTGTTTTGGACGACAACACTCTTGCCGAGGGCGATCCGGCCGCTGAAGCCAAGATTCGCAATATCGAAACCAAGCTAGCTGCTGCAATCGACCATCTGGACGAAAAGGGCAGTAGTTCTAGCGGTGGTTCCAGCAGTGGTTCTTCCAGTAGTTCTTCCAACAACGATTCTACTTCGACGGCCACAACAGCCTCCAACTTTACGCTGGACGAATCTACCAAGAGTTGCTCGTTCCGCGTGGGAGAACGCTTTGTCTTTACGGTCAAGACAACCTCTGCAACCGCCCCAACGGTTACCGCAAATAACGCGAACGTTTCGGTGCAGTATCTCACCAAAACTGCGGATGGATACAGCTTCCAGCTGAACGGCGCTGGAATGGGCAACTCCACCATTACGGTCACCTTGGATGGAACTTCCTCCACCTTTACGGCAAATATTCTGGAAGGTTCTGTGCACAGCGATACCACTGGTTCAATTTCGATCAAGAAAGGCCAGGCATACACCTTTAAGATGACCGTTACCGATGGTAGCACCTCTACACCGCTCTTTGTAAGCGGTACAGACGGCGTATTTAAGACCCAGTTTGTGAAGAAGGACGGCAATGACTATTACTTCCGCATCTGGGCGACCGGCAATGTAGGCAGTGCTTCTGGCATCTATACCACGATGCCCAACCAGAATGCAGTGCGCCACTGCGTTGCGACCATCACTGCATAAGTATATCAGCCACCTTCCCTTTCCAAATTTCTCCCGGCTCGTCCGTGTGACGGGCCGGGAGTTTTTTATAGTTCGGTTACGGCCCTTCGAGAGGTAAGATGCTGGATCAAAACGCTGCTAGTGAAAGCCTGTTTACCGGTTCGATATATTTCTCCTAAATGTCAATTTGTAATGGGGTTGGAAAACTTTTTATCAAAATAGATGATTCGTTTTACTTCTCTCTTCTTTTGTCTTCCCCAAAAATCTCTAAAAGGGCTTGCTTCTTTTTTCATTTTCCCTATACTGAAAACAGATTCTACTCAAACCAGTGCTAAAAAAAGCGCCTAATCCAATCCACAGCATCCCTCACAGTGTAGCACAGCCCTTGGAGAGGGGCTCTAATAACTACTACTCTATTATACAAGGAGAATTCTATATGAGCTGGCTGGATCTACATATGCATACCAACTTTAGTGATGATGGCACATATTCCCCAGAGGAATTGATGGATCTTTGTCTGAAGAACGGCGTACGTGTCGCTGCTGTTGCAGATCACAATTGCACCCGTGGGGTTCCTCGCGCCATGCAGCGGGCACAGCAATTGGGAATGGAATGTATTCCCGCTGTAGAGCTGGACTGCACCTATAAAGGCATCGATCTGCACCTTCTAGGTTACTGGATTCAACCGGAATATCCAGGATTTCATGAGACCGAACGTGCTATTTTGGAACAAGAACAGAGGGCCGGTGAATACCGTATTCAACACGCTTATGAAATGGGTTTTCACTTTGATGCATCCCCTCTCCTTGCGGAGAAAGATGGTGTGGTAACCGGTGAGATGATCGCTGAAGCTGTATTGGCGCAGGACCCTCACCATCCTGCTCTCACCCCTTATCTGCCCGGAGGTAATCGCAGCGATAATCCCTACGTAAATTTTTACTGGGACTTCTTTTCGCAAGGGAAACCCGGATATGTTCCCATTGCTTTTCAAAGCTTACAAGAAGCCATTTCTTTGATTCGAACCGCGGGAGGTCTTCCCGTTTTAGCACATCCAGGCAACAATATCCACGAGGATGTGACGTTGCTCCGAGATATTGCCGCGCAGGGGGTCCGCGGAATGGAAGCATACAGCAGTTACCATTCTCCTGAGCAAATTGCCTTTTATCTACGTCAAGCGGAGGACCTCTCTCTCGCTGTAAGCTGTGGGAGTGATTTTCATGGAAAAATCAAGCCCAGTATCTCCCTGGGTGGCTTCGACTGTGGTGGACAAGAATCCAACCTTCTGCATAGATTGCACGAAGCATTGTAGTTTTTAAATATCTCTATTTAAAACGATATCCAATATTCTTCATGTACCTGGATAGAAAGTGCTTCTATCCTCTTTGAAAAGGATTTTTCCCATATAGAACTCTTTATGAATCGTCTGTCATATTCTATTTTTTCGGAAGGTCTATTTCTAGCAGGCTTAAAATTAAGAATAATTATTAATTTTTTAGATATTCCTTGACAAAATCCTCCACAGCTGGTAATATAAGACTATAAAATAATATTAATTATTATTATTAAATTTTAAGCGAAACAGGAGGATATTTGGTATGGAAAATATTAAAGGTACAAAGACCGAAGCAAATTTGATGGCAGCTTTTGCCGGTGAATCCCAGGCACGCAATAAGTATGCATTCTACGCTTCTAAAGCACGCAAAGAAGGATATGTACAAATTGCAAATCTCTTTGAAGAAACCGCAAACAATGAAAAAGAGCACGCAAAAATTTGGTTTAAGCTTTTGCATGACGGAGAAATCGCAGATACCGCTACCAATCTAAAGGACGCGGCAGCAGGTGAGAACTACGAATGGACCGATATGTATGCGAGCTTTGCCGAAGATGCCCGTGCAGAAGGCTTTCCCCGTATCGCCGCATTGTTTGAAATGGTGGGCAAGATTGAAAAGGAACATGAAGCCCGGTATCTCGCCCTGTTGAAAAATGTTGAAGAAGGTTTGGTTTTCTCCAGAGATGGCGATATGATCTGGCAGTGTTCCAATTGCGGCCATATTGTCGTGGGCAAAAAAGCCCCAGAAATCTGCCCTGTTTGCGCCCACCCGAAGGCGTATTTCCAACTTTTAGCTAAAAACTATTGATTGGTAAGTCTGATTTGTTCGTACCTTTCTTATTGCACAACAGCCACCAGAGGAGTTCCTCTGGTGGCTGTTGTTTTTTATGATGATAGGTTTGCCATCTCGGTGTTCCCTATTCCCTCCTTCAACCCCATTCGGTTTCTGTGGAACAATTCAGTGCTTTTTCTGTTTCATCTGTACTCTGCATGGAACGTTTCCTCTGTTCTATCATCATTGGCATCCATCGATGCAATTGTTCCAACAATATAGGTTCCAAAGCTGTATCTGAGGTATCACCTTTGATCGTAAGGTACTCGTCTAGGCTCCTGTAAGGATAAACGGCGCGGACTTACTTCAATTATTCTGTACTTTGTTATTGGTGTTGTATGCTCTAAAAGACTTCTTAATCAAGCGGTTGGGAAGTCTCTTAGAACACACAACCTAAAACCGAAGAAAGGAGCGCAAGTTATGAGAAAAAATGAGAAAATCACAGCTCTGTACGAACGACTGAGCCGTGATGACTTTGGCAAAGATGATGACCAACAGCGTGAGAGCAATTCCATATCCAATCAAAAGGCAATGTTGGAGGAGTTCGCCGCACGGCAGGGCTTTACAAACATTGTCCATTTCACGGACGATGGCATTAGTGGTACTTGCTTTGACCGTCCCGGATTTTTAGCAATGATGAAAGAAGTGGAAGCCGGGAATGTGGAGTATTTGTGCATCAAGGACATGAGCCGCATGGGTCGTGACTATCTGAAAGTCGGTCAGATTATGGAAATCCTGCGTCAGCGTGGCGTTCGCCTTATCGCCATCAATGACGGCGTGGACAGTGCCAGAGGGGACGATGATTTTACCCCTTTCCGCAACATTATGAACGAATACTACGCCAGAGACACCAGCCGTAAAATCCGTTCCACTTTCCAGTCCAAAGGCAAGTCCGGCAAGCACCTCACAGGCACGGTCATTTACGGCTATCTTTGGAACGAAGCCAGAGACCAATGGTTGGTTGACCCCGAAGCCGCCGAGGTGGTCAAGCGCATCTTTGCCATGACGATTGACGGCTACGGTCCGTATCAGATCGCCAGCAAGCTGAAAGAAGAAAAAGTCCTCATTCCGTCCGCTTACCTTGCCCGGCACGGCGAGGGCGTGAACAAAAATAAGACCTTCAAAGATGTGTACGGCTGGGGTTCTTCCACCATCTGCAACATTCTTGAAAAGCGTGAATATCTGGGACACACCATCAACTTCAAGACCCGAAAGCACTTCAAGGACAAGAAAAGCCATTATGTCCCGGAGGACGAATGGACAATTTTCGAGAATACCCATGAGCCTATCATTGACCAGCAGACCTTTGACCTTGTGCAGAAAATCCGTGGGAATGTCAGACGCTACCCAGACGGCTGGGGCGAAGCGGCTCCCCTCACGGGCTTGCTCTATTGCGCCGATTGCGGTGGCAAGATGTATGTCCACCGCACCAACAACGGCAAGCGTATTTCTCAATATACCTGTTCCCAATACAGCAAAGTCCCAGTTGGAAAGCTCTGCACGACACAGCACCGTATCAATGAAGATGTGGTACTGTCCCTTGTCTCTGAAATGCTGAAAGCCATTGCCGAGTATGCGAAGCATGACCGAGCCGAGTTTGTCCGTGTGGTGCAGGAAGCGCAGTCCAGCCAGCAGACGGCAGAGGTCAAGAAACAGCGGACACGCCTTGCCACCGCAAAGCAGAGAGTTTCCGAGCTGGAAGTCCTGCTCTGCAAAATCTATGAGGACAACATTTTAGGAAAGCTGTCCGACAGCAGATACGCCACTCTGGACGCTCAATACGAAAAGGAACAGTCCGAGCTTACCGTTGAAATCTCCGATCTGGAAAAGGCTATCAAGAGCTACGAGAAGCACGAAAAGGACGCTGACCGTTTTATCGCTCTGATTGACAAGTATGAGAACTTCGACAAGCTGACCATTGCCATGCTCAATGAGTTTATTGAGAAAATCCTTGTGCATGAGCGTGACCGCAAGGGCAGTATTCAGACCACACAGGAGGTCGAGATTTACTTCAATTTCGTGGGTCGTTTCGTTCCCCCTGCGTTTGGCGAAGTGGAGCTTACCCCGGAGGAATTAGAGGAAATCCGCAAGCGTGAGGAACGCAAGGACAGGCTCCACCAGAACTACTTGAAGCGGAAAGCCAATGGTAAACAGAAAGAGTATGAGGAGCGCACGAAAGCCAAGAAAAAAGCGGAGATTGAAGCCAGAAAACAGGCAATCCGCACCGAGGATATTGCCAGAGGGGTATTTATCCCGGTGAGCAGTTTGCCGCAGCTGGGACCGAGAAAGGGAGCGTGATTTTATGAAAGAGTTGAAACCGAGAATCCATGAGAACGGTATGGACTATGTGTTGGTGGGCGACTACTATGTGCCGGACTTGAAGCTGCCGGAGGAACGCCGACCTATTGGGCATTGGGGACGCTTGCACCAGTCCTATCTGAAATTGCACCGTCCCATGCTTTACAACGAGCTAATTTTGTCCGGCAGCCTCCACACCGTCGTTGCCGATCTGAACGAGCAGGCGGCAGACAGGCTGGACTTGATTATCCGGCAGATGATGAAAGCCGAGGGCGTGACCGAAGCCATGAAAGCGGAAAATCAGATGTTATGGGTGCAGTCAATGAACTCCATCCGCTGCCGGGCAGAGGAAATCATCAAGACGGAACTAATCTACTGTTGAGAGAGGTAAAGCTATGATTTTGGAAGCCATGTATAATGGGGAGTTTTATCCCTGCGAGACAGTTGTACCTACATCACCGGAATACCGAAAGGCAGTCATAGCCTGTGAAAAGCTCATGGAGCAGTTGTCCCAGCGGCTCAGCAAAGAGGACTATGAGCTGGTGCAGGAACTCCGGGCGCAGACAGCAATCGCCCAATGTGAAGAAAGTGAAAGTCACTTCAAGTATGGCTTTTCCGCTGGGCTGATGTTCAGCAGGAAGCCCATGAACAAGTGCAGCAGAAGAAAGAAAAATGGATGAAGAAAGCCGCCTGAGCAGAAAGAAACTGTTCGGGCGGTTTCAGCATTCGCCAGTAGATTTATTCACACTCTTGTGATAAAATTTACTACAATCAAGAGCGTGATAGCACTAATTTTATGGGGGGATGCTTAATGAATACAATTTTGAAAAAATTTTTACAGCGGGGTGTCGATTTAAGTCCTGTGGGAGTTGAACTCCGTGAGGATAATACAAATTATTTTTGTACCCCAAAAGGGGCATCGGTTTTTGGATGGGCAGGGGATAGATGGTATCCACTTCTGTTTCATTCGTGGATTTGGAGAGATGGTTTTCTCTGTCAGCCCCATGAATACTTCTCCTGATTATGTTCATCCAGTAGCTGAAAATTTTACCGACTTTCTGCGGCTTATACTGGCTTGTGGTGATGTGGCGGCAGTGGAACAAGCGTGGATGTGGAACGAAGCACAGTTTGAAGCCTTTCTCAATGAAAACCCTACAACCCAGGAACAACAGCAAACTTTATCGGAAATTTCAGAGAAGATGAATTTGTTGCCTATGGAACAACCGTGGACATATATCAAAAACCTGCAATCTTCCTTTGATTACAGTCAGATTAAATACACAGAAGATTATTACGATAATGATATGACTTCAGAAGCAGAATTGGTTGCCCCTGAATGGAAGGTCTACTTTGATGGAGATTTCTGGGGACATCGAGGTAAAGACCGTGCCGGAAAAGAGATCAAGCTGGATAAACAATTCGATTGGGCCGGATATCATTGGGTAATTCCGGCAGCTTATTCATGTAGCAAAGGACTTGTCGTTGATTTTTGTATGCGAGTTGATTCAGAAAGCATCCGTGACTTCATGAAAAAATGGAATCTGGACTGGGAAAATGACTCATGTGAAAATTTTACCCGTGAGCAACAGATGCAGATGGAATGGGAAAACCCACTTTGTTTTAACTTCAAACCTTGCTTGAAGTTAAACGAGAAAATATTACAGACAACCCATGGCTGCGCTGTGAGCTTTAATCCTTGTCTGCCAGATGGCGTTATCAATGAGTTGGAAGCAAAATGGGCAATCGACCATTATGGGCTGGATAGTACTTATGGCTGGGTCATATGCAGAGACGTATTTCCTTGGGGAACCAAGCATCACCCTGAAATCAATAAACTTTTTCTTACAATGGAGCAGCAACCAGGACAAGTTCCAGGCTCACATTTCAAAGTTCACGCACCCGGAGATTCATTTATGTTTTCCCATCCTGTTAGCGGAATAACCCATACACTGACCGTGCAGGAAATAGAACAGCAGACAGTTCCTCAAAATAGTTTTGGTTCTGATCGCTGGATTTATCCGACACATTATATTGCCATGAGTTATACACTTACCCCTGAACCGATGGAGAACATTTCGGTTTTTGATTGTGATGAAGGCGATAGACCGATAGAAGTTACACCAGACGATCATTCGTTCCGTCCAGTTGGCAGTAGTTCCTGTTTTGTTGTTGGTGTTATTGGTGGTGCAGATGGTCCGACAGCAGTTATATATGGAACAAATTCACAAGAAAAACTTCATGCTGCTTGTTCTGCTCTGCACTTTGAACCGGTTGGTGATGATGTCGAGTGGCGTATCGTGTTCAATGTTACGCAGTTTGACAAAGAAACATTCCCAATTATCTAAAAATACCCTTAGAACTCTAAGGGCGCACTTCTATACTCTCTGTCGAGAGTAGTGCGTCCTGCGGAGCTTCATTCTCCGTCAGCAGAAGAAAACTGCATGACCGAGAATGTTGCGTCACTTCGTTCCGTCAAGGTGGCTACACCCCCTTGCGCCGCTAAAGCGGCTATCCCCTGTGGACTTGCCGTCCACAAACGGTTTTGACAAACCGTTCGCCGCCAGCAAGTTTGAAAATCAAGAATCTTAATTTGATAAAGGAGTGTGATTCTATGAAAAAGAAATTACCCATAATCCTCTTGGGTGTTATTTTGGCTTGTGTGTTGGTTTTCGGTTTCCTTTATGCAAACAATGACATTGGTAAAACCGCAAACAGTTTAGAAGCAGACATTCGCCAATCTCAAAAAATTTTGGATGATTGGATTGTTGATGGAAGCATTTCCGACACAATGGCTGCATTTATTTCTTACCCACAGGACAAGACAGACCACACTTTTTCTGTCTATGTAAATCGCCCTGGCTTGTCTTTTGGATATTTCTTCCGTGGTGGTGGAGATATAGTTGAGGTTGATGATTACATTGCAGAGTTTGTTGTTGAGGGAAATAACGAAAGGGCATTTATCTCAATGAATACCCAAAATATTGTTCGACTTGAAGTAGATGATGGCAACGGCATTCAGGTGATTGATATTGATAGTGGCAAGCCTTTCGCCATTGTCCTGCCCCTCAATGTAGGAAACATCTGTTTCTATGATACGAATGGAAATGTTGTGGAATATCTTCGCCAACAACTTTGACCAACTTCAATTTACCGAACTGAACACAACAACTGAATACCGAAAAACTGACCGTTGACTGGTCGCAATCTGCGAAAAGTTGACGGTCTTTTTTTATCCCCATTTTCAAAAAAGGAGGTCACGAAAAATGGCAAAACCGAAAAACCTTGAACAGCTCCGAGCCGAAAAGGAACAGGTCGAGACACAGCTTGCACAGGAACAGCACAAGCTGGAGCGTCTGGAGAACAGAAAGAAGTATCTGGAGAAAGGCGAGAGACAAAAGCGCACCCACCGTCTTTGCAATCTGGGCGGCACGATTGAGAGCCTTGCCCCGGAGTTCAAAGATCTCACACGCACCGAAATGACAGAGCTGATGGAACACATCTTTTCTCTGTCCGAAGTCCAGCGAGCCGTCCGTCACATGGCGATTACCCACATCAACAAAGCGAACGGAGGAAAGGAGTTGAAAGCCGATGGCACTATTTCATCTGAGTGTCACGCAGACTAAGCGAAGCGCAGGACAGTCCGCTATCGCTTCTGCTGCCTACCGAGCCGGGGAGCGATTGTATAGCGAGTATTACGGCGAATACAGCGACTACACCCGCAAGGGCGGCGTGATCTGCTCTGACATTCTCTTGCCGTCCCATGCACCGCCAGAATACGCAGACCGCCAGACCCTATGGAACGCCGTGGAAAAAGCCGAGCGTGGAAAGAACGCCCAGCTTGCATACAGCTTTGACATTGCCTTGCAGAATGAATTTTCCCTTGAGGAAAACATCGCTCTTGCAAGGCGATTTTTATTGGAGAACTTTGTGAGCCGTGGCATGGTAGTTGACTTCGCCGTACACCAGCCAGACCGGGAGGACGGCGGCATACCAAACCCGCATTTTCATGTGCTTTGCCCCATCCGCCCCATCGAGCAGAACGGCAAATGGGGACTAAAGCAACGCCGGGTGTATGAGCTGGACGAAGACGGCAACCGCATCCGAGACGCAGACGGAAAGTTTGTGTTCAACGCCGTTCCCACTACCGACTGGGGCAGTCCCGAAACGCTGGAATACTGGCGGCAGACATGGGCGGAGCTATGCAATGGCAAGTTTGCGGGAAAGGGGCTTGACGTTCGTATCGACCACCGAAGCTATGAGCGTCAGGGCGTGGAGCTTCTTCCCACCGTCCACGAGGGCGCAACCGTCCGGGCAATGGAGAAGAAAGGCATACGCACCGAGAAAGGCGAGTTCAACCGCTGGATCAAAGCCACCAATGCCGTTATCCGTGACATCAAGAAGAAAATCACTCTCCTGTTTGATTGGATTGCCGAAGCAAAAGCAGAGCTTGCCAAGCCGCAGGCACCCGACCTTGTTTCTCTGCTGAACGCCTATTACACCAGCCGCAACGCCGGGGCGTATTCCCAGAAAGGTAAAATCAGCAACCTAAAGGAGATGAACGATACTTTCAATTATCTCCGGGCAAACGGCATTTACTCCCTTGAGGATTTGGAACGCCGTGTCAGCGAACACAGTGCTGCCACCGAGAGCTTGAAGAAAACGCTGGACGAGCAGACCGCCCGAATGAAAGCGATTAAGCGGCTCTATGACAGCTCCGCTGCTTTCCAGAGCTTGAAGCCTGTCTATGACGGCTTGCAGAAAATCAAGTTTGAGAATCCCAGAGCCAAGTACAAGGCAGAGCATGAAGCGGAACTGATACAGTTCTACGCCGCCAGACGAAAGCTGACCGGGGAGTTCCCGGACGGCAAGGTGGATATGAAAAAACTGTCCGACGAGTATGACGAGCTGGAACAGGCGCACGAAAGCACCTACGGCGAGTTTAAGGCTGTCAGAGACGATTTACACCGCCTTTGGAAGGTCAAGTCATGCGTAGATACTGCCGCCCGATTTAACGAGCGTACAGAGGAACAAAAGCTCCAAAATCGACCCCAAACACGACAGAAAAAGGAGGAACTATCCCGATGAATTACACCCAAGCACAGATTGACCGGGCAAATGCCGTCAGTCTGGAAGATTTTCTCCGCACACAGGGAGAGACACTGATAAAAAGCGGACGAGAATACCGCTGGAAAGAACATGACAGTCTGACCGTCCGGGGAAACAAGTGGTTTCGCCACAGCCAGAGCAAGGGCGGCTATCCCATTGATTTTGTCATGGAGTTTTACGGCAAGTCCTTTCCCGAAGCTGTCCAGCTCTTAACCGGTGAAAGCGGTGAGGGACAGAGCGAAGCCAGCACAGCACCGCCCACAGCGTTTCACTTGCCCTTGCACAACAGGACAGCCGACAGAGCAATCCAATATCTCACAGAAAGCCGAGGTCTCAACAAGACGCTTGTTGAGGCTTTTCTTCTTTCCGGGGATATTTACGAGGACGCAAAGCGGCACAATGTTGTGTTTGTCGGCAGAGACCGAAGCGGTACGCCGAGATACGCCCATGTGCGAGGAACGGCAGACCCATTCAGACAGGACATTGCCGGGTCTGACAAATCCTATCCGTTCCGACACGAGGGTAATGGCAATCAGCTCTTTGTCTTTGAAGCGCCGATTGACCTGTTATCGTTCATCTGCCTTTATCCGCAGGACTGGCAGACAAGGAGCTATCTTGCCCTGGGCGGCGTTTCGGGAAAAGCCCTTGACCGTTTTCTTTCTGAACGCAAGGACACCCAAAAAGTATTCCTCTGCCTTGACAGCGACACCGCAGGAAGCGAAGCCTGTACCCGACTGGCACAGTCCATTCCCAGCGAGATCGCCGTCATTCGCCTTGTCCCGGCAAGGAAAGACTGGAACGATGTTCTCCGTCAGCAAGGGGACATTCCGAGCCGCAAATTTATAGCGGAAACAATCACGCTGCGAGAGCTGCCCACTGCCCAGCCTGTCCCCATGCTCCGTATGGCAGATGTGGAGCTGACGAGCGTGGATTGGTTATGGTTTCCGTATATTCCCTTTGGAAAGCTGACCATCATACAGGGCAACCCCGGCGAGGGCAAGACCTACTTTGCCATGCGTCTTGCGGCGGCTTGCACCAACCGAAAGCCTTTACCCAGTATGGAGACCCTTGAGCCTTTCAACATCATCTACCAGACCGCAGAGGACGGTCTGGGCGATACCGTCAAGCCCCGACTGATGGAAGCGGAAGCAGACCTTGAAAGAGTGCTTGTCATTGACGATAGGGACACACCGCTGACCCTTGCCGATGAGCGCATAGCAAGGGCAATCCGGGAGAACAACGCAAGGCTTGTTATCATTGACCCGGTACAGGCGTTTCTGGGCGTAGATGTGGACATGAACAGGGCAAACGAGGTGCGCCCGATATTCCGCAGTCTGGGAGACATTGCACAGGCTACCGGGTGCGCTATCGTGCTGATCGGACACCTGAACAAAGCCGCAGGAACGCAAAGCACCTACCGGGGATTGGGGTCTATCGACATTACGGCGGCAGTCCGCAGTCTGCTTTTTATCGGCAAGCTGAAGGACAGCCCCACAACGAGGGTGCTTATCCATGAGAAAAGTTCCCTTGCGCCGCCCGGACAGTCCCTTGCCTTTTCTCTGGGAGACGAGAAAGGCTTTGAGTGGATAGGGGCTTATGACATTACCGCAGACGAGCTTCTTGCCGGGACAGACACCGCAAAGACCGAGAGCAAGACCGCACAGGCGCAAATGCTCATTCTGGAACTGCTTGCAGACGGAAAGCGTATGCCGAGCGCAGAGCTGGAAAAGGCAGTCAATGAGCGTGGGATTTCCTCACGCACCATGAGAACGGCAAAGAGCCGTATCGGGGACAAGCTTGTGACCGAGAAAGACGGCACAGCATGGGTCTGCTATCTCCGAGACTGACAGCAGGAACACGGCAAGCGTGGCAAAGACGGCAAGGTTTTTATAGATACCTTAATGTTGCCGCCTTGCCTTGTTCCCTCATACCGACACCGCCCGATGATGAACAGTCACCGGGCATTTTTCATTTACAGGAGGATTTTGAATGAACAATACCGCAACCAACACCGCCCCTTGCCCGACTGTCAGAAAGCAGATTGGCAAGACCACCTATATCGTCCGTGTCCATTTCAGCGAGACCGCCAAGGAGACGATGGAGGACAAAATCAAGCGTATGCTCCGTGAAGAAGTCCGCAAAATGTGACTTCTTTTTGAATTTGATGAAAAAGTCCTTGACTTTTCGTCTCTGGAGAAACCATGAAGAATTTTGTACACACGCCTATAAGGGCCGGAGCCATTTCATAAATAATAACTGAATTCTTCTCTCGTTTTCTACAGGTTGCCAATAGATTATTATCTCTTTTCTCTCCATGCCTTAAACATTCTGAGTGGGTATCGAAAAAGTCCCTCTACTTAAGATTTTTCAAATTCAAAAACATATTTACGGAGTTCTTACGTTCGATTGAACGGAAACGCTATCCCAAACGTCCGTCCGATGGCGCCCTTTGATCGCACGACATTCTCCTCTCCTTTTTGCACCGTATGCCCTGCTACAACAGCAAAAGAGGGAAACACAGGACTGAATCCTTGCGTTTCCCCTCTTTTTCAATTGATTGTTCAACCTCCTAAAGGCTTCCCAATTTAAATGTTCTTACAGAAAAAGTATTTTTTATAACCTTCAGAGTATGCTTTCCTTTGCATCTTTCTTTTATTTGCTGGAGCAGAGATAGTCCAACTCTGCAACCGCTTCTCCGTTGCGGAAATAGATGCGCGGTACCCGCTTACTGAGCAAACAGACCAACTCATAGCTGATGGTATGATTGTAGCCGGCAAGCTCATCCACTGGAAGAAACGCCTCTCCATCATATCCAAACAGCGTAACAATGTCGCCTTCCCGAACTTCTGGAATATCGGTGACGTTCACCATCAATTGATCCATACAGACACGACCGATAATCTTTGCACGCTGGCCGCGCACCAACACACTGGCACGGTGATACAGATGGCGCGGATACCCATCCGCATATCCAATAGGGACTGTCGCCACGATCGTGCGCTGTTTGGTCGTAAATCGCCGTCCATAACTGATACTGGTCTGTGGCTCTACGGTTTTCAACATGGAGACAATCGATTTGAGCTGCATTGCCGGACGCAGATCTAAAGGTTCCTTGACCGCGCTGGAAGGATTCAACCCATAGAGAATGATTCCCGGCCGCACCATATCGAGCTGTGCGTCTGAATAGTCTAGGACTGCGGCCGAGTTCGAACAGTGGCGCAGACGGAAGGTAATCCCACGCTGTGCCAACCGGTCGATTAACTTTAGGAAGTGGTCCAGCTGCATCAAGGTATATCCGCGTCCGTCGTTCCCTTCATCCGCAACAGCGAAATGCGTAAAGATTCCCTCCGGGTCCAAGCCTTTCAGCTGACAGAGTTCCGCAATCTCATCGATTGCACAGGCATCCCGCTCCGGGTCCTGATACATAAAACCAATCCGGCTCATACCGGTATCTACTACCATATGTGCACGAACGGTGACACCAGCTTCACGGGCGCAGGCGGCCAACCGCTCCCCATATTCGCGGGAAAGGATCGCCTGTGCAACATCCATATTGGCCAGTTCAGCCGCCGATTCTGGCGGTGTATAACCCAACACAAGAATCGGCAGGCCAATCTGCGCATTTCGCAGCTGGATTGCCTCTTCCAAATTGGATACTGCAAACCAGTCCGCCCCCAGCTCCTCATACTCACGCGCCAAAAGTTCTGCCCCATGACCATAGGCGTCTGCCTTGATTACACAGCATACCTTTGTCTCCGGATTCAGACGATCTTTGATCTGATGATAGTTATGTGCAATGGCGTCCAGGTCGATTTCCGCCCAAGTGCGCCTGAAAAAGTCATTCATCCTTCTACTTCGCTCCCAATGTTTTCGATTGTGGCAGACACCGGCCCATCTGCTTTCATCTACATTTATTTAAAATATGCCACACCGGATTCAAAAATACGTGGGTCTTTCTCGCCAGGTACATTGCGATAAAGATCCGTTCCTTTCCGCTCGGAATGGCCCATCTTGCCTAAGACGCGGCCGTCGGGGCTGGTGATGCCTTCGATTGCACAGACCGAGCCATTCGGATTCCAAGCGATCTCGCCGCTTGGCGTTCCATTCAGATCTACATACTGCGTGGCAATCTGGCCGTTTTCAATCAACTGAGCCAACGTCGCATCGTCTGCGACAAAGCGCCCCTCTCCGTGAGATACAGGCACCGTGACCACATCGCCCGCTTTTACCTCTGCAAACCATGGAGACTTGACCGACGTAATTCGTGTATACACCATACGGGATACATGGCGCCCCAATGTATTAAAGGTCAATGTTGGAGCAGTCTCACTTGTCTCGCGGATTTCTCCATAGGGCACCAGACCTAATTTAATAAGCGCCTGGAATCCATTGCAGATGCCCAGCATCAGGCCGTCGCGATTTTTCAACAGTTCCATAACTGCCTCTGCAATCTTTGGATTGCGGAAGGTTGTCGCAATAAACTTTCCAGAGCCGTCCGGCTCGTCGCCGCCGGAGAAACCACCGGGCAACATGATAATTTGCGCATTGCGGATGGCTTTTTCCATCCGCTCGATGGTATTTTCAATGTCAGTCGAGCACAAATTGCGCACAACCAGCACATCGGTTTCTGCTCCTGCTTTTTCAAATGCACGGACGGTGTCGTACTCACAGTTTGTGCCAGGGAATACGGGGATAAATACCCGCGGTTTAGCCGCCTTGATCGCCGGCGTTTGCGCATACCGCGCTGTATAGAGCGGCACTTCTTTTTGCATTTCCACCGCTGGGGCATGATTCGGGAAAATCTTTTCCAACGTACCCATCCAGCGTTCGGCCAGCTTTTGAAGCGGAAGGACCTCTCCGCCAATTTGGATGGCCGATGGCTCTATCGTTTTTCCCAGAAGCACCGTAGCTGTATTGGTGATCGGCACGCCTTCTGCCAGTTCAACCACCAGGCTGCCGGACAACGGTGCAAAGAGGATTCCCTCATCCACGGTGTCAAAGTCAAAGCCGATACCGTTGCCAAAGCACATTTTTGCCACGGCCGCCGCGGCGCCGCCTTCCTTAACAACCGACGCGGACAGTATGCTGCCATCCGCCATCTTTTCGCCGATTTGCTTATAGAACGTCTTTAAACGCTCCCAATCCGGCAGCAGCGTTTTGGCATCCTCCGGAATCGGAAGCAAAACGACGCGGGACCCAGCATGCTGGAACGCCGCTGACACCGTCTTGCTTGCCTTTGTCATGGCAACCGCGAAGCTCACCAGCGTTGGCGGCACATCCATCTGCTCAAACGAACCCGACATACTGTCTTTTCCACCGATGGACGGCAGACCCATCCCCAACTGGGCTGCCAGCGCCCCCAATAACGCTGCAGTCGGTTTGCCCCAGCGCTTAGGGTCCGTGCGGAGACGCTCAAAATATTCCTGGAACGTCAAGCGGCAACTGAGCGGATTTGCCCCCACTGCGCAGAGCTTGGACAGGCTCTCCACCACTGCATAGGCCGCTCCATGAAACGGAGAAAATCTTGCAATACCGGGTATATAGCCATAACTCATTGCCGTTGCATCATCCGTTTCCCCATGGATAACCGGCAGCTTGGCGACCATCGCTTCCTCCGGCGTCAGCTGGTACTTCCCTGCAAACGGCATGAGCACAGTGGCCGCGCCAATGCTCGCGTCAAAACGCTCGGCCAACCCTTTTTGACAGGCGACTTCCAATCGGCTTAGATTCTCCTGGAATGCCTCTGCCAACGGTTTTCCTTTCAGGCAATCGGGAATCTGCTTGCGATAATACTGGTCCGGATTTGGCGCTTCAATCTCTACATCGGCGCGCTGTGTCACGCCGTTTGTATTCAGGAATGCACGCGCAATGTTGACAATCGTATCCCCGCGCCACTCCATCTTGAGGCGTGGCGCCTCCGTAACAATGGCAACCACCTGTGCATTGAGGTTTTCTTCCGCGGCCGCCTGACAGAATGCCTCCACACTCTTTGGAGCAAGGACCACCGCCATACGCTCCTGAGATTCCGAAATAGCCAGTTCCGTCCCATCCAAACCCTCGTATTTCTTGGGAACCTTGTTCAAGTCGATCTCCAGACCGTCCGCTAATTCTCCAATCGCCACACAGACGCCGCCTGCTCCAAAGTCATTGCAGCGCTTAATCAGGCGGGAAACCTGCGGGTCTCGGAATAGGCGCTGAATCTTCCTCTCCGTCGGCGGGTTGCCCTTTTGCACTTCTGCACCGCATACTTCGACGGATTTCTCTGTATGCGCTTTGCTGGAACCAGTTGCACCGCCTATCCCGTCGCGGCCTGTGCTGCCACCCAGCAGCACGATCACATCGCCCGGTTGCGGCTGTTCGCGCACCACGTTCTCCTTTGGGGAGGCGCCGATTACTGCGCCAATCTCCATCCGTTTTGCGACATAGCCGGGATCATACAGCTCTGTGACCTGTCCGGTTGCAAGGCCAATCTGGTTGCCGTAGGAGCTGTAGCCGCTGGCCGCACCGGTTGTAATCTTGCGAGTCGGCAGTTTTCCATGTAACGTCTCTTCAAAAGGAATGCGCGGGTCCCCGGACCCCGTCACACGCATGGCCTGATAGACATATGCGCGGCCGGACAGCGGGTCGCGGATTGCGCCGCCGAGACAGGTCGCCGCTCCGCCAAAGGGCTCGATCTCTGTTGGGTGGTTGTGTGTTTCATTTTTAAACTGGACCAGCCATTTTTCTTCCTTGCCGTCGATGGTCACAGGGACCTCGATGGAACAGGCGTTGATCTCGTCGCTGAGGTCAAGATCCGGAATCTGGCCACGCTTACGCAGAAGTTTCATGCCGATCACCGCCATATCCATCAAAGAAACCGGCCGGTCGGTGTTTTCTCCGTAGACCTCTCTGCGCGCCTCATAATACGCCTGCAAAGCCCCTTCAATCGCCTCGCTTAATGCCCCCTCCACAATCTTGATATGTTCCAAGCGGGTGGAGAAGGTCGTATGACGGCAATGGTCGCTCCAATAAGTATCAATCACACGCAATTCTGTGACACTTGGGTCGCGGTGTTCATCCTTTTTAAAATAGTCGCGGCAGAAGAGCAGATCTTCCAAGGTCATGGCAAAGCCCATCTTCTCATAATAGGCGGTCATTTCCTCTGTGCTCCAGGAAATGAAGCCTGTTACCCGCGCCACGTCCGGCGGCACATCCGCCTGCATATCCAGCGATTCGGGCTTGTCCAAAGACGCCAAGCGGCTCTCCACCGGGTTGACCAGGTAATTTTGAATCTTCTCAAGTTTTTCTTGGTCCAGATTCCCTTTGAGTGCAATGACACGGGCGGTAACGACCTGAGGGCGCTCCCCCTGGGTCAGCAGCTGTACGCACTGAGCCGCAGAATCAGCGCGCTGGTCATACTGTCCGGGCAGGTATTCCATGGCAAAGATCGAATATCCCTCGGGCAATGGGTATTCCTCGTCATAAACAGTATCGACATTCGGCTCGGAAAAGATCGTGCCGCGTGCAGCCTCAAATTCTTCACGGCTCAATCCAGAAATGTCATACCGGTTCAATAATTTTAAATCTTCGACCGGCATTCCCAGATTTTCCACCAAGTCCGCCTTCATGTGCTGTGCTTCCACGTCGAAGCCGGGTTTTTTTCGACAAATACTCTGATTACGTCAGACATTGTTTCCCCCGTTTCCCCGCCTGTGCCGTCCCACCGGCCAAGCAGATATTGATGGTAATATGATAGCATATTTATGTCATTTAATAAAGAGGACGCTGCCATTTTACTGCAAACGGGAGAGTTCTGCAAGATTCAATCCCTGTAGATTTCCTGAAAGCGCATCACCGACTGTATCTTTTTCCCCTTATCATTTCCCCAAGATAATCAATTCCGTCCCTGCTCTGAACAACCAAGTATCCGATTCTAGCCCGAAAAGAATCGGACAGGCAGAGCCCCATTTTTTCGTTCAATAGTTGCGTACGCTACTATTTTATGATAAGATCATCTTCGCAGGAAAAGGAGGTGGTCGTTTGAACGAAGATTTTACCAGTATTGGGAGGAACATTTCCAGTCTCACACGTATGATGCGCATGTATTATGACCGTGGCTTGGAAGCTTATCGCATTGGATGGGGACAGCAGTTCTTTCTGCAATACATCTATGAACACCCTGGACGGATGCCACAGGAGTTGACCGAACGGTTCCATGTGGACAAGGGCACTACCACCAAGGTTTTAAAAAAGCTCTGTGCAGAGGGCTATGTCGCGATAGAAGTGGATAAGCGGGACCATCGTGTGCGTATCATTCAACCCCTGAAAAAGGCGGAAGAGGCAGTGAAACAGATTCGTATGCTCCATCAACAGCTCCATCAAATCTTGACGGACGATATGTCCGAGGCGGAGTGTGACGCAATGGAACAAAGCTTGGAACAACTGCGAATTCGATTGCGAAACGAACTGTTGCATGGCCACATCTCACATACATCTGGAGCCGAAAGGAATTGTAACGAATAAGGGACACAGGAGAAAGGAAAACGAATGAATCAAACCAACACCATAGAAGCACATAACCCTCTGGAAACAGAATCCATTGGAAAACTCATGCGTCAGTTTGCCATCCCAGCCATTATCAGCGGTCTGATGAACTCCATCTATAATATTGTCGATCAGATTTTTATTGGCCAAAGCGTCGGCACATTGGGCAATGCGGCAACAAATGTCGCCTTCCCACTGGTGACCATCATGGCCTCGCTCTCGATGATGATCGGTGTGGGTGGTGCTTCAAATTTCAGCTTGTATTTAGGAAAAAATGAAAACGAAAAGGCGGCAAAGGTTGTCGGGAACAGCCTCTGCATGGCAGTCCTATCGGGCATTGCGTTAAGCGTTACTGTTTTGGTATTCTTGGAACCACTGATGGTGCTTTTCGGTGCCAGAGGACAGGTTCTGATCTACGCCAGAGAGTATACCGGCATCACTGCTATCGGAATTCCCTTTACACTGTTCGGTTCTGCCGGAAGCCAATTGATCCGAGCGGACGGGAGTCCCAAGTATTCCATGTTCAGCGCCCTTTCCGGCGCCATCCTGAACACAGTCCTGGACCCCATCTTTATTTTTGGCTTTGGTATGGGCATTCAGGGGGCTGCCTTGGCAACCATCACGGGACAGATTGTAACGGCAATTGCGTCCTACTCTACTTTCGAAAATTCCGATCTCTGCGTTTAAAAAGAGAACACTTTTTCTTCCGTGCGCGGACCGTTCGTTCCATCGTCTCCCTCGGTGCAGCCGCCTGCTTCAATCAGCTGGCTGTCACTTTGGTACAAATCGTCTTAAACAACACCCTGGGGTATTATGGAGAACTCTCCATCTATGGAAGGGATATTCCGCTCGCCTGTGTCGGTATCATCTCAAAGGTCAATACTATTTTTATTGCTGTGATTTTTGGTATCGCGCAAAGTTGTCAGCCGATTATGGGCTTTAACTACGGCGCTGGAAATTATAAGCGTGTCAAGAACGCCTATAAAATGGCTGCAATCGTGGTAACCTGTATCGCAACCGCGGCGTTCCTCTGCTTTCAAATTTTCCCCAAACAGATCATCTACCTATTTGGACAGGGCGACGCGCTGTATTACGAATTTGGAATCCGCTATTTCCGTATCTTTCTATTCTGTATTTTTATCAATGGAATTCAAATTTTAACATCCAATTTCTTTTCTTCTATCGGCTATGCACTCAAAGGAATTCTACTCTCCCTAAGCCGGCAGATCTTTTTCCTTCTGCCCCTTGTTCTCATTCTTCCCCTCTTTTTGGGGATTGACGGCGTACTATACGCTGGGCCGCTGGCAGATGGTGCCGCCGGATTGATGGCGATTCTTTTTATGATTCATGAAATGCGGCGTCTATCCCGAAAAGACGCTTCTATTCAAACAGCGGTACCCACCCTATGAACGGTGCATCTAACCGAGAACAACTCTTATCGCATGCAAAAGGCTAAAGAGGGCACACCAATTGGTGTGCCCTCTTTAGCCTTTTAAGGTTTTGGTTTTACATGTTCAAAAATTTTTCTGCAACAGGCGCATAAATAGATCACGTTCAATGTCTGTCAAGCCACGCAATTGCTCCTCATGAAAATCATTGACAATCTGTACGATTTCAGGATAAATCGATGTAGCCTTCTCCGTAGGATATAACTCATTGACTCTACGGTCCTCACGACTGACCTGCCGCGTGATAAAACCACCCTTTAAAAGCTGCTGTACCGCCTTTGCAACCGTACTCTTATCAATACAGGTCAGCTCTGCAACCTTCTCTTGTGAAACCCCAGGGTTGTCGCAAATGCAGAGAATATACATGAACTGACCGCAGGTGACCCCCAAATCCTTAAGACGCTTTGCACAAAATCCCTGTGACTGCCAATAGATTACCGAAAAATTTTGATGTAATCCCAATATGGTCCTTTCACGGCTTTCCCCTCCCGACAGCAATACCTGCGCCTTCCGCCAAGTTTATTTTAACTTGTAGAAAACGGGTTGTCAACGAATCTTCCGACAGCTGGAATCCTTCCGTTGACAGGATAAAAAATCTACGAATTTCTTTGATCTTCCTATAATTTTTTATTTTATATTGACAATCCTTTTGTTTCTCATTATAATGCAATTAATTGGTTATGCAACTAATTTGTATATATAATATAGCGATTTCTCTATCAATAAATAAAAATAACCCTTTTATTTAGTTGTATAACCCACTAAAATGTTCCAATGAGGAGTTGCAAAAGCATGAAGAAGAAAGGCATGGGAGGAGGATTGATCGTATGGGAGAATATGTGCTAGAAATGAACAACATCACGAAGGTATTCCCAGGCGTAAAAGCGCTGGACGGAGTAACCTTGAAAGTGCGGCCCGGCAGCGTGCATGCTCTGATGGGCGAGAACGGTGCAGGAAAATCGACACTAATGAAGTGTTTGTTCGGCATCTACCATGAAGATGGCGGCGAAATCATCCTAGATGGAAAGAAACGGGTCATCAATACGTCGAAACAGGCGTTGGACCTGGGAATCTCCATGATCCACCAGGAGCTGCATCCAATCCGGTTCCGTCC
>BCAA01000003.1 GCA_001305115.1 Clostridia bacterium UC5.1-1E11 | reverse complement strand
CGGTCCGGTGTTACCGGTAGGCCCAATGGGACCTGTAACGCCTTGTAGGCCGCGTACGCCAGTGGGACCAATGGGTCCAGCGGGTCCAGGGGCCCCTTCCGGTCCTTGTGGCCCTGTGGAACCCGTATTACCGGTTACACCAGTAGCGCCAGTTGGCCCGGGAATACCGGCGGGGCCCATCGGTCCCGTGGGACCTTGAAGGCCGCGTACGCCAGTGGGTCCGACTGGTCCAGCGGGCCCGGGAGCCCCTTCAGGCCCCTGCAACCCGGTGGGTCCTGTATTTCCGATAGGTCCCGGAACGCCTTGTGGGCCTTCTGGCCCAGGGACGCCTTGAATCCCCTGCGGGCCTGTGGGGCCGGTTGCACCTCTGGCTCCCGTGGGGCAGAGGCATCCGAGCGGTGGACAAGGGACCCAACAGGGTGGACAAGCATTGCAATTGTGATTTGAGTAGATATTCAAAAAATCACCTCCTGACCTTATCAGTGTATGCAGGGCAATCCGTAAGGGAATTTCGATCTTATTTGCATACATTTTGTGAACATCATTTCTTGACATATTCGGAAATACATGGTAGTGTGAAGCTGTCAATATTTGGCAAATTATAAAATATTTTGGAGATGATAAGATGAATCGTAAATGGTTGGCATGTTTTTTGGCAGGGGCAATGCTTCTGGCAGCCCTAGGCGGTTGTGGAACCCAGCAGGATACGGTATCGAGCGAACTACCAGATAGCAGCGAGATCTCTTCCAGCGAGATTTCCTCGCAGGAGGAAGTGTCGTCTGCTGCACCGGTCTCTGAGGGACAAGAGGATTGGTCTACACTGGTATCCGTTGATTGGGAAGAAAACAGTATGGATCTGGATACGGGCATCAAGATGACCTACTTGACTTGTGGGCCAGAAGATGGAATTCCACTGTTGCTGATTCACGGAGCGACCGACAGCCGTATTTCCTGGTCGCAGGTGGCGCCAAAGTTGGCAGACGCCGGTTTCCGTTGCTATATTCCGGAATTACGCGGACATGGTAAGACAGATAAGCCTGAGGCAGGAGAAGAGGGATACACTGCGGAAATGCATTGTGCGGATGTCCTGAATCTCATGGACAAGTTAGAAGTTGAAAAATTCATTCCGGTAGGTCATTCTCTAGGTTCTCTGATTGCACAGGAGATTATGATTACGGCGCCTGAACGTGTAGAGCGTGGCGTTTTGATTTCCTCCAGCACCAAGATGGGCGGCAATCCAACGCTCGATTGGATTTTGCAGGGCGATGGGACCGATTTCTTAGGCGTTCGCGGGTATGATGAAGAACAGAAAATTCCGGATGACTTCATCAAATCTTGGACGGAAACCACCAATGAGGATGAAAATTTCTGCAAAGCGATCTATGAACATGCTTCTTCATTGCCTTATGCAGATTGGTACAATATCTTTGGAGGTTGTTCAACATTTGACAGTACGGATAGGCTTTCCGGCGTAACATGCCCGGTGGACATCATTTGGGGTTCGGCTGATGTATTCTTCTCACAGGAGGACGAGGAACAACTTCAGAAGGCCCTGAGCAATGCAGAAGTGAACTTCTGTCCGATCGAGGGCGCAAGCCACAATATCCACTGGGACAGTGCAGAAACCTGTGAGGCAGTTGCCTCTGAGATCATACGTTTTGCAGGGGAATCGACGCTGTAAGTGAGAAGGCGTTTTTTGGGAACCTCCTATTGACAAACAGAAATCTGTGATGCTTAATAAAAAAAGCAACGCCAGTCCATTGGCGTTGCTTTTTTATTTTTCTCTTTTGAAAACGAAAATGCTTTCTCATCGCCTAGGGTTCAAAAATATTGGACCATTATGCAGCAAACACACGCCGGGAGATCTTTTGTACGGCTTTTCCAACGATATAGAGTAAAGCGATCTCCACAGGTAGTAGCATTAAATTTTTGGTTAGGCGCACAGGGAACAAAGCGGTAAAAGATTTTCCATACAGGATGACCATCCAAAACGTGTTTAACAAAACGTTTAACAGAAGGCTAATGGACGCTTTTGCAACGATCGTACGTGGTAAAGAAATGGGACGACGATACAGAAAAAATCCGTAAATCAGGCCGCCCAGCGCAGCCGTGATGGTAAAGCCAGGAAAATAGGCGCCATCCGGCCGAATCAGATAGGACAGTACATCTCCCACCGCACCCGCCGTAGCTGCTACCACAGGGCCATAGAGCATACCGGTGATTGCATTGGTCAAGAAGCCGAAACCGACGCGCATCTGTGGGGTCAGATACACATGGACGCTGGCCAATGCAATGTTCATAGCGATCATCATGGCAGTTACAACGATGGTCTGGGGCTTCTTTTGCTCAGCAGCAGATTCACGAAGTAGGGTAGCAAAGCGAGGGGGATTCAGAGAGTTGTTGGTCAATTTGGACATAAAAAAGACACCTCCATCAAATTCATCGCGGAAAAGCAGGCACGTCAAAAAACGCACATATTGCCGCAAGATGGGATGTCCCAATGATGCAGCAGCGGGATGCGGAGGTCGCACCGCAAGCAAATGCTTTTCGTTCAGCGGCAACTCCCCGTCCGACTGACACTTTACGCGCGAACCCCTACTCTGCTTTATTCGACTGTAAACCAGATTATAGCATACTTTACAGAGAAGTACAAGTGTTGCATGGCATCACATTCATGAACAAAATGGTCAGATTTTCTTAATTGTTGGAATCACAATCGAAATGAATAAGGCGGCCGTATATTATAACATTATCAAATTAATCCAAAATATTTTATATTTAAATTATATCATTTATAAAGAGAATAATATGTATTGAGAAAATTATTATCTTCATCACAGGAAAAAAGGTGCATGAAAAGGGAATTAATGTACACTTTTGCATACTCATAAGGGTTGGTGCTTGCGAAAAAATTCCATAAAATGTTATAATACACATATTAATTAGGAGACAAATATGAGGGAATATTGTGCAAAATGCCCTTTTTAAAGGCGGAAGTTTCATCATACTGTCTCTAAATTCTATATTTCCATTGAAATATAGAAGAAATAATAAAAAGGGGGAGTGTATGAATCTGCCGGGATGAAAAAGGCAGAGAACCAAACTGAAAAGTAGTGGGAAGAAATAAAGAAGGAGGTCTAAAAGTAGATGAGACAAAAACGTTCGACGAAGATCTTATCTTTGCTGCTGTCACTGACCATGGTCCTGGGAATGTTCACAGGAAATCTTGCATTTGCGGCGGAAAAAGACGTGAAAGACTCGACAACATCTTTCCTGTCTAAGACTTCGACGGAAGGCGAGACTCGTACGTATGTCCTGCATCCCTCTGGATTAACAAAAGGAATGTCGGTTGTCGTACCGATCGGTGAAACAGCGGTTGTCAGCTGGGAGTGGGATCAAGAGGAAAACGGCTATATCCCTCACATCAACGGCGTAAAAATGCGCGATGATCTGACGTTTGATGCGGAGGCCATTGCCCCGATTGTATGTAATCCGCTTAGCGATGACGGCAAGCAGGTTGTCGGCGGCCTTCAGAAAATTCGTTCTGTCCCGGATCAGGAATATGTCCTGGCGCCGACAGAGGAGACGACGGATGAGGAACTGGATATCCTTGTGGGGAGACACTCTCCGGACGTACCGTATACGATCCAGTACATAGACCAGGACGGCGTCTTGGTGAAAGAAGTCGAGAAAGTAGCCACACTGTTTGACGATGAATTCTTTGTGAGCTCTTCCATGAAAGATCTTAAGGATTTGGAAGACATCGATGAAATTGAGATCCTTCGTCCAACCTACACAACGATCAATGTGACAAAGGATGAATATGGCAATAATGTCGCGATTCCGGATGTCGTACAGTTTAACGTGAAGGTTACCCGCTATTCGGCGACAAGGGATATCACCATCCGTTATATGATGGGTAACACAGAGGTTGGAACGGGAACGGTTACCCTGAACCGCGGCGACCCTACGGTTACAATCCATGCCGAAAATCCACCCGAGGGTTATTATTTTAGCCCAGAGGATCAGTCTTATAAAGCAGAATACACAGATGATGGTAAAATTAAAATTGACGGCAGAGTCGTTACAGGCGATCCGGTGATTACCTTTACGGTGAAAAAGACGCCGCCTCCGAAGGCCTATTACGACATCGTTGTCAATGGAGAAAAAGCGTTTACCCTGGGGATTGGCGAGGGAACCTCTGCAACCTTACAGTGGAAGAAATACCAGCCGCCGTATGTTGACGGATATCCGCAGAAGCCAGCCTACAACCGTCTGGAATTGGTAACGGGCGGAAAGACCTATTATCCGGAAACGGTAACAGATTCGGATGGGACGGAAACAAACGGCTTTAAGTCTCATGAAATTGTTTTGAACGGTAAAAACATCGACGTGACCGGCGCATACAATATGCCGCAGGAAGTCCGCGATGTTCCCCTTGACAGTACCATCGAGCCTATGGTAATTGACCTGACCACGGAAAAAGGCGATGCTGAAAAGTATCCGAAGAGCGCTCCAAAACAGATGGCTGTGACCATCACGAATCAGGTTCCGGTTGTCACAGGAGTCAAGATTTCTCATCCAAATGAGAAGATTGAAAAGGGAACCACCGAACACTTTACGGCAACGGTGGAGGGCGAACATGTATCGCAAGAAGTCACATGGTCGGTGATCGGAACAAAACACAGCTCCATCGATGCGGACGGTGTCCTGACTGTTCCGGAAGAGGAACCTTATGATATTTTCCGGGTTCGTGCAACGTCGGTAGATGATCCAACGAAGTATGCGGAGGTTGAAGTAAGGCTCGTCCCAGCCGGCATGCCGCAGGGAGCCGGCACGGAAGAAGATCCTTACATCATTACGACCGCCAAGGAACTCAATGCAATGCGCGAGCTGTCCAGTACGTATTCGCCCGAGTATTTCAAAATTGCCAACGACATCGATCTGTCGGAATATGCAGATACCTGGACGCCGATTGGCGACGATTATAACCAGGAATTCGGCGGCATTGTCGATGGCAATGGAAAGACCATCCGCGGCCTAAATGTGGATCAGGCGGATGGAAAATATGTGGGGCTTTTTGGCTATCTCAGAAATTCTACCATTAAGAATTTAACCGTCGAGGTTGAGAAAGTCAATGGACGTACGTATATGGGCGGTTTGGCCGGTTATGCCAATGATTCCATTATCGATCATTGTGCAGTGCGTGCGGCGTCTGAGGATAGTATCATTTCCGGTTCCAGCAACGCTGGCGGCCTGGTTGGTACGGCCCTGGGAACAACGGTTACAAATTCCTATGCAGAAGTTGACGTGAAGGCGGCTAAGTTGGTCGCAGGCCTGATCGGCAGCTTTAGCGGCGATACTTCCGTATATGTAGAGAACTGCTATGCGACCGGCGACGTCACTTCGACCAATACCGATTTGAACACCCATATTCACGCGGGCGGTCTGATCGGCAACGCACAGAAGGCGGACATCCGCAACTGCTTTGCAACAGGTGACATTACAGCAACCGGTATTCGCATCGGCGGCTTGACTGCAACGCTTGCAGCGGCAACCAAGGGCGTGGGCATTGAGAACAGCTACGCATCCGGCACAATCCATGCGGGAGAAGGCTCTACATGGGTTGGCGGTTTGGTTGGTTCCCTGCAGAGCAGTGCTGTTCTTAAAAATACATACTATAATAGCGAGTGCGGTGTAGAGGCCGGCTGTGGAACCGTTTCCAGCGGTCTGGAGGATACGTCTGTCGGCAAGACGGAAGCAGAACTCAAGAGCCGCGATTTTGCATTGTTGCTCAATGCAAATACAGCCTCGGAATCCTCATGGGCAAAATGGGGCTTTGACGCGAATGTCAACAACAGCTACCCGGTCCTGACTGGGATCGGCGTCGGTACAGATGTCGATGAGGTTACAGAGGAAGATCAGTATGTCCACTACAACGTTATGCTGGACAATGTCGGCGGACTGCTACAGACCAATTTTGAAATCGATGTCAAAGTAGGCGACACACTTCAGCTTGGCTATGAATATGCGGTAACGGCAGATTCCAGAGACGACTTTGGTTATTGGCTTACGATCAATGGTAAGAAGGTGTCTCCTAACAAAAACAACGGAAAATTCTATTTTGAATATAATGGAGAAACCATCCAGGTAGGCGCCAATATCGGTTGTATCACTTCGAAGTTGCCGCCAGAGAATCCTCCGGCGCTCGTTCCGACAGAGGACATGGTTGGGGAAACGCAGAATGTCATCATGCCGCTGCGCGACTTTACCCAGAATGTAATCACCATTCCGATCGTAGCAGGTAACTGGTATGACGAGCAGGTCGGTTCGTTCACCTTTGAGGTGGATCATTATACCAAGAGCGACCGTTTCCAAGTGAGCAAGCTCACGCAGTCCAACATTGACGTCACAATGAATGAGGGCTATACCATTGAAGACTGTGTACCGGAAAGCTCAATGGGCTATGCTGTGGTCATGGGTGCAGATGGTGTCGCACGTTTGGGGACTACATCCCCGGCGTTGAATCAGTTCCGCGTGGAAGTCACAAAGGAAGAGACGGTCACCTTCAAGAGCGCAGGAAATGGCTTCTTGAATGATTTGACGAATGCACAAACGCCAGTAATTGAAACAGGAGCGATTGGTTCCGAAGTTCCGGTTCCGACAACTCGTCCGGCCAGCGGCTGTGAGTTTGTTTACTGGACCAATAGTGAAGGCGAAAAGGTAGAGCTCGGCGAAACGGTAAAGGTTCCGCTTGGAGGAGAAACCTATACGGCACACTTTGCAAAGGTGAAGTATACTGTACGCTTTGAGATCACAGATCCGAAATATGGCACCTTGGTAGCCAAAGGAAGTGGCAGCACACAGGTCGATCCACAGACCGTTGAAGCGACAGGCTATGACTATAATACAGCCAGCTATCCAGAGGTTAAACCTGCAGATGGCTATACATGGTCCGGTTGGAGAGACAAGAATGATCCGGATGGTGAGATTCACAAGTGGGTAGGTACCTTCCAGTTCAGAGAGAATATCACCTATGAAGCGGTCATTGTTCCGGAGAACCATATTGACATTCAGTATCAGTTTGTAGCTCCTGGCGTAGAAAAACCGATTTTGAAGTATAGTGGTAAGCTGTTCTTGAATGAACCCAAGAATTTCATTACAGAAAAGACGATCGAAAATCTGGCAAAGAAGGGCTATCGTCTGGAACCGGCCGAGCAGGCAAATTGGGAAGTTCTTTACAGCGATGTCGGAGTCATTACGCTGAATGGCGAACCGGTTGAATGGCAAGGGCAGGATACCCTGATTACCTACACGGTTGTTCCAACGGCGCCACAGAGCTTGACGGTTTCGTATGGCAAGAACGTCAAGTTGGAAGTCAACGGCGTAAGCCAGCCGATAGCGGATCTAATCGGCAAGTATCAGTTAGATGAGGTGGAGAGCGGCACGGCATTCACCTTTACCTTTACACCTCGTGTAGACGGACAGGCGTTCCGTTCTGTTCAGATTGGCGACGCAGAACCGATTCTCATCAGTGGCACGTCCTATACGTATGAGTTCGAAATGCCGGTAACAGAGACCAATCTGAGCTTTACCTTTGAAATGACCGATAAGACGACGTTGCAGCAGGTTTATGATTATGCGAAGACGTATGTCGAAGATGGAACCGTTGACAAGCTGATTGAAAGTGTAAAGACCGCTTTCATGGAAGCTTATAACCACGCCAAGACTGTTTTGGACGACCCGGCTGCAACCCAGACAGACATCAATGAAGCATGGGTTAGGTTGCTGGATATGATCCACTATCTTGAGTTTACCCCTGGCGATAAGGCAGACTTGCTGGAACTTTTGAAAATCGCCAATAGCCTGAATTCAGAAGATTACACAGCATCCAGTTGGGACGCCCTTGTTAAGATGCGTACCGCGGCTCAGTCCGTCGCAGACGATGCAGAGGCATTGGAAAATGACATTCAGAAGGCTCGTGATAACCTTTACAATGCGCTCATGGCGTTGGTATATGCGGCCAACCGCAGCCAGTTGGATCTGCTGATTGCAGAAGCAGAAGAAATTCTGCCGCAGTTGGAATCCAAGTATCGCCCGGATGGTCAGGAAGAATTCAAGGCAGCTTTGCAGGCTGCAAAGGACTTGACGGACGAAGCAACGCAGAGCGAGGTCGATCAAGCAGCGCTTCGCCTTTCCAATGCGATTGCAGCTCTGCGGTTGATCCCCAATCGAGATGAACTGAAAGCATTGATTGACGAAGTGAAGCGCTTGGATATGAGCGATTACACGGCTACGAGTGCTTCTGCTTGCCTGGCGGCATTGCACATCGCAGAAAATGCCTACAACAATGCGCAGGCAACTCCAAAGGAAATCATGGAAGCGTTTGATCTTTTGGAAGATACAAAAGCAAATCTGAAGATCAATAACAACCATAATAGTTCCAGCGGTTCCAGCAGTTCCGGCGGTAAGGGCGGCAGTTCTTCCGGTAGCACTGGTGGGACGGCAATTGCGGCGACGTCTCCAGTTGTAAATGCAGCTCAAAACGTCACCGTACAAGCTTCGGTTCGCAGTGATACCACCCTTCCGTTTACGCTCAAGAGAGGTAGTGCTTATTGCTTCAAGATGACAGTTACCAACGGCAGCACCGCAATGCCGAGCTTTACGGTGGGCAATGGTAGTGTATTGAAGACGCAATTCGTTGCAAAGAGCGGGAACGACTATTACTTCCGCGTATGGGCAATCGGAACTCCTGGACAGCAGACGGGCGTGTATACGCAAATGCCTGGTGAAAACCCACAGTTCCATTGCGCAGTTACGATTGGATGATCTTTTAAAGGATTATTCGAAAGGATAGAAAGGCCCCCAGCCAGTCTTTTGTGATTGGCTGGGGGTCTTTTGTGATTTTCTTACAACGGGGGTATTCCTATGCGAATGGACGCATATGTATAGAATGGCAAAAGTGGATATGATGAAAGCAGAATTTTGATTAAGATGTAACCGGTCTACCTTTAACCGTTATATCTACAACGATTTCGTACGTTTTCGTAATGGTTCGCTTTTAAAAGATCTACAATACCATATAGAAATGGCGGTGAAACGATGGTTGTTGTAATCCGAAAGAAACAAATTCTTGCCGTGCTCCTTTGCCTGTTGCTTTTGGCAGCGGTCCCGGGAATTTTTCATCATGCTTCAACAGCAAGTGTGACAGCATCTGCACAGGCGAATACCAACTGGGGATTGAGTTTTCAAGAAGAGGGAAAAACGCCAGTCGGCAATGCATCCGCTGATTTTTTAAAGCAATATAATGCTTACTATGCGGGAGATCCGGCAAAAAAGACAATTTATCTCACATTTGACGCCGGGTATGAAAATGGCTATACCCCAGCCATTTTGGATACGCTGAAAAAGCACAACGTAAAAGCTGCCTTTTTTGTTGTGGGAAATTACATAGAAACCAGTCCCGACCTGGTCAAACGAATGGTAGAAGAAGGACACATTGTTGGTAACCACACCTACCATCATCCGGATATGTCGAAGATTTCTGCGATGGAGGATTTTCAGAAAGAGATCTCCTCCCTCGAGGCTTTATATAAGGAAACAACTGGGAAAGAGATGGAAAAATTTTACCGGCCTCCCCAGGGAAAATATAATGAGAGCAATTTAAAACAAGCACAGGAATTGGGATATAAAACGATTTTTTGGAGTTTAGCATATGTGGATTGGTATGTCGATAAGCAGCCCTCGAAGGAAGAAGCCTTTGATAAGCTGCTCCCACGTATCCATCCAGGGGCGGTTGTCCTATTACATAGCACGTCCAAGACGAATGCTGAGATTTTGGATGAACTTTTGAGCAAGTGGGAGGCAGAGGGTTATACCTTTGGAACCCTGCACGATTTGTGTGGATAGCCATGTGTTCCCAGCTTTCGATAAAAGAGGACGCTCCTTTTTATGCAGAGAGCCAGGGGCCGGCTGATACCTATTTTTGCCATTGCTCTCGTTCTTGAGACGATCGTTGGAAAAGAGGGTGTCCCAAAACTGCGAATTTTTCGATTCATAGGAAAGGGGCGTCCTCTTTCTGTTTGGGAAAATATCTGCGTTTCTAAAAAAGAGGGTATCCTTCCGTCATTTCATGACTTTTGGGATACCCTCTTTTTTATTTGTTCTATAGATCGTTTGGGGATTTATAAAATAGCTATGCAGAAAGTAAGGAAACACAGATGCCCAACAGAGCGCCACATAACACTTCAAATGGCGTATGCCCCAAAGATACCTCCAGGGTACCGATGGATTCTTTGATCTCAGCCATTTTTCCTGTTTTGTCGGTTTCCTCCAGATAATCCGCGATTTGATTGATCGCCTTTGCTTGCTCGCCAGCGGCGCGCCGTACGCCCATCGCGTCATATAGAACAACCGCAGCAAACGTCAGGGCGAGTGCAGCAATTGGGGAGGCAAAGCCGACCTCCTGTACCGTGGCGATTGCCACGGAACATCCCAGAGCGGAATGTGCGCTGGGCATTCCACCTGACTCAGACAACCGTTTTAGGTTGATCTTCTTGTTTTGTAATAAGAATATCCCCGTTTTAATCAACTGGGATAACATCCATGAGATAAATCCCACATTGATAATTCGGTTGCTGATCAGGAGCTGCCAATTCATTCAATTTCCTTCTTTCCGTCTGAATGTACGGTGATTTTTCGATAGATTAACAAACCAATCCCACTGATGATTGCAGTGGCAACGAAAACCAAAACCGCGAACGTATAATTCTGCATCCCAAGCGCTTCCCCGCCAATTGTGGATGTGATGACCGAGGGGATGCGAGCAATGCTGGAGAGGATCAGAAAGGTGCGCAATTTCATGGGAGTCAACCCAATAAAATAGGTAAACAGATCCTTGGGTGTACCAGGAATAAAAAACAAAATAAAGATTAATAGGTTTAGCTTTTTTGTATTCTGTAGAAACTTCAAAGATTGGAGTTTTTCCCTTGAGATGAAGGCCTCTACCATCCGGATTCCAAAGGACTTCGTAAGCCCATAAATGATAACGGACCCCACGGCTGCGCCGGCCAAACAGAGGAACATACCGGGTATTGCTCCAAATGCGTATCCCGCGCCGATCTCTACCGCTTCGCCGGGGATGATAGCAATGACCACCTGCAAAGCCATGATCCCTATCAATGTAAGCGGCCCCCAAATGCCTTGTTGCTCCACCCATACGCGAAAGGTTTTTCCATCCGCCAGAAATTCCATCAACTTCTGCCCGACGGTCGCTGCAAATACAATGGAAAATAGGAGAAATCCAATGAAAGATACCAAACTGACAATCCGTCTGCGCCGCAGATACGCAGAGTCCCCCTCCTTTTGGACATGCTTTAACGGCTTGTCCTTCGAATAAGAGGAAACGGTTTTGCAATACAATGGCCCTTCCTTAATCATATCGATACGCCCCTTGCACTTTTTGATTCTGCGTGCTATTCTACAAGTAAATTCTTACAAGTCTCCCCATGAATTTCTTAAAGAAATCTTAAAATGGGACAAGAAAAAACCTGTAAACGTGCAAGGAAGGGATGAAATGGAACATCCATTTCTCTATGCGGACGACAATAAACGATACCATACGCTCGCTTATCATTTGAAAAGGCGATTTGGAAGGCGGGTATTTAAAGCCTCTATCGATGCCGGTTTTACATGTCCGAATTTGGACGGTACACGAGGAACGGGCGGCTGTACCTATTGCCAGGGAGGCAGCGGCGCTTTTGCGCCTGGACCAGCTTTTTCGATCACAAGACAGATTCAGATCGAGCAGGCCCGCATTCACCTCAAGTGGAAGGATGCCCCCGTGATTGCCTATTTTCAGGCACACACCAATACATATGCGCCCCTACCCATCCTCCAGAAAAAGTACGAAGAAGCGCTTGCAGTGGAGGGGGTGTGCGGCTTGAGCCTCGCAACGCGGGCAGACGCATTGTCCCCAGAGACAATCGATTATCTCGCAGAGCTTTCTCAACGGACGTATCTCACGGTGGAGTTAGGCCTACAGACAATCCATGACGAAACCGCGGTGAGAATCCATCGAGGGCACTCTTATACGGAATTCAACCAGGCTTACCAGGCTTTGAAACGACGTGGAATTCGTGTCTGTGTTCATTTAATTGACGGGCTTCCAGGAGAGACGTTCCCCATGATGTTGGAAACAGCACGCGCTGTTGGACAATTGCGGCCAGATGCGGTAAAGCTGCATCTGTTGCACATCCTGCGCGGAACACCCCTTGCCGAAGCGTATACGGCTGGACGGTTTACCCCTATGACGCGGGAAGCTTACATCCATACGGTTTGCACACAGCTGGAATGCTTCCGCCAGAAACTGTGATTGAACGTGTGACTGGTGATGGACAACGTGAAATGCTCTTGGCGCCGCTTTGGAGTCTTGATAAGATTGCCGTACTCGGCGGCATTGACCGCGAGCTGGCACGGCGCAATACGGTTCAAGGGGCGCGCTTTTCCTAAAAAGCTTCTTCTAAGAGTGTACGAGTGTTGGGAAAAAAAGTCAAGCGAATAAAGAGGAAAACACGAAAACCTGATCGATGGAAAGTAAGATCGAAAGAGAGAAATCACATAGGATTCTCATACAATCGGGAAAATCGATCCGATAGAGGTGTAAATATCGGAGGATTTGGGCCGCGCGCCCTTTCGAGACAGGTGGGAGATGGTGCCTTCGGAGGATCTCTAGAGGGAAATGGTGTGGGAAATACGCTATATTCCTGTGGAATGGGCAAGTCGAATGGGATGAAATGTACTTATAGAAATTTATTTATCTAGGAGAACAGGAGGATATCGATGCAAAAACGATGTTAGCGGCGGTTTATCATGGGTTCGAGGATTTGCGCTTGGAAGAGCGCCCGATTCCCAAACTACAGGACCCGCGGGATGCCATTGTAAAAGTAACTCTTTCCACAATTTGTACCAGTGACTTGCATATATTGCATGGAGCGGTTCCGAGGGCTGTGCCGGGGACCGTATTGGGGCATGAATTTGTCGGAGAGATCGTTGCTATTGGAGAAGGTGTGAAAAAGCGGAAGGTGGGTGAACGTGTGGCAGCCAACTGTATCACTTTTTGTGGGGATTGTTGGTTTTGCCGCAAGGGATTTATCAACAACTGTACACATGGCGGTTGGGAGCTCGGCTGCCGAATAGATGGCTGCCAAGCAGAATATGTCCGCGTACCCTATGCAGACATGGGATTGACCAAAATTTTAGACAATGTTAAGGATGACGATGCATTGTTTTTGGGGGATATCCTATCCAGCGGCTATTTTGGTGCAGAGTTGGCAGAGATTCATCCAGGCGACACGGTTGCAGTGATTGGCGCTGGACCAGTGGGGCTTTGCGCTGCAATGTGTGCAGGTCTATTTGGCGCCGGAGATGTGATTATGCTCGATATTGACCCGGAGCGCTTGGAACTCGCCAAACAGCTTGGGCTTGCTACCTATGGGATTTGCCCTTCGGAGGTAAACGCGGAGGAGGCTGTTCGTTCTTTGACACAGGGCCGCGGCGCGGATGCGGTGATCGAGGCCGCGGGAGGGGCGGATAGTTTCCAGACCGCTTGGCAGATCGCCCGGCCCAATGCGGTTGTTGCGTTGGTTGCCATGTATGAGCAAGCGCAATCGCTTCCTCTGCCGGATATGTATGGAAAAAATCTGATCTTCAAAACAGGAGGAGTGGATGCGGTTCACTGCGAGCAACTGATGAAGCTGCTTTCTTGTGGAAAACTGCACACAGATTTCCTCATTACGCATCGCGCACCATTGAACGACCTTTTAGAAGGATACCGTATATTTGGCGGCAAGCAGGATCACTGCCTGAAATGGGCGGTTACACCGCCAGTCAGCCGATAGGGGGGAGTAAACGATGATTCCGACAATAGAGCAAGCGCAAGCACTGCTGGAACAGTATAACCGGGAGGCGTTCCACCTTCGTCATGCTAAGATTGTCTCCGGTGTGATGGGCTGGTTTGCGAAGGAACTAGCGCCGGACGAAATTGCATTTTGGAAAGTGGTCGGTCTGTTGCACGACCTCGATTTTGAACGGTATCCAGAACAACATTGTATCAAAAGCCAAGAGATCATGCGGGAGAATGGAATCGATGAGCGCATAATCCGGGCCACCGCCAGCCATGCCTATCCGGCGGTAGACATCCGGCCCGAACATATCATGGAGAAGGTTCTCTATGCCACGGATGAACTCACTGGGCTAATCGGTGCAGTTGCATTGATGCGGCCCTCAAAAAGTGTTTCGGATCTAGAGGTGAAATCGGTTAAAAAGAAATTTAAGACGCCAAACTTTGCAGCGGGCTGTTCCCGTGAGGTGATTCAGGCGGGGGCGGACATGCTCGGTTGGCCGCTGGATGAACTGATACAAAAGACCATACTTGCCATGCGCAGCCTACAGGATGAGATGGAACTCTGAGGAGGACAACAACAATGGGACAGATACCGACACAGCGGCTTTATTATGAAGATGCTTATTTACAGAAGTTTACGGCAACGGTCACTGGGTGTGAGGCGCAGAAGGATGGCTTTACCGTTACCCTGGATCGCACCGCCTTTTATCCGGAGGGCGGCGGACAGCCCGCAGACCATGGGATACTTGGGGACGCCAAGGTGTTGGATGTCCAAGAACAGGGTGGCCGGCTGCTTCACACTACGGACCGCCCGCTCGAAGTAGGAACAACGGTGGAAGGGATAATCGACTGGCCGAGACGATTCCTGTTTATGCAGCAACACACCGGAGAACATATCGTCTCCGGAATTACCCACCGCCTGTTTCAATGGAACAATGTGGGGTTCCATATGGGTGCGCAGGCGGTCACGGTGGACTTCAATGGGGAACTGACCACAGATCAAATCGCGCAGGTAGAGCATCTGGCCAACCAGGCGGTCTATGAGAATCTGCCCGTGCAGGCGGAATGGCCCTCCAAGGAGGAGCTGGAGCAAATCGACTACCGCAGTAAAAAAGAGCTCGCTGGGGAAGTGCGGATTGTGACCATACCCGGTTATGATTGCTGTGCCTGTTGCGGCCTTCATACGGCACAGACCGGAGAAGTAGGCGCAATTAAAGTGGTTGCGATGCAGCGTTACAAAGGCGGCGTCCGGGTGACGCTACAGTTTGGAAGCCGTGCCTTGGCAGATTACGACGAAAAGTTGAAAAGCGTCACAGATATTTCGGTTCTTCTTTCGGCAAAGCCAGAGGAAGTGGTGGGCGCAGTAGAGCGCCTGCTTTCGGAACGGGACCATCTTCGGCAACAAGTTTATCAATTGCAACAGGAGATCTTTGCCCAGAAGGTTGCTGCGGTTCCAGAAGGCCAGGAGCGCGTCTGCTTTTTTGAGGAAGGACTCTCTCCGGATAGTCTGCGGAATTTCTGCTTGGCGCTCTCCGAGCGCGCAAGAACAGCGGTTGTTTTTTCCGGAACGGATGCAGATGGCTGGAAATATGCGATTGCAGGAAAGGAGGACGTCCGTTCCCTGGGGAGAGCACTCAACCAGAGGTTTTCTGGGCGCGGGGGAGGAAAGGCAGAGCTGGTCCAAGGGTCCGTACAGGGGACGCGGCAGGCCATTGAATCCTTTATTCTTAAGGACTTGCTGCCGTCCTAATGGCTATCAGCCGGAAAATTCATAGATAAATAGGGATCAATAAAATTCGATACATTTCGGTGTGCCCTCGGAGGGATTTTCCTTCCGGGGGCCTTTTTTGTTCTAAGGAGTGGCACTTGTCCATAGATATGTATGGAAAGGAGGACAAGAGATGGAAAACAATTTTGAATCCAGATTTGATTCGGCAGCGCGTGCGGTCTGCGACCGTTTGCGGAAATATCTGTGCCTGCTGCCAACCGATATGAAAGAACAGGCGCAGGAAATCCGTTTTCGTGTGAATCAGCCGGTCTCCATCTGTTGTACGGGCGGTGTATATTTTTGAATCGAAATGGACGGCCCTCTTGCAGGCCGGAACCGGACGGGATGCGGGCAACTCGCGAGGACATCGACGAGACTTTTCGAGGGATTTGCAGTTACTCCGTATATAGCCATCAGAGTGAGATCAAAAACGGATTTATTACCCTGAGCGGAGGCCACCGCGTAGGGCTTTGTGGCACAGCGGTGATCTCCGGAGGAGAAATCAACAGCTTGCGCGACATCAGCTCCATCAATATCCGTATTGCCCGGCAGGTTTACGGATGCGCCAGCGGCGTGCTACAGGCAGTGGGAAAAAACCTACGGGATGGAGTACTGGTGGCCGGAGCGCCTTCCAGCGGCAAAACAACCATCCTGCGCGATATAGCCAGGCAGCTGTCCTCCGGCTTGTGCGGGGATGTCCGAAAGGTGGCAGTGGTGGATGAACGAGGTGAGTTGGCAGGAACGTATCGCGGTGTACCGCAGAACGACCTGGGGCCGTGTTGTGATGTTCTGGACGGCTATCCAAAGGGGGAAGGCATTTTGCAGGCAATCCGTTCGCTTTCCCCCGAATTTATCATCTGTGACGAGATGGGAGGTCTGGCCGATGTGGAAGCCGCCGCCCAGGGGCTTAATGCCGGGGTGGGAATGATTTCCAGTGTACATGCGGGGAGTGTGCGGGAACTCCTTCGCCGGCAACAGGCGCTCAGTCTATTACATACCGGCGCTTTTGGATATGTAGTTCTTCTGGAAGGCAGCCGAGAACCGGGCCGTGTCGCAGGGGTCTATAAGGCAGGTGATTTGCTTGCTCAAGGTTTTGGGAATTCTGCTTCTGATCGCAGCAGGGACCATAGCGGGATATGTACAGTCGCATAGGCTTTCACAGAGGGTACAACAACTTGAGGAAATGCTTCGATTCCTGAATGCAGCACAGACAGAAATCCGTTATTCCGCGGCGTCTGTTGCAGAAATTGTTCAGAGACATGGGAGGAGTCTTGCGTTTTTACAGGAGTGCGCGGCACATTGCGAAGAGGGGGAGGATTTCCACACAGCTTGGAAGAAAGGGGTGCAGGCTGGTTCGAAAGGGACGGGCCTCACAGAAGCGGACCGGCTCCTTTTGAGCGACTTCGGGGACGGGTTTGGAGCCAGCGATGTAGAGGCCAGCTTTCGCATTGCCGCCTGTATACGGAACTTTTCAGCGACCGGTTGGAGAATGCGCGATCAGAAAAGACTCGAAAAGGAAAGCTATACCTGATGCTGGGGTCCTTCTCGGGGATTGCCGTTGCCCTATTTTTATGCTGAACAGCGGATTATCAAACATAGCCCTGTACACAACCAGGGTGTTGGGGAGGAACAGAAAATGGATGTGGATCTGATCTTTAAAATCGCCGCGATCGGTATCATCGTCGCCGTACTCAATCAGCTTTTAGTGCGCTCCGGCAGGGAAGAACAGGCTATGATGACGACATTGGCCGGGCTGATTGTTGTGCTGATGATGATTATCCAACAGATCGACGTGCTGTTCCGGTCCATCAAATCCATTTTCGGGCTGTGACGGTGCAAAACGTCCACCCCGGCGGGGAGGTGCAGGGATGAACATCATCGGCATTGTGGGAGCGGCGCTGATTGCAGCGATTCTGGCCGTGACACTTAAGCGGTACAATCAGGAATATGCGGTCATTATCAGCATCATCGCCGGGGTGGTCATCCTGGTAGAGATTTTATTAAACCTCACCCCAGCCGTGCGCGAGATTACGACCTTGCTCTCCGGGGTAGGACTTTCGCAGGAATACGGTTTGATTCTGTTTAAAACACTGGGAATCTGCTTTTTGGCACAGTTTGCGGCCGATTCCTGCCGGGATGCCGGGGAGAGCGCCTTAGCGTCTAAAGTGGAGCTCGCAGGGAAAATATCCATTCTTGTGCTCTCCTTGCCATTGTTTGAGGACATTGCGCAGACGGCTCTTGGACTGATTGGCGGATGATAAAAAAGGATGGATGTCGCATGAAACGGATGGTTTGCCTCATGCTGGCGCTTTTTCTGCTGGCGATCCTTGCACCCATAGCGCGGGCAGAAACAACGGAGGATTACTATGCAGAACAGATGGAGGAAAGCGGCGCAGCCGACTTGCCGGAAGAACTTCCCATGGAGACGCAGAACGCATTGGAGGAACTCGGTATCCGTGGGACGGATTGGCAGGCGTTGACAGCAATTACACCGGAATCCCTCTTCTCTGAAATCGGAGGAATGGCGGAGGAAAGCGCGCAGGGCCCCCTGCAGGCCGCGACTTCGGTGATTGCAGTTCTGCTGCTTTGCGCATTGTGCAATGGAATGAAGCTGTCCCTGGGGGATAAACCGCTCGGCGGCGTGATCGGTATGGTTGGCGCGCTCTGTGTCTGCACAACCGTGGTAGGGCCGGTAGTGGCGTGTATAGAACATGCAGCACAGGTCGTACAGGCTGCGGCGGGCTTCCTGCTGGCTTGTGTGCCGGTACTGGCGGGAATCATGCTGGCGGCGGGACAGCCGGCTTCTGCTGGTTCTTACAATCTACTGATGATGGCGGTGGGCAATGTGATTTCGATTCTATCCGCCAGCATTTTGGTCCCAGGATTGAACATCTATCTGGCCCTTTCCATCGTTTCCGCCATCTCCCCGGGGGTAAACTTGGGCGGTATCTGCAACGCCTTTCATAAGGTGGTCAAATGGGTGCTGGGGTTTTGTATGACCGTATTTGCCGGTTTACTGACAGTACATAGCATCGTGGCGTCCTCTATGGATGAGACGACAGCAAAAGCGGCCAAATTCGTGGTAAGCAGTTTTGTCCCCGTCGTCGGCAGCGCCTTGGGGGATGCTTTACAGACAGTAACCGGCTGTGTCAAACTCCTAAAATCCGGTGTAGGAGCCTTTGGCCTTTTGGCTGGCGCTTTGATTTTTTACCCGTCATTTTGCAGTGCCTGCTCTGGATGGTAACGCTGAATGTGTGTGCAGGAGCAGGGGACATCTTTGAACTCAAAGAAATCACTTCTCTGTTGCGAGCAGTTGCCAAAGCCGTCGAATTGATTCTGGCGATTGTGCTGTGCTGTTTGACCGTCCTGACTGTCTCCACGGCAATTGTCCTGCTGATGGGAAAGGGGGGAGGATAATGGGGGCGGTCCGAGAATGGAGCGCGGCGATCTGCTTGGTGGCTTTGGCAGCCGCCCTACTACAGGGGTTGGTGCCGAACGGCTCGATGGAACGGATGGTCAAACTTGTCCTGGGGGCCTTTGTGCTTTGTGCGATGGCGATGCCCCTGAAAAACTTAGGGGTGCAAATTGCCTGGAATTTTCCGATAGAAGGACATACACAGGAGAATACACAACTGCAAAGTACGGTGGAAACGCAAATGGAAACTGCGGCAAGGTCCAGCATTGAGAACCTGGTGGCGGCAGAGCTGAGCAAAATGGATGTGAAAAGTGAAAAAGTTGTGGTGCGGATGGATACAAACGCGGACAACAGCATAGGTATTAACAGGGTGGAAGTCACGCTGGCCGAGGGGTACGGCGGCGACTGTGCCCGGGCCCAAGCGCGCTTACGAGAGACGCTTGGGCTGGAAGTGGAGGTAACGGCGCATGGCGACGGCGGAACATGAAGGAAAGAGCTGGTTTGAAAAGCTCGCAGAAAATGAAACCTGCCGAAAATGGGTTGTGATCGCAGGGGTAGCAGGGATTGCACTGATCTTCCTGTCGGGGTTGCTCAGTCCGGGAAAGGAAAAAGAACCAGAAAATTCCTCTCAACCGGCGGCACAGTCCGCACAGGCGTACACCGAGGAGCTGGAACAGAGCCTTGCGGAATTGGTCACGCATATTCAAGGGGCGGGCAATGCAAAAGTGATGGTGACTGTGGAACGAGGTGCAGAACAGGTGTACGCCCAGGAGGAGAAACGCAGTACCCAGACCACCTCGGACCGCGGTTCCAACGACAGTACAGAAACCAATTACATCTTGGTGAAGGATGCCGATGGTTCCCAACGCGCGTTGGCCATCACAGAAGTACAGCCGGTGGTCAAGGGGGTGGTGGTCGTGTGCGATGGCGGGGACGATCCCGTGGTACAGCAGCGCATCATCGACGCAGTAACCACGGCGTTGGATATTACATCGGTCCGAGTCTGCGTGGTCAAGGCAGCGGACACCGGATAGCCCCGTTTCGATCACTGCTGTGCCCGGCGTTGCAGTACAGGGCGAAAATTTACAACAGGAGGAGTACATACTTATGGGTATCGGAAAACGTCAGCTTGTTCTTGCGGCCTTGGTCGTCGCGCTGGGGGCAGCCGTCTATTTGAATTGGCAATTCTCAGGAGATAATCAGCTGCTTGCAACGAACACGGTCACCTCGCAGAAGGAACTCGGAGAAGCACAACTGGTCAATGCCTCCGTGCCGTCCTCCTCGGCGCCGGCAGAATCGTCCAGCGCACCGGTTTCCTCTGGGACGGAACAACCGGCGGATACAAACGATTATTTCACACAGGCGCGTTTGAGTAGACAGAAAGCGCGGGATGAGGCGGTCGAGCTCTTGGAAAAGGTGCTACAGGACGCGGAGCAGAGCGATGCCGCGAAGAAGGACGCGGTTGCACAGGCAGCGGTCGTAGCGCAAAATGTCTTGAAAGAAAGTAATATTGAAAATCTCATCAAGGCCAAGGGCTTTGAGGACTGCGTGGTATTCCTGCAAAATGGGGAGTGCAACGTGGTGGTAAAGGTCAAGGAATCTGACCCGAACAATGCGGTCGTTATCAAGGATATTGTGGCCGGGCAGGCGGGCGTCTCCTACGATAAGATCAAAATCGTGGAGAACCAGTAGGATTTCTTTGGCGCTTCCCTTGTGCTTTTCTTCCATCCTGTGGTATAATAACCACGTGGAAGTTTGAAAATCGAACGAATCTTTTGAACCCTCCACGACTGTGGAGGGTTTCTTATTTTGACAAGATACGCGGAGGAAGCTTATGAAACGAAGCGAAGCCAGAGAGCAGGCGTTTGTCCTGACTTTTGAAAGGACCATCAATCGGGACTCCGTCAGCCGGATTATCGATGCGGCCGGCCTGTCCAAGGATGTCATCGTGGATGATTTTGCAGAGCGTCTTGCAGAGGGCGCAGAGCAGCATGAGGCGGAGATCGACGCACAGATTGAAAAGAATATCCGTGGTTGGAAGATGACCCGCTTGTCAAAGGTTTCCCTGTCCCTGCTGCGGCTTGCAATTTATGAGATTTTATTTGAGCAGGAGATCCCCATCAGCGTTTCGATCAATGAGGCGGTTGACCTGGCAAAGAAGTATGGGACGGCAGAGGATGCGCCATTCGTCAACGGCGTATTAGCCTCTGTTGCAAAGGAATTCGGTGAAAAGCATGCATAAGGCTTTGGGCATCGATACGAGCAACTATACGACGTCAGCCGCATTATATACGGACGGGACCGTACGCCAGCAAAAATGTTGTTGCCGGTGCGGAAGGGGGAGCTCGGCTTGCGGCAGAGTGACGCTGTTTTTCACCACGTTCAGCAGCTTCCGCAGGTGCTGGAGCGGTTGTTCCAGGAAACAAGCGGAGCGGTTACGGCGGTAGGGGCGTCTGCCCGGCCGCGTGACCAGGAAGGGTCCTATATGCCCTGTTTTACAGTGGGAACCGGCACGGCGAAGGCGATGGCAATGGCGCTTTCCGTGCCTTTCTTTTCGTTTTCCCATCAAGCGGGACACATTGCAGCTGCACTCTACTCTGCTGGAAAGCTCTCTTTTTTGAAGAAACCATTTTTGGCGTTCCATGTCTCCGGCGGTACAACCGAGGCGGTGCGGGTTGTGCCGGATCGGGAACATCTCTTTCAGACCGAAATTGTCGCCCGCTCGCTTGATTTAAAAGGGGGACAGGCCGTGGACCGTGTGGGAGGTATGTTGGGGTTGCCATTCCCGGCTGGAAAATACCTTGAGGAGTTGGCGATGCAGTCCGACGCCTTGTTTTCTATCCGCCCGTCCATGAAAGGGGCGGACTGTTCGCTGTCCGGAGTGGAAAATCAATGCCGAAAGATGCTCGAGGAGGGCTGTCCACGGGAGGACGTGGCACGGTATTGTCTTCTCTCCATTCTGGCAGCCTTGGACGGTATGGCGGCTGCCTTGCAGAAGGAATACCGCGGGCTGCCCATGCTCTTTGCAGGCGGAGTGATGTCCAATGGGATCATTCGATCTGCGCTCACAGAAAAGTATGGCGCTGTATTTGCCGAACCTGCATTTTCCAGTGATAATGCGGCTGGGATTGCCGTACTCACAGAGATGAAATATTCCGGAGCATATTAAATGTCCGTATCCTATATCCCGAAATGGGGGTGGAGCCATGGTAGAGCCGATCGTATTGACCGTTACACAACTGAATACGTATATCAAGTCCCTGCTAGAAGGCGACGCGCATTTGGCGAGCGTCTTTGTCAGCGGGGAAATTTCCAATTTTACGAACCATTACCGGTCGGGGCATTTTTATCTTTCTTTGAAAGACAGTCAATGTGTGGTCAAGTCGGTGATGTTTGCCACTTATGCGCGGCGTCTGCGTTTTGTACCGAAGGATGGTATGAAGGTGATAGCGCGCGGGCATGTAGGCGTATACGAGCCGACTGGACAGTATCAGCTCTACATCGAGGATCTCCAGCCGGACGGCGTGGGGGCCTTGAACCTCGCTTTTGAGCAATTGAAGGAAAAATTGGGTGCGGAAGGACTTTTTCGCGCAGACCGCAAAAAGTCGCTGCCTCCCTTTCCGATGCGCATCGGGGTGATTACCTCCCCGACAGGCGCGGCCGTACACGATATGGTCACGATTTTGGCGCGGCGGTGGCCGCTGGCGGAAATCATCTTTTGCCCCGTTTTGGTACAGGGGGAGGGGGCTGCGCCGCAGATGGTTGATGCCCTTCGGCGGATGAATCGCCTTCGCTGTGCTGATGTCATCCTCTTGGGCCGTGGCGGCGGATCTTTGGAGGACCTGTGGCCGTTTAACGAAGAGACGCTTGCCCGAGCTGTGGCAGCTTCGAAGATTCCAGTGATTAGTGCGGTCGGCCATGAGACAGACTTCACCATCTGTGATTTTGTGGCGGATCTGCGCGCGCCAACGCCATCTGCGGCGGCGGAGTTGGCCGTCCCCGATCAGGCAGATTGGCTTTGCAGCCTGCGCGGCCAAGAGGCGCGAATGGCGTCCCTCATGCGTGCAAAGTTGGCACGGCTCCGTCAACAATTGGACGCCTTAACGGGAAGTCGCATCCTGCGCAATCCACAGGAGCTATTGGCGGTTCAACGTATGCGGATAGATGGACTGTCGGCCCAGCTTTCCGGGTGCATGGGACGGAAATTAGCGGACAGGGAAGCCTATTTGGCGGAACTGTGTGGGCGGTTGCATGCGCTCAGCCCGCTGGCGGTGCTTTCCCGCGGATATACAATTGCCTGTGGCGCGGATGGGCAGGTGGTCACCAGCGCCGGACAAGTACATCAGGGGGACAGGCTCTCCTTACAAACTTCAGATGGAACGATCGGCTGCCTGGTGGAACAGGCGGCATATGGTTCAGAACAGGAGGAATCAAAAGATGGCAAAAAAGGCGATGACATTTGAGGCGGCGGTTTCCCGGCTGGATGAGATCGTTCAGCTGCTGGAAGCGGGAGGAGAACCGTTGGATTCCTCGATGAAACTGTTTGAAGAGGGGTCCGCGCTGGCAACACTATGTTACGACAAGCTCAAACAGGCGGAACAAAAGATCACCCAGCTTTCTGCGCTGGAAAAGGAGGAGCTGGTATGAAGCTCGACGCATATCTCCCCATGGTGGAACAGAAATTGGAGGAGTTTCTTCCAAAGGAACATTGCCGCTATGAACGGTTGATCGAAGCTATGCGCTATAGCCTTTTGGATGGAGGAAAGCGTGTACGGCCAGTACTGGTGCTGGAATTTTGCCGGCTGTGTGGCGGCGATGTACAGGCGGCTCTGCCATTTGCTTGTGCAGTAGAGATGATTCATACCTATTCCCTCATTCACGATGATCTCCCCTGTATGGACAACGACGATATGCGCCGTGGAAAGCCCTCTAACCACAAAACCTTCGGGGAGGATACTGCACTGTTGGCAGGGGACGGCCTTTTGACATTGGCATTTGCAGTCATGCTTTCGCCGGAGAGTATTGCTGCAGTAGGAGCCGGGCGCGCTACAGAAGCAGCTTTTCAGTTGGCTTCTGCGGCGGGAATTCATGGAATGGTCGGCGGGCAGGAAATCGACCTTCGTTCCGAAGGAACGGCTGTTTCTTTGGAGACGCTTCAAGAGATGGATGAGAAAAAACCGGGGCTCTCATCTTGGCTGCCACGCGAATGGGCTGCGCGCTGGCAGGGGCGGATGAACGCCAGCGCCGCGCGGCAGAACATTACGCGCGCGCAATTGGATTGGCTTTTCAGATTGTAGATGACATCCTGGACGTGGAGGGCGACGCAGAAACGCTTGGTAAGGCGACTGGAAGCGATGCGGAAAACCAGAAGGCAACGTATGTTTCTCTTCTGGGGTTGGAACCTGCAAAGAAGCGGGTGAAAGAGTTGACCCATGCGGCAGTGCGCGCTTTGGAACCCTTCGGAGAAGAGGGAATTTCCCTGGCGGATTTTGCAAAAGATTTGGCATTGCGCCGCTGTTGAATGGGGAAAGTGATTGACTTTTTTGACAGGATGTGCTAATATTGATAAGCCGCATATTACGGGCTATAAGTGGGTTTCCCCGCCCGATAGTAGCGAGACTAATGTAAAGGTAGGAACAGAAATTCATGTTTGCAGTGATTGAAACTGGCGGCAAGCAGTACAAAGTACAGGCTGGCGACACCATCTTTGTTGAGAAGCTTGCTGTGGAAGCGGACGCAACCGTTGACTTTAAGGTCATTCTGTTGGACAACGATGGCGACGTCAAGGTCGGCGCACCGTATGTGGAGGGCGCATCCGTGTCCGGTAAGGTCTTGAAGAACGGCAAGTCCAAGAAGATCACGGTCTTCACCTATAAGCCCAAGAAGGGTGAGAAGCGTAAGATGGGCCACAGACAGCCCTACACCAAAGTGCAGATTGAAGCTATTAATGCGTAATGATCTGCGCTGAATTTTTCACCAGGCCCGACGGCGATTTGGTTGGATTTCGCATCAGTGGTCATTCTGGCAGCGGAGTAGAAGGCAACGATGTCATTTGTGCAGCCGTTTCTTCTGCGGCATATATGACGGCCAACACGGTGACAGAGATTATCGGTGTGGAGGCGCAGGCGGTAGCCGAAGAAGGTTATATGCTTGTGCGGATTCCGGCCAAGGCGGCGAGGGACTGCCGCGTTTTGTTCGCGGGTTTCAAGCTTCACATGTTGGGGCTTGAGGAACAATATCCAGAAAATATCAATGTAAGCTATGTGGAGGTGTAAGGTATGTTGAAGATAAATATTCAGCTGTTCGCACATAAAAAAGGAATGGGTTCTACCAAGAACGGCCGTGATTCCGAGTCCAAACGCCTTGGTGTGAAGCGTGCAGACGGCCAGTTTGTTTTGGCTGGCAATATCCTCGTGAAGCAGCGCGGTACACACATTCATCCGGGCGAGAACGTGGGCAGAGGTTCCGACGATTCCCTCTTTGCGTTGGTGGATGGCCGCGTCAAGTTTGAACGCTTGGGCCGTGACCGCAAAAAGGTCAGCGTTTACGCTGTGGAACAGTAATTTTACCAGAATGACAAATCCCTGCCGGAACCATTCGGCAGGGATTTTTTCGGTTTCCTGTGAAAAAAGATGGCATACTAAATCAGTCAGCGTAGAAAGTTTTTCTACGCGCAGTGCTGTTTCTTGACAGCTTGATTTGAGGAAAGGGATTCGTATGTTTATAGATCATGCCAAAATTACCGTGAAAGCGGGCAATGGGGGCGACGGTGCCGTCGCCTTTCATCGGGAAAAATTCGTGGCTTCCGGCGGTCCGGACGGCGGCGATGGTGGAAAAGGCGGAAATATTGTCTTTCAGGTGGATGACAACCTTTCCACATTAGCAGATTTTCGTTATAAAAGAAAATATGTTGCTCCCAGCGGGGAAAATGGCCGCGGGTCCCGTTGCAACGGGAAGAGTGGAAAGGACTTGGTTGTTCGAGTACCGCGCGGGACCTTGGTCAAAGAGGCGGAAACCGGCCGTATTCTAGCAGATCTCTCGGGCGACGAACCGCAGATCATTGCAAAAGGGGGGCGCGGTGGATGGGGGAACATGCACTTTGCCACGCCTACCCGCCAGACGCCCCGCTTTGCAAAGCCAGGCACGCCGGGCGAGAGTTTTGACCTTGTGTTGGAATTAAAACTTTTGGCGGACGTAGGACTTGTGGGCTACCCGAACGTGGGAAAATCCACGTTGGTTTCTGTGGTGAGTGAAGCAAAGCCGACCATCGGGAACTATCATTTTACCACGATCACACCGGTTCTTGGCGTAGTGCGTCTCAAAGATGGCCGGTCCTTTGTGATGGCCGACATCCCCGGACTGATCGAAGGGGCGGGTGAAGGTGTTGGCTTAGGCCATCAATTCCTGCGGCATGTTGACCGCTGCCGCCTTCTGGTCCATATGGTGGATGTGGCGGGCAGTGAAGGCCGCGATCCAAAGCAGGATTTCGACATCATCAATGCAGAGCTGAAAAAATTTGATCCAGATCTGGCTGAACGCCCCATGCTTGTGGCGGGCAACAAATGTGACCTTGCAACAGAGGAGCAGATTACAGAGTTTAAAGCTTTTGTAGAGGCAAAGGGGTATGAATTCTTCCCAATTATGGCTGCAATTCGCTACGATGTAGACCCGCTTTTGAACCGTATATCTGAACTTTTGAGTAAACTACCGCCGGTCAAGCGCTACGAGCCCGAACCGTTGCCGCAAAAGCCTGTGGAGGATTACGAAAAGCATGCGGTCAAAATTACTAAGCAGGATCACCTTTATATGGTGGAGGGCGAGTGGCTGTTGCAGGTCATCAATTCCGTCAATTTCGATGACTATGAATCGCTGCAATATTTCCAGCGCGTTCTCATTCAGACCGGTGTGATTGACGCCCTTCGTGAAGCGGGCATTCAAGAGGGCGACACGGTCAGCATTTATGAGATCGAATTCGACTTTGTGGAGTGATGAAAGTGAAACGGCTGTTTGGCGCGGACTGTAATCCAAAACAACTCAGCCCCTTGACTTTGGCATTTGTGGGCGACGGCGTGTTCGAATTGTTTGTGCGGGAAAAATTGGTTTGTCAGGGGAATTGCCCAGTCAATGCGCTGCATAAACGCTCGGTTGAGCAGGTCTGTTGCGGCGCCCAAGCGGTTGCAGCAAAAAAGCTTCTGCCTTTGTTGACAGAGGAAGAAGCTGCTGTATACAATCGCGGGCGCAACGCCCATGTGGGCCATGTTCCCAAAAATGCCAAGGTGGCGGACTACCATGCTGCTACGGCGTTTGAGGCATTGTTTGGTTATGTTTACTTATCGGGAGACCTGGAGCGGCTTCGAATGCTGTTTCAGATTGCCTGTGAAGCATTAGAAGGAGCGGACGAAACGCATCCGCTGGTCTAAGAGGGGAGGACTATCTATGAAGGCTCCATTGACCCAAGAGCGGGCGAAAACTTTGACAAAGGATCTCCTATTTTTTGTGGCGGGCAGTTTGATTTATGCTGTATCGGTTAAGATGTTTACAGCGCCAAATCACATTGCGTCCGGTGGTGTGACCGGCTTATCCATTGTGTTGAACTACTTGTTCCATACGCCGATCGGTGCTACGGCTTTTCTCATCAATATCCCGATTTTTATTTGGGCCATTGTAGAAATTGGCTATAAATTGGTTGCTAAAACCTTTGTAGCTACCCTTTTATCTTCGGCGGCGATTGACCTTATGGGGGTTGTCATCCCTCCATATGAGGGAAATCAGATGTTGGCGGCAATCTTTGGCGGTGTATTGGAAGGAGTTGGCCTTGCTCTGGTCTTTACAAGAGGGGGCACTACAGGCGGCACAGATATGGTGGCCCGCTTGTTGGGAAGGCATTTCCGTCATCTTTCCATGGGCAAGTTGATGTTGGGTGTGGACTTTGTTATCATCGTATTCTCCGGTTTTGCTTTCCAGAGTATGGAGAGTGCTTTGTATGCACTTTTGACGATCTTTGTCTCCACCCGTCTAATTGATGCTATCCTCTATGGTACGGATATGGGGAATGGCAAAGTGCTATTTATTATCTCCGAAAAAATGAGGAGATTGCCCAAAATATTCTGATTGGGTTAGATCGCGGCGTCACGGCGCTGAAATCCCGCGGTGGGTACAGCGGACGCGAAGGGGAAGTACTTCTCTGTGCGGTGCGGCGCTATGAAGTCAGCAAGGTTTACGACATTGTGCATTCAGTGGATACCAATGCATTTATCATTGTCGGGGAAGCGGGCGAAATTACGGGTGAAGGGTTCCGTGAGATCAAGCCGGATGACAAATCTCTGCGGCAGATCTTGAAAGAGAACCGTAAGAAGAAGGAACTCCCACCCGAAAAGACATAAAAAACAGGCGGCCTTGTCGGAAAACAAAGCCGCCTGCTTTTGCATATAGCCTGGATTTTCCTGGACCCATACCGCAGATACCGCCTTTGTGGACCGTGGGCGATCTCTGCGGAGGATGGGCCATCGTCAGGATTGGGTGTTAGTTGTGGCTATTCTGGCTGTTATTCTGACTGCTGCACTGATTGGTGCTGTTCTTGCAGTTCTGGCTGTTGGAGCTGGTGCGATTCTGTGTGCTGTTCTTAGCGTTCTGGCTGGAACGGTTCTGAGAATTGTTCTGTGTGCTGTTCTGGCTGGAACGATTCTGGGAACTGTTCTGGCTGTTATTGTAATTGCTGTTCATTTGTATTCACCCCCTTTGCGTTGTTATTATTGGTTTTGCAAGGGAGAATTATGCGATTTTCTATTTAAAAAATACATTCCTCTTAAGGAGAAGGGAAGGGGACGATCATCTTGAAAAGGACAAAGGATTTTTTCCTTCCGGATCGAAATGGTAGAGTAAATACAGAAAGTCAAGAGCCTCTGATTGTGAAAAACGGTTCGCCCTGTCCCTGCTGTGGGTACCGGACAATTCCAAATAACGGGGACGCAATCGCTTATATTTGTCCAATCTGTTATTGGGAGATCGACGTGTTTTTGTCTGGAGAAGAGGAACCAAGCGACGAGAACCACGGTTTGTCGCTGAAAGCGGCCAGGAATAACTACAAAACATATGGTGCCGTCTTACCGAGATTGAAGCGATACTGCCGCTTGCCAACGAAGGAAGAACAAGAAGACTTTGAAAATCATTTTGAAGAAGGGAAGAATTCGACATGACGACATTGCCGCTGGCCTTTTGCGAACGGATGCAGGACATGCTGGGTGGAGAATATCCTGCGTTTCTTGCCTGTTATGAGCAGTCCTATCGGAGAGGAATCCGCTTAAATATCGAAAAGTGTGAGGAAGAACGTTTGCATGCGGCTTTGCCGTTCTCGATCACGACCGCTCCATTTTCGCCGCTCTCTTATTATATCCCGGAGGGAGTGGAACACCTTGGCGCCTTACCGTTCCATCATGCGGGGGCATTTTACGTGCAGGAGCCCTCGGCAGCTTCCGCGGTTACAGTGCTGTCGCCGCAGCCAGGCGACCGGGTATTGGATCTCTGTGCGGCTCCCGGGGGAAAATCGACCCAAATTGCCACTTTATTGGCAGGGCAGGGGTTGCTTTGGAGCAATGAAGTCGTGCGGAATCGAGCGAATGTGCTTCTATCCAATATCGAGCGGATGGGGGTGCGCAATGCCGTGGTCTCCTGTTGCCGGCCCGAAACTCTTTGTGATGCATTGGAAGGCTTTTTTGATAAGGTTTTAGTCGACGCCCCTTGTTCGGGAGAGGGAATGTTCCGGCGGGACGAGCGGGCGATACAAGAATGGAGCCCAGAACATGTAAAGATGTGTGCTATCCGCCAGCTGGCTATCTTGGAAACAGCTTCTCAAGCGTTGCGTGAAGGGGGAATTTTAGTCTATTCGACCTGTACGTTTTCCTTTGAAGAAAACGAAGGGGTGGTTGAAGCCTTCTTGAAAAAGCGTCCAGATTTTGCGTTGTTAGACTGCGGCGTTTCCTTTGGCCGGCCGGGAAGTATTCCACAGACGCGGAGAATTTTTCCCATGGATGGCGGCGAGGGACATTTTGTGGCAAAGTTGCAACGCCTATCGGAGAATGGGAATACTCCATCGCCGTACAATTATGCAAAGCCCAGTGAATTGGCGAAAGCATGCTGTGAAATGCTGTACAAGCAGATGCCGTCGGGAGTATTGGAACAGATTGGGGACAATTTGCTGTTGCTTCCAGATGGGTTACCGCAGATGAAAGGACTTGGCGTCCTGCGTGCCGGCGTATTGTTGGGAACTTATCAAAAGCGTATCGAACCTGCACACGCAGCGTTTATGGCCGCGAGGCCAGAATCTCTGTGCAATGTTTTAGAACTGACGCATGAAGGACCCCAGATTGCGGCATTTCTCCACGGAGAAGAACTGGATGTGCCGGAGTCGTTGAAGGGATATACCGGTGTGGCTGTTGACGGCATTGTGACTGGATTTGGAAAATGTTCCGGGGGACGATTAAAAAACCGTTATCCCAAAGGATTGCGCAATCATGAGATTCACTTTATGCAGGACTTCTGATATTCCTGTGCAAAACAGGGGATCAACGCCCCAAACAGCAGGATGCTCCTTTTGACGGTTACAGGCAGAAAATTTTGGTAGTATTTCTAAAAAGTGAGAAATATCCTGTCAAATGTGTGGGGATTTTGGCTATGCCTTTCGCGCGCTAATAACTTGAAATCCCTGAAAAATGATGGTACAATAAGCAGGAATAATCAGAAAGAGGGCATTTACCATGCAGGAAATCAGAGTGGAACTTACAAAACATCCCAAACAAAAGCCGGCTCCGGGCGCGCCCCTTCCGTTCGGAACCATTTTTACCGACCACATGTTTTTAATGAACTACGACGAGGGGCAAGGTTGGCACGATCCCCGCATCGTTCCATATGGGCCGATTGAAATGGACCCCTCCGCTATGTGCCTTCACTATGGCCAATCCGTATTTGAGGGGATGAAGGCTTATCGCGCGCAGGATGGCAGAATTTTGCTGTTCCGCCCGGATAAAAACATGGCCCGTTTGAATGTCTCCAATGAACGTCTGTGCATTCCGCTGATTGATGAGGAATTGGCAAAGGCAGCAATTGAAAAGCTGGTTTCCATTGAAAAGGATTGGATTCCCAGTGAAGAAGGGACATCCTTGTACATTCGTCCATTTATCATTGGCGTAGATCCGCACATCGGCGTACATCCGGCGCGTCACCTGCTGTTTATGGTGATCTGCAGCCCGGTTGGCGCTTATTATCCAGAAGGGCTCGATCCCGTAAAAATTTATGTAGAGACCAATTATGTCCGTGCAGTACGCGGTGGTATGGGCTTTACAAAGACAGCAGGCAACTATGCAGCTTCTCTTAAGGCACAGGATGAGGCGGAGAAACAGGATTATACCCAGGTGCTTTGGCTCGACGGTGTGGAACGTAAGTACATCGAAGAAGTGGGGACCATGAACGTATTCTTTGTAATTGACGACGAAGTGGTTACGCCGGCCTTGCAAGGCTCGATTTTGTCCGGTATCACGCGCATGTCCTGCATCGATATGTTAAAGTCCTGGGGGCTGAAGGTTTCTGAACGGAAGCTTTCGATCCAGGAGGTTGCAGATGCAGCGGCACAAGGCCGTCTGAAAGAGGCGTTTGGCACGGGGACTGCAGCTGTCATTTCTCCGATCGGCCATTTAAAATGGGGCGATGATATTATGGAGATCAACCATGGCGAGATCGGACCGCTTTCACAGAAGTTGTATGACACACTGACTGGCATTCAGTGGGGAAAACTAAAGGATGAGTTCGGCTGGACGGTCGAAGTAAAATAAGTGCATTTGCGGAACAGAGCGGCGGCACGCGGAAGGATTTTGCCTCCGCTCTTTTTCTTTGCCCGCAGGGAGGTTCTATGAGAAAGCTGACGTTTACGGTGCCAGCGGAATACGGAGATGCACAGCTTAAAGGATTTTTACGCCATTTTTGTGGGGTATCTGCACGGCTTCTGACAGATTTAAAGAAGGAACCACTGGGAATCACCGTAAATGGCGCTCATGCGACCGTGCGGAAGATCTTACAGGTAGGGGATCGAGTACAGTTGATGCTTCCAGAGGATTCTGCTGCTCCGGAACCTGTGGATCTCCCATTGGTTCCCCTCTATGAAGACAGCGATCTGCTGGCAGTTGACAAACCGACCGGTATGCCGGTGCATCCCTCGTTTGGACATGCCCGGGATAGCTTGGCCAATGCTGTTGCGGCGTATTTTCAGAGAAAGGGCGAATCCTTGGCGTTTCGCCCGATTTACCGGCTGGACCGGGACACCACCGGGGTTCTGGTCTTGGCAAAAAATCCTTATGCAGCGGCACGTTTGGCACAGGGTATCTCTAAAGTTTACTTGGCGGTTTGTGAAGGGGTGTTAGAGGGAAGTGGGACTGAGGATGGGCCAATTGAACGGCTGCCGGGTCACACCATCCAGCGTTGCGTGTGCAGAGATGGGATTCGCGCTGTAACACACTGGCGCACATTGTGCCACTCACAGAGCCACACGCTTTTGGCCTTTCGCCTGGAAACCGGTAGGACGCACCAAATCCGTGTACATATGGCGCACAGGGGAAATCCCTTGGCGGGGGACGATCTGTACGGTGGAAGCCGGATATACATCGACCGGCAGGCATTGCATTGTGTGCAAGCCTCTTTTCGACATCCAGTGACGGGAAAGGACAGGTGCATCATTGCGCCGCTTCCAAGGGATTTTTGTACACTTTTGGAGATTTGTGGCTTGCAATTTCCACAAAACCTTTCCGGCGATGCGCGTGAAGTTGACAGGTTTTACGAATTTTAGAAGGTCGCATAAATATGCTTGAAATATGAATATTTATGCTATAGAATGGTGAAGAAGGTACAGTATAAAATTTGGGGGTACGATTTATGAAAACAGGGAAGAAGATTTTGGCATTCCTTCTGGCAGCAGCGATGATGGTCCCGATGGCTGCTTGTGGCAGCAAGGCCAAGACACCGGAGGACATTCAGAATGCTGGAAAGCTGGTTATGGCGACCAATGCAGAATTTGAGCCATTTGAGTTCAAAGACGGCGACGAAGTCGTTGGAATCGACATTGAAATTTCCCAAAAGATCGCAGAAAAACTGGGGGTTGAGCTGGAAGTCAGCGATATTGCATTTGACACTTTGATTACCGCGTTGCAGTCTGGCAAAGCGGACATTGTGGCCGCTGGTATGACAGCAGATGAAGACCGTAAAAAGAATGTGGATTTTTCAGATCCGTATTTTAACGCTTCTCAGGCGATCATTGTTGCCAACGACAGCGACATTGTTTCTCGAACCGATTTGAACGGTAAAACGGTTGGCGTTCAGTTGGGCACTACGGGCGACAAGTATTGCACCAATGAAGATGGCGAGAACGATATTACGGTAGCGGAAGTCAAGCGCTATAGCAAGGGGATGGAAGCGGTTTCCGATCTGATTGCAGGACGCATCGACGCGGTGGTCATCGACAATTTCCCGGCGGAAAAGCTTGTGGAAAAGAACAGTGATAAGGTAAAGAAGCTGGACGAAGCGCTCACAAGCGAGGAATACGCCATCGCTATGCCCAAAGGAAGCACTGAACTGCAAAAGATGGTCAATGAAGTCCTCAAAGAGATGCAGGATAGCGGCGAGATGGACGAGATCGTCGGCAAGTACATCAGCGCAGAATAAAATCAAACAAATGATAGGCAGCAGAAGAGCCGCCGGACCCTTTTGGGGGCAGGCAGTTTTTCTGCCTGCTTCTGTTTTATGGGGAGGTTGGCATGCAGACGCTCTTTGCATCGGTTCCGCTGTCCTTTTTCTCTGATTTAGGCCAGCAGTTCTATGACGATTTTATTTTAAAAGACCGGTATATGTACATCGTGCAGGGATTTGCCAATACAGTGGTGATTACCCTAGTGGCGGTTATCATCGGTATTATCCTGGGGACATTGGTCGCCTTAGTGCGCATCACACATCAGAATAACCCCAAAAAGTTGCGGATTCTCAATAAAATCTGCGGCTTGTATCTGACGGTCATCCGCGGAACCCCTGTGTTGGTTCAGTTGATGATTATGGTGTATTTTATTTTTGCCAGCGGCGAAACCCTTTTGGTGGCGATGTTGGCGTTCGGTATCAACTCCGGCGCTTATGTCGCGGAAGTAATCCGCAGCGGTATTCAGTCTGTGGACCGCGGCCAGATCGAGGCAGGACGTTCGCTCGGCTTAAACAGCCGGACAACCATGAGCAAGATTGTTCTGCCCCAGGCATTTAAAAATGTTGCGCCAGCGGTTTTCAACGAGTTTATTGCCCTTTTGAAGGAGACTTCTATCGCAGGTTATGTCGGCATTCAGGATTTGACCAAGGGCGGCGACATTATCCGCAGCATTACATACGATGCGTTCATGCCCTTGTTCTTAGTGGCGGCAATCTATCTGGTGTTGGTAATTTTGTTGACCATGTGTCTGTCCAAGCTCGAAAGGAGGTTGCACCAGAGTGATAAGCGTTAAGAATTTGGAAAAGACGTTCCACACCCAAAGGGGCGACCTTCAGGTGCTCAAGGGGATCAACCAAGAGATCCAGAAGGGAGAAAAGGTGGTTGTTGTCGGACCGTCCGGTTCCGGAAAAAGTACCTTTCTCCGTTGTTTGAATCTGTTGGAGATGCCGACAGGCGGGGAAGTCTGGTTTGAAGGAACACAGATCAATGCGCCTGGTTGCGACGTAGATCAGCTTCGCCGGAAAATGGGCATGGTGTTTCAGCATTTTAATCTGTTTCCCCATCTGTCGGTTTTGAAGAACATTACCCTTGCGCCTGTAACATTGAAGCTGAAGTCCGAGAAAGAGGCGGAAGATAAGGCCATGCAGTTGCTAAAGCGCATTGGTTTACAGGATAAGGCAAATGCCTATCCCTCCCAGCTTTCCGGCGGCCAGCAGCAGCGCATTGCGATTGTACGTGCGTTGGCTATGGAGCCGGATGTTATGCTCTTTGATGAGCCGACCAGCGCCCTGGACCCGGAAATGGTCGGAGAGGTGCTCCAGGTGATGAAAGAGCTGGCTCACGAGGGGATGACCATGGTAGTTGTTACCCATGAGATGAACTTTGCACGCGAGGTTGCCACGCGCGTCCTCTTTATGGACGAGGGGCTTGTTTTGGAAGAGGCCAAACCGGACGAGTTTTTCGATCATCCCAAAAATCCGCGTCTACAGGACTTTTTGTCCAAGGTCCTTTAAAATGAATTTTAAGTGTGATAAAATGAGAGGCAACCCAACAGGGGCCTCTCATTTTTTGCTGGAAATGAACTTTTAGAAAGCGAGGGATGATATGCCTGCCGCAATTACCCATTATTATCACGCCTTGCGCGTGTTGGAGCTTTGGAAACCGAACCATACGGAGGTGGAACGCGACGCATTTTTATGGGGGGCTCAGGGACCGGATCTTCTTTTTTACCATCGGGCGCTTCCTTGGCAGAAAGGGGAAAGCCTCTCTTCCTTTGGCGAACGGTTGCATCAAGAGTCGGTTTCGCGGACAGTTTCTATCCTGCATGAATACGGTGAAGCGCATCCGTCGGAATGTGTGTGGAGCTGTATTGCAGGATTCCTCTGCCATTACGCGGCAGATCGAATTTGCCATCCGTTTATAGAGGCACAGGCGCGAGAGCTTTTAAAGATACAGCCCGATCAGGATGCACAAATTGCCCATCATGAGATGGAGTCGGCGTTGGATGTTGTCCTTCTGCGCTATGAAGCGGGGGCTCTTCCGATTGAGTTCTCCTTAAAAAAGACCCTTCCCAAAAATCAAAAGGTACAAGCAGAGATCGTTTCTCTCTATGCGTTTTTATTACATGTACGGTTTGGGGTCTCGCATGCGCTGCCATTGGTAGAACAGGCGGTGAAGGATGCCCGGACTGCTATGGGGTGGCTCAATGACCACACCAGCTTGAAAAAGCCGTTGGTGGAACGGTGGGAGAAGAAGCACGGCGGAAAGCATACTCTATCCTGTCATATTCGTGGCGTGGGAGAGGGGGATGACTTCGATTATGCGAACACTCTATTACAGACATGGCGTTCACCAGAGGATGGAAGAGAGAACAACGAGAGTTTTTTGGATGTTTATGAACGTTCCATTGTAGAAGCTTTGGAGCAAATTAAGAGCTTTTTTCTGGGGAAACGCTATAGGATATGTTTGTAAATCGTTCCTTTGAGGATGGATAAAAAGAATTTGTGTTATTATTTTGCAGAGTTATGGAGGAAATGAAATGGACAGAATTGCAAGTTTCTGTATCGACCACGATCGGTTGGTTCCAGGGATCTATCTTTCCCGTATCGACGGCGATGTCAAGACATATGACATCCGGATGCGCCGGCCAAACACACCGCCCTATATCGAGAACGGAGCGCTACACACATTGGAGCATCTGTTTGCAACCTTTGCCCGCAATTCAGAATGGAAAGATCATGTCATCTATTTTGGGCCAATGGGCTGCCGGACCGGATGCTATTTTTGCTCCGCGACATGGAAGAGGCGGACGCGGTACGCCTGGTTCGTTCGATTTTCCAGCAGATTGCCCAATATGATGGAGAGGTTCCAGGAGCGACTGCCAAGGAATGTGGGAACTATTTGGAACATGATCTGGAAGGTGCGAAGAAGGAAGCACAAGAATTCTTGACCATCATAGAAGGCTGGGATGAGCGAAAGCTGGTTTATCCGGAGTAATCTTTTTGGGACTTTGCCGGAATATATGGAAGGATTGCTAAAGCCGCTGTGGTTATTGTTCTACAGCGGCCTTTTCTGTCAGAATCCGTCCTACGGTTTTCATAGCTCCATACGGCTTTTTGTTGTATAATCTTTGTATAAAGACCTATGGGGCAAAAGGAGCCCTGCTTTACAATAGAAGTGGAAGAGTTATGTGGATGGAGGAACGGATATGAGGAAGGCAAGACATTACCAAAAAGGCCTCGCGTAAAACCTGTGCGTTTAGAGACAGTCATCCTGCGCATATCGACCGCTGGTTTCGCTGTGATGTTGTGCACCGCGATGTTACTTCTCATGCCTGCGGCAGGACGGATGGAACATATGGAACCGGTTCCGCAGATGGGTTCCTCGCAAGGGGAAGCGAAAGAGAAACCATCCGTGCCGGAGTGGGGGGCACAGCCCTCGCCTTCCTTGGACAAGCCCTCGGACAGTGCACCCTCGTCAGAGCCAGAGATAGCCTCCATCACCATCCTGGGAGTGGGTGACAACCTAATTCACGATGGCATTTATAAGCAAGCTAGCCGTCGCACAGGTGGAACCGGATACGATTTTTCCCCAGTATATGCGCGGGTAGCACCGTATATCGAGCAGGCAGACATCGCCATTATCAATCAGGAAACACCTTTAGCGGGAGCTGTTCGGCCGCTCTCCGGGTATCCTCGCTTCAATTCGCCGACGCAGTTGGGGGATGAATTGGTACGGGTTGGCTTCGATGTCGTCAATCATGCGAATAATCATATCTTGGATCAAGGAGAAGAGGGTCTGCGCGCTACGCTGGATTATTGGGACACCAAGAAAGTGGCAGTGGTCGGCGCATACCGAAGCGATAAAGATTTGGAAAACATCCGGATTGTAGAGCGCAATGGGATTACAACTGCGCATATCGGCGTAACAGAGATGACAAATGGCCTATATCTACCAAAGGACTCCCCTTACCATGTCCTTTTGACCAGCGAGACGGAAGAACTGGAGCATCTTGTGCAAAAGGCGGATTCTATGGCGGACATTGTAGTGGTGTCTGCACATTGGGGGGAAGAGTATACACATGTTCCAACGAAGAAACAGGAGGAACTCGCGCAAAACCTGGTGGACTGGGGGGCCGATTTGGTGATCGGCAACCACGCCCATACGTTACAACCCGTCGTGATGCTGAAACGTGCGTCGGACGGAGCGCAATGTCCAGTGGCTTATGCCCTGGGAAATTTTGTGTCCGCGCAGGACCGCGCCTTGAGCATGGTGGGTGGGATGCTCAAAGTAACCGTGGAAAAGAATCTGGAAAGTGGAGAAACGGCGGTATCCGATGTCGATTTTGTCCCCATAGTTACCCATTATGGGGCGAATTTCCGGGATATAACGATTTATCCCCTTTCGCAGTATTCCGCTGCGTTGGCAGAACAACACGGGGTTCGGCAATATGATTCCATTTTAGCCTCTCGTACATAGAGCAGATGGTCGCGCAGAACATTCCGGAAAAATATGTTTCTGTGGATTGACAGGCGTTGGGGAGAGTGTTATACTATTAACAAATTTAAGAGCTGTCTTCGGGGCGGGGTGCAATTCCCCACCGGCGGTAATGCGGCGTTTTAGCCGACAAGCCCGCGAGCGAAAGCTGATTTTGGTGTGATCCCAAAGCCGACGGTATAGTCCGGATGGAAGAAGAACCGCGCATCATGCGTATTGGGGCCCCGTGGCATTTGCCGCGGGGCTTTTTTCGTAGACAGCCGGACAAAAAGGAGAGGTTTCTATGAAAACAAACACCAAAGACAACGTAGTCCGCATGGCGCAGATGGGAATGCTCGCTGCAATTGCAATCGTTCTTGTGACCGTCACACAGTTTCCGATTATTCCTGCTGCTCCGTTTATGAAATACGATATGGCGGACGTGCCGATTTTGCTGGGGACTTTGCTATTTGGCACCCTTCCCGGTTTGGTGATCCTGGTGGTTGTTTCTCTGATTCAAGCGTTTCTATTGGGAGGCGACGGATGGATTGGCCTTGTGATGCATGTTGTCGCCTCCGGCGCTCTGGTGGTCCTGGTGGGACAATTCAGCCGTTGGCACAACAAATTCCGTGAAACGGTCGTCGGAATGGTCCTTGGAACGTTGGCCATGACCGCTCTGATGATTCCGTTGAATCTTGTACTCACCAGTTATTTTCAGGGGGTTCCCATGCAGGCGGTTGTGGATATGATCCTTCCGGTCATCATACCCTTTAATCTCATTAAGGCGTCTGCCAACTGTGTGATTACTGCGGTAGTCTTTAAAGCGCTACAACCTTTTATTCGCCGTCATAAGGAACTCGTTGGGCAGCCCTAACAGAAATTTGTAAGAATTTTTCTTATTTTGTCCCTTTACAGGGAAAGCAACTCGTGCTATAATATATCTGTTAACAGAATATGTCCTTATCAAGAGTGACGGAGGGAACAGGCCCTGTGATGTCCGGCAACCTGCTATGCAGCAAGGTGCTAATTCCTGCGGGTAAGCCGAAAGATGAGGTTGCTTTATAGACCGCTCGGTTTTCCGAGCGGTTTTTCTATGACCTGAAATCTTGAAGTAGGAGGCGGTTGCTTCCAAGGATATGGACAAGAATGGTAATTTTCAAACAGGAGGATTTATAAGACATGGCAAAATACTTTTTTACATCCGAATCGGTGACAGAGGGACATCCCGATAAGCTCTGCGACCAGATTTCTGACGCTGTATTGGATGCAATTTTGGAGCAGGACCCCCATGCACATGTAGCTTGCGAGGTGACAGCGACCACCGGGATGCTGCATATCATGGGAGAAATCTCTACGGAGTGCTATGTGGACATAGCATCCATCGCCCGGAATGTGGCCATCGATGTCGGCTACAGCAACAATAAATATGGATTTGATGGGAACACCTGTGGTGTCATTACATCGATTGATATGCAGTCGCCCGACATTGCAATGGGCGTAAATAAGTCCTACGAAGCGCAAAACGGTGCAACCGACGCCTTGGATAGCATTGGCGCCGGAGATCAGGGAATGATGTTCGGATTTGCCTGCGACGAGACCCCCGAGCTAATGCCTTTGGCGATTTCCTTGGCGCATAAGGTTTCTAAAAAATTGAGCGAAGTGCGTAAAAGCCGTGAGCTCGCTTACCTGCGTCCTGACGGAAAATCACAAGTTACTGTGGAATATCAGGATGGCGTTCCGGTGCGTGTGGATACCGTCGTAGTTTCCACCCAGCATAGTCCGGATGTTACTTTGGAACAGATTCGCGCTGATGTAGTGGAACACGTCATTAAGGCTGCGATCCCGGAAAGGTGGCTGGATGAGCGTACAAAGTTTTATGTCAATCCGACGGGGCGTTTTGTCGTAGGAGGCCCTGCGGGAGATACCGGCTTGACAGGGCGAAAGATCATCGTGGATTCCTATGGCGGGTATGGACGCCATGGCGGCGGTGCGTTTTCCGGCAAAGACCCGACCAAAGTGGATCGTTCTGGCGCTTATGCTGCTCGCTACGTTGCGAAAAACATCGTTGCTGCAGGTTTGGCGAAGAAATGCGAAGTCCAGCTTGCTTATGCGATCGGTGTAGCGCGGCCTGTTTCCATCGCAGTGGATACCTTTGGGACGTCTGCGTATACCAGTGAAGAGTTGGAAAATGCGGTGCGCAAGGTATTTGACCTGCGGCCAGCCGCCATCATTCAGAATTTTGACCTCTGCCGTCCGATCTATCGTCAGATTTCCAATTATGGTCATATGGGACGAGAGGAACTGAATTTGCCATGGGAGCAGCGGGATCAGGTGGAAGCGCTCAAGGCGGTACTGCGCGCTTAATGGTACGATTTTAGAAAAATATGAGCGGAAATCACCTTATCACATAAACTGTGATGAGGTGATTTTTATGTGGGGCATGTTTCTAAAGACCATCCTGATCCTGCTGGCGATTGTAGGATTGACCGAAATCTTCCGTCTGTTGTCCTTCCGTTTTCTGCGAACCCGCAACCGTGGAACGCTGTACTGGGTGATTTCCTTCAGTGGCCACGATGAAGAGGCAGAACTTGCACTGAAAAATGCATTGGAGCATCTGCGTTGGCTGGACAGTACGCAAGAAAAATGGGTGCTGTGTGTCGATCGTGGGATGGATGAAGAGACGCGAAAAGTTTGCCGGATCATCAGCAGTGAAAATTTGGATGTTCACATCTGTAAACCGGAGGAACTGGCAGAAATCCTGGAACAATAGTTTGCAAATACATACAAAATCGTCTATACTAAAAGCGTAGCTTCCCGGGGCCGGGATGGGAAAACCCGTCCAGGAGCCCGGCGGGAAGTCGATCGCAGGGGAAGCAGGTATCTATTAAGAATCGACAAAACCCGACATGCGGGAGGAACCGAAATGTACGAAGAAACTCTTCTGGAGATGACCGGCTCTGTGGAGCGGGTTGTCTTTCGGAACGAAAAAAATGGATATACGGTCTTGGAACTCAACAATGGGCAGGAGCTGGTCACCGTGGTAGGGACGATCCCTTGGGTGAGCGCTGGCGAAGAGCTTCGGGTGATAGGCAATTGGAGCAGCCACCCAAGTTTTGGAACGCAGTTTAAAGTGGAAGCCTTTGAGCGTTCCAAGCCAGCCACTGCAGTGGCGATGTTGAAGTATTTATCTTCTGGCGCGATCAAAGGGATAGGAGCGGCGACAGCCGCTCGGATTGTTGACACCTTTGGGGATCATACGCTGCAAATTTTGGAACAGGAGCCGGAGCGCTTGAGCGCGATCAAGGGGATTACACGGGAGAAAGCGCGCAAGATCGGAGAGGAGTTCCAGCGTGTACATGGTATCCGAGAGATGATGCTCAGCCTTAGCCAGTATGGGATTTCGCCGGAGGAGGCTGTTCGTATTTGGAAACAATTCGGTCCCCAAGCGGTCGAATGTGTGCAGGAAAATCCCTATTGCCTGTGTGGGGAGGGATTGAATATCGGATTTAGCCGTGTGGACGATATTGCCGCTTCTTTAGAGCGGCCACAGGATGACATTTGCCGCTTGCGTGCAGGGGTGGTCTATGTCTTAAAACACAATATCGGAAATGGGCACACCTGCCTGCCTGCGGAAAAGCTCCTTGCCGCTGCAGCCGGGATGCTCGGCGTGGAGGTATCGCTCACGCAGGAGGCGTTAGAACAACTGAAGCAGGATGGCTCTGTCGTTGCACAACGGTTTAACGGAAGAGAATTCCTTTTCACCCCCAAGCTACACCGCTCTGAAGTCTATGCGGCAGCACGTATCGGGATGCTTTTACGGTACCCTGCACAATCCATTGTGGGAATCGATCATTATATTGCTGTATTGGAACAGGAACTTTCCATCCGTTATGCAGAGATGCAAAAGCAAGCCATTCGCAAAGCGCTATCCCAAGGAATGCTCATTCTGACCGGCGGCCCTGGTACTGGCAAGACGACAACCCTCAACGCGATTATTCAGATTTTGGAACGTAAGGGAGAAAAGGTACTCCTAGCCGCGCCAACAGGCCGTGCTGCCAAGCGAATGTCGGACTTGACCGGGAAAGAAGCCAAGACCATCCACCGTTTGTTGCAGGTAGAATGGGACGAAAATGACCAGCCCACGTTTGCCAAAAACGAGAAGAATAATCTGGATTGTGACGCTTTGGTGATCGATGAGCTATCCATGGTGGATGTCACGATTTTTGAAGCGGTATTGCGCGCATTGCCACTCGGCTGCCGCCTGATTCTGGTGGGAGATAGTGACCAGCTTCCCAGTGTGGGGCCGGGAAATGTGTTGGGGGATCTGATTGCATCGGAGATGCTTCCCGTCGTGCGTCTAAACGAGATTTTCCGACAGTCCATGCAGAGCCTCATCGTCACCAATGCCCATCGAATCGTGGCGGGCGAAATGCCCGATCTTTCTGTGCGGACAAGTGACTTCTTCTTTTTGCCTGGCAACAATGCTGTGGACGTAGCGGAAACCATTGTCAGCCTTTGTGCCAAGCGGTTGCCCGCCAGTTATGGATATTCTCCCACCGCAGATATTCAGGTGCTTTGTCCGGGAAGGAAAGGCGACCTGGGGACCAATGAACTGAATAAGCGCTTACAGGCGGCACTCAATCCGCCGGACCGCTCCAAAAATGAGATCACGGTCAATGGCGTTCTGTTTCGCGAAGGCGATAAGGTCATGCAGGTTAAAAACGACTATAATCTGCCTTGGAATAAATCGGATGGAACCACCGGGGAAGGCGTATTCAATGGGGATATGGGCGTGTTGTGTGGCGTAGATCGCCGGGCCTCTGTTTTGACGGTATTGATGGACGACGACCGGCTGGTTTTATATGAACTCGAAGCGGCTTCTGAACTGGAACTGGCCTATGCAATGACGGTACATAAAAGCCAAGGAAACGAGTTCACGGCTGTGGTGATGCCCATGTTCCCCGGACCGCCACAACTCTGCTACCGAAATCTTCTCTATACGGCTATTACACGCGCCAAAACTTTGTTGGTGATGGTGGGAATGCGGCGTACCGTTCAGGCAATGGTGGAGAATGCCCGCAAGACCCGGCGCTATTCCGGCCTTTTGTATTTTTTGACGGGCGCCGATCAGGAGGAATAAAAAAGCATGGGGCTAAAAGCTGTTTTCCAAACTTTAGGGGATATGCTGTTTCCACCGAGATGCCTGTTCTGTGAGGAACCCATCTATCCGGGATGGGAAATATGTGATTCCTGTGAAAAAGCCGTAGTTGTTTCTTCCGTTATCCGCCGCATGAAACTGGGACCAACTGGGGACACTGTAGGGTGTTTGACGCTGTATCCATATGAAGGTCTGGTGAAGGAATCGCTTTTGCGATTTAAGTTCCACGGAAAGCGGGAATATGCTGCGTATTACGGACGTATACTTGCAGAGGAATTGCAGAGAAGTGTACCGTTGAATCATCCGTCATTTGTGACGGCAGTGCCTCTTTCCATACGCCGTTTACGGGAACGCGGATACAACCAGTCGGAACAGATTGCCCGGAGAACGGCAGAGTGCTTGAAGCTACCATATGAAGAAGTACTTCTCAAAATCAAAGAAAATCGGGTGCAGCACGAACTTTCGGGAGAAGAACGCCAGAAAAATGTGCGGGGTGTTTATCGGGTTCATGAGGGAATAGAACTGGTTGGAAAGGCGGTACTCTTGGTAGATGATATTGTCACCACAGGCGCCACACTTTGTGAATGCGCACGGATGCTGTACAAGGCTGGTGCATCTCAGGTGTTCTGTGCAGCAATCGCAGATGTACACCGGAGTGAATCGCAGAACAGCGGTTGAAAAGCTTTCATGAATGTAATATAATAAATTGGTACACTGAAAAACAGGACTTACATGTTTTATTTTGCGGCAATTTCAAAGCATCATTCTGTACACTCCACTTTGAAATTGCCGGAAAATGGATTTAGATTGGAAGTGATGATGCATGCTTGGAACCGACATTGCAATTGATTTGGGCACGTCCACAGTGAAGATTTATTTGGACGGAAAAGGGATTATTTTGAAAGAACCGGCTGTTGTGGCATACAATGTAGAAACGGACGAAGTTGTTGCCATCGGCAGTGAAGCTTATGCGATGGTTGGGCGGACTTCGGATCGTATCGATGTCGTTCAGCCGCTCTGCAATGGTGTAATCTCAAACTTTGACTTAGCGCAGTATTTGATTAGCCATTATATGAAAAAAATCAGCGGCAGCAAGGTGTTTATGCCGCGTGTTGTAGTGAGTGTCCCTTGTTTGATTACCGAGGTGGAGAAGCGCGCTGTGGTGGATGCGATCAGTTCGGCCGGCGTACGCAAAATTTGTCTGATCGAGGAACCGGTTGCGGCAGCCATGGGTGCGGGTGTCAAGATTGACGAGCCGCATGGGACGTTGATTGTAGATATTGGCGGCGGTACAACGGACATGGGCGTGTTGTCTTTGAGCGGAATTGCCATTTCACGGTCGATCAAAACAGCGGGCAATGCATTCGACGAGGCGATTATCAAGTATATACGCCGGAAGTATAATTTGATTATCGGCAAGCGTATGGCAGAGGAGGCAAAAATTGCGATTGGTTGTGTCTATCCGCGCAAGGAGATGGTGAAGCATCGGGTAAAGGGACGCAACGCCATGACCGGTTTGCCGCAATGGGCGGACATCTCCTGTGACGAGATGTTGGAAGCATTGATTGAGCCGGCGATGCAGATTATTCGCACCGTACAGGAGATGTTAGAGAGAACCCCGCCGGAGCTGATGGGGGATGTGTATTCCGATGGAATCATCCTGACAGGGGGATCGGCACAATTGTTTGGCTTTGATAAGTTGATCTCGAAAAAGGCAAAGATGGCGGTGCATATCGCGGAGGAACCGGATATGTGTGTTGCGCGCGGTGCTGGCCTTGCAATCAAGTATATTGACGACATTGAGAACAAAGCCTATGGTGTGCTGAATCCGCTGAGTGCAGCGTATTAAAAGGCAACGGTATGTCTCTTTAGGCCGTATTGACGAGGAACCCTTTGATGGGAAAAATCGATAAAGAGATAGATATTCTGTGAAAGCGCGAGAAATAGATTCCAAGGCTCGAAGAGGTTTCGGATTTCCAAATGGAGTGAATCCATAAAAAGGGAAAAGAGGGTGTCCCAAAACTACGAATCTTTCGATTCATAGGAAAGGGGCATCCTCTTTCTGTTTGGGAAAATATCTGCGTTTCTAAAAAACAAGGGTATCTAAAAGCCATTTCATGGCTTTTGGATACCCTATTTTATTTTGGACTTCTTTTAAAAATCAGAGATAGAGAACCTTGCTTTACAGACTCGTACCATCATAAGGGATAGCTTTTTTGAAAGGAAACAATCCGATAAATAAGGAGCTAATACATGGCGGATGCCCTGTTAGGAGGGGCCAATTCCTTTGATAAGGAATCGAAAGGATGCTGTGATGGCCATATCCGCATTCCTCTTTTTCCCTTTTGGTGAAGATGGAACATACGGTTCTTTTTCAAAAAGCTGCAACCTGCATTCGATTGGTATGAATTGTCTATGAAATCCGGCTTGGATAGGGGCCATACCAGAGAGATGATCCGTAAAATCCGACGATAGCGAACAGTACCGAGGAGCCAGGTTTTCTGCCAATGCAGGAGCATGGCTCCCCTATCCAACGGTACGGTTGTCGGATTCACACGCAACCTTGTATTACATACAGAAAAGCAATTTTCTATTTTCCCTGCGCCTGATATTTCTCCACAATCCGATTGGCGCATTTATAGACGTCGCCGCCACCGAGAGTAAGAATCAAATCCCCTTCCTGCGCTTTTGAAAGTACATAGTCGCTGATTTCCTCAAAGGTTGGAAACCACACGCAACCTGGAATCTTTTCAGCAAGGTCCTTCGCGTAAATATGGTAGGTGTTGACCTCACGTACAGGAAGAATTTCCGAGAGCACAGCATGATCGGGAATCGACAACGCTTTGGCAAAATCGTCCAACAGCATATAGGTGCGTGAGAAGGTATGTGGCTGGAAAACCGCCCACACTTCACGGAACCCCATCTGCATAGCCGCGGTTAGGGTAGCGGTCAGTTCTGTGGGGTGATGGGCAAAATCGTCAGCAACGGTCACACCGTCAAAAGTACCGAGAATCTCAAAGCGGCGATGTACCCCTGTGAATTGGTGGAGACTTTCCGCAATCGTCTGCGCATCCACCCCCATAAAGTCTGCGACAGCTACCGCAGCCAATGCATTGTAGATATTGTGCTTTCCTGGAATCCGCAGGCTTGCTTCACAAAGTGGGACACCTTTTTTCAAGACAGTGAAACGTTCACAGGCACGCTTGGTATCCGCGACATTTACTGCGCGGTAGTCATTGCCTTGTTCAAAACCGAAGGTCAGGAGCTTCTCGGATGGGATTCCCTCGACTGCCTTGCGGGTGTTGACATCGTCGCCGTTTACCACAAGCAGGCGGGAAGTTTGAAGGGCAAACTGGTGGAACGAGCGAATGATATTTTCCAGAGTTTTAAAATAATCCAGATGGTCTGCGTCGATATTTAAAATTACGGACAGCGCAGGTTCCAAATGCAGGAAGGTATCCACATATTCACAGGCTTCGCAGACAATGGTTTCTGATTTGCCGACACGGCCATTTCCACCGATAAAGGGGAGTTTGCCGCCGATGATGGCAGAGGGATCGATCCCCGCATTGACAAAAATTTGTGTGATGAGCGCGGTGGTGGTGGTTTTTCCATGTGTTCCAGAGACCGCCACAGAGTTGGGATACCGCCGGGTCACCATGCCGAGCATGACCGATCGCTCCACCGTTGGAATGCCCTTTTCACGCGCGGCCACAAGTTCCGGGTTATCTGCTTTCACCGCCGCCGTGTAGACAACCAATTCGGCATCGCCAATGTTTTCTGCTTGATGCCCCATAGACACGGGAATGCCATAGGAACGAATCCGTTGTAAAGTGTCGGATTCGTTGGTGTCGGAACCCGTGAGATGATAACCTTTGTGGTGCAGGATCTCGGCGATTGGGCACATGCCAGACCCACCGATCCCTACAAAATGAATTTTCTGAACCTTTGCTAAAATGTCGTTGCTGTCCATTCTATATGATCTCCTTAGTAGATGTTAAAAAAGGAAACGCTTTTGGCCGGTTGGGCCGTATATAAGGGAATGTCCGCCATTGACAGACTTAACTAATTTATTATATTGCAAAATCCCAAAAGAATAAACAGTTTCTTGAAATTTTGACAAGAAAAATCTTTGGTGGGCTTTGGGGGGATTTTGTCTAGGATAATCACATAGTAAAAAAATCCCCATACTATAGATTACAGCCATATTTCCTAGGGAAGAGGGAACGATCGGCTGTTCAGTCCGTACAGGAGGTTTGAAATATGATCGATTATAACAGTTTCGGCGTAGTCGGCGGCGACCGGCGGCAGATTGCTCTGGCCGAATCCATCGCTTCAGATGGATACACCGTGTACGCATTCGGTTTTGACACCGTAGATTTTAAGAAAGGCGTCATCAAAGCCGAATTGGGCGAGATCGCTGCCAGATGTGAAAATATCATTCTGCCCTTGCCAGTGACAGCGGACGGAAAGTACTTAAATACGCAGTATAGTGAAAAAAAGACCCTGCTGGACGATGATTTTGCGGAGTATATGCGCAACAAGACCGTTTTGGCGGGATGATGGGAAAGTTGTTCCTCACCAGTGAATTATGGGATGGCATCGACGCCTATGACTACTATACCCGTGAGGATTTCGCGGTAAAGAATACGGTTCCCACAGCGGAAGGGGCGCTCGAAATTGCCATGCGGGAATACGCGGGAACCATCAATGGCAGCAATTGCCTGGTGGCCGGATACGGCCGGATAGGGAAGGTGCTGGCTTGGATGCTGCGTGGGATTGGCGCCAAGGTCACGGTGAGCGCCCGTAGAACAAGCGACCTTGCCTGGATTGAATTGTTCGGATATCAGGCGATCAAAACGGACGACATCTGCGACCGGGACCAATACGACTTGATCTTCAATACCATTCCCGCCATGGTTTTTAACAGAAGAATGCTTTCCAAGGCGCGGGAAGGCACCATTTTGATCGACTTGGCCAGCGCTCCCGGCGGCGTGGACTATGAGGCGGCCGACAAGCTGGGAATCCGAACGATCAAAGCGTTGTCTTTACCCGGCCGGGTTGCACCAAAGGCAGCTGGAGAAATCATCAAAAACACCATCTACAACATCATGGAGGAGTGAGGACTTTGAACGATTTGACGTTTGGCTATGCACTGTGCGGCTCGTTCTGTACATTTTCGAAGTCCCTGAAGCAAATGCGTTTCTTAGCGGAAAAGGGATACCATTTATTGCCGGTCATGTCCTATAATGCGGCAAAAACGGACACGCGATTTGGCAAAGCAGCCGACTTTGTGCAGGAGCTGCACGACATTTCTGGACGGGATGTTATACAGACCATTGTGGAGGCGGAACCGATCGGCCCCAAGAAGATGGTTGATCTGATGATCGTGGCACCTTGTACAGGAAATACCCTTGCAAAGCTTGCCAATGGCATCACGGACACGCCAGTCACGATGGCGGTAAAATCCAATCTGCGCATTGGCCGGCCGGTTCTTTTAGCGCTAGCGACCAACGATGCGTTGGCAGCATCCGCACAGAACATTGGTAAATTACTCAACACGAAACATGTCTATTTTGTGCCTTTGGCGCAGGATGATCCAGAGAAAAACCGTATTCTCTGGTGGCGGACTTTGAGAAGTTGCTCCCAGCGGCCCTTGCCGCATTGGAGGGGCGGCAGCTTCAGCCTATTTTCGGCTAGCGGGGATAAAAAGATTGCAAGAGCGCCTGTTCGTGTGCTATGATGGTACAAGAACAGAGAGGAAGTGAAACGATGCTCTATTGTCCCAAGTGCCAGGTCCTGGTAAAAGAAGGGGATCGTTGCCCTGCCTGCAACAGCAAAAGCTGCGGGACCCCCAGGAGGGCGACCCGGTGATGCTGCTTACAGCGACAGAGAAAAAATGCCGTAGAATCGCCGGTGCGTTGGACGGCCAGGAAATCCCACATGAGGAACGTGTTTGCGGTGTAGAAGGGATTGCATCCGCCTATGCAGGGGAAGGCGGGATGTGTAATAAAAACATCTTTGTGCCGTATGACCGTTTGGAAGAGGCGGTTGAATTGATGTACCATATCGGTGTAACCGGTTCGGGAAAAAGCGCTGAAGAAGCGGATGAAGCTGCTGAAATGAGCCCGCGCAAGCGATTCATCGTGCGTGCAATTTCAGTGGTGCTTTTTATTTTGTTGATCTGGGCCGTTGTCACGATGGCGGATGCGGCGGCAGGATGGGTAAAATCTCTGCTCTATCCTTGATGATATACGTTTTTAACCGCACTTGTGGTTCCGCAGGCCGGAGAAAATCGTTTGGCGCCTTCGGTGTGCGGGACCCTTCGCGGCGGTCATCATAAATTCAGATGTGAAAAGAGGAATGTTTCCATGAGTCCGTATCGAATTGATACCAATTGTATCCATGCTGGATACACGCCCGGCGACGGAGAGCCGCGTGTGCTACCCATTGTCCAGAGTACAACCTATAAGTATGACCACGCGGAGACGCTGGGAAAACTATTTGACTTGGAGAAGGATGGGTTCTTTTATACCCGTCTGGGAAATCCTACGATCGATGCAGTTGAAAAGAAAATTGCGGCGCTGGAGGGGGGCGTTGGTGCGCTGATTACCTCTTCCGGGCAGGCGGCTTCTTTGATTTCTATTTTTAATATTTGCCGCGCAGGTGGACATGTTGTTTGTTCCAGTGCAATTTATGGCGGGACATTTAACCTTTTTTATAAGACCATGCATGAGATGGGAATTGATTTTACTTTTGTCTCTCCGGAGAGCACTGAGGAAGAGCTACATGCTGCATTCCAGCCGAATACGCGGTGTGTTTTTGCGGAGACGCTCTCGAATCCGGCCTTGATTGTGACAGATTTGGAACTCTTTGCAAAAGTGGCGCATGCGCATGGGGTTCCGTTGATTGTGGACAACACCTTTGCAACCCCAATCAATTGCCGGCCATTTGAATTCGGGGCGGATATTATCATCCACTCCACCACCAAGTATATGGACGGACATGCCGTACAGGTTGGCGGCGTGATTGTGGACAGTGGAAAATTTGACTGGAACAATGGGAAATTCCCGGAGTTCACAGAGCCGGATGAATCCTATCATGGCGTTGTCTACTGCAAGCAGTTCGGCAATGCGGCTTATATCGCCAAAGCGCGCGCTCACTTGATGCGTGATTTGGGAGCGCAGGCGAGCCCGCAGAATGCTTTCCTGCTGAACCTTGGCCTGGAGACGCTCGCCCTGCGTATGGAGCGCCATTGCTCCAATGCGTTGAAGGTTGCCGCATTCTTGGAACAGGATGACCACATTGCGTGGGTCAATTACCCAGGGCTCAAAAGTAGTAAATATTACCAGTTGGCTCAAAAGTATATGCCGAATGGCACCTGTGGGGTGATCTCCTTCGGAATCAAGGGCGGCCGAGAGGCTGCTGCCAAGTTTATGGAGAGCTTGAAGCTTGCTTCCATCGTGATCCATGTAGCGGATCTGCGGACTTGTGTGCTGCATCCCGCCAGCACCACACACCGCCAGTTGACGGATGAGCAGCTCATAGAGGGCGGCATCAGCGCAGATATGATTCGTATGTCCGTGGGTATTGAAAATCCGGAGGACATCTTGGACGACATCAAACAGGCTTTGGCACAGGTATAATCCAATGGAAAAGAGGGTGTTCCCAAACTACGAATCTTTCGATTCATAGGAAAGGGGCATCCCCTTTCTGTTTTGAAAAAACTCGGAGTTTCTAAAAAACGAGGGTATCCCTTTCGTCATTTTATGACTTTTGGGACACCCTCTTATTTTATTCATATGGGTCGATGTTTCAGGGACTGCCAAAAAATGGGCAATTTCTGCAAATAGGCGTTCTCGCTCCGGCCCCAGTGTACAAACATGTGGGCTATTCAAAAGGGTGAGTAATCGTTTGTGGGTAGAAGCGGCCCGATTCATAATGATCTCCGCGCTCACTGGAAGTACCGTCTCATCTTGTCCGGCGCGAACCACCAGGAGCGGACAGCGGACGCCTTTCAGGCCATGGAGGGTATGGCGCATCAACGCATTGAGTTCTGCGACACTCCTCACCGGTGTACGGTCATAGCAGGCGTTGTATTGTGCAAGAAATTCCCCGTCATAGGAAAAAGGGGCTTGCGTGTGATAACGCATCACCGGCCAGAGGATACGTGCAGCGCGGCTTGCGCGGTTACGCACTCGTAACGCCGCGCAGAGGACCGCCGCGCGATAGACTGGGCGCGTTTGCGCCAAAAGAAGCGCGAGTGTCCCTCCCATGGATAAGCCTGCTACACTGACCCGCCCGCATTCGCTTACCAATTGGTCAAATCCTGCTTGTACAGCAGCAAGCCATTCGGGCCATCGTCGAAGTTCCATGTCCTCCGCATTCGTTCCATGTCCAGGTAAGAGAATTCCTTTGACGCGGAACCCGCACTGGGCCAGCGCTTTGCCCAATGGCAGCATGGTACCGGGCGTGGCTGTAAAGCCGTGTACCAATAGGACGCCGTGCTGGGACGAACCCGGAAAATCAAAAGGACGGCAAAGCGGATTTTGGAAAAGATCGTTCATCCTTCAGACCCTTCTTTCTCCTCTCTTTGAATTGGTATGGACGATTTTTTTAGAAAACCAACACGAAGAAAAGCGGGCTTGACCTCAGAGAGCAAAATGGCGCCAAAGATTAAGACAAATCCTGCAAGGATGCGCTCAGAGAGTGCTTCGTGCAGAAAAATAATACCACATATACATCCAAACACCGATTCCAAAGACAAAATCAAAGACGCTTTAGAGGCGGGGACGTATTTTTGGCAGACGGTCTGGAGCAATAAGGCGATCATCGTGCTGAACACGCCAAGGTAAAGGATATAAGTGAGAGCATCAGGAGCAAACTGGGTGGGGATCGGTTCGGTCAAAAGGGACGTGATCGCTGCAAATAGGGCAGCAAAGCCAAACTGCGTGACCGAGAGCAGTATAGGGTCATGCTTTTGGGTTAAAATAGCAGCGGCAACGATTTGTGCGGTAAAACCAACGCCGCCCAACAGAGAAAAACCATCCCCCATGTTGATGGAGAAATCCGCGTTGAGCGAGAGAAGCCCAATACCAATCAAACAAAGAAACGCAGCCGAGATATTGTAGACGTCCGGCCGTTGGTTTTTAATGATCCAGTATAGAAAAGGGACCAGCACAACATAGACGGCCGTTAAAAAGGCGTTTTTTCCGGCTGTGGTGTATTTGGCGCCCAATGTTTGCAGGTAAAAGGCCAAATAATAGAGAAAACCAGCCAAAGCGCCGGCTTTGATACAACCCTTGTCGATTTTTTCAGCCGCCGGAAAAAGACGACACACATCAAAACAGCAGCGATCGCGAAACGCAACGCAACAATGGCAGCTGGTTCGAGACTTCCGGTTGCGCTTTTCACTGCGACAAATCCGCTGCCCCAGATGATGGTGACCACCAAAAGGCCCAATTCTGCCAGCCGTAGTTGTTTTTTCGCATTCAATCTTATCCCATCCATTCTTTTTAGAAGTTTTGAATCGTGGCCGCCCATCCGAAAAAATACAAAAATCCCGCTTCTTCCGTTCAAAAACAACCCACTTTTCTTTTTGTAAATTATACCATCGTGTCAGAGGAATGGCAAGGCACAGACTATGGGGAGGACGGTGTATAAATAGCCGCATTTTTTGTATGTTCATAGATTTTTCCTTTTCTTAACAGGGATGGTGTGCTATAATAACTTCGCGAACCAATCGGAATCGGGCAATGGGAAGTTTTGATTCCGTGTATGTAATCATGCTTATGGAGACAATACAGCGGTCCATATGCCGTGGAACGGTTATGGCGATTGGGGCCGCAATGCAGCTTATGGTTTCTGTTTGCAGGTTGATTTTTAATATGGAGATGATGGAATGATCGGAATTGAACAGCGCGTCATTTGTGACGGCGTCAATTTTAGAAGTATTCGTGATACGAAGTTCAAAACGATGCGCATTTCTGCCCATCTGATCGTGCCGATGAGCCGGCAGACCGCGGCAGAGAATGCGCTTTTGCCGTTTTTACTCAGTCGGGCCAGCCGGGAATATCCCGATTTTACCAAGCTAGGCCAGCGGCTCGCAGAACTCTATGGGGCGTCTCTGAATGCGGACGTCCAGAAGCTCGGCGATTTGCAGGTGCTATCTCTCTCAGCGTCCGGTATTGCAGACCGCTATGCATTGGAAGGGGAAGCCATCTCAGGGGAGCTGGCAAAGCTTCTTTGCAGCATTTTGTTTGACCCGCCGCTGGTGGACGGATTGTTTCCGGAGGACGGCTTTGAACAGGAGAAACGCCAGACAGTGGAGTTGATCGACTCCGAATATAGCGACAAGCGCACGTATGCCCGTCAGCGTTGTGAAGCCATTATGTGTGCGGATGAGCCGTATGGCGTTAATCGCTATGGCGGCAAGGAGGACATTGCGCAGGTGCAGCGCCCTGCATTGACGGAGGCGTGGAAGCGCCTTCTGGATACGGCGAAGGTAGAACTGATGGTGTTGGGCGATTGTGACCCGGAGCCGGTCTATGAGGGGTTCCGCGCCGCATTCGAGAAACTGGGCGGCCGAAAGACCGCCGATTGTACGACGATGGTCGTTCGTTCTGCGGAACAGGTACATGAGGTCACAGAGAAGATGGATGTAGCGCAAGGGAAGCTTGTTTTGGGCTTCCGCGCAGGAACGGCAACGCCGGACGAAGCCGTGCCTGCAACACGCTTGATGACGGCTCTTTTTGGGGGGACGCCGAACTCCAAACTCTTTTTGAATGTACGGGAAAAGTTGAGTTTGTGTTATTATTGCAGCGCATCTTACAACAGCATGAAGGGAATTCTGCTGGTACAGAGCGGTGTGGAGGCCAAAAATATCGAGCGTGCAAGGGAAGAAATCCTGCGCCAGCTCGATGAGGTCAAGCAAGGCCATTTTGACGAGAGCGAAGTGGAGGCGGCCAAGATGAGCCTCTGCAACAGTTACCGTACGCTCTCTGACTCCTTGGGTGGGTTGGAAAACTGGTATCTTTCCCAGACCTTTGCCAGCCATTCGCAGCAGCCTGATGAGGCGGCTGCACAGATCAATGCGGTCACCCGGCAGGAAATCATCGACGCTGCCAACCGTGTGACATTGGACACCGTGTACTGCCTGGTGGGAAATGGGGAGGATGCACAATGAACGTGATTCGAGAAGTCAAGAGCGACCGTGTGGGGGATCGGTACTATGAAGTGAAGCATCCCTCCGGCCTTCGTATTTTCGTCTATCCAAAGGAACAGAACAATTCCACTTACGCGGTATTTGGTACCCGTTATGGGTCTGTGGATACTACCTTTAAGCGCTCGGATGAAGCGGATGCCTGCACCGTACCGGCTGGTATCGCCCATTATTTGGAGCACAAGCTCTTTGAGAGCGAGGATGGAGATGCATTCGCGCGCTATGCCAAGACAGGAGCCAATGCAAACGCATACACCTCCTTTGACGTAACCTGTTATCTGTTCTCCTGTACAGAGAATGTATATGAGTCGTTGGAGATCCTGCTGGACTTTGTACAGTCCCCCTATTTTACCGAGCAGACGGTACAAAAGGAACAGGGGATTATCGGCCAGGAGATTCGCATGTACGACGACGATCCGCAATGGCGTGTGATGTTCAATCTTCTGGAGGCGTTGTATCACAAGCATCCGGTCAAGGTGGACATCGCGGGTACAGTGGAGAGCATTGCCCAAATTACGCCGGAGTTGCTTTACCGCTGCTATCACACCTTCTATAATTTGAATAACATGGTCCTTTGCGTTGCTGGCAACGTGGAGCTGAACAAAGTTCTCGATCTCTGCGACCGCATGCTCAAGCCTTCGAAGCCTGTGGAGATTGAGCGCATCTTCGAAGAGGAGCCGCGTGAAGTGGTCAAGACGCGGGTGGAACAAAAGCTCTCGGTTGTGACGCCTCTGTTTCAGCTGGGCTTTAAAGAAAATGCAGTAAGCCGCCGCACGACCAAGGAGCTTGCAGAGACAGAGATTCTACTGGAATTGATGGCTTCCGACGCTTCTCCTCTGTTCCGCCGCTTGTTGGATGCGGGATTGATTAATGAATCTTCCTTTGGGTATGAGTATTTTGAAGGACCAGGGTATGCATCCGTCATCTTCTCCGGAGAGTCCAAGGACCCGGACCGCGTGGCTGAGGAAATTCGCGCGGAGACGGAGCGCTTGCGCCGGGACGGTATTGACCCGGAGGCGTTCCAGCGTGCGAAAAAAGCGTTGTATGGCAGAAACATTGCCGCCTTAAACAGTGTGGACAATATTGCGAACTCAATGGCAGTGTTCGCCTTTGCCGGCCGCGAGTTGTATTCTTACATCGATGAACTGGCGAATGCGAAGCTGGACTCCGTCCAAAAGCGTTTGGAAGAAGCGCTGGACCCGGCATATTCCGCCTTATCAGTGGTGTACCCGGTGGACTAAAACGCACGACTTTCAACAAAGAAAAATCAAACCGCCAGGCTTCCCGCGCGGAGCTTGGCGGCTTTCCTGATTTTTACCGCGCGCGGGGAAGGTGGATTTGAAATGTATACTGTACAATTTCCGAAACTCGGCTGGGAATTCCATGTGGACCCCACAGCCTTTCGCATTGGGGATACCCCGATTGCTTGGTACGGCATTATCATCGCCGTTGGGTTTATGTTGGCATTCCTGTATGCCATGTTCAGCTGTAAAAAGATGAACATCAACAGCGACAAGTTGGTCAACTGTGTGTTGGTCGGCATGGTCACCGGCATCATCGGGGCACGGCTCTACTATGTACTTTTCTATCCTGGCGATCTGTATATTCGCGACCCGATGCAGATTTTTAATATTCGCGAAGGTGGACTTGCCATCTACGGAGGAATCATCGGCGGCCTTTTGGGTGGCGTAATCACGGCAAAGATCTGCAAATTGAGAATTCCCGCTGTGTTGGACATTGCGGTATTGGGCTTTTTGATCGGACAGGGTATCGGCCGTTGGGGAAACTTTGTCAATCAAGAGGCGTTTGGCAGCCAGACGGATCTGCCCTGGGGTATGGTCAGCGAGGGAACTCGCGCCGTGGTAAACGGTCCGGTGCATCCCTGCTTCTTCTATGAGTCGGTATGGTGTTTGTTGGGATTCGTCCTGCTACATATCTTCTGCCGGAAGCTCAGAAGATATGACGGGCAGGTATTCCTTCTCTATTTGGTATGGTATGGGATTGGACGTTTCTTTATCGAAGGGTTGCGCACGGACAGCCTGCTGACTCCATTCTTCGATCTACGTGTTTCTCAACTGGTGGCTGCAGCTACGGTACTGGTGGGCGTGATCTTTTTGGTGATCTTCCGCAACCGCACCAGCCTCTCCGGATGCGGCTCTGCCAAAGTGATGGCGATGAATGCCCTCAAGGAGACCATTCCCGAGGAATTGATGGAGACAGAGGATGTTTCTTTGGAGACGGAAGGGGAAGAAACGTTGGAGAACTTTGAAAAAGAAGATGGCCCGGAGCCAGCCATTGCAGAGGCGAATCAGGAGCCTGAGGGGGTTGGAGAGCCGGAAGAGGGGAAGGAAGAACCAGAGCCGGCGGCAATGCGGGAGAACTCCCAGGAAAAACCGGCAGAAGGGGAAGAGCCTACATTGACCACACTGAAGACGCCGTTGGAATCTCCAGCAGGCGAGGGGACGCAGGTGGCCCCAGAAGAGGTCGATGAGGCTCTGGACAATGGGAAACAGGAAGACTAAGATCGGTATAGGAGGATTTTGGAAATGGCAAAGTTGATCGATGGAAAGGCAGTATCGGCAAATGTACGCACGCAGGTAGCAGAAGAGGTGGAGGCGCTCAAAAAGCAGGGCGTCACACCGGGCCTGGCGGTGGTTATTGTCGGGGACGACCCCGCATCGCGCACTTATGTAAACAACAAGAAGAAAGCCTGCGCACAGACAGGGATTTATTCCGAGGAGTATGCCCTGCCGGCGACTACAACGCAGGATGAGCTTATGGAACTCATTCGCACATTGAATGCCAAGAAAGACATCAACGGAATTTTGGTCCAGTCTCCGCTGCCGAAGGGCTTGGATGAAGAAGCCGTGGTGGAGGCAATTATTCCGGAGAAAGATGTGGATGCGTTCCATCCATCCAATGTTGGCCGCATCATGATCGGTAATTTCCATTTCCTGCCCTGTACACCGGCGGGTATTATCGAATTGCTGCGGTCTCAAAACATTGAGATCCAGGGCAAAGAGTGCGTCGTGATCGGGCGAAGCAATATCGTTGGCAAGCCAATGGCCATGCTTTTGTTACACAACCATGGGACTGTGACCATTTGTCATAGCAAAACCCAAAATCTTAAGGAAATCTGCCAGCGTGCGGACATTTTGGTAGCTGCGGTCGGCAAGCCGAAATTCGTGACAGCGGATATGGTAAAGCCAGGTGCAGTGGTAATTGACGTGGGGATGGACCGCGATGAAAATGGTAAGCTCTGTGGTGACGTCGACTTTGCAGAGGTCGAGAAGGTTGCTGGATATATCACTCCGGTTCCAGGTGGCGTAGGACCCATGACGATTGCGATGTTGCTGCGCAATACGTTAACAGCGGCCCGGCTACAAAACGGGCTTTCGATGTAACCCGGCCCACAGTGAAACACTGGGGACTTTCGAATGGAGAACCTGATGAATCGAATCAACGGCCGGACGATTTGCAGAATCTTTCTGAAAAGGAACTGGAGCTGCTATGTTCGGAGATTCGGGAAAAAATCATTCATACGGTCGCCAATAATGGCGGTCATTTGGCCTCCAATCTGGGGGTCGTGGAGTTGACGGTTGCTCTACATAGAGTGTTTCGTGCGCCACAGGATAAAATTGTCTGGGATGTGGGGCATCAGGCGTATACCCATAAGATTCTCACTGGACGCCGGGAGCAGCTCGACACCATCCGAACGCGGGGCGGGCTATGTGGCTATCCAAACCGGGCGGAAAGTCCGTACGATCCTTTTAATGCAGGGCATGCAAGTACGGCCATTTCAGCAGCGTACGGGATGGCTGTGGCAAAAAAGATTCGTCATGAGCCAGGGCATGTGGTTGCCGTGATCGGGGACGGGTCTCTGACAGGCGGGATGGCCTATGAAGGGCTAAATAATGCGGGGCGATTCCCGAAAAATTTTATTGTTATTCTGAATGACAATAAAATGTCGATTTCCCGCAGTGTAGGGGCTATGGCGCGCTATCTGGCGCAGATTCGCACGAAGCCCGGCTATTTGCGTGCAAAAGGGAATTTGGAATCTGCAGTGGATAAATTGCCGGGAGTGGGGCCGTCTTTGCACCGCGCGATTTCGGGTGCAAAAACGGCGGTTAAGCACCTGCTGTACAACAATACGCTGTTTGAAGATATGGGCTTTATCTACTACGGCCCGTTCGATGGGCATAACCTGCCGCAGCTTTTGGAAGTTTTGGAGAACGCCAAGCACATCGAGCACCCCATCCTGCTGCATGTGATTACTGCAAAGGGAAAAGGGTACTCCTTTGCGGAGGAAAATCCCGGTGTATTTCATGGGATTTCCAAATTCGACGTCCATACGGGAAAAAAGCTCTCCAGCGGAGAGGATTTTTCCAGCCAATTTGGCCAATATCTCTGCGAGATAGCGGCTAATGATCGAAGCGTCTGCGCTATCACAGCGGCAATGCAAATGGGGACGGGTTTGACCGAGTTTGGCAAGCGCTTTCCAGACCGTTTTTTTGATACGGGTATCGCAGAGGAGCACGCAGTGACATTTGCAGGAGGACTTGCAGCCGGAGGGATGCGTCCGGTGTGCGCAATCTACTCCACATTTTTACAACGCGGATACGACCAGATCATCCACGATGCAGCGCTGCAAAATCTCAAAGTCACCTTTGCCATCGACCGTGCAGGCGTGGTGGGTGAGGATGGCGAAACCCATCAGGGGATTTTTGACGCAGCCTTTTTGAATACGGTGCCGAATTGTACCGTGTTTTCCCCGGCTTATTACGATGAACTTCGGGAGACCTTGCACACCGCGCTGTATGATTGCGACGGTGTGACGGCGGTTCGCTATCCGCGCGGAGGGCAGTTGTTCCGCCCATATGATTACCGGCCGAACGGAAAGGCGTTTTGCTTCTACGGAGAGGGACAGGCAGACACCGTACTGGTGACGTATGGCCGGTTGTTCTCCTTTGCTTGTGAAGCGCTGTCTCGCTGGAAAGCAGAAGGAATTTCTGTGCGGATTATCAAGCTCAACCGGATCAAGCCGATCCCTCCCGAGGCGGTGGAAGCAGCGAAGGGAGCAAAGCGTGTTTTCTTCTTTGAGGAAGGAATCGAACAGGGCGGTGTGGGTGAGCATTTTGAGCATTTGCTACATCAGGCCGGTTTTCAGGGCGTTTATATGCTGCATGCGATCCGTGGATTTGTGCGGCATGCGACCATGAAGGAATCGCTGCACGATTTGCGGTTGGATGCGGATGGAATGTATCGCATCGTGATCGATGCAGTCCAAAATTGGACATAATTTGAAATAGAGATAAGGATGGATTCTCCCATAGAGGGTAGAACATCTTGATTAGGAGTTAAAAAGTGGCAGAAAAGAAGAGGTTGGACTGCCTGCTTTTTGAGCAGGGGTTCGCGCAGAGCCGGGAAAAAGCGCGCGCGATGATTATGGCAGGCAATGTCTACGTGGACAATCAAAAATCCGACAAACCAGGCACCATGCTGCCGGCTTCGGCAAAGATCGAAGTGCGCGGGGCAACGCTGCCTTACGTCAGTCGGGGTGGTTTAAAACTGGAAAAGGCCATGGAACAATTTCCCATTTCCCTGGAAAACAAGGTCTGCATGGACATCGGCGCTTCCACCGGCGGTTTTACAGATTGTATGTTGCAGAATGGCGCGCGTAAGGTGTATTCCATCGATGTTGGGTATGGCCAACTGGCTTGGAAACTGCGTACGGATGCGCGTGTGGTGAATTTGGAGCGCACCAATGTGCGTTATTTGACTGCAGAGCAAGTCCCCGAACCAGTGGACTTTTTCAGTGTGGATGTTTCCTTTATTTCGCTATGTTTGGTTTTGCCCGTGGCAAGACAATTTATGGCGGATGGCGCACAGGCGGTTTGTCTCATAAAACCTCAATTTGAGGCTGGACGTGGCAAGGTTGGGAAAAAGGGCGTGGTGCGTGAGCCATCCATCCACGTGGAAGTGGTGGATAAAATTGTTCAATTTGTGTTGGAGCACGGCTACTCAGTGGAAGGACTGACTTATTCCCCGGTAAAAGGCCCGGAGGGGAACATCGAGTACCTGGTATTTCTATCCAAGGCAGAACAGCCGCACTGTGTCCCATTGGACATTCCAGCGCTGGTGTCGGAATCACACACAGTGTTAAATGGTGGTGAGTCGCATTGATTGTCTTTGTCATGCCAAATCTGACCAAAAAGGATGCACAATTCCACACGGAGCGTATCATTGACCAGCTGCACCGGTTTGGCACAGCCGTCTCGATGGATCAGCGTTATCAAGAGGCGTTTCCAGCGAGGGGGGTCCAATTCTGTGAGGATTTTTATCAAGGACTGGACGCCTGCGATGTGGTTGTCGCCGTCGGAGGAGATGGGACGATCATCCATGCAGCAAAACATGCAGCGATGGCCGGAAAACCTGTCCTGGGGATCAACGTAGGCCGTTTGGGATTTGTAGCGGGCCTGGAGGTGGATGAGCTCGAACAGCTCGAACAGCTGGTGTCCGGCCGGTATGCGGTGGAAAACCGCATTCTTTTACAGGTGGATTCGGTCCTGGGCGGTTTACATCAGACCTACTATGCATTAAATGATGCGGTGATTGCCCGCGGGTCGCTCTCTCGTATCCTGGATTTCAAGGTGCTGTTCAATAGCTCCAATATGTGTGACTACCGTGCAGACGGCTTGATCTTTTCAACGCCCACCGGGTCTACTGCGTATTCCCTGTCCGCGGGCGGGCCGGTGATCGATCCCAGCATGGAATGTATTTTGTTGACACCCATTTGCCCGCACTCGTTGTTTGCAAGGACCGTGGTCTTTGGCGGTGATGCGGTGCTAGAGGTCCATGCCGTGCGGGATGCAGACAGCGAAATCTTTTTGACTGTGGATGGGGAGCGCGCTGTTCCTGTGCCAGACTGTTGCTCCATCTATATCAAGCGCTCAGGTTATCGGGCGCAAATTATAAAATTAAAACAGAACAATTTCTATGAAGTACTCAATCAAAAACTCGCGGAGAGGAGATCCTGAAATGAAAACGAGGCGGCATGCCAAAATTTTAGAGCTAATCAACGAATACAGCATTGACACGCAGGAAGAACTGTTGCGGCGCCTTCGGGAAGATGGATTCGATGTGACACAGGCGACTGTTTCCCGCGATATTAAGGAATTGCGGTTGGTAAAAACGCTCTCCAACGATGGCAAATACCGTTATTCGACCGGTAAGGAGACGGGAAAGGATCTGTCCTCAAAATTTTTCTCTTTACTGGCGGATTCTTCCCTCTCGATCGACTGTGCCAGAAACATCGTCGTTATTAAGGCGCTGACCGGTATGGCTCAGGCGATCTGTGCCGCTATGGACGGGCTCCATTGGGAGTCGGTTGTGGGAACATTGGCGGGGGATGACACCATCTTTGTTGTGACGCGGGATGATGAATCCGCAGAACGCTTGATGGCGGAACTGAAAAAGATTGTCGGGTGATACAATATGTTGACCCAGCTTTACATTGAAAATATCGCAGTAATCGAACGGGCTGCCATTGATTTTCAACCGGGGTTCAATGTTCTTACGGGCGAAACAGGCGCCGGTAAATCGATTCTGATCGACTCCCTGCATGCGGTGCTGGGGGAGCGTACTTCACGCGATCTGATCCGAACTGGAGCGCGCTCTGCCTTTGTCAGTGCAGCTTTTTGCGATGTGGGAAAGGGGACGGACGAAGCGCTTCGCGCACTTGGTTATACGCTCGAAGAGGATGGCACGTTATTGTTACAGCGCGAAATCAATGCGGAGGGAAAATCCTCTTGCCGGATTAACAACCGGCCGGCAACTGTCTCGGCATTGCGCGAAATCGGTTCCCTGCTGATCCACATTCACGGCCAGCATGAGAGTTATGGGTTGCTATCGCCGGAGTCCCACATGGGATATTTGGACCGAATGGGTGTTCCAGAAGCGCTCCTGCGGTCTTACCAGGATGCATACCGGCATATGTGCCGGGTGAAAAAAGAATTGGATAGCTTTCAAATGGATGAAGCGCAGAAAGCGCGGAAAATAGATCTTCTGACCTACCAGATCGATGAACTGGAGTCAGCCCAGCTGCGTCCGGGAGAACAGGAGGAATGGACCGAGCGGCGAGATCTCTATCGCAACAGTGAGAGAGTTGCAAGCGCTTTGCAGGCGGCGAAATTGGCGTTGGATGGAGAAACTGAAGCCGAAGGAGCGCTTTCGGCTGTGACCGGAGCGGCGGAAGCATTGGCAGAAGCCGGGCGGTATCTGCCTGCGGCGGCGGCGTTGGCAGAGCGGTTGCACAGTGTACAGTATGAGTTGGAGGACTGTGGGGTAGAGATCGGCGGCCTTGCCGAGGGGATGGAATATGATCCGGAAGAGTTGGCGCAGATCGAGACCCGACTGGATCAGCTTTATCGTCTCGGTTTAAAGTATGGCGGGACTGTCGAAGAGATGCTCGCCTTTTTGGAGACCTGTAAAAAACAGCTATCCGACATCGAACTGTCCGATGAGCACATCGCTCGATTGACTAAAGAATACCAGGCGGCTGAAGCCGAAGCACAGCGATTGGCTGGGGAACTTTCTGCAAAACGGCAGGAAGTCGCAAAACAGTTTGCCAAACGTGTTCAGGAGGAATTGACATTCTTAGACATGCCCCATGTAGCTTTTTTGGTGCAGTGCGAAAAGGGTCCGCTCAACTCCAGCGGGTGTGATAGAATCCAGTTTTTGGTTTCCACCAATCCCGGTGAACCGGCAAAGCCACTGGCCAAGGTTGCTTCGGGGGGAGAACTATCCCGAATGATGCTGGCGATTAAAACGGTACTCGCGGGAACAGACCGCATTGGTACCTTGATTTTTGATGAGATTGACACCGGAATCAGCGGCAGCGCCGCGCAAAAGGTGGGGTTGAAGTTGCGGGAGGTGTCCCATATGCGTCAGGTGATCTGCGTGACACATTTGGCGCAGATTGCGTCTCTGGCAGATATGCATTTCCAGATCAAGAAGCATGTGGAACACGATCGCACTTATACCGAAGTGGTGGCTCTCAACCATGAGGGCCGCAAACAAGAGCTGGCCCGCATTATGGGTGGAACGGAGATCACGGAGTTGCTTTTGCAAAATGCGGAGGAAATGTTACAATTGGCGAAAAAAACGCCTTGACAGTTCCAAGGTGGTTGGATATAATGGGGACAATAGCCTTGAAGGGAAGAAGTACGCAGAATGCGGCTGGCAAAGAGAGCCCGCGGTCGGTGGAAGCGGGAGCAGCGGTCGGCGGAAATACATCCTGGAGCTGCCGGGTAGAACGCCTTGAGGTCAGTAGATCCGGTCGGGTTGGCGCACGTTATCGCGCACGGGTATGTTTGTACCCATGAGGCCGCATTCGTGAGGGTGCGGTAAACTGAGGTGGTACCGCGGGATTTCTCCGCCCTCTGCAAAAAATCGCAGGGGGCCGTTTTCTTTTGCCCCCAATACAAAAAATGGAGGAAGAGACATGGGCGTATACGACGAACTGAAAGCGCGTGGTCTGATCGCGCAGACGACAAATGAGGAAAAAATTCGAGATTTGCTGAATAATGACAAGATTACGTTCTACATCGGTTTCGATCCAACCGCAGACAGCCTGCATGTAGGCCATTTTGTCCAAATCATGGTGATGTCCTGGATGCAGAAAGCTGGGCACGTGCCGGTTGCGCTGTTTGGTGGCGGCACAGGTATGATCGGCGACCCATCCGGCAAGAGCGACATGCGCAAAATGCTCACCAAGGAAACCATCGACCACAATATCGCTTGTTTCCAAAAACAAATGTCCCGTCTGATCGATTTTTCAGATGGAAAGGCGATTATGGCCAACAATGGCGATTGGCTGCTCGACTTGAATTATATCGAGTTTTTGCGTGAAGTGGGGGTACATTTCTCTGTCAACCGTATGTTGGCGGCGGAATGTTACAAGCAACGCTTGGAGCGCGGCCTCTCTTTCTTTGAGCTGAACTATATGTTGATGCAAAGCTATGACTTTTTGGAGCTTAACCATCGCTTTGGATGTACAATGGAGCTAGGTGGCGACGATCAGTGGAGCAATATCATCGGCGGTGTGGAATTGCTTCGCCGCAAAGAGGCAAAAGAGGTCTACGGAATGACCTTCACATTGCTCACAACCAGCGAAGGAAAGAAGATGGGTAAGACGGAAAAGGGCGCTGTATGGCTTGATCCGGAAAAGACCTCGCCCTTCGAATTCTACCAGTATTGGCGCAATGTGGATGATGCGGACGTCATCCGCTGCTTGAAGATATTGACGTTCCTGCCGCTAGAAGAGATCAACGAGCTGGGAAAACTGGAAGGTGGCGAACTCAACAAGGCGAAGGAAATACTTGCTTACGAGGTCACGAAGTTGATCCATGGGGAGGAAGAGGCCCAAAAGGCACAGGAAGGTGCACGCGCTTTGTTTGGAAAAGGAGCAAATACCGACAATATGCCTTCCACAGCGATTACTGAGGAGGACTTCGTCGATGGAGAGATTGGTGTGCTCGATCTGATGGTCAAGACAAAGTTGGCTCCGTCCCGCGCAGAGGGCCGCCGGCTGATTGAACAGGGAGGTGTCGCTGTGGATGACGAAAAAGTTCCGTCGATTTCTGCAAAGCTCTCCTTGGAGAAGGACTTTGAGAAAAAGTATGTCATCATTAAAAAGGGGAAAAAGGTTTTCCACAAGGTGACATTGGAATAAACAAACCACAGGATTGAAAAAGGTTTGGAATAAAAGCGAAGGCAGCTGTCATTTTAAGTAGAAAAGTATAAAATAAGCCCCCGGCCTAGCCGGGGGCTTATTTTAATTAGATGAACAACAGAAAAAGTACCCAGCTTATACGGGTTTGGCCGGATTTTACGCATTTCTCCGTGAAATATTTTCGATATGAATCCAATAAGCAACGTTTTGTAGCAATCCTTTTGCATTTGATGGACCTACAAAAATGACATCTGGCTTTTCTGGATGGGGTTCTGCCCGGGTCTCATTCAACCGTAAAATGAACGGATATGCTTAGGACATTTTCACGCATTCCCCAAGTATTTTCCATACATCGGGAACGATCATTGAATAGCTAAGGATTCTGAATGGCGAGCCCAAAAGCAGGGGAGGGGAATCGGTTACCCTCTGAAAAAGTATTCGTCTTATCCAACCGTTCCAGGGACCCTCATTGCATTCCATTGTATTCTGAATCAAGAAATGATGGGTCCAACGGTTGAGAGAGATTTTATGAAAAGATTCAATTGTGCTTTGGGCGCCCTTTGATATTCGAAAGAATAGAGGAAGCCATGCGGAGTTGTAGCATTTTTATAAAGGCGATCTATATCTTATGCATGATATGGATTCTCAAATAGCGTTGTAACAGCAGTGCTTGGCTTTCAGAGAAACTCCCAATGGTTCGGGACGATTCTTGGAAATAAGAATCTGTGTGCTTCTGAAGCAACGGCCATCACGATACTTTACTGAGTAGAACTAACGTTTGAAAGAGCTTCTTTTAAAGGAAGCAACATCCTTTTGGAGGAATCCATCGATTCTTCTCGTTTTTAAAGGACTTATTGCAGAGGTATTTCACACACATCGAGGTTCTATTCCCAAATTCATTCCTGAGATGCGTAAGAAGAAAAAGAAAAATCCAAGCAACTCTTCCGAATTGCTTGGATTTTGATGGCGGAGAGGATGCGACTCGAACGCACAATGCCTTGCGGCACACCACATTTCCAATGTGGCTCCTTACCAATTAGAATACCTCTCCAAATGGCTTTGCTGATCACTTATCGCTGACAGCTTGATCATTATAGCGGATTCTTTTGAAAAAATCAAGGGGGTTTTACAATATTTTTTAAAATTAGTGCAAATATTTTACTTGCGCCGATGGGTGACGTGTTATAATATAGAAACATATGAATGAAACGCGCAGACGACGATGCTTTTTGCGCGCGGAAAACAGGAGGATCAGAATTTTGAAGCGAACAGAGATTAAAGAGCTCTATGCCGGAATGGAAGAGTTCGGCGGAAAGATTGTCACCGTATGCGGTTGGGCGCGAACCGTTCGGGATTCCAAAGCGCTTGGCTTCATTGATTTGAATGATGGAAGCTGCTTTAAAGGGGTACAGATCGTATTCGAAGCGGATAAGCTTTCCAATTATAAGGACATTGCAAAGTTGAATGTCGGTTCTGCGATCGTCGTTACAGGGGAATTGCTTTTGACCCCCGAGGCAAAGCAGCCATTTGAAATTCATGCGTCTGAGATTACGGTAGAAGGTGCTTCTACGCCGGATTATCCTTTGCAGAAGAAGCGCCACACGATGGAATACCTGCGTACAATTGCACACCTGCGTCCACGCACCAATATGTTTAGCGCTGCATTTCGTGTGCGCAGTGTGGCGGCCTATGCGATCCATAAATTCTTCAATGAGAATGGATTTGTATATGCCCATACGCCGCTCATCACGGGGAGCGACTGCGAGGGCGCGGGCGAGATGTTTACCGTCACCACCCTGGACCCCGAGAATCCCCCCCGCACGGAGGCGGGCACAGTGGATTATACCCAGGACTTCTTCCAGAAGCATACGTCCCTGACTGTTTCTGGGCAGTTGGAAGCGGAGTGCATGGCGATGGCCTTTGGAAAAGTCTATACATTTGGGCCGACCTTCCGTGCAGAAAAGTCTTACACACAACGCCATGCGGCAGAGTTTTGGATGATCGAACCAGAAATTGCATTTGCCGACTTGCAGGACGATATGCGCTTGGCAGAGGATATGATGAAATTCGTCATCCGTTATGTGATGGATACCTGCCCTCAGGACATCGCGTTTTTCAATCAATTTGTCGATAAGGGACTGGTGGACCGTCTGAACAATGTGGTAAACTCTGACTTTGCCCATGTGACCTATACAGAAGCTGTGGATATTCTGAAAAAGAATAACGATCAATTTGAATATAAGGTGGAGTGGGGCACCGACTTACAGACTGAGCATGAAAAGTACCTCACGGAGCAGGTCTTTGGAAAGCCGGTGTTTGTAACCGATTATCCTAAGGAAATCAAGGCGTTCTATATGCGTCTGAACGACGATGGAAAGACGGTTGCAGCGGTCGACCTGTTGGTTCCAGGGATTGGGGAGATTATCGGCGGAAGCCAGCGCGAAGAGCGTATGGACGTCCTTCAGCAGCGCATGAAGGATTTCCAGTTGGAAGAGGAGAACTATTGGTGGTATTTGGATTTGCGCAAGTATGGCGGCACAAAGCACGCAGGCTTTGGCCTTGGTTTTGAACGTCTGGTGATGTATCTCACCGGTATCGCCAATATCCGTGATGTGTTGCCCTTCCCGCGTACAACGGGTACGGCGGAGTTCTAAGCCGAGCGTTCTGCTTGAATTTGAAAACAATCCTGCAAAATGGCCGCGTGTTTTCCTTTTTGGAGGTCCCGTTCATCGGGACTGCCCTTTTAAGGACGACACGTGGTTTCTTTTGCAGGGAAAAGGGACTGCTCCCGTCGTCGATATGGACAAGATTTTGTAGAAAAGTGTTGCTAGAATCTGCCTTATCACAAAAAATGCAGGATTTACTTTTTTATCTTGCGTTTTAAAAGACGATCGATTACAATAGGAAGAGCGTTGGAAAGCACAAATACCCTTGTATCCCCATATAGTTTAAGGAAGCTCTTGAAAAGGAATTTTGGAGTGGGATGCAAGACCAAACGATCATAATGCATTTTATTAAAGGAGATGCTGATTTTGGATTACCGTTCAATGTCAAATGAGGCGCTTTGCGCGGAAAAAGCGGATTTGGAGAAGCGCTATGCGGACTTTAAAGCGAGAGGACTTAAGCTGAATATGGCGCGTGGAAAGCCGGGCGTAGATCAATTGGATCTCTCGATGCCGATGTTGGACATTTTAAATTCGACTGCAAATATTTATGCCTCGACGGGGGACGATTGCCGGAACTATGGCTTGGGCGACGGACTTCCAGAAATGCGGGAGTTGTTTGCTGAGATGTTGGGGCTTGACGATCACAATATCATTGTAGGCGGAAATTCGAGTTTGAACATGATGTTCGATGCGATCTCCTGTGCCATGACACACGGTTTTCCAGGTAGCAAGCCGTGGAGCCAACAGGGTCACTTGAAGTTCTTGTGCCCGTCCCCAGGATATGACCGGCACTTTGCCATTACAGAGTATTTTGGTTTTGAACTGGTCACGGTTCCCATGACATCGGAAGGCCCGGATATGGATGTCGTGGAGGAACTTGTTCAAAATGACCCCACAATCAAAGGAATATGGTGTGTGCCAAAGTACTCCAACCCGACCGGTATCACATACTCCGATGAGACGGTTCGCCGGTTTGCAGCGTTGAAACCCGCAGCTCCGGATTTTAAAATCTTCTGGGACAATGCGTATTGTGTACATGATCTGACCGATACGCCCGACACCCTGCTAAACTTGTGGCATGAATGCCGCAAACAACACAGCATCGATATGCCCATCTTTTTTGCATCCACCAGCAAAATTACTTTCCCCGGCGCCGGCGTTGCAGCGATGGGAGCCAGTGAACATAATTTGACTGTGTTCCGCGAGCATTACTCCTATCAGACGATCGGCCCGGATAAGTTGAACCAACTGCGCCATATCTACTTCTTTGGCAATTTGGACGGCGTAAAGTTGCAAATGGAAAAACATCGAGCGATCTTGGAACCGAAGTTCCAGGTGGTGCAGGAGAAGTTGGAAACAGAGCTCGGTGGAAAAAATGTTGCAGAATGGACCCAACCGAATGGAGGTTATTTTGTCAGCGTAGATGTATTGGATGGTTGCGCAAAGCGTGTGGTTTCGCTGTGTAAGGAAGCTGGTGTTACCTTGACAGGAGCGGGTGCGACCTTCCCCTATCAGAAAGACCCAAGGGATCGTAATATCCGTGTGGCGCCCACCTATCCGCCCGTTTCTGAGTTGGAACTGGCGATGGACCTATTCTGCATTGCAGTACAGCTTGCTGCGGTAGAAAAGCTTCTTTCGGAAAGGGCATAAAGAAATGTATGAAAAAGCAGCGGAGGTGTTGTTGAACACATCTGCTGCTTTTTTTCGTTTTTATTCATAAAGGGGAGGACCGACATATTCTGTTCATGTTTTCTGGTTGCTTTAGGCAAAAAAATGGACAAAAAATAATTTTATTGGCCGATTTGCACCAAATTCGTTGACTTTTTAGAATAAGAAATCTATAATAGTCTTTGTTACGTCTGCGGGGCAGCGCAGAAACCATAAGACATTGGAGGATTTACGCATGAAGCGAGTAGGAAAACCAGTATTTTTCATCGTCGCCCTCCTTATCTTGGTTTTTACCTATACCTCTTTATTTGGGGTACACGGTCAAAACGGAGATAACACCATCACCTACATAAAAGGTGCGAGCGACATTCGATGGGGAATCGACATCAACGGTGGCGTAGAGGCCACGTTCAGTCCGGATACCGAGGGCGTGAAAGCCACGGAGGACCAGCTGAATTCCGCAAAGGCGATCATTGAGCTTCGCATGGTCAACCAGAATATCACGGACTACGAGTTGTATGTGGACTATAATCAGGATCATATCATCGTTCGTTTCCCGTGGAAAAACGATGAGACGACCTTTGATCCGGAAGCCGCTATTGAAGAGCTCTCTGCAACCGCTATGCTGACGTTCCGTGAAGGCAACGAGTATGCGACGCAGGAGACGGATGCGGATGGCAATCCGGTCTATAAGACGCCGACGGGTACAACGGCCGACACGGTTATCTTGGAAGGCAGCGACGTCAAAAAGGCAGAGGCGCAGATGATTCAAGACCCGACTACTGGCGCAACCGAGTATGAGGTAGGCTTGGAGTTGAGCGATGAAGGCGCACAGAAGTTTGCAGAAGCGACGGAACGCCTACAGGGACAGATCATCTCCATTTGGATGGACGACGTGATGATTTCGTATCCGACCGTCAATGCCGTGATTTCGGATGGTAAGTGTTCCATTACGGGCGGCTTTACTGCTGCGGAAGCCTCCGATCTGGCGAATAAGATCAATGCCGGTGCGTTGCCCTTTAAGCTTGTTACAACCAATTTCAGCACGGTCAGCCCCACGCTGGGTGCTTCGGCTCTGAACGCAATGGAAATTGCTGGCATTATTGGATTTATTCTGGTGTGCCTGATTATGTTGATTGTCTACCGCCTGCCCGGCTTTGTAGCAATCATCGCATTGCTCGGACAGATCGGCCTCTGCTTTGCGGCTGTGTCCGGCTATTTCCCATTCCTCAACAGCTTTACGATGACCCTGCCCGGCATCGCAGGTATTATTCTATCGATTGGTATGGGCGTTGACGCGAACGTCATTACGGCGACCCGTATTAAAGAAGAAGTGAACTCCGGTAAGACGTTGGACGGCGCCATTCAAAAGGGTAATGCCAACAGCTTCTGGGCAATTTTTGATGGCAATATCACCACGATCATGGTGGCGCTTATTCTGATGATGGTCTTTGGACCGACCAATATCCTGTCTTGGATCTTTGGACCTCTACGACGGGTTCTGTCTATTCCTTTGGTTACACGTTGCTGGTTGGCAACATCGGCAACTTCATCATGGGCGTCGGTGCTTCCCGCTTGATGTTGAAATCCATCTCCGGGTTCAAGTGCTTCCGCAATAAATGGTTATATGGAGGTGCCGCGAAATGAGAACGTTTCACATCAAATTCTGCGAAAAGAAAAAGATTTTCTTCGGAATTTCGCTGGCCATTCTAGTGATTGGCGTGATCTGCAACATTTTCCTCGGTACCAAGTTGGACATCCAGTTCACCGGTGGTGCGGTAATCCGTTATTCTTATAATGGCACCATCCAGCAGGAGGACGTGGAGCAGATTGTTAAGGATGCCAGTGGGAAGGATGTCTCTGTCCGTATTCATGAGGATATGTCGACGGTAAATGATCCAACCCAGGCGAACAACAGTGTATCCATCTCCTTTGCGGGGACCGATTCGATTTCCCTGGATCAGCAGCAGAGCATTGCAACCGCGCTGGATGAAAAGTATCCGGATGCAAATTTTGAAGTGGTCGAGTCGAACTCGGTGAACCCGACGATGGGCCAGAGCTTCTTGCTGAAGTGCGCGATTGCCGTGTTAATTGCATTTGTACTCTTGCTGATCTATGTTGGTTTCCGTTTCAGAAAGATTGGCGGTGTCACTGCGGGCCTGATGTCGATCGTTGCGCTGTTGCACGACGTATTGATTGTTTACTTTGTTTTCGTCGCCTTCCAGATGCCGATTAACGACAGCTTTATGGCGGTTGTATTGACAATTTTGGGATATTCGTTGAACAATACGATCATCATCTATGACCGTATTCGTGAAAATCGCCGCCTTATGGGACCGAAGACTTCCTATGCGGATCTGGTAGATACCAGCATTAATCAGACGTTGACCCGCTCCATTTATACATCTCTGACGACTTTTGTGGCGATCGCGGCTGTATTTGTGGTGGGAAGCATTTATGGCTTGACTTCTGTTACAACGTTTGCCCTTCCGATGATGGTGGGTATTGTAGCTGGATGCTATTCTTCCGTTTGCATCGCAGGACCGCTTTATGTAGCGTGGGAGGAGCGCAAGGAAAAGAAGAGCGCTCCGGCGGCTTCTGTCGAGAACAATTGAGTTGGTTTGAGGAGTCCGTCAGGGTTCCCTAAAACAACGCCGTTGAACGTAGATTCAACGGCGTTGTTTTTATATCGATGAATTTTCTGTGGGGTATTCCCCAACAAATGATACGGAATGCAAGCATGAATAGGGCTGGGTTCTTTTTTACAAAAAAGAACCCAGCCCTATTTTGCAAGTTTATTGGCCTTCAGAGTGGAATTGCGTTAGCCATTCCTTTGGCGTTTTTCCAGAAGCCTTGACCGCTGCATAGAGGGATTCCATTTCGGTCTTTTCAATGGCAGCGCAAAGTTTCTTTCGATGCACTTTTAGATTGGATAACTGTTGCTTATAATATGCAATACGGTCATCCACTTTCGTAAGCTCCTCCGTGAGATTCTCAAGCGTTTCTTTTTTTCTTCCGCGTGGCATTTATCTCCTCCTCTCGCATGCAGAATGGGATAGAGTTAGTATACGCGGAAAAAGAGAAGAAAACACGGGAAAATACGGACATGCGGAATTTATACATCTGCCGGTGATAGAAATATGAAGGACAGATTGCGCCGGATAGGGAGTTTCACCACAAAGGCTTTACTGGATGAACGCCACACGGGCCAATTTCCTACGCCTTTGGTTCCTGGCTCAAGGAGGAATCCCGTGGGCGACGGGTCAATGGATTTGGTGTAAGTGTTGTTTCATAAAAGCGTTGCTTGTCCTCGTACATGGCACGATCAGCTAATGTGATTAAATTTCTTAGGTTTTCGGCGCTTTCCTGCCACTGAGCACCTACGGCTACAGGAAGCTGTTCTTTTGCAAGAGAATCTTTTAGGGTACGGACCAGCTTTAAAAATTCCTCTTGGGATTTCTGTGAGGAGATAATTACAAACTCATCCCCGCCGGTTCGGTAGAGGTTTGCTTCCTCGAAAACCAAACGCATACACTCGGAACAACGTTTTAGAGCCTGGTCGCCATAATAGTGGCCGTAGCAATCATTGGTCTCCTTAAGTCCATTGAAATCCAAATAAACCACACCGATCGGCCCCCTGGATTTTGTGATCTCTGGAATATCCAGTGTATATTTATTGCGGTTATAAACCCCGGTCAATGTATCGTGGAGACTTAAATGCTGTAGCCGTTGTTCATCGGCATGTCGCTGAAAAGTAACCATGATGAAATACCGAAGCGTCTCCAGCAGGGAGACGATGTTTCGAATTTTTTCATGCGGCGGGTTGTCCACCCCAAAGTATCCATTGATCCGTCCGTTTTCCTCCAGAGGAGCAATCACCATATTTTGGATGTCCTGCGGGGAGAGAACATCATAGACCCGTTCTCCTTTAATATCTTCAATATCTTTCATGATGATGCACTGGTGATTGTCCAATTCATTTTGCCATGGAACAACAATGGACGGGTCCAGCCCCTGCAAGAAATCGATTTGCGGGAGGACGCCCTCACGACACCATTCGTAGGTATTGTCCATTTTGTCACCACGAATTTGAAAGATGTAAGCGCGGTCGGCTGAAAGATATTGTCCAATCATTTGCAGGACACAGTTGATCGCTTTGTCTAAATCTCGCTCCTGATAAAGAATTTTGATACAGTCCAAGACAATCTGTTGCGAGTCCAACGCATAGCGAAGCTCGTTCTTTTCCTTTTCATAGTTGGTTACATCAAAAGCAATTTCCAAACGGGCAAGACGTCCCTGCCATTCGATCAAGCGGTCTTTTAGAAAATAATGCCGGCCTGTAACCGGGTTTGTAAATTCCCAGCCATAACTTTTATCGGTATGTAACACTTGATTTGTACAAAATGGGCAGGGAGAATCACGCTTTTGGAGAACCTGATAACATTTTCCGCCGGCAGCCGCATTAGAAGAGAACGCTTTTCTTCCCGCTTTATTCATATATAAAAGATCGTATGTCTCCAGATCAGATACATAGATCAGCTCTGTAATCTCGTCAATTGAATTGAGAAGACCCGTGAAGTCCTCTGATTTATCCGCCATATCCCATTCTCCTCACAACAATATAAAGAAGCTACAACCTACTCCTCAAAATATCCGGTTAAACCGGACGAAATGCTTTACTAAGAGAAAGCCGCCTAGTCTGGCCAGCGATAGAAATCATCAAGGAACCAAATCTGTTTTGCTTCGAAGGTTTGCCCATTCAAATATTCCAGAATACCGGCAGGGGTTGAAAAATGAAAACGTAGTTTATAGGAATACAATGCTTGGTATTTAAAACCACAGTCTTTGTTGATGGCATTGGTTCCATATTTCCCATCGCCGGCAAGGGGATGCCCAATAGAAGCAAGATGCGCCCGAATTTGGTGCGTACGTCCAGTCAAAAGCTCAACCTCCAGCAGGCTATACCGCGCACGCTCGGCCAATACACGGTAGCGTGTCCGAATGCTTTTGGTATCGCTGGTAGGACGCCGGGATATATAGACTCGGTTTTGGCTCTCGTTTTTTCTAAAAAACCTTCTAAGGTTTCCTCACGCTTAGGCATATGCCCATGGACAATGCAGAGGTACAGTTTTGTGAGTTCCCGTTGTTTGACCTTTTCGTTCATAATGCGCAAAGTTTCTGCATTTTTAGCCGCCATCACAATACCGCCGGTGTTGCGGTCGATTCGATTAATCAATGCAGGGGCAAAAGACGCTTCATTTTCCGGCTTAAATTCCCCTTTCTCATAGAGATAATGTTGCACCCGCGCAATCAAAGAATCGAAATGATAGTGCTCATCTGGATGCACAATCAGACCGGGTTTTTTATCCAACAGCATCAGATTTTCATCCTCATATAGAATGTTTAACTGATTGGGCGCTTTCAGAAAATCGTATTCTTTTGGTGCTTGTTGGAAAAATTCGTCTTTTAGATACATAGTTAGCACATCCCCCGCAGACAGCCGGGTGGATATTTCGCAGCGTTTTCCGTTGCACTTGATGTCCTTTTTTCGGATACTTTTGTACATCATGGATTGCGGCAAATTAGGATATGTTTTTGTTAGAAATTTATCAAGCCGTTGGCCTGCATCATTTAAGCCGATGGTCACCTGTTTCATAAATGTCCTCTTTCTGTGAAAGGATTGGAACTTGAGTTGAGGCTTCCGCGCCTAGGACGCGGGCTGCAAGAAAGGACAGAGGGATTCCGTAAAAAAGCATAAATTCCCCCTGATTCATCAATCCTTTCAAATGAAATATACATAGTTATTATAGCATGAAACTTGTCCTAAAGAAAGACCGCCTTTCATTGACAGAAACTGTCAGTGGTGCTATAATCTTTATCAAAAGAAAATGAAATATGGACGTTTGCGGGGGAACTGCTTTTGCGGTTGAGAAGGTAAAACCTGACCCTTAGAACCTGTCGGTTAATACTGTCGTAGGGAAGCAAAGCCAATGAAGATTGGAATGGGAGCGCTTGCCGGGAGGCAGGCGTTTTTTGTGCCTGTTTTCACGAACAGGGGGCGAACGGCCGAAAGAAAGGAAGGATGTCTGTTGAAAAAAGCATTGACAATCGCCGGCTCGGATTGCAGTGGCGGAGCAGGAATTCAGGCGGACTTAAAGACTTTTTCCGCGCACGGTGTCTATGGGATGAGTGTGATCGTCTCCGTTGTAGCGGAGAATACCAGCCGTGTCATCGCCATTGAGGATGTGTCCCCGGATGTGATTCGCCAGCAGATCGATGCGGTGTTTGAGGATATCCGGCCGGATGCAGTCAAGGTGGGAATGCTTTCCCAGCCGCCGTGCATGGAAGCGGTGGCAGAAAAGCTACGGGAGTATCGGCCGGAACATGTGGTGATTGATCCTGTGATGTATGCCAAAAACGGATGTCCGCTCATGGACCCTTGTTCGGTAGATCGGCTAATTCAAACAGTCCTCCCGTTGGCTACACTTCTGACGCCGAACATTCCGGAAGCAGAAAAAATCGCAGGATGTTCCATCCGCTCTATCGAAGAGATGGAAGAGGCTGCCCGGCGAATTCAGGCGATGGGGCCGAAAGGGGTATTGGTCAAGGGCGGCCATGCACAGGGGGACGCGGTGGACGTGCTATTTGATGGAAAACAGATACACCACTATACCGCGGAACGAATTCCAACCAAGAACACCCATGGCACTGGATGTACCTATTCCTCCGCAATTGCCGCAAATCTAGCGTTGGGATTGGAGATGCCGGTCGCGGTAGAACGTGCAAAAGCTTATGTCACCATGGCGATTCGCCACGCGTTGTCTATTGGAAAGGGATATGGCCCCACCAACCATTTTTACGACGTCTATAGGAACGGTTTGACCAATGGCGCGGAGATTGAATAAAGGAGACAGAAACATGGAATATAAGACGCAAATGGAAGCAGCGAAAAAAGGAATTGTTACCAAAGAACTTTCTGTTGTAGCACAAAAAGAAGGGTATACGGAGGAAGAACTTCTTCCTCTGGTGGCGGCAGGGCGGGTAATCATTCCCGCAAATGTACGGCACAAGTCTCTGAACCCGAATGGAGTGGGCGAGGGGTTGCGGACAAAAATCAATGTGAATTTGGGGATTTCCGGCGATTGCGCCGACTATTGTGCAGAAATGCAGAAAGTTCAGCTGGCGGTGCAATTCGGTGCGGAAGCCATCATGGATTTGAGTAACTATGGGAAGACGCGTGAATTCCGCGAAAAACTGATCGAATATTCCCCTGCAATGATTGGGACCGTCCCGGTTTACGATGCCATTGGCTACCTGGAAAAGGACCTGATGGATATGACAGCGCAAGATTTTCTCAAGGTTGTGCGCGCCCATGCGGAAGAGGGGGTGGACTTTATGACCATCCACGCAGGCATCAATCGCCGTGCAGTGGAAGGTTTTGAGCGTTCCAAACGGAAGATGAATATCGTGTCTCGCGGCGGTTCCTTGTTGTTTGCCTGGATGAAGATGACTGGAAACGAAAACCCCTTCTATGAATACTACGACGAAGTGATGGATATCCTGCGGGAATACGACGTGACCATCAGTTTGGGGGATGCGCTTCGCCCCGGTTGCCTGGACGATGCGACCGATGCGGGGCAGATTGGCGAACTGATCGAATTGGGAAATCTGACCCAGCGCGCTTGGGAGAAAGACGTACAGGTGATGGTAGAGGGGCCAGGCCATATGGCCATGGATGAGATTGCAGCCAACATGAAGATGGAAAAACGCCTTTGCCACGGAGCCCCGTTCTATGTGTTGGGGCCGCTGGTGACCGATATTGCTCCGGGATACGATCATATTACATCGGCGATCGGCGGCGCGATTGCAGCAGCAAATGGGGCGGATTTTCTGTGTTATGTGACCCCGGCGGAACACCTGCGTTTGCCGGATCTCTCCGACGTGCGCGAGGGGATTGTCGCATCTAAGATTGCGGCTCATGCGGCGGACATCGCGAAAGGGGTACGCGGGGCGCGCAAGCAAGACGATGCTATGGCAGAAGCCCGCCAGCGCTTTAATTGGGAGGAGCAGTTCCGACTGGCAATCGATGGGGAGAAAGCCAAGGCCTATTATGAGAGTGTTCCGGCCTCCGATAAGCACAGCTGCTCGATGTGCGGCAAGATGTGTGCAGTCCGCACAACCAACCGCATTCTCAGCGGGGAGAGCGTTGAGATTCTGCAAAGCGAGATTAAGAAATGATGGGGATTGAAAACGTACAGGCAGCCATTTTCGATCTGGACGGGACTTTGCTCGATTCGCTGCATGTCTGGGAGGAAATCGACGAGGAGTTCTTGCAGAAGCGCGGCTTAACCGTACCGGATGGATATTGCGAGTGCATCGCTTCGATGGGGTTTCTCGATGCAGCGGCTTATGCCAAGGAGCGGTTTCACTTTCCGGAGACTCCGGAGGAAATTGTGGCAGAGTGGAACAGAATGGCGATCTATCGGTATGGAAATATTATCCAGATGAAACCTGGCGCACGGGACTACTTAGAGAAGTTGCGCGGGCAGGGGATTGTGCTGGCAATAGCGACGGCGCTGCCAAAAGAGCTTTATTGGCCCGCTTTGTGCCACCATGGAATTGAAGGATGGTTTGGTGCAATAGCATCGACGGAGGAAACCAGCAGGGGAAAGGGATTCCCCGATGTCTACTTATTGGCAGCGAAAAAATTGGATGTTTTGCCAGAAAGCTGTGTGGTATTTGAGGATATACTCCCCGGAATTCAGGGGGCACGCACAGCCGGCATGCATACGGTTGGCGTATACGATGCTTGTTCTGGAAGTACGCAAGGGGAATTGAAAAAGTTGGCGGACGTTTATATCCGTAGCTTTGAAGAACTCTTGTAGAGAGGCTACGGAATGGGCGCGCCATCGATCCTAGAGATGGTGTAAGAGTTCGATATGGAGAGTAAAAGCGGGAATCTTCTTTCTACAGAGGAAGTCCCGCTTTTTCTGTGTTTATGCGTCTTTTGCCATATGTAAACTTATATTGCCCATAAAAAAGAGAGGGAAGAATCTGTTCCCACAGGATATATGCAAAAGAAGAAATAGTAGTCATCCCTTCCCCGAACAGGCTGTTTTTATTTTGAGATTATGGCATGGCAAGAAGATTCCCAGTGTTTTCCTTGACAAGCTGATAGGGAAACTGTTAAAATAAGAATACTTATGAAAAAAGGCCTTCCGAGGCCGAAAAAACAAGAAAACGGCAGAGAATTGCCAGTTGAATTGAGATGATAATGTGATCAAAAGCATGACCGGCTACGGCCGGTTCGAAGGGGTCGTTGAGGGGCGGCAGATTACGGTGGAGATCAAATCGGTGAACCACCGTTATTTCGAATTCTCTTCCCGAATTACCCGTGGATATGGGTTTCTGGAAGAGCGGCTCAAGGGGTATTTGCAGGAACGGGTTTCGCGTGGGAAGGTGGATGTGTATGTATCCATCGAGACTTTGGAGGATGCAGATGCTCAGGTGCAGGTGAATCATTCCCTGGCGGCGGGATATGTCCATGCGCTGCATGAACTGGCGGAGCGCTATAACTTGCGGGATGATCTCTCGGTAAGTACGGTATCCCGATATTCAGAGATTTTTTCCGTGCATAAAGCGCCGGAGGACGAGGATGCGATATGGGCAGTGGTCCAAAAGGGGGCGGATTGTGCGATGGAGTCCTTCCTTGCCATGCGCGAGCGGGAAGGCCAACGCATGAAAGAAGACGTGATCTCCCATGCAGAGCGAATCCTTCGGTTGGTCGACCAGATCGAAGAACGCTCTCCACAGACGGTGTTGGAATACCAGCAAAAACTCCAGGCCCGGTTGGAGGAGATGTTGGCGGATGCCAAGATTGACGAGCAGCGGATTTTAACCGAGGCGGCGATTTTTGCGGATAAAGTTGCAGTAGCAGAAGAGACTGTCCGGCTGCGCAGCCATTTCGATCAAATGCACCAGATGTTGGAATCTGCCGAGCCGGTGGGCCGTAAGCTGGATTTCCTGGTGCAGGAGATGAACCGAGAGGCAAACACCATTGGGTCTAAGGCGGTGGATTCACAGATCGCCTATCTGGTGGTGGATATCAAGGCAGAGATCGAAAAAATTCGGGAACAGATTCAAAACATTGAATAAAGATTGGCGATAGGAGGCATTTTCAACATGAAGCTCATCAACATCGGCTTTGGCAATATGGTTTCTGCAAACCGGCTGGTTGCCATCGTCAGCCCTGAGTCTGCGCCAATCAAGCGTATCATTCAGGATGCCAAAGAGCGCGGCTCTTTGATTGACGCAACCTATGGACGCCGCACCCGTGCGGTGATTGTGACCGATAGCGACCATGTGATTCTTTCTGCGGTGCAGCCGGAGACGGTTGCAAACCGCCTGAATGACCGCGATGAGGACCTTGAGGACGAGGAGGAGCTCGACGAAGATGACTAAGGGATTGATGGTTGTACTTTCCGGCCCTTCGGGTGCAGGAAAGGACACGATTCTCCATATGCTTTTGCAGCGGGACCCGAGTATTAAGCTCTCCATCTCCGCCACAACACGCAAACCGCGTGAAGGGGAAGTGGATGGGCAACACTACTATTTTGTTACGCGGGAACAGTTCCTTGGTATGCGAGAGCGCGGTGAAGTGCTGGAAAGCGCTGAGTACTGTGGGAATTTTTACGGTACACCGGAGAAGCCGATCCGCGACTGGATGGAAACAGGAAACGACGTGATCCTGGAAATTGAGGTTCAGGGTGGCGCACAGATCAAACAGAAGTGTCCGGATTGTGTGGGGATTTTTATTCTACCACCTTCGATTCGGGAATTGGAACGCCGTTTGCGCGATCGCGGAACAGAGAGTGAAGAGGCGATTCAAAAGCGTCTGGATGCAGCGCGTGGGGAGATCTTACACGCGAAAGAGTATGACTATGTGGTCATTAACGACACGGTTGAAAACGCCGTTGAGGCGATTCAGCAGATTCTCCGTGCGGAGAAATACAGCAAACGCAGAAATTTCGATACAATAGAAGGAGTCCTGAACCATGATTAAACCGATTGAAGATTCCAGCCTTGGCCCAAATCAGAGCCGCTATTCCTTTGTAGTGGGGATTGCAAAGCGCGCCCGCGAAATCGCTGGCGAAGCAGAAGAGAAGGGGGATATTTTAATCGAAAAACCCGTGGACCTTGCTCTGGAAGAGTATGCGGAACACAAATTTAAGATCGTCGAGACCCCGGAACCCAACGATGATGATCTGGAAATGTAATGTCCATTCTTTTTGCACGGGTGGCGGTAGAGAATACCGCTTATCACTTTGACAGAACGTTTGACTATCTCGTTCCAGAAGCACTTTTGGAGCAGGCGAAGCCAGGGTGTCGGGCGTTGGTGCCGTTTGGCGCGGGAAATTCCCAACGGCTGGCGATGATTTTAGAGATTTCCCCGGAAAAGAAAACCCAAAACGAGATGAAACAAGTGGTGGCGGTGCTGGATGAAGCGCCGCTTCTTACTAGTGAAGCGATTTCGTTGGTCTATTGGCTAAAGGATCGTTGTTTTTGTACGTTATTTGAGGCGGTGAAGCTTCTGCTTCCTGCGGGAATCAATGTTCGCTTAAAGACCGAGTACACTTTGGTGCAAGGAAAAGCGCAGGAAATGGAGACGTTTTCTGTAGAAGAGCGAACCGTTCTGCAATATCTGGCAGGGTGTTCCAGGCCGGTTGAGCGGGAAAAACTATTGAAAGCGACGGGACTTCCGGTGGAGAGCACCGCTCCTGAAAAGCTCTTTAAACGTGGTTTTTTGCAAAAGACAGGTGCTGCTGTACGGCAGATTAAAGATGCGGCACAGAAGATGGTGCGCCTTACCGATGAAGAGCCTCTTTCTAAATTGACGCCCAAGCAAAGAGCAGTCTGCCGGATTTTACAGGAGGCCGGCAGTGCGTCTTTGAAGGAAGTCTGTTATTTTGCAGGGGTCACGCCTGCTGTGGTGAATACCCTGGTGACAAAAGGCGTAGCCTGTTATTACGAGACGGAGATTTACCGCAATCCATATGACCAAGTGCAAAATCCAGTGGTGCAGCAGGAGCTTCTTCTCTCAGATGAGCAACAGAGTGCTTATCAACACCTGTTGGCGCAGTACCGTTCAGGGATGGGCGGTGTTTCTCTGCTGTTTGGGGTGACTGGAAGCGGTAAGACCTCGGTCTTTATGCGGTTGATCGATGAGGTGCTTGCTGATGGAAAACAGGCCATCGTGATGGTGCCGGAGATTTCTTTGACTCCACAAAGTCTAGCGCGGTTTCATCAGCGATATGGACGGCGTGTAGCGGTGTTTCACAGCGGTCTATCGCTCTCTGAGCGGCTGGACGAGTGGAAACGCGTGCGCCGCGGAGAGGTTTCCATCGCGGTTGGAACGCGGTCCGCGGTTTTGCACCATTTGATCACCTGGGCTTGGTCGTTATGGATGAAGAGCAGGAGCACACTTATAAATCGGAGCTTCGCCACGTTATCATGCGCGGGATGTTGCAAAATTTCGATGTGCATACCATAAGGCGCTTTTGGTGCTGGCTTCTGCGACGCCATCGATTGAGAGCTATTACTTTGCGCAGGTAGGGCGTTATACATTTAACCGGTTGCCCAGCCGCTATGGCGGTGCAAGGCTTCCTCAGGTTCGTTTTGTGGATATGAACCGGGAGCTTGAGGCTGGAAATGAGAGTATCTATAGCCGTGCTCTGTTGGCAGAATTGGAAAAAAATATAAAAATTCATAAGCAGTCCATCATTTTGTTAAACCGGCGTGGTTACAATACGTTTGTGTCCTGCAAATCATGTGGAAATGTAGTTACTTGTCCCAATTGCAGCATATCCTTGACTTATCATGCGGCTAATCAGCGCTTGATGTGCCATTACTGCGGGTACTCGGTGCCGTTTTCCACAGAGTGTCCAACCTGCCATGCGGACAAAGTTCATTACGCGGGATTCGGGACGCAGAGGGCGGAACAGCAATTGTTGGAACTTCTTCCGGAGGCGCGTGTTTTGCGGCTTGATACCGATGTGGCGATGACGCGCTTTGCCTATGAGGAAAAGTTGCAGAGCTTTGCCCGTGGGGAATACGATGTGATTGTTGGCACGCAGATGGTAGCAAAAGGATTGGATTTTGAAAATGTGACACTGGTGGGCGTTCTCTCCGCAGACCAGGCCCTTTATGGGGATGATTTCCGCAGCTATGAGCGCGCGTTTGATCTACTGACCCAAGTGGCCGGGCGGGCCGGGCGCGGTCAATATGCAGGGGAAGCCATCATCCAAACATTCACACCGGAAAATTCCGTGCTCGCCTTAGCCGCCCGGCAGGATTACCCTGCCTTTTACGAGGGGGAAATTGCCGTACGCAAGGGGATGCTGTATCCGCCGTTCGCCGACCTGTGTGTGGTGGGATTTGTCGGTATACATGAGGAAAAAGTGGCACGCGCAAGCGAAGCTTTTTTGCAAATGTTGCGTTCTTTGGCCCAAGCAGAATATCCGCAGGAGCCGATGCGGGTTTTAAATCCTTCTCCCGCATTAATCGGCAAGGTCAGCAATAAATATAGGTATAAATTAATCGTGAAATGCCGGAACAGCCGGAGTTTCCGCCAGATGATTTCCCGGCTGTTGATTGCCTTTGCAAAAGAACGGACGTTTCGGGATGTGACCGCCTTTGCGGACATCAATCCGGATAGGATCTTATAAACGACGGCTCAAAAGCAAGAGTATGATATTGGAGGAATAAAAATGGCAATTCGTAATATTGTAAAAGACGGGGACGAAATCTTGACAAAAGTTTGCCGGCCCGTCGATAAATTCGACGAAAAATTGGGCATTCTGTTGGACGACATGATCGAGACCATGAAGTCCGCGGATGGAGTCGGCCTTGCAGCGCCCCAGGTGGGCATCCGCCGCCGCATAGTGGTGATCGACGTGGGGAGCGGGCCGATTGAGATGGTCAATCCGGAGATCGTCGAACAGAGCGGCGAACAGGAGTGCGTCGAAGGATGCCTGTCCTTCCCAGGACAATATGGGATCACAAAGCGCCCAATGCGTGTTTTGGTACGCGCCCAAAATCGCGAGGGAAAAACGTTTGAACTGGAAGGGGAAGAACTGCTGGCGACCGCATGTTGCCACGAGATCGATCATCTCAATGGCGTGGTCTTTAAATCCCACGTTGTGCGGATGCTTTCCCCAGAGGAGCTGCAAAAGCTTCAGTAATCTCACCACGGATAGGATGATGAAAATTGCGGATTCTATTTATGGGAACGCCGGACTTTGCCGTTCCATGCTTGCAAAGTCTATTGGATGCAGGGCACGAGGTGTGCGCTGTGTTTACTCAGCCGGATAAGCCAAAAGGAAGAGGATATGCCATGACGCCGCCGCCGGTCAAGGTGCTGGCGCTTGCGCACAATCTGCCGGTTTATCAGCCAACAACATTGCGCACGCAGGAGGCAGCGCAGCAGATTCGAGAAATGCAGCCAGAGTGCATTGTAGTGGTAGCTTATGGGAAAATTCTCCCGAAAGAAATTTTAGAGATCCCGCCGTATGGCTGCATCAATGTGCATGCTTCTCTGCTCCCAAAGTATCGCGGAGCAGCCCCCATCCAATGGTCGGTGCTCAACGGCGACGCAGAGACCGGTGTCACCACAATGTATATGGCAGAAGGGTTGGACACAGGCGACATGCTTTTGAAGGCCCGTACAGCCATTGGGCCTGAGGAGACAGCCGGGGAATTGCACGACCGCCTCGCAAAGATGGGGGCCGAATTGATTGTTGAAACCCTTAGGGTCGTTGCAGAAGGGACGATTCAACGTACACCGCAGGGGGATGCAGAAACCTGTTATGCCTCCATGTTGACCAAAGAGCTTGGAAAAATCGATTGGAATCGCCCGGCAAGAGAGCTGCACAACTTAGTGCGTGGGCTTTCCCCCTGGCCGGTTGCCGAAACCGTTTACCGTCAAAAACGCCTAAAGGTGCACCGGGCAACGGTTGTACCGGGGTTTGGCGGTGCACCAGGCGAAGTTGCCCGCAGGAAAGATCGTTTTGTGGTGGCCTGTGGGGACAACACCGCTTTGGAATTGGAGATTGTCCAATATGAGGGCGGAAAACGTATGGGTGGAAAAGAGTTCCTCTGTGGGCACCGGCTCGACCAGGGCGCAGTGCTCGGTGAGGCAAAGGAGTAACAATTTATGGGATTGTATTATTTTGATTACTCGTATTTCCTTTTTATGTTGCCAGCGCTGCTCATTACGATGTATGCGCAATTTCAGGTAAATTCCACGTTTCAAAAGTATTCGCGTGTGAACACCTACCGCAACATGACAGGAGCGGATGCGGCCATGCGCGTGATGCAGTATGGCGGCGCACAGGGTGTACAAATCCGTCACATCGGTGGGAATCTGACCGACAATTTCAACCCCTCCACTGGAATCATTAGCCTGTCTGACCCAGTGTATGCCGCGACGTCTATTTCGGCAGTCGGTGTGGCTGCACATGAAGCGGGCCATGCGGTTCAGCATGCACAGGGGTATTTTCCAAACAAAATTCGAGCGGCGTTGGTGCCTGTGACACGGCTCGGCTCCAATCTGGCGATGCCTTTGATTTTGATTGGCCTGATTTTGCCGGTACAATACGACTTTGTCGTAAATATCGGAATTGGGCTGTATAGCCTGTGCGTATTGTTTCAGCTGGTTACTTTGCCAGTGGAGTTCAATGCGAGTGCGCGGGCTTTGCAGGCGTTGGATGCAACCGGAATTTTATATCCGGAGGAATTGGAAGGGGCCAAGAAGGTTTTGCGGGCTGCTGCAATGACCTATGTGGCGGCGACGTTCACGGCGTTGATGTCCCTTCTACGTCTGCTACTGATCTTTGGAAATCGGAGGAATGATCATTGATGGCGGATGCGAGAGCAGCCGCATTGGCGGCTTTGCTACATGTGGATGAAAACGAGGGCTTTTCCAATTTGGTGTTGGATAAAACCCTTGCCCAATTTGCCTTGGAGCCGCGCGATGCGGCCTTGGCATCCGCCATTTTTTATGGGGTTTTGGAACGCCGCCTGACCCTGGACTATTATATTGGACAATTTGCGAGTATCCCCATCCGTAAGATGTCGCCGCAGGTGCGGGAGATCCTGCGTATTGGCGCTTATCAGATTCTATATTTGGAAAAAGTTCCTCCAAGCGCTGCCGTAAATGTAGCTGTTGAGCTGGCAAAGCAGAATAGAGCTGTAAAGGCTTCGGGCTTTATCAATGCGGTGCTGCGGAATTTGCTCCGAAACCTGGAAAAGTTGCATCTTCCGGAGCAGGAGGCAGATCCGGTGCACTTCCTCAGCTTGAAATACTCCTGCCCTGAATGGCTGATTTTGCTATGGCAGAAGGCATATGGGCAGCAGTGTACAGCGGATCTGCTGGATTCCTTGTCCGAGCATCCTCCAATCTATGTTCGTCTGAATAATACGAAGGGCGATGAGGAATACTTACTGCGTCGGCTGATGGAAGAAAATGTAAAGGCAGAAGCCATTACATGGGTTCCGTGGGCTGCAAAAGTGGAGGTAGCCGGTTCGATATCGTCGTTGGGGGCTTTTCAAGAGGGGCTGTTCCATGTACAGGACCTTTCGTCGCAGTTGTGCGCGGCGTTTTGGGGGCGAAGCCGGGGGAACGTGTGGTGGATGTCTGTGCTGCGCCCGGTGGAAAGACCTTTACCATTGCAGAACAGATGCAGAACACCGGCGAGGTCCTGGCTTTTGACCAATATAAAGGAAAAGTGCGCTTGATTCGCGACGGAGCCAGCCGGTTGGGTTTGACATGTGTACGCGCGGATCTGCGTGACGCGCAAAAGCCCACAAAGCCGTTAGAACCCGCAGATCGGGTCCTCTGCGATGCACCGTGTTCCGGTCTGGGAATTCTTCGGCGTAAACCGGAAATTCGATATAAATTGCCTTGTACCCTTGACAGTTTGCCGGATTTGCAGTACGGTATTCTGAGTAAAACCTCCGAATTGGTAAAAAGCGGGGGCGTTTTGTTGTACTCCACCTGCACGCTGAATCCGGCGGAAAATGGGGAGGTGGCAAGACGCTTTTTGAAAGAACATGCGGATTTTGTGCCGAGGGCATTGCCTGCGCCATTGGGGTTGCAGCATGCAATTGAGGAACCGGAGAACGAATGGACGTTCCTGCCGCATGCACATGGGACGGACGGATTTTTCGTCGCATCCTTTCAGCGGCGATAATTCGGAAGAAAGCAACAATCGGACAGAGGGAAAAAGCATTTGGAAGTTGGGGGCCTGCCCGATTTTCCGGATGGCTGGGAGAGTGTAAATTTGACTTTACAGGACATAAAATCGATGACGCTGGAAGAACTGCGTGCGGACTTTATTGCGCAGGGGCAAAAGCCCTTCCATGCGCTGCAGGTGTACCGTTGGCTTCACCGGGGGGTACGTTCCTTTGCGGAGATGTCGGATCAATCGAAAGCTTTCCGCCAAACGCTTTCCGAGCGGTATTACATAGCTGTGGCGGAAATCGAACAGCGGCTGGTTTCCAAGTTGGACGGCACGGCCAAGTACCTGCTGCGTTTGCCGGACGGCGAACATGTGGAATGCGTGCTGATGGAGTACCACCACGGCTATTCCATCTGTATTTCCAGCCAAGTGGGCTGCAAAATGAATTGTTCTTTTTGTGCCACGGGCAAGAGCGGGTTTTCACGGAATCTAACCGCCTCCGAAATGTTGGCGCAAATCCAGACGGTCCAACAGGACCAAGGCATTCGCATTTCGAATGTGGTGTTGATGGGGATGGGGGAGCCGCTTGACAATTACCAAAATGTGCTCCGTTTTTTGGAATTGGTTTCCTCGGACGAGGGGATGAATATTGGAATGCGGCATATTTCTCTTTCCACCTGTGGGATTGTGGACAAAATTTACGACTTGGCAGAGAGGAAGCTCCAACTGACGCTGTCGGTTTCGTTGCATGCGCCGAACGATGCAATTCGCTCTCAAACTATGCCGGTCAATCACCGGTGGGGAGTAGACGAGCTTTTGACCGCATGCCGCGCATATGCACAGGCAACCGGCCGAAGGATCTCCTTTGAGTACGCGATGATCAGCGGCGTTAACGATACTGCCGCTTGCGCGAAAGAATTGGCGATGCGGCTGCATGGGATGCTTTGCCATGTCAATTTGATCCCTGTGAACGAGGTCAAGGGGAATTCCTATCGGAAGAGTACCAATGAACAAATTCAGAAGTTTATCCGGATTCTCTCGGAAAAGGGAATCACTGCAACCGTGCGCCGGACGCTCGGTTCGGACATCAATGCTTCCTGCGGGCAGCTGCGGCGCAGGTATCAAGAGGAGGTGGCCAATGTTGCAGATTTACATGAAAACTGATATTGGCCTTGTGCGCCATTCCAACCAGGATGCGGTAAAGGCAGGCGTGCTCTCCGGAAATACCGCGTGGGCGGTTGTATGCGATGGAATGGGCGGCGCAAACGGTGGAAACATCGCCAGTGCGTTGGCGGTTGACTTGATCTCGGAGCAGATTCTCAGCTCTGGAAGCGAGCACATCACGGACCAATCCATCAAGAACTTGATGATTTCTGCAATCTACAACGCCAATGTGGCGATCTATGACCGCGCGGTTGCGGATGAATCTCTAACGGGGATGGGGACGACGGTGGTGGCGGCGATTGTTTCCGGTGGGGTCGCACATATTGCCCATGCAGGGGACAGCCGCGCCTATCTACTTACGCGGGATGGACTGCGGCAGATCACGACAGACCATTCGATGGTGCAGGAACTGGTAAACAGCGGGGACCTGACCTCACAGCAGGCCAGGCGCCATCCGCAAAAGAATATCATCACCCGCGCGCTGGGCGTGGAATCCGGCATCGAGATCGACTACTGCGAATGTAAATTTTCCGGCGATGACCTGTTGCTTCTCTGCACGGATGGTCTAACCAACTATGTGGAAGAAGAACAGATTGAGCGGCTCGCCCGGGAACTGGAAGTCCGGCTTTTGCCGGACCGGCTGATCGCTTTGGCAAAAAGCGGTGGCGGCGGGGACAATGTCACAGTCGCTGTTATCAGACACTAACGGTATTGGAGTTGATGTTTCATGGATAAGTATACAGGAAAACGGCTTGACGGGCGCTATGAGATTCACGAGCTGATCGGCGTGGGAGGCATGGCGTATGTGTACCGCGCTTACGACATTATCGATGACCGAACGGTAGCGATCAAAATACTCAAGGATGAATTTCTGGGGAATCAGGACTTTATCCGCCGCTTTAAGAACGAGTCCAAGGCCATTGCGGTCCTTTCCCATCCCAATATTGTGAAGGTATACGATGTTAGTTTTGGCGACCGCATCCAGTACATTGTGGAAGAATACATCGACGGTATCACCTTGAAGGAATATCTGGACCAGCAACGCGAACTCAAATGGAAAGAGGCTGTTCATTTTACCCTGCAAATTCTGCGTGCGCTGCACCATGCCCATAGCAAAGGTATTGTTCACCGGGATATTAAGCCGCAAAATATCATGCTGTTGCAGGATGGCACGATTAAGGTGACGGATTTCGGCATTGCCCGTTTCTCCCGCAGTGAAACGCGCACAATGACCGATAAGGCGATCGGTTCTGTACACTATATTGCTCCGGAGCAGGCGCGCGGCGAGGTAGCGACGAGCGTGCAGACATTTATTCTGTGGGCGTAATGTTGTACGAGATGCTGACCGGTGCGCTGCCTTTTGAAGCGGACAATGCGGTTTCTGTTGCCATTATGCAGTTGCAGGCAGATCCCAAGCCGCCGCGCGACATCAACCCTGCCATTCCTGAGGGATTGGAAGAGATCACGATGCGGGCCATGCAAAAGAACCCAGACCAGCGGTATCAATCCGCGGCGGAAATGCTGGAAGATATTGAGGCGTTTCAACGCAATCCCAGCATCAGTTTCCAGTATAAATATTTTATCGATGAAAAGCCAACCAAATACGTAAATGCAATCAGTGCTGTGCGAAACGGCCGTGCCCCGTCTTATAACGATGGATACGACTACGACGATTACGAAGAGGAGCCTCCGCGCCGCCGTCAGAATGGCGGAGGAGGAAACAACAAAAAACCATGATGGTGGTTCTGGGAATTTTGGCGGCCTTTTTGATCGTTGCATTGAGCATCGGAATTGCGGCCATTTTCCGCAGTTGCAATGCACAACCGGATGATACCATCGATATGCCGAACTTGGTTGGACAATTGTACACCGATGTCCAAAACAACGAGGAATACGAATTTAAATTCTCCGTGGAGACAAAAGAGGATTCCACGAAGGAGACGGGCATGATCCTGGATCAGAAACCAACCGCTGGTATGCCGGTTAAGAAGGACGGCGAGGTGTTGTTGGTGGTTAACAGCGGCGCACAGGCGATAACGGTGCCCGATGTGACCAATTATCTCCAAGCGGATGCAGAGCAGACGCTGAAAAATGCAGGCTTTGAGACCACCGTGATCGAGATTCCCGATGATGAGATTGCCGCTGGTTATGTCACCAGCACAGAGCCCAAGGGGAATGCAACCGCACCGCAGGGCAGTACGATCAAGATCTTGGTCAGCACTGGACCGGAAAACGAGCAGATCCCAGTGCCGAACGTCATTGACAAGAATATTGAAGCAGCAAAATCCGAGCTTGTGGCTGCAGGGCTCCAGGTAGGCGATGTCACGCTTCAGGATGATAGCGACAAGCCGGAAAACACCGTCATAGAGACAAATCCGTTGCCGGGCGTGCCGGTAGATAAGGACAGCAAGGTTAATATTGTGGTCAGCTCTGGAAAACAGTCCGAAAAGACCCTGGAAGCCAATATCCATCTGCCGCTGAACGTCTCACACGATATTCAACTCAAGGCATACTTGGATGGCACGGTCATGGAGGACGGTGTTCGGACTGTGAATCCGGCGTATAACAACCTTTGCACCATCAAAGTCACGGGGACCTCAGGCCAGAAGACACTGGTCATTGAGTTGGACGGCAGCAAGTACGCGGTGTTCATTATGGACTTTGACACTGGGAAGCCGAGCCAGGTGGAAAGTTATCCGTATGTCGACCCAGGGACGACTTCGGAACCTTCCGGGACCGACACAGAGGAAACTTGGGGAGATATTCCGACGGATCTTCCCATTACCCCGACGGAATGAGCATATGAAAGAGATACGAAACGGACGAATTATCAAGGGGATTGGCGGTTTCTACTACGTAGAGACAGAAGAACAGTTATATTCCTGTAAAGCGAGGGGCGTGTTCCGCAAAAAGGGGATCACGCCCCTTGCGGGTGATCTGGTGGAGATTCGCCTCGGAGAGGATGGGACTGGATATGTGGAGGAAATCCTCCCTCGTAAGAACTTTTTGACCCGCCCGCCGGTGGCAAACATCGATCAATTGATTGTGGTTACGTCAGTATGTGACCCATCCCCAAACACCTTGTTGATTGACGAAGCAATTGCAGCGGCCGAGGATAAGGAGATCGAGCCGGTAGTGGTGGTATCCAAGACAGATTTGGAAAGCGGCGAATGGTTGCGGGATATTTATGAAAAGGCCGGCATCCCCTTTTTTGCCGTGTCTTCGGTGACAGACGAAGGGATAGAGGCGGTCAAGTCGCTTCTGAAAGGGAAGGTTACCGCGTTTACCGGAAATTCCGGTGTGGGGAAGTCTTCCCTGTTGAACCGCATTGATCCGCGTCTGGCACTGGAAACGGGAGAGATCAGCCAGAAGCTCGGCCGGGGAAGGCATACCACCCGAAAGGTGGAGTTGTTAAAGCTGGGAGACGATACCTATGTGGCGGATACTCCGGGGTTTTCTTCGATCTCCCTGGAGCAGTGCGACTTAGTTCGAAAAGAAAACCTACAGTTCTGTTTCCGGGAATTTGAGCCGTACCGGAATCAGTGTAAATTTCCCTCCTGCTCGCACACATGCGAAAAGGGCTGTGCCGTGTTACAAGCAGTGCAGGAAGGGGAAATTCATTTATCCCGCCATACCAGTTACGTCGCCATGTACAACGAAGTAAAGGACCTGAAAGAATGGGAAATGAAATAAAGCGTTGTATCCTGTTGGGATCTGCTCCGGTAGAGGATGGCGCTGTTTTCGATGCTTTTGACGCGAAGAATGCGTATCGGATCTGCGCGGATGGCGGTCTGGATACCGCACGAAAATACGGCATCTTACCGGACTTGCTAATTGGGGACTTTGACTCGGTACGGGGGGAGTTGCCGGAAGGCATCGAAACGATCCGCTTGAAGCCGGAAAAGGACGACACGGATCTGCTGGCCGCTGCTCGAGAAGGCCTTCGCCGCGGGTGTCGGGAATTTATTTTGCTTGGAGCACTCGGGGGGGAGCGGTTTGAGCACTCCTATGCCAATCTTTGTGTGCTGCAATTTTTGGCGCGCGAAGGATGCCGTGCGGTCATGGCAGAAAGGGCACGCGGGTGTTTCTTCTGCAAGCGGGAGAGACGCAACCGCTTCTTCAAATGTGCGGTGCAATGTTTTCTGCATTCCCATTTGGTTGCCCAAGCTGTACAGTGAGTTATACAGGGATGCAATATCCCTTAAAGGAGTATCCGCTTCGTTCGGATTTTCCGCTCGGCGTGAGCAACCGCATTGTGACCGAAACAGCATCGGTGACGGTTCACACGGGCGAAATGCTCGGTGTATTGTACCAACCGCGTGCTGACTTGTAGCTGGTCTAAATATCTGATCGCTGTGTCCCTAAACCGTGGAAATGGAAACCCGGTTTAGGGACGTTTTGTTTTATTTCTACCGTGGTTGGGTTGTATTTTTCCCGGAACCAAAACGCCCCTTCCCGTATATACTGGTACTACAGCGGGAATCCAAAAGGTTTCTGTTGGAACACATAGGGGAAACGAGGCGATGGAACATGCGTTGCAGAGGAAACTGCTGTAAAGGTGAATTCTGCTGTCGGGTGGGGCAATATGCCGTCACATTTGGCCTGGGCCTTGTTTGCTCTTGCTTCTGCCCGGTCGGTTTAATCATGTTTGTGGTGGCGGTCATACTGGTCGTACTGGGAATCGCGCTCCTACGGAGCGGAACATAACTGGGAGGTTTTCGTTATGAAAGTCGTCGTTGTAAAGGGTTCGAAATTCTGGGGCTTTGTCCTGCGCAAGATGTTCCATATCAAAAAAGAAGCGTGACAGGCAATTTTGAGCAACTTATCAGAAAAAGCCAGCGGGGGATTCCCGCTGGCTTTTTTGCTGAAAAGGGATTGCTTGTTGGCAACCTTAGAAGACATGCAGAGGTTTTTCTCCTGTTTCTTTCAGCACAAGCATAAAATGGACAGGAACCTCATACCTATGGGATAGAAACAGGAAAAGGAGAGAGCCTGAATGGATTATATGCTTAACCGCGAGGCGCTGGCCGCCGGCGAGGTGCTCTATGACGGGTGCCAGGAACAGCCGGTGGACCTGGACATTAGCCTGCCGGATTACTGCCCGGACATACAGCGTATCCTGAAATGCCAAGTCTATCCCCGTATTACGGGACGGAACATCATGGGGGATCGCTTGGAACTGGAAGGAACGTACAGTGTCAAAGTCTTTTACCTGGACGCGGGCGGAACGGCGTTGCGCTGCTGTGAGAACAGCAGCTCCTTCTTTGCCGCAATTACATTGAAGCAACCGGCCGATGGTGCACATGTGTCTGCGTTTACTCGAGTGGAGTACATCAACTGCCGGGCTACTAGCCCGAGGCGCCTGGACATTCATGGGGCGTTTTCGGTGTGCGCAAAGGTTGTGGGGCGCACGGACAGTGAAGTTGTGTGCGGTATTGAGGGGGAGGAGATCGAGCAAAAACGGCAGGTTATGCCATACAGCCGCTTGGCTGGATTCTGTGGCCAGCAGTTTCCGTTAGAGGAAGTTTTGGAGCTGCCGGCGTCGAAACCGGGGGCGGACAATATCTTACGGACCACCGCCTTTGCCAGCCTTCAGGATAGCAAGACGGTGGCGGGTAAACTGATGGTGAAGGGCGAGGTCACGCTGAAAATCTTGTACACTTCCGTCCTTGATGAGACCATGCTGGAAACAATGGAATATGCGATTCCATTCAGCCAGATGCTGGACGGAAGTGATTTTACAGACGACTGCCTGTGCGAAGTAAGGCTTCAGATTGCGGGCCTGACCATTCAGGTGAAGAACGATTACTCCGGTGATAAGACCTTTTTTGATGTACAGATGAACCTCTATGCGGAGGCGGTAGCTTTCCAACCGGCTGAGATCACGGTGGTAACGGACGCATATTCGAAAGCCTATGAATTGGAGATCGGTTATCAGCAAAAGACCTTGGAACAGGTTGTCGAATTGTTGAACGACTCGGCCATTCAGAAGAGCAGTATTGCACTGGAAGGCGCTGGAATTTCCAAGGTATTTGACGTTTGGAACGAACTTTCCGCGGTAACCGCTGCAGAGCAGGATGGCCAGATCGTTTACAAAGGAAAATTCAATGTGTGCATCCTGGCGGCCAATAAGGAGAATCGTCCGTTTTACACCGAGCGTATGATCGACTTTGAATACGCCCATCCGTGGGGGGCGGAGAAACCCAAAGGAGTCAAATGTACGTCATGGCTCTATGTGGCGGGGATCAGTTACCGCATCACCGGAGATGGCATCGAAATCAAGGCCGAACTGCGCCTAGAGGCCCAGGTCATCACACAGAGCAGTCTGAAGATTATTTCGGAGATTCGCGCGGACGAAGACCGGCCGCGCGCTAGGGATACCTCTGCCGCGCTCAGCATCTATTACGCAGACCCGGGCGAGAGCCTGTGGGACATCGCGCGGGCGTACTGCACCTCTGTGGACGCCATCCGGCAGGAAAACAATCTCGCCGGGGAGTTCGTGGAGAGCAGGGGGATGCTGTTGATCCCCATGTGACCGCCGGATTCCGCAACGGAGTAAACCCACAAATTCTCTGCCTGAGGGGGAGGTAAAATGGAAGAACGCAATATTTACCATGACATTTCGGAGCGCACCAATGGCGATATTTATATTGGGGTTGTCGGTCCGGTCAGAACCGGTAAATCCACCTTTATCAAGCGCTTCATGGACACCATTGTCATACCGAACATAGATGGGAACTACCGCCGGGACCGTGCCATCGATGAGATGCCGCAGTCTGCTGCGGGGCGCACCATCATGACCACCGAGCCGAAATTCGTGCCGGAACAGGCGGTCACAGTCAACATTGAGGGGAACGCCAGTTTTGCTGTCCGCATGATCGACTGCGTGGGATACATTGTGCCGAGCGCGCTGGGGTATGTGGAGGACGACATGCCCCGGATGGTGATGACGCCGTGGTATGATGAACCTATTCCGTTCAATATGGCGGCGGAGATTGGCACCAAGAAGGTCATCACGGAGCATTCCACCATCGGACTGGTGGTGACGACCGATGGCAGCATCAGTGACATTCCCCGTGCGGAATACGAGGAAGCGGAAGAGCGGGTGATCTCTGAACTCAAGGAGATCAACAAACCGTTCATTGTATTGTTGAACAGCACCTATCCGAGCTCGGAGGAGACACTTTCGCTTGCCCGTTCTATGCAGAAGAAATATGAGGTGCCAGTTCTGCCGGTCAACTGCCTGGAATTGGAGGAGGAGGAGATCCGCACCATCCTCTCAAAGATTCTCTTTGAGTTCCCTGTGAAGGAAATCAAGGTGGATATGCCGCATTGGGTTTCCTCACTGGAAAAGGATCACTGGCTGCGCACTTCGCTTTATACGACCATTCAGCAGGCGGCGGGAAAGATCACGCGAATCCGCGAGATCGAGAATGTAGTGAAAGAGGTAACCTCCTGCGAATATGTGTCTTTTGCAAAGACCTCCACGGTGGATCTCGGCACGGGCCACGCGCGTATCACGGTGGGGTTGCAGGCCAATTTGTTCTATAAAGTGTTGGGAGAAAAGACCGGCCTGTCCATTGAGGATGAAGGGGCTCTTCTCGACTGCATGATGCGCTTTGCAGAAATGCAGAAAAAATATGATAAGATCAAGGATGCCTATGAGGAAGTGCAGAGTACTGGGTATGGGATCGTGATGCCCGGCATCGAAGAACTTTCTTTGGAGGAACCGGAGATTATCAAGCAGGGAGGTAAGTATGGTATCCGCTTGAAAGCTGCTGCACCATCCATTCATATGATGAAGACGCGTATCACCACGGAAGTGACGCCGATAGTCGGTTCGGAGCAGCAGTCGCAAGAATTGGTGATGTATCTACTCAAAGAGTTCCAGGAAAACCCGGGAAAGATCTGGGAGTCAAACATCTTTGGCAAGAGCCTGCACGAGCTGGTCAACGAAGGCTTGCACAACAAGCTCTATCGGATGCCTGGAGATGCGCGTGACAAGGTACGGGAGACCATTGAGCGGATCATCAACGAAGGTTGCAATGGGCTGATTTGCATTATTCTTTAAATATGTGGCGTGGCCTGCAACGGGGGCCGCCGCAGAAAAGGTGGAGGGCACGGGCACTTCGCGTTCTGCGGCGGCTATGCGCTTTTCCAGTGGGAAAAGGTGGTCTTGCAGGAAAAACATGGATAGGCTGCATAAAATTTTTATTTCTGGGACTGTTTTTTCTGCGTTCTGTTTCGCGCTTTACTGCAAAAAATCTTGAAAAATGGAGATACATTCGATATAATGGTGCATGTACCTGTAGATTTATTGCTTTGTATAGGAAGTAGGGAAGTAACATGTTTTCGATTGTAGAAAAGCGCAGGCTGAACGACTCCATGACCCTAATGTCTGTGGAGGCGCCCTTTATCGCGAAAAAGGCGCAGGCGGGTCAGTTTATCATTTTGCGTGTAAACGAATATGGGGAACGAATCCCTCTGACGATTGCGGATTATGACCGCGAAAAGGGAACCGTTACCATCATTTATCAGAAGGTGGGCAAGACCACTTTGCTGTTGGATACGCTCGAAGTGGGCGATGCGATTCTTGACTTTATTGGACCTTTGGGGAAAGCCTCCGAGCTGGAAGGCCACAAGAAGGTGGCGGTTGTCGGCGGAGGTGCAGGCTGTGCAATTGCCTATCCGCAGGCAAAAGCGTTGCACAACATGGGAGCCCAGGTGGATGTCATTGCAGGCTTCCGCAACAAGGACATCATCATTTAGAGGATGAGATGCGCGCCGTGTGTGACCAGCTCTATCTGATGACGGATGATGGCTCCAATGGGCACAAGGGATTTGTGACCGCTGCATTGGAAGATAATATCAAGAATGGCGCGAATTATGACTTCGTAGTTGCCATTGGGCCTCTGCCGATGATGCGCGCTGTATGCAATCTGACTAAGGAATATAACATTGAAACGATGATTAGCATGAACCCGATCATGATCGACGGTACAGGAATGTGCGGCGGTTGCCGTTTGACCGTAGGTGGAAAGACTAAATTTGCATGTGTGGATGGCCCGGACTTCAATGGCCACGAGGTTGATTTTGATGAGGCAATGAAGCGTCTGCGCACCTATCGGGAACAGGAGCAGGAAGCCACGCGCGAGTTCAATTGCCGTTTGATGGAGGGTGCAAAAAATGCCTAATATGACACCAAAAAAGACGCCGATGCCAGAACAGGCGCCGGATGTCCGGAATAAGAATTTCGAAGAAGTTGCGTTGGGATATACCGACGAGATGGCTATAGAAGAGGCACAGCGCTGCCTTAATTGTAAGCACAAGCCCTGTGTAAACGGGTGCCCTGTAGGCGTGCCGATTCCAGATTTCATCGCTCATGTGGCTAAAGGGGAACTGGAGGAAGCATATCAAACCATAAAGACGATGAATTCCCTCCCAGCTATCTGTGGACGTGTTTGCCCGCAGGAGAATCAGTGCGAGCACAACTGTGTGCGCGGCATCAAGGGCGAGCCGGTTGGCATCGGCCGTTTGGAGCGCTATGTCGCAGACTGGCATATGCGCCACAGCAAGGAACAGGTGAAGAAGGTCCCCTCGAATGGGCACAAGGTTGCGGTGGTGGGCGCTGGCCCGGCTGGACTGACCTGTGCAGGTGATTTGAACGCAAAAGGTTATGAAGTGACGGTTTTTGAAGCGCTGCACACAGCTGGCGGCGTCTTAATGTATGGAATTCCACAGTTCCGTCTGCCCAAAGAAATTGTTCAGAAGGAGATTTCTGGCTTGGAAGAGCGCGGTGTGGAAATCAAAACCGATATGGTGATGGGAAAAGTTCTCTCCGTGGACGAGCTCTTTGAAATGGGGTATGAGGCGGTATTCATCGGTACCGGAGCAGGGCTGCCGAGCTTCATGAATATTCCGGGTGAAAGCCTCGTTGGTACATACTCTGCCAACGAATTTCTTACCCGTGTAAATCTGATGAAGGCGTATAAACCGGAATATGACACGCCGATCATCCGGCCGAAGGATGTGGCGGTTGTGGGTGGCGGAAACGTGGCGATGGATGCCGCGCGTACCGCAAAACGTCTGGGCGCGGAAAATGTATATATTGTATATCGCCGCGCAGAAGAACAGATGCCGGCGAGAAAAGAAGAAATTCATCACGCGAAGGAAGAAGGGATTCTTTTCCGTCTGCTTTGCAATCCGGTGGCGATCCATGGCGATGACGACGGGAAAGTGCGGGCCATCGAATGTATAGAGATGGAGCTAGGTGAGCCGGATGCGTCTGGGCGCCGGAAGCCGGTGCCGAAGGAAGGCTCCAACTTTGAGCTGCCGGTCGACTGTGTTATCATGGCTATCGGCAATAGCCCGAATCCATTGATCCGTTCGACAACTGAGGGATTGGAGGCCAACCAGAAGGGATGTATCATTGTGGATGATGCAACCAAGGCGACGACACGTGAGGGCGTCTATGCGGCTGGTGACGCGGTCAGCGGTGCCGCAACGGTCATCTTGGCTATGGGCGGAGGCAAAGAAGCTGCAGCCTCGATTGATACGTATATTCAGAATAAAGCAAAGAAATAATTCTGTTTCTTACAGGAGCAGAATGGGTCAGAACGCCGGTTCGGAAATTTTTCCGAACCGGCGTTCTGCATGATATGAGCCAAAAGAACTGATTTATTGCTCGGAACGGATTGGCAGTGCCCAATAGTTCTGCCGCTTAGGAGGTGATCTCCCTTGATATTGGATATGATCCAGGAGTGGTTCAAGGAACTGCTCATTGACGGTATCATTTCAAACCTGACCGGGATGTTTGATACCCTGAACACAAAGGTGGACGAGATCGCCGGGGAGGTCAGCATGACGCCCGCCGCCTGGAACAGCAGCATCTTCAACATGATCCGCAATCTCTCGGAGACGGTGATCGTCCCCATTACGGGCATCATTCTCACCTTCGTCATGTGCTACGAGCTGATCCAGCTCATCATCGAGAAGAACAACCTCCACGACTTCGACACCTGGATTTTCTTCAAGTGGATTTTCAAGACCTTTTGCGTCGTGCTGATCGTCACGAACACCTGGAACATCGTCATGGCGGCGTTCGATATGGCGCAGAATGTGGTCAGCCAGTCAGCGGGAGGCATCATCTCGGACGCGGGTATCGACATTTCCGACGTGGTTGGCGATCTGGAGATCCAGCTTGCCGACTGGAGCGTGGGCGCCCTGCTGGGGCTGTGGTTCCAGAGCGTGTTTGTGGGGCTGTGTACGCAGATTCTTTCCATCTGCATCTTCCTAGTGATCTACGGCAGAATGATTGAGGTGTATTTGGTCATATCAATAGGACCCATCCCCTTTGCCACGATGGTCAACTGGGAATGGGGCTCCACGGGGCAGAACTATCTTCGCTCTTTGCTGGCCCTGGGCTTCCAAGCCTTCCTCATTATGATCTGTGTGGGCATCTACGCGGTGCTGGTGGAGGGCATCTCCACATCCGGCGACAACATATCCGCGGCCATCTGGGGCTGCATGGGCTATACGGTCCTGCTGTGCTACACCCTATTCAAGACTGGCAGCCTTGCAAAATCCCTGTTCGGTGCCCATTAAATGAGCAAAGCCACCTCTTACGAGATGGCTCAGCTGGTTAGAAGTATTCAGTTTTAGGGACGGCCAGACTTGTTTTTCGCGGGGTCATTCATCACATAAGTCTGACCAGGTTTCTTGGTCGGAGGCATCGGTTCACCCTTCACAACGGTAACTTCATGGTCGATCTTACCGCCGCGGGGACCCACAACGCCGTACTGACCGGAAGCAGGCGCCTTTTGACCGGGTTTCAGTCCCATAGACATTCTCCTTTCTTGCGAATATATCACTTGCTAAGTTTAAGTGCTAAATCAGTGTAATACCAAATTTTGAAATTGTCAATAGGATAAACCACAATATATTGTGATTGGAGGCACAAAATTGGCTTATGTAACGATCCCGAAGGACCTGAGCCGGATACAGAGCAAGGTCCTGTTCAGGCTGACCAAACGACAAGTGATTTGTTTCGGAGCGGCGGCGCTGTGCATGATCCTGGTGATGCTGCCCTTTTTCCTGTTCGCCATGTACGAGAAGAACGGGCAACCGCTGGAAGTGTTCCTGGGTCATCTGATCCAGAACAAATTCATCCGGCCGAAGGTACGCATCTACCAGACCAACAATCTCTATTCCGCCCTGGTGCGACAATCTGAGCTAGAACAGGAGGTGAAGCGGATTGCGAGAAAAGGCAGATAAACCGGCAAAGCGTAAGCTCACCCGTGCCGAGCGCAAGCAGATCGAGGCGGTGATCCGGCAGGCAAAGGGCGACGGAAAAGCCCATACGGTGCAGGACAGCATCCCGTTTCAGAATATGTTTCCCGACGGCCTGTGCAGGCTGGAGGGCGGGACCTTCTCCAAGACCATTGCCTTCGAGGATGTGAATTACCGCCTGGCAGGGCCGGAGGATCAGCGGAGCATCTTTGAAAGCCTTTGCGATTTCTATAACGGCTATGACCCCTCCATCGCGTCCGGGTCACTTTGGACAGCCGCAGCGGAGGCAGCGCCGCCGATGAAATGTTCGGTATCACCCGGCAGGGCAACGACCTGGACCCCATCCGGGACGAGGCGGTGGACATCTTGCGGATGCAGTACAAGCGGGGCAACAACGGCTATGTGAAAACCAAGTATGTGACCCTGACCATCGAGGCGGAGAACCTTCCCGCGGCGAGGGCCCGGTTTGCCCGCATTGAGACCGATACCCTCAACCGCTTCAAGGTCATGGGGGCGGCGGCTCATGTGCTGGACGGAAAGGAACGGCTGGAGCTGCTTTACAACATCCTCCACCCGGAAGGCGGGCAGTTCGCCTTTGAATGGGACTGGCTCCCGGCCAGCGGCCTTTCAGTGAAGGACTTCATCTCTCCGACCTCCTTCCACTTCGGGGAGACCCGCACCTTCCGCATTGGCAGGCGGTACGGGGCGGTGTCCTTCCTGCAGATTCTGGCGCCGGAGATGCACGACCGCATCCTCACCGACTTCATGGAGGCGGATGGGAATATCATGGTGACCATGCACATCCGGGGCATCAACCAGAACGAGGCCATCAAAATGGTCAAGCGGAAGATCACCGACCTGGACGCCATGAAGATACAGGAGCAGAAACGGGCGGTGCGCAGCGGCTACGATATGGATATTCTTCCCTCCGACCTCTCCACCTACGGCGACGCGGCGAAGGATCTTCTCACCGACCTGCAATCCCGCAACGAGAGAATGTTCAACATGACCTTCCTGGTGCTGCACACGGCGGAGACCCGGCAAAAGCTGGAGATTGCCGTGTCCCAGGCGGCCAGCGTCGCCCAGACCTACAACTGCCTTCTGACCCGGTTGGATTTCCAGCAGGAGGACGGGCTTATGAGCAGCCTTCCCCTGGGGCTCAACCGTATCAAGATCGAACGGAGCCTGACCACTTCGGCCCTGGCGGTGTTCGTCCCCTTTGTCACCCAGGAGGTATTCATGGGCAGCGACGCCATGTACTACGGCCTCAACGCCCTCTCCAACAACATGATCCTGCTGGATCGCAAGCAATCCCGTTGTCCCAACGGCCTTGTGTTCGGCACCCCCGGCAGCGGCAAATCCATGAGCTGCAAGCGGGAGATCACTTTTATCATGCTGATGACCCAGGACAATGTCATCATCTGCGACCCAGAGGACGAGTATTCGCCCCTGGTGAAGCGGCTGGGCGGTCAGGTGATTCGGCTGTCCCCGTCCAGCACCGACTATGTGAACCCCCTGGACATCAACCTCAACTACTCCGAGGAAGAAAACCCGCTGGCGCTGAAAAGCGACTTCGTGCTGTCCTTTTGCGAGCTCATCATGGGCAGCAAGACGGGGCTGGAGGCCATCGAGAAAACGGTCATCGACCGGGCGGTGCAGATGATCTATCAGCCCTACTTTGCCAACCCCCGGCCGGAGAATATGCCGATTTTGGGCGACCTGATGAACGCCCTGCTGTCCCAGCACATCCCGGAGGCTGACCGGGTGGCCCAGGCATTGGACCTCTATGTGAACGGTTCGCTGAACTTCTTCAACCACCGTACCACCGCGGACATCTCTAACCGCCTTGTCTGCTTTGACATCAAGGGCCTGGGCAAGAACCTGAAAAAGCCTGGTATGCTCATTGTCCAGGACGCGGTGTGGAACACCGTCACCATCAACCGGGCCATTGGCAGATCTACTTGGTATTTCGTGGACGAGTTCCACCTTCTGCTGAAGGAGGAACAGACCGCGGCGTACAGCGCCGAGATTTGGAAACGCTTCCGCAAGTGGGGCGGTATCCTACCGGGGCGATCCAGAACCCCAAAGACCTGCTTTCCTCCCCGGAGATTGAAAATATCCTGGAGAACAGCGATTTCATCTATATGCTCAACCAGGCGGCAGGCGACCGGAAGATACTGGCGGAGCGGCTAAACATTTCGTCGGAACAGCTTGCCTATGTGACCAACTCCGAGCCGGGCCACGGACTGCTGTTCTTCAATAACGTCATTCTGCCCTTTGCGGATGACTTCCCGAAGGATACCGAACTCTACAAACTGCTCACCACCAAGCCCAGCAAGGTGGAACATGACAAATCGGAAGGGAGATGATATACTTAAACTAGAGGTGAATGTAGTGGGTAAAAAGGATAAGTGCCAGAACTCCAAATTATCAATAATAAGAAGAAAAATAAGTGCAAGATGGCCGATATTTGTATGCCTTGGCATTTCATTTGCAATTGGTGTAGTATTGCTTCGTTTGGGTTTACAGTATGATAATGATAATTGCTTAAATTTAGGGATCTCTTTTTTGAGTGGCACAATAGTTGGAATATTTTGTAATATTTCTATAACCCAATACTATAGGGTGAAAGATAAAACTATTCAGGCAAACAACGAGCAACTGCTTGCTAAAAAAAGTGCCTATTTAGAACAAGTCGACTCATTAACTGCCTTTGTATCAATGTATGAAGATGTTATAGCAAGTCTCAATGCTTTTATATGTTCAAACCCTAATTTAACAGATGGCGAACGGGCTGATGGATACTACGATGTGTGTAAGTCTTTATGGTATTTACCAGATGCCATGCATCCAGATGAATCCATATTATCCCAAGAGCAAATTAAACTTATGGAAGAAGCTCGGTTTCACCTTATTACTATACGGAATCATATAGAAAAGAAAGAATATTCTCAGATTAAACTGACTGATGAGGCACTTTTTGCTACAAAGCTCTTTGGTGTATGTTTAACGATCAACGGTAGTATTAAGGTAAGGGTACGCGAACTTGAGGCGAAATTAAAATAATGACAAACCCGCCAATTGGGGCGGGTTTTCTTATGCCCAAAATTCAAGAAGGAGCATGAAATGGAACAGGAAAAGCTGTATGTCATCGAGGAAAAACCTACGAGGCGCACATTGACGAGGAAGTGTATCTCTACGGGCTACTCCACCAGCTGGCCTTCCTTGCCGGGAAGATCAAGGACCGCCGGGACATGGAGAACCTGATCGATACCGCCCGGCGGTACGGCGAAATTACCGACCAGATGTTTGACCGCTGGAGCATCCCCGACCACTACCTGGTGTTCGGAGACAAGGCCGACCTTGCCCGGCTGAAGGCCCTGGAGCTGTGCGAGCTGGACGCCTTCTATGTGGAACATGAGGACGAGTAGATAATAATATTTCTGCTTATGCCCTTTTATTAAGTACGAGGAGATGATATTATAAACAATAATGTTTGTATGAACGGTGGGATATTATGCCATGCATTAACTTTTGCGAAATACCCGAAGCTCATATTGCATCGGGTAATCAAGACTCATTTGAACTATTTGCTAGGGATTTCCTTACTGAAATCTTGAGTTTTGAAATTTTATCTGAACCAAGCCGTGGAGCAGACGGTGGCAAAGATATTCTTGCTGAGGAACGACAGCTTGGTACTCTCAGCGAAAATCGTACAATATGGCTGGTCAGTTGCAAGCATAAGGCTCATTCAGGGAAATCTGTTACGCCTGATGATGAAACTAATATATCGGATCGGTTAGGACAGTTTAAAGCTAATGGTTTTATCGGGTTTTATTCCACACTAGCAAGTAGTGGATTAAATGCTCGCCTTGATTCTTACAATGATCGATATAAAATTCAAATCTTTGATAAGGAAAAAATAGAGGCGTTTATACTAAATCATAAACGCTATGAACTATTTAGACGATATTTCCCGGTTTCGTATAAGGCTTGGCTTGAAACCGAAATACGCCCTCAAAAATACTGGCAATATATCAACCTCTTAATTGTGCTGTATGTGGACAAGATATACTGGATTCCAAGCACTCAGATCATGGTATCATCGGTTTTGTGATGGATCCCCATGCGCATAAGTGCGTTCACTGTTATGCTGCGTGTCGCGGAAATTGTGACTACAAAATGGAGGCCTTTTACGCTTCGCGTGGTACTTATACAGGATGGAATGATGTAAATGATTTGATGATACCAACGATCTATTTGCAGAAAAATATGGCAATAATTAACCAGCTACATAGCAATAATCTCGAGTTTGACGATCAAGGACTTGAGGAATACAAACAAATCTTGATTGCAATATCTCAGTATGTATTTAGACATCAATCTGAGGAGGAATTAGAAAGAGTAAGGCAACTGTCTATGCTACCCGAAGGCATATAAGAAAACCCGCTTCAAAATGAAGCGGGTTTTCTTATGCTCAAAATCAGGAGGTGAGATACAAAATCAATACCACATTGACCCACGTCAGCCTCTTTTCCGGCAGCGGCGGCGCCTGGTGCTGATCCTGCTGCTGGCGGCCCTGGGCGGCGGCGGAGCTTTCGCCTACATCAAGTTCATCAAGCCCAAACAGGGCGCAAAGGTCAGCGCCAACCCGGACGATTATGAGTTTGAGGACGAGGAATACGAAAACGAAAAATGTTTCTGAAATTAGCAGAGAGGGGGACAAGAATAACAGCGAGAGCATGAAACCCGCCGTCCGTTTCGGACGGCGGGTTAGGTCTGTCTACTCGTTATTGAGGTATGTGGTGCGAATGTGTGACAAGGCAGCTATATCCAATGAGTATTCCAGAGAAATCAGTGTTTGTCGATTTTTGGATGCCGCTTTTGAAATATAATCGACTAGCAACTTTTCGCTGTTATTAAGAGCATCGCTGTCATCTTTTTCCCAGTTCAATTTATCTATACGCGCAATTACCTTTGCAAAATGTATAGGACAATGTAGGGTGTTGACGACTTGGTTTATAAGTTTTTGTTTCCATTCTGGTGTGTTTTTCAAAACAGTTTCAACATTGATGCTCTCTTCGAATTTTGCTTTGCATTTTCGAAGTTGTTCAAAGTCATGAGTTGTCATCTTTTTGAAAAATTCCACAGGGATGCACAATACTTGCGAAAAAGTCTTTATCCGTTTGGCCGGAGTACCAACACTCCGTGCACGATACATTACACCAAAAGTGACATTGAGCAAAACAGCTAAATCAACAAGACTCAAGCCATATATTTTCCGTATTGCATCAAATATATTGACTTCGATAGCCTCTCCAGCTGCATCAGCTTCAAATAGTTTTTCAAATGTTGAGTAGTCTATTCTAGAATCTCGATATGGCTCTCTAATATACCAGGGAGCATTTTTTGTTATCTCTGCAAAATAGTCAAACCCTACGCTCCAATCATCACAAGAGAGGGTATCATCTGAGATGGCTTCTCCATATTTGTATGTATTACCGTGTCCTGCACATATTCCAGAAAAATTAAATTCACATGTTTTGCACTGTTTGAGAACTTCCAAAACAAGCCCCCCTTTCTATAATTTATATTATACCAAAAAATTCTCTGTAAAACAACACAGAGGAGGAGAAACTATGTTGCTTATAATCTGCGAAAAACTGAATGTAGCAAAGAGTATCGCGTCGGCCCTGGATGTCACATCCAGGGCGACGGCTATTTTGAAGGAAATGGGTATCTCATTTCCTGGTGCATCGGGCATTTGGTGGGGCTGGCAGACGCGGCCGCCTACGATGACCGATATAAAAGTGGTGGTATGAGGACCTTCCCATTCTGCCCAACCCCTTCCGCTATGTGGTGTCCGAGGAAAAGGCCACCCAATTCCACATTTTCCGATCCCCGATGGAACGCCCCGATGTGACGGAGCTGGTCAACGCCTGCGACGCGGGGCGCTAGGGCGAGCTGATCTTCCGGCTCGTCTATGAAGCCGCCGGATGTTCCAAGTCTTTCTCCCGCCTCTGGATTTCTTCGATGGAGGATGCGGCGATCCGGGAGGGCTTTGCCGACCTGCGCCCCGGCGGGGACTATGACCCGCTGTATCAGTCGGCGCTCTGCCGCCAAAAGGCAGACTGGCTCATCGGCATCAATGCGAGCCGCTTGTTTTCCGTCCTCTACCACCGCACCCTGGCGATGCTGGCCGACCAGGACAGTAAGATCGTCCTGGTCCGCAAGGAGAAATACCATCATGTGCGCTTGGCGCTGGAGGGGGCTGAGGCGGTCAGCGACCGCATTGTTTCCCCGGAGAACGCCCAGGCCATCCGGGACGCCTGCTCGGAGTTTTTCCCCGATGTTGCGGCGCGGGTGAACGATAAGGAGGTATCCGACCACCATGCGATCTTGCCGACGCTGGAACTGGAGAAAGCGGATGTGCCGGGGCTGCCTGTGGGCGAGCGTAATATCCTTCTGTTGGTCTGCTGTAAGCTGCTGTGTGCGGCGGAACCCTTTGTGTACGAGACGGTCACGGCCGCCTTTGACTGCGGCGGACATACCTTCACAGCAAAGGGAAAGCAGGTGCTTTCCCAGGGCTGGCCATCCCGGAGATATTCCGTTCCTCCCTGAAGGAGAAACCGGAGGATGAAGATACCGAGAGTGTCCTCCCGGCCTTGACGGATGGGCAGGTTTTTGAACCGGTCTCCGCCTCCATCACCGAACACTTCACTTCGCTCCCAAAACCCTACACGGATGTGATATTTTGTGAGCGTAAGGAGTGGATAGGAATTGAAGAAAGGAGTTCAGCATGAGAAGAAAAAAGATAAAAGCAATGGCATTACTGCTTTGTATGAAAGACTGTCTCGTGATGATGATAATGCTGGAGAGAGTAACAGTATCGTTCATCAAAAGCAAATGCTTGAAGATTATGCTATAAAACATGGCTTTACGAATCTTGTTCATTTTACCGATGATGGTTGGAGTGGAGCGACCTTTGACAGACCTTCATGGAACAGACTTGTTGAAGGTGTTAAAAACGGAGAAATCACTGCCTGTATCTGCAAGGATATGTCCAGAATCGGCAGAGATCATCTGCAAGTAGGTTTTTTCACTGACATTCTGTTTAGAGAAAAGGAAGTTCGATTTATAGCAATCAATAATGGTATTGACAGTGACCGTCAAGAAACCAGTGAGTTTGCCCCTTTTCTGAATATCATGAATGAGTGGTTTGTCAGGGACACAAGTAAGAAAATTAAAGCTGTACTGAAATCCAGAGGTTCTTCCGGCAACGCTCATACAAGTAATATCCCACCATACGGCTATTTGAAAGACCCCGAAAACCCCGACCATTGGATTATTGATGAAGAAGCTGCTGAAGTAGTCCGCAGAATTTATCGCATGACTATTGAGGGAAAAGGACCTTATCAGATAGCAAGAGAACTTTCAGAAGAAAAAATAGAAAGACCGTCTTATTATCTTGGAAAAAAGGGACTTGGAAATCATGCAAGCAACTATGACAAAGAAAATCCGTATATGTGGCGAGGAAATCAGGTTACTACTCAGATTGCCCGACCAGAGTATATCGGAAAGACTGTCAACTTCAGGACATTCAAAAATTCCTATAAGGACAAAAAGACGAAAAGGGCAGACAAGGAAGATTGGGTGGTTTTTGATGATACACAAGAGCCTATTGTCGATGAAGAAACATGGCTGCTTGCTCAAAAGTTAAGACAGAATGTAAGAAAAGCAGATCCTATGGGCGAGCCTAATGTTCTGACCGGAAAGATTTACTGTGCTGATTGTGGTGCGCCGATGTATAATCACAGGCAGCGGAAAGGGCGAGAAAGAATATACTATACTGCCAAAGGCGAAAAAAGGACAAGTTATTCCAATCCGGCAGATTGTTATGAATGTTCCACTTATAATCTTGCTTATCAGAAGTATGATCGTCACTGTACTTGCCACCATATTTCAACAAAAGCACTTAAAAGCATCATTCTGAAAACCATACAGGAGACTTGCCATTATGTTTCTTTGAATGAGCAGGAGTTTGTCTATTCTCTGCAAGAAGAATCGGCGATGAAAGATATTGCTGTTTCTGAAACTGTAAAAAACCGCATTGAAAGAAATCAGAAGCGAGTTCACGAACTGGATATGCTTATCAGGAAAATCTATGAAGATAATGTGATTGGAAGATTGCCGGACAGACTTTTTCAGAGTATGCTTACTGATTATGAAAATGAGCAGAACGAGCTGAACAAGATTATTGAGACTGACACCGCTGATATGCAACGGATTATAGGCGGTCAAAATAATGTGGAGCGTTTTCTAAAGCTGGTCAAAAAGTATGAGAACATTACAGAACTTACTCCTGCCATGATAAATGAATTTATCGACAAAATTCTGGTTCACGAGCCACAAGGAAAAGGTGAAGACCGCACCACAGAGGTGGAGATATATCTTAACTATGTCGGGCAATTTCAAGTACCTGTGGAGCAGCATGAACCAACAGAGGAAGAAAGGATTGCTGCTGAAAAAGAGGCGGAACGACTTCGCAGAAAACGAGAATCCAATCGTAAGTATATGAAAAAGATTCGTGAGAAATCAAAAGAATTTGCGGAGCATGAGCGTATAGCAGAAGAAAAAAGTTCTGATAGCAATGTGTGTGTTGAACAGAACGTCACAAGCAAATCAAATCGGCAAAAAGTGAAAGGAGAAAAAATAGCATGACAGAATTGAAATCACGAATCCATGACAAAAGCAACGGTCTGGACTATGTTCTTGTGGGCGATTACTATGTGCCGGACTTGAAGCTACCGGAGGAACACCGCCCTATCGGTATGTGGGGCAGACTGCACAGGACATATTTGGAGCAGTACCGCCCTACAAGGTTCTCTGCCCTCTGTTTATCCGGCGAACTGCATACTTACCTTGCTGACCTGGACGAACAGGCAACGGAAAGGTGCAGCCTTATCATTGAGCAGATGAAACAAGCCGAGGGCGTGACCGAAACCATGAAAGCAGACAATCAGATGTTGTGGGTACAGTCCATGAACTCTATCCGTAACCGAGCCGAAGAAATCATCAGACAGGAAATGATTTACTGCTGATTTTATCAAGTCCAAAACCAACAAATTTGTATCGTAAACGAAGCGACAGGTATTTCCTTATGAAGTGTCTGTCGCTTTTCATTTATCAAACTTTAAGGAGGAAAACACAATGAAGATGAACCGGAATGAAATGGAAGCCCTTTATGCCTTTGGCTGTCCGAACCTGAAAGCAACTGTCGAGCGTTTGCGTATGGTAGCTGCCCTTGCACCCGATCCAGTGGCGAAGAAGCTGTTTTATATGCTTTCCGTCAAGCTGAGTGCTGAGGGTGTTGAAAGGTGGTATCGCTGCTTTTACTGCAAGCTGCGTGTGTTGAAAACCATAGGGAGGGCTGCTATGACGAGACTGACGAAGATTGAGAAAGAAACAATCGTTCTCTTTAATGAGGGCGAGGACAAGGCAAATATCTACACCCACAACGCCGGATTGAAAAAGAGGTTGGCTGCTTTTGCTAAGAAGTACCCTGACCTTTGCCGACTGGAAAAATCCAATGTTCAAGGCGGTGTTTCTTATGAGCTGGCAAAGTCCCGTCTGTCTATCCGTTTCCTGCCGCCTTACAGTGAGGAACGCAGACAGAAAGCCAGCGAATATGCGAAAAAGCATGGGCTGAACAGCCAGCAGGGATAATGTGATAATCAGGGCTGATATGCGGTTAAAATGTCAGGTGCAGACCTGATGTTTTGACCGTTGCCTATCGCCTGTGAGGAAAGTATCGGGGACTATGGATTTTGCGGAAATGTGCGTTACAAGGCTTGAACAGGAACTCTGTACACAAAATTTTTTCTTCCATTCTTTAAGTTGATGAAGTATAATGAGATATGAAAAATTGAGGTTTTTAATACTCGATTTCAAACAATCATTTTTATATAGCTGGAACTATGGAGGGCAAAAATGAATAATTTTTTACGAATGTGTTTGAATATAATTACACAAATAGGTCCCTATTTAGTTGTACTTCTTCTTTTGAAATATCTTGTAAATCTTCAACAAAAGAGAGCTAAAGAACGAGAGGAAGAACAGAAAAAGGGAATAATTAGGACGCATTATATAATAAAAACCGAAAAAGTACTTACTATGTTTTTTGTATTGGCGGTGTTTCTTTTTGGGGGAGCTACGGTAGCCAGTGCTATTCAACAAGATGATTTATTGCCACCAATTGGTTTTAGTATTTTCTTTATTGTTTCTTTAATCGGCTCATTGAACATGATTATGTGGAAACTGGAAGTGAACGGAGATGAAATCACATGGCGTTCAACTTTTGGAAGAAAGAGAACTTTTCACTTTGAAGATATTACCTATTGCGAGAGAAAGAAAGGTTCTATGCGTGTATATGTAAATGGAGAAAAATTATTTACCATTGATAGTAATATTGACAAAGAAGAATTTATGGAGGACATAAAAAGAAGAAGAATCCCTGTAAAATCTTACTGGGCAAATCAGCATAAGAAAAATCGTAAATGACATAGATTTTATAACAGTACGATGTTAGACAACTGAATATGACCGTCAAGGTCAGATGAAGAAACCGATGTATTGAGCGTAAAGCGATCATGCGTCGGTTTTTCTTATTTCATGAGCTGACAGAATTCCGACTGTATATCACCCGTGAGGAAAGTATCGGTGACTATGGATTTTGCATAAATGCGCGTTACAAGGCTTGAACAGGAACTCTGCACACAAATTTTTCTTCCATTCGTTAAGTTGATGAAGTATAATGAAAAATAAGATAAAGTTAATTCTTGGAGGTGTTATTCATGTTTGGTTTTAAGAAAAATGAAAAGCCAACGCTCATTATTGAAGCAAAAGATCTAATGGAAATTATCAAGTCTGATTATGATAATGATATGGCTTTTACTCTTATTGAGTTTTCCTATAATGAGAAAAAATATGTGATGGGTTCCTGTGTTTTACCTGCTAACGCAGAGGAATGTAAAGAAAATATATCTTTTATATTTCAAGACAGAGTTTTTGAAAGTTTTGAGGAATTTCAAACTGCTATTATTATAGATAATAAAAACATCTTACAATTAGAAAAACCCCTTGAAATTTTAAGAGCAGGAATTATTGATAATGAGCCTATGCTGAAAACGCCATGGGGAGATAAAAGATTAGCTGATAAAGCTGTTAATAAATAGCGTGTCGCTTTGAAAGGAGTACAAATTTATGGCATTATTGATGTTTAGAACTTTTGGAGTGATTATAGTATCATTTATAGTCTTAATTATGTATGTTTTGCATAGAAAGAAAAATGGGAAGTTTATAAAACGAAAGGCTGTCAATGAAGAAGAAAAAATAAAATATCAAAAATGGGAAAAAATAATCAATGTGATGGCAGTTGTTGGGTTATTGATTCTCGGTATATTTATAACTGTTCCTTGTTGCTTGGATATACCTTATTTACTATCTAATAATTTAGTTGAAGTTACCGGAGAAGTTACACAAGGTGCAATGTCAGGAGAAAACTCTAATAGTGAAAGAAGAATACATATTAGAGATGAGAAAACTGGAGAAGAACATTCATTAAAATATTGGGGAACAGGTAGCGATTTAGGAGATAAGATAACTGTAAGGTATTTACCACACACAGAATATGGGTATGTAGTTGAATAGAATAAAAATAAATATCCTATTTTGTTTTGGGAAATTTGTAGATTACCTGTAATCTGCCACAACTGAATATGACCGTCAAGGTCAGATAAAGAAACCGATGTATTGAGCGTAAAGCGATCATGCGTCGGTTTTTCTTATTTCATGAGCTGACAGAATTCCGACTGTATATCGCCTGTGAGGAAAGTATCGGAGACTATGGATTTTGCGGAAATGTGCGTTATAGGTAAGTAAAAAACTACTTGATAGAGCGTGAATTGAATTGTTCATATCGGTATGATATAATTTACTGAAATGAAGCAAGAAGGTGGACTTTTGTATGAAAAAATTTTTGAAAATATTGCTAATCATTGTAGGAATAGTTTTTTGATTTTTGCAGCGCTGATATGTATTGGACTGTTTGTTGATTATGATGACCATATTGAAAATGGTCGCTATACTTATGTTCCGGAAGATGACAATAAAGACAATGCATATGTCGAATTCAATTTGAGTGATTACGATAAAAAGGATTCTGAACTCATATATTATAGTTCTGTCGAAGAAGCTATTTTGAATTCTCCTTTGAATGCTGAAAATGAAGAATTTTCTGTTCCAGAAGATTTTCTTAATCATGTTGATGAAATATTGCATATATGGAATGGCAAACAGTATGATACGATTTTCTATCGAGCAGGAAGTGATAACAATCCCGTTCAAGGTTTTGTGATGGCACGCTGCAAAAAACAGGTGGAGGAAGCAAGTGTACAATATGCATTTATGAATGCTACACCGGTTACAACTAAAGCGGATAGCATTCTTATATCTGATATTACAGAACTAATTCGTTCATCTTTAAAATTAAGTGATTTTCAACAGGACTTGAATCCAAATTATCCAGATACCAGATTTGTTTTTGGCTATGCACATGATAAGGAAATTTACTCATTAGAAGTAGAAGGTCAAAAGCCAGATGGTGTTATTGAAATCAATGTATATGACAGAACGATGTATCTATGGTATTATGATGATTTAAAGAGCGACAAGAGAGGAAACAATCTAAGTTATTCAGTAGATGTGCCAGAGTAATTTTTCAAATTGTCTAATCTGCCACAACTGAATATGACCGTTAAGGTCAGATGAAGAAACCGATGTATTGAGCGTAAAGCGATCATGCGTCGGTTTTTCTTTTTGCAAAATAGTCCGGTGGACTGTTTTGTAAAACCGAAGGAACTGACAGAGCTTGGGACGGGGCGAAGTCAGTTTGTTCGGGCGGGAGTACAGAGGGTGCAACCCTTTGTGCATGGGTACAGGGAATGCAATACCCCTGTGCAGGTCAAGGGCGGCAGCCTTGCCCAGTTAAGTGGCGTTTCGCCACTTAGTACTGGGTATTACTTGACGCAGAAAGCCGCAAGGAATCAGCTTCGCTGCCCTTCTCCCCTGTCGGGGAAATCAAAAAGAAAAGGAGGAACTCATGTGAAATTAACAAGGCACAATGGACGAGCTGGAAAGAATGGCGTTTATAATCCGAAGCACAATGACCGCAGTTTTGACATTGCCAACAGCGAACACATTGACGAAGAACGAGCCAAACAAAATCTCTATTGGGACTGTTACAATGGCTTCCGCAATTTCAAAAATCCCGATAAGGAAAATGAGCTGTCTGCCACTTTTGAAGATGTGGAACAGCTTTTTTATCGTCAGCGGTATCGTGATTTTGTAACCGGACAGAACGAAAGAAATGTGAAGAACCGACACCCTGAAAGGAATAAGGAAACCGGTGATTTGCTCAAAAGCAAAAAGACCTGTCCAGAGGAAACGGTCTATCAGATTGGAACACTTGATAATCATGTTCCACCGGAACTGCTCATTGAGATTGTCACAGAATTTATGGAAATCGTAAATGAGCGTTTCGGCTCTCATGTCCATATCCTGAATTGGGCGCTGCACTTGGATGAAAGCACCCCTCATATTCACGAGCGTCATGTGTTCGACTGTGAAAATCAATATGGGGAGATTGCCCCACAACAGGAAAAGGCTTTGGAAGCACTGGGATTTGAACTGCCGGAACCGGAGAAGCCTGTCGGAAGAAAAAATAACCGCAAGATGACTTTCGATTCAGCCTGCCGAGTGCTGCTGTTCGATGTGGCGAAAAAGCATGGCTTACAACTGGAAGAAGAACCCGAATATGGTGGTCGTGCTTATCTGGAAAAACAGGACTATATTCTTTTCAAGCAAAAGGAGCAACTGGCAGCACAGGAGCAAAAGTTGGAAGAACTCACGATGAAGATTGAAGATGTGGAAGCTCTGGTGGACGAGGTTGCCGATATTGCCTATGACAAGGCGGTTGAGGTCGTTGCTGATACTGTAAAACTGGAAACGCACAAGGAGGATATTAAGCTGGTGGAGCAGTCTAAAGCGTGGGTTCTCTCCCCTGAGCGTAAGGCTTCAAAGAAAGAAGTTGAGTATGCAGTGAAACGATTGGATGGCGTGATTGCCAGAATCACAAACGCTATGAAATCAACCATTCAGAAAATCCAAACCACGCTGATGAAACCGGAGGTCAAAAAAGCCGGAACGGAGCAAATCAAGAAGAAAGCTAAAAGTTCCATTATAGAGCAGTTGAGCCGCAAAAAGAAAGAAATAGCAGAGCGTGAAGTCAGCCGGACGGATCAGGCAAAAAGCAAAAACAGGATATGGAACTCTAAAGCACTTGCTGTTTTCACTTTGAAAATGACAGGTGCTTTTGCTTTAGGGAGTAAGAAAATATCTTCCATTCTTTAGGTTGATGAAGTATAATGATAGTAAGAAATTTTTTGTAATGACCTTAATCCAATAAGTGATTTTGCAATTATTCAGTAAAGGATGTAATTATATGAAAAAAGTATTGTTGCTTTCCAGTGTGATTATTATACTCGGTTTAACAGGCTGCTCTAACAAATATTTCAATGACTGGTTTAGCTCTGAACAAAATGAAACGGATAAGATGTGTCAACAAATTATCGAGGCATGTAAGCAACAGGATTCAGAGAAACTAAAATCTCTATTTTCCGAAGAAAGCAAAAAGAACATTGAGAATTTAGACACTGAAATCTCTGCTTTTTTCGATTATATTGAGGGCAGTATCCAAAGGTTTGAGGGCGATTGTGCATCATCAAGTGAAAGCAACTATGGTAAAAGGAAAACGGAATTGGATGGTATGTATCTCATATTGACAGAGAAGGAAAGGTATTGTATGAATTTTTATATGTATAGTCAGGATGATGAAAATGCCCAAAATGTGGGGATATATAAAATTGAAATTGCATTGGAGAGCGAAGTGGCTGAGGATAATTTTATATGGGATAATCCCCCAAACGGTATTTTTGTTGGAGGACAAAATTGATTTTTGTTATGAGAGAACATTAAAGTATAAATTTCGGATGGTATAAGAAAAACTGACTACAATTAAATCTTCACAGCTTTACTAAGCAGGAAATCTGAAAAGTTCTCCTGCTTTTTTGCACTCAAAATAGAATGTGGAACTCTAAGACACTTGCTGTCTTCGTTTTGAAAATGACAGGTGCTTTTGCTTTGGGAGGCAAGAAAAAATCTTCCATTCTTTAGGTTGATGAAGTATAATGTAAGCAACAAACTTGAAGTTTAAGGGGATGATATTATGGATTTTGCTATATTTAGATTGTTTATAAGAGTTTCATTATTTGTTATAGCGTTAATTGCTTGCATTATCTATCTAATTAAAAAAAGAAAACTTATCTATTCGATATTTTTTGATAAAGAAGCGATAAAAAAGAATATACTGGAAAAAATGATATAATATTTCTTCGATTGGCTAATACCATTCTTGTTATAGTAGCTATTCTTTTAATCTTATATTTGAAAGATTTTGTTTTAGATATGCCTTACATCATAAACAAACAGTATAGTTATGCAGAAGGATATGTAACTGAACAATCTCATGGTGGTGCAGATATATCTTCTGAAAGAAGAAGTGTTTTTCTATATGATAAAGTTAAAGATGATGAAATCGAAATCACAGTATTTTCAAGGTATATTGATAAAAATACTTATTTAAAGGTACAATATCTTCCGCATACGAAATATGGTGCTATTGTAGAAATTAAATAATTCATTCTAAAAAGAAAATTTCCAGTTTGTATAACTGGCAACCCAACCACAATTAAATCTTCACAGCTTTGCTAAGCAGGAAATCTGAAAAGGTCTCCTGCTTTTTGCACCTAAAATTAAATATGGAACTCTAAGGCACTTGCTGTTTTCGTTTTGAAAATGACAGGTGCTTTTTTCGTTTCAGGAAAGGAGTCACATGAATGTATTTGAAGTTGTAAAAGAAAATGTTACTGCCCGACAAGCCGCAGAAGCCTATGGCTTGAAAGTGGGTCGCACAGGTATGGCGTGCTGTCCGTTTCACTCAGATAAGTCCCCCAGTATGAAGCTGGATGAACGCTATTACTGTTTTGGCTGCGGAGCAACCGGAGACGCTGTTGATCTCACAGCGAAGCTATTCGGTATCGGGCTGAGGGAAGCTGCTGTCAAACTTGCTGAAGATTTTGGTCTTAACTATGACAGCCGACAAAAGCCCAGTGTCCGCCCTCGTATTCGTGAGCCGACACCGGAACAGAAGTATCAAAAAGGAGAAAATCATTGCTACAAGGTGCTGACGGATTATTTTCATCTTCTTAGAGAATGGGAAAAGAAATACGCTCCTAAACAGCCGGATGAGGAATGGAATCCCCTGTTTGCAGAAGCACTGCATAAGAAGAACTATATCGAATATCTGCTTGATATTCTTCTGTATGGTTCATTGGAGGAACGAAAAGCACTTGTGGCAGAACAGAGAAAGGAGGTGTTAAAACTTGAACAGCGAATTGCAGAACTGTCAGCAGACAGAACCATGTACAGTAGAAGAAATCCGAAACAGCTTAGAGCAGAGCGAGAAAGGTAAGGTTTATAATACTGCCGCAAATTATAAGCGTGTTCTGCAATATGACCCGCTTTTGAAAGGGGCTATCCGAAAAAATCTTCTGACCGAAAGAATCGACATTGTGAAGCCCCTCGGTTGGTATCGTGACAGCCCGACATTGACGGATGTGGATGTGAAATATCTGCTCCTATATTTTGAAGAAAACTATGGATTGACCGTAGAGAAGAAAATCATAGACGCAGTTGCGGTTATTGCCAATGAAAACCGTTACCACCCTGTCTGTGATTTTCTCAATGCCTTGCAATGGGACGGAACGGAACGCATACGCTTCTGTCTGCACCGCTTTCTCGGTTCTGATACAGATGATTACACCTATGAAGCATTGAAGTTGTTTCTGTTGGGTGCTATCTCACGAGCCTTTAAGCGGGGTGTAAATTTGAGGTAATGCTCTGTCTTGTAGGCGGTCAGGGAGCCGGAAAGTCCTCTTTCTTCCGTTTGCTTGCGGTCAATGATGACTGGTTCTCTGATGATTTGAAAAAGCTGGATGATGAAAATGTGTACCGCAAAATGCAGGGGCATTGGATTATTGAAATGTCGGAAATGATTGCAACTGCCAACGCTAAGAGCATTGAAGAAATCAAGTCCTTTCTGAGCCGACAAAAGGAAACCTATAAGATACCCTATGAAACACATCCGGCAGACAGAAAACGACAATGTGTGTTTGGAGGTTCTTCTAATACCCTTGACTTTCTTCCCCTTGACCGAACAGGCAACCGCCGCTTCGTTCCGGTTATGGTCTATCCTGAAAGGGCTGAGGTTCATATTTTGGCAGATGAACAGGCTTCCAGAGCGTATATCAATCAGATGTGGGCAGAAGCTATGGAGATTTACAGAAGTGGCAATTTTCGTCTGAGATTCAGTCCGGCTATGAACGCTTATCTGAAAGCCCACCAAAAGGACTTTATGCCGGAGGACACAAAGGCAGGACAGATTTTAGACTATTTGGAACGCTATTCCGGCAGCATAGTCTGCTCTAAGCAGCTTTACAAGGAAGCACTGGGGCATGATTATGACGAACCGAAACAATGGGAGCTGCGAGAGATCAACGACATTATGAATAACGCTGTCACAGGCTGGAGGGCGTTTAGCAATCCGAGGTATTTTCCAGAGCCTTACCGCAGACAAAAAGGCTGGGAGCGTATCAGGAACGACAACGAGCCTGACAACAGCATGGATGGTTTTCAAGAAATCCCGACAGAGGAAATGGAACAGTTAGGGCTTCCGGAAGAATGGTTGAAGCAAAAATAAAAGCCAGTTGTCGCTTCGGTTGTCGAGCCGGTTGTCGGTCTGGTTGTCGGGCAAAAATCCCGAAAGCCTTGATATTGCGGCACTTTTCCCTCTCTGACAACCATGACAACCAATATTATAAAGAAAAAGGAAATAGTAAAAAATAGTATCGCCCGATAAAGAAAAAAGGTTTTCTGATGTCCGTTGTCGGAACTTCGTTGTCAGACCTTTCCTTGTCGGGCTTTTTTCATTTAATTAGGAGGAATATCGTATGACAAATATCGTGAACAGTACACTACCCACCCCAAATAACCATTCGGAGAAAAATAAACCGGATGGAGTTTTTGTGATTAAGCAAGGCAAAACAAATTATAAAGTCAAAGTGTTTTTTGACCATAGTAGCGGTTTGACTGCTGAGGACAGATTGAAACGCATTATTCAGGCAGAAGCAGAGAGAGAATCTGCGTAAGTAATATGAAAAATATCCATGCACCCCCTTGACAAAAGCTTTCAGAGGACACCCTTTTGTCGGCCATGGAGAACGCAGGCAAAGAAGATATGCCGGACGAGGCAGAGCGCAAGGGCCTGGGCACCCCGGCGACCAGGGCAGCCATCATTGAAAAGCTGGTATCCGGCGGATTTGTGGAATGCAAGGGCAAGAACCTGATCCCCACAAAGGCAGGTGTCAACCTGGTCACGGTGCTGCCGGAACTGCTGACCTCTCCCAAACTCACAGCGGATTGGGAGCAGCGATTGAATGAGGTGGCAAAGGGCCAGGCGTCGCCGGAGGACTTCATGGACGGGATCGAGGCGATGGCGGCGGAGCTGGTGCGGAAATACTCCCACATTTCCGAGGATGGGCAAAAGCTGTTCCAGCCGGAGAAGGAGATGGTGGGCCTCTGCCCCCGCTGCGGCAAGCCGGTCTATGAGGGCAAGAAAAACTTCGCCTGTTCGGACCGGGCCTGTCAGTTTGTCATGTAGAAGAATGACCGCTTTTTCGAGCAGCGTGGGAAGGCATTTACTACTAAAATCGCCGCCGCTTTGCTCAAAGATGGAAAGGCAAAGGTCAAGGGGCTGCGATCCCTGCGTACCGGGAAACTCTATGACGGGACAATCGTTCTGACCGACACTGGCGGGAAGTATGTGAATTACCACATCGAGAAACAGGGTTGATAACATCTGCTGGTCATCCTCATCCATGGATTCGACAAGTTTACAATTTATCTGTTTCAAAAGCCGGAACCTACAAGTATAATAAAACTGAACATTTGCAGGGGGTGGCCGTAAATGGATCAGTATATTGAACGGTTGGAAAAAGGGTTCTCGCAAGTATCCAATGGCTTCAAAAATGGAGAACAGAGAGCCAAGACCGATTTTGATACCAATGACAAATCCTATATAAAAGAACTGGCTTACGCAGCTTATCGGTCTTAGGTCTATCAGGTCAGAATGTATGGTATCTTTCTTTTTGGACATTTATCAGAGGATGTAGAAATCCTGAATTTTATGTGGGAGAGTGTATCCAAAGACGAAAAATTGGAGGGTTCAAGAGGTTTTAGCAAAGGCCTTTGATGAATTCTGCAAAAGGACCGGATTTGAAAAGTCCCTTCCAGTGATTGACTCATGACTGCAAGACAAAAATCCCAATACCAGAAGGCTTGAGAATATGGAACTCAAGGCCATATTTCAAGGAAAATCCCGAAGAAGCAATTCGAAGATTAGCTGATCTGAAAAATGATCCCAGTGAGTATGTCAGAAAATCAGTCGGTAATGCCTTGCGGGATATAAGTAAAAACATGGTGCGTTGGTTGGAGCGGAATTAAGCGCATGGGACTTGTCATCAAAAGAGATTCACCAAGTTTATAAACTGGCAAGCAAATTTATTGAGAAATAGACCTTCCAACCAATTACTCTTCTATCAGCGATTCAAAATTATCAGCCGCTTCCCAGCGGCAACATCGAGCAGGAAACCTTTCCGGGTTTCCTGCTTTTCTTTTATCCATTTTCAGAAAGGATGATGTCTTTGAGAAACACCGAACCCAATTTCATGGAACATTTGAAATCACTGCTCCCCGCAGGCGGTAACGCAAGCGAACTGGAGGCAGCGGCCCAAGCGCTTGCCGGACTTTCCCCGGAGGACCGTGACCTCCTGGCCGCTGTCCAGGGAGTCGCCCTATCGTTTGACCACCCTAGAGCAGTTCTGGGAGTTTCCCGCAAACACCGAGTATTTTGTCCTGGAGCCCAACATCCGCAAGGTGGAGGATGTGGGCTGGCGCAGCATTTGGATGTCCTTCTGCCCTCGGAGCTGTTGGATGCCAGTGATCCCGTTCCCTTCGGCAACCACGCCATGCGGGAGGAACAGGACTGTTTTACGAGCCGAGGCTATCTCACTCTCTCCGGCGACGAGTGGGAGCACGAGCGCCCTAGGGAGAGGCAGACGGAGAAAAGCTCTCCATCCGGGAGCGGCTGGAGGACGCAAAGCGGGAGTGCGCGGAACGGAAAGGCCCGGACAAGTCCACCCCGCAGCAGAACCCCCCCCGGAGCTGAGCGACTTATGAGCCGTAGCAAGAAATGGCGTTTGGAATGGGCGTTCTTCCTGGGCGAGAACGGCAGGCGCCAGTACAACAAGCTCTGCAAAGGATGCGTCCATCCCTGCAAGCAAAGTTTCCGGGCAGTGGTGGTGTCCTGTCCGCACTAACTTTCCCGCCGCTCCAAAAAGTGCAGGAATTAGGGTTCAAAATGGGCAAAGAAACCGCCTGTGGCGGCTTTTCCGTGTAGGGGCAGTATGATTTCCCGTGTGGAGCGGCAGGGCGTTTCTGCATAGGGGAAATGCCGAATTTTCACCTTTTGCAAATAAAACGAAAGCGCCATCATCGGATGTTGTCCGGTGGTGGCGCTCCTTTTTTGTTAGCTGTGAACTACGGTATACGGTAATGAAAACACCTCTTTTATTGTGTCAGTGCGGAGGAAGAGATATAATATACGAAAGATTATCTTACAAACTAAATTGCAAAACCCTTGTTCAATGTAGATTTATATAACATGTTAGAAATAGTGTATAATTTACGGTTTTCAAATTTATAGGGCGTCTTCAACGAAAAGCAAAAAAGAGGTTATCAACATGGGAAAGAAAAAGAAAGAAAGAACAAATAAGAAGCTTGCTGCTAAAGTTAATCTTCAGGAATTGCAAGAATCAAGAAACGGAGGTCAAGCTGCATTGAGGGGCTATTCTTATCAATTCTTGTATTCGTGCAATTTGATATTATCTTCTGACGCTGATACAGTTTTTATTCTCGAAGGAATTGAAGATGTCGATGCTATAAAATGCAGTGATGGCCGTAAAACAATTACACACATCCAGGTAAAATACTCTACTCAGCACCAGGATGCCAGCTTTATGGATAGTGTGTTGAAAAACTATCTCGAGGCATATCTAATTGATAAGGATAGATATTTTAAATTAGTGTATGATTTTTCGGTTGCATCCGGAAATTTAAGGAAACTGTTTTTGGGAAATCTTGATAAAAACTCAAAAGAGTTTTGGAAGACTAAAATTGATAATATTAAAAATGAAACTGCTTCATGGAATTGGAGTGATTTCAATTTCGAAGATTTTATGCATCGGTTATCTTTCATAAATGTTAAAAAGGACTCTCTCGAGAAAAGTATTGAGGATTTTTTGATAAAGAATTTTGAAATTGAAACCGATAATATTTCTTTGTTTGCCAATGGCATCAAATTGCTGTGCCTTGACAAAATGGAGAGCCGTGCCAAAGTAACACGTAGTGAGATAACTCAATGCATAGAAAAAATAAAATTTGATGTAAGTAAAGGACCACAAAATCCAGCTCACGCTTGGATTCAAAGGCTTCAATTTTCTAGATCTGATGAATATTCTTCAGAATACTATGAAGGTAAAAAAGCCACCCCTTCAGATATTGCAAACAATCTACCGGTGATGCGCCCAGTTGTCGAAAATGAAATTATTGATTCTATCGCAAAAAATACAATCACTATTATAAAAACATCTAGCGGTCAAGGTAAAACCACGCTTGCGTTGAGGGCAATGTCCTTGTTAACTGGAGAATACACACCATATCAAATTACAAGGTGTAACGAAGATGCGGAGTTAGGGCATATCGTTGAGTATTTTCGTATGCGTACACGAATAGGTGAAAAGCCACTTATTTTACTTGATAATCTTGATGCCCATTTAAGCGAGTGGAATTTGTTAGCTCAACTCATGCAAACAAGCGTCACCTACCATTATAAACTCCTCGTTACTTCTCGTGAAAATGACTGGTACAATTATGGCGGTGACATAAGCACTCTTCGTCATTTGCAAGTTATTAAGCCTATTCTAAGCGAAAAAGAGGCCGAGGACATATATAATACTCTCAAAAAAGAGAAAAAGCTTCATGAAGATATTGCAGATTGGGAAAAAGCGTGGTCAAAGATCGGAGATCGCCGCCTTCTCATTGAATATGTATATCTTTTGACTCACGGTGAAATGATTGCTGAACGAATCTCTGCGCAAATGAAACAGATTGGCAACTCATCGGCAGGAGGCACGAAACTTGAAATTTTAAGAAAAGTTTGCTTTGCTGATATTTGCGGTATTAAACTTGAAACCAAGTCTCTAATTAGCAGCATAACATCTAAAACAGACTCGGATATTGGTGAAATACTTAAAAGCTTAGCTGATGAATTTCTAGTACATATTAGCTCGGAGGGTGACTATATCGAGGGATTGCATCCTGTACGCTCGCAGCATATTATTAATCGATTGCATGAATATATTTCTCTCGATGAAACAGCTCTTTCTATCGCAAAGATTGCATCTGTTTCAGACATATCAGTTTTGTTTTCTCACTATCCGGAGTTCGATTTAGACAAGGATAGATTTTACGCTAACATTGTTGATATGTGGCTGTATGGACCAGATTTATCACGCTTCGTTCAAGCAATTCGAGGTGCTTTTTCGGGAAGTGTAATGCAGTATTTTCAAACTCACAAGGCATTATTTGATGACGCATATGAGCACGGCGGATTAATGCTTGTAGCAACAGATCTTTGCCCCTTTACAAAATTTAAAGACTATGAACATGAACTGAATACACTTGAAAAAATGTCCGAAATGATGCCGGATAATACTAATATCCAGCACATGATTAAACTATGTGATTCGATTCCGAAATTTAGAGCTTCAAAAACTGACATCTATTGCTTGTGCTCTGCCCTATATTTTAAATTAAAGGAAATTGATTTTACACACATCAGAGATTTTGAATCATATGCAGTTATTGTGGATTGGCTTTACAATATTGATCCCTCAATGAATTTATCATCAAAAATTTCTCTGAATGATCTTTGGACCCAGGCCGAAAACCACTCTATTAAAACTGTATCATCATTAATGTATTCATCTTTTTGTGGAAATGAAAAAGAATACAGCAAGTTTGTTAAAAACAATTTTCCGAGAATCATTAGCTATCTCAAACATAAAACCAACTCTCACAAGATTCAAGTAAGTGACGATAATAAAGAAATAAAGGTCGAGTATTTACTTAGAGCAAGCGATCTTACAAAAGGCAATAATGAAAGTGTTACGAGGCTGACCGATATATGTCGTGCCCTTCCCATCTTTGAAACGTATTGTTCAGACGCAATCAAACCGCAAATCGATTTATTGGCAAGCTATCAAATTCCAAATGATACACATAAAGAAATGCCAAAAAGAAACATAATTATAACGTTCCATCAAGAGTTTAATGGTCTATGGTTAAGAACTATAGAAAGCAATTATGAGTTTGACACAGTATATGCATGGATTGATCATTGGCTTGATGTTCGTAAATATGCGTGTGATTTAATGGCTGCGAGTTCCGCATGTTTACACAAATTATTGGGTAAACGGAAACTTGGTGATACTGCTAGTCTATTTGACACCTTACATAATCGCTATAACAGTATAATGGTCGCACATTTGTCATATCCTAGAGAGCACCGCCCGTTTGAAAAGGAACCGGAATTACCGACATTGTTTAATAAAGCAAAATGGAATTACTTTGATGGGATTCAAAATTTTGCAAACCAATTAATTGGTTTTATTAAAAAAGAGGAAAATGCGAAGCGCCTGGCAATTTATAATTTAAAAACAGCATTAGTGGCACTATATAATGTTCAGAAATTTTTTTAATGATATTACACTGGATAGCGACCTTCAAAGTAAACATATAGAACTATGTGCCCATGAAGAAAAAGTCATTTTTGAGACTTATATGTGTTGTGAATACTATTTATCTCATATACCTGATGCCAATTATAATAAATATCAAGTTAAAAGTTGGTTTTCATCATCCCGAAAAGCAGAAGTAGAGAAAGTGAATAGTGCTATGACAGATTTAATGGTATCATACGATGCCGTTCTACCTATAAGCGCATATCATGACAATATATTTGCGTGCTATCCAATATTGCTAAAAAATTTTGATCCAACAGATGAGGAGATGATAAACGATTTCTTAATTACCGCTATTCCATTTGCGAAATCTCCTTATGATTATTTGCTTTTATTGATGATAAACGATACTGGTGAAGTTATTCCGAATGCAATCAAGTTTCCCAAAAAGGCATTTCAATATCTCTACAATGCCATAAACTTAGGTCTCGAAGAAAAAAATGGATCCTTTAGCTTCGCCATATCCTGTCGAGGTGACTCAAGAACTAGTAAAATGTTTCGATGGAGAGTACATACTTCAAGAAAAACAACCAACAAATATCGGGCTTAGTTGTATAGCTGATATGGGTGAAGAATTGTGGATGTATTCGAAAAATCGGGAGCTTCTTGTTGACGAAGAAGACAAGCAATATCTTTCCGAAAACCTCAATGAAATAAAAAAGCGAATTGATGTAATGATAAAATACATAGAAACAAATGCAAGTGCAGATATATTATCAGTGGCGAAAAAACTGTGCTCTACTGTTTATCATGGTGATTCATTTGATGATGAAAAATACAATGAATTGATATCCTATATTCAAACAGTAGGTTCCTGATTACATGCACGCAATGTCAAATTGTTCATACCCCTATGTGGTAAGATAGTTGTCAGTTCTCCAAAAACGAAATATTATGATATTCTATAGAAAAGAAGGGGATGCAGAAATGCGATATATTATTTAGCCGTGAAACTTCTCGTTATGTCCATAATATATGTCTACGGAACTACACTACCCCTAGATTTATCTCTGAAAAAGTGTGCCAGCTTTTCGATTTTATTCTCGTTCGAATTCTTTTTCCGCTTTTCTAATTTGATTCTCATTGCACAACATATTTATATTTTTTCGGAGTTTATCATACTCACTTTCCTCCCGCTGTATCTTCCGAAGTTCCGCTTGCAAGGCAGTCTTGCGGGCAGAGAGTCCGTCCAGTTCCGCTTTCAGCTTTTCGGAGGAAGGAAGTTTAGTGAGCCCGGCCTTCTTGATCTCCCTGGCTGCTGCCTCGAACAAGATGATCTCACTCTCAAACCCACGCAGGAATTTTTCCTTGTCCCTTGAGGTCTTATAGCGATCATAGACGGGCTTCAGCTTTCGGTAGGTGTCGATCTGCTTTCCCAGGAGGGCAAGGTCGGCAATCCGTTGTTCCGTATCCCGCAGGCTTTCCCTGGTACGGATGGAGGCGGTGGAAACGGCGTCGCATCGTTCCACCAATTCCTCATAGCTGCCGATGCCGTGTTCGGTGAGAAAATTCATAGTGGCGGCCGCCCGTTTCAGATTCTCAATGGTCGTCCACCGCTGGTATCCGGCGCTCTGCCGGGCCTTGATATTGTTCTGAATGTCAATGAGCAGGCTAATCTTCCCGTTGCGCTGCCGGGCTGTCTGGATGGCCTGGGGCCTCCGGCGATGCGAGAGGCAACGGCTTCTTCCGTGTAATCGGCGCCCAGAGTTTTGAGCCGGGTAAACCGCTCCTGATCTGGCGCCCTGGCGGAGACATACTTTCCCCGCTTGATTTCATATCCTTCCCGCTGTAACCGGGCAAGCAAATCATCCAGGCTGGAGGACACGGGGATCAGCCGGTTGATGGCGGCTTTCAGCTTTGCCTTGTAGCTGGTACCGTTCTGTGCGGCCTGATGCTCAATGTAGCTCTTGCCCTTGTCCCGGCCTAGGACGATGACGGACAGGCCGTGTTCTCGACACAGCCGGTCACTGGCCCGGCGTATCTCGTGGTAGCTGCGCTTGTTGGAATGGTAGTGTTTGTGGTCGGTAAAACTGACCGCATTGAAAATCAGACGGTTATGAATATGCCCCTTATCAATATGGGTGGTAAGTACAAACTCGTACTTGCCACCCAATATTTCTTTTGCCAGTTGTATCCCAATCTCATGGGCTTTCTCTGGCGACACCTCCCCAGGCTCAAAGGCTTGTATCACATGGCGGCCCAGGTGCGTGCCCTTGTCGATGGCATGGCGGCGCGTCCAGCTAAACTCAATGTCGGCGGTTTCGGCGGCGCAGCCAAAAGAGGACACCAGCAGCTTCCCGTCCGTCTTGTCAGGGTTGCAGATATAGTCAATGGCCGCTTTCAGCGTTGACTTAATAGGATGCGTCTTTGTAACTGCCATATCTGATCCAGCCTTTCCCGGATTTCCTCCATGTCGGCCTGATAGGTGGGGCCTCTGGCGTTGACCCGCTTGGCGATCTGATTGATGTTCCGGCCAATGGCGGACAGGAGTTTGTTCATCTCCTTGATGTCCCTGGTGTCCACATAGATGATATATCCGTCAATCGCCATCTTCCGTAGGTAGGCACTGATCCGCTTTGTCTGGAGCTGGACCATCTTCTGTTCAATCAGGCTTCGTTCTTCTGCCGTCACCGGACAGCGCAGGATGATGGAGCGTTTGCGATTTGCCATAGGGCGGCACCGTCCTTTCTGTATAAGGGTTTGGGAGCATCCCAACAAGCAATTTTGTGTTTAGGGGCAAGGGGCGCCCAAAAGTCAAAATTCGCAAGTATGGCCACACTTGCTGTGCTTGCTCTACGCTCCTTCCCCCGTAAATACAATGCCGGAAACACCTTCATCCGCCCACAAAATCCCGGATTTTCAAAAAGAAAAGGGCAGCATAGCTGCCCTAAAAAACGAAAACGGAGGATGCTTTACGCACCCTCCGTTTCATCCGCTGATTCTTTAGTTTTCAGCGCCCCGTCAAGCGCACCCTCGATGGCGGTCAAATACTGCTCCGGACAGAGTTTCAGTTTGTGGCTGATACGCTGCCGCTGTGCACTTCCCTCCCGCATGACCTCTGGATTGAAGTACCGTTCTACGGGAAGTCCACATACTTTGATAAGCTGTATGATAACCGGCAAGCTGGGGATCGTACCCTCGTTCTCGATATTTGCGAGCTACCGGGAGTCGATGTTGACGATCTCCGCCAATGTCCTGCGCGATAGATGCTTTGCGCTCCGTGCAGCTTTTACATCGGCACCGAAAGTTTCAAAACCAGGGCAATCTTTGATATTCGCCATATTGCATCACCCACTTACATTGTATAGTTCATATTTTGTCCGTGGAATGTTGCTATATGCTATAATTCTACATTTTATAATTCGTTATTTTGGCCGCAAGAGAAGCAGGCGAGGCATTGACTTTATTGTGATGATAGTGTATAGTGTGTATTATAGAACAGCACATAAGAACAGGAGGTGATAGTCCTGTGAAGATCGTAATCTCAAATACTTCTGATACCCCCCTATACCAGCAAATCAAAGATCAGATTAAAGATGCTATTTTGAAAGAGGAATTGGTGGAAGGTGATCCTCTTCCGTCCATCCGCACCTTTGCGAATGACCTGTCTGTAAGCGTTCTAACAATACGACGGGTTTACGAAGAACTGGAGCAAGAGGGATTTGTAACCAGCCAAGTTGGTATAGGAACCTTCATATCAACAAGCAATCTTGAGTTGTTGCGGGATTCCAAACGCCGACTCGTGGAACAGAAGATGCAGGATATGATTCAAACAGCGAAATCACTTAAAATCACAAAAGAAGAACTGAACATGATGATGGATATTTTGTATGAGGAGGTCTAATATGCAGCCGCTTTTAGAGGTGGAAGGTCTTAAAAAGACATATCCCGGTTTTCAGTTGAATGGAGTGTCCTTTTCAATTTATGAAGATTGTATCACAGGTTTTATCGGTGCAAACGGCGCTGGAAAAACTACTACCATACGCTCCATTCTTCACCTAATCTCACATGAGGCTGGCACCATAAAATTTAAGGGTAAAGACATATCGAAAACAGAAAAATCTTTCAAAGATTCTATTGGAGTCGTCTTTGATGAGGGATTCTTCTATGATGAATTAACCTTGACCCAGATGAAGAACTTGATTGCTTCTTCCTACTCCCATTGGGACAACGGGGCATATACGCATTACTTAGATGCTTTTTCTCTTAGGCCCGATCAGACCATTTCTTCTCTCTCTCGTGGCATGAAAATGAAGTTCTCATTGGCATTGGCGCTGTCCCACCATGCAGAGCTGCTGATTATGGACGAACCCACAAGTGGCCTTGACCCTCTGGTGAGAAAGCAATTCATTGAAATCTTGAAAGAATTCATGGATCAGGGCGGAAAGGCTGTATTCTATTCCACGCACAACACTTCTGATTTGGATAAAGCTGCGGATATGCTGGTGATGATCGACAACGGCAAAATTCTGTTCGAAGAAGATAAAGATATGCTGTTGGAAACCCATCGGCTCGTAAAAGGAAAGGGCCTGTTGCCCGCCGAAACCGAAAAGCTGTTCTTGAAAGTGGAGCAAACGAAATACGGTTTTACGGGAGTTACCAACCAAGTGGAAGAAGCAAGGAGGATATTCCCGGATGCTGTATTTGAACGAGTGACGGTCGAGGACATCATGCTTTCTCACATGAAGGAGGGTGAACCCGCATGATTTTACAACTGTTGAAGAAGGATTGCATTATTGCAAAGAACTATGTGGCTGCGGTTATTCTCATTGGGGTGGGCCTGCCGGTGCTCTTGGTCTGGAAACAACCTCAAATGCTTGAAGTGTTTGCACTTCCGGGAGCTGTCTTTATCTCTTCTGTTGCGTTCAATCTTGCGGTTTCCGAAAAGGAAAATATGTACCCTAAAGCAACGGCGCTGCTTTGTGCCACCCCTTATAACAGAGAAAAACTTGTAGAGGAAAAGTATCTGCTCTACTTTTTAATTTACCTTTATTGCTGTGTGGTATTCCGGATCGAAATGCAAGTTATTCCCCAGCTGTCTGCTGTCGATTTCGTGCGGTCTGTTGTCGTTGTTTTTTGGATTCAGGTTATTTGTATGGGCATATTTCTTCCCATTCAATACCGATTCGGATATGAAAAAACAAAACTGTTAGCGATGCTGCTGGTTGTTGCTGGTCCTGTACTTATGAGCGTGGCTAATTCTGTCGTAGTACCGGCCACAGTTACCCAATCGTTCTCTGCCGTTCCTGGTGCAATGTATATCGTGCTCTGGATGATCGGGGGCGCACTTTGGCTTTTCTCGATGTTTGTATCCAAGAAAATCTTTTCAAGTATTGATCTGTTTTGAGGGTTTGGCATGGGTGAAACTCAATGGATTATGTGTCCCGTGTGCGGCAGTAAAACACGACTGCGTATTCGATATGACACGGTGCTTGAACGGTTTCCGCTGTATTGTCCGAAATGTAAACAGGAAACGCTAATCAGTGTACGACAACAAAATATTTCAGTTATTAAAGAGCCAGACGCTAAGACGCAGAGCCGATAACGCTGAGGTAAAACCTCGTAAGTTATCGGCTCTGTTTTTATATTCTCCATGATCTGTCCGGCGGCAGAAAAGAAAAAACCGCCACGGGGCAGTCGGTTTTCTGCGCGCAAAAGCACTTTCTTCACGGCGCTTCGATTCGAGCCGCCGTTTTTTCTTTGTCCTGACAGCTTCCACGGCGGCATAGAAGGAGGATGCCGCTATGCTGCGCCGGATACTATCCCCGCCTGATCTGACAAGGACTAACCGCTCAAAAAAAGCCCGTTCCAGTCGGCGGAGATGTTCGGCCATGAGTATGAACTATACCATGTAAACAATTTACTATTGCGCCCGGTGGGTCTGTGACCTGCCGGGCGCTTTTTGTCGTTTCCTGCGGTCGGGATAGCTGGCCGTTGCTTTTCCCAAATTTTCTTCAAAAGGAGGCGTTTAGCGGGCAGAACACGCTCTCGCAGGATTGGTAGTAGCGGAAAGGGAGAGAACTACCTGATCCTCCCATAGAAAAGGGGTGAAACTGATGGAATCTAACCCCCGCGACTATGGCGAGCAATGCCGGTTCGATGCTTTTTGCAAGAAGGTATTGCGAAACGAGGCCAGGGCCTACCTGCGGAACATGAAACGCCAAAGAGAGCGTGAAGCCTTCTTTAGCGACTTGTCCCAGGCGGAACTGGACAAGCTCTGCGTCGTGGATCGTTACCCCAGCGACAGCATTGTGTCCTCGTCGCACGGCTACGATCTACATATCGACAACAAGATTGCTAATAAATCACAGAAAATAAAACTTTCCTTTTAAGATAGTGGAGTTTTTACTATTTGTCCCGTCCAAGCAGACGGATCATTCTATAGTATTAGGAGTATTAGGGGCTAGAGCGATCATCTTGATATATCTCAACGTGTTGGAGGAGTACCTATTATGCAGAAGATTAACGCGTAAACAGGGGGATAAATGGCCTATGTTCTTTTTTGATCCCTGTCCGCATATAAGTGTACAGGCAATCAAAAACAGGGGGATGGGAGAATGGATGAATTTTATTATGATGAAGAATATCAAAGGGATCTACACGATGTTGGACAGACATCGGAAGAGCGAGGGCTATACGATTCCTTGGAAGAATCACCGAAGAAAAAAGCGAAACGTGCCAGTTCTTGGCTATTGACCGTTGTACAAGTGTCTGTATGTGGAGGATTAGTTGTGGCGGCATTGGTACTGAAGGTATTTGGTGGGGAACTATATACCAATGTGCGAGATTGGTATGTTAAAAATATTAACAATTCGATTGTAGCAGAGGAGCAGGCGGATCAATTCCGAACCAAGGTGTTGGAATTTATGCCGAAGGCATCCTCTGCACCGGAATCATCGGAAGTGGAGAGCAATGAGGTCTCCGAAACGGAGAGTACATGACCTTTTCAATTGGAGGATGTCGCGTAACAATTAGCTTTCTTTTTGTGGCGGTGCTTGCTTTTTTTCTATTGTTGGATACCAACGGAATGGCTATTCCAGGAATTGTAGCTGCAGCTCTGCACGAGGGTGGACACCTGGCTGTCCTGTTAGCAGTCAGGTGTCCACCTAAGGCAATCCGACTGACTCCTTTTGGGGCAGAAATTGTACGCCAGGGAGAACCACGCGGTTATTTAAGAGAGGCAGCCGTAGACCTCGCTGGACCCTGTGCCAATCTGATGACTTTGGGAGGATGCTTGTTGGCAGGTGCTGGTACAGGGAAATTTGCGGCGGCCAATCTTTTGATCGGCTCCATGAATCTTATGCCAGTGGACCCACTCGATGGAGGGCAAGCATTACACGCCATACTCTGCTTGCGGTTGCAGGAGGAAACTGCTGAACGTCTGGTGACGGTTATTTCGATCTGTACATTACTTCCGCTAGCGGTGGCTGGATTCCTGTTGCTGCTTCGTTCGCGTTATAATTTCTCGCTGTTACTGGTGGGATGTTATCTGATGCTGTTGCTTTTACTTAAGAAGCACCGTTTTTGCGGCTTAAGTAATTTACGATGATTTTGTGTTATCCTGTGGATGGCGCTGCAATGAATAACGCAGTTGCTGTCCACAGGCTGTAACAGAACGATCAACCCGCTATACGCTCTAGTAGAAAATTTTTGTGTATAGGTTTATATATCGCGGTATAGATCTTGACAAATATTCCAAAAATACGTATAATGTTCTATAAGGTTAGCGATTGCTAACTCTAAAACAATAAATCATAAAGGAGGCTTTTATATGTCCATGATCCAAAAGGAAGTCAGCGACTTTTCGGTGCAAGCGTACCAAAATAATGCATTTCATACGGTGACAAAACAAGATATTCTCGGGAAGTGGAGCGTCTTTTTCTTCTATCCTGCAGATTTTACCTTTGTTTGCCCTACGGAACTGGAAGATTTGGCGAACAAATATGAGGAGTTTAAAGCTGTGGGCTGTGAAATATACTCGGTCTCCTGTGATACTCATTTTGTACACAAGGCTTGGCACGATGCCTCTGACCGTATCAAGAAGATTCAGTATCCTATGTTGGCCGATCCGACGCATGCTTTGGCAAAGGATTTTGAAGTATATATTGATGCAGATGGCGTTGCAGAACGCGGTAGCTTTATTGTAAATCCAGAGGGAAAGGTTGTAGCGTATGAAGTGATTGCGGGCAATGTTGGCCGTAATGCGGACGAGCTGTTCCGCCGCGTACAGGCGAGTCAGTTTGTCGCGGAACATGGAGACGAGGTTTGTCCGGCAAAGTGGCAACCTGGTGCAGAAACGCTCAAGCCGAGCCTGGATTTGGTAGGGCAACTGTAAATTATGGCAGAGATGAATATAGACAATCTGTATGACGTTGTTGTCATTGGCGGCGGTCCTGCTGGATTGACGGCCGCTCTGTATTTGGCCCGCGCCCGATACCGTGTGTTGGTGATTGAAAAGGAACGTTTTGGTGGACAGATTACCATCACTTCCGAGGTGGTCAATTACCCCGGCGTGGCACGCACCAGTGGAACAGAGCTCACAGAGACGATGCGTAAGCAAGCGCAAAGCTTTGGAGCAGAGTTTTTATTGGCTGAGGTAGAGCGTTTGGAATTGGATGGCGATGTCAAAACCGTCCAGACAAGCCGCGGAGCACAGAAGTGTTTTGGAGTTCTCTTGGCCACTGGCGCACATCCCCGCATGGTTGGGTTTGCGGGTGAAGAGGAATTCCGCGGGCATGGTGTGGCTTACTGCGCGACGTGTGACGGAGAATTTTCACGGGAAAAGAAGTCTTTGTAGTGGGGGGCGGATTTGCCGCTGCTGAAGAGAGCGTTTTTCTTACGAAATATGCGCGGCATGTCACAATCCTGATCCGTGAGGAAGATTTTACCTGCGCCAAAGCGACGGCAGATGCGGCGAGAAGCAATGAAAAAATTACGGTCCTGACAAACACACAGGTGGAATCAGTATCCGGAGACGCCTCTCTGCGGATTCTTCGCTATCGTAATTCCAAAACGGGAGAGGTAACAGAGTACCGGTCCCCGGAAGGGGAGACCTTTGGCGTATTTGTATTCGCCGGGTACGAACCCTCCACAAGTCTGGTTAAGGGGATAGCCGAACTGAATGAGCAGGGATATGTGGTCACCGATTCACAACAAAAGACCAATGTGGATGGCCTCTATGCGGCGGGAGATGTATGCATCAAAAGCCTGCGTCAAGTTGTCACTGCAGTAGGTGATGGAGCTCTTGCCGCAACGGAGTTGGAAAAGTATGTGGCAGCAATGCAGCGAAAGACGGACCTGCATCCAGTTCCTCCGGTGACAAGAGTTTCGAAGGCAGAGCCGGAGAAAAAAGGACCTGCAAAGGACGAAGGCCTGTTTTCTGAAGAGATTCGAGTACAGTTGGATGCTGTGTTTTCAAAGATGGCCCAACCGCTGCTCTTGAAACTCTATCTGGATGAGCGTCCAGTTTCAAAAGAACTGGAGCAATATATGACGGCCATGGCAGCGTTGACGGACAAGCTTTCTGTGGAAACAGACCGGCAGGCGGATACTGCGCAAGAGCGCCCCTGTGTCCGTGTCTGCAAAGCGGATGGAACAGAAACTGGATTGGCATTCCATGGAGTGCCTGGAGGCCATGAGTTTACCTCGTTTGTTTTGGGATTGTACAATGCTGCTGGTCCAGGACAGGCGCTAGATCCGGAGACCAAGGAAGAAATCCAAGCAATCTCTCAACCGGTTTCTATGAAAGTTTTGGTCTCCCTTTCCTGCACAATGTGTCCAGAACTGGTCACTGCGGCTCAAAGAATCGCCTCTTTACACCCTCAGGTGACCGCTGAAGTATATGACCTTAACCATTTTTCGGAGTTAAAGGACCGTTATCAGGTGATGAGTGTGCCTTGCCTGGTTGTTAATGACACGCAGGTGTCGTTTGGAAAGAAAAATATCCGCCAGTTATTGGAGCTCCTACAAGAGAAATAATCTATATGGTCAATGGACTTTTGCATAGTGCCGCCTGGCCCCGTAAATCTGGGGTTGGGCGGCCCTTTTTAGCCTCCAATCCGTTTTTCATGACCCTTGTTGAAAAAAGGTGCGGCCATAGAAGCGAGAAATATGTAGATTTTACGCCCGTGTGGCATTCGCTTCTGCGAAGGCTGCTTGGACAAACGGGCGGCTTAACAGTACACCACTTCTGCTACGTTTTTTGCTACTTTTGAACGCCAAGTGAGGCTCTGAAATGCCGGGTTATGCGGGGTGTCTTCCGAAACGCAAAATGCCGGAACTGCTTGATATTCCAAGCAGTTCCGGCCATTGCGAAGATTCGAAAAGATAATTAGAAATCGGGAAAACTTTTTATAGAAAATATAGGTCAGTAGAAAGATTTCGAATCCTTCTCGCTCTGCTGTGCAGGAGGACAACAGAAAATGATGATATTTTGATGGGTCATTTGGCTTTTTTGTCGTAAACCCAAGAGCAACTGCCTTTGTCTGGGGAAAGGAATCGATTATACATGGTATGGTTTTCCATAGGCGATCAATGCGCCACCCTTTTGGACCCCAAGGGAATGGGTAAAATATAGGACAACGCCATCAAAGTTTGCGCGGTAGTCGATGGTTTTACCATACCGGTCTACCAATTTTCCCAGCAGCTCTCCGCGGCGGCATGGAGAATCAGGCGTTTTGTAACAATACCAAAATCCATCTTCCGGCGCTTCTTCATAACGCACCTGTTCCAGTTCGACGGAGGGGGAGGTTATCGGAGAGGCAGGACCTATTCCCAGGAACCCCATAAGCTCATAGATGTTCTGTTTACAAGCCGCCACTTCATCCGAATGCCAGGTTCCCCCGCCGCCGCGTTCCACCAAGAGGGAAGGAATCTGTAGCTGCGCCGCGTAGCTGTAGAGGCCGTTTTTGGCAACAGATGGAACCCGATAAGACAGCGAAAGACAGGAAGCAGCACGGCGGGCCTCTCTTTCTATTTTTTGCCGGCTCCAACCGGAAAGAACACCAGAGGAGTCATAGACTCACCACTTCCACCGCCGTGCAGATCGAGTAGAAAGTCCGCTTCCTTATAGAGAACCTGTTCCAAAGCATAAGCCATTCGCTGGGTGACGCCCCCCTGAGCAGAACCCGGAAAACAGCGGTTCAGATTGTTTCTGTCTGCGGGAACCAAGTCTGTTCCGGCATAAAATCCCGCTGCGTTAACAAGGGGAACGAGCAGAACGCGGCCGAAAAGTTCCTGGGGCCGGAGTTCTTGAAGGATTTCTTGTACAGCTTGAATGCCGACGTATTCACAGCCGTGGACCCCAGCTGTAACGACAAGCGTTTTTCCGGGGAAAGCCCCCTGTACAATCACCGCTTCGATAGCATCCGCGTCGGGGACAGGAATCAAAAAATGTTTCTGTTCCCCAGGGGAACAGTTGAGAGAAAAATCCATAGTGGTTTCCTTTCCAGCACACAGGAACATAAAGAACTAACGCGCTTTTGCAATTGAGTTTGTTTTTGCTAACCAAAGGATAGCATAGCGGATTTTGGTGGAAAACGCAAGAGATTGAATTCCTATGCGGATCGATCTTTTTCGCAAAAGGATGCGTATGAGAGCTTAGTTCGTTTTAACAGGAAGGATGGTGCGAATCCAAATGAAAGAAAAATCTTCAAAAAGGGCTTGAAAATACCCTAAGGGGGTATTATAATAGAGGTAAATTCAAAATACCTGTAGGGGGTATTTGAAAGGGGAGATTTCCATGGACCGTCAACAAGGTTCTTTGCAACCACCCAACGAAACGATGGAATGTGGTTGTCATTATAAAGCAACGCCTCGTGGGGATATGGAATTACGCCAACTGCAAAACCGTCTAAAACGAATGATTGGGCAGCTCAATGGAATTGGAAAGATGCTAGAGGATAACCGTTACTGCGGTGATATTCTGGTACAGGTTGCAGCAGTTGAAAGTGCTCTTCAGGCGTTTGGTTATCTTGTTTTGCAAGATCATCTGGAAACCTGTGTAGTAGAAGAAATTCGCAAGGGCAATACACAGGTGGTGGATGAAGCGTTGGAATTAATCAAAAAGCTGAAATAGTGAAGGGAGGAAGAACCTGTGAAAACAGAAAAATATACCGTCACCGGTATGACCTGTGCTGCTTGCCAGGCAAACGTGACCCGGTGTGTGCAAAAACTGGAAGGCGTCGAGGATGTGAATGTCAGTTTGCTGGCAAACCAGATGACTGTCATCTACGACGAAGCCCAGCTAGAACCGAATGAGATCATTTCGGCTGTTCAAAAGATCGGTTATGGTGCGGCGTTGCCAGAGCAGGCAGGCGCAAAAGATAACAGCTTCCGGAGTGAATGGCAGGCCAGGAAAGACCGGGCGGAGGAGAATCGAAAAAGCATGAAGCGCCGGTTGGTGTCTTCGATTGTTTTATTGATTCCATTGATGTATATTGCGATGGGACCGATGATGTATCTGCCGGTTCCCAGCATTTTTGTTGGAATGGACAATGCCCTAATTTCGGCTCTGACACAGTTGTTGATTACCATTCCGATTCTTTTTATCAACCGGCATTTTTTCCAGAATGGGCTGAAGTCACTGTTCCACAGAGCCCCCAATATGGATTCTTTGGTAGCGATTGGTTCAGGGGCGTCCCTTGTCTACGGTATTTTTGCCATGTTCCGTATGGCCTATGGTTTTGGTCATGGGGATATGGCAGTAGTACATGAATACGCGCATGCGCTGTATTTCGAATCTGCCGCGATGATTTTAACCTTGGTGACAGTTGGAAAATATTTGGAAGCAAAATCCAAGTCCAAGACCTCGGATGCGCTTGGAAAACTGGTGGATCTTGCGCCCAAAAATGCTGTGGTTATCCGCGGCGGCGTGGAACAGACGATCCCTGCGGAACAGGTCATCGCGGGAGATATCGTAGTCATCCGACCGGGTGAAGGGATTCCTGTAGATGGGGTTGTGACCGAGGGGCACGGCTATGTGGATCAAGCGGCGATCACGGGAGAGAGTATTCCAGTTGAGAAAAATCCCGGCGATCCGGTGATCTCAGCAACCATCAACAAGAATGGAACCTTTCGCTTTCAAGCGTCCAAGGTGGGAGAGGACACGACATTATCGCAGATAATCCGCCTAGTTGATGAGGCGGGGAATTCCAAGGCGCCGATTGCGCGTCTGGCGGATAAGGTCAGTGGTGTATTTGTGCCAACCGTGATTGGAATTGCCATAGTAACGGCCATTGTCTGGCTCCTCATGGGTCAGAATTTTGAATTTGCGCTATCAAATGCTATTTCTGTCTTGGTGATCTCCTGCCCCTGCGCATTGGGGTTAGCTACGCCGGTTGCCATCATGGTCGGGACTGGAAAGGCTGCTGAGATGGGAATTTTGATTAAATCTGCGGAAAGCCTGGAAAATCTTCATGCGGTGGATACAATCGTGCTGGACAAAACAGGAACCATCACCTCCGGACACCCGTCGGTCACCGATGTGGTTGTCATAGATTCCCATATAACGGAACAGACTTTGTTGGAGGAGGCAGCAGCGGTCGAGACCGGTAGCGAACATCCTTTGGCGCAGGCAATTGTGGAATATGCCAAGCAAGTGGGAATATCCATCCCGAAAGCAGAGACCTTTGAAGCACAGGCTGGACGTGGAGTCAAGGCAACGGTCCGCGGGCATGCCTATCTTGCAGGAAACACGGCATTTATGGAAGAAAGCCACCTCTTGGCAGCGGATGTCCGTGCCCAAAAAGTTCGGGATGCAGTGAAAAAACTGGCAGAGGAGGGGAAAACCCCACTCCTTTTTGCAAGAGACGGGACGATCGTGGGAATTTTCGCCGTGGCAGATACCATCCGTGCATCCAGCCGTGCTGCAATTCAGCAGTTCTCAAAGATGGGGCTGCATGTCGTTATGTTGACCGGGGACAATCGTGTGACGGCAGAAGCGATTCGCCGGGAACTCGGAATTGAAAAAGCCATTTCAGACGTACTTCCCACCGAAAAGGAGGCCAATATTCGCGCTTTGCAGGAACAAGGGCATAAGGTCGCTATGGTTGGCGATGGTATCAACGACGCTCCAGCGTTGACACGCGCTGATATTGGCATCGCAATCGGCGCTGGAACGGATATTGCCATTGAATCAGCCGATGTAGTGCTGATGAAGGATTCCTTAGAGGATGTGGCCACGGCGATTGATCTGAGCCGGGCGGTGGTTCGGAATATTCATATGAACCTATTTTGGGCGTTTTTTTACAATATTTTGGGGATTCCAGTTGCAGCCGGCGTCTTATTCCCGGCGTTCGGCCTGCGTCTAAGCCCGATGATTGGCTCAGCGGCCATGAGTTTGAGTTCGGTCTGTGTGGTTACCAACGCTCTGCGGCTCCGTTTCTTTAAGCAGAAGGGGAAGGAGCAGCACAGCGCGGAACATCTGGCGGCTTTGCCAGAGATAAAAGAAACTCCGGTTCCTGCGGAACAGGGCCCGGTAGAACAGAAAGGAACGATTTTGATGAAAAAAGTATTGATTGTAGACGGTATGATGTGCGCACATTGCCAGATGCATGTGCAAAAGGCTTTGGAAGGCGTGGACGGCGTACAAGAGGCAGTGGTTGACCTGGAAAAGAAACAGGCGACCGTTTCCCTCTCGAAGGAAGTATCCGATCAGGTATTGATGGACGCTGTGCAGGAGGCAGGTTACACGCCGGTCAGTTGCGCGAAAGAATAAGAAGGCTGTAAAAGGCTCCGGAGAAAAGAATATCCGGGGCCTTTTACAATCAAAAAAGAACAGGAAGTTAAAAGGTTCTTATGCCAGTTTCCATCCAATTGCCTCTTTATGAGCATGGAGGAAATCCGTATATAGGCCGGACTGCTGGGAAGAGCTCCTCATGGGTTCCCTTTTGTACAATATGACCGCCGTCCAGCACGAGGATTTGACCCGTTAGAAAGGGATTTGTGCCGGTTTTGTTACCGGGCGAAAAGAGGCTGTCGGGTGGAAACTTCGCGTTTTGCAGAAAAAAAGCAAATAAAACGCTTGACTTTTTCCCGCATGAACTTTAAAATCAGTTTAAACTAAGGAAGAGCGAATAGAGGATCTTTTGAAGGTCCAAACAAGAAGGGCGTTCCTGTCGCACAGTTGGCGGAGGAACGCCCTTCTTGCCGATTGAGGTTGAACTCTCAACTTCCTTGCGGATACGGCTGGTGCGCAGCGGATTAAACATTGCATTGCAAGCAGAAGTACAGTATAATAAAAATTCGAGATTGCGATATAGTTGTAAATGCGATAGAACGGGAGAAAATGGAATGAATCCAGAGCTTGAAAAATTATTGATGAAGGTGCAGAAGCCGGGAAGATATACCGGCGGCGAGCTAAACAGCGTTGTAAAGGACAAGCGTGCGGTGGATGTTCGTTTTGCGTTTTGCTTTCCAGATACATACGAGGTCGGGATGTCCCATCTGGGCATGAAGATTCTGTATGGATTGCTCAACGAGCGGGAGTATATCTGGTGTGAGCGCGTGTTTGCCCCTTGGGTGGATATGGAGGAGCAGATGCGCAAAAGCGGGATGGAGCTCTTTGCCCTAGAGAGCGGAGACAGCATCCACGACTTTGATATGCTCGGGTTTACGCTCCAATACGAATTGAGTTACAGCAATGTCCTGAACATGCTGGATTTGGCGAATATTCCGCTGCGGAGCGCGGACCGGAAGGGGCTGTCGCCGCTCGTTGTGGCGGGGGGGCCCTGCGCCTGCAACCCGGAACCATTGGCCGATTTTGTCGATCTGTTCTTCCTCGGCGAGGGAGAAGAAGTCGATCTGGAAGTGATCGACTTGTACCGCGCTTACAAAAAGGAAGGGCGCTCCAAAGAGGAATTCCTGCGGGCGGCAGCCCAGATCGAGGGGGTGTACGTGCCATCCCTGTACACGGTCGCCTACAATGAGGACCACACCATAGCTGCCATAACACCGGAGCCGGGGATTCCCGCCACGGTGAAAAAGCGCCTGATGCTCGACATGGATCATTCCTATTTCCCGGACAAATTTGTCGTACCTTATATTGAAATTGTCCATGACCGGACTGTGGGGGAAGTATTCCGGGGCTGTATCCGAGGATGCCGGTTCTGTCAGGCCGGTTTTATCTATCGTCCGGTGCGGGAGAAGTCTGTGGAGGTTGTGGACCGGCAGTGCCATACGCTTTGTGACAATACCGGATACAACGAGATCTCACTTTCATCCCTGAGTACCAGCGACTATACAAAGATCGATGCGCTCTTGGAGCAGCTTTTGAGCTGGGCGCGGGATGAAAAGACCAGCGTATCCCTGCCGTCGTTGCGTGTGGATGGCTTTTCCAATGAGCTGATGACCAAAATCAAATCCGTGCGTAAAAGCGGCCTTACCTTTGCGCCAGAGGCCGGTACGCAGCGCCTGCGTGATGTAATCAACAAAAATGTCAAAGAGGAAGAGCTGATGAAGACCGTCAACATGGCGTTCTCCGGAGGTTGGAATACCATCAAGCTTTATTTTATGATCGGCCTGCCAACTGAGACGTTGGACGATGTGGCGGGGATCGCGGAGTTGGGGCAGAAGGTGGTCAACGCCTACTATTCCAATCCCAACAAGCCGAAGGGGCGCGGGGTGTCGGTGACATTGAGCGCGTCCTCTTTTGTTCCGAAACCCTTTACACCCTTTCAGTGGGAACCACAGGACCCGATCCCGCTGCTGCATGAAAAGCAGCGCCATCTGCTGCATTCGGTCACTACGCGGAAGATCACTTGTAACTATCACGACGCAGATACCAGCTTTTTAGAGGCGGTCTTTGCGCGCGGAGACCGGCGGCTCTGCGCTGTGTTGGAAGAAGCGCATCGGATGGGGTGCAAATTTGACGGCTGGAACGATTATTTCTCCCTTCCCCGCTGGTTGGAAGCCTTTGAGTCCTGTGGGGTCGATCCAGCTTTTTATGCAAACCGGCGCAGGGGCTTTGATGAAGTGTTGCCCTGGGATCATCTGGACTATGGGATCCGCAAAGAATTTTTGATTCGAGAGTGCCAGCGGGCATATGCCGATACCACGACGCCGAATTGCCGCGAAGCGTGTTCGGCTTGCGGTGCAGCCTGTTTTAAGGGAGGAATCTGCTATGAGGACCGTTAGAATTTGGTTTCAAAAGATCGGCACCGCACGGTTTATCTCCCACTTGGACCTGACACGCTGTATGTCGCGCGCCATTCACCGGGCTAAAATTCCACTGTGGTATACACAGGGCTTTAATCCTCGGGCGTTTTGACCTTTGCTCTGCCGCTGTCCCTTGGCGTGGCGGGCGAGCGCGAGAGCGTCGACATCAAATTGGAGGACGACGGCCCGTCCAATGAAGAATTGGTTGTGCGGCTGAATGAGGCATTGCCGAACGATTTGCCGGTGCTTGCTGTGACAGAACCGGTGATGAAGCCGGGAAAGATCGCGTACGCATCCTTTGTGATGTTGATAGATCCCGAGGGAAGGGACGCCGATACATTGGCTAAGGAAGTGACCGGGTTGTTCCGTCGCGAATCGCTTGTGGTCCCCAAGCATACAAAAAGCGGCTTTGTCGATTTTGATATCCGGCCCTACTTGGACCGCGTAGAGGTACTGCCCATCGAGGGAAAGGTGGAGATTCGCGCGGTGCTTCCCGCGGGCAGTGAAATGAATATCAATCCGCATCTGCTGCTGGAGGCAGTCCAGCGGGAGTTGGGGTTGGAATTGTATGCACAGATCCGCCGTACCAACCTCTACGATGGACAGTTCCATGAGTTCCAGTGAGGGAAGCCGGACGGGCTCATATCTGTGTAGAAAAAAGAGGCATATTGCTTTGCAATCCAATGGGAAAAACATAGAGAGGCTGCAAGAAAATTGAAAAAATCCTTGCACCTTTTGGCGGATTGTGGTATGCTATATAAGCATTTGGAAACCGCCGCACTCTTTCGGTGGGGTTCAGTGCCCGGATGATTCCGTGACATTGAAGCGGACAGTCCTCTGCCATGGTTCTCGTGGCATGAATGTCTGAAAAATTTAGGAGGATCTAACATGGACGCATTGAAATTGATTGCTCAGGATTCCGTGAAGGCGGAAATTCCCCAGTTTGAGGTGGGCGATACCATCCGCATCGACGTAAACATTCGTGAAGGTGACCGCGAGAGAATCCAGGTCTTTGAGGGCACAGTGATTGCACGCAAGGGTTCCGGTATCTCCGAGACATTTACCGTTCGCCGTGTTTCCTATGGCGTCGGCGTGGAGAGAGTTTTCCCGCTGCATTCCCCCAACGTCAAGGGCATCAAGATTGTTCGCAAGGGCCGTGTGCGCCGCGCGAAGTTGTATTTCCTGCGCGACAGAGTCGGCAAGGCTGCGAAGGTCAAGGAACAAATCAGATAAGCATTGGATTGGAAAAGGGACAGATGATGTCCCTTTTTTCTTTATCGCGCGGGCGTGTTGCGGCCCGTAGAGTTGAGAAAGCAGGTGATTGGCTTTGGAGCGGCAAAATTTATCCTTCCCAGAGGAGGAGCGCGCCGGGGACGAGGGCCCTCTGCAGGGAAAAGCGGTCAAAGGTTGCTACGAATGGATGGAGGCGATCATCCCCGCCTTGATCCTTATTATGGTGTTCTTTACATTTGTCATCCGCAGCATTACAGTTTCCGGGCCGTCGATGGAACCCACGCTGATGGATCAATATAAAGTGTGGGTATCCTGTATAGGTTACGCTCCGCAGGCGGGGGATATTGTTGTTGTAGATGGTTCTGGTACAGCGCTCGACGAGGTGATTGTCAAGCGTATCATTGCTACAGAAGGACAGACCGTAGACATTGACTTTGATAACGGCTATGTTTATGTGGATGGCCAGCAGCTTGACGAAAGTGCGTACATTCAGAATGGAATCACGCGGGATCAGTACGATGTGGAATTTCCACAGACGGTGCCGGAAGGGCATGTGTTTGTGCTGGGCGATAACCGCATTGTTTCCAAGGACAGCCGTGACTCTGAAGTCGGTATGATCGACCAGCGCTGCATCATTGGAAAAGTGCAGATGATCTATCAGCCGTTTTCTGCGTTCGGATGGGTAGCATAATGAAAAAAGGAGCTCTGGTCCCTGTTGAATGATCGGGAGGAATTGGGATATTCTGGCGGCCCACGCCATATTGCATCGCCGGCGACACGGTTGGTGACGCACTGCTACGAGTGGTTGGAGGCTCTGTCCTCTTCGCTGATCGTAGTGGTGCTTCTATTCACGCTGTTATTTCGTATTGTCAATGTGAGCGGGCCATCGATGCTGCCGACGTTACAAGATAACGACCGCGTTTTGTTGACCAGTTATTTTTACCGTCCACAGCCCGGTGATGTGGTGGTGATTACCCACACTGCGAAGCTGCAAGAGCCCATTATCAAACGTGTGATTGCCCTTGAGAATCAGACGGTCGATATCGATTTCGAGACCGGTACGGTCTACGTGGATGGACAGGCGCTGGATGAAAGCGCCTACATTGCGAATGGGATTACGACGCAGCCGTCCGACTACACATATCCGTTGACGGTTCCAGAGGGGCACCTCTTTGTACTGGGAGACAATCGTGCGGTCTCTAAGGACAGCCGCAACAGTTCTGTGGGAATGATCGACGAGCGCTATGTTTTGGGAAAGGCGGAACTCGTTGTATTTCCCTTTAGCCGTTTTGGAAAGATTTTATAAGAAAGCCCGACAGGAGGGATTTTATGAGCGAAGCACAGTCGATTCAGTGGTTCCCCGGTCATATGACGCGGACCAAACGGCAAATTGAAAAGAGCCTCAAGTTGGTGGACGCAGTGGCGGAGATCATCGATGCGCGCGTGCCGGTCAGCAGCCGGAATCCGGTCTTGGATAAGCTGATTCAAAACAAACCGCGCGTTATTTTGATGAATAAGTGCGATATGGCAGATCCCGTGCAGACGGCTCGCTGGATCGCTTATTTCCAGTCGCAAGGAATCCCGGCGATTGCCATCGACTGCAAGACCAACCGAGGTCTGAATGGTTTTATTCCATTGGTTAAGGAAGTCCTAAAAGAGCGCATTGCGGCTTGGGAGGCCAAGGGAATGGTGTGCCGTCAAATTCGTGTGATGGTGGTGGGGATTCCCAATGTGGGGAAAAGTTCCCTGATTAACCGCCTTTCCAAGGGTGGAAAGGCAAACGTGGAGGATCGCCCAGGCGTTACGCGCTCCAATCAGTGGTTTTCCATTGCCAAGGGGTTTGAACTCCTGGATACCCCCGGCGTGTTGTGGCCAAAGTTCGAGGACAAGGAGGTCGGTGAACGCTTGGCCTTTACGGGGGCGGTCAAGGACGAGGTGGTGGATACCGAACATCTTGCTTCCCGCCTGCTGGAGGTCTTGCGCGACCAGTATGCGGATGCGGTTAAACAGCGGTATAAGCTGGGCGATATGGACCTTTCTGGGATGAAGGGTTATGAAATTCTGGAATGGATCGGCAAAAAGCGCGGTATGTTGATCTCTGGTGGCGAGATCGACACAGAACGCGCCTCCATCGCCGTGCTGGATGAATTCCGTGGCGCGAAGATGGGGCGGATTACGCTGGAGGCGGCCCCCGCCCCGGCGAGAAAATGAGGTGCGTATGGAACAGATCGACTGGTTTGCATACGAGTCGGCGGCGCATCGGCGGGGCTTTGTACAGGTATGCGGCATCGACGAAGCGGGACGTGGCCCTCTGGCCGGCCCGGTGTTCGCTGCCGCTGTTCTTTTGCCCGTGGGTGCAGAGATCGAAGGCCTAAACGACTCAAAGAAATTGACGGAAAAGAAACGGGAACAGCTTTTTGATGTGATCCAAAAGACCGCATTGAGCTACTCGATCGCGTTTGCCACCGAGCAGGAGATCGATACGATCAATATTTTACAGGCAACTTTTTTGGCGATGCGCCGTGCCTGCGAAGGGCTTTCGGTTCGTCCGGATTATGTTTTGGTCGACGGCAACCGGATGCCGCCGCTGGACATTCCAGGGGAGACGATTGTCAAGGGGGATGCTTGTTCTGCGAACATTGCTGCCGCTTCTATCCTGGCAAAGGTAAGCAGGGACCGCTTGATGCTCGAATTGGACAAGCTGTATCCGGAATATCAATTTGCCAAGCATAAGGGATATGGAACGAAACTGCACCGGGAATGCCTTTTACAGTATGGTCCGTGCCCTATCCACCGGCGTTCTTTTTTAAAGAAGATTTTGGGGGAGACCTTTTGAACCGCGGGGCCTATGGCGAAGAACAGGTCGCCGGCCTTCTGCGGGGGAAAGGGTGGAAGCTTCTGGAACAGAACTATCACAGCCGCTACGGCGAGATTGACATGATTGCTGTGGATGGTCCGTATATTGTTTTTATAGAGGTTAAAACCCGTGCGCAGGATGCGGGGACCGGTCCTTTGGAAGCGGTGACACCGGCTAAGCAGAGACGGATCATCCAAACGGCCCTTTGTTATTTACAGGAGCATCCATCCCGTTTGCAACCGCGTTTTGATGTAGCTGCCGTTGTAGTCGGAGAGGAAGGACTGGCGATTGAATACCTCAAAGATGCATTTGATGGAGGCGGGTATGAACTATTTTGATCTGCATTGCGATACCATCGCAGAGTGCTGGAAACAGGGCAAGGATCTTTGGGACAACGACCTGCACCTTTGCTTGAAACGCGGGGCGGCCTACCATCCGTGGTTTCAATGCTTTGCGGTTTGGATTCCCGATGAACTGCGCGGAGAAGAGGCATACCGCTACTACGAGGCGGTGTACCGTGAGCTTTTGCGGCAGGAACAACTACACAGCGACAAGTTGAAGATCTGCCGGTGCGCATCGGATTTTCAGGAGGTACAGCCGTCCGGCAAATGCGGCGCACTTTTTACCGTAGAGGGTGGAGCGGCGCTCGGTGGGAAGGTAGAGCGTGTAGCCCGGTTAAAAGCGTGCGGTGTGAAAGCGGTCACCCTTACCTGGAACGCTTCCTGTGAGATTGGAGATGGCGCAGAGGTGGTTCACCCAAAAGGATTGACGCCGTTTGGGCGCGAGGTGGTGCGCGAACTGGAGCGCAACCGCATTGCCGTGGATGTTTCCCATGCGAGCGAACCTCTTTTTTGGGATGTGGCCGAGCAGATCGAGGGGCCGTTCCTTGCCACGCACTCCGACTCCCGTAAGCTTTGTGGGAGTTTACGGAACCTGACGGATGAGCAGTTCTGCACCATCGTGACCGGGGTGGTGTAGTTGGCGTGACCTTTGTGCGCCGGTTCTTGGATGATTCCTGGCAAGCGGGCATCGAGGACGTCATGCGGCATATTGAACACTTTTTGGCATTGGGCGGCGAAAACACCGTAGCCATCGGTGGGGATTTCGACGGAACGGATTTGCCGGATGGAATGACGGGTGTGGAGTCCGTTGAAGCGTTGGCAGAATGTTTGTTGCGTCATAATTACCCAGAAACCTTGGTTCAGGCGATCTTTTTTGACAATGCGTACCGTTTTTTCACTTCTCTTTGACAACTGTAGATTTCTATTATAAAATAGAACGGCGACAAGAGCGCGGCTGAAATTCGTCAAGTGCTCCCGCGTCTGCTTGGGGGCTTTCAATCGCGCTTTGGGACGGCGGAAAACAGAAGGAGGAAACAACATGAACTATCAATGCACAAGGAACAGCGCCGAACAGGTCTCCGCGGCGCAGGCCATTGCGCAGGGAATCAGCGGGGATGGAGGCCTTTTTGTGCCTGAAAATTTGCCGCAGTACGACTCCTCCGTGCTGGAGGAGTTAAGAGATGGCACCTATCTCCAGCGCGCAGAGCGGATTCTCGGCGACTTTTTGACAGACTTTACCGCAGAAGAAATCCGTGAGTGTGTGGAAAAGGCCTATGGTGGAGAAAAATTTTCCGGTGGGCATCCCGCGCCCCTGGTGGAGCTGCCAAATTGCCCGGCTCCCGTCTATTTGCTGGAATTGTGGCACGGGCCGACCTGTGCATTTAAGGACATGGCGCTCCAAATTCTGCCGCACCTGTTGACAAAATCGCTGAAAAAGATCCACTCGGATAAGACGGCGGTGATTCTGGTGGCGACTTCCGGAGATACCGGCAAGGCCGCGCTGGAGGGCTTCCGCGATGTGGAGGGGACGAAAATCCTGGTATTTTATCCGCAAAACGGTGTAAGCGCCATGCAAAAGACGCAGATGACCACTCAGGAGGGCGGCAATGTAGCGGTATGTGCCATTGAGGGGAATTTCGACGATGCACAAACCGGTGTGAAGCGTATCTTCACCGATCCAATTATGAAGGAAAAGCTGGAGGAAAACGGTATGATGTTCTCCAGCGCAAATTCGATCAATTGGGGACGCTTGCTGCCGCAGATCGTCTACTATTTCTCTGCGTACAGCGATCTTCTGAAAGAAGGAAAGATACAGCTGGGTCAGGAAATCAATATCGTGGTTCCCACGGGCAACTTTGGCAATATCCTGGCTGCCTATTATGCAAAGAAAATGGGGCTGCCAGTTCATAAGCTGATCTGCGCCTCCAATGCGAACAATGTACTGACGGAGTTCCTGCGCACGGGTGTATATGACCGCAACCGTCAGTTCTTCACAACGATCTCGCCGTCCATGGATATTTTGGTATCCAGCAATCTGGAACGCCTGCTGTACGATCTTACCGACCGGGACAGCGCGCGTGTGGCAGGTTGGATGAAACAGCTCTCTGAAACCGGGCGTTATGAAGTGGGGCCGGAGATCCTGCAGAAGCTGCATGAAATCTTCCACGCAGGTTTTTGCGACGATACGCAGACAGGCGAGGCAATCGCTGAAGTTTATCATATGTCCCACTATGTGTGCGATACCCACACGGCGGTAGCGGTACAGGTGTATCGTCATTATCTGGCGGAGACACAGGATGAAAAGACGCCCACGGTAGTCGCATCTACAGCAAACCCATACAAATTTGCAACCAGCGTTTTGTTGTCCATCGATTCGAAAAAAGGGGACAGCAGCGACCTGGAAAATGTGCATACCCTCGAAGCGCTCACCGGCGCGCCGGTACCGGCGCCGATCTCTGCTTTGGAGGGTAAACCCGTCCGCTTTACACAGTGTTGTACGCCAGATCATATGAGCGATATGGTGCTCAGCGGATTGGGAATTTCCAGATAAAGCAAGCAGCAGGCCCTCGCGGCCTTCCATAGAAAGGACGATTACAATAGCGGTATTTGCAATTGCGGACCTGCACCTTTCCTTGGGGACGGATAAGCCAATGGATGTCTTTGAAGGTTGGCAGGGTTACGTAAAAAAACTGGAAAAGAACTGGCGTGCCGTTGTCTCGGAGACAGATACCGTCGTGATTGCTGGAGACATCTCTTGGGCGATGCGGCTGGAGGAGACAGAAAAGGACTTTGCGTTCATTCACTCGCTCCCGGGCAGGAAATGGCTTTTGAAGGGAAACCACGACTATTGGTGGTCTACCCGCAAGAAGATCGAAACTTTCCTAGCAGAAAAAGGTTTTGACAGCATCGGCGTGATTCATAATTCGGCGGTTCTCGCGAATGGTATGGCACTCTGCGGCACGCGCGGATGGCTTTATAACGCAGAGAGTGAAGAGGATGTCAAAATTGTCAATCGCGAAGTTGGACGATTGAACGCTTCTATCGACGATGGAATTCGCCAGGGAGGTGAACCGGTGGTGTTTTTGCACTATCCGCCGGTGTATGATGGTGCAGAATGCCGGGAAATCCTCGACACGCTGGTCAAGCGTGGAATCAAGACCTGTTATTTTGGGCATATCCACGGCAGCCAGGCGGCGCGGCGCGCCATCACCGGCGAGTATGCCGGCATCAAGATGGTGTTGATTTCGTGCGATCATTTAGGGTTTATGCCACTGCTTGTACGAGGGGCGTAGACTTTCTTGAAAGAGGTCCCACGGATCTGTAAAGCGAAGAAACCGTGTATGCACAAAGGTGCTCTGTGTTTCTCGCAGAAATATCTCCTTTCATGTCTCATTGGGAGACGCCTGCAGGAGAAGGGCCATCTACCGGCTTTGGCTGTTTTTTCGGATGGCCTGTGTTCTGCCTTCCATGTAGCCGTGAATAAATTTTGAATATTTTTACAATGGGTGGAATATCCTGAACTGTTGTGCTATAATAACTAAGATAATTTGCAATTTTGCAGGAGGAATAAAAATGGCTCTGAAATCAAGCAACAAGGTTGACACCAACCGTTACCAGCTGGAAGTAGAAATCGACGGCGCATCCTTTGAAAAAGCGGTGGATCAAGCATATCGCAAACAGAATAAGAAGATCATGATCCCCGGTTTCCGCAAGGGCAAGGCTCCGCGTGCTTTTGTGGAAAAGTACTATGGGGCAGAGGTCTTCTATGAGGATGCCATCAATGCGCTCTATCCGGACGCGCTGGAAGCGGCTGTCAACGAAGCGAAGCTTGACATGATTGAAGATAAAATTGATTTTGATCTCGTTTCTGCCGGCAAGGATGGCCTGGTATTCAAGGCTACCATTACCACGAAGCCGGAGGTACAGATCGAAGGCTATAAGGGCATTGAGGCGAAGAAGGCCAAGGTCGCTGTGACCGATGAGGCCGTTGACGCTGAAATTGCAAAGGTACAGGACCGCAATTCCCGTATGGTGACGGTTGAGGACCGCGCTGCACAGAACGATGACATTGCAGTGATCGATTTTGAGGGTTTTGTGGACGGCGTTGCATTTGAAGGCGGTAAGGCGGAAAACTTCAGCCTGACACTCGGTTCTGGACAGTTTATCCCTGGTTTTGAAGAGCAGGTGGTCGGCCATACCACGGGTGAAGAGTTCGACGTGAACGTGACGTTCCCGGAGGATTACCAGGCAAAAGAGCTCGCCGGTAAAGAGGCGGTCTTTAAGATCAAGCTGCATGAGATCAAGGTGAAGGAACTGCCGGAGGTCGACGACGATTTTGTGAAAGATGTCAGCGACTTTGATACGCTCGATGAGTACAAGGCCGATGTTCGCAAGAAGCTGGAAGATGCTGCGGAAGCACAGGCGAAGGACGGTGTGGAAAATCAGCTGATTGATAAGCTCGTAGAGCTGGTCCAGGCAGAGATTCCAGAGGCGATGTATACCAACCGCATCAACGACGATGTGCGCGATTTTGCCTATCGTTTGCAGTCTCAGGGTTTGAACCTGAATACATACCTGCAGTACACGGGTATGAATATGGATGGGCTGCGTCAGTCCTTCCGCCCGCAGGCAGAGCGCCAGGTCAAGGTTCGCCTTGCGTTGGAGAAGATTGCTGAACTTGAAAACATTCAGCCAACAGATGCTGATCTGGAAGCAGAGTATGAGAAGCTTGCTAAAAACTACGAGCTCGAGGTTGATAAGGTGAAGTCCTTTATTCCGAAGGAAGAGCTTGTGAAGGATATTGCGGTTGAGAAGGCCATCCAGGTCGTGCGCGATACTGCCGTTGTGACAGAGGCCGATGAGGCGAAGGAAGCAAAGGCAGAGGAGGCCAAGGACGCAGAATAAAATTTTTGTATAACCGGCGGAAAAGCGGCCAAAGCTCTGTACGTGTTTGTCATCAAGGGGCGTGAGCCTTTCTGCCGGAGAGGCCGCCGTGCTTCCCACGCGGAACACGGCGGTAGTCCTATATCGATTTTCGCGTGGAGAACCGAGGATTCTAGGATGATTTTTGGAAATAGCTATACCGATATGAGCTTGGTCCCCTATGTGGTGGAGCAGACGAGCCGCGGCGAGCGTTCCTACGATATTTTTTCCCGCTTGCTCAATGACCGCATCATCATGTTGACAGAAGAGGTAAATGATACCACTTCCAGCCTGGTGGTCGCGCAGCTGCTCTATCTGGAGGGGCAGGACCCAAGCAAGGATATTTCTCTATATATCAATAGCCCCGGCGGATCGGTGACCGCTGGCCTGGCGATCTACGACACAATGCAGTATATCAAATGCGATGTGTCCACCATCTGCATGGGCATGGCAGCCAGTATGGGGGCGTTTCTTCTGGCGGCCGGTGCAAAAGGCAAGCGCCTTGCTCTGCCAAACAGTGACATCATGATCCATCAGCCGAGCGGCGGCGCCCAAGGCCAGGCGACGGATATCCAGATTCACACAAACCACATTCTACAGACCAAAAAGCGCTTGAACCGAATTTTGGCGGAACGCACGGGCCAGCCGCTGGAAGTCATTGAGCGGGATACAGAACGCGACAATTTCATGACCGCAGAACAGGCGATGGAATATGGCTTGATCGACAAGGTCATTGAACACCGCTGACCCCTTGCCATGTAGACAAAACCTTTTTTGAATGAGATAGGTTGGTGATACGAATGCCCAATAACGACGACATCAAAGAGAGAGGCATTTGCTGTTCCTTTTGTGGGAAGCCGCAGAGCGAGGCGCGCCGGCTGATCGCCGGACCCGGCGTCTATATCTGCGATGAGTGTATCGAGCTGTGTATGTCCATTTTGGAGGATGAAAACAGCCTGAACGCCCGCAAGAGCAGTTACAGCGAGACCTCCGCCGTGCTGCCAAAGCCGCAGGAAGTCAAAAAACAGCTTGACGAATATGTGATTGGGCAGGACGAGGCCAAGATCGCGCTGTCTGTGGCGGTTTACAACCATTATAAGCGCATTTATTATGGAAAAGACGATGTGGAACTCACCAAGAGCAATGTGCTTTTGTTGGGGCCTACGGGTGTGGGAAAGACGCTTCTCGCACAGACGCTGGCCAAGATTCTGGATGTGCCGTTTGCCATCGCGGATGCTACCACACTGACAGAGGCCGGTTATGTGGGTGAGGACGTGGAAAACATCCTTTTGCGCCTGATTCAGGCGGCAGATTATGACATTGAACGCGCTGAACGCGGGATCATCTATATTGATGAGATCGACAAGATCGCCCGCAAGTCGGAAAATCCCTCGATCACTCGCGACGTGAGTGGCGAGGGGGTCCAGCAGGCGTTGTTGAAGATTTTGGAGGGGACCGTCTCCAATGTACCACCACAAGGCGGACGTAAGCATCCTCAGCAGGAGTTCTTGCAGATCGATACCTCCAACATTCTGTTCATCTGCGGTGGAGCCTTTGACGGTTTGGAAAAGGTCGTGGAGAAGCGCACTGCCTCCTCTTCGATGGGGTTTGGCGCAGAAGTGCGCAGTAAAAAGGACTTGGATACCACGGCATGGATGCAGGATGTAATTCCGCACGATTTGGTAAAATTCGGCTTGATCCCCGAGTTGGTGGGCCGTTTGCCGGTCATTGCCGCGTTGAACGGCTTGGACGAGGATTCGTTGGTGCGGATTCTCACAGAGCCGCGGAACAGTCTGCTGAACCAGTATAAAAAGCTGTTCCAGCTTGACAAGGTGAATTTGGAATTTCAGCCGGAGGCCCTGCGGGCGGTTGCGCGCAAGACGATTGAGCGTAAAACCGGTGCACGCGGGTTGCGGAGTATTATGGAGGAGATACTAACCCCGCTGATGTACGAGGTTCCCTCGGACTATACAGTGGAGCAAGTGACCATTACACCGGAGACAGTGGAAAAGGGCGAACCGCCTCTGCTCACTTATAATCCGGACCGCAAGCCCGTCAAGATCAAGATTACAACGTCGAGAAAACGCGGTAGAAAAGATACCGCATGATGCGCAGCCGGGGACGGTTTAGCGCAGTCGATTCGAAAAACGATGGCTGTTGCAGCGGGGCGGCTGAGAAGCCCTCCGCCTTGCGGCAGCCATTTCTGCTAGGCGTGGCTCCGGAGCCATCGATATCTGGAGACCAACGCCTTCATAAGCGCCAAAGGCAACCGCATTTTTCGGGATGCTTTTGCGCACTTGGAGGGATACACACATGAGTACAACACAGTTGGCAAATAAACGAGAGGAAAATATGGTGCTGCCGGTGCTGGCCCTGCGCGGGCTGGTGGTGTTCCCGGGGATGATGCTTCAATTCGACGTGGGCAGGAAGAAGTCCATTCTGGCGCTCTCTAAGGCGATGGACGAAAATCAGATGATCTTTCTGGTGGCGCAAAAGGATCTCGGCGACAACGAGCCAAAGCTACAGGGACTGTACCGTATCGGCGTGGTAGCAAAGATCAAGCAGGTGGTGCGCCATCCAGAGGATGGGGTACGAGTATTTGTGGAGGGCTTGTACCGTGCGGAATTGGCCAGCCTACAGGAAAGCGATCCATTCCTGGTGGGAGAGATTTTGCCGGTGCGGACCCGTGCCTATCGCAGAACCCAGCGCAGCGAAGCCTTGATCCGCTTCACGCAGACGTTATTCGAGCAGTATCTGCAAAATTATAGCCGTGTGCCTCCGGACATTGTGGTGGGCGTGGTGCAGAAGAAGGACTGCGGGGAACTGGCGGACTTTATTGCAGCCAACATCATGTTCGATTATGAGCAGAAGCAGCGTGTTTTGGAAGAACTCTCCCCGGTTAAACGCCTGAATAAGTTGGTAGAGATCTTACAGCGTGAAGTACAGGTGCTTGAGATCGAGAGCCAGATCAGCGAGAAGGCCAAGGAGCAGATCGACCAAAACCAACGGGAATATTTTCTGCGCGAACAGATGAAAGCAATCTCCTACGAGTTGGGTGAGGACGACAACCCGCAGGAGGAAGCGGACGAGTTCCGCGACCGCATCGCTAAACTGCAGTTGCCGGAATTGCAAGAAAAAAAGCTCCTCAAGGAGTGTGACCGGCTGGCTAAGTTGCCGTATGGTTCCCATGAGGCGGGCGTGATTGTCGGCTATTTGGAAACCTGTTTGGATCTGCCATGGAATACCGTCAGCAAGGAGCACATCGACTTGGAAAAGGCCCGCAAGATCTTGGACCGGGATCACTACGGCCTGAAGAAAGTCAAAGAGCGCATTTTAGAAGTGTTGGCAGTCAAAAAGCTTTCCCCAGACATCAAGGGGCAGATCATCTGTCTGGTCGGCCCGCCGGGCGTCGGCAAGACCTCCATCGCGCGGTCAATCGCTGAAGCCATCGGGCGGAAGTACGTGCGGGTGTCCCTTGGCGGCGTGCGGGATGAGTCCGACATCGTTGGCCATCGCAAGACGTATGTGGGAGCGATGGCCGGCCGCATTATTTCAGCCGTCAAGCAGGCGGGCACCAAAAATCCACTGCTTTTGCTCGATGAGATCGACAAACTCAGCCACGATTTCCGAGGAGACCCGGCCTCTGCTCTTTTGGAAGTGCTCGATTCCGAGCAAAATGCCACCTTTTACGACCATTATATCGACATGCCGTTCGATCTGAGCGATGTGATGTTTATCACAACAGCGAATGATTACAGCACGATTCCAGAACCGCTGGCAGACCGCATGGATGTGATTACCCTGGGAAGCTACACCCACGAGGAAAAATTCCAGATTGCGACCAAGCATCTGATTCCCAAGCAGATGAAAAAGCATGGGATTCCCAACAAGCAGGTACGTATCCAGTCCGCCGCTGTACATGCACTGATCGACGGCTATACCAGAGAGGCCGGCGTACGCAACCTGGAACGCCAGGTTGCCGCCCTGTGCCGTAAGTGCGCGGTCAAACTCGTGGAGGATGGGGAGGCAAAGATCACCATCGCCCCGAAGGATTTGGAGGGGTTGCTCGGCCCGGCCAAATTCAAAAATGACGATCTGCATAAAACGGACGAGGTAGGGCTGGTCAACGGATTGGCGTGGACAAGCGTCGGCGGCGAATTGTTGCCGATCGAAGTTGCCGTTATGGAGGGAACTGGAAAGATCGAACTGACGGGTTCTCTGGGCGATGTGATGAAGGAATCGGCGCGCACAGCGATTAGTTGTATCCGGACACGCGCGTCCTTGTTGGGGATTGATCACGATTTCCATGCAAAATACGACATCCATATCCACGCACCGGAGGGGGCGATCCCCAAAGACGGCCCTTCCGCTGGAACTGCGATGGCTACCGCGATCACTTCGGCGCTATGCAATATCCCGATCCGCCATGATGTGGCGATGACCGGGGAAATCACGCTGCTGGGCCGTGTTTTGCCGATCGGCGGCCTCAAAGAGAAAACCATGGCGGCTTATCGTGCGGGTATTAAGACCGTGATAATCCCGTCGGACAATGTTCCAGATCTCGCAGAGGTGGACGATGTGGTCAAGAACAGCGTTCATTTTCTGCCGGTTCAGAAGGTGGACCAGGTATTAGAGGCGGCGTTGGTATGTATGCCGGAGCCAAAGCCTGAATCTGCACATGCCCCGTCGGGAATCCTGTCCACTGCGGCGGGACAAGCTGCCGCTACAGCGCCGCAACTTCCGCAGTAATGGCGGTGGGTATCAAACCAGTTGAAAGGGGAATCCCAAATGAATTTCCAAAATGCCGTGTTTGAGTCTGCCTCGGGCCGCGTAGAGCAGCTTCCCCCTTCCAGCGTGCCGGAGATTGTCTTCTCCGGCCGCTCCAACGTGGGGAAAAGCTCGCTCATTAATAAACTGCTGAACCGCAAATCGCTGGCGCGTGTCAGTGCAAAACCGGGAAAGACAGGAACGGTCAACTTTTATCGCCTGCCGGATTGCCGCTTGGTGGATTTGCCGGGGTACGGTTATGCCAAGGTTTCTGCTTCAGAGAAATTGCGCTGGGCAGAACTGGTGGAAGGATACTTAAATGCGGGGCGTAACATCCGTTTAGTGGTGCAAATTGTGGACTTTCGCCACATGCCCACCCGCGATGACCTTCATATGATCGAGTTTTTGGCCCAGGCAGGGTTGCCCTTTCTAGTGGTGGCTACAAAGAGCGACAAACTCAATAAGACGCAGCGAACCCAGCAGATGGATGCTTATTGCGCACTTTTGAAGAACTGCCGGATACCATGTTGATCCCTTTTTCGGCTGTGAACGGTGAAGGGGTGGAGGACATGCGTCATCAAATTGAGTTGGCTTGTGCAAATACTGTGCAAAATTTATAAAATTTTTATAAGATCACTTGCTTCCCTAGGGAGTATGCTGCTTGCCTCTTTACTTTTTGACTTTTATATGCTAAAATCTTATCTTACTAATAGTGGTTTCATAAGGGCAGAGGAAAGTCTGAATTTTAAAATGGAACGGCTTTTTATGAGGATTTTGTCGGTTTACTTTGTGAGATTGCTAAAAATACGATAGGGAAGTGACTTTTTTGAACTCTAAAATCAAAGATGAGAGTGTTGATTTTCTGTTTGAGGCGATTCTTTCTCTAAAAACGGTAGATGAGTGCTATAATTTCTTTGAGGATCTCTGTACCGTTCCAGAGATCAAGGCGATGTCGCAGCGCTTGCTGGTGGCCCATATGTTGAGTACGAAGCGCGTCTATAGCGACATTGTGGCGGAAACAGGGGCCTCTACAGCCACTATCAGCCGTGTCAATCGCTCTCTCAACTATGGCTGTGACGGGTACGCCCTGGTCTTTGACCGCCTAGATCAGAAAAATGGCGATCATAAGGAAGCGGACAAATGAGTTACGCTTCCTTTGCACAATATTATGACAGTCTGACACAAAACGTCGAATACGCCCGCCGTGCGGAATACTTATGCGCACTGATGGAACATCTGGGGCATAGGCCGGGTCTGACGCTTGACCTTGCCTGCGGCACTGGCAGCCTGACGATTGCACTGGCAGAACGGGGAATCGATGTTTACGGGATCGACGGGTCCGCGGACATGCTCTCCGTTGCAAGGCAAAAAGCAGCTGAGAGCGGCCTGGACCTGTTGTTTCTGTGTCAAAAAATGCAAAAACTTGACCTCTATGGCACGGTGGATACGGTGATCTGTGCCCTTGACAGCATCAATCATTTGACGTTAGAGAAGGATGTACAGGCCGCGTTTGATCGGGTTTCCTTGTTCCTGAACCCTGGCGGGTGGTTCCTCTTCGATGTCAATACTGTGTACAAACATCGCTATGTGTTAGCCAACAATGTATTTCTTTATGATACGGATGAGGTCTACTGTGTTTGGCAGAACCACTATGAGGAGAAGAATGATCGTGTTGGCATTCAACTCGACTTTTTTGGCCGGGAGGGGAGTCTCTATCGAAGAAGCGGCGAACACTTCTATGAACGCGCCTATCCACCGGAACAACTGCTCCACATGTTGGAAGAGGCGGGGTTCGACAAAGTTTACCGCTTTGGCGACTTGAGTTTACAGGAGCCGGGCGAGCGAGAGGAACGTGTGGTCTATGCTGCACGCAAAATGAAATAGGATGGTTTCGATTGTATGGATAGAATGATCAGATGTATCACCTCGAATGGGGCAATTATGGCTGCAGCAGTAGATTCCACGGTTCTTGTGGCGACAGCTCAACAGGTACATGATACCAGCCCTGTAGCGACAGCGGCGCTTGGACGCTTACTGACGGGCGCCTCGATCATGGGAGGCATGCTCAAAAAGGATGACGCCTCGTTGACCTTGAAGATCAACGGTGGAGGGCCATTGGGGTCGGTTGTGGCGATTGCAGATAGCCGCGGGAATTGCCGTGGTTGGGTGGAACATCCTGGGGTGGATTTGCCCCTCAAGCCGAATGGAAAGCTCGATGTCGGCGGTGCAGTGGGGCGTGACGGCCTGTTCGGCGTGTTGCGCGATTTTGGCTCTGGGCAGCCTTACATTGGGCAGGTAGAGATTGTTTCTGGCGAGATTGCAGAGGATATTACCAACTATTATGCAGTCAGTGAGCAGATCCCCACGGTCTGTGCTCTGGGGGTGTTGGTCGATAAGGCCGATCACAAACTCCTTTTGGCTGGCGGCATGTTGGTGCAGGTGCTCCCTGGAGCGACCGATGCGGACATCAGCCAATTGGAAAGGAATGTCGCGGTGTTGGAGCCGGTGACGACCATGCTTGCCAAGGGAATGTCAATTGAAGAGATGTGTAAAACAGTTCTCCAAGGTTTTGAAATGGAGATCTTAGACGAATTCCCGGTAGCATATGCCTGCAATTGCAGCAAGGAGCGTGTATCAAACGCATTGGCAACTCTCCGTCCGGAGGAGATTCGCACATTGGCGTTGGAGGATGGTTTTATGGAAGCGAAGTGCCAGTATTGTAATCGTGCATATCGTTTCTCCCAAGAAGAGCTGAATCAGTTGGCAGACAGCGTGGCAAATAAATGAGATGTATTTCTGATTCGAGAGGATGGAATAAGAGTAGGGACGGCCTGTCGGAGAGCAGGCTCGGATTGGAAAGCTGCAAAAAGCATTTTACCTTACAATCTGCAGTAGAGTGGGGCGTTTTCAACCCCAAATAGAAGCCATATTTCTTTAGAGCCTGATAAAACGTGCATGGGGGCAAAGCCTTTCATGCACGTTTTTATATCCTTAAGGGACAGAAATGCTACGCGTGAAGAGATTTTACTCTTTACGCAGAAACGGTTTTGGAGGCAGTGGTGTGTATAAAACAATTTTTCCAACAGTGGGCCTTATGTATGGGGTGAACGCTTCTTGTTAGGTTTTGAGGCGTAAGATGAGCTGTTTTATAGGTCAAATAGATCAAAGCCGGAAAAATAATGATAACCTGAAGCAAGGGATGCATATGTCTTGAGGGAAGGAGAATGGACTACATCAAAAGGTAAGCTGAATTTTGGTTCATCACTTTTTTGAAGTCGGAAAGGGAAAAATTGTTTTCCTGGGAAAAGAAGTGTATAGCCCCACGCAACCTTTGCCAGCGTGATGGGAATGGAATCTATAAGTCCGTATTGAAAGAGGGACTCCGCCTCCATTACGATCGTGATGATGAAGACTACAGGTGTACTTCGATGATCCCTGGATGCAGATGGAGGACATGTGGATGTATCCCTCCTACAAAAAGGGTGAATGAAAAGGAAATAGCCAGTATATGATATCTATTTGAGCGTATTGAGCGAATATCGTCCTATCTGTAAGGGAAGGTATTGAAGCGGATCGGATGGCGGTTCGAGAGGATATCGTCTTTTTAGAGGAGGATGGATAGGAATGTCACAAGGAAAGAAAAGAGGCTGAGAGGACAAAGAACATACGGAAAAACAGAGGAGTTCCCTATTGTTGCTTATGTTGTAAGGAACTTGCACAAGAAGTGTCAAGAAGCAATCTATACGAATACAATTTGAGGGAAGGAAGGTAGTTTTACCCTTAAAAATGAACCTCCAAAAACGATCAAAAAAACTTGAAAAAATTGAAAAAAGGTATTGACTTTTGATAGATCATATAGTATTATATAACACGTCGCTGATGAACAGCAGCAAACAAAAAGGGGGTATAGCTCAGCTGGTTAGAGCACCTGCCTTACAAGCAGGGGGTCATAGGTTCGAGTCCTATTGTCCCCACCAATATCCGGCTCGGTAGTTCAGCTGGTTAGAACGCTAGCCTGTCACGCTAGAGGTCGACGGTTCGATCCCGTTCCGAGTCGCCATATTTGCCTCTGTAGCTCAGTTGGTAGAGCAGGGGACTGAAAATCCCCGTGTCGATGGTTCGATTCCGTCCGGAGGCACCATTTATGCGAACGTAGCTCATCTGGTAGAGCGCCACCTTGCCAAGGTGGAGGTAGCGAGTTCGAGCCTCGTCGTTCGCTCCAATTTTTTGGCGTCATAGCCAAGTGGTAAGGCATGGGTCTGCAAAACCCTGATTCCCCAGTTCAAATCTGGGTGACGCCTCCAATTTTGAAAGCCTTTGCACCTAAGTGGGTAGCAAAGGCTTTTGTTTATTTTTGATTGTTATCTCATGGACAACCGGAAGAGAATTATCCTAAATTTACAAAAATGTTAAAAATCTTTGCAAAAATCATTGACAAAGCGTCGGAAATACAGTATAATAATCCTCGTTGCAAACGAGACTCGGAGAGGTGTCCGAGTGGTTTAAGGAGCTGGTCTTGAAAACCAGTGACCTCGCAAGGGGCCAAGAGTTCGAATCTCTTCCTCTCCGCCACATTCTCTCAAAGTCCATAGTTTTATAATTTTTCACCTACATGGAGAAGTACCCAAGTGGTGAAGGGGCTCCCCTGCTAAGGGAGTAGGTCGGGTAACCGGCGCGAGGGTTCAAATCCCTCCTTCTCCGCCAAGTTAAAAGCCGTATTTTGAGAAATCAAAATACGGCTTTTTTCGGTATAATCGATTTTTTACTGGATATCTATTTTGTTACAGTCACACTGGCTGAACCTGGACATATATTGCGTTTCAGGTTCGGATTTTTCTTTTGCTTTCGCTCGCGTTTCGGGTGGATAGCGTATGAGAACTCTGAAAAGCGATCGGCAATATAGAGGTTCATGTAGGCGAGATAGCGCTTATACAAGGACAGGACTTAAATGACTATTGCAGCTTCACGTGAGATATGGAGGAAAACAAATACCACCCGAGCTTCATGGAGATATTGCGCCGGGGAACCTTCTGGTAAAGGACGGCCATCTTTGCGGCGTCATTGACTTTGGAATGACGGGAATCGACGATCCTGCCTGTGACTATGCGATGGCATGGATCTTTTTCGATCATAGCAGTCGTAATGATTTTTTAAAGAGGCTGGATAGAAAAACAATTGACCGGGCAAGGGGATGGGCGTTATGGAAAACCCTGATTACTTACTAGGACACAAATAAAAGAACATCTGATACGCCCGATACATATTTGAAGAATATGATAGAAGCGTTAATTATGGAGGGAAGGATATGAATACACCTACACTCGAAACGGAACGGCTGATATTAAGAAAATTTACAGAAAATGATATGGAAGCCCTGTTTAAGATTTATAGCGATAAAGAAGTGAATAGGTTTTTGCCCTGGTTTCCATTAAATAGCATTGAAGAAGCGTATCCGTTCTTTAAGGAACAGTATGCTGTGAAATATGCCAAGCCACAGGCATATGCGTATGCGATCTGTCTAAAAACAGATAATGATCCGATTGGTTACATAAAAGTGGATATGGAAGAACACCATGATTTCGGCTATGGACTGCGGAAGGAATTTTGGCATCAAGGCATCGTTACAGAAGCCGGAAAAGCCGTTATAGAGCGGGTACAAAAAGACGGACTTCCTTATATCACAGCTACCCATGACAGAAACAACCCCCGGAGTGGCGGCGTGATGAGAAATGTAGGAATGAAATATCAATATTCATATGAGGAACAATGGCAACCAAAGGATCTACTAGTCACATTCAGAATGTATCAGCTAAATCTTGATGGAAATCTAGAACGGGTTTACAAAAAATATTGGGACACATCTGCTGTACATTTTGTGGAAATGGATATATAAGATCAACCTATATGGTCCATTTATGGTCCATTAAACAGCAGGGTTAGCCGAGCCCATCGATGGCTAGAATGAATGACCCACAAGTTAAGGTTTTCTAGCTCTGTCCATTCAGGACGTTAATATTTCATATTCGAGGTAGTACGATGAAAGAGCGAAAGCAAAATTATTATGGCAGCTTATGTACCGAAATGTACGAAATTTTACATAGACAAGCACCAAAAGAGGAATTGGATTTTTACGTTTCCTATGCGAAAAAAGAGCAGAAGATTTTAGAGGCTCTTTGCGGTAGCGGACGTTTTCTTGTTCCATTTATGAAGCAGGGATTTGATATTAGCGGGGTAGATTTGTCCGGTGAAATGTTGGACAAATTAAAGCAAAAAGCGCCTAATGCAAATGTAGTTCAGGCGGATATTTTAGAGTATTCACCCGACGAGCCGTTTGATTATATTTTTATATCGTCTGGCTCAGTTTCGTTATTTACGGATATTCACTTGTGCAAAAAAATTTTGAAGAAGTTAAAAGGAATGTTAGCCCAGAAAGGCAAATTGGTTTTGCAGTTGATACTGTGGCCAACAGATGTCCTGATGATAGCGACTACAAGCTTTCTATTGCAGTAAAAACAAAAGAAGGGCTTGATTTGACATTAAGAAGCAAAAATTATTATGATGAATCAAGTCAGACGCAATTTTCTCCGGGTATTTATGAATTATACGATGGCGCGAGATTATTAAAAAGCGAGTTGATGGATTTTCAAACACATCTTTACAAATTCGGAGAGATGGAACAACTTTTAACTGAAATCGGGTTTACGGCTATTCGAACATATTCCTCTTTCAAAAAAGAACAAGCTATCAACGACGAATGCGAGATGTTTTTATTTGAGTGTACTGTAAGCTAACGAACTTATAAATGGGGAATAGATAAGTTGGCCCCACCGCAATGGCCAGCATGCGACAAATACCGGATCAATCGGCCTGGAGGATTGCCCGATGCCCTGTTGTTTTTCAGGAATGTATTCAAAACTTCGGAATCCTTTTCCCGCCAACGGGTGAGTGGATGGGGGCGGATATCCGCGTAGCCATCCTGCTTGCTGATACAACCGACTCGATGCCCGCTGCTCCTTGTTACACAGTCACAGTCCTGTTTTTCCGCTACCCCAAATGTCCAACTTTTCCAGCAACAACAGCATTTTTAGGACAATGCCTGGGCAAAAAGCGAACCATATGATAGTTTGTTTCACAAAGTCATATGGTAAAAAGAGGGTCTTTTTCAAAAACGTTAGAAGATATCATTGGCTAAAGTATTGTGCTTGGGTTCCCGTTTTCTTGCCGCTGAGGACCAGAAGTACACCGATGATGGGAAATTTTTTCTGGCGAGTCTCTGACGGTCGGGAGGCCGCTTTTGTGGGGATTTCCGCGTGCGCACGGTATGAAGAGCGTTTTTTAAGCCCTGAAACTGTGTGGGAGTATGATGCGAGGCTCATTCTATGGATTTATTACAGAGGAGACCAATTGAATAGGTCCTGCCGGTAATTCTCGATATTTACGTTCAAGAAAAAGACCAGACGAAGAAAGATTTCAGAGCCAGGTGAAATCTCTCCTTTTTCGATCTTCTGATATTCACGGAGAGATATGAATACAGCATCGGCAATCTGTTGTTGTGTCCATTTTAGCTTGTCCATGCGAATGTGATAGATGTCATGCCCAAAGTGTGTTCTAAACGACATAAATATTCCTCCTTTTTTAAGAAGAATATTTTAATTTCTAAATAGAATCTATATTATACTTTATTTATTATATAGTATATAAGTGGATGTTGTAATACGATATACTCAATATATGGTACATATAGATGGATTCTTTGGGCCATTGGTTTAAACATTGAATAGCGATTGAAGGGGGCTTGCGGGGGTTCCAAAAATCCGCTCAAGAGCGGCTTTTCGGTCAAGGTTTTTTCAGATCCAATGGATATAAATTTTATCTTGACATGGAGTGCACTCCAAGTGATAAAGTTTTAGCAGGGAAGAGAGTTTTCTGTTGGAAAGGCTCTCTATGACCGATATAGACAAATGAAGGGAGATGCCCACAATGGCACATCCAGTGGATTTGAAACAGGATCAAGAGAGGATATTTGCTGAACCGTTTGCCAGTTTACAAAAAACCGACCCAGAATTCTTTGAACGGTTTTGCCACTTTGCCTTTCATGAGGTACTTTATCAGAGCGATTTAGATGCCCACAGCCGGCTTATGGCCATTTTGGCTACGTTGCTGGGGAGTCAAAGCTTGGATGCCTTCCGCGATTACCTGCCTGTAGCACGAAAGTTTGGTGTCACGCCGGTGGAAATAAAGGAGATCGTCTATCAGGCGGTGGCGTATCTTGGGATGGGCCGTGTTTATCCATTCTTATGTGTTGTAAATGAACGCTTAATTGTTGACGATACGCCGCTTCCTCTAGAGAATTTGTCCACCACCACGTGGCAAACTCGTTTGGAGGCGGGAAATCAAGCGCAGGTAGATATTTTTGGTGAGGATATGCGTGGTTTCCAAAATCGTGGTCCGGAGGAGAGCCGTCATATCAACCGTTGGCTTGCGGAGAATTGTTTTGGAGATTACTACACCCGTAAAGGATTGGATTATAAACAACGTGAAATGATTACCTTCTGTTTCCTGCTTGCACAGGGAGGCTGTGAATCCCAACTGGTCAGCCATGCGGTTGCCAATCTGCGTATAGGAAACGATAAGAGGTTTTTAATCAAAGTAGTTTCCCAGTGCTTACCATATATTGGTTATCCGCGTAGCCTCAACGCGATACGGTGTATTTATGAGGCAGCGGATAAGGTCGAGGAGAAGGACTTTAAAAAAGACGCCTCTTTGCCATCAGAGGAGTCGTTCTCAAAATCTACTTGAAAACGAAAAAGTGGCTGTGGGCTACACTCAATTTAGAAGTGTACAACCACGGAAAACTCGCTGTGGAGTCGTTATGTTTCTTTGAATGGTCTCAGGTTGACTGTGTTGGGTTGTTGATGGAACAGGACTCCTGCCGGTTTGGCAAAAACCGCTGCACATCGAACCCTGAGAACATTCAGATTGCTTGGAAATGATTTGATGGAAAGGAAATGGTTATGACCATCGCGGAAGTGAGCAAAAAGTTCGATATATCTGCCGATACCTTACGCTATTATGAACGGATTGGATTGATTCCGCCCGTCCCCCGCACAAAGGGGGGCCTCCGAGATTATGACGAGGAATCCTGTGGCTGGATTGAACTCATGAAATGTATGCGTGCAGCCGGGGTCCAGATTGAAGCACTCATAGAATATGTAGATTTGTTCCAACAAGGGGACGATACCCTTGATGCACGCAAAGCGCTGTTGATAGAACAGAGGGAGCAATTGCTTGTCCGTATGGCGGACATGCAGAGGTCTTTAGATCGGCTGAATATGAAAATTGAGCGTTATGAGCAGGGGCTGATGACAAAGGAGCAGCAGCTTCGGCGCATTCATGAGGAAAAACAAAAGGGATAACAACTTTCAACTGCTATCTGTAAGGGCTGGAAGAATTCGCATCAGGAGGAATACGATGTTGCAGTTTCGTGCAATGCAGGACAGTGATCTGGATACAATGGCGCAGATCGTCGAGCGTGTGTGGAATATGGATGCTCTGTGTGGTGGGAAGAAGGCGGGACGGTTCATGTCTCGGGAATATCTTTGGAAGACGTTGGGCCATTCCACAGGGGCGCAAGTGGCCATATGGGATGGAGAAGTAGCTGGATTTCTCGCATATAGAGAGACAACAAGTCCATACCTTTTGCTTCCGAATATGGCCTCGGAAGAAGAGCAACAAGGTATGGAGATCCTTTCCATGCGGCGTCGGATGGAAGAGTACGACGGCCTGTGCACAGCACTTTTGGAGAAAAGTGGCTATACATTTGACGGGGAGATTACGCTGTTTGCAGTCGCGCCCAAATGGCAAGGAAGAGGAATTGGTTCGGCTCTATTTGAACGTGCTCGGGCGTATTTCAACAGTCGCTCTTTTTTCTCTATACGGATACGGGCTGCAATTATCGGTTTTATGATACGCATGGTTTGCGTTGTCTTGCACAACAAGCACATGAGAACCCTTACAAGAAGGATCGGCCTTTTTGGGTCTTTCTCTATGGTGTATATGAAACCGCTTTTTCATGAAATGTGAGAGCAATGTTTTTGTTCAGGAGCTTTTTTAGGGATAGTTTTTGGATATAGCATGAATGACCATTTCCTTTTTAAAAAATCTCTCTACTATGAATTTCATAGTAGAGAGATTTTTTTCTTTTAGAAGATAAGAGATATTCTGTTTACTTGAAAAATAGAGAGAAGTTGCAAGGATTGGAAAAGTCGGAAATAGCCACTTCATTCAGGAGGCGAATTTCACAGATCTATAAGCGATGAAATGAATTCTATTTACCGGTTTATCACTTTTATTTTGTGTTATATATAGTATTCATTAAAAGGAAGAGATTGGTAAAGATTACTTTTCTCGTCTATTACAACGACTTTATATGCAAGTATAATAATGTCTATCTATTTTGTATAGGGGTGTGGGATAATGGGGCTCTTACACCTCGCTGAATACCGCGAAGGAGATGGCGGCGGTGTTTGGTGAGGTTTTTCAGAGCGACGCACTGCGAAAGCTCATCGCGGAGGATATGGGAGTCGCATCGGTCGAAGGGACCATTTCGATCGAACTGGTTTCAGAGACGAACCTGATGCTTTTGACCGTGACTTCGGATTCCCCGCGCCACGCTTACCAAATGGCTCAATCGGCTCTGGATAAGTACAACCGCGTATCGGACTACCTGTTTTCCAATGCGCGGCTGGATACGCTGAAAAGCCCAACCATTCCTTATAGTCCGCCCAATCCGCTGCAGATGTCCAAACTACGCCGGGTGGGGACACTGGCAGCGGCAGGAGTGGTAGCTGCTTTGATCGTGTTGACCTCCTACCTGCGGTTCACGGTGAAAAAGCGTGGGCTGGCCAAAAAACAACTGGATGGAACTATCTTGGGGAGCATCCCCTATGAGCGAAAAACCCATTCCCTACGCGAAGTGTTGAAAAAGAAGAGAAACAAACGGCCGCTGTTAATCTCTTCCCTTTTGATGGGCATGCCGTTCATAAGGCCGGGGAACTGCAACGAATGATGAACCTTCCCTGCCTGGCCGAGCTACCGGTGGTCGTGCAGAAGGTTCGGAAAAAACATACGGCCCCTTCCCCGATCTGGAATCGAAGCGTCAGCCCGTGGTTTTCAGAGAATATGGAGACGTTGCAACTGCGCGTCACAAAAGCGCTGGAGGATTTGGGCGGTAAGACGCTTTTGGCGACAAACGCTGTGCCGGGCGAAGGAAAATCCGTTGTGGCCCTGAATCTGGCGGCGGAACTGGCGCGTAGGGGAAAAAGGTCCTTTTGATCGACGCCGGCCTCCGGAAGCAGGACTTACGCACTTACATGAAACAGCTCCGCACACAGCATGGTTTGGACGACGCCCTACAGGGAACATGTGCGATTGATGATCTGCTCTGTTTTGACCAACAGACGCATGTATTCTTTTTGGGAGGGAATCAAGCGGTTAAAAATCCTGCCAAGGTTCTGAGCCAAAAGATGCCGGCGATGCTGGCCCAGCTTGAGTTCCAGGTGGATTACATCGTAATAGATGCACCGCCCTGCGGCGCCTTCGAAGATGTGTTCTTGATGGAGGAATATGCGGATGGGGTATTGTTTGTCGTCAAACAGGACCACGCCAGCCAGGGACAAATTTTAGAGGCTGTCGCTGAATTGGAGGCAGGGGACCTTCCAATCATTGGATATGTATTCAATGGTGTTTCCGGCGTATTTTCTCCTTATAGCTACGGAAAATATGGTAGATATGGGAAATATAGAACGTATGGCCATTATAAGGTCTACGGCGAAGAAAAGCGCCCCACAGGGAAAGACCGTGAGACCTGAGAACAAAAGGGCGCCGGGCGCCTGGAGAAATAGGATATGATCGATTTACACATACATCTTCTGCCGGGGCTGGACGACGGCGCACAGACATGGAGCGAAGCCCTTCGGATGGCAAGTATGGCGGTGCACAGCGGCACTTTTGCCATTGCAGCGACACCGCACAGCAATATGCCCGGCTTCTTTGAAACCATCTGGGATGCACGTTACCGGCGCAGGATTCAACACCTGCGGGAACTTTTGGAGGAACAGGACATCCCGCTTCGCGTGGTCGAGGAGATGGAGATTTTTGCGACAGACGATGTACTGGAACGATTGAATTCCGGGCAATTGATCTGTCTCAATCACACTCGATACCCGTTGGTGGAGCTTGCCTTTGAGGTGGATGCAATGGAAATCTACCGGCAGATGGACCGCCTACTGAACGCCGGGTATAAACCCATCCTAGCGCATCCAGAGCGTTACCATTGCGTGATGCAGGATCGTTCCTGTATATACGACTGGTATCGGATGGGCATTGTTATCCAAATCAACAAGGGCAGCATTTTGGGACGGTTTGGAAAGCACATCCAGCAGACAGCGGATGCCATTTTACGGCATCGTCTGGCCGCTGTCATCGCCTTGGATGCGCATGGGTCCCTCTACCGTACCCCGGACCTGATGGAACTGCGCCGGACGTGGACTGGAAGGATGGCGAGGGCTGTACGCCGCTCCTACTGGAACGAAATCCCCTGCGAATCTTACAGGACAAAGGGGTCCTATGGGAGGCCCCATCCCGTTTGATTGGCGTTAAAAAGGCCCGTGGCAGGGGCCGAGAAAAGGAAAGGGTGTGGGAATATTGAAGCTCCCAAAGAAAACCATGTGGATTGCCGGCAGCATTCTCTTGGTACTGCTTCTTCTGGTCGGTTCGGGAGGACTGATTGCCAAGCATTACCTGAATAAAATCAACCGGGTGGACGAATCCACTCTGTCTACGGTTGCCCCGAAGGATGAGGACTTCGAGGTGGACCCGCCCACTGCGCCGGAAGCCAGCTCGCAGATTGTTTTGGACCCCGAGGCCGTCGAATGGGAGGAGATTGAGCAGATTGAGGACGATGCGCTGGTCAACCTGATGTTGGTGGGGCAGGACCGCCGGGAGGGGGAGGGGCGCCAACGCTCCGATACCATGATCCTGTGCAGCATCAATCCGGACACAAAACAGGTTTCTCTGATTTCCTTCATGCGGGATCTCTATGTCCGAATCCCCGGTGGATATTCGGACAACCGCCTCAACGCGGCTTACGCCTTTGGGGGCTTCCCCCTCCTGGATGATACCATCTATGAAAATTTTGGCATTACGATCGACGGCAACATCGAGGTGGATTTTGAGCGCTTCGAAAAGGTAATCGACGTGCTGGGCGGCGTGGATATTGTTCTGACTGCTGCTGAGGCGGAACATTTGGGCAGAGGAACCTTTGCGGGGATGAATCATCTGGATGGGAAAATGGCGCTGGAATATGCCAGAATTCGGAAGATTGACAGCGATTTTCAACGGACGGAACGGCAGAGAAACATCCTGGAAGCGGCCTTTCGAAAGATTAAACATTTGAGCCTTTCAGAGATGAAGGACCTCGCCAATGCGATTTTACCATCCCTCACCACAGATTTGACGGATGCGCAGATTTTTTCCCTGCTGTTTCAGATGTTCCCCGTATTCCGCTCCATGGAACTCTCCTCGTACCGCATTCCCGCCGACCAGACATACTACAGCGCCATGATTCGAGGAATGTATGTGTTGGTGCCGGACCTTCCGAAGATTCGGAGCCTTTTGCAGGAGGAATATCTTCCTCTCCACGCTTCCGGGAGAAAGGAAGCGCTTCATTAGTCAGAAGGAGCGGGGAACATTCCAAATAAGGTTGTAGGCAAGCGCACGGCAAAAGAAGGGCTACCGCTGTAAGCGGATCGCCCTTCTTTCTAGCGAAATGAAGCTTGCTGCTGGTATTGTTTTACCTTACATCGTATTTGTCAGTGGAAATGAACAAGTTCTTATGGATCATTCGCCACACAAACGGGGAATGGTCGCATTACATAGGTGTTCCCACTTCAATCAGATTGCCGTCTAAATCGTAAAAACGGGTTACCTTTTGTCCCCAGCTATGTGTCATAAGCCGATTGACGTATTGAATTGAGGGATACATTTTTTCCAACCTTTCAATAAATGCGTCTATATCCTGTTCTTCAAAATACAGCTCACATGAATTGCTTTTTGGAATAACATCTTTTCCCAGAAACTTTCTCCATATCTTTTCATCCTGGAGTACAAGACCTTCTGTCAAAACCATGTTGCCATCATTATCAAGTACCAGATTAAGACCAAACAAGTCGTGATAAAATTGTTTGGATGCTTCAATATCTTTTACAACAATCAAAATGTTCTTTAATTTCATTGTCGTTATCCCACCAAATTTAAATTATTAGGTTTTATAAACTTGGGTTTTACCTTCTCATTCCAACAGAAAGGCATGCCTTTCTGTTGGGCTTTCTTTTAATGCTTAATAATTTCATAAAATCCGGAAACATTGCTGGGTCGATCGGTTCAAACATTACCCATTTACCATCATGGTAAGTGTTCGCTGCATCGTAGATTTCTTGGACTTGTTTAGAATAATGATTTCGTTCGGCTTCAAACTTTGCCCTCTCATCTTTTCCCAAGATCATCATAAAACCCACACAATTTTTTCTGGCATATAATGCACAAAGTGTTTTACCACCTCGACGGTATTTATACTCATAGGTCCATGCTTTACCGCCCTTATTCCACAGGCATTCCATCTCATATTTTTCATCAATGAAAGCGCACAACTTATTCCATGCATCATATAATGGTTGCCCGACCAAAGCAGTCATTTCCTCTGCATTGGGTATTTTATCAAGCATCGTTTTCTCCCTCCGTAAACCCCTATTTATCTTTATGCACATTATATCATGATCGTTCAATACCGTCATTTCTTTTCTGTTTTTGAAAAGCTACTAATCCGCCTATGCTTTGGAAAGGGTACGAAAGCATTGTTTCCGCAACGAATCCTTGACAAATCATACGCTCATACGTTTTGGGGAATCATGCCGAAATGGAACACGATGCTGTTTCACCATAGAAAAAAGCACTTTATTTCAAGTGCCTTTTTTCCATATGATTCTATTCCCTTGTGCAAGCCGTTAATATGGCTCTTTTACTGGTTGCAATTTTATTGGAAATGGGTTCCTTTTTCTTTGGATATTTTACGGGTAAATGTTCTATTTATACGGATGTCCTCCATTTTTTGACCGTCTTCATGGAAGAAATAGAGGAATTCGGGACACACGCAAGGGAGGACAAAAGGGCGCTTTTGAAGGACTCTCTTGTTGCAGGCCCCTGGGGCGTTAGATGAAACGGCTGGACCGCGGTACCGGCAAGTTTTCGCCCGGTGGAGAAAGAAATACCAGAATCCCCTCGATTTTTTGCGGACAAATTGTATACTATAGGAAATGTATTTGATAACAGGAGGTTTTCCATGAGAAAGAATTTTGGCGCAAAGCCGTTTCTGTACCCGCAACCCGTTCTCATCATCGCCACATATGGGGAGGACGGCACCCCCGACGCAATGAACGCCGCCTGGGGAGGCATCGCCGACACCAAGCAGATTGCGCTCTATCTGAGCGCTTCCCACAAGACGGTGAAAAATATCCTTGCCCGCAAAGCGTTTACCGTCAGCATGGCCGACGCCGCACACGTTGTGGAGGCGGACTATGTTGGAATCGTTTCGGGCAACAATGTGCCGGACAAGCTCGCCCGGGCAGGGCTTCACACAACCAAGAGCGAATTCGTGGATGCGCCCCTGATTGATGAGCTGCCGATGGCTTTGGAGTGTAAGCTGGTGCGCTTCGATGAGGAATCCGAGCTGTTGATCGGAGAGATCGTCAATGTGTGCGCGGAGGAATCCATACTCAACGACGAGGGAAAGATCGATCCGTCCAAGCTGTGCCCGATTTCGTTTGACCCGGTCAACTATGCATATCTCAAACTGGGAGAAAAGGTAGGCAATGCGTTTAAAGATGGCGCCCGGCTGAAGTAAGCGCGATTTGACTCGTCCAACTGTCCATTTGGCGGGCATATGAGACAGCTTTTTCAAAGGGGAACGTTCCGAACAGCGAACCGGATTTTTAGAAAAAGGGCATCCAGGCGAACGGTACGAATCCCTTATTATTGGGCCATCCCACCGGCCAAGCCGGAGGTGTAAGGAGCCCTATAAGGACCGATTGCTGGCAAGCGTCTCCCGATCTACGGGATTTTATTCCGCTTGCATCACTTGCCCCACAGCCCGTAAACGGGCAGTCACCATTCTAACGGCGGCCTTCTATCATTGAAGGATTGTTGTGAACCGTTCGCTTCGCGCAATGCTGGAAGTGAACGCCTTTTACGGGGTTCCTTCACTGACCCTGCGGAGGGTTCCCGAATCACCCCAAACGCCCTGTACCCGGTTATTTGGCCGGAGACAGGGCGTTTTGTCGGTTCTGGCCGGAACCTATGGGATATGGGCAGGGGTTATGAAGCTGGAACGGTTTGTCCCTCTATATTCGCCGCGCAACTGCATCTGGACATTCCCAGGCGGGAAGCTCCTTTGTGTCTGCATAAAATTTGCAAAGAGGGGCTTGACTTGGAGTAAACTCCAAGGAGTATGCTCTTTGTAAAGAAGGCGAATGCATGCATTCGCCAAAGAAATCTACAGAAGGGAGAATGGGACGATGCAAGAAGAACGGATGAAACAGGAGTTGGGCGGGGGCGCCGTATTTCCCATTGGCGAGGAGAACCGGGCGTTTGCGCCGTACTTTACCGGCGAATGTTATCTAAACCGATTGACCACGCAGGGGGTGTCCATTGGGAATGTAACCTTTGCGCCGGGGACCATCAATGCATACCACATCCACCACAAGGGCGGCCAGATTTTGCTGGTGACCGGTGGTAGGGGATGGTATCAGGAAGAGGGAAAGCCAGCGCGGGAACTGCACCCCGGCGACGTTGTGAACATCCCTCCAGAGGTCAAGCACTGGCACGGAGCAGCCAGGGACAGCTGGTTTCAGCACTTGGCGGTGGAGATTCCGGCGGAAGGGGCGTCCAACGAATGGTTGGAATTTCTCGCCCCGGAGGAATATGACAAGCTTCCTTAAAGCAGAAAACCGGGTTGTTGGGTTATCCCAACAGCCCGGTTTGTCCGTTTTCGAGAAAATTTGCAGAGAGTATTGCAAAATCCGTTGAATGTATTTATACTGTTATATAGTTTGAATTAAAACTAATAGAAGAAAATGAAGGATAGAATCGAAAAAAATATAGGAGACGAACCGTAATTATGTTGGAAGCAGAGTTGCATTTTTTACTCCTGCGCGGGTTTCACTACAGCAATAAGGCCATCTCCCAAAAGGTATTGGCGTTGGGGCTGTATCCAGGGCAGCCAAAGATTTTGGAATACCTGCTAGAACACGACGGCGCGATTGCGAAAGAGATCGGCGAGGGATGCGTGATCGATAAATCCACGATTGCCAATCTGCTCCTTCGCATGGAGCGGCAGAATTTGCTCTATAAAAAGGAGCATCCCCTGGATAAGCGCGCCTCCCATATCCATCTCACGGAGGAAGGGCAGGCGTTGGCGGTGAAGGTCAAAGAGATCTGTGCGCAAACCGATGAAGCGGCTTTTCGGGGGATTTCTCGCGACAGGCAGGAAACGTTCCTGCAAACCCTACGGACGATTCTTTCCAATTTGGAGGAGGGGACCCGATGAAACGCTTGGCACTGCGTTATCTGTATTTTGTCCTAGGGGTCGCCGTCAATTCCTTTGGGATTGCATTTATAACCAAAAGTGCACTGGGCACTTCGCAGATTTCCAGCGTGCCCTATGTACTCAGCCTGCAATTTCCGGGCATCAGCTTTGGGATGTGTACCTTTTTGTTCAACCTGCTCTTTATTTTGCTCCAAGTGCTGCTGCTCAAACGGGATTTCCACCCAGTACAGTTCCTCCAGATTCTGGTCAACCTGCTGTTCAGCGGTCTGATCGATCTGAGCATGGGGGCGCTGTCCTTTTTTCAACCGCAGGCCCTCTGGCTCCGGCTGCTCAGCTTGGGAATCGGTTGCCTGATTCTTGCGTTCGGAATCTGCATCGAGGTGGCGCCGGACGTCCTGGTTGTGCCGGGGGAGGGGGTTGTCCGCGCTCTTTCAAAGAAAACACGGCGAACGTTTGGCACGGTCAAGGTCTATTTCGACGTATCCTTGATCGCGATTGCCGCCTTATTGTCGTTGGCCTTCTTTCACAAATTGAACGGCGTGGGGGTTGGCACCGTCGTCTCCGCTGTCGCTGTTGGCAAATGCGTCAATTGGATCAACCGCCATGTCAAGGCCGTACAAAAGATTCGCGCGCTTGCTGTTCCGGACCGTACTGCGGAAGCGGCAGTTGGACAGTGACGGTTTCAGCCGGTAACCGGCAGGGGCTGGCTCGGGGAGGACGGACGGCTGAAAGTTTTGGTCCATTCCCACAACTGGGGAAGGAGGGTGTCCCAAAAGTCATAAAATGACGGAAGGGATACCCTCGTTTTTTAGAAACGCAGATATTTTTCCAAACATAAAGAGGGCGCCCCTTCCTACGAATCGAAAAATTCGTAGTTTTGGGACACCCTCTTTTTGCTGAGAATGGCCTCAAAAAAATGCACAGTACGGTTCCCATTCCCGTGATGCAGGCCCTTTTGGCCCCCGCCTTTATAGCGTCTTAATAAAAGCCGGGGAATTCTAACACGTTTTTCATGGAGCGTATGATACAATTCTTTATGTATATGTCCTATAGAATCATGGATAGCCCATCCAAAGGAGGTACTTTATGATTCAATTTGAACATGTCACAAAATCGTTTGAGAACCGTCCCATTTTAAAAGAGCTGAATTTTACCATCGAATCCGGAGAGCTGGTCACTTTGATCGGGGAGAGCGGTTGCGGAAAGACTACAACGCTCAAGATGATTAACCGGCTTTTGGAACCCACCACGGGGAGGATTCTCATCAATGGGCGGGATATTATGGAGGAAAACGTGATTCGCCTCCGGCGGAGCATGGGGTATGTCATCCAGTCCACCGGTTTGTTTCCTCACATGACCATCCGCCAAAATATCGAGCTGATTGAACGTTTGGAGAAACGCGACGGCGCACAGATTGCTGCGCGTACCCTGGAACTGATGAAAATGGTCAATATGGACCCGGCGTATCTGGATTGTTACCCCACGGAACTATCCGGTGGGCAGAAACAGCGCATCGGCGTGGCGCGCGCATTTGCAACAGACCCGGAGATCATTCTCATGGACGAGCCGTTCAGTGCGTTAGACCCCTTGACGCGGTCCCAGCTACAGGATGAGCTTGTCACCCTCCAAGAGGATTTTAAAAAGACCATCGTTTTTGTCACGCACGATATGGGGGAGGCCATCAAAATTGCGGACAAGATCTGCATGATGTACCAGGGGGAGATCTTACAGTACGGCCTGCCGGAGGAAATCTTAAAACATCCGTGCAACGACTACGTGAGCAACTTTGTCGGAAAACACCGCATCTGGGAATCGCCCAATTTTATCAAGGTGCGGGATATTATGATTACCGAACCGGTCAGTTGCCCGCCAAACCTCCCGTTGGTGCGCGCTGTGGAAAAGATGCGTTCCAATAAGGTGGACAGCCTCATGGTGGTCGACCGCAACCGCACATTGCTCGGCGTGGTACAGTCCAAGGACGTCCGCCAGAGGGAAAACAACTACGGCTATGTCAAAGACATTATGCATCCGCCGCTGCTTTCCACCAGCCCAGATTCCGACATCATCAGCGTCCTAAAGGCCTTGCAAAACGCGACGACCTCCAATATGCCGGTCGTCGATGCGGATGGAAAATTGGAGGGCTTGATTACCAAAAGCAGCCTGGTCTCCACCATGAGCACGCAATTCCTGGATACGGATGGAGAGGGGGCTCTGCACATATGACTGATTTTTTCACGTACATCGTTCAGAATCGGGAACAGATTCTTTCCCTGTTGCTGGACCACATCCAGTTGACCTGCCTGGCCGTTGGGCTGGCGATTGTGATCGGGGTCCCGCTCGGCCTGCTCATCAGCTATACAAAGGGGTTGAACAAGCTGGTGTTGGGCATTGCAAGCGTGATTCAGGCGGTGCCCAGTATGGCGCTGCTCGGTTTTGCCATCCCGTTTCTTGGGATCGGCGTTCTGCCGTCCGTCATTGTGGTGGTGCTATATTCCCTGTTGCCGATCGTGAAGAATACATTCACCGGCATACAGGGGATTTCCCCCGAATTGATGGAGTCGGCGAAGGGAATCGGGCTGACAAAGCCGGAAATCCTCTTTAAAGTACAAATTCCGCTGGCGCTTCCGGTGATGATGGCGGGTATCCGCATCTCTGCGGTGACCGCGGTCGGCTTGATGACGATGGCGGCCTTTATCGGCGGCGGCGGCCTGGGCTACCTGGTGTTCTCCGGCATCAGCACGGTCAACAATGCTCAAATCCTTGCTGGAGCCATCCCGGCTTGCCTGCTGGCGCTGCTGGTGGATTTTCTACTCGGTCAAGTGGAAAAATTTGTCACCCCGGTCAGCCAGCGCAATGCGGACAGCAAAAAGCGCCGCACCCATCAAAAGATTCTCCTGGCAGCCTGTGGGGTCCTGTTGGCCGGCCTGCTCGCATTTTCCGGTATCCGCAGCATGGTGGGAACGCCCACCGGGGACACCATTGTTGTGGGCGGGAAAAACTACACCGAACAACGCTTGCTTTGCGAACTTGCCTCCCAGGCCATCGAAGCCAAAACCGATCTCACCGTCCAGAGAAAATCCAACCTCGGCGGAACCCAGGTTTTGTTCAACGCCATGAAGAGCGGGGAAGTGGATGCCTATATCGAGTACACCGGAACCGCCTATACAGAGACATTGGGGCATCCGCCGGTTTCGGATGTGGAGACTGTGTTCGAAACCGTCCGGGAGGAATTCCAGGATCAATACCATTTGGTCGTGTTGGACCAGATGGCCTTCAACAATACCTACACCCTTGCCGTGTTGCCCGCCTATGCGCAGGCGCACCAGCTTCAGACCATCAGCGACCTGACCAAGATCAACGGACAGGCGCGCATCTCCCCGACTTTGGAGTTCATGAACCGCGAGGATGGGCTTCCAGGTTTGAAAAAAGCATATGGGCTCCAATTTGCAGAGGAGATCGGAATCGATGGCTCTCCGCGCTATACGGCGATTATGAGCGGGGAGAGCGACGTGATCGACGCCTTTTCCACAGACGGCCTGCTCCGGAAGTTCGACCTGACGGTTTTGGAGGACGACCAGGACTTCTTCCCGCCGTATTATCCGGTGCCGGTGATTCGGGAGGAAATCTATGAGATGTATCCGGAACTCAAGGCGGTGTTTGACGAACTCGGACCCCTGCTCACAGAAGAGGCCATGCAGGAGATGAATTATCAGATTGACGAGCTGCAAAGAACCGAACGGGAAGTAGCTCAGGAATTCTTAAAGGCGCACGGCTTTTAAAGGCTGTGTGAAGAACATCCGTTGCTGAGGAAAGGGTTTCCCGTGATTCGACATTTTAAGGAGCCATTCCGCGTGAAGCATGTCGAACCCCTCCTATCACAACCGATCTTCAACGGGTGGTATCCCCAAAGAGACGCCATACGGAAGGCAGCCTTTCTGCGGCCTTCTGTATGGCGTTTTTGGTTAGGGAATTTACCCGTTCTGCCGGTGGAGGTATCCCGCAAAAAAGCTTTTGCTTCAAGCATCGAATGAAGCGAGTTGCCCACAACCATCTTTCGATGATGGAAGGTTGCCGTTTGAACGGCGGTTGCCCGCTTACGGGCTGTGGGGCAAGGGATGCCAGGGAACCCAGTTCCACGCGTTTGGAAACGCCTGCCGGTAATGGGCTTTTAGGGGGCCTTCTTATGCATCCGGTTGCTCCAGAGGGGTGACGGCGTCTTACCGGGCGCGGGAGAACGCCATTAGCAATTTTTCTTCGTCAGAGCTCTACTGCATTTTCTCCGGAGACGAAATGTGTTATAATCATTTTACATTGGAAACGAAAGCGGGACGGCAAAAGTCTGCCATTCCCGGCGGCAGAATGGATGGGGCGCGGCAACATGCTCTGCAAAGCCGCGCGGTTCTACGTTTGAAGGAGGACAGAACGCCTTCGGTTCTGATTTTGGGGCTGAGGCGGGGGCTTTTTGGATGGCTCAAGAAGTTTGCATCCTTGAATGGCAACTCTGTAAGACGGAGCTTGGCGGGTGTTCCCCACCATAGCGGTCGCGCGGAAATTTCCCGGCTATGCGCATACGGCAGGGCGTCGCTTGTGCATAGCCGGCAAGATCAAATCATATTGGAGAATGGATTCATGAGAAAATTGGCCGTTGGGATTCTGGCACATGTGGACGCAGGAAAAACCACCCTCTCGGAAGGGATGCTCTATCGCTGCGGATGTTTGAAAAAGCTCGGGCGGGTGGACCATCAGGACGCCTTTTTGGACACGGATACCCTGGAACGGGAGCGAGGAATTACCATTTTTCCAAGCAGGCAATCCTGCCGTTGGAGGATTGGGAGATTACACTGCTTGACACACCCGGGCACGTGGACTTTTCCAGCGAGATGGAACGGACATTGCAGGTGCTGGACTATGCAATCCTGGTCGTCAGTGGGACTGACGGCGTGCAGGGGCACACCCTGACGCTCTGGCATCTGCTCAAGCGGTATCGGATTCCAACGTTCCTATTTGTCAACAAAATGGACCTCGATGGAGCGGACCGCAACGCACTGTTGACCGAGTTGCAGGAGCGCCTGGACAGCAGCTGTGTGGACTTCAGCGGGGCATGCGGGGAAGGATTTTGGGAGAGCGTCGCCATGTGCGATGAGGACGCGCTCAATCAATATCTGGAAAATGGGCGAATTGCAGACGAGGAGATTGCCGGGTTGATCGCGCGGCGCAGGCTGTTTCCGTGCTTTTTCGGTTCGGCGCTCAAACTGGACGGCATAGACGCCTTTTTGCAGGGCTTGGCGCGGTATGCGCGCTGCCCTGCGTATCCAGAGGCGTTTGGCGCGAAAGTTTATAAGGTGGCCTGGGACCCGCAGGGCAACCGACTGACGTATTTAAAGGTGACTGGTGGAAGCCTAAAAGTGCGGGCGCTTTTGAGCAACCGCCGGGCGAGTTTGCCGGAGGAAAAGATCTGGGAGGAAAAGGTCAATCAAATTCGCATCTATTCCGGCGCAAAATTTCAGGCGGTGGATGAGGTCCCCGCAGGGACGGTCTGTGCAGTGACGGGGCTCGGCCGGACCTATCCCGGAGAAGGCTTGGGCACAGAGTTTTCCTCGGATTCGCCCATCTTGGAGCCGGTTTTGACTTATCAGGTGTTGCTGCCCTATGGATATGACCCGCACACCGCTATGCAGAAGTTGAGCCAGCTTGAGGAGGAGGACCCTCAGCTGCATATCGTCTGGAATGGACAGTTGCGTGAAATCCATATTCAACTCATGGGCGCCGTGCAGATGGAGGTCTTGCAGAGGATCATCCGGGAACGCTTCGGCTTGGATGTAAACTTCGGCGCCGGGAACATTGTGTACCGCGAGACGATCGCCGCGCCGGTGGAAGGGGTGGGCCATTTTGAGCCGCTGCGCCATTATGCAGAGGTTCATCTGCTGCTGGAACCCGGCGAGCGGGGCAGCGGCCTGCAATTCGGCACGGATTGCAGCGAGGACATGCTGGACCGCAACTGGCAGAGGCTGGTTCTTACCCATTTGGAGGAACGGGTGCACCGGGGCGTACTGACCGGTTCCCCCATTACAGACATGAAGATCACGCTCATAGCTGGCCGCGCCCATGAAAAGCACACGGAGGGCGGAGATTTCCGGCAGGCCACCTATCGAGCGGTGCGGCAGGGATTGATGTGTGCAAAAAGCCTTTTGTTGGAACCATGGTATGATTTCCGGCTGGAAATGCCCGCTGCCTATGTGGGCCGCGCGATGTCGGATGTACAGCGCATGGCGGGGACGGTTTCTCCGCCGGAGACGGCGGGGAGTGACGTGGTGTTGACCGGCTCGGCGCCGGTGGCAAATATGCGCGACTATGCGGCGGAGGTCGCCGCATACACCCGCGGGCAGGGGCGGCTTTTCTGCACGCTCAAAGGCTATGAAGTGTGCCACAACCCCGACGAGGTCATCGAGGCCATTGGTTACAACAGCGAGCAGGATCTGGACAACCCCGCGGATTCGGTCTTTTGCAGCCATGGCGCGGGCTTTGTGGTGAAGTGGGACCAGGTGCGCGAGCACATGCATCTGGAGGGGTTCGATTGGAACGCGCCGGGACAGACGCAGGCGTCTGCCGCTCATATTCCACAGGCGGTGGTGTATTCAGGAGGTTTGGAGCAGGACAAAGAACTGCAAACCATCTTTGAACGCACCTATGGAGCCATCAAGCCGCGGTCCATCCGCTCGCTCAGAACGTGAAGCAGCGGGTGCAGCCGAGCTCTGGCCGGTTCCCCCGCGGGATGAACGGCCGGAGTTTTTGCTGGTGGATGGATACAACATCATCTTTGCCTGGGACGAACTCAAGGATCTCGCAAAGGATAACCTCGATGCAGCCCGCCAGGTCTTGATGGACTTGCTCAGCAATTACCAGGGTTTTCACAAATGCGAGGTGATATTGGTATTTGACGCCTACAAGGTTCCGGGCGGTTTGGGCGAAGTCAGCCGCTACCACAACATCTATGTGGTATATACCAAAGAGGCCGAGACCGCGGACGCCTATATCGAAAAAGCTACCTATGAGATTGCGAAGAAATACCGCGTCCGGGTGGCTACCTCCGATGCAGCGGAACAGCTCATCATCTTGGGGCATGGGGCGCTGCGCGTTTCTGCCCGGGCGTTCCAGGAAGAGATCGGCTTTACGAACCGGCAGATTCGGGAGATATTGACCGAAAACAACCGTCACCGCCGCACTTTGACGGTCAAGGCCGCTATGGACAAGGCTTTGGAAAAGACGTAAAGCGAAAGGCCATGGCGCTGGGTTCCGGTGTGTGGAACCCGATGGGCGCAGGCGGTAAAAGGCAACACGCCGGGCGTTTTAATAGGGAGTTTGGCGCTTTGGAACCCGATGGGGATAGGGGCGCGCAAGAGCGACAGCCGTTGAAAGTCCCCGTTCCGTTACAGCAGCAGACTTTTGGGAAGTTAGGGGGCAGGCGATGTCCGGTGGGCAGGTGCTGTCTGAAAGGAGGGGAATAGCCGTGCGTTTCCCCTTTTGCCGCAACCTTGCGGCCTACATCCGCCCGCTATCGCCCTGCACGGATCTTCAGAAAAAGGGGCGGCTATCGCCAAAGAAGCCGCGCCTCATTCCCACAATAGAAAAGAAAGAAACTGGCCGCATATAGCAGGCCAGTTTTTTTCACAAAAAATTAGGAACAAATTTTCGATTTCCTCTTGCAATTTGCGAACAAACGTACTATACTGGTAGCGTACTAATAAGATTTCTTTTACGCAAAAGCAATGCGTAGAAAGAAAATATGACTGGACCGTGCGAAAGGCGCCTTTTGTCCGCAAAACGAAACTCGACCGGTCAGGAGGGCGCCGCCCATGCACAGCCGAATACATTGGAAGATCAGGGGGGGATTCGGGATGAAACGGATCAACAATCTAGCGGGAAAACGAATCAAACTGGCTCGGATTGCACAGGGAATGCGCAGGCAGGAGGTATTGGAGCGTGTCCACGCGAGCGGTGTGGAGATGCATCCCACATGTCTGTGCAATATGGAGCGGCAGACGCGGCAGGTTCTGGATTTTGAACTGGTGGCGCTGGCGGATGCGCTGTATGTATCTGTGGACTGGCTGCTCGGGAGGGATTCATGATCTGGGGGCTTGCAACCGCCCAGCAGCAGCGCGACCGGTGCGAAGGACCGGAGCGCTATCTGCCAATCGGCTGGGGGAGATGCGACGTATGCCGGCGCGTTGTGCCGGAGGACTCCCTGCGAGAAACGGGCGGGCAGGAGATCTGCGGGGATTGCCTGGCCAGATGGGAAACGGCGTATGCGTGCAGCGGGTCGCGTGCGGAGGATTTTGCCCGGTTTTTTGGCAACAGCTCTCCGGACGGGACCGCGCAGCATTGATACGCAGTATGTTGACCGATCAGGGCGGGTTGGAGGAGAGGCTTTGCGGCGAGATCCGGCACGCCTATTGTGCAAAGCACATGGCGGACTTCCTGGCGGGAACGAGTGCGGATACCTGCGAATAACCGATCGGGCTTTGCCAGGCGGTTGAATGAAATCCGGCCGGCGGCGGAATGCCCTTTCCGAAAGCCTGCCAGTGCGGGCAGCCTTTTGAAAAGGGAAAACAGCCGTCAATTGAGCAAAGCGACCGCTAGGCTGAGATACCCCGCGAAGGTGACCCAGAGCAGATAAGGGATCTGTAACATTGCAGCAGGGAAGGACACCTTTGCAAACGACACGATCATGGCGAGAATCAGCACCCACAGAAGAATCAGCCACACAAATGCAAACCAATAGGCTTGTAAGCAGAAAAACAGGATGGACCAGAAAAAGTTGACCGCCAGCTGAATACCATAGATTCGCAGTGCGGGCGTTTTATCCTTGGAGTCTGAAGCCGACACCAGATACGCGGAGATACCCATCAGTGTGAACAGGATGGTCCAGACCACACCGAAAACCATCCCGGCGGGGAAAGCGGCGGCTGGTTGAGCGATTGATAGAGTTCCATGGAATTCATGGTGGAAAGGGCGGATAGTCCGGCAACGCCCAGGCTGATGACCAGCTGAAGAATCAGCATTTTCCATCGGATTTTCATTGCATCAACTCCTTTAACGGTATTGTATGAAAAAAACGGTGGAATCATGTGTGGGACAACGACAGAAAAGGGAGGAGTCACCATTGGAGATGCAGGAAAAGAGGATTTTTTGGAGCATTACCTCCGGGTGGACCGCAGGATCGACCGCTTGTGTGAGATCCAGTCCATTTGGCGCGCCTGTGCCATACGCATCCAGGGAATGACCGGCCAGGCGCTACGCCATTATCGCGCTATGGATGAGGAGATCAACCGACAGATTGACGAGCTGCTTGCGGTCAAACAGGAGGCCGTCGACGCCATCAAGACCGTGCCGGACAGACGGCTTCAGATAGTCTTGGGCAGGCGTTATCTGTTGGGAGAAACCTGGAAGGAGCTCGCTGCATATTTGCAGACCACGCAGCAAGAGGCCATCCAGTTACACGAACAGGCACTCGCCCAGGTTCAGCTGTCAGAGGCGCAAAAACGCGCGGCCGTGCGCGATTTTAAAGAACTAAAGTTCGGATTTGGAGGTGAGGACTATTTTCGAAGAGAGCATTACACAGTATCAGGCGGAGATCGCCGCCCTGAATGTCCGTCTTGCGGCGTGCAGGGAGGAGGACCGCCGCACCATACAACTGCGCCAAATGCGCAGTGATCTATACATTCAGCTGCTTGCAGCACTGCGGGCGGCGAAACGTTATCAAACACAGGGAGGAACATGCATGACCATTCAACAGCATCCAAGCCCCAATCACGGGAGCCGGTACGGCTGGAAACCGGATCGGATTGTCAACCACATCACCGCGGGCAGCTCGGCAGCGGGCGCACTCGCTGTGCTCTGCGACCCTGCGCGGGAAGTATCGGCCCACTTTGTTGTGGACAAGGACGGCACCGTGTATCAGCTGGTGGCGCTTGACCGCGCCGCCTGGGCCAATGGGACCAGCACAACGCCGTCGGACAGCCGCTATTATGGCCGATCGACACTGGCAGCTGTCCGAAACCGCTGCACTAACGCCAATTATTACACCATCAGCATTGAACACGTCTGCGTGAGCGGCGGAGAACTCACTGCGGAACAGCTTGCAGCGAGCATTAAACTGCACCGCTACATCATTGCCGAGGTCCGTCGCCTCTACGGCGTCACCATTCCCGTGTCGCGGGAATATATTATAGGACACTGTGAAATCAATCCGGTGACTAAACCCAATTGCCCGGGCGCCCAATTCCCCTATGATGCGATCTTAGAGGGGTTACGGCAGGTGGAGATCAGGAGCGATACGAGCGGCACGGTTTCGATCAAACGGGGGGACTTTTACACCGCAAAGTTCAGTGGGACAAATGCAAACCAGCTCATTGTGACAGCGGGTACGGGCGACGTGGTGACCATCGTGCCGATCAATCGCGGCGCGGACAAGCTGGCGGCGATTGTGCCGATCGGCAAGCCCGGCGACGCCTCCGGTATCTACACCACTGTGCCCGGCGGCGCCCCGTAAAACGGTTTGTCGCCCAAATTGTATAAGGAGGTGCACATACATGGAACAGGAAAACAATCTTGCCATCCAAGCGTTGGACAGCGCCCGGTCTGCACATCATCGTCTGGACCGCTTGGAGAATGACATCAAAGATATACACGATCTTGCCACCGCAATGGCCGCCACGCAACAGGAGGTCACCGGCGTACAAGCGGACATCCGAGAAATCAAGCAAAATGTCAGCGCTCTGACCAAACGGCCGGGAAAGTGGTGGGATAAGCTGGTGGGTGCAGCGATCGGCGCTGTGGCGGCAGGCCTTGTGGGGGCCTTTTTAACCCTACTTTTGTGAGAGGAGGTGTTTGTATGGATTTGGAGAGCTTTTGGAGCTGGGGCACACTTACAACGTTTGCGGGCGCAACCGCCTGTACGGGTCTGTTCACACAGATGCTTAAAAATATCGTAGGGAAGCTGCCAACACAATGGCTCAGCTACATCATCGCGGTGGTTCTGCTGGTGGTCACGACGGCTGCCACGGGTGGATGGGCTCAACCTTGGACCGTTTGGGCATTGGTGCCGCTGAATGCGGCTTTGGTCAGTTTGGCCAGCAACGGCGCCGTGGATGCAATGCGCTCGATGAAAAGACAAAAATCGCCCTGATGATCGATAAAGGAGGAACAAAATGATTCTTTTAAACGAGGATTGGACGTTTACTGCGACAGATGCGGATTGCGACATCGGTTATGCAGGGGAAAATGGGGTCCGCACGCTGTACATTCGGATGAACGGCTTAGAGTATGAAGGATGGAGCTTTTTTCTGGATGTACAGCGCAAGGAACAGAAGGATATTTGGGCGGTAGAACCCGAACCATTCAATGGGGACCTGCTGTTGCGGGTCCCCATTCAGCAGGCGTATCTTGTGGACGATGGAGCGGTCTATGTACAACTGCGCGCCGCCGCCCCGGATGGGCGGGTCAAAAAATCGGATCAACTGCTGCTTCGCGTCCGATGCAGCATCGGCCCGGTGGAGGCGGTTCCCTCGCCGCTTCCCTCGGAGTTTGCCGCGTATGAAGCCCGCATAGGGGCCATCCGCGACGCGGTAGAGGAAATGTTCGGCCGCAGCGCTGTGCCCTGTGAAATCGTGGACTTCAGCGGGGAATGGGATTTTTCAAAGGACTGTTCCGACTGGCAGACCGTCCGTGCCCCACACACCTGCAATGCGTCCGATGGGATGAGCGGCTCCATGTACCGCGGCAAAACCTATTACCGAAAAGCCCTCTTTGTCGGCCGGGAACAAGCAGCCATCGACTTTGTACTCGGATTCCATGCGGCCGGGCAGGCCAGCGAACTCTATGTCAATGGCCATCTGTGTTCTGTATATCCCGGCGGCTATACGCCCAATCTTGTGGACATCAGCCCGTACCTTTGCCAAGGAAACAACGAACTTTTGATCGTCTGCGACAACACTCCGTCCGAGGAGCGAATCCCCGTCTCTGCGGACTTCAATTTTAACAATGGGCTTCATGAGAAGGTCTTTCTCTGCCGCGTCGGACGGGCCTCCCTTGACCCGCAGGCGTACGGCGTCGATCGGATGCACGTGACCCCGGAGGAGGTCTCCCGGCAGGCCGCCGCCTTTACGGTTCATACAGCGGTCAACAACCGGTCCGGCTGTGCCATCCATGCGGCGGTCGCCGTAGCGGTGTACGACGCGCAGGGGAACGCTGTAGCCGGTGAAACCATCCCGGTGGAAGTCCCGGCCCACACAGTTCAGGATGTCTCCTACACGGGGCAAATCACCGAACCGCACCTTTGGGACGGCATTCAGGACCCCTACCGCTATACGGTCAAGGTTGCGCTTTTTGCGCCCGATCGGGTGGACGAACAGAGCGTATGCATTGGATTCCGCTTCTTCTCGATGGATGCACAGCAGGGGTTCCTGCTCAACGGCCGCCCCTATCCCCTCCGCGGGGTGGCGCTGCATCAGGATTATCCCGGCGCGATGTCCGCCATGACGGAGGAACAATTCGACGCCGACTACGCCGACCTTGCGGCGCTGGGATGCAATTTCGTGCGCCTCGCCCATTATCCACACGATGCCTATGCGTTCGAACGATGCGACGCGCTGGGGTTGATCGTACAGACGGAAATCCCGTGGGTCAATCACCTGGGGCCCGACGCCTCCGATGCATACTTCGACAGCATCGAGCAAAATCTGCGCAGTATGATTCGAAACTACTACAACCATCCGTCCATTGTATTCTGGGGCCTTTCCAATGAACTCAACGGTTCGCATTGGAGTTCCGGCGGCAGCCCGCAGGGCGGCTTTTCCGCAGAAAAGGCGGTCGCATGGAACAATGCATTTTACGCGATGGCGAAGGAACTGGACCCCACTCGCTATGTGGGCTTTACCGCCTATGGGCCGACCTTTGACGGTTCCAAGCCCGGAGACTGGCAGGCGGATTTCATCGCTATGAATGAATATAAAGGCTGGTATGGCGGCGTCTTTGAAGAGTTCGGGGCGGAGATGGATACCTACCGCGCTGGAACGCAAGTTCCTTGGGCGGTCGGCGAGTATGGCGCAGGCAACAATCCCCACACGCATTCGGACAACCCGATGCAGACCACACAGACCGGTTCCGGCGGTGCACGGCACGATGAGGAATACGCCAATCTGTTCCATGAAGCGTACCTGGAACAAATACAGGCGCGCCCCTGGCTGCTCTACACCGCCGTGTGGGTTCTGTACGACTTTGCATCGGATAACCGCAACGAGGGCGGCACTCCCCACCTCAACGACAAGGGGCTGGTAACCCGCGACCGGCAGACCAAAAAGGACGTCTATTATCTCTATCAAGCTGCGTGGTCAGAGGCTCCTGTCTGCTACATCACCAGCCGCCGGTTCTCCCAGAGGGAGACGGATTCCATCCGGATGAAAGTCTATTCAAACTGCGAGACCCTCACCCTCTTTCGCAACGGGGAGGCGGTTCAGACCATGGACGCCCCCACCAGGTGCGGCTGTGTATGGGAGTTTGATGCGGTTGTATTCGAGGATGCATCCGAGGAGTACCGCGTGGAAGGCGTGCGCGGCGAAGAAACGGTTTCCGATACCGTCACATTCTCCACCCGTGCAGTGCCGGAGAAGATCGTGCCGGAATCCATCACGGCGGATGTCTCCCAATTGGAGCTTCTGGTGGGACAAGCGCAGGAAATCCATCTCTCGTATGTCCCCAGTACGGCGAATGCGGAGAAGGACTATACAGCACAGCTCGACGGACTAGCAGGTACGGTATCCACTTCGGGAACAACGGTTACGGTGACCGCAACGGAGGAGGGGAATGGCACACTCACCTTCACGCTCGACCGGAACAACTGTGCGTTGCACATCCCGGTGACGGCGGAAAAGGAACCGGAGTACCTCTGCTATTTCGATTTTACCGCCGGTTCAAACGACAATCCGCAGGTGACCGACTCGGTTGGGAACGCGGTGTGTACCCTAGAGGGCTTTGCTTGGGACACGTCCTCCGGATTTGTCGAGGGAGGGCTCAAGACCATCGACTCCGGCTCATCCGAAGAGTTGGTGACCATCCAGAGCTTTGATCTGGGCGACTGCCCAAATGGGTTCCGAATGCACTTGGAGTATTCCGGATTTGCCAGCACATGGGATCGCTCGCGTTTTTTCCAAACGGTGGACGGGGAAGGGACCGTCACCCTGGACTGCTACTACAACAGTCCTACGGCTGCGCAACTGCGCATAGAGCGCGACAGCGACCACGGCGGCCTATACAACGATTACCAGTACATGCTCAACATGACCCATATGTCTATGGACATCACATGCAACGATGCTGCTACAGCACTATTTAACGGAACGGTGGTAAACGACAACGGCTCCATTGTGCTGAGCGAAGTATTGGTTGCGAAACAGGGCGGATCTGCAACCGATACGCCATTTGACATGCTGGCGCTCAAGCCATTTCAGGAGGTCCGGAAAGTTTACCTGATGAATCGTCCGGACAAGACCCGTTTGCTGCATGCGACCCTTTCGAAATTCTGGATCGAAAAGCTTTAAAAGGAAATTGTGGGAAAAAAGAACCCTTGCAAAAAACGCTTTGGGACGGGCAGAGCTTGCCTGTTCCAAAGGCGTTTTTTATGTGCTGTACCGAAAGTGTGAAGAAGCACCCGCGAAATTCCGGAGAAAAGGCGAAACGGCCGCAGAGCTGGGGAAGGGCTTTCCCAGTGGATGCACGATGTACGGCAGGGGCCGCGCAGAAAGTGGTTCGCGCTGCAAGGGCACAGCCCGGGAAGCTGGAAAGCGGTGAGGCACGCATACCGGGCGCGCTTTCCAGCGCAGAGCGCGGCACGGCTCTTTGCACTTCCGGGAATTTCGGCGAGACGCGGCGTTTGCAGGAGTGGGAGTCCAGAAAAGGAATAAATCCATTCCTTAATGGAAAGTGTGAAGAAGCATCCGCCGGATTCCGGAGAAAAGGCGAAATGGCCGCAAAGCTGGGGAAGGGCTTTCCCAGTGGACGCACGATGTGCGACAGAGGCCGTGCAGAAAGTGGTTCGCGCTGCAAGGGCACAGCCCGGGAAGCTGGAAAGCGGTGAGGCACGCATACCGGGCGCGCTTTCCAGCGCAGAGCGCGGTACTACTCTTTGCACTTCCGGGAATTTCCGGCGAGACGCGGCGTTTGCAGGAGTGGGAACTTTCCCGCCGGAGAGCGAAACAATTTGAATCCTGCGTGAGAACTTCCCTGAACTCCTTAATGGGAACTGTAATCCTCTGGATAGCCAATTTTCAATGTCATACCGTCCATCACGGCGCTCTCGCTGCGGATGATCGGCAACTTCTGCTCTTCCGAAAAGCCGATCGTTTCGCCTTCGTTTAGGCGGACATCCTCGGAAAGTACATAGTACGCCAGGTCGAAGAGATAATCCCGCAGGTCACTGGGGCGCGCTTGGGTATTCAACACCTCCATCTCGTCCTTGCCAAAGGGTTTCAATCCATAGGTGTAGGCACTGGTACCCGCGTCGGTCGTGTAAAGTCCAAAATAAACCCAGTTGTAAATCGGAAGTTCCCCTTGCCGGATGGCTTGTGAGGCGGCAAGATAATACTTTGGTTCAAAGACGGTTCCACAAGCATAGACCCCCAGGGCGTTGTCCTGCTTACAACAGGCCGCAACAATTTTAACCCAAAGGTCCCAATCTCCAAAGCCTTGTGACCACCGCCCAACACCGCCACCAAGAGGTGAGCACGGTGCTTCTTCGTCGTCTCTACCGCATCGGGCCACAGATAGTTGGTCGCTGCATTGTGTTCTGCCTCGCCGCCAGGCACCGGTGTGGTCATTAGGCCGATTACTACGGTCATACCATCCACATCAAAGACCAGGTTGCCTCGTGAACGATCGCAAGCATCGTCGGAAAATGCGATCCCCCAGTCCTCAGCGAGATTTGTCCGGCACTTTTCTACATCCCAAGTGGCACTACTCAACAGTACAAATGCCGCAAATGGGCCGATTTGCTGTTCATTTTCCATTCCATTTTCCCTCCAAATTGCCGTCCGGTAAAACAGGCGCACGGCGCCGTGCCTGTTGGCGTTCGCACAGCGAGAATCGTCCCCTTACCTGTACCGGTCCTTCCCAATGGAACGATCGATCGTGGAACGGCGGCTTTCCTAATCCGCGCGCCCTGCGGCGCCTCGTCCCGATGGACGCCTGCCCCACAGCGTTTTTTCCCGACAGACTTTTTCATCAGCATACCACAGGTTGCAAGAAAAGTCACGAAAACGCATGAAATCGTTCACTTTTTGGGTGCTGTAGGGGGCAAAATATCCTGGCAAAGCCAATTTAAAGGACCTCAAAGGATACGCTACCTTGTAAATAGGGTCAGGCTGTGATAGCATAGTCCCATTGGCTCCTACCTATAGAGGCAGAGGGCAGGAAAATCGAAAGGGACATGCTTGACGTTGGTTCGGATGTCTGTATATGGGGGAAACGTTGTTCGTCTATACAGAATACAGAGCATGAGTAGGAAAAGGAGAATAGCCCATGGCATGGATTCGACAGGAGACAAAAGAGGATTACGAAATCGTTTATGCCCTTGTGAAACAAGCGTTTGCGCAGGCGGAACATTGTGACGGAAATGAACAGGATTTGGTTGCCGCCCTGCGCAAGAGCCGAGCGTTTGTGCCAGAACTCTCTTTGGTAGCGGAGAGGGACGGCGAAATCGCCGGCCATATTCTATTTACAGAGGCGATGGTCGGCTTTGAGACGGTACTCGCGCTGGCCCCGCTCTCCGTTCTGCCCCGCTTCCAACGACAGGGAATTGGAACTGCCTTGGTCCTGGAAGGGCATCGGATCGCCAGAAAACTGGGGTACTCGTATTCACTGGTGTTGGGAAGTGAAACGTATTATCCGCGTTTGGGCTATATTCCAGCCAATTCGTTCGGTGTGGAAGTCCCAAACGGGATGCCCCCGGCAAATTTTTTGGCAGTTAAGTTGCGCGAGGACGCTCCAGTGCTCCATGGAGCCGTAGTCTATGCGAAAGAATTCGGGCTTTGAGCGCCATCGGGGCGGACTGCGGCGCGTCAATTGAGAAGGGCCGGGGGAAGCCCGGCTTTTGGGACGTTACGAA
>BCAA01000002.1 GCA_001305115.1 Clostridia bacterium UC5.1-1E11 | reverse complement strand
AAAAGAGCTTTGCAAAGCATGGCGTGTTGCAGGAGAGCAAACGCTTTAAAGCGGCGACCGAATCGAACGAAAGCATGCACACAAAGACGCCGAGCATGAAGGAATTGATGCAGAACCTGTCGGGTGGCAACCAGCAGAAGGTTCTGATTGCACGCTGGTTGTTGACGCATCCGGACATCCTGATATTGGATGAACCGACACGCGGTATCGACGTTGGTGCAAAGTATGAGATCTATACGATCATGCACGACCTGATTAAGGAAGGCAAGTCGATTATCATGATCTCTTCGGAAATGCCCGAACTGTTGGGCATGGCGGACCGCGTCATGGTTATGTGCGAAGGCCGTGTCACGGGCTTCCTGGACCGCGGCGAGGCGGACTCCGTTGGCGTTATGCGTTTGGCTACCAAATTTATGTAAATGAAAACTCATGGCCAGTGTGGCAGGGTTTTTCAAAAATTTTAATAGCCATATGCCTGTACGATCGTCGCGCGAAAGATGGGTATATGTAAAAAAGAAAGTGAGGTAAATGGGTATGCAAGGAGAAAAGACGATCCCGCGCAAAAAATATGCGCTGTCTTTCATCGTTGTGGGCGCAGTTCTTGCTGTCCTGGGTGTCATTCTCAACTTTGTATTGGATCCAAAAGCGACATTTGATCTGCCGTGGTTTATCCTTGGCATTGGCGTAATCGCCGTTGTCTATGGTATTGTACAGATGACGAGAGGCGAGCGCCTCCATCCGGAGGTTTCTTTTTCCTCCAGAGCAGCGAAAAACTTTTTGACGAATAACGCAATCATGCTGGCATTGTTGGCGTTGGTTGTCGTGATTTGCTTTATTGAGCCCCGTTTCATGCAGATTCAGGTGCTCTTGGACATTTTAACGCAGTCCTCTACCAGAATGATTATTGCATTGGGCATCTGCTTCACCCTGTTGATTGCAGGTACGGACCTGTCCGCTGGCCGTATGGTCGGTTTGGCAGCTGTTATCTCCACCTCTATGTTGCAGACAGCTACATATGCAAATCGTTTCTATCCGGACCTGCCGCAGCTGCCGGTTGTTCTGCCGATCATCGCAGCAATTGTAGCTTGCATGCTGTTTGGTGTGGTCAATGGCTTCTTGGTTGCAAAGTATGACATGCACCCCTTCATCGCCACCTTGGCTGTGCAGGTTATGATCTACGGTGCATGTTCTCTGTATTTCGATATGCCTCCGAACAGCTCCCAGCCGATCGGCGGTATCCGCCCGGACTTCTCGGCTATCGGCCAGACAAAGCTGTTTGGTAAGATTTCCGTCCTGGTTCCGATTGCAGTTGTCTTTACAATTGCTATCTGGTTCGTTTTGAATAAGACGGTATTTGGTAAGAACGTGTATGCGATCGGCGGCAACCGTGAAGCGGCTGTTGTTTCCGGCGTTAACGTGTTCAAGACCATCATGGGCATCTTCATTCTTGCTTCCTTCATGTATGGTGTTGGCGGCGTTTTGGAAGCTGCTAGAACAGCTGGTGCAACCAACAACTATGGCGACGGCTACGAACTCGACGCAATCGCGGCTTGCGTGGTCGGCGGCGTATCTTTGAATGGTGGTATCGGTACGGTTGGCGGCATCATCAGCGGCGTGTTGATCTTTACGGTCATCCAGTATGGTCTGCAGTTCATCGGTGTTAGCCCGATGTGGCAGCAGGTGATCAAGGGCATCATTATCGCGATCGCTGTTGCAATCGACCTGTCCAAGTACAGAAGAAAGTAATTTACATCTGAAAATTCAGGCCTGTTCCAGATTTTCTGGAACAGGCCTTTTTTATTTCCAATTGAATTTGCGGAGAGGTGCAACGATGGGGAGAGAAAAAACAAGGGTAGGATGAAAAATTTCCTTGTCTCTGCGGCGAATTTCTGAATTATGCAGCCATATGATTTCGGTTTCTGTTACAATAAAACGAAATAACGATTTTTAGATGGGCTTGTACAAGGTCTTTTATTCCGCTTTTTGAGCGGATATGTTCTCAATATTATCGGTCAATGCGTGCTGTTTTTTCCATCGAATTGCCCGCAGAAAGACCGAGTGTGCCTATGAAATGGAAAGTGTTGCGCAATTTGTGTAAGAATGGTACAATAAATTTAAAGAACAATCAAATAGTTAAAGAATCATTGTCATGAAAGCGGAAATTGTGAGATGCTACAAGAAAGGCCGTGGACTGAAAACAAACAAAGGAGTTTCCACATATGGGACAATATCGAGTAATTGTGGTGGATGATGAGGAGGAGATTCGAGAAGGGATTATCCGGAAAATCGACTGGAATGCCCTGGGATATGAGGTAGTCGGCAGTGCGGAAAATGGCGTAGAGGCATTGGAATTGGCCGAACACCTGCATCCAGACGTCATCATGACCGATATTAAAATGTCGTTCATGGATGGCTTGCAACTGTGTCAACACATCGCGGAGAAAATGCCCTCTGTGAAGATGATTATTTTTCCGGATTTGATGATTTTGAGTACGCGCAAAGGGCAATCAAATTGAACGTCACGGAGTACTTGCTGAAACCAGTTAATGCGCAGGAGCTCACCCAGACCCTGCAAAAGCTGAAATGCCAATTGGATCAGGAGCTTGCAGATCAGCGTGATATTGAAAAGTTGCGCCGAAATTATCAAGAAAGCTTGCCTGTGCTGCGGGAGCAATTTTTGGTTGGACTCTTGGAAGGACGTGTTCCACAGCAGCGCGTACAAGCACAGGCAGAAATGTTCCAACTTCACTTGGCTGCAAAATATTGGACGGTCGCATTGGTGCATGCAGAGGGAGATTCTGCACAGGCTTTGGCCGATGCAACGCCTCTTCGTAGCGCGCAGGAGTTGGTTCCGCTTTCCGTGGCAAAAACGGTCGGAGAGATTTTGGGGCGGTTTTGCCATTTCACAAGTTTTCTTTATATGGATAATGTTGTCATTCTGGCGGATTTTCAGAGTGATAACGATGTCACTTCCTTGATTACTGGATTGAATGAAGTCTGTAAGAGTGCATCCCGTGTATTGGGCGGGGACATCTCCGCCGGCGTAGGCGGCCTTTGCACGGATCTCAATGAGATTAGCCGCTCTTATCAGCAGGCGCAAAGCGCATTGGATTACAGCGCTATCATGGGCGAAGGCCGTGCAATATATATTAAGGACGTGGAACCTGACACTTCGGTACAACTGCAATTTGGAGAACAGGAAGAACGTGCCTTGATTAACGCCATCAAATTGGGCGGGGAAGAGGAGATCACAAAGGTGGTCAACGAGCTGTTTTCGCGTTTTGAAGCGCAGCTCATTCCGGTCGGTCAATATCAGGTTTATTTGGTAGAGTTGGTTACTGCATTGTTGCGTGTTGTGCGCACCTATGAACTCAATACAGATGAGGTCTTTGGCGAAGAATTCAATTATTTTACCACGATTTTTTCACATTCACCGTCCAAGATCCGGCAGTGGTTGATCGAGGCTTGTACACGAATTAGTGCTCAGGTCAAACGGGAACGCCTGGACTCTACAAAACTTCTGGCACGCAATGCCAAACAATATATTGAAGAACACTATATGGACCCGGAGATTTCTGTGGAAAAGCTGTGTGCGGTTTTACATGTGAGCCCCGCTTATTTTTCGACGGTTTTCAAGAGGGAAACAGAGATGAGCTTTGTTTCTTATTTGACAGAGGTACGGCTCCAACATGCGCTGAGTTTACTCAATACGACCGACGACAAGACGTATGTGATCGCTGGAAAAGTAGGCTACACGGAGCCGAACTATTTTAGCTATGTTTTTAAAAAGCGTTTCGGCGTCTCCCCTTCCAAATACCGTCAAGCGGCGCCCCCACCAAGGGACAATTCCGAAAAGCCTGTGGGAAAATAGAGAAATTGTAGGGAAGAGGTGGGGTGTGGAACGCGAACCCATGGAGGATTGTGATGCTGAGACGTCTGAGAAACTTTTCGCAGAGGATCAAACATGCTTATAAAAAACGCAGCATCCAGTTTACGATTTCGATCACCTTTACCTTGGTGGCGGTGGCCGGAATGATTCTGGTGGCCGTCATACTGTCCGCGCGGTTTATCAATTCCAGTGAGAAAATGGTCTCCGATGACAACCGGCGTATGTTAAGCCAGGTCAATTTAAACTTGGACAATTACCTGCATAACATGATGCGTGTCTCGGATTCCATGTATTACCGTGTCATCAAAAATGTTGACATTGAGACGGACATGGACAGCCTCGTCAAAGATATGCGCTTGCTTTATGAAACAAACCGGGACCTGTTGGTCAGTGTGGCCGTTTTTACAGACAGCGGTGAAGTAGTCGCTGCGGAGCCGCTCTCTCAGCTGAAATTTACAGTGGACCCCAAGAGCCAGGACTGGTTCGTTGTTGCAAATGAGCGGATTGAAAACTTACATTTTTCTACACCGCATGTACAGAATTTGTTTACCAATTCGGATAACCGGTACAGCTGGGTTGTCTCGTTGAGCCGTTCAGTCGAGCTTACGCGAAGTGGTTCCATTGTGCATGGGGTGCTATTGGTCGATATGAATTTTAGCGGCATCGAACAGATTTGCAAGAATGTCGATCTGGGGGAATCGGGATACCTGTATCTTATAGACGCGAATGGGGAAATCATCTATCATCCGCGCCAACAGTTGATCTACTCCAATTTAATCCATGAAAACAATTTGCAGGCGGCTGCCTACGAGGATGGCACCCATACAGAGGACTTCGAGGGGCAGCAACGTTTGGTGACCGTCAAGACGGTAGGATACACGGGCTGGCGGATTGTCGGCGTGGTGCCCATGTCGGATATTACAAACGATTACAGTCAATTCCAGCTGTTTTCCATGTTCTTTGTTTGCTTTGCCATCTTTTTGTTGATTACAGTGAACATGTTTCTCTCTCAGAGAATCGCCAATCCGGTAAAATCTCTGGAACGTTCGGTTAAGGAACTGGAAAAGGGGAACCTGGATGCTCATATCAGTATCAAAGGTTCCTACGAAATTCAGCATCTTGGAAAAGCAATCCGTTCCATGGCCGAACAGATGCGAAAACTGATGGACGACGTAGTTACAGAGCAGGAGAGCAAACGAAAAAGTGAAATGGATGCGCTGCAATCGCAGATCAATCCCCATTTCCTTTACAATACCCTGGATTCGATTGTTTGGATGGTGGAAAATGAGCGCTACGAAGGCGCTATTCAAATGGTGACATCTCTGGCAAAATTGTTCCGAATTAGCCTTTCGAAGGGAAAAAATATCATTACCGTTGCGGACGAGCTGGAACATGTCCGAAATTATTTAACAATTCAGAAAATTCGCTACAAAAATAAATTTACGTATGAGATTACGGCGGAACCCGAGACACTTCATTGCCAGACCATCAAACTGATTGTACAGCCATTGGTAGAAAACGCGATTTACCATGGAATGGAGTTTATGGACGGAGACGGTGAAATTTATATCCGTGCGTATCGCAAGGATGGGGACCTCTATATCGATGTAGTGGACAATGGCTTGGGGATGCCACAGGAACAGGCGGATGCTCTGCTGACCAAGGACACCGGGAAGGTGCGCGGCAAGGGCTCTGGCATTGGGTTGAAAAATGTACAGGAGCGCATACAACTTTACTTTGGCCCAGATTACGGCCTTTCCCTGTACAGTGAACCGGATGAGGGAACTACGGCCCGAATCCATCTTCCTGCCAAATAAAGGGAAGGAGCTTGCTCCGACCGGAAACCATTTGGGAGGCCTTTGATGAGTAAGAAGAAAATATTGGTGGTTGCCGTCGTGTTTATCCTATTGGGGGTATCCTTGATTGGGTTGTCCGGCGACAGCGGCTGGAATAAAAGATATGAGGAACCCATTCAGATTTCTTTTATTGCCCGAGGGATAAAAACGGAAAGTTGGAGTACAATCGAACAGGGGATTGAACAGGCCGCCAATGATCTGAACGTTGAGATCACGTCCATCTATCTGTCCAGCGAAAACAATGTGGAGGAGCAGGTCGCACTGTTAAAGCGTGAGGTGCAGAACGGCGCAGACGCTGTGATGATTGCGCCGGTCAATTCGCAGGATCTGCGGGCTCCGATTGAGGAAGCGCAGAAATTTGTGCCGGTTGTTGCCATTGAATCTACTGTGGAAGGACTGGAAAACCTCCCCTATATTGGATGCGACAATTTTGCCCTGGGGAGAGCCTTAGGGGAAGAAATATTCAAACAAGGCGCAAAGGGAAATAAAGTGGCTATTTTACAAAGTAGCCTTTCTTGTTCCAGCGTATATGAGCGGTACCAAGGAATGTTGGAGGTCTTACAACAGAATGGGATGGAACTAAGCTTTTGGGAGATCCCGGATGACCCGACGCAAGCGTATGAAACCGCCAAAAAGCTCCTGCAGAAGAGGGATGTCAACAAGGCTGTGGCGTTGGATGGAGCTACCTTGGAGGCGGTTGCCCGTGCGGAGAAGGAGCTCAGCCCGCCGGGAGTGACTACAGTCGATATATTTGGCGTGGGACGCACCAACCAGGTTGTTTCCTATCTGGAAGAAAAAGTCATCACCTCCATTGGAGTGCAAAACGAATTTAATATTGGCTATCTGGGGGTGACAACTGCGGTCAGCCAGATCAAGGGGGACTGGAGCGAAAACGCCACCATAAACTTTGCAATTGTCAATTATGCGGACATGTATACTCCAGAAAATCAGAGGCTGCTATTTCCGTTTGTTCGATGAGCAGCCGCAGAAAGGGATGATCCTGTGACACAGAGACTCGTGAAAAGTGTACTTTGCCTGTTGCTCAGTATGGCTTGTCTTTTCGGGGCCACCGCCTGTCATGTTGACGGGAACTCGCATCCGATACAGACCGTCAAAATTGGCGTGGCAACTTACCGGAGCGATGATACATTCATTGCGGCCCTGTGTGATGATCTGGAACGGCTGTCCAAGGACAAGGAGGCAGAGACGGGGAAGAAAATCATTCTGAATATTACGGATGGGAAAAACAGCCAGTCCAATCAAAACGATCAGGTGGACAACTTCATTTCACAGTCGTATGATGTCATTTGTGTCAATATGGTAGATCGTACGGTCGCTGCGGTCATCATCGATAAGGCCAAGCGTGCGGACATCCCAGTGATCTTTTTCAACCGGGAGCCAGTGGAGGAGGACATCCGGATGTGGAACCGCGCTTACTATGTGGGAACGGATGCCAAGGAATCCGGCATCATGCAGGGCCAGATTATTCTGGATGCCGTACAAAAGAATCCAGAAATTGATAAAAATGGCGATGGTAAGCTGCAATATGTAATGTTGGAAGGGGAACAGGCCCATCAAGATTCCCTGATCCGAACCGAATATTCGGTTAAGACCATCACGGCCACAGGCATTCAAATGGAGAAGTTGGCGAATGACACGGCGAACTGGCAGAGGTCCCTTGGATCAGCGAAAATGCTTGCCTGGCTGGACCAATTCGGTGACGAAATTGAAGTGGTGCTCAGCAACAACGACGATATGGCACTTGGCGCGATCGATGCTCTGAAGGAGCGGGACATGTTGGAGAACGGTCCGGTGGTCGTAGGAGTGGACGGCACAATGTCTGCCCTAGAGGCGATTCAAAATGGAGAAATGCTCGGTTCTGTGGTCAATGACGCGCAGATTCAGGCTCAAGCAATGTTGGACATTGCCTGCACATTGGCGGACGGTGAAGATCCACAGGCAACGGTACAGCGGATGAACGGTCAATATGTGCGGGCGCCGCATCGAATTGTCACGCAAGAGAATGTGCAGGAAGAGATGGATTATCTCACACAAACGGAATAAAATAGCAAAGGCCCGCGGATGGTTCTCCGCGGGCCTTTTTACGGTTGTCCAAAAGGAAATGTTGGCGGCAGGGCGCATAGAGTTCTTCATTCCCAAACAGATTCTTGTTGATAAAACGAAAATGTAGCGACAATTCTTGCCAGTTTAAAGGACGTTTTCCCCCTGCGACGCGCGATCCTCGGCTGGCGAACGGCCGATCACTTTTTTATAAACCTGTGAAAAATGGGAGAAGTTGGAATATCCGACCTTTGCTGCAACCATGCTTACAGGCAACGCTGTGGTGCGCAAAAGGTCCTGCGCTACCTTCATTTTTTCAGCTACAATAAAATCTTTGAGCTGTACACCCATCTCTTTTTTGAAAAGGCGGGAGAGATAGTCGGGATTCAGGTAGAACTCCTCTGCAATTTCTGTACGACGAATGTCCCGTTCGATATGATTCTGAATGTACTGAACAATCTGTTCCATCTGCCCCTTCGTATCTTTGTCTGAATGGACATCCGTCTGGAAGGCTCTGGTGGCACGATCCAGCCAACCCTTCACATCGTCGATGGTCAGGTAGTTGTTCAGAGAACGCTGGCTGTATTTCTTTTCGGGAAGGAATTCTCCCGGAGGAATGGAGGCATCCTCAGCAGCGCTGCACAGGATTTGTAACATAGATTGATAAAAGCACTGAAGGGTGTCGGCATCCAATGTCCCGGCTTGCGCCAGATTGTCCAAATATCCCTTGGCTTCACGACCGACTAGGGGCGCATATCCACTGGTCAATAGGCTCTCCCAACGTTTGAAATTGGGAGACTCTTTGTGCTCATGTGGGGTCTCAGCGATGTCCCCAGGAAAAAAGACCCCGCTGGCCAACGCAACATTTTGTTCGCGCAGATGCAGGAGTACACGCGCACGGCCGGTCAATTCGGAAGGGAACAGACGAGGGCCGGCATAGCACGCGACTTCGCAATGGAAGTGATTGGCACAAGCCTCCCAAAAGGAGGTCAGCTGTCTTTTTAAAGCCGATTCATCCATAAAGATGCTTTCCTCTGCATAGGAGAGAAAGGCAAAAGAAGAGCGATCCAGCTGAACCAAAAGAATCTTTTGGCCGTACTGGGCAAACAATTCAGATAAGATATTTGCAAAGGCATATTTTACAAGGTCACGGTTCCACCCGTTTGTACAATCGTTCCATCGGAGAAGCTGGATCAAAACATAATAGGCCGGCGTGTCGCCGTGGATAGGTATTTCTAACTTTTCGAAGTCCTCTAGGATGGTGGAGAGTTGAACCTCTTCCCCACAATACCAACCTTTGAGCATTCCTTCCAACAGAACATCGCGGCGTCGATACATCATTTTTCCATAGGAGGAATACTCTTGAAGTTCCCGGCGGGTCTCCACCTTGTGTATGGCCCGAAGGACAGATGCTTGGATATCTTCATAACGGGCAGGCTGAAGGATGTAATCGAATCCACCCAGGCGAACAGCCTCCTTGGCATAATAGAAATCTGCGTGCGCTGTCAAAAAAATGCATTCGGTGTCCAGGCCTTGTTCCTGAACCCAACGGAAAAGAGCAAGCCCATTTTCCACAGGCATTTCAATGTCGCAGAGCATAATGTCAACCCGCTGTGTCAATAGAATCTGCTTTGCCTCAAAGGCGTTATATGCTGGGACAACCTTTGTCACCCCAATATCACTCCAATGCACGCCGGAGATGATTCCACCAACCACATTGGATTGATCATCGACCACAAGAACGGTCATCGCTGTCACCTTCTTCTGGAATAAAAATTTCGATTCGGGAACCTCTTTTCAGATTACTGAACGAGAAAATGCTCTTACCTTTATAGAGCAACGCAAAACGATGCTTCACGTTAAGGATACCGACATGCTGCCCCGTGTATTCAAATTTCCCCGCTTGGTTAAGCGCTTCCAGCATTTCCGGTGGAAACCCACTTCCATTGTCGGAGATGGAAATATTGATATATCGCGCCTCTTCCGTTTTGAGTGCCATGACCTTTATATAGATTGCGAGGGGTTCGCCAGGTAGAGAGGCATGCTTAACAGAATTCTCCACAAAGGTCAAAATGGACATCGGAGGCACTTGAAAATCAAAAAGTTGTTCATCCGCGTCGATGTCGCAGGTGGGAGGGCAGGAGGCGCTCATCTGTTGTAAAAGCAGATAGCGCCTGACACTTTGTAGCTCGTCCCGCAGAGGGACCAGTGTCATATTATCAGAAAATAGATAGCGCAGATAGTCGGACAGGGCCAGAATCATCTGTTGAATCTGTTCAAAACGCCTCTCCTGCGCGAGTGCATACAGATTTTTTAGACAGTTCAAGAAGAAGTGCGGGCGTATCTGAATCTGCAAATATTGTAGTTGTGCCTTCTGTAGCTCCAATCCTTTTTCGTAGGCGGCAATTTTGAGGGATTTAATCTCCTCCATCATGCCATTGAAGGTATCGCTCAACTGCTTAAATTCCACCACACGATAGTCGGTTTCCATTTTAGCATCCAAGTCGCCACATTTAATAGCGTTCATGGTTTGTACCAACTGTTCCATAGGCTTAAAGAACAGCCGTTTTAAAATATAGTAACAGATGGGAAGAAGTACCAGCAGGGCGATCGAAGCCATCAACAGCAAAAGCTGAGCGAAATCCATATGGTGAAGAAGATCTCGATAGGGGGTCAGATAGACGAACCAGACCCCTGCCACCTCGGAGTACTGTTGCACAGCGAGATATTGGCCATTTCCAGCCTGATAGAAGGAATCCGAAGTCCACTGAATTTGAACCTCCTCCTGCTTTGCCCATTCCTGTGAAGTCAACAGCTGCCCATCCGGAGCCGCATACAACAATACGCCATTCTGTGGGTCCGTGGAATCCTGCGGCCGCAGCGACCGATTTAGATCCACAGCACAGACGGAATAGACCCCACCGCTGCCGAGAATTCGCAGCAAAAAGGCCTCGTCTCCCATGGAATAGATCTGCCAACGGCTGCGGTCTATCTCTCCGGAGCCAGTGAGTTCTTCCAGATAGGAGCGCAGCTGCTCTTTGACGGTGTAGGTGTAGGAACCGCCATAGGCTTCCCGATGCAGTCCGTTCGGCTCTGTGAAAAGGAACATACCTCCGATGATCCGCTTGGTAGCGATCATTTCCTGATACCGGTTGATGATTTGCTTGGAACAGAGGTGTGCTTCCAGCGGGTCCATGGGACTGCGCAAACGTTGAAAATTGGTATCGCCTACCACAAGGTTGGCAAGGAAGAGATCAATATCCTGTAGGTCTTTTTCCAGAGAACTCTTATATAGGTATACCGTGCTGCGGTTGCTCTCCGCCACGCGCTCGTTCATGGCCTGCATCGTATAAAAATTGTAACCGACCAGGAACAAAACCAGGGGCACAACAAAGAGCATCAAAACCTGAATAATTTGCTTTTTGGAGGAAATGTGAATTTTCATAGCGCACGTGCCGTTTCCTCTCCTGTTATTCTACCGATTTCTATTATTTTATCATAAATTGACAACGAAGCAAGTTCTTTACCGATTTATCGCAGAATATACAAAAAATATAGGGAAAAAGTACAGATAAAAATTTGGATAGATCAATACAGTGGTTCTGGGAAGAATCGACCATTTTACGGGAAAGGATGAGATGTTTTTCTAAAAAGCAGTGGTAATCTGTGGAAATTATGGTATAATTTAATAAATATAGCATTTTTTCAAAAAGTGCGTCCCTTTGTAGGAGGGAATGGTGCATATCGGGGAAAAACTGGAATCCTGCATCAAATATCCATAAAATTGATACGGATTGCCCTTGTTTGCGCGTCCCAATGGGGATACAATGAAAGCAAGACAAAGGGAAATAAACCGGATGGCGGATCGCGCGTTCCGCTCTGGAAAAACATATGAAAACGGGAGGTACCAATCATGCTTTCAGCAGAAGTAAAAAATGATCTCCAGCGGTGGGCTGGATGAAAAGATGGCTTACATCTACGCTTGCAGCACGGCGGATGTCGCTGGCTATCGTGAGAGATTCGTACATGCGATTGAGACGTTTGAAGAACTCTATGGCGCAGACCGCGATATCTCGATCTTCAGCGCACCTGGACGCACCGAAATTGGCGGGAATCATACCGACCATCAGCGCGGGCGCGTGCTGGCGGCGAGCGTCAACTTGGATGTCATCGCTATTGTAGCGTTGAACCCGGACACCAAGGTGCGTATCAAGTCCGAGGGTCACAGAGGGGATGAAATCGACGCCAAAAACCAGGAGGTCAATCCCTCTGAGATGAATACGTCCCGTGCTTTGATTCGTGGGATCTGTGCACGCTATCAGCAGTTGGGTTATACAGTGGGCGGCTTTGACGCTTACACGACGTCCAATGTTCTGACGGGTTCCGGTCTTTCTTCTTCCGCGGCTTTTGAAGTGCTTGTAGGGACCATCGTCAATGAATTGTTCTGCGAGGGAAAGGAAAGCGCGCTTTCCATTGCTCAGATCGGCCAGTACGCAGAAAACGTATACTTTGGAAAGCCCTGTGGGCTGATGGACCAGGCGGCCAGTTCGGTGGGCGGCTTTGTCCAGATTGATTTCAAAGATAAAGACCATCCAGAAGCGCAGAAAGTGGATTTTGACTTCACAAAGTGCGGTTATGCACTCTGCATCATTGACACCAAGGGCAGCCACTCCGACCTGACGCCCGATTACGCGGCGGTGCCGGCAGAGATGAAAGAAGTTGCGGCATTCTTTGGCAAAGAGGTTCTGCGCGAAGTCGATGAAGAGGAGTTTTATGCCAATATTGCAGCGCTTCGCCAGAAGATGGGCGACCGTTGCGTGCTGCGTGCGATGCACTTCTTTGCGGACAACGCCCGTGTGCTCGACGAAGCCGCGGCTCTGAAGGCAAATGATTTTGATACGTTTAAAAAGCTGATTGTCGAATCCGGCTATTCCAGCTACATGTATTTGCAGAATGTGTTCTCGGCGAGCCATCCGCAGCAGCAGGGTGTGTCGATTGTCCTGGCGCTTGCCCAGCGCCTGTTGGAAAAGCGCGGCGGTGCTTACCGTGTACACGGCGGCGGTTTTGCCGGCACCGTGCAGACCTTTGTTCCGGTGGATTATCTGCCAGAGTTTGTGAAAGCAATGGAGGCGGTCACCGGAGAGGGGAGCTGCCACAACCTGCGCATCCGCCCGGTAGGCGGCACGCGTATCCTGTAATACAGACCTGCTTTTTGTATCAAATTTATATTTTCAAATACATAGGGATATAGGAGGAAATGAATTATGGCAGAATTGAGATGGCATCCGTTGATTCAGGACTGGGTGATGATTGCGTCGAACCGGCAGGGACGCCCCCAGATGCCCAAGGACTACTGCCCGTTTTGCCCCAGCTTTGGCAATGTACCGGATTATGAAGTGTTGGAGTACGACAACGACTTCCCGGCGCTTTCCCAAAATCCGCCGGAGCCGGACGAGGGGATTGCAAACGACTTTTTCAAGGTAAAACCGTCCTACGGCAAGTGTGAAGTCATCCTGTATTCTCCCGGCCATACGGTGACCATGCCGGAGCTGTCCTATGACCACATGAAGAAGCTGGTGGACCTGTGGTGTGAACGGTTCAATGTAATGCGTTCCGACGAAAAGATCAAATATGTGTTCCCCTTTGAAAATCGCGGCGAAGTGGTGGGTGTGACCATGCCCCATCCGCACGGCCAGATGTATGGTTATTCTTTTATTCCGAAGAAGCTTGCGCTGGAAACCGCGTCCGCAAAGGAATATTTGGAAAAACCGGCAACTGCCTGTTCTGTGATACGTTGAAACATGAACTCGAGGCAGAAAAGCGCATCATCTTCCAGAATGAGCACTTCACGGTTTATCTCCCGTTCTATTGCGAATATCCCTATGGCGTCTATATCATGGCAAACCGCCATGTGCAGTATATTACAGACCTTACGGAGGAAGAAAAGTACAGCCTTGGTGTTACTATCCGCGACACCGTGGGGATGCTCGACAGCCTATTTGACTACCGTTTCCCCTATATGATGTGCATGCACAATGCGCCGGTCAATTCGGGCGATTACTCCAAGGATTTCCATTTCCACATTGAGTTCTTCCCACCAATGCGCAGTGCTGACAAGCAGAAGTTTAACGCTTCCAGCGAGACGGGCGCATGGGCTCACTGCAACCCGACCTGCCCAGAGGAAACTTCCAAGGAACTCCGCGCAGCTACGCGAAGTTTATGGAAAGCAAAAAGGGCGAATAAAATTGTAAGATGGCGCTTGTAGGGCAGCTGGCGTGTAAAAATGGTTGGCTGAAAGCAATGCGCTGTATGGTCCATCAAGATCAGATTACCGGCGGTTGCCGCCCCTGGCGCAAAAGTGTGTCGGGCGTCCAATGACGGCCGGATACCAGAAAGGATGATTGATTATGACAGTACTGGTGACCGGCGGCGCCGGATTTATCGGTTCCCACACCTGTGTGGAGCTGCTCAACAATGGTTTTGACATTGTTGTGATGGATAACTATGTGAACTCCTCTCCCGACGCACTGCGTGCCGTAGAGAAGATCACAGGGAAGACCTTCCCCAGCTATGAATGTGATATGCTCGATTACGACAACTTTGAAAAGATTTTCAAAGAGCACAAGATCGACGCAGTGATCCATTTTGCAGGACTTAAAGCGGTGGGCGAATCTGTCCAGAAGCCGTTGGAATATTACCACAACAATATCACGGGAACATTGCACCTGCTCGATCTCATGCGCAAATATCAGGTCAAGAAGATCGTATTCAGTTCTTCTGCGACCGTCTACGGGATGAACAACAAGGTTCCGTTTAAGGAGGATATGCCGGCAGGCGGCACCACGAATCCATACGGCACCACGAAGTTCTTTATCGAACAGATCATGCAGGATGTCTGTGTTGCGGATAAGGACCTGAAGGTTGCGCTGTTGCGCTACTTTAACCCGATTGGCGCCCATCCGTCCGGGCTGATTGGTGAGAATCCAAACGGCATTCCGAACAATCTTATGCCGTATATTGCGCGTGTAGCGGCTGGTAAGCTGCCGTGCCTCTCGGTTTATGGAGACGACTATCCAACCCCAGATGGCACCGGTGTACGCGATTACATCCATGTGTGCGACCTGGCAGTCGGCCACATCAAGGCACTGGAAAAATTGGACAGCGTCCAGGGGGCGGAAATCTACAATTTGGGCACTGGAAAAGGCAGCTCGGTTCTGGATGTCGTAAAAGCCTTTGAAAAGGCCTCCGGTGTAAAGATCAATTACAAGATTGCACCGCGCCGTCCGGGTGACATCGCGGAGTGTTATGCGGATGCTTCGAAAGCAAAGAAGGAGCTCGGTTGGGAAGCCAAATATACGTTGGACGATATGTGCCGGGATTCCTGGAACTTTACGAAAAATCAGAAGTGATGGCTTTTATCGTCTGATAAAATGAATGAAACAATAAAAATTGCGCTGCGGTTTTCGCAGCGCAATTTTTATTGTTTGAAGAGAAAAACACGACCAGAGTAATATTTATCCATATGTATGGAACATGTTGGAAAATGCACAAAATCAAGCCTTTTGCTCGTACTTCCTGCCCTGTTTTTATTGCGTTTCTATTTCGTAGAGATTGGTTTTGTAAAAGTCGATGGAGGCAATTTGATGGGATTCTTTGCCGCTCAGAATGGAATCACATATCGTACAACACAGGACGAAATGGAATCTTTTTATGAGGCTTTGGATCATCCCATTTTAGCTACCGAACCCTGTTGCATGATAGGGAAAGGGGGATGGAAATAAAGAATTGATAGACACACCGAAACCCTAGATAAGATACTACGTTTTTGTTTATGAAAGAAATGTTTGGTGGTGTAACACATCCAGGACACCAAAGGATGGCCTATAGACAAGGATCGCAAGGGTGGGGTCTCGCCGCGCCATTATAACACTTTAATAATGGTTTATAACCTTTCGGGGTAGTTTGGAAAGCCGGATACGATTTGTATCACGATTATAAGGGCCCTGTGTCTTGAAGCAGTCTTATGGGTGCCCAAGACGTTTGATCGGCCTTGTAGTTCCACCGCTTCAGATTTCATAAAATATAGCTCAATGTTTATTGTTTCAAATCTATCGAAGCGTTTTGTATTCATGACGATTTGTCCAATAGAAGCTTTTTAGGCAAAGGGCAAGCGGGTTAAAAAATTCTTTTGGGTACACATGAATCACGTCATTCACCAGTCCTTTTATGGGAAACGAACAAGGAATTGGATAATAATTTGGAAGAAACAGACAGACCTATCAGAAGAACGGAAAGGCCAGCAAATTTTAATGAAGTCTTTATGAAGAAGAAGGGTTCTTAATGTGTTCTTGATTCCCTTTTTGGAAGGACGGACGTATAATAGGGGCAATTTCTGAGGGGTTTCCCTTAGGAAAGAAAGCCAAAAAGCTTTGTCAGGGCATGGCCAGAAAGATCTGGCGGGATGGCGGTGACAGCCTCAATCTTCATTGGGGAAGATTTGAGGGCGATTGGGGCTTTCCATAGCCGCTGTATGAAAGAACGCCTCCCCCAGACAGAGAAAAACTGTGGCCACCCTAGAAAGGATGTCAGCACAGATGGGAAAAACGGTCTTCCAAGGCGCGGGAGTGGCGCTGGTCACCCCGATGTACCCGGACCTTCGCATCAACTACAGCATGCTGGATCAAATGATTGACCGCCAGCTCACCGGACATACGGACGCCATTGTGGTGGTCGGTACGTCGGGAGAAGGGTCCACGCTTACCGATGAAGAACACTGTGAAGTGGTAGAACACACTGTACGCCGTGTCAACCACCGGATTCCGGTGATCGCCGGCGTAGGCTCCAACAACACGTCACATGCGGTGGAGCTTTCAAAGGGGGCGGCCCGAGCGGGTGCAGATGCGCTTCTGCATGTGACGCCTTATTACAACAAGGCATCGCAGCGGGGGCTGGTGCAGCACTTCAATGCATGTGCAAACGCAACCGATCTGCCGGTCATCCTATACAATATTCCATCGCGTACAGGCGTCAATATCCAGCCAGAAACGTATTTGGCGCTCTGTGAAAATGACCGCATTGTGGGAGTGAAGGAGGCCAGCGGGAACTTTTCGCAAATGGCAACCATTGCTGCCCTGTGTGGTGACCGTCTGGACATTTATTCTGGAAACGACGATCAGACGCTTCCCGCCTTGGCGCTGGGGGCAAAGGGAATCATCTCTGTGTTATCGAATTTGGCGCCGAGTGTGATGCATTCGATCTGCCAGAGTTTCTTTGACGGAGATGTTGCCCGCAGTCGTGAATTGCAGCTGCAATATACGAATCTGATGCAGGCTTTGTTTATGGACGTCAATCCCATCCCTGTAAAGCAGGCGCTCTGCATGATGGGAATGGACGTAGGACCGTGTAGGCCACCGCTGTGTGCGATGGAAAAACACGATATAGAAAAGCTGTGGTCCGTACTACAGCAGTATTGTTTGAGCGGAAATGTCCACTTGTTTGAGGGACAGTCCGCCCGCTGTGTGGGAATGTAAAAATGGATCGACGAATCGAGATCCAATCAAATCATACCGGTGATAGAACCGGATCGACGAAAAGGGAGCGTTATCATATGAACTTTGTTGAGATTGGAAAGGCGGACGGACCGACCGTCCTGATGGTATATCCAGGCGATTGGACAAAAATTTCGGACCTCAAAGAGTTGGAGGACAAATATCATGTGGTCATTCCGCAGATTCGCGATGGCGAGCACAAAGGGGATGTCGCATCCATTGCGGAATGTATCCGCGATAAATGCAGCGGCCACGTATACGCAATCTGTGTTTTGGATGCTGGATGGAGCATCCTGCGTTATATTTTGGAGAAGCACCGTGTTTCCGCAGAAAAGACTTTTGTCGAGGGTCCCACAAATGCACCGGGCGAGTTCGTAGTACGTTCGATCTTGCAGGATGCTTATGCTTCTTAATTGAGTACACTGTCCCATGAAATTTCAAAGCCCACCTTCCAGTAAAATGCTGGAAGGTGGGCTTTTTGTTGTCTCCGTGGATATTGTTAAAACGGCCCTTCTTCATATGGAACCTTTTTCCTAGATTTTGCTTTTGAAAAAGTTATTCAATTTGTCCCTCTTTTGCATTAAAATAAAACTGTCGAAGTATATTCGCAATCGGATGAGCCCTACTATTGCCTCATATCCCTGTCGCAGATGGGCAAACGGGCAGATGTGACTAAGGCAACCGTCATCAAAGGACGGCTATAAAACGGGAAGCGGCTCCTATTGCTTATCGAGTAATAAATCATTGTAATGGGAACCGCCAGGATATGATAGACACGGTGAAACGGGAGGAGATCCCAATCACAAACATAGTAGGTCTGATTTGTGATAAGACGAGGTCGGATTTTTGATAATGAATGGTTCGAAGGCAGAAAATTATAGAAAAGTTGTCAGTTTTTTGATAGTGGAGGTCAGGATTTTGGCAGAAATCAAAAAATCAACCGAGTATAATATAAATACAATGAATCAAAAAGATCAAATGAAAAAAGGGGGATTGCAAAACAAACGGCTGAAACCTTGCGAGGCTTCAAAAAGGAATTCCGATAGTATTTTGGAGAGTTGCCCCGATAAAAAGAGAGCAAGGGGGCCAATCATGAAGCGGACAGGATGGCTGGCGATGTTGCTGGCGGGAGTTCTACTGTGGAATTTGACAGCCTGTACAAATGGAACAACTGGGACAGAGCAAACACCTTCTTCGCAGAGTTCTTCTGAGGATTTTTATACGGTGGATGTGTATGCGTTGGGAAGGGCTTCTGAACCGCTGAGAAAAGAAATCGAAGAGCGTGCAAACGCCATCCTTCAAGAATCTTGCGAGGCCAAGATCCGTTTGACCTATCAGGGGACAAAGGAAAATTGCCTCCAACAGGTGAAACTGGCGGTTTCCACCGGAAAAAAAGTGGACCTTTTCCCGACTTTTGAAACGGGCGTGGCTGTTATGGTGAACTATGGCCTGGTTACCCCCTTAAACGATTATCTGTCTTTGTGTGGCCCGGAGATTCAAGAGGACATTTCACCGGAGGACTGGCAGTGCGTCACGTTCAATGGAATGATCTGTGGCGTACCGATCAACCGGGAGAAAGCGACCGGGCGCGGGTTTGTTTACCGGAAAGATTTAGCAGAGGCGTTGGGGTATCAGGAAGAGGATTTGCAGACCATACAGGATCTTGAAGATCTTCTGCTAAAAGTACGGGATGCATATCCGGACATGTATCCGGTCGTTACCAGCAGTGGCTTGGCAAGGCTCCCAATGCCATATGACCGGTTGGGAGACGACTTAGGTGTGCTGGAGAACAGCTTTACGGATTCCACGGAGGTTGTCAATCTGTTTGAGACGGATTCCTACCGGCAGATGGTGGAGCTCCAGTGGGATTGGGCGCAGAAAGGTCTGCTGATGCCGGACGGCGCGTCCAATACGGACAACGAGTTTTCACTGATGCGGGCAGGAAAGGGATTTGGGCACTTTGCCAATGTAAAACCCGATAAATATGGTGAGGTCATCCGGAGTGTGGGATATGAAATTGGGATTTTTTCAATTGTCCCGCCGTATAGCGAGACCACATTGGTTTCTTCGATGTGGAGCATCGGTCATACCAGCGAGCAGCCCGACAAAGCCATGCGGGTACTCAACGAGATGTACACCAATCCAGAACTGGCAAACCTGCTCACCTATGGAATTGAGGGGAAAACCTATCAAATACTGGACCATGAGCAAAATATTGTCGGATTTCCAAAGGGGATTGACAGTGACAATGTACCCTATGGGTTTATTATTTGGTCATGGCCTAATGAGTTAATCGCCCATGTATGGCAGAAAGATCCGCCGGATGTTTGGCAGCAGGTGGAGACCTTTAATCAAGAGGCACACCCATCCCCAGCACGCGGATTTGTATGGGATAACACCGAGGTGCTTGGAGAGGTCAGCGCCTGCAATGCGGTGTTGGACGAATATCGTAATGCCCTGGAATGTGGTTCTCTCGACCCGGCAGTCACATTGCCGCGTATGAACCAAGAACTCAGAGCAGCGGGTATTGACAAAATCCTTGCAGAGAAGCAAAAACAATTAGACCACTGGTTGGCAGAGCGACGTTCATCGTAGAAAGTAGAAGTACCGTTTTACAGCGGCGTCATTCGCTGGATGAAAGACGAAGGATCGGGCCGAAAGGCCATTTATGGATAGCATTATATACGCGCACCCATGCTTGTCAAAAGCAAATCTTTGGCAGGCTTTCTTTTCTACACATTTTTTTAGAATGGAGGGATGCCCATGCAGGACATACGAGCGGACCAGAGTTAACGGTTACATTTTAGGAAAAGGAGAGAAAAGCAGAATGAAAAAGATCCATCGATCTATTTGGGCATTGGTTCTGACCTTTACAATGCTGCTGGGCACGTGTACCAGCGCATTTGCAGCAACCTCGCGCGCGGAAGAACCGGAGATGAAAGAACCGGGCATTGTCACCATTCGCAGTGGCGACAATGTAAATGGTAAGATTCAGGGCGTCCCATCCGATACGGAGGGTGTCACCGTCTACAAGGGTGTTCCATTTGCGGAGCCCCCGGTGGGAGAATTGCGCTGGAAAGCGCCGCAGGATCTCACAGAGACGTGGGATGATGTGCGCGTTTGCGACAAATGGGGCAACCAGGCGATGCAGCCAGAAAACTTGAACCCCGTTGGCGAATTCTGGGGCGACGAGTTCTATTTTGACGAAGATTACAATCCCGAAATCAGCGAAGATTGCCTGTATTTGAACGTCTATGCACCGGAACATGCGGAAGACGAGCAGCTTCCGGTCATGGTTTGGATTCATGGCGGCGGTTACGACCATGGCCATGCATCCGAAATGGAGTTCAATGCTTCCAAATTGGCAGCGCAGGGGATCATCGTGGTATGTATCCAGTACCGTGTCAATGTATTTGGTTTCCTGGCTCTGCCGGAACTCAGCGCAGAAAATGAGGAAGGCGTTTCCGGTAACTACGGTACATTGGATCAGATCAAGGCGCTGGAATGGGTGAATGAGAATATTGCAGGATTCGGTGGCGATCCAGAGAACGTCACCATCTGCGGCCAGTCCGCAGGCGCCATGTCTGTAACAGCGCTGCTTTCCACAGATATGACGGACGGGCTGTTTAACCGTGCGATTATCCAGAGTGGTTTTGGCGGTTATGCAGCACCTGGCAGCTATAAATCCTTGGAGGAGAAGGAAGAAACTTGCCAAAACGCTATTGAAAAAGCATTCGGAGAGGGCGTCACCCTGGAAGAGCTTCGCGCAAAGGATGCGAAAGATTTCCTGGCGGATGACGTTTACAGTTCCCTCAAGAGTGCGGCCGGCAACAATACGTTGGATAACTATGTCTTTACAGAGGAATCCATCGATTTGACCCTTGAGGGTGCGCTCGACGGCATCGACATCATGATCGGCGGTACGGCGGATGAGTATACCTCCCTGTCCGGTACGCCGGATGGCACGATGGATGTCGAAGCATTCCAGGAAAAGATGGAAAATCAGTACGGAGAGCTGTACAATCGCTCCATCTACAATGCGCTCAACGAGAAACAGGCTTATCGCATGAACCTGCGTTCCACCAGCGACAGCAGTTTGGCGAAGTACCGGATCTCCGCTGAATACGGCAAGACGCACAACGAAGATCACAACGCTTATGTTTACTATTTCGATCACGACTTGGCGCCACACGATCCGGAGATCGTAGGCAACCGTGATGAGGATTTCTACGGTTCCTTCCATTCCAGTGAGCTGTGGTATATGTTCAACTCCATGCGGGACGACATTGAAGGCCAACGCAACTGGACCGATGCGGATCACGAGTTGGGCGATATGATGTCCACCTACTGGGCAAACTTTGTCAAGACCGGCGATCCAAATGGGGAGGGCCTCCCGGTTTGGGAAGAATGTACCTCGGATACGAACGGTGCATTCATGCACTTTAAGGACGTGGAGGACGGCGTAGCGGCTGTCTGCACAACAAAATCCGATTATCCGGCGCGCGACCGCCTGATGATGGCGGCAAACCTGGATTCCTTCGACCTGACCGAGGACGATTTGCAGATGTCGTATAATATCCCCTATGGCGACATTCCCACAGAAATCGTCACAGAAGTACTGGACGATGGGCAGCGCGTAGTCGAAATCAACTTGACTTACGACAGTGCAGTCGATGAGGACAGCGTTTCCAAGGATGATTACAAGATCAAGGCAACCCTTACCTATGGAGACGGTTCCAACGATCTGGAAGGTTACCGCACCATCACGGACATCGATGTCAATGGCAATGTTGTGACCATTGAACTCGATCCCGAGGATGAAACAGCCGTGACAAGCTTCTATAGTTCTTTGACGACCCCGTACGATATTTCGTATCTTGTAACACAAAAGGGAGAAATCGAAACAGCGGAGGGGACTGTTGAACCCGCAAAATACAAGGATACCTCCATCACCAACCGCATTGTAGATGACTTCCAGAGTGCAACGGGCGGCAATGTCAACGGAAGATCCCTCAACTATCGCTATTATGACCCGATCAAGGTCAATGGTGTGAGTGAGGATGGCAAATATCCGCTGATCCTGTTCCTGCACGGCGGCGGAGAAAAGGGCGACAACAATTTGTCCCACTTGATCGCAAACAAGGGCGCCGTCGCTTGGGTAGAGCCGGACCGCGTTGCGCGCAATCCGGTCTATGTATTGGCGCCGCAGTGTCCGACCGAACCCTCTGGGTGGATCAACAAGGAAAACCAGGACCTGGTGGTTCAAATTCTGGAGGAATTTATCCAGGAACATCCGCAGGTGGATACGGACCGCATCTACATCGAGGGTATGTCGATGGGAGGCATGGGCACTTGGGAAATGATCCTGGAACACCCGGACCTCTTCGCAGCAGCAATCCCGATTTGCGGGCGTGTTTCTACCAGCTATTATGAAGATGGCGGCAAGAAGTTTGACGCATTGGCAAATATGCCGATTTGGGTTGCCCATGCAGAGGATGACCCGTCCGTCAACGTTCAGGGCTCGGACGATGCAGTTGCAGCCTTACAGGCACACGGCAACACTTCTGTAAAATATTATAAATATTTGCCGGAATCCATTTGGCCGAATCATCATCACAGCTGGAAGGCCGTGTATGAAGATGAAGAAATTTATAACTGGCTGTTCGAACAGAATAAGTCCAGAACCGAGAATGGCACGATCAACCCGAAGACCCTTTACACGGTCAAGGACTATGGCGACGGTGTACAGGCCATTTGGGATTACGATGTCGATCCGATGTATGTGATGGTCAATGGTGACCGCGCGGTTCTGATCGATACCGGCATGGGCCAGGGCAATCTCTATGACGAGCTCAAGGCCATGTTGCCCGAAACAGTGACCAAGATTGATGTCCTACTGACCCACAGCCACGGAGACCACACTGCTCAGGCCTATCAGTTCGCAGATAAAGAAGATGTGGAACATATCTACATCGGCGCAGCGGACGAAGCCACAGTGAAATCGATGATGGAGCGTCAGGGCGTCAGCACTGAGAAGCTCACAGCGGTCAACGACGGCGATAAGATCCCGTTCGGCGACAAGTATTTCCAGGTCATCGATATTGTGGGACATACGGCTGGTTCCGTTGGCTACATGATCGAAGACAAGCTCTTCACTGGTGATGCGATTGGTTCCGGGTATGTCTGGATGCAGATCGGCATGTGCTCCATTGAAGAATATGTGAACTCCCTGCAGCACCTCAACGATTCCATCGGCGACCGTGACCTGACCGTTTATGGCGGCCACACGCAGTATCGCGGCACAATGACCGACCAATATGTCCGCGATATTCTCGAATGTGCGAAGGGAATTGTGGATGGATCTATCGAAGGTGAGCAGTATATCCGCGGCAATGTCCGCGATGCGAAGATCGCAACCTATGGCACGGCTTCCATCGTTTATGATCCTGCGAAGGTGACCGACACCTGTGAGGTGGAACTCGTCACGAAGGTGATGGACGACGGCCAGAAGGTAATTGAAGCGGTTGTCACCTACCCAGAAGATGTCAATCCGGATTCTATCTCTACAGCGACCTATCAGGTACGTGCGGAGCAGACAGCGGATAACCCAACCTTTAACAACGTCGGCATGCGGACTATCACCGGTGTGCAGGTGGATGGGAATCAGGTTACGATCTCCCTCGACCCCACGGATACGATCGCAGGCACCAGTTATTTCGATTACAATGCGTTCCAGACCTTCATGTTTGACCTTTCCTATGAGGTTACCCAGCTGCGCGATGTCGAGCTGGCCAACGGCGAGACTGTAGCAGCAGGCGGGACCTATGCAAATACTTCGATTACGAACCTGACCGTGGACGACTTCCAGGAGGCAGAAGTTACGAACAAAGCGGGCAAGACGATCCCATATCGTTACTACGACCCGATCCAGTCCGCTGGTAAGGATGCAGACGGCAAGTATCCGGTGGTAATCTTCCTGCACGGAGCGGGTGAATCCGGCGACAATAATTTGTCCCATATCATCGCGAACAAGGGCGCCGTCGTTTGGGCAGACCGTGTGGACATGAACCCGTGCTATGTGCTGGCGCCGCAGTGCCCGAGCATGGCCGAAGGCTGGGTTCAGGAGGACAACGAAGCGCTTGTCATGCAGATGCTCGATGAGTTCATCGCAGAGCATGCAGCCACCATCGACACAGATCGCATCTACATCCAGGGCCTGTCTATGGGCGGTTACGGCACCTGGAAGATCATCCTCGACCATCCGGAAATCTTTGCAGCAGCAATGCCGATGTGCGGTGGCGTGGACGATAGCTACTATGCAAACAACAACGAAGCGTTCCAGAAGATCAAAAATATGGCAATCTGGACCTTCCACAATGCGGATGACAGCACTGTTCCGGTGGAAAATACCCGCAAAGTGGTGGAGGCTCTGAAGGCAGTTGGTAGCCAGTGTATCAAGTATGAAGAGTACAGTGCCGGCTCTACCACTCCGGACCCGCATCAGGTTTGGAAGTATGTGTACAGCGACCGCAATGGCACACCGTACAACTGGCTGTTCCAGCAGTCGTTGAGCCGTTCGAAGAATCATACACAGAATCCGTCCTTGGAGTACACCAAGGAGACAATCAAACCGGGTATGACGGTTGTGCGCGACTATGAACTCGGCCAGATTTGGGTGCTCGAAAACAAGGATGGCGCCACGGTAATCGATACCGGTATGGGCGCAGGTGATCTGTTTGATTACATTGTCAACAATGTCCTGGAAAACAAAAATGCGAACATGAATGTGGTTCTGACACACAACCATGGTGACCACATCGGATGTCTGGACGACTTTGTCGGCAAGGACCAGGTGAAGAACGTTTATGTCGCAGAGGGAGATAAGGACGCAATCATTAAGAAGATGGGACCGGATGCCGATAAAGTTTCCATTGTCAAAGATGGTGATTTTATCAGTATTGGTAACGGTGAAAACCTAGAGGTTGTCGCAGTTCCCGGCCACACGGCAGGCTCCATTGTTCTGTTCTATGGCGATGAGGACGTATTTACCGGCGACGCTGTGGGTTCCGGAGACCTATGGATGCAGATCGGCATGTGTTCGATTCAGACCTACACCAAGTCTTTGCAGCACTTTATCGATAAGGTAAACGGCCGCCAAATGATGCTACGTACCGGCCACGCGGAAAACCTGGAGCCGTTCACAGAGGAATACCTCGATGACTTGATGAATTGTGCAGAAGGCATCATCGACGGCAGCATTGAACCCACCGTCTATCCAAGAAGAGATGCAAGCTATGCCTCTTACGGCAGAGCGAACATCGTCTACTATCCGTATCAGATCTTCGATGCAGACTTCACAGATCTGAATGAAGCTATTCAGGATGCGGAATCCCGCTCTTCCAGCAAGTATACCAGCGACTCTTGGGCAAAATTGCAAGAGGCGGTTGCAGCAGCAAAGGCCCTGCCGTCTACAGCAACACAGCCCACAGTGGATGCTGCCGTACAGGCGATCAACGACGCCATCAAGGCGTTGGTTCCGAGAAGCAGTTCTTCCTCTTCTGGCGGCGGTTCCACGACTGTTTATGTGCCTGCGGATAGTACCTATGGTGAAGACGGAAGCGGTGTGCCAACAACACCAGGAACGGGTACTGGTACAACGGTCACTGGTCCATATGTGAAATCTGACACGACGCTTCCGTTTACAGTCAAGCAGGGCCAGGCATATTGCTTCAAGATGACACTGGTGAATGGCAGCAATATTTTGCCGCTCTTCACCGTTGGCGATGGCAGCGTATTTAAGACTCAGTTTGTAACGCAGATTGGCAATGACTACTACTTCCGCATTTGGGCAATCGGTGATGTGGGCGAGTCCACCGGCGTGTACACCACGTTGACAGGTCAGGCCGCACAGCAGCACTGTGTAGTAACCATTGCAGCGTAAGGACTTCTCTAGGCTGGGCGCGGTTGATGGGCAACAGAAATCTACTGCCCAGCAAAGCTGCTTTTCTCTTGGGGCCGCCCGGATTTTCCGGGCGGCAACCAGGGAAAAGGGAGCATCAAATCAATTTACTTATTCCTTTTCTTTTTCATCTTCCTTAACCCATTTTTATAAAAGAACGGCAGAAGGCAGCAGCATCGGTTTTCCGAGGTTGAATGGCTTCTGCTATTCTTTTTATTTGGCGCTTGGGCAAAAGAATGGAAAAATCGGATGGTTTCTCCAAACAATGATTGAAATTTATGCTACAGCGTGTTATAATTACTATCAGTTTTCATATCCGCCCGTAGCGAAGCTGGATATCGCAGCAGATTCCGATTCTGAAGGCCGGGGGTTCGAATCCCTCCGGGCGGGCCAGATGTGTGTGAAGTTTCACACAGCGTGCTCCTTCTTTGCCCTCTTTATGGGCGCCTGAATCTGAAAGGATTCAGGCGAGAAGGGGACGGTATTCTTGGAAACGGGAGATTGTGCAGGGCCGCGAATATAGAGATTTCATTGGGTTTGGCGGTTGTAGCACGAGGATATTTCTCCGGACGTTTGTTGATTCAACGGAAAAAGCCGTTGGAAAAAGGAAACTGCCGTGTACAAGGAATGGAGGACGTAGCCTTGTATTGCGCAAAGGAGAAAAAAGCAGATGAGAGCGGTTGCTCCGTGTGCAACCGGTTGAGCCAATTTTGTATAGAGGATGGCGTATTGCGCCATGTTGGAAACCCTTTCCCTTGGTAGGAGAGGGTATTTTTATTGTGTGGAACTTTTTGAGGGGAAACGTTTTAACATGGGGGCCTTGGTTGGCCCGCTTTGAGGAATCATTGCAATCGGGGCATTTTTAGAGAATTTCATCAGAGAATAGGCGGTGTGGAAGCATCCGCTTTTATACCGCGGTATGGAAGAAAAGGATTATTTTAATACCGGGAGGAGATTCTGGGTGAACGTTTTAGTAATTGGATGTGGTCGGCTGGGGAGGCGTCTGGCAGAACTGCTGGATCACCATGGACATGATGTCGCTGTAGTCGATTCGGATGCGGATGCATTTCGCATGTTGGAGAAGGATTTTAATGGGATGACCGTTACCGGTTTTCCAATGGATACCAAAGTGTTGAAGAATGCAGGGATTGAAAGCTGCGATGCGGTGGCAGTCTGTACGCCGGATGACAATTTAAACATCACCATTCGCAGATTGCGAAGGAGTTTTTGGTGTGCGCAATGTAGTGGCCCGCATTTCGGACCCCGCGCGCGAAAAGGTCTTTAAGCGCTTTGGCCTCAAGACGGTGTGCCATACAAAATTGGCGGGAGACGCAATGTTTACGGCATTGACACAGCCTTGGGATTCCAAGGAGCTGACCATCGGAACGGCAACGGTGGCTTTCCATGTGAAGGAGGCAGACCGCTCTTGGTATGGACTTTCGCTCAGCCAATTCCCTGTAAAAGATGGGGAACAGCTCTTTGGATTGGTTCATGCGGACGGCACAATGGTGCTCAATACGGGGCGACACGATCAGCTGATCGGAGAAAATGACCGTTTGGTCTTCTCCAACATTATTGATTGACAATGAGGAAAGACTTCCTCGTATAACTTTTATCGCAGAGAATGTGTGGAAAACTTTGCTGTGCGCAAATGTATAAAAGGTAAGCGCATGTTTGATAAAAGGGCCCTCGGGGAAAACGGCCTGATTTTTATAGGGAATTAATGAATTGTATTAAATAAATAAAATATACAAACCGTATAATTCGGGAGGAAAAACGATGCGAATTGTGATCGTTGGAGGCGGAAAGCTAGGGTATCATCTGGCTACGAATATGTTGGAGAGCAAACACGACGTTCGTTTGATCGAAAAAATAAACTCCGTTGTATGCGATTGGCAAATGAACTGGACGTAGAAGTGATCTGTGGCGATGGAACAGAAATCGAAACGCTGGAAGAGGCGGGTACGCAGAACGCAGATTGTTTTATCGCAGTTACCGGTCAAGACCAAGACAATCTAGTAGCAGCACAGTTGGCGAAAAGGCAGTTTAAGGCAGTAAAGGTGATTGCCCGCGCAAACGACCCGAGAAACATGGATGCGTTGCGTATTTTGGGGGCGGACATTGCCGTCAGCAGCACAGAAATCATCACAAATTTGATTGAGCAAGAAGTTGATGTGGCGGAAATGCATCTTTTGGCAACCCTGAACAAAGGGCGCGCGGGAATCTGTGCGATGACGCTTCCAGCGGATACAGCCTTGGAGGGTGTGATGCTGAAGGATATTGATTTACCGGATAGTTCACTGGTTATCTCCATTCTTCGTGGGGAGTCTATGATGATTCCAAACGGCAATACAGTGATTCATGCGAATGATGAAATAGTCGCGGTGTGTGAAGGCAAGAGTCAAAAACAACTCTTAAAGATTTTACGGGAACGCAGATAAACGCCCAAAAGGGCACATGTGCATAAAAATGCACATGTGCCCTTTCGTTTGTTTATTTTTTTCGCTGTTTTTCCAGTGGTATTTAAAAATATTTTATAAATATTATATAATAAAACAAAAATATACACCCTAAACATACAAAAAATTTGCAGGATTGACAGACTGTCTATGGAATGGTAAAATATCCCTATAAATTTACATGCATATTTATTAGCGAATATGTAATGCAGTTTTTTCAAACTACAGCTCCATTTGCTGTAGAAACAATGATTGAAAGAGGAGGACTAGACATGAAAAAGAGAAGGTTGCTGTTATCGGGAGTATCCATTCTGTTGATGCTCTGCTTGCTAGCAGGTGGAACCATGGCATGGTTTACGGATACGGAAAAGGTAAATGCGGACTTCACAGCAGGTGTTTTAGACATTACGGTAGAGCCGGGCAAAGATGCGGAGACACCTTTGAGCTTTGACAATTTGCGTCCCATGGAATACGAAAAGTTTCTGGCAGAGATCAATCAAGCGGGCAATGGCAATGTATCTGTAGATGGCTATGATCCGAAACCGGTTTATTTCCAGCCAGTGGTTGTTAACAACGCAGGGACTCTTCCGGTTTACATAGAGCTTTCGGTGGAAGCTCTGGATATGAAAGATGTAGAATGCCCGGAGAATGGGGAGAAGAAGATCGAGATTGTCAAGGATGCCCAGGGCAGAGAGACGATCAAGCAGGCTTATAGCCCGGACCATTCGAATGTGCGCGTTGCTTGTACAAACGGCTTGGCCGATGTGTTGAAGTTGGTGCTGTTTGAAAAGGTCAATGGCTCGTGGACAGTCGTATCAGATAACTTGAACCCCGATTCCAACGGAAAACCCTATACGCCGGCCATGGTACTTCCAGCGGCGAGCGGCACACAGACCTATGTGATCGGTGCCTATTTGCCGGATACCGCGGGCAACGCATATCAGGGAAAGCACTTCCATGGAAATGTTGTGGTAAATGCTTTCCAGACCGATGAAGGTGCGGGCGCAGCGGATATGGCGACGGTACAGTGGGTCATGGACGGAAAGGTGATCGGCTCCTATCTGGTGCTGTTCCCTGAGGGCGAAACCACGATGACTTTGACGCCGGATTTGAGCAAGCTCGGCGCAGGATATGAACTGGTAGATCCGAATGCCTCGAAAGTGGTGTCCAAGACGGATAAGACGGTTTCCTTTGAGGTGAAGCTTCAAGAAGATGGGGATGGCAGCTCTGCGGAAGAGGCTATTTGGGTTCGTTCCGCAGAAGAACTGATGAGTATCGGCAATGGCTTGGATCAATTCTACCGTCTTGGAGGGGATATTGACCTTTCCGATTATAACTGGGAACCGATTGGCGGAGAAAAAACGGATGAAACCTTTACCGGCGGTTTCGATGGATGTGGGTATCAGATTACAGGATTGAATATTGGGCAGGACGAGCAAACTGGACGGAGCGTTAAAACGAGCGGCCAATCGGGCGCGCCGAAATATGCGGGGTTGTTTGCCTATTGTGATGGTGCAGAGTTGAAGAATATTGTTATCGAAGCGCCTCAGGTAAAAACAAGTGAATTTGGCGGCGCTTTGGTAGGGTGTGCAAATAATACCCGTATAGAGAACTGCACGGTAAATGGTGGTACAATCGTGTGGGACGATACAAAAGGTTCTTGTAAACTGGGCGGCTTAGTAGGAGATCTCATCGGTTCGGATTCAATTGCAAAGAACTGTTCTGTTTCCGCAGAAGTGACGGCTATAGGAACGGCGAAATCGACCGTAAATGTGGGTGGTCTGGTTGGAGAGCTTTACTCTGGAACCATTGACAGTTGCACATTTACTGGAAATGTTCAGATGACAGGCAGTACGAAGGAAGGCAAGACCATCGCTGTAGGCGGTTTGGCTGGATGGCTGCTTGGAACGGCTACCGATTCCCATGTAGAGGGAAAGGTAACCAATCAAAGCACGGGTACAGCAGGAAAGATCTATGTAGGCGGCCTGGCGGGCATGTTGAGTGATCCGGCAAAGGATTGTACCGCAGAAGTAGAAGTGCAGAATACTGGAAAGGCAGAAGAAATCTATATTGGACAGGTATCCGGCAATACACTTGCTTAATATCGCGGTAAGCACCGGCAGAAGATGGTAAAAAATGCTGAAAAGTGCCGGGGGCTGAAAGAAAAAGGGCCTTTATCCAGGAAATTTTCAGGCGTGAATAAAGAGGATGCCCTAAAACGACAAATTTTTCGATTTATAGAAAGGCGGCAACCTCTACCTGTTTGGAAAATATCTGAGTTTCTAAAAAAGCGAGGGTGTCCCAAAAGTCATGAAATGACTTTTGGGACACCCTCTTGTCGTATGATTTTAACTATAAAAGGCAATACATATCCGAATCTGTCAAACGGCTTCTTCTGGTTTTGCAAAGACAGGACTTGCCATACACCCAAAAAAGAAATCCATGCTCAAATGTTTCCTCCATGACGCCTGTAGATCGATCTTACGGAAACGATTGTGTCGAGTCCCATCTTAAAAGCCCAATAAACGGTAAGGATACACGACGGGAAACAACATCAAATGTCTATCCGACAATAATTTTTCCTTCGGGAAGGACAGCGCCCTTGTTGTGTGCACGTTTGATTGCTATGGCCAGCGCCAAGGAGATCGGCCCTACACGCCCGATAAACATGGTTAAACAAAGTACAAATTTTGAGATAGCACTCAAAGAGGGGGTTAATCCAGCCGTCAGTCCCACGGTTCCAAATGCAGAAGTTGCTTCAAATAGCGCGTCAATGGCGCTGATGGGATGCGCATTGGTGGAAAGAATGACGCCGGTTGTGCAGACGACAACCAGAATCGCGACCGTTACAATGGCAAGGGAACGGTATACCGTCCCTTTTTCCACACGGCGATGGTGTAAGGTTGTATCTTCTTTACCAGCCATAACGCTGATTACCGTTGCGATCAAAACAACAAAGGTAGTCACTTTGACACCGCCGCCGGTACCGGCAGGCGCGGCGCCAATAAACATCAGAAAGACCGTAAACAGTTTGGTGATGTCGTGTTCGCTGGCAATGTCAACCGAGGCAAAGCCGGCGGTACGGGCGCTGGTGGATTGAAAAAAGGCTGTCAAAATTTTCTGAAAGATATTCTTGCCTTCTAAGGTGTTATCCCATTCAAAGAACAAAAAGCCAATGGTACCGATTACCAAAAGGATCAGGGTCATACGAAGAACAATGCTGGAATGTAGGTTCAAGGAGGTGGGCTTTTTCTTGTGAAAAAGCGGGGAAAGCTTGGCAAAATAAATATTGCTGATGACAATAAAGCCAAGGCCGCCCACAATAATCAACAGGGCCACCGGGATACAGACCAACGGATCGTTGGCATACCCGATGAGGCTGTTGTCCGGTTTTTCAAATCCAAGGATGTCGAATCCGGCGTTGCAGTAGGACGAAACAGCGGTGAAGATGGAAATCCAAATTCCATGAAGCCCAAACTTCGGGACAAAACGAAGGGCAAGAATAGCCGCTCCGATCAGTTCGCTGCTGAGGGTAAAAGTCAAAATGATCTTTACCAAATGGTAAATATCCATAGCATTGCCCGCGGTATTTTCCGTTGCAAGCTGTAATTCCCGCAGGCCAAGCTTCCGGCGCGAAAGCAGCGTAAAACCGGTGGTAAACGTGATAACGCCCAGGCCCCCAATCTGAATGAGAAACAGGATGACAACCTGCCCCAAACCATTCCAGTGCGTCCAGGAGTCAAAAGGAACCAAACCAGTCACACAGGTCGCCGATGTCGCCGTAAACAGGGCATCAATCATGGATGTTGCGTTACCGCTCCGACTCATGATCGGAAGCGTAAGCAGAACAGCGCCCAAGAGAATGACGGCAAAAAAGCTGGAGACGATGAGACGGACAGGCGGCATGTTTTTTAGACGTTTCGTTAAAGGAAAGCCCTCCTGCAATTCGATCACCCCGAAATACACAGCCCACACATTCCTGAGCGGACAGCGATGTTATTCATAAAATTAAAAGCATTTGCGGAAAAGTCAACGATTGGAGAGGCGTAAAGGGCCTTCGGAGAGATAGCGGCTGAGGCCCGAACGTTCCAAGAAAATCGCAAGTGGAAGCCCCAACACATAACAGACGGCCAGTTCTCCCAGGCCAACCGAGAGGGCGGAAGCTGCAAATCCAGTCCAAAGGAAGCCTTCCGGGGCAAAAAACGCGATTTCCGCCCCGATGATTACGGCGTTGAACAGCACCGGCGGCAGTGGAGCAAGCCAGGGAATATCCTTTATCCGGACAGTTCGCAACATCCGTGTGGAAATCGCCGCCAATAAGGTGGCAAGCGTTCCAAAGATCATATCAGCCGCCCCGTATCCGCTGAAGATATTACTCAGCAGGCACCCGATCGTCAGACCGGGGACCGCTGCCGGAGTAAACATCGGCAGGATGGTGAGCGCCTCAGAAAACCGAAATTGTACCGGTCCATAGGCGAGGTTCATGGTAGCGGCTAGAAGCGTCAGTACCGTGTAGATGGCGGCAATCATGGCGCCCTGCGCCAAGAAGACCGCGCTGCGAGTTTGTTTTTTCATTTGTGATTCCTCCGTAGTTTTCTTTTAGGTCAGGAGCTTGCGACTGACCCTGCTCACCCAGTAGAAAATACCCTGAGCAGTCCCTTTAATGTACTACAATTCGTAGAGAAAAGCAAGATATGCATAAAGATTTCATTAAGGATTTTGCAGAAAAAGCCGGTAAACATTGCCTTTCCATGGAAAGAGCAAATTGAGTATAAAGGGGGAATGTACCCAAGCTGAAACTTGCACAAAAGTGTCCAAAGAAAAAACGCCAGGCACAGAATGCTCTGTGTCCGGCGTTTCTTTTCAGGGAATTTCAGATCGAATCAAAAACGGGGTTGATTTTGATGTAAGGAAAGGGATCTCCTATCAGCGTTCTTCCTCATCCCCAGTCCTTAACGGGACATGCTTTTCAATCAAAACTTTTGCAATCCGGCGGTCTTCCACCGCGAGAACCGTCAAAGTCAGACAGTCGATGTCGATGCTCGGATGCTCCTCCGGTTTCGGAATATGCCCCAGATTTTCTACAATTAAGCCGGCGACCGTGTCGTATTCCCCTTCCGGAAGCTCTACGCCCACCAGGTCGGAAATCTCATCGATCGGCGTGGTGCCGTCCACGGTAAACTTGTTTTCGCCAACCTGGTAGATGTCCTCCTCTTCGTGGTCGTACTCATCCTGGATATTGCCTACAATGGATTCCAACAGGTCTTCCATGGTAATCAGACCTTCGGTACCGCCGTATTCATCCACAATGATGGCGATTTGCAGCTTGCGCTCGATCATTTCCGCTAAGAGTTGGCTGCACTGTTTCGTTTCCGGGACGAAGTAAACACTCCGCATCAAACTGGTCAACGGAATGTGATCGTTTGTTTGCTTTCCTACATATTTCAGGAGATCTTTCACATAGAGGATTCCAACGATATTGTCGAGGTCTTCGTGATACACGGGGATGCGGGAAAAGCCTTCTTCCAAGGAAAGGTTTACCACATCCTGAATCGTCGCCGTATCCTCGACCGCCGTGACGTCGGTGCGATGGGTCATGGCTTCATCGACCGTTGCATCGCTGAAATCAAAAATATTGGAAATCATATCTTTGGCGCTCTCGCCGATCACACCTTTTTCTTCCCCTTGATCGACCATCATCAGGATTTCCTCCTCGGTGACAGTTTGCTCATTCTGGTGTGGGTCGTATCCCATCAGTTTGAGGACCAGGTTGGTAGAAACCGTCAAAAAGGAAATGAACGGGTGGAAGAAGGAGGAGATGCCGTTCAAGATGCCTGCAAATTTAAAGGACAGCGCCTCTGCACGCTGCATGGCAATCTTCTTCGGAACCAGCTCGCCAAAGACCAGTGAGAAATAGGACAGGAACAAAGTGACCAATACCGTGGATATACCGAAGAGCACATCATATGGAATTGGCAAAAACGCAAAGGCGTCTGCCAGTTTTCCGGCAAACGTCTGGGAAGCCGCTGCTGAGGTCAAAAAGCCCGCCAACGTGACGCCGACCTGAATGGTGGCCAAAAACCGGCTGGAATCCTTGGTGAGCTTGAGGACACGTTTGGCGCGTTTGTCGCCATCCTCCGCCATTTTACGCACCTTATTGTCGTTCAATGTGATAATCGCAATCTCAGAAGCCGCGAAGAAAGCGTTGATTAAAATGAGAACAATCAGGAGCACAATGGAAAAGGCAGAGAAGGACGTTTGGGCCGAAGCCGTTTGCACGCTTGTAGACAGCGGCCATAAATGGCCTACGGGTTCCGGAGGCATAAATTTTCCCCTTTCGGCAGGCAGAACCTGCATAGTATAATGTTATTATGGTAATTCTTATTTTATCCTATACGATGGGTTGCTGTCAATCGTCATACGGCCCTGTAGAATGTGTGAGAGACCTATTTTGCGAAGGAATCATCCCCTGGCAGCAGCGCGAACAGGAAGCTTGCAGTTGACAGATGGTTTAGGAAAATCTTTCCCTCTGATATGGACGATATTCTGTTTATTTCTCTGGATAAATGCGGTTTTTTCCTTTACATGCGCCATAAAAGATGCTAAAATTTAGATTGGTACAGTGTGGGTGTATTGTACCGGGAGAAATATCAAGATCCTTAAAAGGAGGAAAATATCATAATGGCAAGACAAAGAAAAACTATGGACGGCAACACCGCCACCGCGCATGTATCGTATGCGTTTACGGATGTTGCTGCGATCTATCCGATCACCCCGTCTTCCCCGATGGCGGATGAGACGGACAAGTATGCTGCTGCAAACAGAAAGAATCTTTTCGGAAGAGAAGTACAGGTTACCGAGATGCAGTCCGAGGCGGGCGCAGCCGGCGCAGTGCATGGCTCCCTTGCAGCTGGCGCATTGACCACCACATACACCGCTTCCCAGGGCCTGCTCCTGATGATCCCGAACATGTATAAGATGGCGGGTGAATTCCTTCCGAGTGTCATTCATTGTTCCGCACGTTCGCTGTCGACACATGCGCTGTGCATCTTCGGCGATCATTCCGACGTGTATGCATGCCGTCAGACTGGCTATGCGATGCTCTGCTCCAACAGCCCTCAAGAGGCTATGGACCTGGGCGCTGTGGCGCACCTTGCTGCCATTAAGGGCCGCGTGCCGTTCCTCCATTTCTTCGACGGTTTCCGTACATCCCACGAGGTTCAGAAGATTGAAGTATGGGATTACAAGGACCTGGCCGATATGCTGGACTGGGATGCGGTTGATGCGTTCCGCCGCCGTTCTCTGAATCCAGAGCATCCGGTTACCCGCGGCACGGCACAGAACGACGACACGTTCTTCCAGGCGAGCGAAGCTGGCAACAAATACTATGATGATCTGCCGGCAGTTGTGGTTGACTACATGAATCAGGTCAACGCGAAGATCGGCACCGATTACAAGCCCTTTAACTACTATGGTGCACCGGACGCAGAGCGCGTGATCGTTGCGATGGGTTCTGTCTGCGAATGCGCAGAAGAGGTGGTCGACTATTTGAACGCTGCTGGCGACAAGGTCGGCCTTGTAAAGGTTCACCTGTATCGTCCGTTCGTGGCGGACTTCCTCACAGGCGTGTTGCCGGAGACTGTGAAGGCTATCTCCGTGCTCGACCGCACCAGAGAGCCCGGTTCCATCGGCGAGCCGTTGTATCTGGATGTGCTGGCAGCTCTGTCCGGGACGAAGTTTGGCACGGTAAAGGTTTATACCGGCCGCTATGGTCTCGGCTCCAAGGATACCACCCCGGGCCAGATCGTTGCTGTATACCGCAACATGGAGTCCGAGTCCCCGAAGAAGCGCTTCACCATCGGCATTGTCGACGACGTGACCAACCTCTCTCTCGAGATCAAAGAGAATCCGGACACAACGCCGAAGGGAATCACTTCCTGCAAATTCTGGGGTCTGGGCGCAGACGGCACGGTCGGCGCAAACAAGAACTCCATCAAGATCATCGGCGACCATACCGAAATGTACGCACAGGGCTACTTTGCTTATGACTCGAAAAAATCCGGCGGCCTGACGGTTTCTCACCTGCGTTTTGGCGACAAGCCGATCAAGTCCACCTATTATATCAGCCAGGCTGACTTCGTAGCTTGCCATAAGCCGTCCTATGTCAACGAGTACGACATGGTTCAGGATGTCAAGCCGGGCGGCAGCTTCCTTTTGAACTGCCTCTGGAGCGATGAAGAGCTTGACCAGCATCTGCCGGCCAAGATGAAGAAGTATATTGCGGACAACAACATCAACTTCTATACCATCGACGGCGTGAAGCTGGGCAAGGAGATCGGTCTGGGCGGCCGCATCAACACCATTCTACAGTCCGCTTTCTTCAGCATTGCAAACATTATCCCGAGGACCAGGCCATCCAGTACATGAAGGATGCGGCTACCAAGTCCTACAGCAAGAAGGGCGAAAAGATTGTCGCCATGAACCACGAGGCGATTGAGCGTGGTGCAAATGAGTACCACAAGGTCAATGTGCCGGAGTCCTGGAAGAACGCTGTGGACGAGGCAAAGGCCGACGTCGCTCTCGAGGGCAATGCCGATACAGTGGCATATGTCAAGAATTTCCTGAATCCCTGCAATAAGTATAAGGGCAATGATCTGCCGGTTTCCGCGTTTGTCGACCTCGGCATGGAGGACGGCACTGCTCCGGCTGGCTCTTCTGCATATGAGAAGCGCTGCATTGCAATCGATATTCCGGAATGGAATCCGCAGAACTGCATCCAGTGTAACTTCTGCTCCTATGTCTGCCCGCACGCAGTTATCCGCCCGGTTGCTTTGACCGAGGAAGAGGCTGCTAACGCACCGGCAAGTCAGAAGTATAAGGACATGACGGGTATGCCGGGCATGAAGTTCGCGATGACCATTTCCGCGATGGACTGCTCCGGCTGCGGTTCCTGCGCACAGGTTTGCCCGGGCATGAAGGGCGAGAAGGCTCTCGTCATGAAGCCGATGGAGACCCAGCTGCAGAGCCAGGAGGGCTTCGATTATGGCCGCAAGATTGGCCCGAAGCAGGAAGTCATCGACAAGTTCAAGGAGACTACCGTCAAGGGCAGCCAGTTCAAGCAGCCGCTGCTTGAGTTCTCCGGCGCCTGCGCAGGCTGCGGTGAGACGCCGTATGCAAAGCTGGTCACTCAGCTCTTTGGCGATAGAATGTATATTGCCAACGCAACCGGTTGCTCCTCCATCTGGGGCGGTTCCGCACCGGCTACTCCGTACACCCGCAACGAAAAGGGTCACGGCCCGGCATGGTCCAACTCCCTGTTTGAGGATAACGCAGAGTTCGGCTATGGCATGACGCTCGCACAGAAGGCGATCCGCGGCAGACTGGCCGAGTATGTCGAAGAGATCGCTGCTTCCGATAAGTCCTCGGCAGAGCTCAAGGAAGCCTGCAAGAACTATCTGGATACTTTCAGCGACAGCAAGCTGAACCGCGCGGCAACCGACGCTCTGATTCCGGAGCTGGAAAAGGCTGCTGCGGCTGGCTGTGAGCTGTCTCAGAAGGCTTTGAAAGATAAGGATTTCCTTGCGAAGAAGTCCATGTGGATCTTCGGCGGCGACGGTTGGGCATATGACATCGGTTTCGGCGGCTTGGATCACGTGATCGCTTCCGGCGAAAACGTCAATATCCTGGTGTTCGACACCGAGGTTTATTCCAACACCGGCGGCCAGGCTTCCAAGTCCACTCCGATCGGTTCTGTTGCACAGTTTGCAGCGACCGGTAAGGCAACCAAGAAGAAGGACCTCCCGGCCATCGCAATGAGCTACGGTTATGTCTACGTTGCACACGTCGCTATGGGTGCTGACTACAACCAGTGCATCAAGGCGTTTGCAGAGGCAGAAAGCTACGACGGCCCGTCCCTCATCATCGCATATGCTCCCTGCATCAACCATGGTATTAAGGGTGGCATGAGCATTGCACAGAGAGAAGAGAAGAAGGCGGTTGAGGCCGGTTATTGGCAGAACTTCCGCTATGATCCGAGACTCAAGGAAGAGGGCAAGAATCCGTTCCATCTCGACAGCAAGGCGCCAACCGCCAGCTATCGTGACTTCATCATGGGTGAAGTTCGTTACAACTCCTTGACTCGTGCTTTCCCGGAGCGTGCTGAGAAGCTGTTCACGGAAGCAGAGAAGGTTGCAAAAGAGAATTACGAGCACTTGGAGAAGCTCTCCAAGGGCGAGATCGCAGAATAATTTCGTGCAATTTCCAGGCATATCCCTTTATGATACAACAGGTGAAATCCCCTGCTGCATGATTGCAGCAGGGGATTTTTTATAGGGAATCGTTTTTTGACAAAGGCTCTTGCGGCTGTATGACCGCTTGGACACCCATTTAAAAAGGGATTACGAATCGTATCTTTGTATAACACAAAAAATTGCCGGAACCTTTCGTTACAATTTGAAGCGATTTAGCGGTGGCTGAAAAGCGGAAGAACGATACGGATGCCGGGTTGGTTATCCATCCGTACAAGCAATATCCATATGTATGATTTATTCTAAATGAAAAGAAAGGAGAAAAGACAATGCATTTTCTCTACAAAAGAGCGGCCATTGAGGAACTGGAACTTCTGGTAAAGACACGAATAGAAGTCCTTCGGGCAGCCAATCGATTGGACTCCTCTGTTGGATTACAAGAAGTGGAGGAACATACACGCAGGTACTATAAGGAATCGCTTCAAAACGGTCAGCATATTGCACTTTTGGTCTGGGATTCAAATACCGTTGTGGGGACAGGCGGAGTCAGCTTTTATCAAGTGATGCCGACTTATCGGAACCCCTCAGGGAAGAAAGCTTATATTATGAATATGTACACTGCCCCAGCCTACCGCAGAAAAGGCATCGCCCTGCATACGTTGGATCTCTTGATGCAGGAGGTCAGTAAAAGAGGAATAGCAGCTATATCTTTGGAGGCAACGGAAATGGGACGGCCCCTTTACGAACGGTACGGATTTCAAACCATGAAACACGAGATGGACTGGCCGTTGCAGAAGGAATAGGATTGGAAACTCAGAAATGGGGATCTGGACACCGTGCCAGAGGGAAAAACTATGACGGGTAGAAAGGACTGTGTTTTTGATAGCGCAACTTGAAAACAGGAACGCAAAAAAGCTGGAATCACCGGCGGATTTTATCTGCATAATGTAGAAAAGGTGAGGGTGTCCCAAGAGCCATGAATGGACGAAGGAGCCCCTCGCTTTTTAGAAACTCAGATATTTTTGCAGATAGAAAGGGAACGCCCCCTTCCTATGAATCTAAAAAATTTGGAGTTTTGGGATACCCTCATCTTACAATTGTATCGTGAAATTGTTTTTGTCCCGCCAATCCATCGAAAATCTTGCAACAGCTGTTCGTCCCTTTAAAGCTGTGCCAATTGGCTGTCCCCGTACCGTTTACGTCTTTTTCCCCACTTTAGCAACAGGGAGGAATGGATGATTACCAATACGGAACCGGCGTTATGAACCAACGCCCCCACTACGGGATTTAAAATCCCTGTCATTGCCAAGATAATGGCAATGAAGTTGAGTGTCATGGAGAAGGTCAGGTTGCATTTGATCGTAATCATCATCCGTTTTGCGAGGCGGAGTAAATGGGGAAGCTCCTTAATATCGTCGTTTACGAGAACTATGTCTGCTGCGTCCACCGCAATGTCACTTCCAACACCACCCATGGCAATGCCCACGTAAGCTTTTTTCAGTGCGGGGGCATCGTTGATTCCATCGCCGATCATACAGACATATTTTTGCTCCTTCTGATAGATGTCGATCCACTTCAATTTATCTTCAGGCAAACAACCTGCATGTACATCGCTAATCTGCAGTTGTTCAGCAATGTGTTTCGCTGCATTTTCATGGTCGCCAGTCAAAAGCACAGGAGTTACTCCCGTTTCCTTGATCGCATGAATTGTCTCCTTGGAATCTTCCCGCAGTGTATCGGCAAGTGCGACGAATCCAACCAAAATACGATTGACGGCTAAATAAATAACGGTACACCCCTGGTTGAGGTATGGGGTAACTTTAGCGAGATCCGCAGAACAAACAGGAATTGCCTCTTCTGCCATCATCTCCAGGTTTCCTGCCAGAATTTCCTTTCCATGGACAAAGCCTTTCACCCCGCGTCCTGGGAGCAATTGGAAGTACTCTACAGCAGCAAGTTCTCGGTGTTGGGAGTCACGAAAACTGGCGACGATGGCTTTTCCCAGCGGATGCTCCGAGTGAGATTCAACACTGGCCACATAAAAGAATAAATCCTCGTCAGAAAGTTCGTTAGAATCGTTTTGGATGGCGGTGACTTCCGGTTTTCCATAGGTGAGCGTCCCTGTCTTATCAAAGGCAATGTTTGAAACCGTTGCCAAACGCTCAAGAGCATCTCCTTCCCGCACTAAAAAACTGTGTTTGGTGGCATTCCCAATAGCGGCCATAATGGCGGTTGGGGTGGCGAGAACCAGAGCGCACGGGCAAAAGACAACCAAAATGGTTACGGCCCGAATGATCTGCCCAGTAATCAACCAGGTAAGAGCAGCTGTACTTAGGGCAATGACTACAATCCAAGTAGCCCATCGGTCCGCAATACCGACAATTTTTGCTTTTCCAGCATCGGCAGATTGCACCAGACGAATCATCCGCTGAATGGAACTGTCCTCTCCTACCTTGGTCGCCTTCATATCGAAGGAACCAAACTGATTGACTGTACCGCTGGAAACCGAATCTCCGGCATGTTTATCCACGGGGAGGGATTCTCCCGTCATCACCGCCTGATTGATAGAGGTTTCACCCGAAAGAATTTCTCCATCGACCGGAATGGTCTCCCCGGGAAGTACTCGGAGGAAATCTCCTACATGGACATCCTCGGCAGGGATGACCTGCTCTGTGCCACCGATTATCCGGCGGGCTGTCTGCGGGGTCAAGTGTACCAGTTTTTCAATACCAGCCCGTGCTTTTGCCACGGTTAAATCTTCCAAGAGAGCGCCCAGCTGCATGATAAATGCAATTTCCCCAGCAGCGAAGGCCTCCCCAATACCTATCGAAGCAATCAGGGCGATGGAAACCAAAACATCTGCTTTAATGTCAAAGGCGGTCACCAGACCGATAAAGGCTTCCAAGAGAATAGGGATGCCGCATAAGATAATTGCGATCCAGGCTGCATCAAAGGGCAGGGGGAATCGATCCAAGATGCTGACGATTAGTGCAAGCCCGGAGATCACCAGACAGGTGACATCCTTTTTGGTTCCGCCCCATTCCAAAAAGCGCTCTAACGTATGCATATGTACGTCATCCTTTCTATACCTATGGGGGTATATGTATATTATACTTATACGGGTATGGGTTGTCAAGAAACAAACGTATTTCTATAAAGATTCTTGCATTTGTACCAAGGAGTATATGATATTGATGAACGGCCAATGATTAAATTTCTATATAAACAAAAAACTGACCGATTAAAAACGGTCAGTTTAGCGAATATATGCTTATTAAGTCATATTTGAAAAACGTTCAACAGCTTTCGTGAAGTTTTCAATGGTCTTATCCGCATCTCCATGCTCAATTCCATCGCGCACACAGTGCTGGATATGCCCCTCCAAAACGACTTGGCCAACCCTGTGCAGCGCTGATTTTGCTGCGTTGATTTGCGAAAGAATATCCTCGCACGGGACGTCCTCGTCGACCATTCGATCAATGGCCTGCACCTGCCCAATAATTTTTTCAGGCGGCGATGCAAATTGTCAGCATCCATACATTGTCTCATCCTTAACACCTCCTATACGGTTGGGGGTATGCCTCTATTATTTGCGAAAAATGCGGTTTTGTCAAGGGCGTAGAAAAGGCTTCGCATTTGATCAACTACAGTACGATCCCTTTTCCAGGAAACCAATAGGCGGTACAGCCGCATGGCTATACCGCCTATTTAAAAAGTTGTATTTGCAGATCTTCTGCGTAAAAACAAGAATTCCAGACAAAAAACGCACCCTATTCAAGAGGCTCATGCTCTTACCGTGATGGAACAAAGCCGGATAGGAGCTTGTCCATCAAAAGTAGCATATAGATTGGTGCTTCCTGGGGCCAATCCCTGAACCGAGAGCAAGTAAGAGCCGCTGCGATATTGAAAACCAGACGTAGTTACGATGGTTCCATCGCCGGTGGTGAAAGTGGGAACAGCCAATGCACCGGCCGGCTGGAAAGAAAACGTATAGGAACTTCCCTGTGAAAGGGTGAGGGCATCCGGTGTATCTGAAAGCAGGGAAGGAATCTCGTCGGATGAATTGGCCAAAAAGATTGCGCAGTATTCATCCAACGTCAACCCCAGGTTGTAGATTTCCGTTGCAGCCTTTTGGCCCACATAACGCCAATGCCATTCTTCGGTCTGATAGCCGGTGATTCCCTCTTTCCCAGGGGGATAGTGGATGATAAAACCGTACTTGTGTATGTTGTCCTTGGCCCACTGATATTCTGCGGTCTCACCAAAGCGGTTGTAAGGCAGGCTTGCATTCTTGACATCCACCACCAAACCTGTCTGATGATCGGAGTGGCCTGCACGCGAACTGTAAGTGTCCGCTCCTTCAATGCCATCCCGGGCAGCATATTGATTATACAGGGAGACTTGCCGGGAATAACTGCGGTAGGCGGACTGTGCGAAGATGGTATATCCCTCTTTTTTAGCATCCGCACAGAGTCGCTCGAATGCGTCAGCCGCCTCTGCTCGCATCTGGTTAGCCGACCCCACAGCAACTTTGGAAGAAAGCTTGCGCAGGTCCGAGGGTTCGTATCCATCCGGCAATTTCCAGTATTTGTTGCACAACACCAGCAGGCTGTTGGGGTCACTGACCGTCTGGACGTTTGTATAATAAGGATGGTCCAAACCGATATTCACCTGCGTGACAATATCCCATTCATTTAAATCGGGATGCGCCTCTTGATAAAGCAAGTAGCGTTCACGGTTGGCTTCCACAAAGTGCAGACACGAAGAAAAAGCCTCCTGTTCGGGTGCATCCGGATTGCCGGTCCCCAGGTTGGCAGATAGCTGAATTTCGGTCGATTTGCGGACTGTTTGTTCCACCCGTTCTGCAAGCGCGAGCGATTGGTTGTGGTAGATTACAGCGCCACTGGCGCTTTGGCAGGAAGTCAAAAGAAGGGCCGCCGCCAATGGGAGAAGCATCCACTTGTTGTTCATATCCTGTGTTTCACCTTCTACATCAAATCGTATCATTCATTTCCTGTACACTTCATCATATCGGATAAAGATAGGAATTTCAACCGAAAAAATGTGAATAATGTTTGGTCATACGCTTTTTACAGTACCGGAGACGTTGAAAAGTGTCGAAACATGTTGTCCATTTAGCGGACTTCATTATAGCATATCTTTTTATTTCTGTCTTCCTAAAAACTTTGGGAATACCAGTCCCTCTTTTTACATCCCCCGGACCCGGAAGTTTGAAAAATCGTGTATAATGAAAGAAAACCATTTGAGGGTGTTGGGAATGTTGATTGGAACTTCGAAGGGATTACCGGGCGAATTCCTATTGCTGTTTGCTGTTCTCATTTGGGTACTGTTTTTCCTGATCTATCTGGGAAACCGGCAAAACAAATTGAATCGCTGGTGTTTTATCAGTGGGATGTGTTTCAGTATGGGGGTATTCAAGGAATACCTCTATTTCACGTTGTTTCCCTATATCATGCAGGTATGGCCTGGTTGGATGACCGAGGCGCTCTCTGTGCGGATTTATTCCATACTCACAGCGGTTCTATATTATTTTGCAATGCCGGCCGCGCTGGTTTTTGGTTTCTATTTCAGCCATATGGAGGAACGCCGGCCAATCCTATTTCGCTGGGCGCGCGTCTTGGTGTTTGTGCCAGCTCTTGTATTCGGCATCCTGTATCCATACTGGGATACGCGCTATTATCAGTTGTATGACCGGACGTATTATCTCTGTGCAGCGATTTACAACTGGATATATGGGGTTCTATTGACGGTCCTTTTGTTGGGAACCCTTTGGAGGGAAAGGGGGACCCCTGTCTACCGGCAGAAGATGATGGTATCGGTCCTGGTTTTGGTGCCGATTTGGTATGAATTGATTAGCGCCTTTTTGATTCACCTGTTGGGGTTAAAAGATTTTTTCAAGGCATGGCAGGGAAACCTTTTAATCATATTGATTTTGATTATCTTCTATCTATACAATGCCTTTAAGGGTGGTTTTATGGGGGCGCGCTTCAAGCATGAGGCCTATGATTGGGATAAGGATGGAAAGCTGGTCAATCAGAGCGCGCAGTTTTTACAGCATATGCTGAAAAATGAAAGTGATTAAAGTGGAGTGGTGCGCGAAAAATATTCAGGAATCCGCCTATGGAGAATCCGCAGACTTTGCCGGCATCATTCTGCGGTCAACTGCCCGTCTCAAAGGTTTGGCTACCAAGGCATTGGATTATTCGAAGGACATTGTTCTGGACCGGCAGGTGTATTTGGCCGCGCCGCTTTTGCGGGATTGCGTGTCGGATTTTCACAAGCTGTCGCCTGACATAGAGGTCGAAATCCTCTGCGATGAAACGGATGAACTGCTTTGTGACCGTGCGCACTTGACAGAAGTGATGAATAACCTTTTGAGCAACGCCGATGAAGCTATGCACGGACAGGGTAGCATTGTTATAGAGGGGAAACGGTTTGGGAAAACTGGCTATGCGATCTGTGTATCGGACACAGGCGACGGAATTCCAAAGGAAGAATGGGGACAGCTCTTTTCGCCATACTACACAACAAAGACTAGCAACCATCACATGGGATTGGGGCTTTATTATTGCCGTAATGTGATGCTTAAACATGGCGGAAGCATTGAGGCAAAGCAAAATAAGGGGCGCGGGACGACTTTTGTTCTGCGATTTCCCGGCTTATAACTTTTTACAATCCAAGAACAGAAATAGGTGGGAGAAGAGAATGTGAAAAGCTTCTCAGTATTGTAAAAAGGAACTGAAAGGGCAAAGTGGGGGATATGAGGATGAAGGATGGAACAATTGGAGTTCTAGTGGTTGAGGATGACGAGGATTTCTGTTATTTAATCCGCAATACGCTCGGAAGAGAACCCGGCATGCGGATATTGGGCACTACTGCCAATGGGGAAGAGGCGGTTGCACTTGCCAAGAAATGGGAACCGGACATTGTCCTGATGGACCTAAATCTTTCCTTGGCTGAATTGGATGGCATTGAAGCAGCCCGCAAGATTCGGTTGACTACCTATGCAAAAGTGATTTTGGTGACGGCGTTTGAGTCGCAACATATTGTGACCGATGCTTGTAAACGTTCCTTTGCTTCCGCATATGTGTTTAAAAGTCAATTTAGCATTCTTACGGAAACGGTGCGAAAGACCGCAGAAGGGCCTACACCACAGGAGATGCTGATTTTTTCACTGATACAGGCCGACCTGTCGCCAGCCGAACGATCGGTCTTTTCCATCATGCTGGGGGGAGATGTACATCTACAGTCCTCGCAAAAAACGATTGCCAATCAAAAGACTGCGCTCCTAAAAAAGCTGGGGCTAAAAAAGCCAAAAGGAATTGGAACATCTTTTTTTAAGGAGTGCAGGAGTAAAATAAAGAGGATGTCCGCAGCTGGTCTATGTACCAGCTGCGGACGTTTTGATAAATCCACAGGAAAATTGGCTGGGTATTAAGTCGGGAAATCAGGTGAGTTATCGTATGATCGATTCGCTCTAAGAAAACGGATTTGTCAACCTATTCCAGACATTGACTTGGAAATAAGTCCTACAAAAGGGCTTTGTACCGCGTTCATCTGTTGGGGGCTTATCCGTTTAGAAGGAGCGGCTGTTTAATATTCCTAGTACAGTCTTTGCAAAAAAGGCGCCTGGAATCCGGCCAGCTGGCCAGGTTCCAGGCGCCCGGGGGGATTACCCCTTTCATTCAGGGGATGACGGTTGCTTTGCTTTGGCAACATCCTGTGATTCCGTATCGTATAGTAGATTTTTGTATTCGTGAACCTTTTCCAGAAACTCTGGCCAACGGTCATTGTCCCGTATGGTCTGCGGGCAGTTTTTGTCCATAAAGTCGGCGTGTTGTTTTACGGCTCCCAGCTTGAGGCCGTAGGTTTGAAGCAAATATGCCGTCAAACGTGCCGCATTGTCGAAGGTCTTTTCAAAATCGCCGTCCGCATTGACACAGAGTTCTACCCCAATTCCGCAGAGATTACCGCCGTCACGTGTACGCCGGTCCCCCGCATGCCAAGCGATTTCATCGTCGGGAATGTGATGATAGATTTCGTGGTCGTCCACCGTATAATGCCAAGAGGTATCGCCGCTCTTTCCACTCAGTAGATAGGCGCTGTGGCCTGCGGCGTTCGACCCCTCCGCGGTATTCCCAGTCTCGTGGATAACCACATATTTGATGGTCCGCTTTTCACAGGGGCGGGCTGGCAAGGTTTCCGGAATCAATTCTGTATGTACTGGGATACCAAAAACTTCCTCCGGATATACACCATCCTGTGGTTCTGGTTGGTGGCTGTTGACAAGGGTTACAACAAGAAATGCCGTCACGACGACGGCAAAAACAAGGATGGGTACCGCGATGGCCCATCTGCGCCAAGCGGCACCCCGCATATCCATTTGCATGTCGGTTCGCTCTCCCCATTCGCCCCAAAGGGCTTCCCTTATTTCCTGCTCATTTAGTATTCGATTCCGCGCCGTGCCGGAGTCCCAACATCATAGGGATGCTTGACCTTGCGGACCTCGGATACATAATCTGCAAGGGCCATAAACTCCTCCGGTGGATTGCGTCCAGTCAGAATCAGCTCGAGCTTTGGCGGCTTATGCTCGACAAAATCCAGCAGCGCTTCCATATTCAACATGCCAGTGGAGAGCGCGCCAAAACATTCATCCAAAACCAACAGGTCACACGCGCCCGCTTCTGCGGCACGGCGTGCATCTTGCAACATTTGTGCACACCGTTTGGCCGATTCCCGGCGTTCTTCCTCGTTCATCTGAAAGGTAAATTTGACTCTTTTGGGCGCTGGTATCCTGGAGAAGCCAGGAAGCAAGCCAAGAGAAACAAGTTCCCCCGAGGAATCGTCCTTCAAAAACTGTGCGAGCAGGACTTTCTTGCCGCATCCACAGGCACGCACACATAAGCCAACGGCTGCGGTGGTTTTCCCTTTGCCGTCGCCGCAGTAGATGTGTATCAATCCCTTTTCCATAATGGCCTCCCATCAGGTAATTTCGGTGAGAATCCCTGTCTGTATATGATAGTGGAATACATCTCCGGAGGCGTTTACCAGGAATAGGCCGTCGGATGCGGGGAGAAGCTGGCAAAAGCCACCGGCCGTGCCTTGTTCTTCCAGCAATCGACGGGATTCTCCCCCCGCCAGGTCGTATGCATAGATTGCACCTGTGGCGGCGTTCGGAGATTTTGCACTGTAATAGACCGTTCCGCCGCGGACTACCGGCGGAGATAGAACGCCGCCCTCTACGAGCTGTCGATTGCTGCCGCTCTCCGACTGCATAGCACACAAGTTTGTACCTGTATCGGTAAAGATCAACTCGCCATTCCAATAGCAGAAGGAACCAGACACACTCATGGAGGAAAGCTGCCGTGGCTGCCCACCGGCAGAGTCCAATGCATAAATGCCGCTGTTGCCCGCTGATAAAGAATAATACACCGTGTTTTCCGCCAGAATGGCCTGCGAGATCCGTCCGCCGGTAGAAAGACCATCGGCGCCAAACAAAAGCTGTTCCGCTTGACCATCGAGCGATACGCGCAGGATGGCATAGGGGGAAACCTCCCCGGAAACCGAGTCGGCAGCGTTCGCATAAAGATAAAAATAAGAACTGTCGGAGCCAAATACTCGCAGTGAGAAAGCGTGAGTCCCAAGAAGCGCCTCGTCGGAAAAGTCGCGCACCAGCGACGATCCATGATACAGTTTATTCTCGATGGTATAAGAATATCCGCCATTGACAGCGATCAGGCTGTCCGCATGCGAAATTCCTGTGGAAGATAGAGCCGTCCCATCCCATACCATCAAAGAACCGCCGTTCTTCTGGGATGGATACGGCTGAAAATACAGCTTTTCTCCGTCGGAAGCAACCAATGGTAATCCAGGTTCTTCATAAGCATTCTCTGGGGCGGAACGAAGCAATGCGCTGGGAGCAGGTGTTTGCGCGCTGTCCTCGCCGGTATTTTGCCCTGATTGGGCGGACGCAGCGCCATTTTCCTGAAATAGTTGCGGTTGTGACGGAGATGGTACAGATTCGTCAGACGGCAGCCCCGTGTCCGTATCCATTGTTCCGTCGCCGGGAATTGTGTTCCGAGAGCGTTTTTCCGCAGGTTCATCCGGATCAGCCAGAAACGCTTGCTCTTCGATTCCAGCGCCGGCTGCTGGCGCAGAGGCAGTCTCTGGGGAATTAGCGCTCGAAGCGCTGTTTTCTGTGGGAATCTCGCTGGCGTTCGCGGCCTCTGCGGTGCCATCGGTTCTCTCGATTTCGCCGCTTACAGGGCCGGAGGGAACGCCGCCGCATAAAGCACCGTTTTCCCCACCGTCATACTGTGTAACGGCGGCGGAATCGTTACTACGTGTGGCCAGAAAAGGCTGTGTGAAGTGCAATACCGGAAATATGCCGATCACCAGGAATAACAGTAGAACAAAGCACACCTGTGCGGCCGGCCGGCGATAGAAGGGCTTGGCGCGCCAGATGTCACGAGAGGATTGTTTTCCCTTAGTACATTCCATATGCTGTTTTGCCAGCTCCAAAGTGCGCTGTTCAAAGTCCTCCGGCAATCGGAGATGATCCATTGCAGCCCGATACCGATCTATGTTTTCTCGAGAACGATGATTTTCTTCCGGCTTCATTCGTCAAACCCTCCTTTCAATGTGTTTTTTAAGGCTGCACGGCCGCGTGCAAGCCAAGTGCCCACTGTAGCGGGCTTTTTATGTAGAATTTCTGAAATCTCATTGATGCTGTAACCTTCGTAATAGTGAAGATAAATTACGTTGCGGTAATTTTGTGGCAAAGCAAGGACCGCCTCCATCACCCCAGTTTCTTCCTTGGGCATGTAACTAAGATCCTCAGAAAGGCCCTCGGTACGGCGGTTCCAAAAGCTCTTAACATGGTTTTTGCAACGATTGATGGTGACACGTATGAGCCATGCCTTTTCATGCTCTTCGCTGTCAAAATGAGGCTGCTTTGTCAATACACTCATAAAGACGTCCTGAGCAATGTCCTGAGCGTCCTGTAAATTCTTTACATTGGAGAAAGCGATGCGCAGTACCATAGCGGAATATTTTTGCAGCAGCTCGGCGAATTCCGCCTGCTCCTTATGTTCCACCTTGCGTCCTCCTCTCCTCTAATGATAATACAAGCGATCCGGCCCAAACTTTTCATAGGATGACAAAATCCTCCTATGGAGAAGCATTCGCTGTGGCCGGAGGGAAACCCTTTCGGGATCATCCAACGGAATTGCTTTTATTAATTATAAGATAAAGAGCGGGTTTATACAAGGGTGTACGGTCAGACGCAACAACCGGCATACAGATGATTTTCAAAACCACTTGTGTGTAAAGGCAGTTCCTATCGGGAAAATATTTCCACAAAAACGATTCGGTTTTGAAGTTGTACTGTGCCAGAGAGGCATGGAGCGGTCCTCCCATAGCCGTAGAATGGGGGTTTCCCACTTCCTTCGATATGCCGCCGGCTGCTCCTGGATCGAAGCCCAAAATACTAAGGGGAGGTTTCCATTTTTCTGAACAATGGACGTTCGTGGCGGGGTTTGGTTGGATGTGGTTCAGTAAAAGGAAATTCTTTACCCTTGGAAGGGAACGCAACTGGTGCGACGAATTTCTGCCAATACGCCTGCAAAAAATATATACAAAAAAGACGCCCTCCAACCGCTTAAAAGCGAAGGAAGGCGCCCTTTACAATATCTTGTGTTTATGATGCGATCATGGTAGTTGGATAAATTTGCCTATAGAGGCAAGCAAGACAGACTATCACGATGGCGTGTCAGGTTTTCCTATATCGGAATGTAGGCAAGCGAGTCCGATCGTCAAATCCGTTATGACTTGTATTTGCCTATATCCTAATAGGCAAATACGGTTAGCCAATTTAGATTTCCAACAAGTGGTTGGAAGGCCGGCAAAGAATTTAGATTATGCGACTGACGCATAGCAAAGCAATTGAGCAGCCTGCCCGTCGAATGTACAATAGACGCCGGTCTTTTCTCCGGGGTTGCCAACCGCGTGAATCTGGTAGTAGTAATCATTACCGGAGCGGCGAACGATGGTTGCGCCCAGCACTTCACCGTTGCCAACCGAAAAATGCGGGGTAGTTCCCTGTGGTACCGTTACTTTCAAAGTGTAGGCCGCATTTTTTGGCAAAGAAACCGGAGCAGTGGTGTCGCTAACGGCCTTTATCTGTTTAGCAGGTGAATTCACGGCGGCTAGGTTCGCCTGGCCCTCTGTGAGCTGTGCGGCGTCACTGACGAACGCATCCCCATATTTACCATTGTATGTCACAGAAATGTTGTGGCCACCGGAAGAAAGGTTCTTGACCAGAATCTTGCCCACAGAATTGGTCTTGGCCTGGACGGATTTTCCGCCATCTACCTGTACAGAAATGGTAGCATTGCCCAGCGGGCTGGAACCGTCCATCACTTGAATGGTTGTTTCATAATTGGCGGGGATCTGACCGTTGTTCACCATACGGATGCGCTTTTGTAACGCATAGGTAAAACTTCCACCACCCTGCTCGGTAAGTTGGCGGATATAATCTGCCGTGACAAGGTCCAACGCAGAACCTTCCGCCACATAGGGCAGACCGGCCAGCATGGTATAACCATCGCCTCCGGCAACCTCAAAATCGTTGGAGACAAGTAGGAGTTTTGTGGTTGTGTCGTTACGGTTCAATTTTTGGGTGTCCTTTCCATTGGAATCCAACAACACAATTTCGGTCACACGGCTTCCGACTGGCTTGGCGATGTCAAAGGTAAAGCGCATGCCGCCGACCTGCGGGAACGAACCCTCGGCAGAGGTAAATGCACCATCTTTTGCCTCATTTTTTACGCCATTTTCCAAAGCAGCATAGAGTTTATCGGGCGTCACTTCCTTCACAGACAAGGAGTTGCCAAAAGGAAGGACATTGATGACATCACCGACGGTAATCTTTCCGGCGGGAATGGTCGTACGCACGCCGCCACCATTTTCCAGGGAGACCATCGGCAGGTTTTCATACTGCGTTTGACCGGCAATCAGCTCTTTTCCTCCATAGATCATTGCATCCGCAATGAGGCTACCAAGGTTTGTCTCACCCACACGGCAAATGTTCATTCCATGGTAGGTGCCTCCATACAAGCTGGTATCGGTAAAACCGACCTCCTGCTCCAGCGTGGGAGCCAGAGCCTCAGCCATACGATCATACAGGGCGGTGACGGTTGCGTCTGCCTGGAACTGTTTTCCCACCTCGGCGGGGGTGAGGTTCGACGCCGTAATCGTCAGATTGCCGGACGAATCAAAGGAGAGCACCATCTTTCCAAGGTTGGCGGCGCCGGTACCCGTCTGCTGGATGACCGTATTGCCGACTTTGGTGCTTTCGGTGCTGTGGCTATGCCCATCGATAATCGCGTCAATTCCTGCCACCTGTTGCGCGATTTCATGGCTGGTGGGCTTGCTGGCCCCGTCGATTCCCACATGCATGATGCCGATGATTGCATCTGCTTTCTGCGCCTGTAAGGCCGAAACTTGGGCTTTTGCAGTTGCAATTTCGTCGGCGAATGTTACACCCTTTAGGTTGTTCGGATTGGTTTTATAAGCGGTCTCTGTGGTAGAGATACCAAAGAAACCGATTTTCTTACCTGCGACAGTTTTTATAAACCAGCCGCCATTTTCATCATAGAGGTCTCCCGAACCCTTTGTCTTGGCGCTGTTGACCCCTTTTAGAAGAGTCTGGCCGTTGTCCATTGCATTTGCAGCCACAACGGGGAAACCGGCCAACTTGGCGTTCGACAGTGCCGCATCGCGGCCATAATCGAATTCATGGTTGCCCAATGTCATACCGTCGTAACCAGCCGCATTCATCAGTTTGATGATGTCTGCGCCTTGGCTGTAGGTAGCCAAGGCAACGCCTTGGGTGGCGTCGCCCGCGTCGATCAGCAGGGAGTTCGGCGTGTTGGCCTTGACGTTTTTCAATACATCCATACCGATCTGTGTGAGCGTCCCGTCCTCCGCATAAGTGCTGTTCACTTTTCCGTGGATGTCGTTGGTATGATAGATCGTCACGGTTGTGGAACTCGCAGCAAAAGCGGCCGTACCACAAAATGTACCGAATACTAGGGTCAATATAAGCATTAGGGAAACGAACCGGGAACTCTGCTTTACAGACATTCTGTTTTACCTCCTTCATAGAAACAAAACCTTTTCGTTTGTATGGGTTCCATTTCGGATACACTGCCGATTGTCACAGTGGTCCAACAAAATTTAGAATAGCACAATTTGGTAGGAAATACAATTCTCCCTTAAAATTTAAGAAATTGGTAAGGCGTCCTTTTCAAAAGTAGCCGTAAAATAGCTTTTATAATAGGTATCATAAGTGAAGAGAGTGTCTGGAAACAATGGAGTGAAGAAGTTCTTTCGACAGAGACTCTTCCGCAAGTTATCAGAAAAACATAAAATAGCCTTCACACAGCGGTCACATTGTATTGGCATAATAAAAGCACACCGAGGGGAACGAAAGAAACCCAAGGGTGCATGAAGAAAACAATCGACTTGCGATAAAGGTTCTCTGGGAAAGGAAATGAGCTTATGTATAATCCGAATGAAATGGACAATACTCAAAACGAAGGGTTAAACATCCCGCAGGAAAACAAGTTGGAGGCGGACGCCGCTTCCACAGAGCAGAATGCCGCTGAAAAGGCTGTGGCGGAAGAAAAGAACGAGCCGGTACAGACAGCTCCGGAAGCTGTACAGGGTCAGGAAGGCCATACAAAACCGGCCTCAAACGAAATGCCTGCCGGACAGCCGCAGGCGCCGTCTTATCATTCTGCTTATACGAATCCAGCCAGCTATACCAGTTATCAGGCAAACTATGGCCAGCAGCCGTACAATGCTTACAACAATCAACCGGGGAATGGACCCTATCAAAACACTTATGGCGCCTATCCCAATGCAAACGGGCAGCATGAGTACAGCGGCCATCAGAATCAGGTGATGTGGCAGGGCGACTACTACCACAGCTACCAAAACCCATATGCACAGGCCGCGCCAAAGCCGCAAAAACCTAAGAGAGAAAAGAAGCCGATGTCCAAGGGTAAAAAACCGCCTTGAAGGTTCTTGCAGGGGTTATGGCGTGTTTGATGGTTTCGGTTGGTTCGATCGGCGGCTTTGTTGCCCTCATCAACAACGGATACATTTCCGTCAATAACTCTGGCAGTTCTACGGAACCCGCGTTTACCATCAATAAATTGGTGGGAAACAGTCAACCGACTAGCACGGTTTCGGGGGAACTCACACCCCAGGAGGTGGCGAAGAAAGTCATTCCTTCCGTCGTGTGTATCCAAAACTATCAAAACACCAACAATAGCAACATTCTGTACTTCTTTAATGGGGTACCGCAGAATGGGCAGGCCGGCGATGAAGTATCCCCGGCAAGCGAAGGTTCTGGAATCATTGCCACAAGCGATGGATATATCATCACCAATGCGCATGTGGTAGAAGGAGCCTCTTCTCTGAAAGTGATTATGTCTGACGGCAAAAGTTATGAGGCAAAGCTGGTTGGCAGCGATAATATCACAGACTTGGCCGTCATCAAAATAGAGGCCACCGGTTTGCAAGCCGCTGAATTTGGTTCTTCCAGCGATTTGGAGGTTGGCGATACTGTGATGGCAATTGGCAATCCAGGCGGTCTGGAACTGAGTTCCAGCGTAACGCAAGGAATTGTTTCAGCGTTGAACCGCCAGATCACCAGCAGCGATTCAGGTTACACCATGGACTGCATTCAGACGGATACAGCGATCAATCCCGGAAATTCCGGCGGTGCTCTGGTGAACATGTACGGCCAAGTGGTCGGCATTAACTCGAGTAAGATCGTGGCAGAGGGCTTTGAGGGATTGGGATTTGCTATCCCGATTGACGATGCCCAATCTGTCATCAGCAACCTGAAGGAGTACGGTTATGTCAAAGACAGAGCGGTGCTCGGGATTACTGGCCAATATCTGGACAGCATGTCGGCCCGTTTCTACGGTTTGACGCCGGGCATGTATGTGGCATCCATCAACAATGAGTCCGTTGCGAATGCGGGGATCACTCAGGGATGCATCATCACCAAGATTGACGATACGGAAGTTACCAACAGTACGACCATCACCTCCTATGTCAGCAAGAAAAAGCCAGGTGATAAGGTAACCCTGACAGTCGTCAACGATTTAACCGGTAAGACTTTCACTGCAGAAGTGACACTGGTACAGGCCAGTGGCCAATAATTGCTTACAAGACTCTTTTTCATAAATTCTTCCTTATCCAAACCGGGAGGGGCGGGGCCATACGGCTCCGCCCCTTTCGGCTTTATGCAGGGTTCCCACAAAGAAACAGTAAGTAATTCATTCAGGAAACAATACAAAGGTTTTCAAAATGGAATACAAAGTGCAAAAGGGCGGCCGGAAAACATCGCAAAGAAACCGACTGGACGAACGGAGGGGAAAGGCGGTGAAAAGTGGCCTTCGGGAGATCGGGGAAAGGGGAGACCAAAAAGGAATCGGAAAGGAAAACGGCTAGCAAATTAAAAAGGAAAACAGGATGTCGTTCCCAAAAAGGCGGAGTGGTGGAAGAATGGAAATAAAAAAGACGCCCAGCGGGAAATTCCGCAGGGCATCGTTTGTGTACCGGTAGTAGGTTTTTGACGGGAGGGCTCTGCTCTATGGGGCTTGCCTTTGGTAGCGCCAGGAAAGCGGGCGGTCGAAAGTAGCGGAAATTACCGCACAGGTATGTAGTCGATAACGGCCTCTTCTTCCGTTGCCTCCAATTTAAAGATGACTGGGCGTAGGCCGTCGTTGCAGCTACAAATGGCTACCCCCGGCTTGCGAATCCAGTCGCCATAGTAAAAGAGGCCCTCTCCAGCGCCATGTGCTAGAGCGAATACGTACTGGTAAATGGCTTTCCAAGCTTCGTCGCAGAGCCCTTCCGGCTTGGCATAATCCGCATAGAATACCTGCCCTGCCTTCAGCATGGGACAGGCAGTCAGACCTTCTATTCCATACTCGTTTGCCAATTCTTTGTCCAACGTGGTTTTTAATACGGTAATCCGTACTTTTTTCATACAAGATCCCCCCTGATAGACTAATTTGATACCCTTTCTGGTGTGCGATTGGAAAGTGCCTCGATTTGTTGTAACCACAGCTTTGCGCTTGCATCGCTGGGCATGCGCCAATCGCCGCGTGGAGAGAGCGCTACGCTGCCCACCTTTGGTCCATCCGGCAAACAAGAGCGCTTAAACTGCTGCGCAAAGAAACGCCGGTAAAAAATAAGCAGCCATTTTTGGATCGTTTCTGCATCATAAGTGCCGGCAAATGTGCGAAGCGCCATGCGATGGATTTTTGCCGGTGAAAATCCAAAGCGAAGCATGTGGTAAAGGAAAAAGTCGTGCAGCTCATAAGGACCGACAAGGTTCTCCGTCTTTTGTGAGATTACGCCATCCACAGGGGGAAGCAGTTCCGGACTGACAGGCGTGTCCAGAATATCTTCCAATACATCACAGAGCGCTCCGCCCGCTTGCTGGGCCGCATAGTGCACCAGATGGCGTACCAAAGTTTTGGGGATGGATGCATTGACCGCATACATGGACATGTGGTCCCCGTTGTAGGTCGCCCAACCGAGTGCCAATTCTGAGAGGTCCCCCGTACCGATGACCAGGCCGCCGTTTTGATTGGCCAAATCCATCAAGATCTGCGTGCGCTCGCGCGCCTGTGCGTTTTCATAGGTTACATCGTGCACAGACGGGTCGTGGCCGATGTCGCGAAAATGCCCGCTCACAGCATCGTGGATGGATACTGTGTCGAAGGCCACTCCCAGGAGACCGGCGAGCTGTTCTGCATTGCCTTTTGTGCGCCCGGTTGTCCCAAAACCGGGATCGTGACAGCCAGGATGCCCTTGCGCGGAAGCTGGAGCGCGTCAAAGGCCCGCACCGTTACCAATAAGGCCAGAGTAGAATCCAATCCTCCGGAAAGGCCTACCACTGCGTGGCGAACACCCGTGTGTTCCAGGCGGGTTTTTAATCCCGCCGCTTGCAGGTGCAGGATCATTTCACAGCGCCCAAAGAGGTCCTGTGCATCCTGTGGGACAAATGGCAAACGCGCAAATGAGCGTGTTATGGGAAAGTCCGGAAGTTCCAACGAGAAAGGAATGGGAGCCGGTCCATCGAAACGGTTGTTCCAAGTATTGGCGCGCCGGCGCTCCTGCATCAGACGCTGTAGATCGATTTCTGCGCAGGTTAGCCCTGTGGTGAATGGCTGGCTCTCCGCAAGGATGCCGCCGTTCTCTGCGATTAGATTGTGACCGGCAAAGACCAGATCGGTGGTGGATTCCCCCTCCCCGGCATCCGCATAGGCATAGGCGCAGAAGAGGCGTGCGGATTGATCGCGCACCAGGCCGCGGCGGTAATTTGCCTTGCCGATGACTTCATCGCTGGCAGAGGTGTTCAGCAACAGCGTTGCACCTGCCTGGGCCATATGGGCGCAAGGCGGTTCTGGCACCCAAAGATCCTCACAAATCTCAACTCCCACGGTGAATTCCGGCGTTTCCATACAAGTGTAGACGAGTTCACATCCCAAAACGGTCTCTTGCCCGCAAAATGTGACCGGAACCAGGGTATGGGGCGCAGGAGCAAAGTGACGCGCCTCATAGAATTCACTGTAGTTCGGAATATGGCTTTTGGCAGTAAGGCCCAAAAGTTTTCCCTGGCAGAACACCGCAGCGACATTGTAGAGAGAGGAGCCGAATGCGGCGGGAAGCCCTACGACGGCGAGCAGCGGGTATGCTTTGCTCTCCTCCAACAATTCACCAAGCGCTTGTTCAGCTGCCTGGAGCAGGGTCGTATCGTGAAAGAGATCACCACACGTATATCCGGTCAGGCAAAGTTCCGGAAATACAATGGCGCCAACATGCTGTTCGGCAGCGGTATGCAAAAGCGCCGATATTGCCTCCTTGTTAAAATCACAATCAGCCACACGAATGTGCGGAGTAGCTGCTGCAACTCGAAGGAAACCGTCATTTTTCATAATAGACATCCTTTCTCGTTCCAATTTCCTGAGATTCATGAAATATAGATTAGCATTTCCATTCAGAAGAAAGAAAACCGCCTATATCCGGTCCGGTTGAAAAACAACAGAGGACCTTTTGTTCAGGGTACCGAAGGCGAATCCCCTTGGAAAAATATAGAATAACCGGGACTGTTTTCCAGTGGTTTTACGCAAGAAAAAGGCGATGCAGACGCCTGCATCGCCGATGACGTCCGTATCAGCGGACGGAATAGTCCTTTTCCAATTTTTTATCCGTTGGTGTACACACAACGTCCGGCAACTGCGGGGATAGAGGATCAAAAGTTTCCGCAGTGTAGTGCCGCATTGCGCGGTTGATACGCCGCATGTTTGCAATACATCCACGGATGGATTTCTTTTCGTTGTGCATGCGAAGGACATACCAGTAACAACATAGAGAAGTCTTTCGCGTCAATGCCAGATAGCTTTTGCGGTACTTTTCGAACTGGCCGCTCTTTTCCAGAGAGACGCGGACCATTGCGACAGCTCGGATAAAATCATTGATCTTACTGGCATTGATGGTGGCGAGCGTGCTTCCGCTGCGCTGTACATAATAGTAAAGCGGCTCATCCAAAACGACAACGCGTTCGGCATGTGCAAAGACACGATTTGCAGTAGCCATATCTTCAAAGGCAATGCTGGGAAATTGGATGTTATAGTCGGTAAACAGAGAACGCTTGTACATCTTATTCCACACAAGGCTCTGAATCTGTAGATCGCGCAAAAGTTTATTCATCGCCTCTTCGCGGGTCAAAACCCCTCTGCATCGAAAGGGATATTCCATCGTGAACCCCGAACTGGCATATTGATAATAGTAATAACAGCAGGCAATCTGCGCATCGTTTTCAACGCAAGCACCGTAAAGACGCTCTAGAAAGTTCGGCGCCACATAGTCGTCGCTGTCAATAAAACAGATGTATTCTCCACGCGCAAGGCTTAAACCGCGGTTGCGCGCCTTGGACATGCCCCGGTTTTCCTGATCGACCACCGTGACAAACTCATATTTTTGCTCAAACTCGCGCAAAATGTCCAGGGAACGATCGGTGGAACCATCGTTTACAGCAATGATTTCACGATCCTGAAAGGTCTGTTCTACAAGGCTGGTAAGGCATTTGCGCAGAAATTTTTCCACGTTATAAACAGGAATAATAATGCTGACCGTGGGCGCTTTTGCTTCCATCTTTAGACAGGCCTCCTTTCTTTGATCTCGGGTTACTTCCGTACGGGATTATCCGACGGGGGTGATTGACGCCTCCGGGTCCGGTTGTACATCCGCTGCGGAAGAGGTCCCCGTTTCTGGAACGGCGGGCACAACGGTACCATCTGTCGCCGCAGGGGGCTGTTCCGTTGTCGGTGGCGTCGTAACGGCGGGCTCACTGCTCGCCGCTGGCGGAGTGGAAGTCGCCGGTGGAGTAGTTGCCCCCGGTGTAGAAGAAGCTGGCGGCGCAGTGGATTCCGGGGCCGACGAACTCGGCGTCTGGCTGTTGGATGGCGTGCCGTTTACTGGCTTGCCCGTATAATCCACCAGAACCGCAGTCTTAGGATCGGTGTCCGGCCCGATCGAGTAGTAAGCCGGCGCCGGACGATAATAAGAATTCGGGAGCTTTTCGGTCTTGACTACCTGGCCGTTTTTGTAATAAATACGCTGCGCACTGGCGCGGTATCCTTCGCGCGGTTTCGCATCGTAATGCTTGGTTCCCTTGGCCATGGATTTATCCACGGTATACTTCGGTTCGGATACAGGCGGAATGGTTTCTGTCAACTGGGATGTAATCTCGATATTATCATAATCCGGAGATTGATATCCATACATGGTGACGGTCAATGTTTTCCCACTCATACCTGCAGAAATATACAAAGGGTAATTTGTTGGGTTTTTAAACACAAAGTTTAAATCTGGATAACTAACAGCAGCGTCCTGGCCGATTGGGCAATACGTCGCCTTAATCGAATGGGACGAGCGCTGAACAATCTCCATAGCTGACCGAAGAGCGGCTCCATAAATCGTGGTGCTCGTCTGGCAGACGCCGCCGCCATAGGATGGAACAAACTTGCCGTTGACAATCGCATTCGCCTTTTTGTATCCTTTTTCTGGCGTTGTATTTCCAACCACCTGCCAATAATCAAAGGATCCCCCCGCGGGGATGCAAGTGCCGTTCACAGCTTCTAATGCAAGCTTCATATTAATATTTCCATCACTGGTGTTGGTCGATACGGTACTGTAGGTCCCCAGTTTTTTCATATTGGCTTTGAGATCGGCCGCTGAAACTTGATAGGAGGTTTCTGCCACAGGAATGGCGACGGTCCCGGCTTCCTCTTTTTGAAGGAGAGCCTCCACCTGTGCGGTGAGTGCATCGATGTCTACGGAAACGCCATTCTGTCCTTCCTCGAAGGTAAAGGTTTCGCTGGCCGGATCAAACGACTGAACGGTCGCATCCTTGGCCGGTTGGTTGACCTCCTGCGTGAGTGTAGTCAGAGTTTCTTTCAAGGAGGTGGTATCGGGTGTCGCTGTAATTTCATAGGATTTAGGCTGTGTTTCCAAGTCGGAGAGCGTGGCTGCATCCGCCTGCTTAACAAACCCAAAAGCTTCCTGAAGCACAGCATCTGTGTTATACGTAAAGGAAAGATCGGACCCGGTGAGAGCCCAACTTTTCTCGCCATATGTGAGAGTGATGTCGCAGATAGCCAGCGAAGGTTCTACGGCCTTGACCGCCGCGGTAGCTTCTTCCAAGGTCATTCCGTTGAGATCAATGCCTTCGACTACAATCCCCTTTGGGAATGTGGTTCGCTCAGTGATTTGCCCTTCACCTGGCTCAGTGGAGGAATCCTGTGGACTGCCGAGCATCTGAATGCCGGCGCCGATCACGCAGATCACTAGGACCGCTGCAAGAACACAGCCGCCGATAATCCACCATTTTTTGCGGTCTAGATGGGACGCACCGGAGTAAATGTCGCGTCCACTGTCTTTTTGGCCTCTGTAATATCTTCTACCGCCCATTCGGTGCCTCCCTCTCTTGTATCAGCTGTCCGCGGCCGCGTTTTGGCGCGCCAACGGAAGTCCCTGCGGATTTAATAGTATGATATAACTTTTTTTGAAAAAAGTAAAGTTACAGCTTTATCATTAATCACGCCAATTCCTGGCGGAATACTTACCATTCCATTTTTGCAGGAAAAAGATGGAGATCCAGAGAAAAAATGAATAAGGCTCAGGAATATTCCGGCGAGCTATTGCACGGAAACAGTTCCCAAAGTCCCCATATTGAGAAGATTTCCTGGTTCGTGTTGAATCGCCTTGAATATATGATATAATAAAGGAATCAAAAGAGTTGTCGAAATCATCCAGGGCGGAATAAAATCGCGAAAGAAAATGGGTTTCGCTGTCCGAAGGAGGGTCATTGTGAAAATATTGATTCTATCCGCCGCTACAGGAGGTGGGCATCTGCGCGCCGCGCAGGCCGTTCAGACATGCCTGCGGGAAAACGAACCGCAATGGCGTGTCGAAGTGGTGGACGCACTCAAATGTGTAGGGTCCCTATTGGATAAGACATGCTGCGATGGCTACCGCTTCTTGGCAACAAAAACGCCAAAGGTCTTTGGACAACTATATCGTGCAACAAACGAGGAGAGCGTTCTCAATACACTGATGACGCATTTCAGCGGCCTGCTCGGCCTGCGGTTGTTGCCGATGCTCCGTGAACAGGCGCCGGATCTCATTTTATCCACACACCCGTTTGCCACAGAAATGATCTCCCATTTGAAGGAGAAGGGCCTTGTACAGGCGCCTTTGATTTGTTTGATGACGGACTATGGGCCGCATCGCGCCTGGATTGCGCGGCAAGTGGATGCCTATGTGGTGAGCAATGAAGATATGGTGCCGGAGATGGTGGAGATGGGGGCGCCGCGCGATATTATCTATCCGTTTGGTATTCCGGTAAACGATGTGTTCTTCAGCAAGGAGAACAAGGCGGCGCTGCTCCAGGAGATGGGACTGGAGCCGGATGTGCCGACGATCCTGTTCATGGCGGGAAGCTTTGGGGTGTCCGGAATCATGGATATTTACCGCGAAATTGCCGCACAGGACATTGTTTTTCAGATTATCGTCATCACAGGAAGAAACCAAAAGCTCTACGAGGCATTTGCGGAGGAATTGGCCAAGAGCAAACGCCGGACAAAGCTGGTCTACTTTACCGATGAAGTGGACAAGTATATGCATGCAGCAGATCTTTTGGTGACAAAGCCTGGCGGGCTGACCGTCTCAGAGGCGTTGGCGTGCGACATCCCTCTGGCGGTATTTGATGCTATCCCGGGCCAGGAGGAGGATAATGCGCAATTTCTGCTTTCCCACAATATGGCGGTGCGTATTCAAGCAGGGGAGAGCTGCGGAAAGACCATCCGCATTGTTTTGGCGGACAACCGGCGGCTAGAGGATATGCGCTCCTCCTGCGAGCGTTTTGATAAGTCCCAATCCGGGAAAAACATTCTCTGGTTGATCCGTTCACTCACCGGAAAGGAGAACGCCCCATGAAAATCTTACTTTTGTATGCCGCTGCGGGGGGCGGACATAAACGTGCTGCACAGGCGATGGAGGCCTATTTTCAGGAGCATCTGCCGGGTGCGCAGGTCCGAGTGGAGGACGCGCTTCAGCATGTGGGACGCGCGGTGAACGCGCTCTGTTGCGATGGATATAAATTTTCCGCAAAACATGCTCCACAAATCTTCGGCTCCCTGTACCACAGCACCAACCGCGATACCAAATTTGCCGGTTTGTTGCCGCGCGTCAATGGAATGTTGGCCCGGAAGCTCTTGCCATTGATCGAGGAATTCCAACCGGATGTGATCCTGGATACGTATCATTTTGCCGGGCAGATGGTTTCCCGCTTAAAGGAGCAGGGCCGGGTTTCGGCGCCTCTGGTAAACGTTGTGACCGACTATGGACCCCACATGGCGTGGCTTGCGCCGGAGGTGGATGCCTATGTGGTAGCGACAGAGTCCCTGCGCGATGACTTTGTACAGATGGGCGCGCCCCAGGAGAGAATTTATCCGTTTGGAATCCCGGTATTCGAGTCCTTTTATCGGGAGGAGGATCGGGCCGAGCTTTTGCGCGGAATGAACCTTTCGCCGGATCTGCCCACGGTGTTGATTATGGCGGGAAGCTTTGGAGTGAAAAATATTCTAGGCGTATACCGCGATATTTCCACGCTTGGTACGGATTTCCAGGTGATTGTCATTACCGGCAAGAATCGGAAACTTTATGAGGCATTTCGCAGGGAACTGCCGAACAGTCCGAAACCGACCCACTTGGTCGAATTTACAACAGAAGTACAAACGTATATGCATGCGTCCGACCTGCTCATTACGAAGCCCGGCGGGCTGACGGTTTCAGAAGCGTTGGCCAGCGGGTTACCTATGGCTGTATTTGATGCGATTCCGGGGCAGGAGGAGGACAATGCACAATTTTTGCAGGCGCACAGTATGGGGATTCGGCTCAAGAGCGGTGCGAGCTGTGCGTTTGCGGTGCGGTCCCTTTTACAGGACCCACGCCGTTTGGCGGATATGCGCGCTGCTTGCAAAGCGTTTGACAAGTCGGATTGTTGTAAAAATATCCTGTTGTTGCTACAGAAACTAACGAATGGGAAGAGGGAGTCAATTTGAAACCAAAATTTCGAATCAGCCTGTTTGGCTACGGTATTTTAGGGGTTGCCGTCCTGGTCCTGATGCTGTTTGAGATCAAAGATGGAAACGCCCCGATGATCGGTCTGGATGTATTTTTGCTGGCCTTTATCGTCTATATGATCTATAAAGGCGTGAATAGTACCGGCAAGGATTCGTCCACCAAGAAAAAATAAAAAACGTTATGGACAAGGAGGTTGCCTTGTCGAGGGAAAATCGGTGTGGTTTCCTGATTACATATGGAAAACAGCGGGTGAACCCGCGGAACATGGAAAAGAGGGTGGCCCAAAACTATGAATTTTTCGAGTCATAGGAAAGGGGCATCCTCTTTCCGGAAAAATATTTGCGTTTAAAAAAGCGAGGGTATCTTTCAAGTCACTTCATGACTTTTGGGATACCCTCTTCTTTTTGGGAAATTATAGATACATTTATCCTTGCGTTGGATATTAAAAATAAATTATTGCAAAATACAGTTTTTTAAAGTTTATATAAAAACAAATTATATGAAATGTATGGTGCTTTTTAAAAATTTAATCATCTCAATTTCTTGTTTAGTAGGTATAGTATCAGAAAGAAAAATCGCACATATATTCATCTTGAACTCATTACCTATTACCGGAATATAATAAAATTCTGGATTTTTTGAATGAGATGTAAGGGTTAAAAGAGAAATATGTTTATTATTTTTCAGTACTAAAAATAATTCATCTCTATTCTGTACTTTTAGAGAACGCTTAGAGTCATATATATTTCTAAGCACAGATTTTTCAGGCACTGCTGTATAATAAGTTAAAGGATATTCAAGGGTTTCACTGATAGAAATACTTTTTTTACCAGCAAGGGAATGAGTCTGGCTAACAATAGCGTATATTTGTACGGCTTCAAAAAGCATAAGATACTGCAAACTATATTGCCTTATTTCCTCTGCAAATTCGTTTAAATCTGCTTGATATACTGGCATAATTCCTATACGAACCTTTTGAGATACAACGTCATTTATTGTTTCAGATGGCTCTGTCCTGCGGAGCATATCAGAAACTAAAAAGCCCTGATCTTGAAATTTAAGAAGTGCTTCAAGAATATATGATAAATAAATAAATGAAATAGAAACTGTTTTATTATTAGTGGAGGACAGGTCTTCTATTTTTTTATATTCTGCAATAATATTTTGAGCTATTTTGATAAATTCCTCTCCTTTTTCAGTTAATTTCACACCTTTTGGTGTCCTCATAAAAATTGTAAATCCTAATTCTTTCTCACATCGTTTTACAATGTTATTTAATGAGGGTTGAGAAATATACAGCCTTTGTGAAGCTTTGTTAATGGAACCACATTGAGAAATAGCAATGAGTTGTTTTAAATGATGTATTTCCATAATTTTAATTTCCTTTCAGTTATAATGTATATGTTATAACTGATATAAAATTATACTTTAAGACAAACATATAAAAAAGAGATAAAATAATTATTGTAAAAATTTCAAGAAAGAGAGTGAGAATATGTATTCTTCAATTTATACTGAAAGTACAGTGATGTATAATGAGCTTATAGAATGGCGCAGAGAACTTCACAAAATACCTGAATTGGGACTTGAACTTCCTCAAACTGTTTCTTTTGTGAGAAAAAAGTTGACAGAATTTGGTATTCCATTTGAGACAAAGGTCAACGGAAATTGTGTTATTGGTTATGTGGGTTCAGGAGATAGATGTTTACTTCTTAGAGCAGATATGGACGGATTGCCTATGCGTGAAGAAAGTCATCTGTCTTTTGCTTCACAAAATGGCAATATGCACGCTTGTGGGCATGATATACATACGACTGCTTTGTTAGGAGCCGCCAAGATATTGAAAAAGCACGAAAAGGAATTAAAAAGGAAAAATAAAATTATTGTTTCAGCCTGGGGAGGAAACATTTGGAGGCGCACAGGCTGTTATGTCTGAAGGAGTACTGGAAAATCCTAAGGTAGATTCAGCTTTTGCAACCCATGTAGCGTCCGTTATTCCCGTAGGAACAATCGCTTATGGCACTTTGACGGCTGCTTCTATTTGGGGCTTTAAAATAACGATAACGGGAAAAGGTACGCATGGTGCCATGCCTCAGAATGGAGTAGACCCTATCAATGTTGGAGTTCACATTTATCAGGCATTGCAGGAGCTAATTGCGCGTGAATGCGCTCCTGATAAGGAAGTAACATTGACAATAGGGCAATTCAGTTCTGGAACAGTAGGCAACATTATTCCAGAAACGGCTGTTTTGCAGGGAACACTTCGTACATTTAACAGTGAAATAAAACAATATTTAATTACAAGGATTAATGAAATCGTAAAAAATATCTCTAGTGCCTTTCACGCAGAAAGCAAAATAGATACTTTAACCGATACACCTGTCCTCTGTTGTGATGAAAAAAGAAACCAGGAAATCGTCAAAGCGTTAGAATCTATGAATCCAGAATTTAATATAGTATCTGGACTACATATAACTGCGTCTGATGATTTTGCAATATTTGCAAATAAAATACCGTCTTCTTACTTTGTAATTGGAGCTAAAGAGGATTCAGACACTATTTACGCGCATCATAATCCGAAAGTATGCTTCAATGAACAAGTTTTGCCAATCGAAACTGCGGCATATGCGTGTGTGGCTATGGATTGGGAATAATTTAGAAAACAATAAAAGAGCAAGGGAAATACACGCTTTTTGTGCAATCGCCCTGCTCTTTTTCTGTCATATCAAAGCTCATTCAATCATAGTAAATTCGTGGTAAAATAGTTGATTTTTTAGTTGATGAATAGTCCTTAAACGCTGTATTTACGCAGATAATCGGATTTTTATATCAGGTTTGCTTACATTTAAAAAATGATTTTACCATGAATTTACTGCAATGGAGGGAGCTTCGCATGACAGGAAAATGTGTCGCGGCTTCCAACAAGGCACTTTTCTATTAAAAATAGTTGAATACAAGAATATTTATACAGTGTCATTCGCAAAATATCTAAACCAAAAATAAGGTTTACATAGGGCGCTGTTTTGTATGAACCAAGACCTCACGAATGAGGGCCGCCGGAAACGCAGCCGGTTTTGAGCCGTGCATATAGATAGGAATCCCACAGAACGCCGCGTTTATAGACACTGCATCGCATAGTGCCCTCCTTTTGAAATCCCGCCTTTTCCAGGACACGGCACGAAGCGAGATTGTAGACGAACGGTTCCGCATGGATCCGAACAAGATCATACGACGCAAAGCCGTACTCGCAGAACTGCCGGACAGCCGCAGTCATAATCCCCTGGCCCCAGAAAGGCTCGGCCAGCCAATATCCCAATTCTGCCGACCTACGTGCAATATCGCTTCCAAACGAAAGACTGATGCTGCCCGCCGCTTCCCCTTGAATCACAATAGCGCGGAAACATTGCCGGGAGGGGTCTGCATGGATACAGCTTTGAAGAAACTCCTCGGCGTCCTGCCGCGTGTATGGATAGGGAAATATGTCGCGTAGATTGGCGGCAACTTTCGGGTTGTTGGCATACCGGGCGACGGCTTCCACATCTTCCATCCGCCAGGGGCGCAGTTCAAATTCCATGGACAGTTTCCTCCTGTTCCTCTTTTTTTGCGCATTTGGGACATTTCCCGTAGATCGTCAGGGTATGGCTCTCCACCGTAAAGCCGGTTTCTTCCGCAATGGTGCGCTCCATCCCGGAGAGCGGACAATCACAGAGCTTTATTTTTGCATGGCATCCGGTGCAGACCAAGTAATGGCCGTGCTGTTCCCGGGCCAACGAATACCGTACAATACCGTCGCCAAAGTCGTTGCGCTCAACAAGTGCGCTGGCAGCGAAGCGTTCCAGATTGCGGTAGATGGTGGACAACGCCAGGGAGGGAAACGCCGCCTTCATCTGTGCAAAGATGTCCTCGGCGCTCAATGGCTCTGTGCTCTGACGCAGAACGCACAGCATGGCCTCGCGCTGTTTGGTATTTTTCATGGCGGCACTCCTTTCAACCGGAGGAAATTCCGGGAGGGGACGCCTGTGGCGCAAATGTTGCGCCACATATCGGCCTTATGCCGGAGTGCCCGGCTTCTGCCGGGCGGGCGTCCCCGAAAACCTCTTCCTAGATTGATTCTTATTATAAACGGAAAATGCAAAAATGCAATGGCGCGCGTTGCTCTGGCTGCCAGGATGGTGTATAATATGGATTCATGAATTCATATATCGGAGGTCCTGTCCTTTGAAAGAAGCGTATCTTGACAATTCCTCCACCACCCGCGTGTGCGAGCCAGCTGCTGCAAAGGTGATGGAGCTGATGACGGAAAACTATGGAAACCCTTCATCCCTTCATACCCTGGGCTTCCGCGCCGAGCAGGCGCTGACCGAGGCGCGCCGCAATATCGCCGCAGCCTTGGGCGCCAAAGAGGACGAGGTGTTTTTTACTTCTGGAGGGACGGAAAGCAACAATCTTGCGATTTTTGGAGCAGCATATGCACGAAAACGCATGGGGATGCATATTGTCACCACGCAGATTGAGCACCCGTCTGTGACAAATGCTGTACGCCAACTTGAAAAGGAGGGCTGGGAGGTCACTTGGCTTCAACCTGACCGGGAAGGCCACATTTTGCCCGAAGCTGTACAGGAGGCGGTTCGTCCTGATACGACGCTGGTCACAATGATGGCGGTTAACAATGAGGTTGGGACGATCCTGCCTCTGGATGCGGCGGCACAGGCCATTGCAGCGAAGAAGGCGCCCGCATTACTCCATGTCGATGCAGTGCAGGGATTCGGGAAGCTCGATTTAAGGCCGGAGCGGAGAAAAATTGATCTACTGAGTATCAGCGCGCATAAGATTCACGGCCCCAAAGGGGTTGGCGCTCTATATGTACGCAAAGGCGTCCGTATTGCACCTCGCACTTTTGGCGGCGGACAGGAGCACGGAATGCGGCCTGGCACGGAGGGGCTGCCGGCCATCGGCGGTTTTGGCGCGGCGGTGAAAGCGCTTCCCCCTGTGAACGAAGGATTACGGCAGGCTGAAGAGCTCGCGGCTATTTGCCGGGAAAAGTTGCTGGCATTGCCCGGCGTGGAGTTCAATTCGCCAGAAGATGCATTGCCCTATATAGTCAATTTCAGCGTAGGCGCTGTCCGGGCGGAAACCATGCTGCATTTCCTTGCAGCACGTGGCGTTTATGTCTCGTCCGGGTCTGCCTGTTCGAAGGGGAAACAGAGCCCCGTCTTGGAAGCGATGGGGCTTCCAAGGGAACGGATTCAAGCAGCCTTGCGGGTTAGTTTTTCCCACTTGAATACGCTGGAAGATGTGGATGCCTTGGTGGAAGGCGTGCGGGAAGGCTTGGCCAGTTTGGCTGTTAAAAAATAAATGTAAGGATTTGTAAGATGAAAGAGATTATTTTAATCAAATTGGGTGAAATTGTATTAAAGGGGTTGAATCGCCAAAGTTTTGAATTCGCCCTGATTCGCAATCTCCGGCGGCGTCTGGAACCATTGGGGAAATTTGACATCCGTGAGGCGCAGTCGACCATCTATGTGGAGCCGTTACAAGAGGGGATTGACCTGGAAGCTGCGGCAGAACGGGTCGGAAAGGTGTTCGGTGTGATCGCCTTTTCCCGCGCCTGTATGGCAGAGAAGAATATGGACAGCATTTTGAAAACAACAGTGGACTATTTGCGCGACGAGCTTCGTACCATTTCGAGTTTCAAGGTGGAGAGTAAGCGCTCTGACAAGCACTTTCCGCTCAAGTCGCCGGAGATTTCTGCGGCAGTGGGGGAATATTTGTTGCAACAGTTCCCCAATCTGCATGTCGATGTGCACAACCCGGATTTGGAAGTACGGGTGGAAGTCCGCGATTTCGGCGCTTATATCCATGGGAAGGCTTTGCCCGGGGCAGGCGGCATTCCTGTAGGGACGGGCGGTAAGGCGGCGATTCTCATCAGCGGTGGGATTGACAGCCCCGTAGCTGCCTGGCAGATGGCTCGGCGCGGTCTGGAATTGACAGCGGTACACTTTGCCAGCCCTCCCTATACCAGTGAACGCGCAGAACAAAAGGTGGTAGATCTTCTGCAAAAGGTCAGCGAATATGCCGGCAGAATCTTTATGTTCACCGTGCCGTTCACCAAGATTCAGGAGGAGATTCGTGATAAGTGCCCGGAAGAATATTTTACACTGATTATGCGCCGCTTTATGATGCGGGCGGCGGAGCGTATTGCGCGCAAGGAAGGATGCTCAGCCCTGATTACCGGCGAAAGCCTGGGACAGGTGGCCAGTCAGACCCTACAAGCCATTGTCTGTACGGATGCAGCTGCGATGATGCCGGTATTCCGTCCGCTGATCGGTACGGACAAGAGCGAGATCGTCGCCATGGCGCGCAGGATTGATACGTACGATTTGTCCATTCAGCCATATGAAGACTGTTGTACTGTTTTTACGCCCAAGCACCCGCGTACCCGTCCGGAGATGGAAAAACTGTTGGAGGCAGAGGCGGCGCTGGATAAAGAGGCGCTCTTGGAAGATTGTGTAAAGCGTACGACCTTCCGAAAGATAACGCCGTACCGTTGACCTTTGGAACGGTACCTGAGAAGGGGAGATCACCTGGTGGATGTGTTTCCTCATAAGAGGCGTTGGGAGTCCCTTTTTATGGGGCGCAGATGGATGCGCGGAGTATCGGAAGTTTTGCCATGAGGAGGCTTACATCGGAATGAATGCGGAAATTATCTCTGTAGGCACGGAACTACTTTTAGGACACACGGTTAATACAGACACCACCTTGATCGCGCGGGAGCTGTCCGCCCTGGGCATTGACCTGCTTTTTGCCTGTACGGTGGGCGACAATGCGGAACGCCTGCGTGCGGCCTTGCGGGAAGCACTTTCGCGCAGTGATGTCGTGATTACCACCGGTGGCCTTGGTCCTACGGGGGATGATCTGACAAAGGAGACGATTGCGGAGGCGGCCGGGGTAGAGCTTGAATTGCATGAGGAGAGCCGCCAGCGGATTGAGACCTATTTTAAGGGACGTTACTGCGGAGAAAATCAATATAAACAGGCGATGCTTCCCAAGGGGTGCACGGTGTTTCCCAATGATGCGGGCACAGCGCCCGGCTGTGGTTTGGAGACGGATACAGGCAAGGTGGTAATTATGCTGCCCGGCCCGCCGGCCGAGATGGAACGGATGCTTCAGCGTTATGCAGTGCCCTATCTGGCCCAACGGGAACAGGCGGTCATCGTCTCGCAGATGGTACGGGTCTTTGGAATTGGAGAGGGCGCCGCGGAGGAAAAAATACGGGATCTGACCCAAGGGGCCAATCCGACCGTGGCGACGTATGCAAAAGAGAATGAGATGTTTGTCCGTGTGACGGCAAAGGCTGGATCGGTGGAGGTTGCTACCGCTCTATGCGCGCCCGTGGTGCGGGAAGTCTGTGCGCGATTGGGAGACTTCGTCTATGGAATTGATGTGGAAAGCCTCGAAGAAGTAGTGGTGAACAGCCTGCGGGAGAAAGGGTTGCATCTGGCAACCGCAGAATCCTGTACCGGTGGACTTGTTGCAAAGAGGCTGACAGACGTCCCAGGGGCGTCGGAGGTTTTTGAAATGGGAGCGGTGACCTATGCCAATACGGTCAAAAGTATGTTGTTGCAAGTGCCGGAGGACCTGTTTCCCGCTTACGGCGCGGTGAGCGAGCCAGTGGCGCGCGCCATGGCAGAGGGCGTACGAAAAAAGGCCGGGGCAGATTTGGGACTGGGTATCACGGGCCTCGCCGGACCTGGCGGCGGCACCCCCGAAAAGCCGGTCGGTCTGGTCTATATGGCGCTGAGCGATGGGGTGCATACCTGGGTGCGGCGGATGGACCCGCCAGGCCGTGTCAAGAACCGGTCTTGGGTGCGCGACCGTGCGGCGCATTATGCATTGGATATGGTGCGGCGGTATTTAGCAGGGATGCCGGTGGAGGGGAACGCGGTGTAAGCCGCGTTCCAACTTGTTTCAAAGAAATGGAGGGAAGAAGATATGGATGCTGGGCTGTTGTTTTTTCAAGCGCACCGCACCTCTCTGTGTGAACTGGAGGTGCGTAAAGCGGCAGCAAATCTGCGGGTTACAGTGCAGGGTGTCAACGCAAGTGCACGGTATGAGGGGTTGTGCCGCGCGTTGGCTTCCTTTTTAAAGAAATATCCGTTGCTCTATTTGGTAAGCGCAGTGGAAGGCGGTCGGTTGCTCTGTGCAGAGCCTGTATTCCGTGCTTTGCACGTCCCTTTGGATGAACACGGAGAGCCCGAACATGTACGCCGCCTGACTGGCTTTGATGCATGTGGATATCTGCTGGAAAGCCGGACCCAAGCGATCGTTTTGCTGCCAGACCTGCCGGAAGAGCTGCGGATTCAACTGCCCGGCACCCAGAGGCGCCTGGCAGAGAAATTTGGGCTCACACCAGTGCCTCCTCCAAAGGAAGTTGACTACGAGGCGTTGATCGAGCCCTTCTTTTCGAGGTGATGGTCGATGATGGATTTGCGTTCCCAGATGAAGGTTGTGGACTTGTTGATGAAGCTGTTCCGCGGCGATATGCAGCACATCAACCCCTATCCGTTTGTGCCGCAGAAGCACAAGAACATTCCAAACGCCGATTCGGGCGGACTTTTGCGTTCCATCCCGGAGCGCGAGGGTATTCCAAGCGGCCAGATACAGCGTTTTTTGAGGAGTTGGATGCCTGTCCGTCCATTCATGTGCACAGTGCGATGGTACTCCGTCACGGGAAAATCATCGCAGAGGGAAGCTGGAAGCCGTATTCCGGCAGTTATCCTCATATGATGTTTTCCCTCTCCAAAAGTGTGGTGAGTATGGCGGTGGGGTTTGCCGTGCAAGAGGGACTTTTGAGCTTGGACGATCCAGCAGCGAGTTTCTTCCCGGATAAAAATGTACTGTTTCGCAGTGCACGGATCAGCGGTATTACCATACGCCACCTGCTGAACATGACCTCGGGCCTAAAATTCAATGAAGTGAACTCTGCAGTGGAAAAGGACTGGGTTCGTGCAATTCTACAGTCGGACTGTTCCTTTGAGCCAGGAACGGAATTCAGTTATAACAGTTTGAATACGTACCTGCTCAGTGCCATTCTTTACAGGAAGACGGGCATGGGATTGGTGGAATATCTGACGCCGCGCCTGTTCGATCCATTGGGGATTCACCATGTAAGTTGGGACGTATGCCCCTTGGGAATTGAAAAAGGTGGTTGGGGACTCTGGCTGCGGATTGTGGATATGGCAAAACTGGGACAGCTCTATTTGCAGCGCGGCCGTTGGACAGTGGATGGTGCTGAAAAGCAACTTCTGCCAGAAAGCTGGATTGCCGAATCTACCAAGATGGATACCCCCACCCGGGAAGGGGATTATTCCACCGGCTATGGTTACCAAATTTGGAGTTTGGGGCAAAAGGCGCCTATCAGTTCAACGGGATGTTGGGGCAATATGTGATTGTTTTGCCGGAACGGGATATGGTGTTGGCTCTCACCAGCGGAAGCCCAAGCCTTTTTGCAGACGAGACATGCCACATTGTGGAGAAATATTTTGGCGATGGAGCGAAAGAACTTTCGGATGGTCCGTTGCCCAACGACATCCGCGCGCTGCGTTCTTTGCGCAGCGCACTGGGAAATTTGTATGCGATCCGGGAAACGGCTCCAAAGCCGAAACACGTATCCACCTTGACACGTATGTGGAGGCGTGTGTTTCCGGAAAAGCAGGAGGTTCCTACGGTTCCTCCGGAACTGCGCAAATGGAACGGCTGTCAGTATCAGCTGGAGAATAGTTCTGCGGCTTTGATGCCGCTGATCTTGCAGGGGACGACCAACAATTTTGGAGCAAACATTTCCAGGATTGGTATGGAATTTTCACCGGGAGAATGCCGCCTGATCGTAGAGGATGGCGCGGAGACAAATCTCATTGTGGCGGGCATGGATGGAATCCCGCGCAAAGGATGCATCACGCTCAATGGGGAGGTGTATGCCATCGGCAGCACAGCCCGCTTGACGACGGATGAGGATGACCGGCCGGTTTTGAAAGTATTTGTCTGTTTTACAGAGACGCCGAGCGTCCGGGTTCTCAAGTTTATTCTGTATAGCCCGGAGAAGATGCTGATTCGTTTTGACGAATTGCCAAGTGTGGAGGCGTCGCTCGAGGTATTGTTCTCCCTGGTGGGCGGCAGGGAAAATCAAAACAGCTTGAACAAGCTTTTTATGGATACGGTGGGACAGCAGCGCTTGGATGAACGCGTTGCGCAAGTATCACGGCCGAGGGTGAAGGCCACCTTAGTGAAGCCATAGGCAGCCGCCCGCCGGGCGCAAATGCGCCCGGGCCGGAGAGGGGTCTCCGGCGAAAACGCATAGGAGATGCGTTTGGCGGGCGGCGGTTTCTGGCGCACAATGGTTTCAAACAAAAGAGAGGGTATCCCAAAAGGCATGAAATGCCTGGAAGGGATACCCTCTCTTTCGGAATGAAGGAAATAAACAAATTAGTCTGCTTTTACCTGAGATTCCAGAAACACCAGATGGGCAATGCCGGGAATACTTTCACCCTGTTGTGAGGATGTGGTGGACATCAGAGCGCCGGTGCCAAGAAATAGTACCTTCTTGAGTTCCCCAGAGGAAAGCTGTTGTAAAATAATCGAGCACAGGACCGCCGCGGAACATCCACATCCGGAACCACCGGCGTGGACGTCTTGCGCTTGACGTTCATAGATCATCAGGCCGCAATCATTGTGTATTTCGCGGATGTCGATGCCGTCCTTTTCCAAAATTTCGTCCATCAACTCACACCCCACGGCACCAAGATCTCCAGTCAGTATCAGATCGTAGTCCGAGGGAGAGGTGCCGGTGTCGGTCAAATAGTCGTGCAAAGTTTGTGCAGCAGCGGGGGCCATTGCAGCCCCCATGTTGTTGGCATCCTTAATGCCCAGATCAGCGATGCGCCCAAAGGTCACCGCGTTAACCTTGACTTCTCCACGGCCGTGGGCCCCCACTACAACGGAACCCGCCGCCGTAGCGGTCCACTGGGCGGTCGGGGTGCGTTGGCCGCCGTATTCTAGAGGGAAGCGGAACTGCCGTTCCGCAGAACAGAAGTGGGAGGACGTAACAGCGACAGCACGCCGTGCAATTCCTGTTTCGACAAACAGCGATGCGAGCCCCAGCGTTTGGGCCATTGTAGAGCATGCGCCATATTGTCCCAAGAAGGGAATCCCCAGGCTGCGCAGGCCAAAGGTAGAGGAAATACATTGGTTTAATAGGTCGCCTGCAAGGATGTAGTCCACATCTTTCCCCTCTAAAGCGGCTTTTTTGAGTGCGGTTTCCACCGCTTCGGTTTGAAGCTGGCTTTCTGCCTTTTCCCAGCTTACATCTCCCAAGGTGTTGTCCGTATGGCTGACGTCAAAAAAGGCGCCCAGGGGCCCCTCTTTCTCTTTTTTCCCTGCAATAGAGGCAAAACCGAGAATTCCTGGGCTCTTATCCATCTGTAGAGTATACTTTCCAATTCTGGTCGGCATGGAAGCACCCCCTTTCAATACATCTTAAAGAGGAAGATAATCAACCCGTAAATGATGGAGGCACACGTTCCATACACCAGTACAGGCCCTGCGATGGAAAACATTTTTGCACCAATGCCCATGACATAACCTTCGCTTTTGAATTCCATTGCAGGGGAAACAATCGCATTGGCGAATCCAGTGATTGGAACCAGAGTGCCCGCGCCGCCGTGCTTGGCGATCTTATCATATACTTTCAGACCGGTGAGGATGGCGCTCAAAGCGATCAGTGTGATGGAAACAAATGCCTTGGCTGTTTTTTCTGGGAGTTCAAACGACAAAAAAGCGTAGTCAATGCTTGTCCAAGCGTACAGATTGCGCCTCCGATTAAAAACGCCACAACACAGTTGCGCAAGACCTTTGAGTTTGGAGAGGCCTTTTGAGCCATCTGTTGGTATTCGGTTTTTGTGACTTTAATGTCCAAATCCGTTCACATCCTTTTTATCATATCTACCTGCTATTTTGGCCGAATCGCCCGGCTTTATACAATTTTTACCGGATTGGATGGCAGGCAAAAGATGACCCTATTTCGTAAGGAAATCGAAAGATTTTGATAAGATGGCCTTTCCAACTGCCCGTATGTTTTGCCGTATACTACATCCATCGGAAAAGAAGGAGGCATTTCCTATGGAGTTTTATGCGAACGAAGGGAAGCAGGTCTGCATCGACGTGGAAGGAAATTGGTATATGCGCCACGCTATTCACACCCATCGGATTGGCGTGGGGGAGGATTACATCGATCTGGTGCGGCGCTATGTTGCGCCGCTCTATCGGCCTGGGGATATCCTTTCCATCAGCGAAAAGATTATCTCTCTCTGTCAGAAGCGCGTGATTTATAAAAAAGATGTACGGGTTAGCCTGTTGGCGAAATTTTTATCGCGGTTTGCCTCTCGTAGTACAGCGGGCATTGGCGTGAACAATCCATACAAGATGCAGATTGCCATTCAACTGTGCGGGAGGAAAAAAATCCTTTATGCAGCTGCGATGGCAGCCATTGGCAAGCTGTTTTGCAGGCGCGGCATTTTCTATGAGATTGCAGGCCCGGAGGTCAGTGGCTTGGATGGTTTTTACAGTCATGCTTTTCCAGAATACGGTGAATTTGGGATTCTTCTTCCTGTGCGTTCTGAAGAAGTTTGCACGGAGATTTCCCGTCGGTTGGGTATCGCCTGTATGATTGTTGATGCCAACGATTATGGCGTAGAAATTCTGGGAAAGTCGGAGGGCCTTCGCATTCCAGACGAAATATTAACTGCAATGGTTCGAGATAACCCCGCTAATAATTTCCGGGAACAGACACCTTTTGTGTTGATCCGTCCCGTGGAAAAGCTCCGATTGGAATGGAAGTGCGAAAAAACGACGGAACGGGCTAGGTACCGCACCGCATGATGAATCGTGAAGGTATAAGAAGATCGAATCGTTTATCATCACAACCTGCAAAATAGCGCCTCCCCCAGATGTACAGCTGGAAGAGGCGCTATTTTTTATACCGATTGTCGGAGGATTTGGCAGAAGTCCTTTTCTTAAAGAATATGCATGGATGGTTGTCCCCGTCCCTAGACGGTCCATCGATTTGTTCTTCTAGGAGGTTTCTCCATAGGCAGGGCCAACTCCCTTTTGCATAAAGTTCTACCCTTTCTACAGCCGAAGGGGCGCGTGATCGACAGACAAAAGGCGGGTGGTATCATAGCCCAGATGTATGAACAGAAGGTCAAGAGGATGGCGGTTCTATGGATTGCCTTTATGCATCGCCGCCCAGTTCCGACTATCCGTTATTTTTCCAAAGCACGATCGATTTAAGAATAAAACGCTCTCTGTAAAGAATGAAAGTCCCATGGAATTCTTTTTGAGTGGTATAGAGGTATTTAGGATTTTGAACTCTGTTAAAAAGACTTGCGTAAGGTAACCGGATGATACAATCATCCGGTACAGCGGGATTGCATTGTAAAGCAGTAGCCATTGTGGTCGTAAAAACCATATAGAGGCTTCCCCGATAGAATTATGATGGTTTTGCCCAGTTGTACAGGGTTTCCACAGATCCCTTTTTAGATGTGGAAAACTGGACGATGCGGTATGGGTGAATTCGCACCAGGATCGATCAATTGCCTTGGCAACAGGTTGGTTTCCTTACGAGGAAGATCATACTGCAATGTCAGATCATCAATATAGAAGAGGGTGACCCAAACTACAAATTGTTCGATTCATAGGAAAGGGGCATCCTCTTTCTGTTTGGAAAAATATCTGCATTTCTAAAAAAAGAGGGGCTCCTTCCGTCACTTCATGACTTTTGGGCACCCTCTTTGTTTTTATCTGTTTGACGCTTAGGCCAAAAATTTGTCCATTGCCTTGCGGTCCAAGCCTTGACATTCCATTAGGAAGTCGTTAAGCTGTTCTGCGATCAGGCGTGTTCCTCCGGCGGTGTCGCTCTCGATGTTCAAAGGCATAATAGGATCGTGGACACTTAGCCGCAACAGGAACCAACCATCCCCACGTCCTTTTCCAAATGAGACGCGGATACCCTCACGGTTGTCGGGGGCCACATTCCAGCTGTGGGTCTTGGCATAGGCGCTCACGCCGGCGATAACAGACTCCCCATAGGAACGGAAATCATCCTTGAGGATCGGGAACCGCAGTTCAGCGGTCTCCACCGGCTCCTTGAGCGATTCCAGCATGGAGTCGAGCGTCTTACCTTCCGCGCGAAGCCGTGCCATCTGAATGATGATTTTTGTCACCAGATAAGCGCCGTCATCCAAAAATAGTTTTCACGCAGTGCCGCATGACCGGATGTCTCAATCGCCAGCGGACAGTTCACGCCCTCCTGGTTCAGCCGTAACGCTTCATTGATGACATTTTTATAGCCACGCTTAAAGCGATGATGAACGCCGCCCAAGGTCTGTTCAATGTATTCTTTTAGGCCGCTGGAGGTGATGGAATCCGTTACAACGGTTCCGCCGGGATTTCCTTCCAAGGCAATCGCAGAGGCAATCGCTACCAAGCGGTTGCGATTGATTTCCTCCCCACGTGCATCCACGGCTCCACCGCGATCTACGTCTGTGTCGAAGATGACGCCCAAGTCTGCCTTTGCATCCAAAACCGCCTGGCAGATGGATTGCATGGCCTCTTCGTTTTCAGGGTTCGGAATATGGTTTGGAAACATACCATCCGGCTCCAAAAATTGGCTGCCTTCTATGTCTGCACCGAGCGGCGCCAACACATCGCGCGCATAAAATCCGCCAGCGCCATTTCCGGCATCCACTACAATGTGAAATCCCTTGAGTGGGTGTTCATAGTCGGCCGCATGGACGCCTTCTTGAATCATTTCACGCAGACGCTTTGCATAGTCAGCCATATAATGGACCGTCTCCACATGCCCCGTTCCGGAAGGCAACGTCTGCCCTTCCTGTGCAAAAAGTAGAATCTGTTCGATGTCCGAACCGTCAAGACCGCCGTTCCTGGTAAAAAACTTGAGGCCATTGCGGTTGAATGGATGATGGCTGGCAGTGATTTGCACCGACCCATCGCATGCCAGATCGATGGTTGTCATGAACATGGAGGGGGTGGAAGCCAGTCCGCAGTCCAACACCCGCACACCTGCTCCCACCAGGGTGCGCGTCACGGCATCCTGGATGCGCTGCGCGGAGATGCGAGAATCGTGTCCGACAGCAATGGTCAGCGCGGATGGGGCCTTTTTGACTGCGTTGGACAGCCACAGGACATAACCGGCTGCCATCTTTTCGATCACCTCATCGGTCAGGTTGATTTCTTGTCCGGCAACGCCTTCACTGGCCACTCCGCGAATGTCGGTGCCACTCTTAAATTGTTTCCAATAGGTATTCAGCATGGTTCGCTCTCCTTTTATTTTTGTCAAAAATCCCTGGCGCTCGGAAGACTGCCTTTAAAGGGGACTGGGAAACTTTGGAAGGCCTGAAAAGCGGCCTTTTCCCATTGCTTTGCCAGTTCCCTGCGCGCCACAGATTTTGGATTCCGAATTCTGATCCGTCTGTTTCTTCCGTAAGTCCTTTTGAGCCTACGAAATCACACATAGTTTCCATGGGCCATTCCAAAGGAGGCCGATGACTGTACTCTGCAGCAAAGAAAAGATACCATTCCTTTTCCTTTCGGACGGTTTTCCATGGAAAAAGGCGCCGATCCTACCTTTATTATACCGGATTCCGTCAGATTTGTAAAAGCTTTTGCAGTCAGTATCTTTGCGAGATTGCGGGGTATGATATTGCGGGGTGAAATGATGAAACCAATTATGATCGTACGCAACCTTTATAAAATCTACCGGCAGGGAGAAAATGAAGTTCATGCACTTGACGGTGTTTCGCTCACGGTGGGAAAGGGTGAATTTGTCGCTATCGTCGGACGGTCCGGTTCGGGAAAATCAACGCTTATGAATGTACTGGGGTGTTTGGACACACCTACCTCCGGTGAATATATTCTCGACGGCGAAAATGTCGATGCGCTATCGGAGGACCAGCTGTCCGATATTCGTAACCGAAAGATCGGGTTTATTTTTCAAGGATTTAATTTGGTCCCAGGATTGACTGCGCTGGAAAATGTGGAATTGCCGCTTTCCTATCGGGGAATTCCGCGGGAGGAACGGCGCGCCTTGGCCGAGGACGCCCTGTGCCGGGTTGGATTGACGGAGCGAATGCGTCACCGTCCCAATCAAATGAGCGGCGGACAACAACAAAGGGTGGCCATTGCGCGCGCAATTGCGGCAAGGCCACCCATCATTTGGCGGACGAACCCACCGGAAACCTCGATACCAAATCGGGAACGGCGGTGATGAATATTTTACATGGATTGCATGAAGAGGGCAGAACCATCCTGCTGATTACACACGACGAGCGGATTGCGCAGCAGGCGCAGCGGCGTGTGGCCATACAGGACGGCGTGCTGGAAGAAGCCGTTCGTCCAAGATCGTCGGCTTAAAACGGGCGAGAAGATCCTTGTAATGATGCAGATAGAAAAAACAATACTCATACATCTGGCGGATGGCCTGAATCTGTACGGTACGGCTGATGGTGCATAAGCCACGCCGCGGCTTAAAATACAGATACATCGGAAGGGCGCCATTTTCGCATGGAAGCTGAAAATCTGCGTGAAGCCGGTATGCACCCAGATGTTCATAAAACTGGATGCGGCGCTCTTGACGTTTGGCCAAGCTCGGATTCTCTTTACAGACGTGCTCCACAGAGAAAAGAATGCCGTCAAACGGCCCGCAATATTTGTGCCATAGGGCGTTGAACAGCTGATTGCCATATCCGTGGGATTGATGCTGTTTTAAGATGGCGATGTAATCCAACCAAAGAATATTACAGTTCTCAACGGTATAAACCAATGCATAACCGAGCAGTTCGCCATCGGAGTCCCGCTTATACAGCAGGATTTTATATTTATCCCCATGAAGAAGATGAAGCAGGTTTTTATACTTGTACATTTCGTCGGGCGGAAACTGCTGCTCCATATCCGCATAAATCTGCGGCAGATCCTCCACCGTACCGAGCATAATACTGGCCGGTTCTCCTGTACACATGATAAAAATTCTCCCATCACAAAAATTTTGCCCGGATCAATTTCCGGGCATCTGCGCAAAACCGAGCAGATACCATCTGCAATTCCTCCCAAGGAGGCGTGCTTACGCGCCTTCATTATAGCGCGTTCCAGTAGGGCCCGCAAGCTTTTCCAGCATATTTTTTAGGATTCTTTGCACAAATGGAGTTCTCTATACAGTGGACACCGATTGATCTATACAATTTGTAATTTTATGATGAATTATAAAAAATTGTAAAGGTGATTGTGCGACAGCAGACATGAAACGCCGGAAAAAGAGGACGTCCTTCCAATACGGCGGTCCGCGCATGGTTCGTAGAAGGAGGATCTACAAGTGGTATTTTCCGTTCGGAAATGGGTTTTGACAGTTACCATCATGCTTAAAACGGATCGCTTGCTTATAGAACGAGAGGACAACAAAGCCCGTGGAAAGAAAAGTTGAGAGGGGTATGCTACGATTAGAACCGGCACGCCCCATTGGATACAGCCTACCGGTGCACGACGGAATACTCCGCGGGGGTTCACTGGAGTGGTTTATTATTTCGCCAAGCGTTGCCATTCTCTTACAAAAGAGCATCCAGCTAGAAGCATGCAGTACCGGTTCCTTTCATACATATTCGATAGGGGAGGAAAATGACAAGACCATTCAGTAGCGGACCTTCGATAGGTAAATGGCTTCGATTTATGGTAGGCATCCACAACACGCAGCAGCGACAGAAGGGCTGCTTTTTTGAAACAATGGGAACTTTCTCAGTGGCCGACGATTTACCAGTTGTATTTTTAGGTGTATTTGTGATATGATGTTAAGGAAAATGCGACGATTTCCTTTCAGGGCTCGTACGCCTGATTACAGACAGGAGAGCGAATAAACGAATATGAAACGATCGAAACGCAATGGAATGCTGCGCCGGGCAGCCCTCCTATCCTCCGTGTTGGTCTTTGTGGCCTCTACATTTGCTGTCACAGCCTTTGCGACGGAGATTACGCCGGTTCCCGATCCGGCAGCGCCAGTGGAGTCCACAGTCGATCCGGGGATTCCGGGGGATTCTACGGTCAATCCGATCATTCCGGACGCCGATCCTAATACACAGGTTGATCCAACCATTCCGCCTGCCACGGACCCCAATACGGGGACGTTGGTAGACCCAAATGCACCGGCAGTGTCATCAGACTCAGGTATTTCTCCGCCGTTTGACCCCAGTGCACCGGTGACATCGCCGGGTGAGGAAGTACCGCCGGCAGAAAATCCTTCGGACCCCAACGCGTCGTCCAATCCGGATGGAACGTCTCTTCCAGATGGGACGGAGAGCCAGCCGGAGTCCTCAGAGGTTGAAGTATCCACCCCGGAAGAAGATCCGGAAGAGGAACCATATCAGCCGCCAGCAAGCCAGAAGCCGGCCGTTTCGGTCAACACGGACAATGCGGAAATCAACCAGAATGCTTCTCGAGCAGCAGAAGCAACCAGCGATCCGGATTTACTCTCTTCCCAAGATTGGAGCGAGTTACTTACCAGCGGGGAAGTGAGCCAATCTCCTGACGCAAAACCCTTTGAAAACACTCCCCAGGGAAATGGTGATGGAAACTCTGAAGAAAAACAGGGTTCTTTCTCCTGGATTTTGCCGTTGGGAATTGCCTTGATTGTGCTGGGGTTAGGTGGAATAGCATTCTTTGTCTATGCGCAGTTCTTTGCACCGCGGAGACGGAGCGCTTTTGACGACACCGGAGAGATTGAAGAATTTACAGACATCAGTTCTGATAGCAGCGGTGTCCAGCAGCGTGAGGACTATCTCTTCTCATCGGATGAGGAGCAAGAGGAACTGTCTGAGCAAACAGGGCAGCCAGAAGAATCTCAAGAAGCGCCTGTATCACAGGAAATCGCCGAGGAGGTTGTGACCGAAGAGGAAACGCCTACCACAGCGACGTTGTCAGAAAATGTTCCCGTACAGGAAAAATTTGAGATTGTCCAGCCGGATGTGCGGTTCGTTGAAGATGGTAAGCCGGGTGAAACGTCTTCGGGCAACGGAAAGGATGTAGGGGAGAGCCCTTACGGATTTAAGGTAGAAATCATGAAGGATCAAAAGGATGAGAATGGCAATTTTGATTGGGATTCCTTCTTTGATGATCCAAAAGATGAATGATGGTAGGGGCCGTGGGCTGGAAACAGTTCATGGCCCTTCTTACGTTAGGAAGCTTGTGTTGGGGTATGGAAGCTTTCATGGAATGGCATAAAAAGGCAAACGAAGGCGCATGGCAAATCTGATTGGTTTTGCCATGCGCCTTCGTTTGAAAAGATGACTTATCGGTCGTGTTAAAGAACTCTTTGAATCAGAGTTTTTATGTTCGTTTGGGGCACCCTACTGCTTTACAATGGCTATTGATAGCTGCTATCCCTATTAATAAAACCACGAACATATTTGTTTCAAGAGGGTGTGCCCAAACTACGAATCTTTGGATTCATAGGAAAGGAGCATCCTCTTTCTGTTTGGAAAAATATCTGCGTTTCTAAAAAACGAAGGTATCCAAAAGTCATTTCATGCCTTTTGGCACATCCTCATGACTGCTGCCCCTTACGTATATCTTTCATAAGGAAAAATAGAGGGGATTTTATAGCTTCCCACAATAGGTTGCAATCTGTAGGGAACTTTCTTGGATCAAAAGGTTTGTTTTCCTCGGAAGGAGGCAATTTTGTTGTTCCGCCATACAATGACCTTCCTATAGCTCTGCTTTTTACCAATCGCAGGCGCCGGAACAGGCAGAGGAAAAATAACCGCAGATTATTTTTTATAGCTGCGCGCGAATGCCTCCGCAGCGGAATGGTTCTCTGGTTTTACCGGCACGTAAAAGGATTCCCCAGATACACTTGAAAGACAAAGAGCGAGGCTGTTTTCTCCAGAGAATACCAGAGAAACTTGCGAGATTGCGTTGTGGAAGAAGTATCCCACGTCGATTGCATTTTCTGCGATTTTTTCCAATGCAATCCCCTGGCCGGTCAAGGCAGCGAGATATTCCGTTTCTTCGATGCGTTTTAGGCTTTTTTCGTTGCGTTTCTGCTGTTCCGGTGTGATATTCTTATCCCAATAGTATGCTTGAATGGTGTCATCAAAGCGATAGATCAGCTCGACATAACTGCACATCCGGAAGGTTTTTTCCCGTAGGGAAGCGACAATGGACGCAAGGTTTTCATCCCGCGCAGGACTAGGTTGGGTAAATGTATGGTGCAGCAGGATGGAAAAGAGGGGATAAAAGAGCTCTTCGGTGGCCGCATTGAAATGCAACATCAACTTATGCGCTTCTCCGTCGGAGAGATAGCAGATTGTGAGGCGGTTATCCAAAAGACGATGAGAATACAACGCATAGGAAACCGTTTCTGCATCTAAAACGGTGGGAACCACCCCGCCCAATAGTTGCTTTTGCAAATAGAGAATACGGTTTTCCTGCCAAGCGACGACGTATTCCGGCTTTTCAGTTACCCAATGATTGGTTTGACGGACAAAGAGAACTTGTGAAATGGGCATACCCCGCTGCATCCATTCCGCAATGTGTGGACGGTAGGGCGCAGGAAGATCCTCTAAGCGGTCGACGTGGCGCGGCCAAGAATCCCGAGCGCGAGAGGTATCAATCTTAAAGTTTTTTAAAACATGCTGTGCTCCTTTACTTGACAAGGGACCCAAGGCCGGTTTCGAAGGTGATGTTTGTACCATCGCATACAGCCAGAATTGTGTCCTGCTCGTCGGTGCGGTAAATTTCGACATTGGCTTTTTTGAGCTTATCCAGTGTTTCCCGGTGTGGATGGCCATAGTCATTGTCCACACCACAAGAAATCACCGCATAAGTTGGCTGGACAGCTTGTAAAAAGGCAGAACTGGTGGACGTAGAGCTTCCGTGGTGGCCGCATTTGAGAACATCGCTGCGAAGGGAATAACCGGCTTCAAGCATTTCATCCTCGCTGTCTGCCTCTGCATCGCCGGTGAAAAGAAAACTTTTCTGCCCACAGGTCAACTTTGCCACAATGGAATAGCTGTTTAACTCGGCATAGGAATCAGAATTGGGTGCGAGAAATTCCAGCTTGATGCCATTTTCATCCAGTATGGTCATCCCCCCATGGCCCGGCGTAATGGAAAGCCCCCGATCGTCAATGGCTTCCAGGAGGCGTTCATATGTCCGTGTGGTCGGCGTCTGGCTATCTGCAATCTTTGGCAGATAGATTTCACCTATGGGAAACGCATGGATTACTTCATCCATACCGCCAATGTGATCCTCATGCGGATGGGTAGCGATCAGGGTGTCAATCTGTGTGACACCAAGCTTTTCCAGATAATGGACAAGCGCATCTCCGGTTGCATTTGTGCCTGCGTCGATCAAAATCGTTTGGTCATCCGGCGTACGGATTAGCTCGCAGTCCCCCTGCCCGACATCGATATAATAGATGGACGTAGCTCCGTCCGGAATGACCCCTGTGTCTACCACATCCGAAATCGAATCGTTTAAATGCAGGCGGATTCCACTGATCGAAGCAAAAATCAGAATGGCCGCGACAACCAACCAGGATGATACGCGGCGTGTGGTACGGCTCGGCCGTCTCCTCATTTGGATACCTCCCCATCTACCAGATTGGCTTCAAGAACACATTTCACAAGTTCTTTCAAATCCTCGCGTGTCTCCAGGGTTCCCGCCCGGCGCCGGAATTCTGCCGCGCCGCGCATGCCCTTGAGATACCAGCCGACATGCTTGCGCGCTTCACGCATCGCAGAGGCTTCGCCCTTATATTGGCACATCCGTTCCATATGCTTTACCATGACGGTCAGGCGCTCGAAGAGCCCCGGCCCCGGGATGATACAGCATGAATTGGTCAGATAGGCGTTGATCTGCTGAAAAATCCAGGGATTTCCCAAGGCGCCACGGCCTACCATCACCAGGTCACAGCCCGTTTCTTGCAACATCCGGGCGGCCTCCTGCGCGTTGGTCACATCGCCATTACCCATTACAGGAACCTGTACAGCCTCTTTGACCTGCCGGATAATGTCCCAATCTGCGGATGGTTCATACATCTGATCGCGCGTCCGCCCATGCACAGCAATTGCATCCGCACCCGCGGCTTCGCAGATTTTTGCCACCTCCACAGCATTGACCGAATGGCGGTCCCATCCTTTGCGAATCTTCACCGTTACGGGCGCGGATACCGCCTCTTTGACGGCGGCAACAATCTCGCCACAAAGAGCGGGATTCTTCATCAACGCGCTTCCAGAACCATTTCCAGCGACTTTTGGCACCGGACAACCCATATTGATGTCGATGACATCCGGGTGATACGCCATTGCTTTTTTGGCAGCGAAAGCCAGCACAGCGGGATCATCCCCAAAAAGCTGAATCCCAACCGGGCGCTCTGCGTCGCCCAATTCCATCAGCCGGCTCGTGTGCTTGTCGTTGTATTGTAGTCCCTTGGAACTGACCATCTCGCTTACTACATAGGAGGCGCCAAAGCCTGCACAGACTTCACGGAAAGCCCGATCGGTCACGCCGGCCATGGGGGCCAATACGGCACGGCCCTGTAGATTCACATTACCAATTTTCATCATAGAATACTCCGTGTTTCTTTTGGATTTATCCGTACGTATGCACGGTTTTAGGGCAGAATCTGTACGACAGCGCTGTTACCTATTGTGGAATCGGGTGGCTAAGCATTTGGGCCACTCACAGAAAGAGTCAAGCCACTTCGACGAATACACATGTAGATAGTGGCAAATGACACTTTTTATTATAGCTTAGAAAGGTCGTTTGTCAATAAATAGTTGCTTTTGCCACGGCTTTTCGCTATAATCGAAACACATTTCAAACAGAAAAGGTGATTGTATGCTGCTGCCGGATAAAGATATTGCTGCTATTTTGATGCTCTATCGAAAGATTAATGCCTGGAGGAGCGAACATGCCGCTCCATTGGGGCTGAATTCCTCGCATGTTTCGATCATCATAGAAACCTGTAAAAACAGCGGTATCTCCCAGAACGAGATGGTCAAACGGCTTTCGTATGAAAAAAGTGTAGTTGCCAAGGCGATTGCGAAGCTGATTGCAGCCGGATACATCACCAGGGAACAAAATGCAAAAGATAAACGAGCGTTTAACCTCTTCCCTACAGAAAAAGCTTGGGATGTTTATCCAACGCTGATTCAACAGGGGGATCTGTGTATGGAGCTGCTTACAGACGGATTGACGATGGAGGAAAGAGCCGAATTGAGCCTCCTTTTGGAAAAAATGGTTCAAAATACGTTGACCAAATTCCCTTTGTCAAAGAGTAAATAAGGAGGATTGTCAAAGGGGGACTGAATGCTGCGTATGTTCCAAATACATTTCCAGCAGAAGGAACGAACGCAGGCTTATCAGCCTTTCTCTTGCTCAGGGGCTCAACAGAGCAGATTCTACCGCAAGATTGTGCGCAATCGCGCAAGAATTGGATAGAAGTTATTATAACACTTAAATTCCCATGCGAAAAGTGATATAATAAAACAATTGACTGATTAGACGGGAGAGAAATCATGAAACTGCTTGTATTGGACGGCAACAGCATCCTGAACCGTGCTTTTTATGGAATTCGACTGTTAAGCACGAAGGACGGCCTGTATACCAATGGCATTTATGGCTTTATGACTATGCTGCAAAAGTTAAAGAATGAAACCGAGCCGGATGCCGTGGCGATTGCCTTTGATATGCGCGCCCCGACATTCCGGCACAAAGAATATGCCGGCTACAAGGCACAGCGCAAGGGAATGCCGGAGGAATTGGCGCAACAGCTGCCCAACCTGAAAGAACTGCTGTGTCTGTTGGGGTACAGGCTGGTAGAGTGTGAAGGATTTGAGGCGGACGACATCCTGGGAACACTGGCGGCAAAATGTACGGAGACTGGGGATACCTGTGTGATTGCGACAGGGGACCGCGATAGCCTGCAACTCGTCAACGGACAGGTAACCGTGCGGCTGGCGGCGACGAAGATGGGGCAACCGCAAGTGACCCTCTATGACGAGGCAAAGATTATGGAGGACTACGGAGTAACCCCTCCGCAACTGATCGACATCAAGGCCATTCAGGGGGACAGTTCGGACAATATCCCCGGGGTTGCAGGCATTGGCCCCAAAGGTGCAGGGGAATTGATCCAAAAATATCACGACCTCGATCAAATCTATGCGAATATCGACACGCTGGAAATCAAGGAGGGCATGCGCCAGAAGTTAATTCGGGATAAAGAAAACGCCTATTTGAGCCGCCATTTGGGAACCATCCGCACGGATGCGCCGGTCGATACGGAACTATCGGATTATATCCCAACGGAGGGCGACCGGGAAGCTGCAGCGCGCCTATTGGTAAAACTGGAGATGTTCTCTTTGATCGAAAAGTTGGGATTGAACCTTCCGGCGGTCACACAGGAAGAACATGTGGAGAAACCCGTTCATGAACTCATAGTGGGAGCGCCTGACACCCTTTTGGACGAACTCCGTGCATCGGGGCGCGCAGATTGTCTCGTCTGGTATGAGAATGGCGCGGTATATCGTGTATATCTCTGCTGTGGGATGCGGGTATATGAGCTTGAGGGAACGGATTTTCTGCGCAAGGTCTGTGCGCTGCCGGCGGTCCGAATCAACACCCATGATATTAAGCCCCTGTATGCAGCATTAGGAGGGGAAGAGATCCCGGGCGGCGCCTTTGACACCATGTTGGCTGCCTATCTCTTGAACCCGTCAGCTTCAGCGTATGACGTGACGCGATTGGCACAGGAATACAACCTACCGTTGGAACTACCGGAACAGGAACCCCTCAAACGCGGGGATGTAGAGGGAAAGCGCCGGCAGACCGAAGCGTTGTTCCGCGCACAGGCGACGGTATTCCCCGAATTAGTGGACAAACTGGCAGAACAGATCGCCCGGAATCATCAGACAGAGCTGTTGGAGACCATTGAGCTGCCGTTGGCTCGGGTTCTGGCCCATATGGAATCGATTGGTTTTTTGGTGGATGCAAAGGGCATCGAGGCGTTTGGGGAGACGCTTCAAACCGAGATTGACCGCATTCAAGGGGAAATCTATCAATCGGTGGGCTATGCGTTTAATATCAATAGCCCGAGACAGCTGGGCGATGCTCTGTTTGAGAAGCTTGGCCTTCCCCATGGAAAAAAGACCAAGACGGGGTATTCCACAAAAGCGGAGATTTTGGAAAATCTGCGCTATGAGCATCCCGCGGTTGAGATGATTTTAAACTACCGTAGCTTGACAAAGCTGAAGTCCACCTACTGTGATGGTCTGTCTAAGGTGATTGCGGGTGATGGAAGAATCCATTCCAACTTTAATCAGACAGAGACGCGCACAGGGCGAATCAGTTCCACCGAGCCCAACTTACAAAACATCCCCGTGCGCACGGACTTGGGGCGCGAAATGCGCCGGTTCTTTGTAGCAAAAGAGGGATGTGTGCTGGTGGATGCGGACTATTCGCAGATTGAACTGCGTGTGTTGGCACATGTGGCAAATGACTCCAATATGATTCAGGCGTTTCTCAACAACGACGATATTCATCGCATCACCGCAGCGCAGGTGTTTCATATGCCGGAGCAGATGGTTACGCCAATGATGCGAAGCCGTGCAAAGGCGGTCAACTTCGGCATCGTGTATGGCATTGGAGCGTTTTCTTTGGCCAAGAATATTGGCGTCACGCGAAAAGAGGCAGAGCAGTACATTCATGACTACTTAGCACATTACAGCGGCGTAGACGACTATATGAAGCGCATCGTAGAACAAGCCAAAGATCAGGGATACGTTGAGACCATGTTCGGACGTAGGCGTTATTTGCCGGAGCTGGCCTCTTCCAATTTCAATATGCGCGCGTTTGGCGAGCGCGTCGCACGGAATATGCCCATCCAAGGGACCGCAGCGGATATCATTAAGATTGCCATGATTCGTGTGGAGGACCGGCTGAAAAAAGAGGGGATGAAGTCCCGGCTGATCTTGCAGGTACACGACGAATTGATTGTAGAAGCACCCGAAGAGGAGGCGGAGAAGGCGGCTGCGCTCCTGACAGAAGAAATGCGCGGTGCAGCGGAACTGGCGGTTCCGCTGCTTGCAGATGCGGGAACCGGTAAATCCTGGTACGACGCCAAACTGGGATGACTAGGCTGGGCGCTTGGCCGCCCGGCCGGCGCCGAGCCGTCAGAAAAAATCACAAGGCGAGGAGGGTGCAGGAAATTGTTCATCTGTCCTGTATGCGGGGATTTGTTACAGAGAGGGGAAAGGACCTATTCCTGTCCAAAGGGTCACAGTTACGATTTGGCAAAAGAGGGATATGTTTATCTTCTGGCGCCCAATAAAAAGCATTCCAAAGATCCTGGAGACAACAAACAGATGGTTTCTGCCCGGCGCGCTTTTCTGGAGACTGGACTGTATCAGCCTTTCAGCGAGGAACTAAATCGGTTGGCTTTGCAGTACACAGAACCTTTCGAATCGCCTGTCGTGCTAGATGCGGGTTGTGGCGAAGGATATTATACGGGACGCCTGGCAGAAGCGCTTGGAGAACACGCGCGGGTATTTGGATTTGATATATCGAAATGTGCGGTACGGGCTGCGGCAAAGAAATACCGGGGGATTGCGTTTGCGGTGGGTAGCAGCTTCGGAATTCCTTTTGCAGAAGCAGGCGCTGATTTGGTGGTGAACGTGTTTGCGCCAATCGTTCCAGGGGAATTGGCACGCGTGATAAAACCGGGTGGTCATCTGATTTTAGCGGTCCCAGGGGAGAAGCATCTCTATGGCCTCAAGGAAATTCTGTATGAGCATCCGTATGAGAATACATATAAGGATACAGAATATGCGGGATTTGCATTTTTACAGAGGACGGTTGTCACAAAAGAAATCACCATCGTGGATTATCAAACGATTCAAAACCTGTTTGCTATGACCCCATACTATTGGAAGACAGGAGCGGAGGGAAGCGAACATCTGCGCCAGACGCAGCAGCTGGATACACAGATCGAATTCCACTTCTTAGTTTATCAGCGAAATCCTTGAATCCAGATCGAAGGGAGCGGGTGCGCTTGAACGCTGCAACACATACACGGAATGAAATCCAGTGGGAAGATGTGCTGTTTCTTTTTTGATTTCAGCTGCCGCACTGCTGACACGGTTCTATCTCTTTCCCATTGAATCAAACGATTATCATCAGTTTTTACAGGGATGGTTTGCCACATTGAAAGAAAATGGCGGCCTGGCGGCGATTGGGATGAATATTGGCGATTATATGCCGCCTTACTTTTATATTTTAGCGCTCTTGACCTATTTGCCGTGGCAGGATCTCTATCTGATAAAATTGGTATCCTGTGCAGCCGATTTCGTCTTGGCTTATTATGTAATGCGGATTGTATGGCTTCGGTATCCTGGGAGGCCCCATGGGATGATGGCTTACGCTGTGGTCCTCTTCTTGCCCACAGTGGTGCTGAATTCCGCAGCATGGGCGCAGTGCGATGCAATGTTCACCAGCGCGCTGGTGGCGTGCCTGTATTACTTTCTCATCGATCGCCCGAACCGTGCGGTGTTGGCGTTTGCCATCTCGTTTGTATTAAAGCTACAGGCGATCTTTTTTGCACCGCTCTTGCTGCTGCTGTTCTTGAAGAGAAAAGTCAAATTTCACAGCTTACTGATTATCCCCGCTGTATATATTTTATCAATTATACCAGCTGCAATTATGGGGAGGAATCTTTGGGATCTGCTGACCGTGTACGTATCCCAATCAAAGCTTTACACGAGCCTGTGTATGTCCATTCCAAACCTGTATGCTTTTTTGGGGAATGTCGCTTCTGAGCCGCTCGGAAAGGCCGGCGTTATTTTTGCAGGCGGAGTGGTATTGATGTTGCTCTATGTGTTGTATCGAAAGCCGTATGTGATCACACCGGAGATTCTTGTGACAATGGGGCTGCTGTTTGCAATTTTACTGCCATTTATCCTGCCGCACATGCACGAACGGTATTATTTTCTGGCGGACATTGTCAGTGTGATCTTTGCATTTTATTTCCCGAAGAAGGTCTATACAGCGGCGATTATGTGCGGGGCGTCCGCCTGTGCTACCGCCAATTATCTCTTCGGGCTGGCATATTATCCACAGCAGCTTCTGGCGGTTGCAGTGTTCATCAACCTGATTTTGCTTGCAAAGCACCTCTGGGACCTGCTCTCCAACAGTCCGGTGCAGCGTCCCGCGGGGGTGACTGCATGAGTACGATTCAAATTGTATCGATGGAAGAGCGCCACCTGGACGAATTGGCGGAGATCAGCCAGCTCTGTTTCGCAATGCCGTGGAGCCGGGAAGGGCTGGCGGCGGAACTTTCCTGTGATACCGCGCACTTTTGGGTGGCGGAGAAAGAAGGCTATTGCCTGGGATTTGCTGGGATGCACGCCGTCTGTGGAGAATGTTATGTGGATTTGGTTGCAGTGCGGCCATCCGCCCGCCGCCAGGGAATTGGAGAACAGTTGGTAAAGCGGATGATTGCGTGGATGGAGGAACACTGTGGGGAGTTTATCACCCTGGAGGTACGGATGTCCAATACATCCGCAATTGCTTTATATGAAAAATTAGGGTTTGCCAAGGCCGGTGTGCGCAAAAACTTTTATGAGAATAACCATGAAGATGCGTTGCTTTTGACCCGGCAGGCGATGGGAGTTCAATAAAGGGGGAAGTATATGAGAATTTTGGCATTGGAGAGTTCTTGCGATGAGACTGCAGCAGCGGTCGTGGAGGACGGAAGGCATGTCCTTTCGTCGGTGATAGCCTCGCAGGTAGAGGAACATAAATTATACGGGGGCGTGGTGCCGGAAATTGCCTCGCGCCGGCATTCCGAGGCGGTGGTTCCGGTTACGCAAAAGGCGCTGGACGACGCAGGGGTGACGCTCGAAGAGGTCGATGCAATCGCAGTGACCTATGCCCCCGGATTGATCGGGGCCCTCCTGGTGGGGGTCAACTTTGCAAAGGGGCTGTCGCTTTCGGCAAAGAAGCCGTTGATCCCGGTTCATCATCTTCGCTCGCATATCGCCGCCAACTACATCACATCGCCGGAACTGGAGCCGCCTTTCTTATGTTTGGTGGTGTCTGGGGGACACACGCACATAGTCGAAGTAAAGGGATACACGGATTTGCGTGTCATTGGGCGTACCCGGGACGATGCAGCGGGCGAAGCCTTTGACAAAGCGGCGCGCGCGATGGGAATGCCGTATCCCGGGGGCGTAGAGATGGATCGGATTGCGGAGGAGGGAAACCCGGAAGCATTCCGGCTTCCCCATCCAAAAGTGGACGGTGCACCCTATGATTTCAGTTTTTCCGGCCTGAAGACGGCGGTGATCAACCTGATTCACAATGCGAAGCAGAAAGGAGAGGAACTGCCGATCCCGGATCTTGCGGCTTCGTTCCGTAAAGCGGTAGTGGACTGTCTGGTGCAAAACTTTGTAAAGGCGGCGCAGGAGAGCGGCGCGAAAAAACTGGTGATCGCCGGAGGCGTTTCGGCCAACTCTCTCTTGCGCCGCCGGCTGGAAGAGGAGTGCAGCCGGTCTGGCTGGAATTTGTATAAACCGGCGTTGAACCTCTGCGGCGACAATGCGGCCATGGTGGGAGCGCAGGGATACTATGAGTATTTGGCGGGGCATACCGCCGGATTGGACCTGAATGCTTGCGCAGAAATGCCGATTCAGGGGCCGCAAGCCCAACAGAACCCAAGAAGATGAAGGGGATTCCTAGGAAACTTGCAGGAATTTTCAAAAAAGGCCATGTATTCACAAATTTTTAATTGATATTTTTCAAACGATGTACTATACTTTAATCAGTAACGTAATATGGCCATTGGGCCGGAAGGAGAACATTTATGACAAAAAATGAATCCGTCTTGAATTGGATTGAAAACATGAAAAAGCTTGTCAATCCGGACAAGGTTATGTGGATTGACGGCTCTGAGGAACAGCTCAACCAGCTGCGCGCGGAGGCTTGCTCCACAGGTGAGATGATTAAGCTCAACGAGGAAAAGTTGCCGGGCTGCTATCTGCACCGCACCGCCGTGAACGACGTAGCTCGTGTAGAAGGCAGAACGTATATCTGCTCCCGCAAGGAAGAAGACGCAGGCCCCACCAACAACTGGATGGAGCCGCAGGCTGCTTATAAGATGCTGTTCGACATTGCGAAGGACAGCTATAAGGGCCGCACAATGTACGTGATCCCGTATTCCATGGGCCCGATCGGCTCTCCGTTTGCAAAGATCGGCGTAGAGTTGACCGACTCCATCTATGTTGTCATGAACATGAGCATCATGACCCGCGTAGGTGAGAAGGTTTGGGAAGTTCTCGGCGACAGCAACGACTGGGTGCGCGGCTTGCACTGCAAGTGCAACATCGATGAGGAGAAGCGCTATATTTGCCACTTCCCGGAGGACAATACCATTATCTCCGTGAATTCCGGTTACGGCGGGAACGTGCTCTTGGGCAAAAAGTGCTTTGCACTGCGTATTGCTTCCTATCAGGGCAAGACCGAGGGCTGGATGGCAGAGCATATGCTGATTCTGGGTCTCGAGAACCCGAAGGGCGAAGTAAAATATATCACCGCTGCTTTCCCGTCCGCATGCGGCAAGACCAACCTGGCCATGCTGATTCCGCCGGAGGGCTACAGAGCAAAGGGCTACAAGGTTTGGACGGTTGGCGACGACATTGCTTGGATGCGCATTGGTCCGGACGGCCGCCTGTGGGCGATCAACCCGGAGAATGGCTTCTTCGGCGTAGCGCCGGGCACCAACGAAAAGTCCAACCCGAACGCGCTGCATACCACCCGTCAGGGGACCATTTTCACCAACGTTGTGCATAACCTCGACGACAACACGGTCTGGTGGGAAGGCCTGGATAAGAATCCGCCGGAGCATGCAGAGAACTGGAAGGGCGAGCCGTGGAACGGAAAGACCTCTACCGAGAAGGGCGCGCATCCGAACAGCCGCTTTACTGCACCTGCAAAGAATTGCCCGTGCATTAGCTCTGAGTTTGAGAATGGCGCTGGTGTGCCGATCTCCGCGATCGTGTTTGGCGGCCGCCGTGCACAGACCACTCCGCTGGTGTATCAGTCCCGCGATTGGAACAACGGCGTGTTTGTTGGTTCCATCATGGCTTCCGAGACAACCGCTGCTGCGACCGGTGCGGTCGGCGTTGTGCGTCGTGACCCGATGGCGATGCTGCCGTTCTGCGGTTATCATATGGGCGACTACTTCAAGCACTGGATTGAAATGGGCCAGAAGCTGGGCGACAAGGCTCCGAAGATCTTCAACGTCAACTGGTTCCGTCTCGACGAGAACGGCAACTTCATTTGGCCGGGCTTTGGTGACAACCTCCGTGTTCTCGAGTGGATCATCAAGCGCTGCGAGGGTGAAGTGGACGCACAGGAGACGGCGATCGGCTATGTACCGTATGCAGAGGACATCAATCTGGAGGGACTGGATTTCAGCATCGACACCCTCAAGAGCATCCTGGAAGTCAACAACGACCAGTGGTCCAAGGAGGCAGAGGGCATCGAAGAGTTCTATAAGAAGTTTGGCGACAAGCTGCCGAAGGAACTCCGCGATCAGCTGGATACCCTCAAGGCAAACCTCAAGAAATAAGAGAGATACCCTGCACAGGGGTTTGGGAGCGTTTCGGGAAACCGGGACGCTCCTTTTGTTTTGTGTGGGGCAAAGGGAGATGTTTTAGCAGAATCGCAGAACTTTGTATCTCATAGACATATGGATTGGATAGACTCGTAAAAAAATAAGCGAGGAACTTGATAGCAGCTGAACTGGAAAGAGTTGCTTGGTTTTGTTTGATTGACATACTTTCACACAGCATGGTATGATGAATATAACGATCGATTGGATGTGAGGAGTTTTAAATATGAAATGTGCAAGATGTGGGTTTGATAATCCAATAGAAGCCCATTTTTGCAAGGAATGTGGCGCGCCTTTGGAGACCGCCCCACAGCAGGCATCTTACGAACAGAATAGCCCCCCGCCGGGACCACAGAGTGCGCCGCCTCCGTATGCGTATCAGGGGTCACAGTGGAATTCACCTCCGCCTCCGTATGATGCTCCGCTAAACGTTCCCCCTTATGTGGAAGTGATCTCTGCGTCAAGCAGATGGGTGGCGTTGTTGCTGTGCATTTTTCTGGGTGGACTGGGCGTCCATCGGTTTTATGTGGGGAAGATTGGAAGCGGTATCGTCTATCTGTTGACCGGCGGTGTATTTGGAATCGGTTGGTTGGTGGACCTGATTATGATCGCTTGTGGGAGCTTTACCGACGCTTCGGGAGCTCCATTAAAGTAATGAAAACCAAAGAGAGTATTCGTAGGGTTACCCTACCTTTTGCGGCGACGTCCCTATTAAAAATATTCATTAGTCAATTAGCGAGAGGGACCATCCGCCATTTTAAAGCTGCCGTTTGATCACAGTTATCCCCATTACCAATATCCGTTTGTTTATTTGTAATGGGGATATATCAAATGACAGCCCCCACCAAATTGCAGGGTATCCCTGTCACTACTATGATTTCGGGAACTTGTCCCGAAAAGGGCGTGGATGTTGCGATGTGAGGCGGTCTATCTTCTCAACGGGACCTCAGAGAAGAGACTTAGTTGTGCGATGAAAACCGCCTGAAATTCTTAAGAATATCCAAAATGCGCAAGTTCACTCTTGCTTTTTAATGGGATATATGCTATGATAAATAATGTTCTAAATCCGGGTGTAGCGCAGTTTTGGTAGCGCGCTTGAATGGGGTTCAAGAGGCCGCAGGTTCAACTCCTGTCACTCGGACCACTGTAAGGAGACCGTCGACTTTTGTCGGCGGTCTTTTGCTATGCCCAGATATATGCGGGTTTACAGGACAACGAATAAGGCAAAGTCCTATAGTTTATTACAAAACAAAATTGAGTGATAGGATTTGTTGGACAGGATATAGTACAAACATTATCTGGGGTTATGTTATAAGAAGATGGGACATAGTAAATACAGAAATTATGGTTGCTATTGTCGGTGCATTGGTTGCGATACTTACTGCTGTTATTACAAATTATCTCACGAAAAGAAGTCAATTGAAATTTGAAGAGCGTAAGCTCAAAGAAGAGTACTATACAAATTATGTAAAAGCGATTAGTAATAATGTGCTTATGAAAGGTGAAGACGGAGAACTCGATGATGCTCAGAATCGTCGGATACTCGTAGGCAGTGCGGAGGTCGTCCGTATTTTGATGCAGTTTCACGACGCAGCAAAGGAATCGGCACAACCAATAAGCGGTGAGGAACACGATAAAATACTTACTAACTTAATTAAGGCGATGCGTGCAGACTTATATGGAACGAAAAAATTAATGATGACTATCCAACGGTTCATCTATCCGGCTTACGTCCCTATGGAGAGAAACAATAAGCTATCTTGGGTGAAAAGCATCTTAATCTACCGGCAATAAACTCCTGGTTTTACTGGATTTTTCCAAGGCCTATCATTCCACTCCGACCAGTCGAGAACCTCGACGCGTAAGTCGTGTTTGGGGTTTTTGCTTTATTACAGCTTTGCGTTCGCGTTTACGACGGGTGCTTTTTTGTAACGTAAACCCAGCAAAGGAACCTGTTTTTGATTGTAATCAAAAACAGGTTCCTTTTTATTTTAGAATGATAGCTTTACCAGAAGCAGTCATAATGAGAAGTATATGTTTGATTTTATGGTGTTTCGCAAAGGCATAATCCACGTATCTCCCGTTTTTATGGTGGCTTGGGTAAACAGAATTAGATAGCATTTTTATGAATAATTTTATAGCTTTAAGGAGACTCTACTCATAACGAAATGAAAGGGGTGGTGTGTTTGTTTAAGCACGAAAAGCAATTGTTTCATCCTGTAGAGATAGAACGTCCCAACCCGCAGTATGCAGCTCTGCTGCAAGAGCAGCTCGGCGGTGGCAACGGGGAATTGAAGGCTGCTATGCAGTATATGTCTCAAAGTTTCCGTATTAAAGACCCCAAAATCAAGGACTTATTCATGGATATTGCGGCCGAGGAGTTAAGCCATATGGAGATGGTAGCCCAAACGATCCATTTGCTCAACGGGCACGATGTGGAAGCAGACAAAGTTCAGGCTGGGGAGATTGAAACCCATGTCTTGCTGGGGCTAAATCCTGGGTTGATCAATGCATCAGGCTACTCTTGGACAGCGGATTATGTCACCGTCACCGGCGATCTCTGTGCAGATCTTCTCAGCAATATTGCTTCGGAGCAGCGAGCCAAAGTAGTGTATGAATATCTGTATCGCCAAATCGAGGACAAAAAAGTCAGAGAAACCATCGACTTTCTTCTGAACCGTGAGGAGGCACACAACCAGATGTTCCGGGACGCCTTTAATGAAGTGCAAGAGAGTGGTTCTAACCAGGACTTTGGCACTACCAAGGCGGCGAAGATGTATTTCTCTCTCTCAAATCCGGGTCCTAACGCCTTTGCCGGCAACAATGTAACTGCACCCAAATTTACGCAGTAAAGATTCTGAAGAACTTTAGATGTGCGGATGTTTTTATCAAAAATAGGCCTGGGCGATTCTCCAATCGATTACAGTGCGGCTCTTTAAAAAGGTACTAGAATTTATAAAATCTTTGTGAAACTTAGATAGTAAAAACCTTGAAATTCCATTTTAACAGTCCTTTCCAAGCCGGGGCGCGCTTACGCAGATGTTCCTCCGTTTCCAACCGCCCAGAGGGCGGTTTTTTATGATCGGGAGAAGACCGGTTTTAATCGTCTTTGTCAGAAAGAGTCTGGACGCAAATTGCGTCCAGACTCTTTTTTCAGTTCAGCCGATTGAACGGCGGATACTTTTCGCGGGAAAACATCGGTGTGAGAATCTGACACGTTTGCATTCGAGCTTTTGGGGGATCTGGCCGGAAATAGTATCGTTAAACGGCGTCCTTAGCAGCGCACATCTGCCAATGCAAGTCAAGTACACCCGGCGTTCTGTAGGGCGTAAGCGAATAAGGCGCATTTTTACAAAAAATTCCCGCGGAGTACCGGGCGCCTATTGCCCGGTTGGACGTTTGATGTCATAATATCGGTATAGAAGGCAGCGATTGGCAGAGGAGTGTTTATCATGTTGGAATTTGACTTGGACAGTATCATAAAAAAGGGTAGTTTAAAATCTTTTTCAGTGGCCTCCACCGATCGGTACTATGACCATACAACCTTTAAAATAGAGTCTTTGAGTGATTATATTCAATTGGTGGAGACTCTTTCCTTTTCGTTTTCAAAAAATCCTGGAGGGGATTTATTATATCGAGGGATGGCGGACAGCCAATGGTGGCTGTTGCCTTCCATTTTGAGGAACTCGGGCAAGAATCGGAAGACGTATGCTTTGGAACATGACTTGGCGGTCAGTTTTCTTTCAGAAATGCCGGACTTATTCAGCAATACGAACCATAACTTTGAAAAGCTGTCCAAAATGCAACACTTTGGAATCCCTACGCGCCTATTAGACTTTACGCAGAACCCATTGGTAGCGTTGTATTTTGCCTGTGCAGAACATCCCTCAAAGCAGGGGCGCGTTGTCTTTACCCGAAGCTGGTTGAGCCATTTTGATGAGCCTATTGTAGAATGTATATCCTCTCTTTTCCTCATCCCATATTTATTAAACATGCCTCTGGATGGTTGGTTGGAAAAGTCCAATCTTTCCGTCAGTGATTATCTCTTTAAGGTATATACAGACTTGCATGATACCTCGCCGCTCTTTGTGAAACCGATTTATTTGGACCGAAGGATGGAAGCGCAGAAGTCAGTATTTTTACTTTTTCACAATTATATTCGGGATACGGCGGATATAAAGTATTACCACTATGGAGGGAAAGGGGAAAAGAACTTGGCCCATTTGAGCGAAGATCTAGAAGAAATTTACAAAGAGCAGATACAAGCGCCTACTCTATCGTTTGGTTCGAGCCCGTGCTTTGTTGTGGACAAGATGTCGTTTGAAAGGTTGGCCGATTTTTATCGGGCCAAGAGCAACTGGGAGGAAGGGGAATCTTTTTCACAGAAGTTTGATCGCGCGGTTGCCAGCTGGTTTGTCCTGGAGGACGACATTGAGCCGTTGGAGTTGAAGGATATTTGGTTCAATTTTGCCAGTATATTAATACCAGCTAAAAAGAAACGGAAGCTCTTGATGGAACTGCAATATATTGGGATCGATGAAGCGTATATCTATCCGGACGTCGAACACATTGCAAAGCGGGTGAAAAAACACTTCTATTGAGAAGCAGCGCGTCCAACATAGGGGGATGGTTGCTTGAAAATTGGAATATCCACAGAGGCGGAGTATGTATGCAAAAGCGTATCCTTTTATCTGAAACATATTTTGTGAAAAGAAATTTCATTTTTGCCAGGAATCGACAACCGTTTCCCTTTGTCTGCTTCAGCAAGTGTTGACATGGGGCGGCGGTTTCATTATAATTAAAAGAAATGTACGCATTTTTCAAAATGCTGCACCGCGGGTGCGACGATCATAAAAGGTGGTAAGAGTGATATGGCAGGAAAACAGGTGATCTTGACCCAGGAAGGCCTGGAAAAGCTGGAGCAGGAGCTGGAAGAGCTCAAAAGTGTCAAACGAAAAGAGATTGCGGAAAAAATTAAAGTGGCCCTGTCCTTCGGCGACCTGTCCGAGAACAGCGAATACGATGAGGCAAAAAACGAACAGGCCATTATGGAAGCACGCATCGCAGACATTGAGGTCACATTGAAAAATGTGAAAGTGATTGATGAAAGCGAGCTTAGCAACGAGAATATTCACATTGGTTCAAAGGTGGAGGTGCGCGTCAATAACCCGCGCACAGGCAAGACGGACATTTACAATTATAAAATTGTCGGTTCCAACGAGGCGGACCCGCTTTCCGGCAACATCTCCGATGAATCTGCCGTTGGCAAGGCGCTGCTGGGCCATAGTATTGGCGACATAATCGAAGTGGAGGTCCCGGCAGGGTGATGGAATACGAGGTACTGGCCATCTCCAAATAAGAAGGAAGCGGCGTGTGGACAGCGGTGAAGCGCGTCCCAGCCGCTTTTTGCTTTATGATTGTGCAATATCAGGAAGCCCGGATATGCCGGGTAAAATAGTAGGGAGAGCTGAACATGAGTGAAAATAAGAATGAACAGCCGCAGGCTGTGCAGGCGGAACAGGAATTGAACGAACTTTTGCAGATCCGGAGGGATAAGCTCGCGAAGCTGCAGGAGGCAGGGAAAGATCCATTTGCGATTACGACCTGCCCGCGTGACCATTATGCGCAGGAGATTCGCGACCAGTTTGAGACACTGGAAAATCAGGATGTATGTATTGCAGGGCGCCTGATGAGCTGGCGCGATATGGGAAAAGCCAGCTTCTTGGATGTACATGACAAGACAGGCCGCATGCAGGTGTATGTCAAGATTGACGAGGTCGGCGAAGAGTCCTACAAGGAGATGAAGGCCAGCTGGGACTTGGGGGACATCATCAGCGTTGGCGGCTTTGTTTTTAAACAAGGCGGGGAGAGATCTCGGTCCATGCAAAGGAGATCAAGCTGCTCAGCAAATCCCTACTGCCGCTGCCGGAAAAATTCCACGGCCTCAAGGATACCGATCTGCGGTATCGTCAACGCTATGTGGACCTGATCGTCAATCCGGAGGTCAAGGATACTTTTGTGCGCCGTTCCCAGATTGTCACAGAGATCCGAAACTTTCTCAACGAAAAGGGCTTCTTGGAGGTAGAGACCCCTGTGTTGCACACCATCGCGGGCGGTGCTTCTGCGAGGCCGTTTATCACGCATCACAATACGTTGGATATGGATATGTATCTGCGCATTGCACTGGAGTTGTACCTTAAGCGATTGATCGTGGGCGGCTTTGATAAGGTGTACGAACTGGGCCGCTGTTTCCGCAACGAGGGTATGGATACCCGCCACAACCCGGAATTTACCATGCTAGAGCTCTATCAGGCGTACACCGATTACAATGGCATGATGGATATTACCGAAGAGCTGATTCGGACAGTCGCTCAAAAGGTGTTGGGTACAACCGTTATCACCTATGGCGACGTAGAAATTGACCTCGGTAAACCATTTGAACGCATCTCTATGGTGGATGCAGTGAAAAAGTATGCAGGTGTTGACTTCGATGCCATTGCCACCGATGAAGAGGCAAAGGCTTTGGCAAAGGAACGTCACATCCCGTATGAAGAGCGCTATAAGAAGGGCGACATTCTCAACCTGTTCTTTGACGAGTACTGTGAAGAGAAGCTCATTCAGCCCACCTTCCTGATGAATCATCCGGTGGAGATTTCTCCTCTGGCGAAGAAGATGCCGGGAAATCCGGCCTATACCGAGCGCTTTGAGCTGTTTATCGTTGGACGTGAGCATGCAAATGCGTTCTCTGAGCTGAACGACCCGATCGATCAAAGGCAGCGCTTTGAGGCGCAGGCTGCCCTGAAGGCAGCGGGCGACGAAGAGGCATGCGACGTGGATGAGGATTTCCTGACCGCGTTGGAGTATGGCCTGCCGCCCACGGGCGGGTTGGGAATTGGTGTGGACCGTCTGGTGATGTTGTTGACCAATGCAGCATCCATCCGCGACGTTCTGCTGTTCCCCACGATGAAGCCGCGCGACTAAGACGAAAAATTTGGAGTTTACGAAGCGCGGGTTCCCTTTGGCGGGGAATCCGCGCGCAATTTTAATCAAAAAGGAGAGGTCATCATGAGAAGCGATCTGATGAAAGAAGGCTCTACCCGTGCGCCACACCGTTCCCTTCTGCGCGCATTGGGCCTAACCGATGATGAAATGAAGCGCCCTTTTGTGGCGGTTGTCAGTGCTGCCAGCGATTACATACCGGGACACCGGCACTTAAAGGACATTTCTGAGGCAGTAAAAGCGGGGATTCGCAACGCAGGCGGCGTCCCATTTGAGTTTGAGACCATCGGTGTATGCGACGGCCTCTCCATGAACCACAAGGGGATGAAGTATTCCCTTTGTTCTCGTGAACTGATTGCAGATTCCATTGAAGTGATGTTGACGGCGCATCCGTTGGATGCAGCAGTCTTTATTCCCAATTGCGACAAGATTGTTCCCGGCATGATGCTGGCTGCCTGCCGCATGAACCTGCCGAGCATCTTTGTGAGCGGCGGCCCCATGCTTCCCGGCGAGCATAACGGCACCAAGTTTGGCCTATCGGAGATGTTCGAAGCAGTGGGCAGTTATGCCTCCGGAAAGATCGATGCGGACGAGCTTTTGGCATTGGAGAAATCGGCTTGTCCGACCTGCGGTTCCTGCTCTGGAATGTACACGGCGAACTCGATGAACTGCCTGACTGAAGCAATCGGAATGGCGCTGCCCGGCAACGGCAGTATCCCGGCCGTTTATTCCGAGCGCATTGCCCTTGCGAAGCGAGCTGGAATGCAAGTGATGAAACTTTTGGAACAAGACCTGCGTCCGCGCGACATCTTGACTTCACAGGCTTTTGAAAATGCGCTGCGCGGAGAGATGGCATTGGGCTGCTCTACGAACTCGGTGCTGCATCTGACGGCGATTGCCCATGAGGCGGGGGTCCCGCTGGATATTGACAAGATCGATGAATTGGGCCGTACGACGCCGCAGATCTGTAAGCTGAACCCAGCTAGCCAGGTATTTATCACGGACCTGAACCAGGTTGGAGGAATTCCCGCTGTGATGAAAGAACTCTCCCGCAAGGGCCTGATCCATCTGGATTTGCAAACCGTCTACGGTACTGTGCGCGACCGTGTAGAAGCTGCGCCGGATGCGGATGGCGAGATCATTCGCAAGATGGAGAATCCGTTCCGTGCGGACGGCGGTATCGCGGTGCTCAAAGGCAATATCTGCCCGGAGGGCTCGGTGGTGAAGCAGGGAGCTGTTGCACCCGAGATGATGCAGCATGTGGGTCCGGCCCGTTGCTTTGATTGTGAGGAAGATGCCTCTGAGGCGATCTTGAGCGGTAAGATCAAAGAGGGCGATGTGGTGGTTATCCGCTATGAGGGACCGAAGGGCGGCCCCGGTATGCGGGAGATGTTGACGCCGACCTCCGCACTGACCGGAATGGGCCTGGGATCGAGCGTAGCGCTGATTACCGATGGCCGTTTCTCCGGTGCAACGCGCGGTGCAGCGATTGGCCATGTTTCCCCCGAAGCAGCCGCAGGCGGCAATATCGCACTGATTCAGGATGGAGATATCATCGATGTGGACATCACAGGCCGTCAGCTGAATGTTCGTGTGAGCGAGGAAGACTGGCAAAACGCCGTGCGGCCTGGAAGGCGCCGGAACAGCATTTGACGGGTTATATTAAGCGTTATGCAAGCCTTGTGACCTCTGGCTCCAAGGGCGCTGTATTTGTAGACTAAGTTTTTCGGTTTGATGAACCGGGATGGAGTTCTCTCTCAGAAGAAGGATTGTGGAGGAGAAAACTATTTCGTATAGAGCCGGGTGAAGGAAATCCAGGGGCGTATTCTACAATAGAAAAGCCGTTTCCGTTTTTGCAAAGATGCCTGTGCAAAACCAAAAAGACGCTCTGAATCCGGACGAAGGCCCCCGATTCAGGGCGTTTTTTCGATATAAAAACGGTAAAAAAATCAAGAATATCTGCGCGAATAGAGCGCTTATTAGCAAAGCAACTAAAAGAAAAAAGCAAAAAATTTACGACGAAATTACAACAAATGAAAGAGCCCTATGTAAAGATATGGGAGAATGGTACTTGAAATAGAGTACCTTTTTCTATACTGTGAAACAACATAGTGTTTCATTTCTGCTTGATTGCTAGAAACTTATTAGCGTATGGTTTGTCAAGGGAGTGTCACGTAAGAAATACTTTAGTACTTTTACAAATCATAGGCTGCTAAGTAGCTTCTTTAGAAGCAGAAAAGAAATGACAATATTAAAATTTTATGATATAAAAAGGCTGAATGGTTTGTATTAAGAGCCAGTTGCTTTGTCTTTTGATGCATTTTTAAAATTAACAGAGGGCAAAAAAAGAAAAAATACTTTCGATAGTAAAAAAGATACCTAGTTTTATCTAAACCAATTTGAGATTTATAAAATTGGAATGAGAATAAAAAGTATGTATTAGATACAGTGAATTTAGGAAAGGCATTTTAAGGCATAAGACGTAGATGCAGGATGAACTACAAAAAATATAAAAATGCAACAATTGAATATATGGGCCGCCGGGGAAGTCAGCTGGTTATTGCTTATAAAAAATATCATGCAAATTAAGGAGGATTGATTGTGAAAAAATAAAGATAATTTTCTTTGATATTGACGGAACGCTGATTGATATGAGAAAAAAGGAAATTTCAGAAAAGGTATTGGAAACATTATTAAAACTCAAAAATAATGGAATTAAGATTTGCATTGCTACGGGAAGATCGCCAATGCAAGTACCGTGTTTTCCAAATGTGGAGTTTGACGCTTTTTTGACTTATAATGGTTCCTATTGTTTTACTAAGGATCAGACTATACTTAGTAATCCCTTAAAAAAAGAAGATGTCTACACCATTATAAAAAACGCTCATGCAATAAGACGACCATTATCCTTAGCTACAAAAAGCAGGCTTGTGGCTAACGGGAAAGACAATGATTTAAGTGAGTATTATGGATTTGGCGGACTTAAACTGAAAGCTGCTACTGATTTTGATGTAGTGGCGGATAAAGAAGAAATTTATCAAATCATGTTAGGTTGTCGAAAAAACGATTATAAAACCATTATGCAAAATGTTAAGGAGGCTCAAATTACAGCATGGTGGGATCGTGCGGTAGATATTATTCCATTAAATGGGGGTAAAGGAACCGCGATTGCCAAAATGTTAGAGTATTATCAGTTATCCAAAGAAGAAGCAATGGCATTTGGTGATGGAAATAACGATATTGAAATGTTACAGGCAGTTGGTACAGGAGTTGCCATGCAGAATGCTTCCTCGGAATTAAAAGCGGTTGCTAACCATATTTGTGATGATGTAGCGAATGATGGGATTTACTCTTATTGTAAAGAACATAAGTTGATATAATTTTTGTGAGAAACAGCAAATGCCGCTTCGAAAGATAGAGGGTTGAGCGGTTGTTTGGGATTACAGAGGGAGTCCTGCCAGCCGGCCGATGGACTGGAAAGTGAGGAAAGGCAAAGCGCATGTGTCGCTGTCCGAATAGAGGGAAGGAACAGGCGGGTGCAAGGAATAGCCAGCAGTGGATGATTATTGGGATACGTTTCAAAATGTTCCAGGGACTTGTTTTCCAGGGGACAAGCACACAGTGCTTCTCTTAAAATTGTTTGTAGACGTACCTTTGGAAGAGCGTTTTCCGATGATCGGCTCGTGCGCGGTTGGCACACTTCTGTGTAGGGTTAGGTGGAGCGCACAGGGAATGAAAGGAGCTACCTTTTGCTCATATGGGGAATTTGATCGTATCGACTAGCACGTTTCTTTTTAGAGAGGCTTGCTCTTGCGTACGTAGGGTGAGAAAGGGATTCGATAAGCTTCGAACCAATCCGCCCAAAGGGGAATTTTTCAAAGATACTTCCCAACAGATGCTATCTTTGGGCGTGTATTTGAAAAAGGTGTCTCGACATTCCTACCGATTGATCAAAAAATGTAAATGAGATGGAACGCTTTTTTCCAACAGGTGGCGTTTTGTCTGTATGGATGGAAAACCGAAACTTTCCATGTGAAGGGCGCATGTGATAAGCTTTTAGAAACCTGTTTTGTCGGGCATCCGTACCCTTGTCTGGATGTGAACAGGATGCAGTGGATAAAAACGAACGAATTGTAGTGCGGTTTACATTTAGAATCGGAAAACCGTGTTATAATAAAAATACTGAAAAGACACTTTAAGGAGGAAAATCCGATGGGAATGACCATGACCCAGAAGATCCTGGCAGCACATGCGGGTTTGGACCATGTGGTGGCGGGACAGCTGATCGAGGCAAAGCTGGATGTGGTATTGGCAAATGATATTACTGCACCGGTTGCAATCAATGAATTTGAAAAATGTGGTGCCGATGCGGTGTTTGACAATACGCGCATCGCGCTGGTATTGGACCACTTTACGCCGAATAAGGACATCAAAGCGGCAGAACAGTGCCTACAGACGCGGAATTTTGCAAATAAATATGACATCAAAAATTTCTTTGATGTCGGTCAGATGGGGATTGAACACGCATTGCTCCCGGAAAAGGGCATTGTAGGCCCCGGCGACTGTGTGATCGGCGCGGATTCCCACACTTGTACTTATGGCGCATTGGGCGCCTTCTCTACTGGGGTAGGTTCTACAGATATGGCTGCGGGAATGATTACCGGGAAGGCCTGGTTTAAAGTCCCGTCCGCCATTAAGGTGGTACTCACGGGAAAGCCGGGCCGTTGGGTGAGCGGCAAGGACGTTATCCTGCACTTGATCGGCGAGATTGGTGTGGACGGCGCGCTTTATAAGTCCCTGGAATTTACCGGTATGGGAGTCGAACACCTGAGTATGGACGACCGCCTGTGTATTGCAAATATGGCGATTGAGGCCGGAGCAAAGAATGGTATTTTCCCAGTGGACGGCGTAACCCTGGAATACTGCGAAGGGCGCTTCCAACGTGAGCCAGTCGTTTTCAGCGCGGACGCAGATGCAGAGTATGATTCCACGGTGACGATTGACTTGTCTGCGCTGCGCCCGACGGTTGCATTCCCGCATCTTCCGGAGAATACCAAGACGGTGGACGAGATTGCGCAGATGGAGCCGATTGCAATTCAGCAGTGTGTAATCGGCTCCTGTACAAATGGGCGGATTGAGGATTTGCGCGCCGCGGCAAAGATCCTGGCAGGACGTAAGGTTGCAAAGGGTGTGCGTTGTATTGTGATTCCGGGCACGCAGGATATTTATCTGCAGGCGATCAAAGAGGGGATTGCCGAGGTCTTTATTAAGGCCGGCGCAATTTTCAGTACGCCGACCTGTGGGCCTTGCTTGGGCGGCCACATGGGCGTTCTTGCAAAAGGAGAGCGTGCGATTTCCACCACAAACCGCAACTTTGTCGGCCGGATGGGCCATGTAGAATCCGAGGTCTACCTTGCGAGCCCAGCGGTTGCTGCGGCTAGCGCGGTGGCGGGCTATATCACAGACCCGGATAAGATTTGAGGAGGTACGGAACATGAAGGCACATGGTTTGGTCCATAAATATGGGGATAATGTCGATACGGACGTCATCATTCCGGCGCGGTATTTGAATACTGCGTCCCACGCGGAACTGGCCTCGCATTGCATGGAGGACATCGACAAGGATTTTGTGAAGAATGTAAAGTCCGGCGACATCATGGTAGCAAACAAAAACTTTGGATGTGGTTCATCGAGAGAACATGCGCCGATTGCAATCAAAGCAAGCGGGATCTCCTGTGTGATTGCATCCACGTTTGCTCGCATTTTTTATCGCAATGCGATCAATATTGGACTGCCAATCTTGGAATGTGATGCTGCGGCGAAGGAGATTCAGGCTGGCGATGAGGTGGAAGTGGATTTTGATACGGGAGTCATCACCGATGTAACAACAGGCAAGACCTATGAAGCGCAGCCGTTTCCACCGTTCATTCAGAACATCATCGAAAAGGGCGGTTTACTCAAGAGCATTACAGAAAAATAAAGGTATTTGGACGAGAGGAAAATACCTTCGTCAAAGAAAAAGGGGAAGCATGGGCACATGCTTCCCCTTTTTTATGGGCTGATATGGATTTTAACGGTTCTACGGAATGTCTTGTTTAACTACCAGATGGTATTCTGCATGCTCGAAAGTAAGTGATCGGGCAGCGCAGGTTTTCAAAATGGATATCCCCGCAATCATAAGGGATATTCTAGCCGAACAGGAGACCGGCGGTCAGATAGGGCAAAGCTTCCGTTTATCGCGGTACATCATCCGCCCCCTGTCTGTATACTCCTTTACAGCCGTGCAATATCCCGAGGGATTTTTTTAAATAGGATGTTGTGGTTGCGCAGTGTTTCCAGAGGGATAGCGCATAGATCGGCATAAATGATATAGCCTTCGGCCTTGGTCTGGATTGTAGATAAAAAGGCGTAGTCCAACGTGGTGATGCTTTCCCGCTCGTAATAGAAGTAATAGGCGGTGTTGCGGCATAGGCCCATGAAATAGGACTCGTCCTTCGGCTGTTCGATGGGCATAGGCTCTTTGGTCTCCATATAGTAGACATATTCCCGGATTTCCTGCGCGCCCACTTCTTCGTTGAGGTTGCCGTCCGGCAACAGAAGCACAGGCCCAAGTTCGTAATAGCTGAACTGGCCGCCGGCGCCCTCCACGGCCTTTTTATCCTCTCCATAACCGTCAATTACCCGCTTGACCCGCTCGGCGGTGATGCTGCCGGCGTAGTCCATCATTTCCACCAGAATAAATTTGCGGTGACCGCCGTCGGCCTTGTTCATATTCAGCACCGCATGTGCGGTGGTCCCGGAACCGGCAAAAGAGTCGAGAATGATGGAATCTGGGGTGGATGCAATTTGGAGAATCCGCTCAATGAACCGAGACGGTTTGGGGGTATCGAATGTGGCTTTCCCATTGAAAATTGCCAGTATTTCTTTTTTTGCTTCATCCGTATGGCCCGTTTCGCTATAAGGCCAAAGGTTCGTAGGTACTTTTCCACCGACATTTTCGAGGTATGTTTTTCGACGAATACCACCTTTTCCACCTTTGGTGAAGAAGAATCGTGGCCACTGCCCGCGCTGGTATACCTCTTTCGCTTGTGCGGCAGATTCTTCCAAAGATTTTGACAGGACGATCGCCTGAACCCCTTCGCGCACTTCCGATTCTGGTACGCCGCAGACGGCGGCGCGCTCCTTTGCATCGTTTAGGTCACGCAGTTCGTAATCACACCAACCTTGCATAATTTCCAGCATCTGTTCTTGTCCAAATGTCCAACACCGGCCATTGGTGGGATACAGCATCTTTCCAGTAAAGGGGTGTTGAATGGCGTATACCATTCCCTGATGTGTTGCTGCACCTGGTGCGAATGGGTTATCGCTTGCCCATGAAGTCCTATCGTTATCGGGATTTTTATAAATGGAATCCATTTCCTCTGTACGGGGCAGTTTGTTCGGATTCCAGCCAGGTTGTTTGCTGTACACAAGCAGATGTTCCACTTCGTTTACAATCCCTTTGGAATCGTTTCGGGTTGAATAAGTCCGCTGCCATGAAATATTCGAAACAAAGCAGTTGTTTCCAAAGATTTCATCACAAATCAGCTTTAAATTCGCGTATTCGGTATCGTCAATGCTGATAAAAATAGCTCCGTCTTCTGCCAACAGCTTTTGCAGCAGCTTCAAGCGGGGATACATCATGCACAGCCATTTGTCATGGCGGGAAAGGTCCTCTCCCTCTTTGCCCACCACTTCGCCCAACCACTTTTTGATCTTGGGGTCGTTGACGTTGTCGTTGTATACCCAGCCCTCGTTGCCGGTGTTGTAGGGAGGATCAATGTAGATGCACTTTACCTTGCCCTCATACCGAGGCAGCAGGGCCTTTAACGCTTCTAAATTATCGCCGTGGATAATCATGTTTTCACTGCCGTTGTCCTCGGCGTGCTGTCCAGCTTCATCGTAGCTGTACTGGCGTTCCAGCACCCGGTACGGCACTTCCTGGTGGTGGTTTACAACTTTATCTTTTCCGATCCATTCCAGTGTTGGCATTATCTTTCCTCCGCAGATAGGGTATCTGTTCAACCTGCTCGTGCATCTTTTGGGCAGCATTCTCAAAGATTGTCCCCCAAGGGGAGAACCTGTTTTGCCGTTTTCAGACCTCTTGATGACTGTTTCGGACAGCGCATTCCGGTATCAGCGAAGAGTTTCTTGCCGATGAGACAGCGATTTCGGACAGCGCGTCCCGGTATACTGCCCGGGTGTTCCTTTGTTTGCACTTGTCTATCGGTCCTATTATACCAGCCTTGGAATTTGCCATCAACCAAGGTTTTAAACTTCAAAAGATTGCTGTTTGATTTTCGGCGGAGCCAGATGTTCCTAAATCAGAAATCCATATCGTGAAAGGAGCGTTTTCAGCTCGTTAGAAAAGGAACAGGAACACATCGTTTCATTTGCGGCGCTAGCTATCTGGACATGTCTTTTTACGTGGCCGGTTGTTCGGCGAAGTGGATTTCATCTGGTTCGTCAAAAACAATCAAACTTACCTGCAAAATGGTGAAAAAGCGCGGACAAGCGTATTTTCAACGCCGGTTTTGTAATGTGGATTGCCAGATTTTCCTATATCGAATACAGAAAAATCCGGCGAACGACTATACCGGTTTTTATCGAATGATTGTAAATCTGAAACAAGACTTGGAATAAGATTTTACAATGTCCCTATAGTCGTATCTGTAGCAATAGGTTGATGAAAGGGAGGTGAACCCGTTTTCATGGAATCGTTGCAAATTTAAAACAAAGCAGAGAGAAAGGCTTTCAAACGAGTTGCTCATTTAGTTGGGAATAGGCTTAGGCTGATAGGGATGAAAGGGGCTGGTTCTACAGTACGTCGCAGGGTTACCGGGAGTAGCAAAGAAAACGGTTTTACTGATTCTAAGGCGGACGTGTATAAAACTCCGAGCAATAGGTTGACAAAAAGGGAGTAAACCCGTTTTCATGGAATCGTTGCAAATCTAAAACAAAACAGAGAGAAAAGCTTTTAATCGAGTTGCTCATTTAGTGGGAATAGGCTTAGGCTGATAAGAATGAAACGGGATGGTTCTACAGTACGTCGCAGGGCTACCAGGAGCAGCAAAGAAAACGGTTTTACTGATTCTAAGGCGGACGTGTATAAAACTCCAAGCAATAGGTTGATGAAAGGGAGGTGAACCCGTTTTCATGGAATCGTTGCAAATCTAAAACAAAACAGAGAGAAAGGCTTTCAAACGAGTTGCTCATTTAGTTGGGAATAGACTTGGTCTGATAGGGATGAAATGGGCTGGTTCTACAGCACGTCGCAGGGCTACCAGGAACAGCAAAGAAAACGGTTTTACTGATTCTAAGGCGGATGTGTATAAAACTCCGAGATAGCGTTTTCCTTATTTCAGAGTGAATATAAGTTGGTTGAGCTTCTTGTAGTTCGAGAAAATATCCGAAAATTCGCCTTTTTCATGGGAAACATGCGCATTGGCTTTTTGACATTTATGTGGTAAAATAGAAATAACAGGTTTCCAAATATGGGAAACATCCATTGTAAAAAGTTGGGGAAGACATTTGAAAGGCAAAGAAAAGAGGAATCGTTATGAAACACTTTTATCCGTTATGTGCAGCCGAGAGGTTACAAGATCATAAGATCCTGGAGTATAACCGTCCGCAGGAGGTAAACATTTGTGTCTGCATGACCATTCGGGCCGGGGTGGATTTTGGCTTATTGAAACACTGTATCCAGATGGAATATGCGCGGCAGGAATCCCTACGTATCCGTTTTACCGCCCGAGATGAACATGGAAAGGTATTCCAATACTTTGCTTCCTATGACCCGCGCGACATCCGTTTGGTGGACTTCCGGGGAAAAACGGAGGAGGAAATCAACGCAACGTTGGAGGAATGGTCCAGTCAACCTTTTGAGCAGGTGGATTCACCGATGAACGAATTTATTATGGTGGCAATGCCGGATGGGTACAATGGAATTTATCTGCGAATTGATCATCGCCTGACAGATTCCACCGGAATGATCCTGATGATTAACGACATTATGGGGTTATATTGCCACTTTGCCTATGGCGCTCCCATGCCGGAGGACCCGCCGCTGTATCACCTGGCTTTGGAAAAGGACCTTGCCAAAGAGGACAACGCATCCCGAACGGCGAAAGACCGGGCCTTCTGGGAAGAGCAAGTGGCCATCGGAGAACCGATCTATACGGACGTCACGGGGCGTTGGAAGCTAGAAGCCTGCCGGAAAAAGTATGGAAATCCACTGTTGCGCGCTGCGGATCGGGAGATGGACGACCTGCGCGTAGGCCGGGCGATTTACCACCTGGAACCAGAGCCGACACGCCGCCTGATGGATTACTGTATGGAAAATGAAATTTCGATGACCAATCTGCTGCTGATGGGATTGCGGACCTATCTGTCCAAAATGAATGACGGAGAAAAAGATGTTACCATTCGAAATTATGTCTCAAGGCGCTCCACGTTACTCAATAAAACATCCGGCGGGACACGGACCCACTGTTTCCCCTGCCGGACCATTCTGGAACCCGAAACGGAATTTTTAGACGGTGTGCGCATGATTCAAGACCTGCAGAACAGCATCTACCGGCATGTCGACTTTGACCCGTTGGAGGTCAACCGAATGTTTCAGGCGTGTTATCATCCGCCGAAGAATACGACCTATGATTCGGTGGCATTGACCTACCAACCTCTGCCACTGCGTCTACAGAACGAACAGTTGCACGGGATTCCATTTAAAACCGAGTGGCTTACCAATGGGACAGCCATTCAAAAGGTGTATCTGACCGTCATGCACAGTGCCAGCGATTTGGGGTTGCAGTTCTACTTCAAATATCAAATGGCGGAATTGTCGCCGCACGATGTGGAGCTGATGTATTATTATCTGATGAAGATCCTCTTTATGGGCGTGGAAAACCCCGATATGACGATCGATGAAATTTTGCGCACTGTGTAAGAGATATGGAGATGGCGTGGCCGCGCACCCATAGAGGATGCGCGGTCCCCTATTTTTATGGATTTTTCTGAGAAAGAAATGGATATCCATAGAGAAAAATGGTAGTAAAGCGGAAGAAGTACGTTCTGGCGTATCCGTTGTGTAGATTCTATGGACCAATCGGGAATTTATAAAATATTCATGACTTTTAGAGGGGAGTATCCTATAATAGACTAGAAATCTATGAAAATGTTTCTTAGTGTACAGCCTGGCGGTCGGTTGGAAAAGGGAAACGAGAGCGGTAGAGAAATGGACAGGCTGCGGATCATTGTGACTAAAGGAGGGCGTTATTGATGGCATCGGGAAAAATCCTAGTGGTGGATGACGATCAAAATATCTGCGAATTACTGCGCCTTTATATCGAAAAGGAAGGCTTTGACGTGGTGATCGCAAATGATGGGCGGAAAGCCTTAGAGATGTTCGACCAAGAAAATCCGGATCTCATTATGCTGGACATCATGCTGCCGGAATTGGATGGCTGGCAGGTGTGCCGGGAGATTCGAAAGAAATCGCAATGTCCAATCATTATGTTGACTGCAAAAGGCGAGGTCTTTGACAAGGTGCTGGGCTTGGAACTTGGCGCAGACGACTATGTAGTCAAGCGTTTGAGGCAAAGGAAGTGGTCGCTCGCATCAAGGCGGTGTTGCGCCGCTTTGGAAAGAGCGATGAAAATCAGATTAAAGAGGTTAAATATGATAAACTCAGCATCAATTTGACCAATTATGAATTGAAAGTCAATGGAAAGGTGATCGATACGCCTCCGAAGGAGATGGAATTGATCTATCACCTGGCGAGCAACCCCAACCGTGTATTTACACGCGACCAGCTTTTGGACGAGGTGTGGGGATTTGACTATTATGGCGATAGCCGCACGGTGGACGTCCATGTCAAACGCCTGCGCGAAAAGTTGGAGGGGGTTTCTGACCAGTGGGCGCTCAAGACCGTCTGGGGCGTAGGTTACAAATTTGAGGTCAAAGATCCAAATTAAGGGTGGGTTCCCTGAAAGAACTTGGAGCGAAGAAGCATGCAGAAAACGCTGTTTAAAAAATATTTGCGGGTCACGCTGGCGATCATCCTGATTAGCTTCTTCCTGTTGGGTTTGGTGATGTTGGTATTTATCAAATCCTATTGGCAGGATGAAAAACAGGACCTGCTCCGGCGCAATGCAGAGAGCATAGCGGGGATTGCCGCTGCAAGTGCGACCCCCGTGCAGGGGGATAATTATATCCTTTTGGATACGGAACGAATGCAGTCCTTTATGAATGCATTTTCTGAGAATATGGATGCGGATATTTACGTAACCAATCGGGCCGGGGAATGGGTGTTGAGCGCATTTGGCAGCGGCGGTACTGTAAACGAGACGACGTTTACCCGAAAAACGATGGATAAAGCCTTGATGGGTCCCTACAGTGGCCAAGGAACCGTGGATGGTATTTATAACTCGCCGTACTATGTGGTGGGGGTACCGATCCGGATTTCCAATTTGGATGGAACGCGTACAACCATTGGAGCGGTTTTTACAGCATGTAGCGCCCGTTCCTTTAACGAATACCGCAACGAACTGATGAAGATGTTCCTTTTGGCAGCGGTTGCCGCTTTTTTGGTGGCGTTTTGCATCAGTTGGATGTTTTCTTATAAACTTGTACGTCCCCTGCGCGATATGGCGTTGGCAGCCAGAAGCTTTGGAGAGGGAAATTTTAGCGTGCGTGTACCGGTGACCAGTCAGGATGAGGTCGGCCAGCTGGCGCTGGCTTTCAACAATATGGCTTCGTCATTGGCCAGCAGCGAAAGTGTCCGCCGGAATTTTATTGCGAATGTTTCCCACGAGCTGAAAACGCCCATGACCACGATCGCTGGTTTTATCGACGGTATTTTGGATGGAACGATCCCGCCTGAGAAACAATCGCATTATTTACAAATTGTCTCCCAGGAGGTCAAGCGACTATCCCGTTTGGTGCGCACTATGCTGGATCTTTCGCGGATTGACAGCGGCGAGTTGCGGCTGCATATGGCTCGTTTTGACCTGACCAACACTATTTTTGTGGCGTTGCTCTCCTTCGAAAAAAGCATCGAACAAAAAAGGATACAGGTATTGGGATTGGAAAATGCGGAAAGCCTCTATGTAGATGGCGATCCGGATATGTTGCATCAGGTTGTATATAATTTAATTGAAAATGCCGTAAAGTTTACCAATGAGGGCGGATATATTCAGTTGACGATTCAAGACCTGCCGGATAGAACCTCTGTTGCAATTAAGAACAGCGGCGCTGGCATCCCAGCGGATGAGATTGCGCTGATTTTTGACCGCTTCTATAAAACCGATAAATCCCGCAGCCAGGATAAAAATGGCATGGGATTGGGGCTTTATATTGTGCGGACGATTATTAAGTTGCACGGCGGAGAGATCACTGTGCAGAGCGTTGAAAATGAATACTGCCAATTTGAGTTTTGGATTCCAAAGCATGAAGAGCCAAAGCTAAAAGCCGGTAAAAAGGAAAAGGATCTTGCAAAGGACAAAAAGGAGGAGAAATTATGAGCGATACCGATTGGAACCGGGAATCTGGAATGGGTGTTGAGCCTCCCACGTCAGAGGTTCCTGTGCCATCCCCTACCTCCGAAGAACCAGCGATGAAAACAAAGGAATTTTCAGGGGAAGAGCCTGCCGCAATAACTGCTCAGCAATCTGGGGAGGACATAGCCCAAACGCCACGAGAGACAACCTCCTCCGATCTGCTGCCAGACAGTGGAGCACCGGCAGATGAAAAGGGAATGGTGGAAGAGCCGGTTTCGGACACGCCCATTCCGGAACGTTTTTCTCAAAACATAGCCCCGGTAGAGGATTTGCCTGCGGGTTTTTCCGATAAATCGGAGATCCAAGCAGCGGCATTCGGAACAGATTCCAGAGATTTCGGGGAAGAAATTCCGGACGGGCAGACAATGGGAAAGGATTCTTCGCTTTTCCAGGGGGAAGAAACGGGACGCGATGAAACCAAAACGGTAGAATCGCAGGCAAGCAGGAAGAACGATTCCGCGCCTGCCATGAATCCGGAAGAACCGTCCGATCGGGAAAAGATACAGGAACAGTCCTCCAATGGGACGGAAATACCGCCAAAAATTCATTTGGAAAAAGAGGGAGATCGTTCCAAGGACGCACCGAATTCGTATGAACCGGTACAGGCGCCGGCTGGCTCGCACCAAGGGCCGGCGGGTGTTCCCCCACAGCAAGGACATCCCATGCCGCCGTATGCAAATCCCTATCAGCAATACGGGCAGTACCAAAACCCCTATGTAGCGCCCAATGCCCCCTATGGACAACCCCAACCCTACTACGGTTCCTACCCGAATCCGCAGGCGCCGTACCAACCGCCATATCCACAACAACCAGCATACTGGAACTATCATCAGCAGCCAGGCCAACCGCCAGTTGGTGGGGCCATGCCGCCACAGCCGCCCCAGGAAGGACAGCCGGGATCGAACCCCGAGGAACCGCGTCGTAAGATGAGTGGTGGATTAAAAGCGTTCCTGTGGTTTCTCGGCATTTTAACAGGTCTTTTTTTAGTGGCTTTTTGCGTAGTGAGTATTAATACAGCGGTGCGCCAGATGGAGCAGGGAGGAACGGCAGAAAGTGAAAGCCCATCTTATAGTCAACCTGTGCCAGAGGAGGGAACCTCCCCAGAGGGAGGCGAGAATACTCCACCGCAGAACGATGCGACAGATCCGGACAATGCTGGCATGGTGATTGAGCCCCGCCCAGAAGGAGACGGGATGAGCGCGAAAGAGGTCTATCGCCAGGTTGTAGAGAGTGTAGTCGGCGTAGAAACCTCTGCGGACGACGGGACCGGTCTGCTCAGCCAAGGTTCTGGGATTGTTGCGACAAAGAGTGGTTATATCATTACCAATGCGCATGTGGTGGAATATTCCAAAGATTACAATGTTTCGGTCATTCTGCATGAGGATGAGACGGAATATGATGCGGTGGTCGTGGGGTATGATAAAACTTCCGATCTAGCCATCTTAAAAAATTGAAGCGGATGGTCTAAAACCTGCAGTATTTGGTGATGTTGATCAGATGGAAATTGGCGATGAGGTGCTGGCAATTGGAAATCCAGGCGGTTTGGATTTCGCCAGTACACTGACAGGTGGGTATATTTCCGCTTTGAACCGCACGCTGAAGTCCAACAGTGACAATGGCATGACGTATATTCAGACAGACGCGGCAATCAATCCCGGCAATTCCGGAGGCCCGCTGGTCAATATGTATGGCCAGGTGATTGGTATCAATTCCAACAAAATTATTTCCACTGGTTATGAAGGCATGGGGTTTGCAATACCGGTCAGTCATGCGAAGTCCATCATTGATGACCTGATTTCCCGTGGCTATGTCAGTGGCCGCGCGCGTCTGGGCATTACAGCTGGAAATGTTGCGGGGATGCAAGCGCAGCTGGCTGGTTTGCCCAGTGGTGTCCGAATCATTGCGATTGACCCAGAGAGCAGTTTTGCGACAGTAGGAGCTGCTGTGGGAGATATTATCACGAAGGCAGACGGCGATACGATTGAGAATATGGAAGATCTGTATGCTGTTTTAGGCCGCCATAAACCCGGAGAAGAGATTACGGTGACGCTGTACCAGCCATCTCAGAACGGGGGCAATGGACAGAGCCGGGATGTGAACATCACTCTCTTAGAGGACAAAGGGGAAACCCAGCAGACCGTGAGCCAACCGGCGGCACCGTAAGAAGGTACAGGGAAAGAGCTTTTTGAGTATGCGGCCGCGGCAATCGAATTTTTGAAACGAAATAAAATGATAAGGGAACGCTTTTCAACCGCTCTACGGGCGGGGGGAGGCGTTCCTTTACTTTATCCTGTGGAGGATGTAAGAGCTGGAACGGGGAAAATGGCTTTTCTGCATAAAAAAACGGCCAATCGTTAAAGACTGACCGTTTTGAAGAATCCATACAAAATGGTAAACAGGAATCAATCTGAAACAAACCTGTATACATTTTGCCACTTCGTTTGCTGTTGCTCCACCTTTTAAAGCGTTCGCATACGATTCTTAGATGTTTTCCACTCTGGGTAATATGCTTCTCTGGACGAGGGAAACAAACAACATGTTGTTTCTATGAATATTCCATAATAGGATAAACATATTCAACGCTGCATTTTGCGCTTATCAAAGCAATCTTCCTAAAAGAAAATCTAAAAATATTCATCATCAAACAAATGAATATTTTTAATAAGGATAATCTCCGAAAAGGTAGGGAATCCCTATCGCGAATATGCTAAGCTTCATTTGTATCGATGCACTCATTGAATGTTTCCATTGCCGGCAAAGCGGACCCGCCAGTTAAGGGATCTATACATGCGAAGCTAACCGGTCGGGACAGTATACAAGCTCTCTACAAAGGCCTTTCTTTCGGACACAATGGGATTGCTTTATGGATCATGGCTCAAGATTGACAATGGTTCTACGGCCAATGCTGTGATAAATTACGGGCTGCTGCTCCATGCGGTCAAGTGCGTAGCAATTGCGCCCATCGATGATAATCGCTTGTCGCATTTTCTTGGAAAACAAGGAGATGTCCAAATTTTTTACTTCAGGCCATTCTGTGAAAATAAAACACAGGTCTGCTCCATCCAAGGTTTCCTCGATGGTATCGCAATATTTGATGTCGCCCAGAGAACGTTTTTTGAAATTTTCTGTCCCAACAGGGTCCCAAGCCTTTACATGTGCCCCATCGTCCAGCATAATCGGGATGTTTACAAGGGACGGCGCTTCCCGAAGGTCGTCCGTACCCGGCTTGAAGGTCAATCCCAAAACGGCAATGGTCAAACCCTCTAAGCTGTCAAAATACTTTCGGGCAATCTTGATAGGCTTCAGCTTTTGATTTTCATTGACTTCGATTGCCGCCTTGATGGTCTTGATTTCGTAGTCATGAAAATTGGCAAGCCAATGCAGGGCTTTGGTATCCTTTGGGAAACAGCTGCCGCCGTATCCAATACCCGCCTGTAAAAATTTATTTCCAATACGGGGATCGAATCCCATTCCTCGTGTAACATCGTCAATGTCGGCGCCTACCAGTTCACAGAGAAGTGCAATCTCATTGATGTAGGAAATCTTTAAGGCTAAAAAATCGTTGGAGGCATATTTAATCATTTCTGCGCTTTTGCGGTTGGTCACCAGAATAGGGGCGTCGAAGTCCTGATACATCTTTTTTAAGAGTTCGCCGGTTTCGCGCTCTTCCACACCAATGACAATCCGCGAAGCGTGCAATGTGTCGTGCACCGCAGTTCCCTGGGCCAAAAATTCTGGATTGGATGCCACACGAATGCGGATGGAGGATTTGCTCTTGGCATTCAAGATGGCCTCTACCTTATCGTTTGTTCCGATGGGGACGGTGGATTTTACCACAACAACACAGTCCTGTGTGACGCTCTCTGCAATTTGTCCTGCGACTGCATACACATAGGAGAGATTGGCGCTGCCATCCTTTTTTCCGGTGTGCCAACACCGATGATAATGACATCTTTATCCGCATAGGCGGCTCTATAATCAGTTGTATAGAAAAGCCGGTCATGGTTCTTTTTCATCAGTTCGGAAAGCCCATCTTCATAAATGGGAGAAATATCGCGCTGCATCTGGGCGATTTTCTGTTCATCCACATCGACGCACGTAACCGTATGGCCGTGCTCAGCTAGGCAAACACCGGTCACCAAACCGACATAACCGGTTCCGGCAACTGCAATTTTCATCGTATCCCGCCTTTCAAGGTTCCTGATTGTTGAGTAAATTGTTCCATTGTTTTGCCGCTTCTTCGTTGGTGTACATCCGGCGGGACAACCAGTCCCGCTTTTCTTTGAGTACCTTGGGATTGCTGCAAACCTGTTTTAAACAATGGACAATGTCTTGCGTGGTATTTTCACAGACCCATCCTGCATGGTCCTCCAGTATCAATTCCCGCACGGACGACGTATGGGTGGCCAAGATAGGAAGTCCCAGATATTTTGCCTCCGTAAAAACAAGAGGGGCTGCTTCGTGGTAGGAGGGGAGTAAAAAGAGATCTGCATTTCGCATAAACCGGTAAGGGTTTTCCTGGAATCTATGGAAAGCCACGCATGCAGACACACCGAGTTTTACGGCATATTTTTGCAGAGCAGCCCGCTTGGGTCCATCCCCAACAATCTGATAGGAAATAGGGATACCCGCCGCCACACATGCCTGTACAGCCTCGAGTGCCCGCTCGAGCCCCTTCTCTCCGCTTAACCGCGCGACCGTAATTACATGGATTTTGTCCCCGGGGTATACCACTGGATTCTGGTTGGAAAAATACGAGATTCCCACAAAATCGTGAAAGTTTGGTACAACACGGACGAGGTCCCGCAGTTCCGGAAAAGCACAAAGGAAGTGGTCCCTGCATCCTTTGGAGCAGGTGAGGATGGAATCGAACTGGCCGTACAATTTTCGAACCGCCGGAGTATTGCTTCCACAATGTAAAAGATCTGCATGTACCATGGCGATTTTTTTCTCCGCTTGAATACGGTACAAGACAATTTCATTGGCGCCACCGTATAAAATCGAAGGCCGCTCGCTTTGCATACAGGATATGGCGATGTCGTAAGGCCCCAATTGTTTTTGAAAGAAAGACAAAACGCGAAGCGGAAGAGAATTGCCAATGATCCGGCATAGAACAACCAAGAAGGAACGCAGAAAGTAGAGTCCCTTTGCTTTAGGCCAGAGTTCCCGTTGGCTCATACCAAGTATACGCAATAATGGAGGACAGTGCAATACTTGAATTTCCGGAGGAAGTTGTTCTCGATATTCTCCCGTGTCGGACATGAGCAACAAAGTGATCTGGCACTGTCCCTGGAGATTGGCGAGCAGATTCAATAGACTCCGCTGAATACCGCCGCTATGAAGATTATTGTTGACGAAGATCAGCCGTTTTTTCATGGGAAACCTCTTTTAAGGGCCTTCCAAGATATTCCTGAATGCCCTCATTCAGATACTGGTAAGCCTTTTGAAAGCCAAGGCCGTTGCTTAGAAATTCTGGATGCCGTAGTAAAAGAAGGAAACCGAACGGCTTTGCCAGGCGTGGAAACAGGTGTGCAAGAAGCGCGCCTTTGTCGTGAAAGAACTTAGGGGTATAGCCTTCAAACCATGTGGAAGTCAAATGGGAGACTTCGCCGAGAAAGAGGGGACTTGCATAAATCCGCAGTCCGCGCTTGCAACAGTCGTGTAAAAAATCGTATCTTCCCCGGAACCATAGCGGGCGCCTCCACCGAACAAAAGGGAGAACGCAAGGTGCACTTGTTGGACACGAGCCGTGCGGACAGCGATGCGGTATGTGCCATAGCGGAGGGCATTGTACCAGTGGACGCGCGTCCATTTTGGAATCTGGTATTCCTGCCGCTTTGGATTGGTGCTGTGAAAATTAAATAGAATGACATCCGCCTCTGGATGACGGGCAAACTCTGCCAGAACCCGTTCTGTATATCCATTCCAATAGCGGACGTCGTCGTCGGCAAATAGGCAGATGTCCGCATCCGCGTACATCCAGACCGTGTTTCGGTTGAATCCAACGCCGCACTCGGCCCGGGATTCATAGCGGATGGTGTATCCATTGTAGCAAAATATTTCGGATATATGACGACCACATTGATTTCCAAAAACAGCGTCACTTTGAAGATTCATTTGGGAGACCAAACGATGATCGTTTTGGCCGCGCGTTACAACAAGAACCTGTAGCCGCATAGATTCCTCCATTTCATCTGCGCCGTCTGGACTTACATTTGGAAAAGAGAAGCCATAACGGACGAATATAGACTTTTAGACGGTTGAAAAGCGAGTCCATTCCCCAAGCGTCCAGCTTGTTCAAAATATATTTTAGAAGCCACAGGTTGCACCAAACTTTTTCGAGCAAATGGAGTCCCTGTTTGCTTAACCCAGTGGGAGTCTGCATATAAAAATAGTGAATGTCTGTGACCAGTAAGACACTTTGCGCCCGCGTGTACGCCTCTAAAGAAAAAGCGGCATCCTCTGCGGTCCTCATATGTACGGGGAAAACCACCCCAGCAAGCAGTTCCCGCTTGTATAGAGTTGCCCAAACCGAGTTGAACCGAATGGATGACAAGAAATACGGATAAATGTTTTTGCAGAATGCGCCTTTTAAAAGGAGTTGTTCTTCCTGAAAATAAGAGAGGGGTTCTTCGATGTGTCCATCTGGATAAAGCAGGCGGTAAGAGAACCGGACGATGTCCGCACCACTTTTTTGCTGCTTTTGAAGGACCTGTTCCACGCAGTTTTGTTCTAAATAGTCATCCCCATCGACGAACAGTATAAAGTCGCCCGTTGCTCGCAACAAGCCCGCATTTCGGGCGGATGCAACACCGCGATGTTGCTGGAAGAGAAGCACGATCTGCCCGCCATATTGTTCCAGAAGGATACGCGTTTTGTCACAGGAACCGTCGTCAATGACAAGGATTTCCAGAAGAGAGTATGTTTGCGCCAACAAGCTATCGATACATCGGACGATCGTAGCCTCTTCATTATATACGGGGACAATGATGGAGACCTTTTTCATGATTGCTTTCCTCCCTCTGAAAACCGGATGGTCTGGAATTCGGATGCATATGTTTTAGATGGGGCGGGCATGTGGTTTTGTTGGCCCGCATGGGTGAGGTTTCCGAAAAGGTCATGCAACACATCATAAAAACATTTAAATACGGCTTGTTTGTATAAAAACTGAGGGAAAACGAACATACAAGCGTGGCAATCAGCCCACAGGCAAACAAGGGTTGCTTTCGAACATTTCGGAACAGACAGGCGCCCATTAAAGCCGCATAGAAGAATAGGCCGAGCAGTCCCTGGTCAAATAAGGTTTGAATCCATTGGTTGTGGGCGTAAGTATTTAGAAATCCTGCGGCAGTCAATTGTCCGGCCGTGGAACAAATGCCAAAGCCATGGACCAAGGCAGACGCATTGGTGCAAATCTGGCCGAGAAGATACGACCAGATGGAAAAACGGCCGCTCCCTTGATCCGCTAGAATCTGCGCCCAATGATAGCGGCTGCGCAGTGCTTCTGGAAGAAACCATATAGAAATGGTCCATACCACGATCCCCACCAAGAGCACAGCGGGGAAAATGTTTCGCTTTACAGGGGATTTCCGGACGGCTACAAGAATATAGGCAAATGCACCGGATACGAGTGCGACGAGGCCGCCCCGTGAACCAGTCCGAAGAACGGCATAGAAGAGCAGGATACAGTACAGGAGCGGCCAATGGAGGCGGTGGCGGCCTTGCATCCATGCCTCTAGGGCGAACAACATAGGAAAGATAAAATACATACAAAAGAAATTGGGATCTTCCTCTGAGTCAAAAATGACAATAGCGGTCCGGCCTTCGTAAAGGGTCTGCTTACTAAAAAACAGAGGAACATGCAGATCAGCCCCACGAGCAGCCATGTGTGGGATAGGAGGCGGCGCTCCAGTTGGTTGTACACGCGGCAAGTTGCCAAGAGGGTGAAAAACAGAGCAAACGCGACATCCCTGACCACGGTAATACTCTCTAAATCGCGGTAGAAAAACAGCGTGCTGGTCATATAGAGAAGATGAAGTACGTAACACAGATGTCCGCTATTGAAAGAAATCGCCCGTTCCTTTGAGAAGAACAGGCTGAACAGAAAAAAATGCGGAGAGTGGGACAGTCACAACCTTTAGCGCAGATATGCCTGGGACAACCGTGATAAAGGTGAGCGGCATGCAAAGATAATAAAAGCAGATCAACCAGGCGTCAAAACGAATTTGTTCCGGTTTGATTGGTGGATTGGATGGTTCCCTATAGGGCTGTTTAGATGATGGATTCAGATGGCTCACCGCCCTTTTGACCGGAGTGATTTGTATGATGTAGGAGTTTCACAAAGGACTGGCAAAGCGAATGAAAGGAGTCTGTGTGAAAAAACAGCACAGTATTGATGGCCAGAGGGAAGGCAGCAGAGGCCAATCCCTGAAGAACAAAGTCCAGGAGCGCTGTTCCTGTAGAAATCCATATGCAGATTCTGTGTGCAGTCCCGGCAATTGCCAGTGAAAGAAAGAGATAAAGTCCAATTTTTTTAAGAAATGTTGCACAGGACCTTTGAAGAAAACAATGGTAGAATAAAATGGTCTTTAAAAGAAACTGAGTGGCGTAGGTACAAGTGGTGCCGATGAAAATTCCTAACATGCCCAAATGGCTTCCGAGTATAAACGACACGATGAGGTTGACGGATGCTCCAAAGAGGGAAATATACTTATCCTTTTTGAAGAGCCCCGAGGCGCCGACCATATTCCAAAGGGGAATCCGCATGGTCATCAAAAAGAAGTTGAGGATGCAAATCTCCACGATGGGCCGGTCTAGGACCATCGCAGGCCCGAAGACGAAGGAGATAAATGGATCGATCAAGCAAAACAGGCAGGTACTGCAAAAGGTGGCAATCCAATACATCGCGAATAAAAGCTTCTGTAAGGTAGAATCCACCTGTTCTTTGCTGCCGGTCGCTAACAGGTTTCCAATGCTGCCGCTCATGGCAGCGGAAATTTGGTTCACTCCATTGGTCAAAGTATGGAACACGATGGTATAGTTGGAATATAGGCCGACTTGGACAGTCCCTACCAAAAGTGATATGAAAAGGTTGTCCATACAACTGGTGAGCGTCCAGGAAAGTTTGCCGGTGAACCGGTCGCGCACATCGAAAAAGAGCAATTTTTTCCTTTCGGGAGAAAGCGGCTCTTTTGCTTGTTTTAGGTAAGGATACAGCCGGTTTACTTGTTTGGAAAGGGCCAGATGGTTGAAAAGGCTTGTGAAGAACCGAAAAACGAGATAAACAAGCAATTCATGCGTCAGGAGCAATACAAGGACTCCGCCGATGGTGGAGCACCCCCGGAAAAGTAGATCCACGATGGAGACGATATACTGCTTTTGATCCGCAGACAACAGGGAACGCTGGTAAGAAAAGAAATACGAACAAACCATCTGTGCAAGAAAGAGCAGAAACACCGCTGCTACATAGAGCCGGCTATAGGATACCCCCTTCGTGAGGGACGGTAGAAATGGAATTGCTAATAATCCAAGTCCAGTGATCGCACCAGCGACTTTGCGATAAGTCGTTCGGTAAAATTGTATCAGGCGGCAGACTTCCCGTTTGTCTCCTTGAGCCAACGGCCGGTACAGGTGATAAACAATCACGGTCCCAATCCCCATCTCCGCAAGGGTGAGGGCAGATAAAACGTTTGTCAACAGGGCGTTCAGACCGACCCCTGTGGTTCCAATGGTGTTCAGCATCACGCGGCGTGAGAAAAACCCAGGAAACACAGAACCGCCTGTTGGAAAAGGCCCCACAGAACATTCTTGGCAGTAGCCCTTGTGCGCAAGTGTCCCCCTCCCTTTTCAGTCGTTTCGGTGTTTCCAGGTGAAATACCACATCCGCAGATAAAGGCGGAGGTACTGGCGGTTACACATGTACCGGTAGACCGCCGCGTTTTCGCCAAAACTGCGGTCGGGAAGAGCCGCGAGGAAGGACTCTACGATTTCGACCATCCTCCGATAACGTTGCCGGTGGGAACGTTTTCTATATGGATTGAAAAGAAACCAGATGCTCTGAAACGTTTTATAGTAATAGTCCTGTAGAAGCTTGTCCCGCACCGCGCGGTTTTTCGGATTCCAGCTTAGGACCAATTCCATGATTCGCCGTGTGGCCTGTTGGACGATGGGAAAATAATCGTATGGGACCTTACGAAAAAGACGCGCATGGTCGTTGGCAAAATAACGGTATAAAATATCGGGGATGAAATACACGTCCTTCATGATGTGAACGAATTCTACCAGAAAAACCTCGTCCTGGTTGCGGCGGAGATCGGGAAAGGATACAGCGTGTTTTCGGACAGTCGCGGTACGAAAAAGTTTAAAACATACCGACTGGAGGATTCCCCATTCCCCAAACATCCACATATACGGATAAAAATGGCGGCGAACTTGTTCGCCGGTCCGATACTGGTGGTCTGCTTTGGGGACCCAACGTTGATTCCGGTTGTGATCGTCCACAGAAAATCCGCCCACCACCAAGTCAACCCCGGTTTTTCCGCGGCTTCCACAAGAAGCGTGATGGCGTTTGGATAAAGGAAATCGTCCACATCGAAAAAATGGAGGTATGTTCCGGTCGCCTGTTGAATTCCAAGGTTGCGGGCCGGTCCGGCCCCGCGGTTCGCCGTATGGTATACCCGAATACGCCGGTCCATCTGTGCCTCCTGGTCGCAGGCGATACCGCTTCCATCGGTCGAGCCGTCGTCGATCAGAAGAATTTCCAAGTTTGGATAGGTTTGCGCTTTCAGGCATTGTACTCCGCGGGAAACGAATGTCTCCATGTTATAGATGGGGACGATAATACTGACCAGTTTCATTTGCATGGTATCCCCACATCCATTTTGCTTTCCAATACTTTTTTCGGTGCATGATCCCACCATATCCTTTTAAAATCCACGGATACCGATAAGCAAGCGTCAAGAGAAAAAATCTTCTTTTCCGCGCACAGTTTAAAAGAAACTGACGTTCCAACCAATAACATGTCAAATCCAAGTTTGCAAGGCATTCGGAAAAACGCGGATATTCCAGCAGCGCGTGGAACGCTTGGCGGCGTTGGTGATACTTCATGGGGTTGTCAGGGTGAAAGATAGAGAGCCGCATTGTATCCAGCAGGATTCCAGCTACACGGTAGTGGAGAAAGTCGTCCAAAAGGTCTTCTCGCCCTGGAAAGAATTCGGTAATGTGCGCAAGATTGCGCTCCATCAGTTGCTCCATTCCCGGAAGGAAATCCGAATGATACCGGTTGCAGACCGAGTTTGGATGTTTGCGGTAACCGTACATGACAACAGGGATATATGCGGCGGAACGGCAGGCGTAGTAAACAAGTGTATTAAAAAGGACATCCTGCGACTTTTCCTGTTTCTCCGGAAACCACAGGTTTTGTTCCAGCAGGAAAGCTCGGCGGTAGGCTTTGGCCCAGACAGATGTGTAGCGTACCGAATGGAGGCGGGCGTCTGCCAGTCGGCAAGGGGCGCCGGTGGCGCAAGAGATACAATAGGCCTCTAAAACCTGTGGGGAGAGCTCGATGACGGGCTGCCCGATGGAGGCGGTGTGCCGAAAGACCTGTTCCTGACAACTTATGTAATCAAAAAAGATCAGATCGTAGGGGAGATGAAGAAGAGACTTTGCAACGGCAGAAAATTCCTCCGGCAGAAGGTCGTCGCCATCGACGAAAAACAACCATTTCCCAGTTGCCTCCCGGAGAATCGTATTGCGCACCGCACAAATTCCACAATTATATGGAAAATGTATGACGCGGATAAAAGGGGATCTTTTTGCATAGCTGTCGCAAAGACCGCCAGAGCCATCACAAGAGGCGTCGTCTACGACGAGCACTTCGATTTCCTCCGATGTATGCCGCAGGATACTGTCAAGACAGGCGGATAGGTACGCTTTTACATTGTACACAGCCACCCCTATGCTGATCGATGGAGACATGAAATGCATCTCCTTTGCACTTTACAATCGGCCTCGGTTCGCGGTGCGGTTTATCATTTGCCAGAATCTGAAAGAAGGTCCTGTATGGCTGAAAAGGTCTGCGCACAGTGGTCCGTGCGCGGGGGAGGGAAAAAGGTATCCACGCGCTTTTTGTACAGGCTGGGGAGCTGCATGTTCCCTGCCAGATACGTTTGCAGGGCATTTAAAACTTCATCCACCTTCCGGCAGACTGGTCCAAATCCGTCTTTTTCAAATTCAAAATATCCCGGACGGTACTGTGCGGAGAAAAAATCCTCCGAATCAAATTGAAAGTAGATCAGTGGCTTTTTCAGATACGAGAAGTCAAAAAACACACTGGAATAATCGGTAATCAGAAGTTTTGATTCCATTAGGAGAGACTGCGTATCCGGTGGGGCAGTCGAGATATGTATTCGCGGGTGACTGTTTGTAAAACAGGGTGTGAAATGCTGCATCTCCGGATGCAATTGGAATACGAGTTCATAATCGTATTGTTCTAACAGCGCATGAAGTTTTCGATGACAGAGCAAACAATGGAAACTTTGAAAATAGCCGCTATCTTGGAAGGTACGGTTGGAACAATTGCGCAAGAAAAGGCGCCAAGTCGGCATGACTAGAATCTGTCTCTTTTCGGAATGCGCTTGAAATAACCGGTCATAGCGGCACAGGCCGAGTGGTTGAACAACTCTTTTCGGGTGATGATAGAGCGTTAAGAGTTCATGATATTCCTTTGGAACGCTGCAAACAAACAGATCTACGTGGATACGTTCTGCGCTTAGAGATGAAATGGAATTATAAAGGATTCCGTGTTGCAAAAACACTTTTTTGCCAGGCAACATACGGTCAAATTTGAGCTTTGTGAACAAGTAAGGATTGGGGGAATAGCCCATAATATGGGTACTTATTTTTACGTCTGCACAGACAAATGCGAGATAATGGGAGAAGCTCCCCGGTTGAATGGTTCGCCCCAGCCTGGCTACACGTACAAAGTCAGGGGACTTTCGATCTATGAGATAGGCGGCTGATAAATAAGGCGCAGTTTTTCGGACAAATTGAAAAAGATGGAAGGCATTGTCTTGCGCGTCGTTTCCGCGCTCTGCGAAGAGCCAGAGCCCCTTGTAAGGGGGCAAATGGCGCACAAGCGGATAGAGGCAGAACGCCAGAATACAGCAGAGGAGATAGCCGGCATAGCCGAGCCATCGGAACAAACGTCTCAACAAATAAAAACCATCCTTCCCAGCGGGCCATCTCACAAAAATTTGGACAGAAAACGGCAGCCAGTCCGGTTTTCTCTTCATGGCAAGACGAAACGATCATCAGAATGGCACTGCTTGGCCTTTATTCCTTTGGGCTTATAGATTCGCCAGGAAGACGGTCCGTCGTGCTCTCATCCCTCGTTGCAGCATTTGATTTTGACAAGTTGAGCCCCCTACCAGAGGGCGGAGAGCTTATGTTGCCCAATCGATTCCATCAGTAGCGAAAAAGATGAGGCTTGGTTGCGGACTTTTTTCATACGAGGGATGCGAACAACCTGCGACGGCATCGATGTTTTTAAAGACGAGAATAGATGCCGTCTTGTGTCCCTCCAAAGAAAGAGAACACACGCGCGGCAATTTTTAAAATGGGTGGAATGATCCATGCTATCCCAATAAATGTTTGGCCGTCATCCCAATCAGTGCAATGTCCTGCCATATGGAGAAATGATTCAAGTACCATAAATCGTAAAAGGTCTTATCGGCCGCGTTTGTGTAGTAATGGCCATATACCTGGGCAACACCGGTCATTCCAGCTCGCACGGAAAACCGCCTCTGATATTGATTCACAGTTTTTTTGTATTCCTTTACAAAATGGGGCCTTTCCGGACGGGGGCCTACAAGGGACATCTCCCCCTTTAAAACATTGAACAACTGTGGAAGCTCGTCCAAATGTACTGCACGCAGAAGTTTCCCCGCATGGGTGATACGAGGGTCGTCTACAGATGCCAAAATGCAACCGGTATCCTTTTCCGCCTCATGGATCATTGTCCGAAATTTATAGATCTGAAAGGGTTGTTCATTGCGTGTCAACCGCTCTTGACGGTAAAAAACCGGCCCAGGGGAGTCCAAACGAATGACGACCGCACAAAGCAATAACACGGGTGCACAGAGGATCAATCCAAACAGGGAAAAGAAGATGTCCGCAGAGCGTTTAACAAACATGGTCCAGCGGGATGGAGAAAACGTATCCAACCATATTGAGGTGAGGGTATGAAGGGATGGAGGCTCTTCGATGGGAAAACAGTCTGCCCGCCGATCTGTTTTTGTACGCATGGAATGAGGTGCTGTCTTGTTCACACTTACCATCGCATGTGGGCCTCCCCGTATCCATTATGGTATCCTTTTATAGATTTCCCATGACTTGGATTCCATCGAAACAACGGAATCGAAAAGGAAAATTATTTGTCGATTACCTTTATTTTACTGTAGCTACAGATAAAAAATAAAAAAAATTCAGAATCTTTCACCTGCTATTTTGAGATTTTTGAAGCGGTTCCCCTTTTCATATGACTGAATGAGGATGGTCTTATAAATATTGGAACGGGGAGGATTTTTCGTTTTCATTGGTGGTCCGGCTTTATTGCCTCTATATCAAGAGAGATTACGAAATTCACTTTGTTGATGGTTATATCAAAAGGACACGTTCCATGGCTTTTAAAACCATTGGGTCGTGTCCTTTTTCGAAATAACAATCCCGCCGTGGGATTCGATCCTATTGAAAAGAATGGCGGCAGAGCCGCCCTTTCTACCGGACTTTTTGGCCGGGGTCATAGACGAAGGCCTTTTACATCCTTGATGCGGGAGAGGATGACATGGCTGTTGATCTGTCGAATGCCGGGAAGACAGTCAAGCTCCTCCCGAATAAAGGTTTCCAAGGCCTCTTGGGAAGGGGCAACCGCATGGACGTGTAGGCTGCTGTTGCCGGTCATGCGGTAAATTTGCGTCACGGTATCGCTTTGATAAAGCCGGTTGACCACTTCCGGAAGGTGCGATGGCTCTGTTTCAATCTCAAAATAGCAAGAAACTGCACCGTTGATTTTTTGCGGGTTGATAATCGTAGTGTATTCTTCGATCACGCCACGCTTTTCAAGCGCTTCTATGCGCGTTCTCACAGCCACACGGGAAAGACCCACTTTTTCGCCAAGTTCAGAATAGGAGTAACGCGCATTTTGAATGAGCAAAGCCAGTATCTTTTGGTCCAAGAGATCTAAACCGTCGAGAAACATATCATTCATCCCTTTGCTATGTGATTAAAGAGATTATAACACACTTTTTTTGCACATCAAATAGAAAGTGTTCGTTGACGAATAGAAATTATTTTGTTAATATATATTACAAAAGATGTGTTTATATTTCGTAACGTAACAGGGGAGAGAAACATGCAGCGGGATTTGACAACGGGAAACATCACGGGAAACCTATTAAAGTTTGCATTTCCACTGATGGTCGGCAACCTTTTACAGCAGTTTTACAATGTGGCGGACACCTGGATTGTCGGACAATTCCTGGGAGCGGACGCATTAGCTGCTGTTGGGTCTTCCTATACTTTGATGGTTTTTCTCACTTCCATCCTATTGGGACTTTGTATGGGAAGTGGCGCAGCTTTTTCCATCCAATATGGGAAAAAAGATTTTGAACACTTAAAATGCAGTATGTTTTTATCCTTTGGACTAATCGCGGGGATTACGTTGATTTTAAATATCGCTGTATTTTGGGGATTGGACGGGATTGTTTGGATTCTTCAGGTTCCTCGAGAAATCACGGGCCTGATGAAAGAGTACCTGTGGGTGATCTTCTGGGGGATTGCGGCAACCTTTCTCTACAATTATTTTGCGAACCTTCTTCGTGCGGTTGGAAACTCCGTAGTGCCGTTGGTCTTTTTGGGAATTTCAGCGATTTTGAATATTGTCCTGGATTTGGCATTTGTCCTGTTTTTCCACTGGGGTGTACGTGGGGCAGCCATTGCCACCGTTTTTTCCCAATTTGTCTCAGGAATAGGGATTTTGATTTATACATGGAAACGTTTTCCGAGTCTGCGGATTGCAAGACGGCACATGCGGTGGGATGCTGGGATTCTAAAGGAAATTACCAGCCTTTCTCTGCTGACCTGTATCCAACAATCCATCATGAATTTTGGAATCCTGATGGTTCAGGGATTGATTAACCGTTTTGGAACAGTGGTGATGGCTGCATTTGCAGCAGCAGTCAAAATTGACTCCTTTGCGTATATGCCGGTCCAAGATTTTGGCAACGCATTTTCTACCTTTGTTGCACAAAATTATGGTGCAAACCAACAGGAACGTATCCGCAAGGGAATCAAGAGCGCGGTGTTTTCTGCCTTTGCTTTTTGCGTACTTGTAAGTACATTGGTATGTGTTTTTGCCCGCCCGTTGATGGAGTTGTTTATCCATCCATCGGAGACAGAGATCATCCGGGTGGGTGTTGAATACCTGCGTATTGAGGCCTCTTTTTATTTTGGCATCGGTTTGCTCTTCCTACTGTATGGATTTTATCGTGCCATGAATCGGCCGGGGATGTCGGTCATCCTGACCGTGATTTCGCTTGGGACGAGGGTGGCACTGGCATACTGGTTGTCCAGTATTCCGTGGATCGGCGTGACAGGGATTTGGATTTCTGTGCCTATCGGCTGGCTGTTGGCGGATCTCGTAGGAATTGCGGTTTATCGAAAGATGCGCAATCTGCCGCTGAGAACCCCACAATGTCTGTAAGAAGAAGCGAACCAGTGCGGCCGTCCCATCCCATGGAATCGCATCAAAACGATGTTTTCTTGTTGCCTGACTGAATGGAAGAAAACGTTGTTTTTATTCCGGTGGGCCTCAAAGAATCGTAAACGCTTTGTTATGGCATGAGGTTATTTTTGAGGGGTTCATATGGAATCTGCTGCGTTGTGCAGACCGATACGCAAAAAGAGACAAATCAAAAGCGAAATGACCAGGAGAATTAAAACGGGAATGAATTGTCATAGAGGATAGATCCTGAGAGATTTAAAAAGCCGCCTGCTAAATTTGCAGGCGGCTTTTTAATAGATGGATGAAGGGAGAATCCTGTTCAAAAACGACGGCAGTGGGATGCCCGGTCAGCGCTCTTTGCCGAGGAAAAACAGTGCAATTGTCCCCGGACCAGAATGTGCACCGATGACAGGGCCGACATAGTTGATTGTGATAGGTTTTTGGACACCTAAGCGGCTTTGAACCTCGTTCGCCACAAACTGAGCGTCTTCCAAAGAATCGCCATGGCTGATAAAGACGGTCTGTTCCTCTGGCTGAATTGCCAGTTGTTCCATGCGATCGACGAGTGCACGCAAAGAAGCCTTCCTTCCGCGCGCTTTACTGATGTTTATGAGATGGCCGGCGTTATCCATATGCATCACAGGCTTGATACTCAGCATGGTGCCGACCAATGCGGTAGCGGCGGATACCCGGCCGCCTCGCTTTAGAAATTGCAAGTCTTCTACGGTGAACCAATGACAGAGATGATATTTTTCCTTTTCTACCCAATCGCGCACCTCTTCAATGGGTTTTCCTTTGGAGCGCTCCTGCGCTGCCAGATAGATCAATAGTCCCTGGCCCAGCGAGGCACAAAGCGAATCCACTGCGTAGATCTTACGTTCCGGATACTTTTGCGCCAGTTCTTCTACGGCTAGTGCAGCAGCGTTATAAGTGTTACTGAGGCCGGAAGAGAAGGCGATACAAAGGACATCTCTTCCCTGCTTGAGGAGTGGCTCCATTGCGGAAACAAAGGCATCCACATTGACCGCGGAGGTGGTACAGGGCTGCCCAGCACGTAGTGCCTCATAGAAATCATGCAGCAAAATTTCTCGTTCATCCAGATAGTTGTAATATTCTCTTCCATTCATCACAAAAGCGAGGGGAAGAACCGTGAGATCGATCTCTCGAGCGAGCGACTCGGGAAGATCGCAGGAAGAATCGGTTACAATGGCAAATGTGTTCATTGAAGAGCCTCCTTATGTGGGTTGGCAATCGTCTTTTTTAGTTTACCATAGAAAATAAAATATAAAAATATTCTTAAGAAATAAAAAGAGATTTTGTATTAAATATGACATATAATAATATTTAAAACTATATGAGATCCATTTAGATGAAAATATGAGACGTAACAAGCAGGACAAATCCGTGAAAAGATTTGTCCTGCTTGTTTGTTCGAACTATTTTTCGATTAATTTGCTTCTTCAGGCAAAATCAAAGGAGACTTTCCAGGATATATGAAAGGAGGTTTGCCTTGGAACATAAAACGAAAACCCGACGGAATCGGACCCGACGGGTCAAAAAAGGTTATGAAACATTGGCGTTTGGTGGAATAGAAGACGCCGTGCGGCTCCTTTTCTCGGAAGACCCCAAACCCGAAGATCTGGAAGGGCTCGACCTCTACAATGTGGCGGAAATCCGCAGGCCGAGAGGCGGCGGAATGGAGATCAAGTTTTTCGACCGTATCAAAGCTTTGGAGTGCCTGGAGCGCTTGGAAGCAGAAACAGGCCAACCAAGCCTATTTGAAGCGTTAGAAGCCGGTGCGCGGGCGCTCAAAAAGGAGGAATCCGATGAAACTTGAGCCATTTTCGCCAAAACAGTTGCATGCAATGTGCTGGTGGTACCCTGGAAGCCCGGATGCGGGACGGGATGCCATCATTTGCGATGGAGCAGTGCGCAGCGGAAAGACCCTCTGTTTGGGAATCGGCTTTGCGGCTTGGGCGAGCCGGTCTTTTCATGGACAGGCCTTTGCCTTTTGCGGCAGAACCATCCGCTCTCTCAAGAGGAATCTGCTTGCTACACTATTGCCCGCTTTACAACAGGCCGGTTTTGGCTGTTCAGTCTGCCGAAGCGAAAATTGGATGGAACTCTCCTATGCCGGTCATAAGAACCGATTTTACTTTTTTGGTGGAAAGGATGAGAGCTCTGCGGCGTTGATCCAAGGAATGACACTTGCCGGAGTCCTATTGGATGAAGTGGCATTGATGCCGCGCTCCTTTGTGGAACAGGCGTTGGCCCGCTGCTCAACGAAAGGCTCGAAGTTTTGGTTTAACTGCAACCCGGAGAATCCGCAGCATTGGTTCTATTTGGAATGGATTCTCAAGGCGAAACAGAAGAACGCCCTGTATCTGCACTTCACCATGTCGGATAATCCGGCACTTCAACCGGAGATCATCGCACGGTATGAACAGCTCTACTCTGGAGCGTTTTATGAACGGTTTATCCAAGGACGATGGGTGGCGGCACAAGGACTGGTGTATCCATTTTTGACCAGAGCAATGCTCTGTGATGTACCGGCAGAACTAGAAGAATTCCGGGTTTCCTGCGACTATGGGACTGTAAATCCAGCCTCTTTTGGATTATGGGGGAGATCCCACGGCGTGTGGTATCGCATTGACGAGTATTATTACGATTCCCGCCGAGAAGGTTTACAGCGCACAGATGAAGAGCATTACATAGCGCTCACAAAACTATGTGGGGAACGGCGAATTGAAAGCGTGGTGGTTGATCCTTCAGCAGCCAGTTTTATGGAAACCGTTCGAAGGCACGGAAAGTACCGGATCATTCCCGCAGAAAATGAGGTCTTGGATGGAATACGGCGCGTCAGTGTGGCGCTCAAACAGGGGGACATCAAAATTTGTATGAATTGTGCGGACACCATTCGAGAGTTCGGACTCTATCGTTGGGCGGATACGGTGGGTAAGGATATACCACTCAAGGAAAACGACCATGCGATGGACGATATCCGCTATTTTGTGTCATCTCTATGTCGAGATACGGACGATTTTTGCGCCGTCAGTGTAGAGCGCCGGGAGGAGTAAAAGCCATGAAGTGGAGAAAAAAAGGCGAAAAACAGGCCCAAAAACCGGAAGTCCTGGCGGTACAGACAGCGTGGGAGGAACCTTTTGCCCACTTTTCCAGCTGTGCACCAGCAGGGACGGGAGAACGGCGGTTATACGCGGCGTTGCGGGAAAATATTCCCATCATTGATGCGGCAATCGACAAGATTCTCCGTTTAGTTGGAAGTTTTGAAATCCTTTGTAAGGATAAAAATAATTCGTATCAAATCAATCAGTTTCTACAAAATGTAAAAGTAAATGCATTGGAATGTGGAATTCAAAGTTTTTTAAACAGTTACCTTTCCCAATTGTTGACCTTTGGAAATGCAATCGGAGAGATTGTATTGACCACTTCCGGGGAGATTGGCGCGCTTTATAACGCATCTTTGGATGATGTGGAACTGAGGGAGTGTGCGCCACTGTCCCTGACCGTTTGCCGCCGGGAGGCGGGTCAAAGCGTACCGGTGCGGTATCCAGAGCTGGTCGTTGCCTCCGCCTTAAATCCCCCGCCCGGCTGTGCCAAAGGCGTTTCCTTGCTGCATGGGCTGCCATTTGTGAGTGGCGTCCTGATGCAGATTTACCGGACCATTGGAACCAATTGGGAACGATTGGGGGATGTGCGCTTTGCAGTAACCTATAAGCCGTCGAATGACGCGACGGACCGCGCGTTTGCCAAGGACCGGGCGAAACAAATTGCACAGGAATGGAGTCGCGCCATGCGCAAAGATTGTGTGAGTGACTTTGTTGCGGTGGGAGATGTAACGATTAAAGCCATCGGTGCGGACAACCAAATTTTGGATAGCAATGTTCCGGTGCGCCAAATGTTGGAGGAAATTGTGGCCAAGATGGGAATCCCGCCGTTTTTACTGGGATTATCGTGGTCATCTACGGAGAGAATGTCCAGTCAACAGGCCGACATTCTCACCAGTGAGTTGGAGGCCTACCGACGGTTACTGAATCCGGTGATTGAGAAGATCTGTACGCTTTGGATGCGGCTACATGGGTTGGAACCCAAATTTACCATTGAATGGGATACGATTACATTACAGGATGCGGTGGATTTGGCGGACGCCCGCCTGATGAATGCCCAGGCGGCTCAGATCGAAGAAACCTGCAAACAGAAGGAGGCTGTCTAATGAAGGGAGCTGGTTATATTCTCCGAAAAAAGGCATCATTGACGACCGAAGAGTTGGAACAGATCAACCAATACACGCGGCGCCCTTTCCAGGAAGGGGAACTCTACACGTTTTCAGTTGTCCTATGTGACAATGAGGTTGATCGCGATGGAGAACGCTTCACCATTGAGGCATTGCATCGGCTGGGAGAGCTCTTTTTGGGAAAGACCGGAATTTTTGACCACAATCCACAGGTACAAAACCAGGCCGCACGCATCTATGCCTGCCAAGTGGAGCAATTGCCCGGACGTGTTACCAAAACAGGGGAGGCGTACCATCGTCTGGTTGCACGCGCATATTTACCGCGTTCTCAAAAAATGAGACATTCATTCTGGAACTGGACAGCGGGATTAAAAAAGAAGTCAGTGTCGGTTGTTCCGTTGCGAAGAGAAGCTGTTCTATCTGTGGGGCAGATCGCCGGACGGGCGGCTGCGACCATGTAAAAGGACGTACCTACCATGGCGTACTGTGCTGCACGGTTTTGGAAGAACCGACCGACGCCTATGAGTGGTCGTTTGTAGCGGTTCCTGCTCAGCGGGAAGCAGGGGTTATCAAAAATTTTTCAGAGAAGGAGGATTGGAATATGGAGGAAGTCTGGAAAAGTCTTTCGGGCGAGGGGGAACTATTGCTGAACCCGGAAGAACGCCGGCAGCTTGCCAAAGAGTTTGCCGATTTGCGGGAACAAGCGGCGTGTGGCCGGCAGTACCGCAAGGAGCTTGAAAAAAGCTTGGTGCGGTTGTGCGGGATTGTATCGCCGGAAGTTCCGATGGAGGTGATGGAACGCACAGCACGGACGATGGGTTTGGAGGACCTGCGGGAATTTGAGAAGGCGTTTCACAAGCGCGCCGAACAGGTGCTCCCATTAACGCCTCAACTGGCTCCCATGGAAAAGCGTGATGTGGAGGAATACCGCGACTTTCAGATTTAAGGAGGAATTTGTATGGATATTTCTTTGAATGGATTTGGGGAAAATGTGGCAACGTTTGCCGTTTCTGGTGAAGTAAAATCTGGGATGCCGGTGAAAATCAGCGCCAATGGCACGGTGGCACCATGTGCGGCCAAGGACAAATTCTGCGGCCTGGTACTGTCTGTGCACAACGGCTATGCAGCAGTACAGATGACGGGATACATAAAGGTTTCCTATGCCGGTACAAAACCCACGGTGGGATACCAGACGGTCAACGCGGATGGGACAGGAAAGGTACAGGTAGAAACCACTGGGCGCCTGCTGTTAATTACAGATGTGGATGAGCCGGAAGGAACCTGCGGCTTGGTACTGGCGTAAGCCGGAGAAAAGGAGGATTGTATTGATGGCTTTTTATGAAACGCTGAAATTGGAAAAGGGTATGTACAGCGCTCCGGGAAAGAGTTTCACACAGACTCTAGAGGAACTGGACTCCTCGGAAAATTATCGTGGGACGCCTTTAGAAGGGCTGGATGCCTATCAGAGACAGCTAAAGCGCTTCCAGATCCACGTTAGCGGGCCCGGCTCTGATCCGGTAGAAAAATTTTTCAGACGAGTGACTCTGCGGCGCTTTTTCCGGAATATGTCACCCGCGCAGTACGTCAGGGGATGGAACAGGCAGACGTATTGCCAAATGTGGTGGCTACTGTGACAAATATCACCGGCATGGATTACCGAACCTTGACCTCCGAGCCATCGGATGAGGATAAAGCCTTGAAGCCGGTGGCGGAAGGAGCGGCGATTCCACAAACGACGGTTACGACGAAGGACCATTTGGTGCACCTCCATAAGCGGGGAAGAATGTTGGTGGCGTCCTATGAGGCACTCCGGTTTCAAAAGTTGGATCTGTTTACCGTAACGCTTCGGCAGATTGGGGCTTATATTGCGCGGGCACAACTGAACGACGCCATCGATGTGTTGGTGAATGGCGATGAAGACAGCGGTTCTGCAACAAATATTGGAACGGCGGGGGATGAAGTGGACTATACGGGGCTGGTATCCCTCTGGGGTGGCCTGGCACCGTATCAACTCAACACCATGATGGCCTCCACTGCGACCATGCAACAGATTTTGGCCCTCAGCGAAATGTGCGATGCACAGGCCGGATTGAACTTTCAAGGAACGGGTAAGATGGTCACGCCGTTGGGGGCGACGCTTCTACATGTACCATCTTTGACAGCAAAAGGCGTGATTGGTCTGGACAAGACCTGCGCACTGGAAATGGTCCAAGCAGGCGGTGTGACAACCGATTATGACAAGCTGATCGACCGCCAGTTGGAGCGTGCGGCGATCAGTACGATCGCAGGGTTCGCCAAAATTTTCGATGGAGCGGTGAAAACGCTCTGCTACCAGGAACAGGAATGATGGAGACACAGGCAATTTTGGAGCAATTCGCCATGTTGACAGGGCTTGACGAACGGCAGGCCGGGCAGTACCGCCCTTTGTGTGAAAATGCTAGGGCACAGGTGTTGGGCATTGCAAAGCCAAACGTCGGAATGACAGGTGATATGGCGCTGTGCAGCGCTGCGGCGGCATTGGCTTTTTACCGTTGGGTACTATTGCGGGCTGCGGCAGGGGCAGAGAATGCCTTCACAGTCGGAGATGTTCGAGTGGACAAGAGCGCAATGGATGTGGAGACAGCTCGGAAACTCTGGAGGGAATCGGAGGCCGCTGCGGCACCATATCTATGCGACACAGCATTTCTGTTCCAGCAGGTATAGGGGGCCTGAACGATGACTAGAAAAAATTGGTACAATACCTGCTAACAACATATGGACAGAAGGTCACCGTGGGTGGACAGGAGGCCTGGGCAGTCATCCGTCCCCTGCGGAAACAGAGCGGCGAGGCGCCACAGTGTTATCTTTACACGGGAACACTGGATCGGAAACTCCTAATAGGCGATCTTATCCAAACGGACACGGAAGTCTTCCGGGCGACTCGCACAGGGTTGGAATCCTTTGCAGGCGAAAGCCTCTATGTATGGGCTGTGTTATGCAGGGAAAAGGAAACGGCGTTTTGTACGGAGGTGGATGTATGAATCCGGAGGAAAACCACGAACTGTTGGACAAACTATCCGAACAATTGGAACGTGACGTGCGGCGTTATCCCCAGGAATTTAAGGAGGGCCAGTCATGAGTCTGGAAGGGCGGGCGATGCGTTTTGGCGAATTCGTATGGGATAGGAATCCAGAGACACTACAAGTTACATACGAACGGAACGTCAAGCGTTTGACCCTTCCACATGTGGGCGAGGCTCTGCAGGACATTGGCTGCCAAAGACGCACTGTCAGTGGCAAGGGAAGCTTCCTGGGAAAGGGGGCCGCCGCCACCTTTGAGCGGCTGGCGGCAGTATTTCGTGAGGGGGCAAGCCAGGTTCTGTGTATACCGGAAGTGGCGCCATTCCGGGCCGTTTTTGTGTCCCTGCAAATGCTTGGTGAAGCGCGTCCCAATGCGGTTGTATACCGGTTCCTCTTCTTGGAGGACGAAGAGGCGGTAGAGGATGATGGGATTTTAAGGCCGGAAAGCTACCTTTGTGTCGAGGGGGACACCTTGTGGCATGTGGCCAACCGATTTTCAACCACAGTAGATCGATTGCGGCAATGCAATCCGCAAATACAATGGCCAAACCGCCTGCCGGAGGGGATGGAGGTACAGCTGCCATGAATTGTGTGGGATGGAAACCGGATGGCACACTCCTTCGCCTTCCCAGGCCGGTACGGTTACGGCTGCGCAGCGATGAAGATGCTCCCGCAGACAGTTTGGAAGCACGGTTTCCCGCGTGGGAAGACATTGGGGATCTCTGTGGCATCCAATGTACTAGTGAAAACGGCCGGGTCATTTTTGAGGGAATGGTGGATGAGCAGGTACTTTTGGAGAACCGTTCCGGGGCGACAGCGGAACTTTCTGCCAGAAGCCGCGCCGGATTGCTGCTCGATAATGAAGCACAGCCACAGATCTATTACATGCCATCTCTAAAACTGCTGTTTGAGCGTCATGCCGTCCCGTACGGCTTTACCGGGTATATTGGACGGGATGAGGTGTTTGGAGGCGCTCTCACTGTGGAAAAGGGAATGAGCGAATGGCAGGTATTGGCAGGATTCTGTAAGAACTTTTTAAAAACGGAGTTAGTCGTTCGGGGGACTGTTCTGGATGCTTCTGGCCAAAGCCTGCAGGAGGAAGTGGATTTTTTGGCTCATCGGGAGGCAATGGAATGGAAGGTAACCTGGAAAGATGTGAACCGGATTTCGGAGTTGCAGATGCGCACGGGAGATACAGCCCAATACGATGCAGTGTTGCGGGAATCGGAGGCGGTGGCTCGCGGTGTACAGCGCAAACGCTATTTAAACGGTTCGGATGCCGAGCACGCACAAGAATTGTTGCAGAAAGCGCGTCGAAACGCATTTTCCATACAGGTTTGCTACCCGGGGGAGATGTGTCCCCCATTGGGCAGTCCGGCGCAGACGCCTTATGGGGAAAATCTCTACATTGCGGCATGGGATTATCAGCTCGACAGCAGCGGAGAACGTTGTTATATCACATTGCGGAGAAGGGAGGGGAACGGATGTGGCTTTCAGAAAAAATGGGCGGACGTACAAAGCCGGCTCCAACGGTTGAGGTGGCTCAAATGACGGGGAGTTCTACCGCACAGGGAAGCGGGGAATATCGGGATTTTGCTTTTGTAGCACCGTGGGGGATCGCCTATCAGCCGCCAGCTGCCGCAAAGGCGGTACTGGTAAACAGCACGGAGGGCATGGTCTGCACAGGCGCTATGATGGAGGGGATGGATTTGGAACCGGGAGAGCTCTTGCTGTTCTCCCAAGGAGGGGCGAGAATCTACCTGAAAAATACCGGAGAGGTGGTCATCAACGGCCAAGTATTCGCTGCTGAGGGGGGAGAATGAATGGATACGGCCCTTGCAAATGGAGATTTTTTATTGGGACCTACGGGATTTCCAAGGAGGGTTTCCGGACAAGAGGAACTTTTGCAGCGTGCAACCATTCGTTTACGAGTCCCCCAGGGAGTGTTTGCCTATCAACCGGAGCTGGGAAGCCGAATACATACCCTGCGGCCGGATACCGTGGACAAGGAAGCCAACGCACTTGCCATGGCGCAGGAAGCCCTGCGGGAGATGCCGCAGGTGCAGGTGAAAGGGGTTTCATGCAGTGGTACTGTACCCATGGTGGTGCAGATACAACTCGTCTGGGAGGATGGCGGAGCGGAAGTCGAGGTGATCTGTGATGGAGACATATGAAGAGATCTTAAGCCGTATGCAGGAGAAGTTTGCAGAATTGGCAGGATACCCGGCGGATGAGGCATCCGACATCGGTATCCGCTTGCGAGTGTTAGCGGGGGAAATTTATTCTCTGACGGCTTCCATGAACTGGCTGGAACAACAACTTTTTGCTCAGACCGCACAGGGGGAATTGCTGGATCTGCGCGCGCAGGAGCGTGGAATCAAACGCCGTGCAGCACAGGCGGCCTCGGGAGTCTTGCTGTTTTCCCGTGCAAAACCGCTCTGGTATCGAGCCGTGATCGACAAAGGGACCGTGTGCGCAGTACCGGGGGAGGATGGAGAACGCTACGTAACCACAGAAGAGGCGATACTGGCGGTCGGCGACACATCGGTGACCGTTCCAGCAAAGGCGGAGAAACCGGGAAAACACGGAAATGCGGCGGTGGGCGCGGTCACAACATTGGTTACGGTTCCTCCTGGCATTGAACAGGTGACCAATCCAAAAGCGTTTACAGGTGGAATGGATGAGGAGGGCGACGAGTCCCTGCGATCTCGCCTGACGCAAAGCTATACGGCCCTTTCCAATGGAACAAACGCGGCGTTCTATCGGGAGCAGGCCCTCAAGGATGAGGGAGTCTTTTCCGCAAATGTAATTCCGAAGGAAAAGGGTTTGGGGACCGTTGGCATTTATTTGGGGGCAAATGGGGCTCCGGCAGACAGCGATACGGTTCAGCGGGTACAGCAATCACTTCAAGCATTGCGGGAGATCAACGTGTTGGTCACGGTGGCCGCGGCGGAAGCAGTGGCCTGTCCGGTGACAGTAAACGTAGCGCCACGGGCAGGCTTTTCCTTTGAAATGGTCTCCAGTCAGGTGGAAAGCGCTGTACAAAAATATTTTGCAGGACTGGGCGTGGGCGAGCCTGTTCGCACAGCCGCGCTATATGCCGAGATATTTGCCACAGGCACTGTGGAGAATTGCGTTTTAACAGGAAGCGCGGCGGTTGACCGCCCGGTGAAGGCAAACCAACTGGCGGTCTTACAGAGCATTCAAGTTCAGGAGACAGATTCATGACGGCGCGGGACACGATGGCCTCCGCTCTGCGTTCTACAGGCCTGTATACTCTAAATGGGAAAACATTGGTAGACCAGGAACTGTTGGCCTACTGTGCGGCGCTGGATACTTTGTATGAACGGCTCGAGGTTTGTAAACAGGACAGTTTTATCGGTACGGCTAGCGAAACAGGACTCTTGCGTTGGGAAGCGCTCTTCGGGTTGAAAGCGCATGGGTCCTTAGAAGAGCGGCGGGAGGTATTGCTGCAATGTGGCGCGGTACAAAATACTTCGAACACTCGAAGCGCTTTCTTAGAGCTGTTCCAATCCATCGGGGTGGAAGCCACGATTCTAGAGGACCCAGTGGGACAAGAGCTCTGTTTTTCCTGCACTGGATTGGATGATCCGGAAGAACGAGCCGATGCGGTGGCCTATATCCAACGTTTTTTACCCGCACATTTGAAGGTGCTGTTGGATTTCCGGGAGCTTTCCTGGAATACTATTGACCGTGCGGCGCAGACCTTTGACGAATGGGATGCAAAAGGTTGTACATGGGATCAGTTGGATCTCATTGGGGAAGCGCTGTTTGAGATATAAGGAGGATTTATGCCGACGGAACAAAAGACAAGCCTTGGGTTAAATCGGTGGCAGGGAACAGATAAACCGGCGCGCAGTGATTTTGTTGCGGATAATGAGACGCTGGATGCCCTACTGACAGAACATTTTGGAGATACACAGGCGCATTTGTCCGCAGAAGATCGCCTGTTGCTTGGAAATGGGACAGAAGTGGGAAGCTACAACGGAAATGGAGCGACAAGCCGTAACATCACACTGCCGTTTGCTCCAAAAGCGGCACTGGTTTTTCAGATGGATATACCGCCTACCGAGTATCGTTCAGGGTATTATCGGGTAAACTTTGCCTTTGTGACAGAAGAAGGAGGTTCACAGGGGGCTGCGCTGTCTGGGACAACACTGACCGTACAACAAGCGCAAGGATCGCCTGCAGCGAATAGCATGGCGAACAATCTGAATCAGGCAGGCGGCGGCTATGGATATTTTCTGTTTCGATAAGCGCTGATTTGACAAGCTTTTATCCAATATTGTAAGATAAGACAAGAAAGGGGGAGGTACCTTTGGAGCGGATTGAAAATGTCAAGCAGCCGGAACGCGCACTTTTGGCAGCGGTTGATACGGGGGAATACGATGTAGAGGCATCTTTGGCGGAATTGTATGAGTTGGTGCGCAGTGCTGGAGCGGAACCATGCGGGGCAATGACACAAAAAAGGCCCTCCCCCGACACGGCCACTTGCGTTGGTTCCGGGATGATGGAGGAGATCGCATCGTTTTGCAAAACGTACGAGATCGATCTGCTGGTGTTCGATTGCGAGCTATCTCCAACCCAGATACGGAATATTGAATCCATCAGCGGCGTGCGGACAATTGACCGTACTATGTTGATTCTCGATATTTTTGCTTCGCGGGCGAAAAGCAGCGAGGGAAAGCTGCAAGTGGAGCTTGCACAGTTGAAATACATGCTACCACGCTTGGGAGGAAAAGGAACCACGCTTTCCCGATTGGGCGGCGGCATCGGTACGCGTGGCCCGGGCGAAACAAAATTGGAGACGGACCGCCGCCATATCCGCAGGCGGATTTCCAAACTCAAGGAGCAGTTGGAAGAGGTAGAGAAACGCCGTGGGCAAATGCATCGCCGCCGTCAGAAAGATGGCGTAATCACAGTGGCGTTGGTTGGGTATACAAATGCAGGGAAGAGTACCTTAATGAATGCCTTAACGCAGGCAGGAGTGCTAGCAAAGGACATGCTGTTTGCTACGCTTGATCCGACCGCCCGCGCGTTAAAGCTGCCCTGTGGAAAGACTGTCATGCTGATTGACACCGTTGGATTGGTTCGGAGGCTTCCTCATCACCTGATCGAGGCCTTCCATTCGACATTGGAACAGGCGGCCACAGCGGATATTATCCTCAACGTGTGTGATGCTTCCAGTAGTGAAGCGCAGATTCATTTGGAAGTAACGCGTTCTTTGTTGGCGGAACTGGGCTGTGGAGGAAGGCCAATCATCCCTGTTTTGAACAAGTGCGATTTGGTTCCGACGCTGCATGAGCTTCCGATGATCGGCAATGCTGTACGGATCAGCGCCAAGACAGGCCGAGGATTGGACGCTCTTTTGGAAAGCATTGAAGAGAATCTTCCAGTGAAAACCACAAGGGTGGAATTGTTGCTTCCTTTTGCACAGAGCGGGCTTGCGGCAAGGCTGCGGAAAGATGGGAGTGTGCTGGAGGAGGAGTATACAGAGAACGGATTAAAACTTACGGCACAGGTTGACCCAACGTTGCTCCACTTGGTTCAGGAATATGTTATTTTTCCTGAGGTATAATAAAAATCCCCTTTGCCAGCCTAGCATGCGGCAGACTGGCAAAGGGGATTGGTAAAAAGGTATTGCTTAAGAGAGGGTCCAGCGTATATTGGCAAGCGCCACATAAAAGTCGAATAAAACGCCCTGCATCCGGCTGCTAGCTGCGATGCAGGGCGTTTATTGTTATAGGAGGTGACGCTTTTATAGGAGATTATGCTTTGACCAAGACCTTCTCGATGCTGCCTACAAACATTTCATGATAATCTTTTTCTGGATAACACGTTGCATCGACGGTTGCATCGATAAAGCCGGCTGGGTCGATTGGCTGCTTATGAAGCTTCCTGCAGATCAAAACCATCTTCGCCTCTGCAAAATAGGGGGCGGCTTCATCGAATAGCGGGGTCAGGCCGGTCTCCTTACATTTGTCGTAGTCACGGCCGGAATGGCTGCCGCAGAAGGACAGCGCTTTACGATAGGATTCATCAAAGAAACAAAGAGAGTAATAGTCTTCTTTCTCAATGAATTCCAAGGTGTAACGCTGTGGACGTACGAAGATAAAGGACACATAGTGCTTCCAAAGTTCCCCCAAGCCTCCCCAACTGGCGGTCATGGTATTACATTTCTGTTCGTTTCCCGCAGTAATCAGCATCCATTCTTTATCAATCAAGGTAAAAGGATTGAACTGTAGGTCCTGAATTTCTACTTGTTTGAAACCGTTCATTGTAAACGCCTCCACATCATTTTCAAATTATCCTTATTATACCATAACATGCAAGAGGCAGGCGGCGAATTGTGGAAGGAAATGCCCTTTCCAGAGGAAAACCGAGTGGTTCGTACAATTGCTTTTCGGGAAAATAGTGCTATAATAGGCCAGAAAGGAAGTGTTTGAGGATGAAACGATGGATCGCTGCCGCCCTATTGCTGTGTATTTTGTGTACAGGATGCGGACTTGTGCCGCTTACCGGCGGATTTTCGGATCTGCCTCGGGGCTTTTCCGGCTCGTATGCCGGTTTGTATCAGAGTGGCGATGCCGGAAAAGGCGTGTATGATGACGACGAAAAGATTGCAGATGAGTCGGAAAATCTCTACGCTGAGGAGTTCATGGTACAAAATTGTTCCGATTCCAAGAAAAGTGCGGTGGAGATTCGTTTTGCAAAGTTCCATGGAAAACAACAATGTTTTGTTGTGAATACAGAAGATGAAGAATTGTGCCGCATCACCTATGAATTAAAGTTACAAAAAGGGCGCATGAAACTCGTTTTCGTGTCGGAGGAGGGTTCTGTATTTCCATTGGCTGAAGTGGATGCAGAAGACGCACGGGACGAAGTGGATTGGACACTTCCCAAAGGAAGAAATCGCCTTCTATTGGTTTGCGACGGTGCAGAAGCAGGAGAAGTGCGATGGGCTGTGGATAGACCCGATTGTTTTAACGAAGGGACGGATGAACTGGAACCCGTTCCAGAGATTACAGAGGGGCCTCCGGCTTTCTCTATTTCTGTATAGGAAGATAAATTGGAATCCGGCGACGACCTTGTGCACTTTCACAAGAGAATGAAAGCTTGGTAATTGGAATTTATGAAATACAGATAACGTGAATATTTATACATTAAACGCTTGATTTTTTGCATAAACGGTGTATAATAAAACACAACGAAGAAATGGGGGCTATGAAAATGGCAAAGCAAGCGATAGATAATACCAATATTAAAAAGGTCGTTCTGGCGTATTCCGGCGGCTTGGATACTTCGATCATCATCCCGTGGTTGAAGGAAAACTACAATAACTGCGAGGTAATTGCTGTTTCTGCCGACGTGGGCCAGGGCAGTGAGTTGGAAGGATTGGAGGAAAAAGCCAAGAAGACCGGGGCTTCCAAGTTGTATATTGCAGACTTGAAAAACAGTTTGTCGAAGACTATATCTTCCCGACAGTCAAGGCGGGAGCGGTGTATGAAAATAAATATCTTCTGGGGACTTCCTTTGCGCGTCCCATCATTGCCAAACGCCTTGTGGAGATTGCACAGGCAGAGGGCGCAGATGCCATTTGTCATGGCTGTACGGGCAAAGGCAATGACCAGGTGCGTTTTGAACTGGCGATTAAGGCATTTGCGCCGGAGATGAAGATCATTGCGCCGTGGAGAATTTGGGATTTGAAGTCCCGCGAGGATGAGATCGAATATGCGGAAGCGCATAATATCCCGCTGAAGATCACCCGTGAGACCAATTATTCGAAGGATAAAAATCTGTGGCATCTTTCCCATGAGGGCCTCGATCTCGAGGACCCGGCAAATGAGCCGCAGTACAATAAGGAAGGGTTCTTGGAGCTGGGGGTTTCCCCGGAACAAGCGCCCGACAAGCCGACGTACATCACTCTGACCTTTGAAAAGGGTATCCCGGTCGCACTCGATGGCCAGAAGCTCTGTGCGGTTGACCTTGTTGCAAAGCTCAATGAGGTAGGCGGTGCGAACGGCATCGGCATCGCAGACATCGTAGAAAACCGTCTTGTGGGCATGAAGTCCCGCGGTGTGTATGAAACCCCCGGCGGAGCAATCCTGTATCATGCGCACAATAAGTTGGAAGAAATCTGCCTGGATAAGGCGACCTATCATTACAAGCAGAGCGTCGCCAATAAGTTTGCAGAGCTGGTGTATGATGGCGAGTGGTTCACCCCATTGCGGGAAGCGCTCTCCGCTTTTGTAGACAGCACCCAGCAAACCGTGACTGGTGAAGTAAAGCTCAAGCTCTACAAGGGCAACATTATCGACGCAGGCGTAACCTCTCCATACAGCCTGTACAATTCGGATATGGCAACCTTTGATGAGGACGAGGTTTACGATCAGGCCGATTCCGCAGGATTCATCAATTTGTTCGGGCTGCCGATCAAAGTGCGCGCCATGGCGAAGAAAAACTGGCCTGTGGAAAAATAAGCGGCGGATTTTAGCGATTCGTCGCGTAGAATTCAGAAGAGAGCGCCAGAATTTCTGCCAGAAAATGGGACAGAAATTCTGGCCTCCTACATTTGATGCGGATTTCGATGTGTTCCGTTTCAAAGCGTCAGAGGGCGGCGGTTGACATGGCCGGTTTGGCGGGGGAGCGGCTGTTCTGTCGGGATCGGGCGTGCTATAATAGAATATACTGTGGCGCGATGCGCCCATCAATTAGTTGGGAGTGCAGAATATGAAACTTTGGACAGGACGGTTCCACAAGGAACTCGATAAAAAAACAAACGACTTTAACTCTTCCATTCGCTTTGACAGCCGTATGGCAAAGGAAGACATCGAAGGAAGCATTGCCCATGCAACCATGTTGGGGGCGTGCGGCGTCATTGACCAGAAGGAATCGGAGCGGATTTGTGCGGGCCTTGAGGGGATCTTGGCGGATCTGGAATCTGGAACGTTGGAGATCGATCCGGAGGCAGAGGACATCCACACCTTTGTGGAAGCGGAACTGACGGCGCGGTTGGGGGACGCCGGGAAGCGGCTGCACACTGCCCGCAGCCGGAACGACCAGGTGGCGCTGGACGACCGGCTCTATTTGCGCAAACAGTGTGGGGTGCTCTATGCACATATGAAGGAATTGATCGAAGTATTGTGTAATAAGGCATTGCAATATAAAGGGGCAGTGATGCCAGGGTATACCCATTTGCAGCGTGCACAGCCCATCACCTTTGGGCATCATCTGATGGCATACGTGGAGATGTTCCAGCGCGACCTGGGGCGGCTTAAGGATGCAGTCCAGCGGATGAACGTCTGCCCTCTCGGCTCGGGCGCGTTGGCTGGCACCACTTATCCACTCGATCGTGCGATGAGTGCGCGTCTGCTCGGATTCGACGGCTATTCTCACAACAGTCTCGACGGCGTGTCTGACCGCGATTTCTGCATGGAGATTGCGGCGGCCATCGCCATTGCAATGGTACACCTCTCCCGCTTTTCGGAGGAGATTATTCTGTGGTGTTCTTGGGAATTTAAGTTTATTGAGCTGGATGACGCTTTTTCCACTGGGTCCAGCATCATGCCTCAGAAAAAGAATCCGGATATTGCGGAGTTGGTCCGCGGGAAGGCGGGGCGCGCCATCGGCGATCTGACCACGTTGTTGAGCATGATGAAGAGTTTGCCTTTGGCATACAATAAGGATATGCAGGAGGATAAGGAGGCTATATTTGATGCAGTCGATACCTTGCATATGTGCCTGACGGCTTTTGTACCGATGGTGGATACAATGAAGGTGCTTCCCGAAAATATGCGCAAGGCAGCGGCGAAAGGATTTATCAACGCAACCGATTGCGCGGACTATTTGGTGGGCAAGGGACTGCCGTTCCGCGATGCCTACAAGGCGACCGGTGCGATTGTGGCGCACTGTATCGATTGCGACTTGACCTTGGAGACCCTGCCCTTGGAGGACTACCAGCAGTTCCACGAACGATTTGGAGAGGATGTTTACCAGGCGATCTCCCTGGACACCTGTGTGAATGGCCGTAAAGTGCCGGGTGGACCGGCGCCGGAGAATGTGGAAAGAGAGGCCCAGAGGGTGTTAGCCCTGATGCAGAAGGCGGTATGGCCCTATGATGGAGGGGGCGAAACAGTGTGAGCAAAGTGGAGAAAGCAGCCAAGCGCTTACAGCCGGTCGAACCGAAAAAGGGTTATTTCTGGATGATCGTCTGCATTTTCTTGGGGTTTGTTGTGGGCGCATACATACAGCAATATGTGATGGGGCCGGTGGGAGGCCTCTGTGTGGGTGTGATCATAGACGAAGCGGTCTATAAGATCCGCATGGCCCGGTTTGTAAAAAAAGGCGGCGTTCCTTCAAAACCAAAGGAGGAAACCGGTGCCGGTAAAGAAAAAAAGTAAGGTCCGTTTTGGACATTCAATAGAAGGTGACAACAATGAGGATCAAAGCAGGCGTTGTGGGGGCAACCGGCTATGCCGGTGCGGAACTGGTCCGGCTATTGACCGGGCACCCGCAGGCAGAGCTGGCGGCGATTAGCTCTGTGAGTTTTACGGGGCAGGCGCTCAGTGAAATTTATCCGGCGTATTACTATATTTGCGATCAGGTATGTGGTACGCAGGAGGAAGTCGTAGAGAAGAGCGATGTGGTCTTTGCCGCGCTTCCGCACGGACTTTCTCAGGAATTGGCAAAAGTATGTTATGATTCGGGAAAGGTCTTTATCGATCTGGGGGCGGATTTTCGCCTGGAAAACGAAAAGGACTATAAAGAGTGGTATGGGGGGGATTATCTCTACCCGGAATTGCACGAACAGGCAGTGTATGCACTGCCAGAACTCTTTCGCGACCAAATCCGAGGGAAAAAGATTATCGCAAATCCCGGTTGTTATACGACGGCGGTTCCGTTGGCGCTGGCGCCGGCTCTGCGCAAAGGGTACATTTCTACGGAGGGAATCCTTGCGGATTGTAAATCCGGCGTTACGGGCGCCGGGCGTAAGTTGACCCAGAATACGCATTATCCAGAGCTGAACGAGGGCTTCTCCGCTTATAAGGTGGCGGCACACCGGCATACGCCGGAGATGGAGCAGAGCCTATCCCATGTGGCGGGCGGGACGCCGGTCAAGTTGACGTTTGTGCCGCACTTGCTCCCCGTCAACCGTGGAATCCTGGCCACCTGTTATGCAAAGCTTCAAACGGAGAGTTCTTTAAAAGAGATCCGGGAGGCGTACGAGGAACAATACAGCGGGGAAACATTTATCCGTTTGTTGCCCGAGGGGCGTGTGGCAGATATTAAAAATGTGCGCTATTCCAATTACTGCGACATCTCCCTGCACTTGGATCAGCGTACCAACACCTTTATTGCCATTTCAGCCATCGATAATATGGTGAAGGGCGCTGCGGGACAGGCTATCCAGAATATGAATCTGGCGTTTGGACTGGATGAAACCAGCGGCCTGATGCTGATACCGCCGGCATTTTAAGGGCGGCAATCCATTTTTAGGAGCGAATGAATCATGCAAGCGATTTCCATTGAAGGCGGTGTGACCGCCGCACAGGGGTTCCTGGCATCCGGCATGTACTGTGGAATCCGTAAAAATAAAAGTAAGCCCGATCTGGCGTTGATCTATTCCAAGGTTCCATGTGCTGCTGCTGCAGTATACACGCAGAATCTGGTCAAAGGGGCGCCGATTCAAGTGACGCGCCGCAACATTGCGGACGGCATCGCCCAGGCGGTGATCTGCAACTCCGGAAACGCCAATACCTGCAATGCGGACGGCGAGCAGAAGGCGCAGATGATGTGTGAGGCTGCTGCAAAGGCGTTGCATTTACAGCCCGAGGATGTGGTGGTCGCATCCACGGGCGTGATCGGCCAAGTGCTGCCGATCGAACCGATCTTGGAAGCCGCGCCAAAGCTGGCAGAAATGCTCTCGGAGGATGGCTCCGCAGCAGCGGCCAAGGCAATTATGACGACGGATACGGTGGTCAAAGAGGTGGCGGCAGAGGTTGTCATCCATGGTAAGAAAATCCGTATGGGCGGGATTGCGAAAGGGTCCGGTATGATTCATCCCAATATGGCGACCATGCTGTGCTTCCTGACGACGGACGCAAACATCGCTCCGGCCGTTTTGGATCAGGCACTGCGTTTGGCGGTGAAGGATAGTTTCAACATGGTCAGTATTGATGGGGATACCTCGACCAATGACATGACAGCGATTTTGGCCAATGGCCTGGCGGGGAACGACCCGATTGAAGAGGATACGGAAGCGTTTGCAGTCTTTACAGAGACATTGCGCGAGATGTGCGTCCGTTTAGCGCGCATGGTGGCAAAGGACGGCGAAGGCGCAACGAAGCTCCTGGTCTGCAATGTGACTGGCGCCGCTTCGGATGCAGATGCACGTACAGTGGCCAAGGGCGTGATCTGTTCCAGTCTGTTGAAGGCGGCCATGTTTGGTGCGGATGCCAATTGGGGGCGTGTTCTCTGCGCTATCGGCTATTCCGGCGCGCGGTGGACATTCACCGGGTGGACGTCGGTTTTGCTTCCAAGGCGGGGAGAATCGATGTATGCGTAAATGGCGCGGGCATTCCCTTTGACGAGGAGATGGCAAAGAAGGTCCTGAGCGAGGATGAAATTGACATCCTTGTTACGCTGCACGACGGAGATGCAGGCGCTTCGGCTTTTGGCTGTGATCTGACGTATGATTACGTGAAGATCAACGGAGATTACCGCACCTGACCCTGAGGAGGAAAACTAGGTCAGACAGAACCCCGGTATTGCATGGTTTTTAACCGGATGCATACCAGTATGGAGGAGACATCGACTATGAGAATATCGACCGCCGAGCGGGCAAAGGTGCTCGTGCAGGCATTGCCTTATATCCAAAAATACGCGGGAAAGACCGTGGTCGTCAAATATGGTGGGAACGCGATGATAAACGACGACTTGAAGGACGCCGTGATGAGCGACATCGTTTTGATGCAGCTCGTGGGCATCAATGTGGTGTTGGTGCACGGCGGCGGGCCGGAGATCAGTTCCATGCTGAAAAAAATCGGCAAGGAAAGTCAATTTGTCGGCGGGATGCGCGTCACGGATGAGGAGACGATCGACATTGTGCAGATGGTCCTCGCTGGAAAGGTCAACAAAGATTTGGTGCAGCTTTTGGAGCACCACGGTGGCCGGGCAGTTGGGCTGTGTGGATTGGACGGCGGTATGTTGACGGCGGAGAAGTTGCGCTCCAACGAGGGGGATCTCGGGTATGTGGGGCGGATTGTGGACGTAAACACAGGCATCATTATGGACGCTGCGCGCAATGGCTATGTACCGATCATATCCACGGTGGCGGGCGGCGCGAACGGGGAAGTGTTCAACATAAACGCCGATGTAGCAGCGGCCCGCATTGCGGCAAAGTTGGATGCGATCAAATTGATTTTGATGACGGATATACGCGGCTTACTGCGTGATAAGGACGATGAAAATACGTTGATCCCGGTTATCAATGTAAGCGAGGTACCCAGCCTCAAAACCAAGGCATCATCAGCGGGGGATGATCCCGAAAATTGATTGCTGTGTGGAGGCAGTCCGGCGCGGCGTGAATCGTGCGCATATCTTGGATGGACGTATTCCACATTCGATTCTGATTGAGCTGTTTTCCGATGAAGGCATCGGAACGATGTTGTATTGAAAATATTTGAAGGAACCGCAATGAATTTTAACGATCGAGTTTATGATATTGTGCGGCGCGTGCCGAAGGGCAAGGTGATCTCTTATGGGCAGGTGGCCTTTTTGGCCGGCAGCCCCAGAGGCGCCCGGGCGGTCGGTTGGGCGTTGCACCGCAATCCATATCCGTGGGTGACTGGAGGAGAAACGCCGGTTCCCTGCCATCGTGTGGTCAACCGGGAGGGCCGCTTGGCGCCGGAGTTTGCATTTGGCGGCCCTGAGGAACAGCGCAGGTTGCTGGAGGGAGAAGGCATAGAGGTCAGTGAAGACGGGTATGTGGATATGAAAACATATGGTGTGAAATTTTAGGGTGGGATGGTAGCCCTACAGGACAGAAGGGATTCGATATGCATTTTGAAGAGGTGAAACAACAGGAACAGTCGTACCTGATGCCCACCTATGGGCGGTTTCAGACCGCGCTGGTGAGTGGTAAAGGCGCGACAGCGGTGGATACCGAAGGAAGGGCCTATATTGATTTTGGGGCGGGGATCGGTGTCAATGCGTTGGGGTATTGCGACCCGGATTGGGTGGAAGCGGTCAGTGGACAGGCGGCAACGCTCCAGCATATCTCCAACCTGTATTACAGCCCTGTGATGACCCAGTTGGCAGAGGTACTCTGTCAATTAACGGGTTTTTCGAAGGTCTTTTTTGGAAATTCCGGTGCGGAGGCCAACGAGTGTGCCATCAAGCTTGCACGCAAATATGGCACCCAAACGCATGGAAAGGACTGCAACCGGATTGTTACTTTGCATCATTCTTTCCACGGCCGAACGGTCACAACATTGTCGGCTACGGGACAGGATGGTTTCCATCATTATTTTACTCCTTTTACAGAGGGGTTTTCCTACGCAGATCCAAACATGGAGAGCATCAAGGCGCATGTGGATGAAAACACCTGTGGCGTAATGATCGAATTGATCCAAGGAGAGGGCGGCGTACGCCCGTTAGAAAAGGCGTTTGTCCAGGAACTGGCAGCTTTTTGCCAGGAGCGTGATGTGCTGTTGCTGGTCGATGAGGTACAGACCGGTGTAGGGCGCACAGGAAAGCTTTATTGTTACGAGCATTATGATATTCAGCCGGATGTCATCACCAGTGCGAAGGGACTCGGCGGTGGGCTGCCGATCGGCGCCTGCCTTTGTACCGAGCGTCTGGGAAAAGTGATGGATGCAGGGATGCACGGCTCCACGTTTGGAGGAAATCCGGTGGTTTGTGCCGGCGCATTGGCGGTTTTGCGTAAGATTACCGCGCCCGGCTTCTTGGAACAAGTTGCTGAAAAGGGCGCATATCTGCGGGAGAAGTTGACGGCGATGGAAGGGATTGCAGAGGTCCGCGGTATTGGTATGATGTTGGGGGCAACGCTCAAGGCGGACAATGCCAAGGAGGTTGCTGCAGCCTGCGTGGGAAACGGTCTGTTGGTACTTACCGCCCAAAATTTGCTGCGTTTCCTACCCCCGCTTACCATATCACGGGAAGAGCTTGACAAGGGCCTCGCCATTTTGCAAGAAACCATTTCGAAATTATAATCAATTGAACCGCCTCATGGCGGACACGGAGGGATTGACCGATGAAACACCTTTTAAAAATGTTGGACCTTTCCACCGAGGATATTACGGAAATCCTCAATTTGGCCGATCAGCTCAAGTATGAGCAGAAGCACGGCATTGAACACCGCTACTTAGCGGGGAAAACACTGGGTATGATTTTTGAGAAAGCTTCCACAAGAACCCGTGTATCCTTTGAAGTCGGTATGTACCAACTCGGCGGCCTGCCGATTTTCCTTTCGGCCAGTGATTTGCAGATCGGCCGCGGCGAACCGGTCGAGGATACAGCTCGGGTGTTGTCCCGTTACCTCGATGGAATTATGATCCGCACCTACAAGCAGTCCGAAGTGGATGCCTTGGCGCAAAATGGCACCATCCCGATCATCAACGGATTGACGGATTTTGCCCATCCATGCCAGGTTTTGGCTGACTTGATGACCATCCGGGAGCACAAGGGCAGCCTGGATGGGCTGAAGATGTGCTTCATTGGCGATGGCAACAATATGATGAACTCATTGATTGTTGGATGCTTGAAGATGAAGATGGAAGTGGCGGTTGCCTGCCCGAATGATTACAAACCGAATCCGATGGTTTTGGATTTCGCAGTGCAGCATCCGGCATTCAGCATTACAAACGATCCAAAGGAGGCCGCGCGCGGCGCCGATGTGGTGATTACGGACGTTTGGGCCTCCATGGGGCAAGAGGAAGAGGCGCAGAAGCGCCGCAAGGCATTCCAAGGCTTCCAGATCAATGATGAGGTCATGTCCGTTGCAAAGCCGGATGCAATGGTACAGCATTGCCTGCCAGCACACCGCGGAGAAGAGATCACAGCGGAGATTCTGGAGAAGCATTCCACGGAGATCTTTGATGAGGCGGAGAACCGCCTGCATGCTCAAAAGGCTGTTTTGGTCAAGCTTTTGGGCAGAAAATAAACAAAGTTCTCAAGGGACAGCAACGGCATATGGCTGCCGGTGGGATAACCGGCGGAGTGGCCGCGCTGTCCCTTTTTGATTTTTCACGGCAAATGTTTTCCAATTGAATGGATAGGTGAATGAATATGAAACAAAGGATTGCCCTGTTTGTTATTACGTTGGTGGTCATTGGGGTATGCACCAGTTGTTCGCCGCCGAATCCGACGGCTAGCACGTCTTTATCCACTTCCAGTGCTGTACCCCAGGGGTTACCATCCTCTCAGATGTCCGGTTTAGCGGAGAATGGTTCCTCTGTGGAGGCGGAAAGCAGTGGGGAAGGGGCTTTGGCGGATGCATGGATTCCGGACCCGGAGTTGTCAGCCGATCTACCGGTACCGGATTTTCTAACGGAAGATCAGCAGCAGTTGTATCGGGCAGCCTATCGCATGTATTATCATTTTTCCATGTCAGGGGGTTTTGCCCTCGACAGGAGCGTGAGTATCCAAGGAGATAATGAGCGCACTTTTTACCTAGATAAAGGGTTTGAAAGCTATTCAGCATTTCAAAAGGCGCTGGAGAGCGTATTTACGGAGGATTATGCAAACCGCTTGCGGAACGACACTCAATTGTATATGGATGATGGAAATGACCGGTTGTTTAGTTCTCCCGGAGATCGCGGCGGAAACATTGATTATGTCAGTACTTCTTTCGAATTGGTCAGTCAAAGCGCAGAGGAGCTTACATTTCATCTAATAGGACATTATAGGGAAGATGCAGGTTTCGGCGAGAAGGGTGGTTCTGCGAAGGAAACGACACAAGAATACCCCATCCATATGGTAAGGACTGAAAATGGATGGCGCTTTGACAATTTCGCCATGGCATTTTAAACCAGGTAATCGTATAAAAGGCCTCTTGTATCCGAATGATCGGATACAAGAGGCCTTTTTGTTTAGATAACTATTTTTGGGGAAGTGTGCCCATTTGAGAAATATTATTAAGATACAGATGAGCAGGCCATATGAGAAAATATTTTTACTAATTAGAAATTTATATAAGACAAATTTTAACCTATAAATATCAAAAATAGTGAATTCTATTTAATAATGTCGATAATATTCACGTACTATTCGATTGTTTTTATGTGTTTCACTGATAAAAGACCTAAAGATGTCTATCCTATACAATGATTGTATACCAAATTACAATGATTGGAGATGTAGGTAAAAGATGGAAGAGTTGGTTTTGGGGTATGTACGAGTATCTACAAAAGATCAAAATGAAGACCGCCAAATTCTTGCAATGCAGGAATTTGGCGTACCCAAAAACAGATTTTTATGGACAAGCTCAGTGGAAAGGACTTTAACCGGCCACAGTACAAAAGGCTCTTGCGCCGCTTGAAACCTGGCGATGTACTGGCGGTAAAATCCATTGACCGGCTTGGCCGTAATTACAGCGAAATTCAAGAACAGTGGCGCCTGATTACCAAAGAGAAACGGGCTCATATCGTTGTTTTGGACATGCCATTACTCGACACCCGACAGAAGGGAAAAGATCTGACTGGAACCTTTATCGCTGATCTGGTCCTCCAAATTTTGAGCTATGTAGCGCAGATGGAACGCGAAAACATCAAGCAGAGGCAAGCGGAAGGGATTGCAGCAGCCAAAGCAAAAGGCGTACGGTTTGGCCGGGAGAAGATGCCCATTCCAGACCGGTTTTATGAATTGCAAACTCGATACCGAGACGGTTGTATCACGGCGCGTGCTGCCGCTCGGGAACTTGGTGTAGCGCATAGCACATTCTTAAAATGGAACCAATTAATCACAATAAATATGTGAAATCTATGTTGGTTTTGATGGTAGACTTTGGAATCCACATTTTTTACATAAAAGACACTTTAGATCAAACGCCTACATTTCCTGAATTTTGTGCAGTTTAACCATCTCTGCACAGATAAAACTCATTACTTTACATCATATCACAATATTTTTGTTTATTATAGCATTTTCGGTTTTAAAAGTCTACTTTCGACACCAATACTCGGGCGTGAAAATCGATGGCAAGCCATTTACAACAAATTAAGCGCTTAAAGAACGAAAAATGAAAATGAATGGGTGGCTTCTATTTGCCAGAATATAGTTGTCTTTCAGTCGTGAGAGCGGCTGGAGACTGCGACCTAGATGGATGTTTGGGCATAGGGATATTTATCAAGAACGGACGAAAAGGGTATCCAGATTGTGGGTTCATTGGTAGCGGCATTCTGTCGGCGAAGAGATTCATAATCACGGATTAGACCGGCGGCGGTTAGCCAGAGGCTAATGGTATTGATGCTGCCTTCTTTTCTATAGGGTGTGGTTTCGCCGTATGTAAGGGGGTTAGCCATCCTGCTGGTTAGGAAGAGCGTATATACAAGAGAAACCGATTACAAGTTACATCCTCAATATATTGACTCTGCGAACCTTCTACCGCGCACGGGGACATCAGTCGCTGTTGGGCGGCAGTAGGGGGAAGCTGATGAAAAAACGCCGGTTAACGGTTATTATTCTAAAGGTTGTTTTTTCATCGGCCTCTCCGTGCTGCTGTGTCCTTCTTAGCAGCTATGGCAATATTTTACATGAAAGCCGGTTCAGCCGTAAAATACGAAGAGGACCCGGCAGAGAATACAGCGAAAGATTGTGCAGGAAGCCTGGTAAAAGCACAACTCCATAGCCTCAATTAGGATTCACGCAAAATGTACCTGTTGGAAAACAGGATAATAGCCGAAGGACTGCTGCGAGGAGCGGCAGTCCTTTTTTGATAAGGTATCATCTGCAGGATGGGCAAAAGTAGGGGATCAGGTTGCTTTTACCTTTCGGTTAAAAGCGAAACCATTAGAAAAAAGCAGGTTTTAAATAGCAGAATACGTTCAAACGTCTTATCGCTGAAAAGCACAGCGGCATCGGTCTCTATCATAAAAATAAAATGGACAAAAAGATCGGAGAGTCTTACATGAACTCTCCGATTCGTTACTGGTTATGCCCCAATTTTTGTGAAAAAATAGAAAACGGTGAAAGGAAAAAACGGCCGGTATCCTCTCGTTTTAATGATGTCCCATCGGCATATGGGGATTATTGCGCCGTGCTAGAAGACCACTGTGCTTGTGTAAATCATTCACATTTTTAACCGATACAGATACTTGCAGTATCGGCTAAATTTATTTTTAGAGGGAAATGGCCCTGCGCGTTTTATAGAGATGGGTAGGAGCCGGAATGCCTAGGCTCATCGCGGACGCACGCGGTGGATATATGGGCGGGATGGCCTAATTCCGGAGGGATCTTTACATCTTTTCAAATTCCTCTACGTCTGTAACAAAAACCGTGGCGCCGCCGACGGTGACTTGTGCTGGATATGCAGCAGATGGCGTAGCGGTCTGAAGGTTTGTGGCGACCTCTTCTGTCCGCTTGGAACAGTGGCTGCGGATGATTTCCATGACGTCCTTTACCTTGTCTTTCTCGGTCCCTATGATGAGTGTGGTGTTTCCGGATGTCAGGAAACCGCCGGAGGACATCATCTTAGTAAAATAGTACCCGGCCTCTGTCAGAGAGGTACAAACCTCGCCTACGTCCTTTCGGTTTATGATAGCAGTAATCAATTTCATACGAATGTCCCCCTTGTTTATTTCGGTCTGTTTTTCATCATAGAAGTTCCACTGCTTGAGTTTGCGCCTATATAGAAGCCAGCCAACACTGCCGGTCACGATTTCTGCGATGGGGAAGGCAAACCATGTATATTCCAACCCCATAAAAGATAAAACCCAAAAGATCGGAATCAGGCAAAAAATCTGCCGTGTTAGAGATAGCAATACACTTGGTCCAGAAGAGCCAATGGCCTGGAAAAATACCGGGCTGATTAGAGAAAATACAGCAGGGATAAAACTGATTCCGATGATTCGGAAAGCATTTTCTCCAATGGATAGCACCGTAGCTTCTGTTGAAAAAATCCCTAGAAGCTGCGTGGGGATGAACTCAAAACATAAAACGCCAAACAACATAAAACTGACTGCCATTATGACTGAATTGGTCATAATATGCTTACACCGTTGATATTCTCCCTTAGCATATGTATAGCTCAACAAGGGGACAATACAGGTCTGTAATCCAGAAAGGGGAATAAAGAAAAAGGATTGCACTTTATAATAGAGTCCCAGTACCGTCACAGCAGCGTCAGAAAAACCTGCAAGGATGATATTGAGTATGACGATATAAACCGTATAAAGCATTTGCATGAAGATAGAAGGGTATCCCAACTGATAGATCCGCTTTGCAAAATGTCGGACATCAGCCAAGCACGGAGGCTTTTTAAACCCGGAGGCCGTAATCGTCGCTGCAACGATCTGCCCAATGATGGTGGCATAGGCGGCACCCGCAACCCCCATAGAAGGAATAAAGCCAAATCCAAATATTAGGACAGGGTCCAGAACAATGTTGGTGGCTGCACCCGCTATCTGGGCAAACATGGGCAATTTCATATTTCCCTTTGCTTGATGTACCTTGGTCCAAATGCTCTCAAAAAAGAGGCCGAAACTGCCAACACAAACAATGGTACCATAAGTCATGGCAAATTCCACCGCTTTTGCAGATTTTACGGAAACCAAGACATAGGGCTCCATCAAAATGGTGCTGGCAATCGCGAATAAAATCCAACTCACAAGGGATAACAAGATGCCAGTCCCAGCCGCTTTGTTTGCCTTTTCCTCTTGACCCTGGGCATAATAACGCGACATCAATGTGTTTACCCCAACACCAGTGCCTACAGCCAATGCGGTAACGATCAACTGAATAGGAAAGATCACGGATAAAGCCGTCAGACCATCCCCGGAGTATTGGCCCACAAAAAAGCTGTCCACAATATTATATAAAGCTTGGATCAACTGTGCCAACATAACTGGCGGTGCTATATGCAAGAGGATTTTAGGGATACTTTTTTCTTCGAATATAATGGTTTTTGCTTCATTTCTATCCATCATTTTATTTTACAAATCTCCCCCTATCTTTCCCTGCATGAGTAATAAAAATTTCTATACATCTGTATTATCCACAAAAAAGATCTGCGGTGTGCAAAAAGCTCACCGCAGATATGGTCGGAGTGACAGGATTTGAACCTGCGGCATCCTGCTCCCAAAGCAGGCGCGCTACCAACTGCGCTACACCCCGGTAAATAAATATTGTCCGTCGATCCTAAGAATTCAATAAACCAAAACTACACAAAACTCTTCCAAAAATAAAGAGAATCGTATAGCTCTATTATTATAGTAAAATTTAGATAGAAAGTCAAGATCTCTCTGAGAAAGACTTGCAATTGACTGTAAAATTCGTTATAATAGGGAACACAGTTTCCTCAAAGATACTGTCTTACAGAAAATCCTCCTCAAGAGGTTGCTTAACATAGGAAGCCCCCCCTGTAATTAGGATGGATACCGTATATGCGGGTGTGGCGGAATTGGCAGACGCACAAGATTTAGGTTCTTGCGCTGCAAAGCGTGCAGGTTCAAGTCCTGTCACCCGCACCAAACCAATATAATCCGAACTTGTTTCCGATAGGAGATGGGTTCGGATTATTGCTTTTCTTTGACCGCTATGAAACCACCCATTTCCGCAACAGAGTGCGGCGCAAACCCACCTTCAAGCCGAGAGACCCACGGGAGAAGAAAGCAGCACTATAAACGCAAAAAGGGCGGGCGCACCGTGTAAACGGCTGCGCCCGCCCTTTTTGCCATTCCTTCGTTTCGGCCTCCTGCCTCGGCCCATTCCGGGGAGACGTTCGGCGCCCCATGCTCCGGGACAGCCTGCGGAGGGTGGGATAGCCAGCAAGGAGATCGGGCGGTAGGTGATAGACAAGGGGTAGCTAACGGAGATTGATGCCGTAGGGGAATTTGTAGACAGATGGACCTCCTTTTAAAATCTATATATACGAAATGTTCCGATTTAGTTCAAATATAATGAAAAATATGCGTTAAACAATTAGATTTGATAGTCTATTGCTTACTTCTTCAATTATATTTTAGCCTATTCACGATATTTATCCACTTCGGCATCGGTTCTGCTCAAATCCAACAGCACTGTTCGCTTCACTTGCGAAGCATATTTTTGTATCTTTTCCGCATGTGGCGTGGCAGACAAATCACAAATGCAAAAATCTGTTTGCTCAAGCATATTGATAATTACATCAAGACTGTCTGCATTATTTTCCAAACCCGCATGGCTTACACATCCCACAGCATGGCAGGGTGGGCAAAACCGTTCCAGCATATGGTCTAAATCGCCGTTGCTTTCGGCCAGTGACTTGCCGACTATCATTCCTGTGATATGGAGTGTGTTGTGGTATGAGGTGGTCAATACAAACATAAAACTGGAGTGAATATATGACTGTTCCACATGGATGCACTTTATCCCATATGCCGAGGTCAGAAAATCAAAAATACCTTTGAAGCGGCTTAGCGAGCCGTATGTAGCCTCACCCAAAATAAAGAGGCCACAGGTATGCTCTCTTTGCTTCTGTTCTGCGGCCATCGCTTTGTTGTAACGCAGGGACAGATGCTTACGGATTGTTCTGCATCCATGTTGCAGGAGCTGCCGTGCCCGTTCCCGGCCAACCTCCAGTGCTGTGCCAGCTTCTATCAGTGAGCAGCCTTCGTTCATGCTTTGAAAAACAATTTGTTCTTTTTCTGTCATAAGCGGAGCAGTCTCTAAAATGGCTTCCTCTGTTTCGGGGCTTGTCAAGCTGATGATGTTCAGTGCGGCTTGTCCTTTGGGGATATGGCTTTCAGCATCGTATAACTTGCCATAGTTGTAACTGATAAGGTGCGTGGATTTTTGCACTGACCACTTCAATAGCTTCTTACGAGGTATGGTAACATCATATTTCTTTGTGGGACTAAATTGAAGTGTAACTACTTTATTGGGAATAAAAATAGGAACTTTTGTATATTTCGCATTATCCTCCAGAAGCACCAGAGTAATCGTGACTTTTTGAGGAAAGCAGGTTCTGGCTCTCAATGCTGCCAACATACAAAGATAGTAAAATCTACCCCTCGGATAAATCAAAAATTCTACCGTCTCATGGTACTCTATGATTTGCTCGACCACCGTTTGCAGCCTATGTTCAAGGTCTGCATCGTACACTTCCTCATGTCCTATGAATGAGCAAACCGCTATTGGCTGTTTTTCTTTCTCGTGTTCTGTCATACCCTGTTTGGATTTTGCACACACATCAGTCCACCTCCGTTTTTCGCCTGTCAATAAAATCATTTCTTCTTTTGGTACTTCAGTAGATGAAATAGGGAATATCGATTGGTACTAACAGATGAATTTCTCTCCCTCAATTACCCGAATTCGGGTAATTGAGGGTATGATTATTGCTATCATGAAGACACTATCCTTAGGCTAAGGAGGGACTTCAGATAGCAGTAATGGATTATGGGTATGCACGAATTCTTGTTGACCGAATTTTGTCACTCTGTAAGTCCAAAGAAATATCGATTAATAAACTGTCGGAAATGAGTGGAGTTAGTCAGTCAACTCTTGATAATTTGGTAAATGGTAAGACATTTAATCCCAGAATTCGGACACTTCACCGAATTGCTCTTGCATTCAGCATGACGGTAGCCGAATTTTTGGATTTTCAAACCTTAAATGACTATTCTTTTGAAGATTTATCTGATGATTGAGGACGGGCACATTGGTTGATGTTGCCTGTCTTTCTTTTTTACCATAAATCTAGGTGTATTACTACGGCTTTTATCAGCGGCTTGTATATATTCTTCGTGAGAGTGTTGGGGGCTACACTCTTATATAGAGGCGGTGTAATGCTATGCCAAGAATATTGAAAAATATAAACATTGAAGTTGGTAACAGAATCAAGCAACAAAGGCTTGCTCAGAATTTAACTCGTGAGCAGTTGGCACAGCTTTCAGGATATAGCGCTAACTTTATTCAGGAAATAGAGCGTGGCCGCTCTGGGTTATCTTCTGAATCTATGCGTGCTTTCGCCATCGCACTTAAAGTTTCATCTGATAGCTTACTTTTTGGCGGTGTATCAGAAAGCTTTGAATTTCTTTTCGATAAATTGAACGCTGTACCGCAGGAAAAAAGAAAATATGTTATTAAAGTTATTGAGGCGGCTATTGATTGTGCTGTATCTCAAGACGGACCAGATGTTTTGTAATAGCGTCTAATCGGTTGCGGAATATAGAATTAAGGACGGGACGGACACCATCACCTTTGACGACTTGAAAGCGGCGCTGGATAAAGGAAAAACAGGTTCGGATTTGGATTGCTCAACTGCACCAACCAAGAAAGCTACGTTTTAGGCCTGTTATACATGCCTGAACGTAGCTTTTTTATGTCCTAATCTCTGTTGCATCGACTTTTAGGCACAATTATGGAGACGCTGCTGTAATGGAGAAGATTAAGCAGAGGTGAAGAGAGAAAAGGGTTATGAGACAAAATTTCGAAAGGACAGCCCATACCGGATCAGTACCCATCAGAGGACAAATAAGGAGAGATATTCAAATATAAGAGGATAGACCTTGTAAGAGTTCGTTTGGTTCGATTTGAGACACCATTTGGCTTTGGCATGTTTACTTGAAAGAAATAATTTGAGAAACTATTTTAAGGAATGCAGGAAGAGGTCATTGAAAAGCAGATGCCTAAGATAACAAATGTAACGGGAACAGCCAAACAAGATAGACTGTATATGCGTGAACGGAAGGTGTTACAAAAATTTTTAAATTAAATAGAGAAAATCTTTTGCAGCCTGCCAAAGTCTTTTTTGAAGTATAGGAAGTGGGTAGTTTTCAATCGATGTCCAAGTCGAGTGATTTAGGCTCAGAGCTACGCACGGGCCGACGTAATAAAACATAGATTGGGATAGGCCTTTCCGCCTAATTACAATTGATGGAGAGAGACTCATGAAAATATATCCGAATCAAGATTTACAACACCAGGATTGTGGCTGTCCTGTGCCACTTCCGTATTACTGTTGTATTCCTGGACCGCGGGGACCACAAGGTCCTACTGGTATGGGTGAAACCATTGCTATCCGAAATACCATTACAGGGGAACCTGGAACAGAAGCACGGGTGTATGATATTACTGGGGGCCCACAGCATGTGTTAGATTTTGTTATCCCAAGAGGACAAACGGGTATTCAGGGATTACCGGGGAGTACTGGTCCAGTCGGCCCACAAGGGGTACCAGGTAGTGCAGGTCCGGCCGGTCCCCAGGGTGCAACAGGAGGCACAGGTCCGACCGGCCCCCAGGGTGCAACAGGAGGTACAGGTCCGACCGGTCCCCAGGGAGCGACAGGAGGCACAGGCCCGACTGGTCCCCAGGGGGCGACAGGAGGCACAGGCCCGACCGGTCCCCAGGGGGCGACGGGTCCAGCTGGCTCTACATCCAGTGGCTTAGCAGCATATGGTGGCCTGTATAATACCAATACACAGCTGCTTTTCTTTACTCAGGCAGATATGTATATTCCTGTGTCCCTCAATACAGCAATGCCTGCAAAAGGTGTTTCTTATCCAGCGGCCAATACGCTGGTCGTAGAAACCGAGGGGGACTACGAAATCAACTATAATATTCTATTAAATACATCCAAGCCGGTCACTGTCTCGATTGGAGTGCGTCAAAACGGTACTATGGTGCAACAAACTAGAGGATCACAGACATTAGCTACCGATGATACAACCGGGATATCCTACGATGGGCGCCTAGTTTGTTCGACCATTGTACACCTAAATGCCGGAGATACACTGGACCTGGTGATTTCGGTTTTGCGTACCTTGCCCGATAATTTGGATGCAATAATCAATGGAAATGCAAATGCAACATTGACGGTTAAAAAGCTGGATTCTATACCAAACGACGCATGATTCAACCATTAAATCACGCGCGAACGCATGTATGAAAAAGACTCTTGTATATTTTAAGACAAACTTATACTGTAAGATCATTCATTCGAAAGACTTTATTGAAAGAGTTGGCATGCTTCGAATCGTTTCGAGTCCAGAAATGGGAATCAACTAGGTTGTATTTTTTCCTTGTAAGGACGCCTTTTCATGAAAAGAGTTTTAGATTTACTCTTAAAAGACTATCATAGAAAAAGCCAAGGATATGAAATCCTTGGCTTTTTCTTCGTACATCACCGTAAGAATCCGTCTACTATGCCTCTTATAATTCGATCAAAAGATGGTCTTCTTTGTTTTAACGTACCACTTTTGTTGAGAATGGCCTTTGATCGGTCAGAAAGCTTTCCTTACGGCAGTTACAGATCCCATCCATTATTCCGTTGGACAGGAAAGAACTCATTGGTGGTATTTAAAATGTATCAAAGCGTGATGTCCAAAATGCCACGTTCTAGCATGGATTGTGCAGCCAACATGGCGCCTAACCGGCCGCTATGGAAGTTTAACCCTCCCTGCATCCAGGCAGCATATGGTTCACGCAGAGGCGCATCAGCAGACAGCTCAATGCTAGCACCCAAAGTGAAAGCACCGGCAGCCATAATGACTTTACAGTCATAACCGGGCATATCCCAAGGTTCCGGAGTGACAAATGCGTCCACCGGAGCTCCCTTTTGGACGCCTTGGCAAAAGGCAACCAATGCTTCCTCCTGGCGGAGCAGAACCGCTTGAATGATGTCCGCACGCGGTTCATCTGGCTTAGGCGTCACATCATAGCCAAACGAATGGAAAAGTGCCGCTGTAAATGCCGCCGTTTTGAGCGCTTCCCCTGTGACATGGGGGGCATGGAACGCGCCCATGAATAGTTCCCGATTGTTTCCAAGTGTACAACCGATCTCCTTTCCAGTTCCCGGCGTGGTCAGGCGGTAAGAACAGCTTTCGACCAAATTCTTACGCCCTGCAATGTAACCACCTGTCGGGGCCACACCGCCTCCGGGATTCTTAATCAGAGATCCCGCCATCAGATCAGCACCATGCTGGTCGGCTCGTCGCGCTGAACAAATTCCCCATAGCAGTTGTCCACCATAACGATACAATCGGGCGCCTTTTCCTTTGCGATTTTGGCTATGCGCTCAATGTCCTCTACGAAAAGGGAGGGACGCAAACTGTATCCGCGCGAACGTTGAATGTAAACCATTTTGATCGCAGGAGTTATACGTTGGGCAATCGTTTCGTAGTCTGGCGTCCCATCCGGCAATAGATCCACTTGCTGGTATTGTATCCCAAACTCCTTTAAGGAACCATTTCCATCTCCGGTCAGCCCGATCACCCCGCGTAGAGTATCATAAGGCAAACCGGTAACACTGAGCATGGTATCTCCCGGGCGCAAAACGCCAAAAAGCGCGACAGTAAGCGCGTGGGTACCACTCACAAAGTTGTAGCGCACCAACGCATCTTCCGCACCAAGCGCTTTCGCATACACCTGGTCGAGCACCTCGCGCCCGCGGTCTCCATAACCATAGCCGGTAGAAGCGGCAAAGTGACTCTCGCTTACACCGGAATCAATAAATGCAGCCAACATCTTTTGCTGGTTGTAATCGGTGATTTCGTCAATGTGCTTGAGCACAGGAGCGATCTCCTCCATAGCATGCCGAGCTGCTCTTTGGATTCGTTCATCAATTTGAAATGCGGGGTATATCATGGGATTTGTTCTCCTTTTTCCAGTTCCCGGCACACTACAAGTTGTTTTCGTGAATTCCGTTGTAAGTGCACCTTTTATAGATGTATAGTCGATCGTTGATTGAAAAAGATTCTATAATCGACTGTAAGCTTTGCATTTTTATGGACCTTTGTGCGCCAAATAACAGGCTATAGGTGGACTCGTATGGCCCATTACCAGGGCCCATCCGTTACCTGGGACGTAAAGATAAGACGGACTGCCGCTTTACTTGAAACAACATAAGTTACAGACCGTTTAGACATCGCGAATAATAGGACGGAATGCGTTCCGATGAAGAACGTACAAACGGGGAAAATGCTCATTCACTTTTTATAGGTTGCAATGGCGGGTAGCCATCTGATTGTTTCACACAAAAAACACTTCGCCGCGATTGGATGATTTTAGAACCTCACCATCTGCGAATTTTGGATGGAATACACGGTCGAGAAAACAAGGCGCCGCCAAGTCCCATCGATGGGGCGCTTGTCCCTATACAGCGTAGAATGGGTTCATGCGGCCACCAGTGTGGATAAGCGCAGAAGTGCCTGTGTAGGGATGCTTTTGCATCTATTGGGAGAGCACTTCATGCAGGGGCATATCAGCACCATTAACTCGTTCGAAATCCTAAGCGCTTTGATTCATACGCTCTGCGTCAGGGGGCTGCCCAAGAAGATTTTAGACAGCTGCCGCTCAAACATCCTGCCATATCCCCAAAAGGCACGGGAGAAACTTGCCTTTTTGGATTACCAATCCATTGTCCTGAAAATCAGAGGGACACGATCGTTGGATGGGGATGAAACCGGGCCTTCCCAAAATTTTGACTTCGTTCGCAATACCCTTTCAATCAACCCGGAAATGGCTTTACCGGCGAAATGACGGGTTTTCCTTCGCGGTCGAGCAGGGGTGTCAGGCCGCCTGCATATCCGTCACAGACCTGCAAATAGTTCACACCGGTCCTTTGGTCCACAAGGATGCGGACAATATCCATCGTTCCTTGTGAATAAATGACTTCGAAACGTTTTTTCTTTCATAGAGCATCCCTTTCTTGTAAAGATAATTCGGCAAACCCACAGTGCCTTGTAAAGCCGAGCGATTGATAAAATTCTTCGTTTTCGCCAGCAGCCCGGAAAATATAAAAGGTTTTGGCCGGAAGGCTTGTAGCCAATGTACGTACAATATTCGTTCCCAATCCGCGGCGCCTAGCTTCTGGTTGGACGGCGACAGCAGACAACACAGCCGCATCTTCGGTCCAAGCAGAACAGATTGCACATGCAACGAGGGAGTTCCCCTCCTGGATAGCAGCGGAACAGGCGGTACCATGGCGGGTGCGATGGGACAGGTCGAGATAAAAGGGTTCAAACGCGGGGGGCTGGAACTGCGCTGCCTGACATGCACACAACAAAGGATACAGCAGGCGCGGGCTGGGATTCCAGACAATCCCTTCACCTTTGAAAGGCTGTGGTGCATGGAGCGTCATGACCTCTCCGGTCTGTTTCCACGGAAAGGGCAGCGAGTGTGCAGCAGCCTCAGAACAGAGAAGAATTCGTGCGCCCACAGCGGGAAAGAATTCGGCCAGCTCGTCAAAGTCTGCATCCGGATGCGCATCCAGGATCATGGCATCGTCCAAGAGGCACATTGCCGCTTGTCTTGCTTGGACCCAGAAACGCGCGAAAGGATGTATGAAGCCATAGGCATTGGCTGTAGCACGAATCCGACAGGCAAAAGCGTTTCCTGTGAAGGGAACGAGCGCATCTTTACATTCCACAGACCGGATCATTCGCCGCCTGCAATCTTTTCCGCTAGACGCTCAATCAGTGTCTCCGCCTCGTGGAAATCCTTTTGGGAAATGATACTGACAGCGGAGTGTAGATACCGGCAGGGCAGGGACACCGCTACAGTACGCACCCCTCCCCGCGCAACATGGATTGCACCTGCATCGTTGCCGCCGGCCACGGCCTGTTTGGTCTGGCAGGAAACGCCAGTCTCCTGAGCAGCGTCAAAAGCCATCTGGTAGTATGCACGGTCATAGATGGTCCGGCGATCCATGAAGGAGATCACCGGTCCGGCGCCGACATGGCAAACCCGCTTGTCCTCGGGAACGCCCGCTATGTCCGCAGCGGTCGTACTTTCCACCACAATAGCGGCTTCCGGGTCTGCAATATAGGCAGCTGTTTTGGAGCCGTTTAGTCCGGTTTCCTCTTGTACGACAAATGCAAACAGCATGTCATAGGGCAAAGACTTTTTGATCAGATCGATCAGGATGACACATCCGGCGCGATCATCCAGAGCACGGCTTTTTATCATACCGTGAGTAGTATCAAAGAGAGAGTCAAATGTCACGGGATCTCCCGGCGACACAACCGCTTCCGCCTCTTGACGGGTTAGTGCGCCAATATCGATGTAGAGGTCTTTGACCGGTACAGCTTTCTCGCGCTCTTCACTTGTGAGCAGGTGAATCGGTTTTGCTCCGATCACGCCGGGGATATGTTCCCCCACAGTGACCGGTTTTCCACACAAAACCCGGCGGTCAATTCCGCCGACCGTAGAGAAGCGGAGCAAACCGTTTTCTTCGATGTATGTGACCGTCATCCCCACCTCGTCCATATGGGCATTGAGCATCAGCTTTGTTTTGGCGCGCCTTTTCCCCTTTTTAAAGGCTAGGATGTTGCCGAGCGGCGTGATTTCCACACAGTCGGCGTATGGGCGGATTTCTTTCAGGATAATCTCACGGACCGCTTCCTCAAAGCCAGAAATTCCACGGGCACAACAGAGGCGCTCTAACAATTCAATATCCGCCATCTCATTCCACCCCTTTCACATATTCCGCCAGGAGGCGTGCAGTGTATTCCACGTCCTGGACATCGATGACCTCGACAGGCGTATGCATATAACGCAGAGGGATCGAAACCATCGCTGTGTGTACGCCGGCGCGTGACACAGCGATTCCATCCGCATTCGTACCAGTCTCTCCGCCCATGATCTCCATTGTAAAAGGAATCTCGTTCTTCTTGGCGAGCTCTTTCAGGCGATGAACCATCGGACGGTTGAGAATGGGCGCCATGCCGATCATCGGCCCACCGCCGAGTTTACCGCATTTTGCCGGGTCAACCCCAGGCTGTGCAGCAAAACTGACATCCACCACGATGGCCTCTGTGGGTTCCAAAGAGAAAGTTCCCGTCTGCGCCCCTTGTCCGCCCACTTCTTCACGGCTACTTAACAGAACAGTAAGTCCACAGGAGAGATTCTCACCGTGCAGAAGTTGCGCACAACGGATTAAGGCTGCGCATCCGGCACGGTCATCCAATGCAGGGGATGCAATGCGGCTTCCTAACAGACGTTTTTTGTGGCGCACGGATCAAGGCTCGGTCTCCGGGAGAGACGAGCGCTTCCGCTTCCTCTTTTGAGAGGCCAACATCCACAGCCATCCGATCGATGGATTCCACTTTGTCCTCTCCTCCCTCGACGAGGTGCGGAGGCATACAGCACATAACGCCTGTCAACGGTTCTCTGCCATATACAGTGACAGGGCTACCGGGAAGAACCCGCCGGTCCGTTCCGCCACAACGGTCGATGCGGAGAAAACCATCCTTTTCGATTTGGGTAACAATCAAACCCACCTGATCTAAATGAGCATCCAGAAGTATCTGTCGTTGAGCGCCGCGGTTTCCCATGTGGCATATGACGTTTCCCATTCGATCGATTTCGGTTTCGCCGCAATCCGAAAGCTCCCGCGCCGCGCGTCGGGCTGCCTCCGATTCATCGCCCGGCGTACCCGGTTCTGCACAGAGCGCAAAGAGTAATTCTTGAAGATCCTCTATCATAGCGTTCCTCCTCAAATTATCAAAACACGATTAGTATAATTTAAAAACAAAACAACGATTTGTATATATTGACAATATATACAGCGAAATCGATTCGGTTTGTCACAAGAAGACAAAGTTCGAATTGTTATATTGATTGACAACGAATTGTATAAAATAAAAAAATAATCCAACAAGTATTATTTTAAAGCGTTCACAAGGCGTTTGAAATGGTTCCCTCGCTCTGCGAAATTGACGTATAGATCAAAACTTGCGCTCGCCGGAGATAACGATATAATATCGCCTTCTTGGGCTTCAGCACGGCAGATCTCCACCGCTTGTTCCATCGAGCGCGCGTGAAGAATTTTTGGGCAGCCTTCTTCATAGGCAGGGGCAGCCTTTACCGCCGCTTCAATTTTTGGACCGGTTGCTCCCATAAGGACCAGAGTTTTGACCTTCCCCACGATCACCGGGCCGAGGTCATCGTATGGAATCTTTTTGTCATAACCGCCGGCGATCAGAATGATCTTGTGGTCATATAGGGACAGGGTGCCGCGCGCCGTGCGTGTCGGGCTCGTTCCGATGGAATCGTTGTACCACTTAACGCCGTCCAACTCGCGCACCAGTTCTGCACGGTGTTCTACACCGCCAAAGTTGCGGGCCACGATGCGGATGGTTTCAACATCCACGTCTCCCCAGACAGCACAGATAGCCGCCAGATAATTTTCTACATTAATGGCGCCTGGAATCTTAATTTCTGACGTATCCATCACATAGGTGTCCTCCGCTCCTCTGGAAAGCATAATACGTCCAGACTCGTCAACCCAAGCGCCATAAGCGCAGCGCCCGCGGCGGCTAAATGTATAGAGCTGCCCGCGGACTTCGGAGGAAAACCCCGCGGTAATGGCGTTGTCCATATTCAGGATTGTGCGCCCAAAGGCATTCTGGTGCAAGAAGATATTCTTCTTTGCATCAATGTATTCCTGCATATCCTTGTGGATATCCAGATGGTTGGGGGACAGATTGGTCACAACCGCCACGTCCGGGCTTTTGCGCATTGAAATCAATTGGAAGCTGGAGAGTTCTACAACCGCCACATCGTCTGCGGCAACGTGCTCAATTTCCGGAAGAAGCGGCCGGCCGATATTCCCCCCCAAATGGACGTTTTTCCCCGCCGCTTTTAAAAATTCCGAAATAATGGTGGTAGTGGTGGTCTTGCCGTCGCTGCCTGTCACGGCATAAATTTTACAGGGGCACAGATCAAAAAAGATCTCCATTTCAGAAGTGACAGCTGCACCGCGTGCACGTGCTGCTTCCAGCTCTGGCAAGGTGAATTTCATGCCCGGTGTTCGGAAGATGATGTCTTCATCCAGGTTTTGCAGGTAGGTTTCGCCCAGATGCAGCGTCACACCGCGGGCCTCCAAGCTGTCGCCCGTCTTGCCGAGCGCTTCTCTGGTACGCCGGTCCCGCGCGGATACGACCGCCCCTTTTTCCTGAAATAATGCGATCAACGGCAGATTGCTGCCGCCAATACCGCAAAACGTCACACGTTTTCCTTTGACCGATTGAAAAAATGCTTCCACTCTGCTGTCCATCAAACCGCCCCCGTCTTATCATTTTGCACCGTTTTATCCAGAAATCGTTCAGCAGTAGTATTATAGCGCGCGGCAAATCGTTTCGCAATCCAAATTCCGTATAATCGGGCGAGACGTTGCTAAAAATAACCACATCCCATGACCACAAAACAGGAAGGGCGGTCGAATTTTATGACAAAGAACCGAAAAGTGCTATTTTTGTCCCTGGCGTTGGTTGCAGTGATCCTGGTGCTCGGAGGAACCACGGTCAGCGGCTATGTACAGGCGTCGAAATACAAGATGAACCTGAATTACAATTATCAGCGTGCCGTGACAGATTTGGGCGATTGTGTGGACAATATTGAAAGTACGCTGAACAAGAGTATCTATGCCAATACGCCTACTCAACAGAACGGCCTGGCGGCGAAGTTGATGCGCGAAACCAGTATGGCAAAAGCAGCGCTGGGCGTATTGCCGCTGGAGGGCGGCGACCTTGCCAACGTAAATAAGTTTATCTCGCAGGTGGGCGATTTCTCAATGGCGCTGTCGAATAAAATTTCCGCAGGCGGCAGCATCAGCGAGGAGGAGTATGCCTCTATGGCAAATCTGGAACAGTATGCCAAAAAACTCAAAGAGGGGCTGAACGGAATTCAACCGGATTTTGATGCTGGACCGGTGAATGCCAGTTTCCAGCAGGCGGCGGACGATTTTACGGATTATCCGTCCTTGATCTATGACGGCCCGTTTTCCGATCATATTGGGCAACAGGAACCGAAACTTTTGCAGGGACAGGCCGAAGTACCCCAAGGAAACGCACAGAACAATGCAGCGTCGTTTTTGGGGGTTACCCAGGACAAACTGACCCACACCCAGGATAGCGAGGGCGGCCTTCCCACCTACAACTTTGACTGCGGAACCATACGAATTTCTGTGACCAAAGCGGGCGGGATTGTAAGCGCCATGACGGATGGCCGGGAAATCGGCGGTACGCGCTTGGATGCAGATGGCGCCCGCACTGCGGCGCAAGGCTTTTTGGAAGCAAAGGGCATTTACAATATGAAGGAGAGCTACTATGTCATCAACGATGGCATTTGTACCATCAACTACGCATATTCACAGGATGGTGTGACCTGTTATCCCGACCTGGTGAAAGTCGCCGTGGCTTTGGACACAGGAGGGGTTGTGGAATACAACGCAACCGGCTATATTATGAACCATACCGATCGTGGAACCCTAACGCCGAAGATTACACAGGAAGAAGCGCAGAAGTCCGTCAGCCCCCGTCTGAAAGTGGAGGGCGGTTCTTTGGCGTTGATCCCGACACCGGGGCTCAATGAAGTGTTGTGCTATGAGTTTCAGTGCACCGGGGAAAACGGCGACCGCGTATTGGTCTATATCAACGCCTCCACAGGGATGGAGGAGCAGATTTTCATCTTGCTACAATCGGATTCTGGAGTCTTGGTAAAATGAGTGGAGGAGCGCGTGCAAGACCTTGTACGCGCTCCTTCTCTTTTCTGGATTCGATCTTCCAAAAGATGGAACGTGACAGGTTATGAATAAGTGTGTTGCTTGCCCGATCCGGTTCGATCACTCCCATTGTGTTCTTGTGTTTAGACAAACAGCCAGAGGTTTATGGAGGATACATTTGGAAGCCCCGCTTAGAGTTATTAAAATACACATTTAAAAATAGAACCATTACAGCACGCAGAGAAGTGGATTCACCAGCCCACGGATAAACGTATGTCAAGGAATATAAAGGAAAGGAGAAGGCAGGACTGCCCAATTTGGCTGTAAGAAATTTTTGAGACACAATACTAGGACAACCACAATAGACCAACCCCGATACAAGAAACAATTTATAGGTCCTTTGAGGATGACAGCGGGGATATTCTTTCTATAAAAGGGTACACCCCAACCAATCAACAAAAAGCTTGACTGTTTTTCCAGGTCAATCGTTCGTAATGGTTTTGGCAAGTGCGCCAAAACCGTGTGAGAATTCTCTGCCTAAGATATTTTCCATTTCATTTTTGATATGGCTGGATTCAGCCGGAAATTCGGTGTTATTTATCCAGTCTGCTGTAAGAAGGTCAAGCCGGCCGGGGATTCAACATTCAGAAAGCAATAGAAGCGGATACCCGAATGCTGCAATTTTGGTGTGACAATGTATCATTACAAATGAAGTGGCGCTGGATTTCACAACCGTCGGGGAATGGAGCCGCGTTCTTAAGGAAGGAGTAAAAAATCTCTGGAAATAGAATTTTATTTTCTCAATAAGCAAGACGACCCATATATAACGCTTGTTATACAACTTCATTCAGAAATCTTGTGAAGAAATATAGAAAAGTTATGCAAAAGGAATTGCCGAACATCACACCGCAATCTTTTAAGACACACCTTTTGCACGAACATGGCAAACAGGGAAATAACATCGAACAACCTTCGATACGGAATGGGGCATAAAAAATGTCACGATGACACTTGGCTATTATGCACATCGCAGTTATCAGTCGGCACAAGCAGAAATGCAAAGATTGATGGTATAATCGTACTACTTTAGATGAGGAAAGATTAAGGAGTTTAAGGCTGTTTAAAATACTATCTACCGTACGAAAAAGTCTTAAGGTCGCATAAAATAAGGGTTTAAGGACTTTTAAGAGAATTTTAGAAATTTCTCAAATATTTATTTTATCTTTCCTATAAAAAGTGAAGTAGTTTTTTGGTTTCCGGGAAGGTTTTTTGTTTTGTGGAGGCTATTCGACATTCATCCTTTCCTTTTTTATACTTTTCTGGTATAATAACCAAAGAGTATTATTTATCAGCTTATTGCCTGCGGCGCCCTATGCGGGTGCTTTCTTTATTCATACATACCGTTGAGGGGGGATGAACCGCAGGAAGGCTGCAATATGCTTCTTCGATCGCAGTACTGCTGGTGAACGGCGGGACATCTGCCTTTGAGGCGGGCTGCGGAAACTTTCAAAGAATGGGGAACCGGCATGAAAGAGAAGAAATTGGTAATCACCGGTATGGGGGCGGTAACACCGGTTGGAGTGGGTGTACCTGCCTACTGGGATGCGCTGGTCGCCGGCCGTTGCGGCGTTGGCCCGATCACGCGCTTCGATGCATCCAACCTCCCCGTGCGGATCGCGGCAGAACTCAAGGATTTTGCCCCCGCAGATTACATGCCCAAAACGCTTGCCCGTACAATGGACCCATTCATGCAGTTTGCTTTTGTCGCTGCACAAGAGGCGTTGCGAGACAGTGGCCTGCGCGTGGAGACCGAACCCGACCGGGTCGGCATTGTGATGGGAACGGCGATGGCTGGAGTGACCACGGTGGCGCAGACACAGGCGTCTTTCGATGCGGGCCACCGCGTAGGACCGCGCTTTGTACCCATGGCGATCGGGAATATTGCAGCCGCACAGATTGCGATTGCAGAGGGGATTCGTGGTCCCAGTATGACGCTCAATACCGCTTGCTCGGCGGGTGGGGACGCGCTGATGACGGCTGCTATGCTGTTGCGTTCCGGTGAGGCGGACGCTATTTTGGCTGTTGGCGGCGAGAGCATCCTCTGCCCGATTGTGGTGTCCGGCCTATCGCAGGCAAAGGCGCTCTCCCGCTGTAACGATGATCCGATCCATGCGTGCCGCCCCTTTGACCAGAACCGGGATGGGTTTGTCATCGGTGAAGGCGGAGGGGCCCTGTTGCTTGAAACGGAGGAACATGCGCAAGCACGCGGCGCGATGATTCATGCGGTGCTGGCGGGATGGGCGAATACGTCGGACGCGCATCACGTTACCGCCCCTTGCCCGGATGGTGCAGGCGCGGCTGTCTGCATGCAGCGCGCGCTGAAGCGTGCTGGAATGCAGCCATCCGACATCGGTTACATCAATGCCCACGGAACCTCGACCTTACTCGGCGATAAGGCTGAAACGCTTGCGGTCAAATCGGTATTCGGAGGGCGTGAAGCAGCTCCTCCGGTTTCTTCCACGAAATCTGCGACGGGCCATCTGATGGGGGCGGGTGGCTTGACGGAAGCGATTGCCTGTATCAAGGCAATACAAGAGGGGATTTTGCCACCCACCCTACATTTGGATGTTCCTGACCCCGACTGTGATCTCGACTATGTGCCAAATGTAGCCCGCAAGGTGGAGATCCATGCGGCCATGTCCAATTCGCTTGGTTTTGGCGGGCAAAATTCCAGTATTATTCTTTCCAGATATGAGAAATGAGGCGAGAACCTATTGCAGAACAATTATACGTATGACGTCGCCATGTTCCGCGATACATTTGAGACGCGGTTTACTTATTTGAATGGTTTTATGCGCAATGTATCGCGCTTTAAAACCCGTCCAGCGATGACCGATCCGCTTTCTGGACGCCGCTGGACCTATGAGGAGCTAAACATTGAGGCCAACCGCTTGGCTCACGCCCTGCGGGCAAGCGGTGTGGGAAAAATGATGTTGTGATGTTCACGCTGCTGAACTCCCCTGAATTCGTATTTTGTTACCTTGCAGCGCACAAGGTCGGAGCCATCGCCTGCCCGGTCAATTACCGGCAGGGAGCAGGTGAAATTGCGCTTGTTATTGATGATAGTTGTCCGAAAGCGTTTTTATACGATGCAGAGTTTGGCGAGCTTTCCGCCGGTGCATTGAATATGTGCCAGCATAAGCCGGGTGCAGTCGTGATGGTGGATTATAAGGGCGGCGCACAGGTGCCAAAGGGGCACATCCTTTACAAGGATTATGTATCCGGCCAATCCGAAGACGATCCCCCGGTCGATTTTCATCCGCATATTTACGATGAAACGACCCGGTTGTATACATCGGGGACAACCAGCCGCCCCAAAGGGGTTCCGGTCAACAATGTAAACGAGGTGCTTTCAGCGCACGATGTGATGATGCACTTCCCGCTCGGTCCGACAGACCGAACCATGAATATGACCCCGTGGTTCCATCGCGGCGGTATTCACTCGGGAGGACCCTGCCCCACGCTGTATGCGGGCGGCGAAGTGGTGATCCTGCGCGATTTCAGCCCGAAGAGATGCTTGGAATATGCGGAAAAATATAAGATCTCCTTTTTGATCGGTGTCCCGACGATTATCGCGATGCTTGCCCGCGCCCAAGAGCGCGCGCATGCGGACTTGTCCGCTCTGCGCGGCATCGTTACGATGGGGGCGCCCTTTGAAAAGGCCGCGTGCGAAAGATACCTGCAGCTCTTAACTCCCAATATTTTCAACGGTTATGGCACGACGGAGACCTTCTGGAACACCTTCCTGCGGCCGTTCGATTTGCCGGATATGGCGGGGTCTGCCGGCCGTTCCTGCACGGACGACGACGTACGTCTTGTTGCCCTGCATGAGGACGGCACCCATGCGGAACCGGATGAAATGGTTCCGCGCGACGGAATGACCGCTGGGGAGATCATTATTTCCTCGCCTGCAAAGAGTGCGTTCTGTTACTTTAACAATCCGGAAATGACTGCCCAAAAATTCTATAAGGGGTGGTTGTACACCGGCGATGTGGGAACTTGGGATGAAAATGAATTTGTTACCGTGTCCGGGCGCAAGGACGATATGATTGTGTCGGCGGGGGAGAACATCTATCCGACGCAGATCGAAGCTGTACTGAACGAGCATCCTAAGGTTGCTGAGAGTGCGGTAATTGGAATTCCGGATAAACTGCGCGGCGAAGTTGTAGCGGCTTATGTTGTCCCGTCGGATGACAGCCTGAGCGTGGCAGAGTTAAAGGACTACTGTATGCATAGTCCCATGTTATCTTCGTACAAATGGCCTCGCGAGTACCATATCGTGAACGAACTACCGCATACTGCGACGGGAAAGCTGATGCATTACAAGTTGCGCCAGCAGGCCCAAAAGTAGTTTTGGAATGGATGGACTCCTTTCCTTTTAAAAAAGGAGTCCAGTCAAAAAAGGAATTTATACGCATCTTTTGGATATGTATGGATTCTGAATAACCATTTAGAAGTTTATCGCCGTCCAAGTTGGGCGGCGATTTTTTTGTTCCATATTGGTATTTAAACCGCTAGAAATATGCGCTATTTTGGTTAAAAAATTGTATTATTTACACGAATTTTTATAAATACACTGAGTAACCGGAGTGATACAATGAACTCGACAGAAGCAGAGGGATAGGTCCAGGAAAGGGGGGAACGTTTTTAAGCGGCGGATTTTGAAAACCAAGTAAAAGGAGGAGCGATATGAAAAAGAAACTGGCTGCGTATTTACTCAGTGCTACTATTTTATGTTCAGGGGTCACGACGGCATGGGCTGCCGTCCCCGTAGAACACGAAAGGTCTGCCTTGGCTTTTTCCGAACATATTCTTGACCGGACAGCATCGAAAGGGCTTGTCAATCTGGCACTGAATCCGACAGGGGTGGGCTTTCCAAAACTGTTTACCGAGTACACCAACGCAGGCGACAATCTTAAAGATTTAGCAGATGGGATCATTTCTAGTAAACAGGGGCCGCCGATTGACGAAGGGCCGCGGAACCGCTGGACCAATTATGACAGACAGGAGACAGCGTTTGTCGAGGTGCAGTTTGAAACCGAACAGGATGTCCACCAGGTAGAACTGTTCGCATACAACGATTTTGGAGGCGTGCCGACCCCCAAAGCTGTGAGCGTTCAATATTGGGACGGGAGCCAGTGGCAGGAAGCAGCAAATCAAGAGGTCACGGTGGGGACCTATGAGAACGACACCTGGATTGTGCCTTTCACGATCAACTTCGATGTGTTCCGTACCGCCAATGTACGGGTGACTATGATCCCCCAGGACGGAAAGTCGGTCGGTGCATCCGAACTGCGTGTATGGGGCGTCCGAGAGATGCTGCATGGTTTTGAAATAACTGTGCCGGAAATGGTACCGGGAGACAACCAGTTGCCGCTTTCCGTCATGCTGGAGGAGGCTAAAGAGCAGAGCCAACCGGTCTACATCAAGATGGTGGACAGCGCGGGTGCCGAACAGGTCTTTATGGAGGAGATCCCGGCAAATAAGCAGACTGCGGATTTTTCCTTGGATCTGACAGAGGCCGTGGAGGGCCGCATCCAACTGACGGTTTCTTTGCAGGAGGATTTTTCGGAAGGAAGGACCGTTTTCTTGACAAAACGTTTGTCCGAGGATCTTTTCCAATCGATCTATGAGGAAGTCAAAACGCCGTACGAATATGGAATTGTGCTCTCCTATTCGGGAGTCGGGACGGACACTTTTGACAGCGACCTGATCGACAATCCCAATGTCTTTGCCATTCCGGGCGACGACACTTATGTCTATATGACATATGTTGGGCACGATGGGACCGGATACCGCACGGGCCTGGCCCGCAGTATGGACATGCTTCATTGGGAGAAAGTCGGGAAGATTTTGGAGAATGGTGAACCCGGCGCTTGGGACGAATACAATGCAGCGGGTTATATCGTCCGCGACCACGAATGGGGCGAACTTCCCACTCCACATGTGACAGAGGATGGCCGGCTGGCGATGACCTATTTGGCATCGGATACCCCTGGTTATGAGGCGGGCATCAAACGCGCTGGCGTGGCGTTTGCAGACAGCATTTTCCAGCCGGATGGGTCGCTCTCCCAGTGGGAACGCGCTCCAGATCCAGTGCTGGATGCGAATGACGGCGCTTATCCTTATGAAAAGGGAATTATTTGGAAGTTACAAGCCATTTGGGACGCAGAAAACAGCCGCTATGTGGGATTTTACAACGCAGCGGGCGGTCCTGAGGTTATGTGCCAAGCGTATTCCCAAGATTTGCTTCACTGGGAACGTGAGGCAACCAATCCCGTGCTGAATCAGGATATTTCTCCCAGCGGCGCGATTTGGGGAGACAGCCACAATGCCGACGCGGATGTTGTAAAAATTGGGGATTACTGGGTGATGTTCTACTTTACCAGCTCTCCCGGCGGTATTATCGACTCGTTCGCTGTTTCAAAGGACATGGTTCATTGGGAAAAATCGTATATTCCGTTGACGGAGCGCAACAATACCTACAGCTCTACCTATGCCCATAAGCCCTGTGTTGTGAAAAAGAATGGGGTTGTCTACCATTATTACAATGCAGTGGGGAGCGAGGGTCGTTTGATTGCGCTGGATACGTCCATCGACTTGAGTGCTTTGCAGCGTGCGCAGGCAATTTCTCCAGAGGATTGTTCGGAAGCATGGTATCAAGGTTTGCAGGAAAAGGTAACCGCTTTGCAGACGGAATTGCGTGTGGACGGCGGTTCTTTAGAGCGCATTCAGGCGGCGCTCCAAGCGCTTGAAATTTATCTCGACGCGGGCGAAGAGGTGGAATCCCAGCTTCTGACGGTGCAGTGGAGCGGTAACGCATCGATGAGAATCGAGGGTAATGCGGAAGAGATCCTATCCACGGACGCGATCTACGGCGCAAAAGTGCAGCCGGGCGAAGAGCTGACCTTCACCTTTACCCCGACCGAAGGTGTATTTTCAAGCGCACAGCTCAACGGCGAGGACATCGAGTTTGGAGCGGATGGTTGCACATATACCTTTACAATGCCAAACGAGAGTACGAGCCTGCGTTTTATATTTGCCAAAGTTAACAAGAGCATCCTGGAAGTGGTTCTGGAGCAGGCCAACGCCGTGCCACAGAATGTGATTGACCGCCTGGTGCCCGAGGTGAAGGAATTCTTTACGAAGGCCCGGACAGATGCACAGACGGTTTATGACAATGTGGGCGCTACCCAGGAAGAGGTCAACAAGGCATGGAGTGATCTGCTGGACGCGATGCATTTGCTGAAATTCGAAGCAGGCGATCAGGAAATACTGCTGCCGTTGATCAACATTGCAGAGCAGCTGGCGGAGCGCCTGGACGAGTTCAAGCCAAGTACAACGGCGGGCTTCGAGGAAGCACTCGAGGCGGCGAAGGAGGTCTATGGCGAGGAGAATCCGCTGAAGGTGGATGTCGATGAGGCATATGGCAACTTACAGGCAGCGATTGAGAAGTTGGAAAACCGTGCGGATGCAAGCGAACTGCAGGGGGTGGTAGACGAGGCGAACACCTTCGATCTGGATAGCTACATACAGGATGAGGCATTCAATACCTTTACCAAGGTATTGGCAGAAGCGGAAGAGCTGCTTCTAAACACAAACGCAGACCAAGCGGATGTGGATGCGAAGGCGTTAGAGCTGATGAAAGCAATGACAGCCCTGCGGAAGATTCCGAACAAGGACGAGTTGAACAAGTTGATCGCTGAGATGGAGCAAAAGGATCTGGTTGGCTATACCGACCGCAGTGTGGCAGCCTTTAAGGCAGCATTGAGCGTTGCGAAGGCGGTTGCGGTGGACACGAATGCAGACAAACAGGCGGTTACAAAGGCATATGTCAATCTGGAAGAGGCTGCAAACGGCCTGGTCAAGGAGGAGAAGCCGGGCGCGGGCAGCAGCGGAAGCAGCAAGGGCAGCACGTCTGCCAACGTGGGCAACGCATACGGCAAATCGGGTATTGTCTCTGCAACTCAGGGCGTGACCAGCCAGCAGGCGCATGTGGTTTCCGACACGACAGTGAACTTTGCGCTGAAACACGGCCAGGCATACTGCTTTAAGATGACGGTGGTCGATGGCGCGAACCAGATGCCAAGCTTCACCGTCGGCAATGGAGATGTGTTAAAGACACAGTTTGTGGCGAAGATTGGCAACGACTACTACTATAGAGTCTATGCGATTGGCACGCCGGGCCAGAGTACGGGCGTGTACACCACCCTGCCGGGCAATGCTCCAGTCAAACATAGTGTAGTGACGATTGGCTGAGTGTTTTCGGAGGACTTCCTACGTGGAGCACGGAAGCAAACCAATCGCGGTTTGCTTCCGTGGTTGCCGCCGTAGCGCGCCCGGACCGGAGGTCCGCGTAAGACATTGCACGTCCGGTAAAGCACTGTACAGGGAAGGTTGGCTAAGTCGGAAATGGCAAAATAAAAGAAAAGGCTTCTCTTCTTCTCAATAAACGAAGGACCTGATCCTGGAGATCTCCAGGATCAGGTCCTTCTATGTGTTATTCACCCGCTTTTTGCATGTGATAAGGTTGTGCTTTTTTCTTCATGAAAATTTTTGCCTGCTTCTGTAAGACTTCTCCCGTGGAGTGGAAAGCAAATTCCTAGCAGTTTGTTTTCTTAGGGAACACCGTAGGCGCGAAAAGACACTGTACGTCCGCCATAGGCATGTAAGGCGTTGCACATTTAGTGGAGCACTATACAGGAACGATTATCTAAACCACCTAGGGCCTCTCCCTTATGGATCAAAACAAAAAATTTTTGCGCTTTGCTTCCGTAGAAAATACTGTAGGGAGGGAAGACACTGCGTGTCCAGTGATGATTGACTCATGGAAGCCAAGATAAAAGGGAAGGATTTTGCCCGATAAACAGTAAAGACCCAACCCTGGGGATTTCCCCAAGGTTGGGTCTTCTGTGTTTTGCCCTTCTATTTCTGAATGTGTGAGACAGAGCCGGGGGGTTCTGCTTTTTGAGCGCTCTTCATTTGCCTATCCAGAATTTCCATGTGGAACGAAAAGCAAAATTTGTACGGATTCTTTATATGGCCCATGCCGTAGGTATAAAAATGCTGTGTGGCCATTGGAACTCTAATGATTTTTAAATTGGCTCAGATTTTGTAAGGAAAGTCCTTCTATTTTAATTAATAGGAAAATGTTAAAACATGGTACATTTATACTTGTTTACAGAAAATCATTGTGTGGAATGGTATGTAAGCAATATTCCAGACAGAGAGGATCTGTACAGGCACATGATTGGCGCCAAGACATCTGATACGTTGCCATCCGGAAGATTTGTATAGATCTTTTGATAAAAGTGGAGAAACTTCGGCGCTTGTTGGAAAAGCGCGAATACGCTATAATAGGGACAGAAAAACCGCCGGATGGTGGGGAGGGGGAACATTATGTGTACCTATTGCCGCATCCTGATTGTGGAGGACGAATATCTTACCCGTCAGGGGGTCAAGGGGCTGATTCATTGGGAGCAGGAAGGGTTCCAGATTGTTGGGGAAGCATCCAATGGTGCGGAAGCTTTGGCACAGATTGAGGAATTGAAACCACATATTGTATTGACAGACGTGGTGATGCCTGTGATGGATGGAATCGCTTTGACGCAGGCAATTCAGGAGCGCTATCCCGAAACACGCGTGATCGTATTGAGTGGGTACAGCGACTTTGAGTATGTAAAATCTACCTTTCAACATGGCGCTGTGGATTACATTTTGAAGCCTACCTTAAACCAAGACGAGCTGTTGGCAACGCTTCGAAAGGCCGCCGGGCAGATCCCGGATTTTGTGCTTACCCGCGGAGGCGGGGATTCCTTCGAAAGTATCCTCAATCAGGCCCTGTCGGGGTTTCCTGCGCCGGATGCCCTGGATAAGCTGCACAAGGTGTTTCCCTATCCGCGCTTTTTCTTGATGGGGATGAACGTCCCCTATGTATTGGGCAATGCAGCCAACTTAAACCGTGAGGCAGGCGCCTTGGCCGCGGGTGCAGAGGAATTTTTACCCGGGGTAACAGCACGAGTGGTGACGGTTGATCGGAAATTTCTTTTGATGATTGTCAACTATGCTGCAGAACCTTACCGCTCTTTGACAGAGCGTGCCAAAAACTGGTTGCTTCTCTCCGGGTAAAGACACCGCGTATTTTTTATGTGTATAGCAATGAATTTCAGGGGTTGGGGATGCTGAAAGAGACATACAACCGGCTGACTGCGCTCTCCCGGCAGCGCTTTTATTGCCGCGATGAATTTATTCAGGGCGAGGATGCGTTTACCCCAGTCCCCGCGGAACCCTTCGACCTTGCATCGTTTAATACACAAGTGCATAGCTCTGACATCACAGGCGCTTTGACACAGTTGGAAGCGTGGTTACAGCGGGCGGTTGAGCGGCAAGCGCCCGGCGAATTTGAGTTAAAATCTTTGGTTCAAGATGCGTTGTATCAAGTTCTTTCTTCTTGGGAAGAAAATGGCATGGATGCAGAACGAATCAGTTCCCTCAAGCGAGACTGTTTTATCCAGATCAGCGAGGCGAAGTTTGCCCAGGATCTTTTAGAGGCGTTTCATTGTATTCAAGTAGAATTTGTCAAGCTCTTCGAGGAGCAGACGCCGCGACAGGGCCGGCGTTCGGTCCAGGAGATTCTCGATTATGTGGAGGAACACTGTGCGGAACCCCTGACCTTGAACGATGTTGCAAAGACCTTTAACTTTAATTATTCCTATTTATCCTCGTATTTCAGTGCAAACAGTCGCGAAGGATTTAGCGAATACTTGAACCGCGCACGGATTCGCCGGGCAGAGGAACTTCTGCGAAAGGGAGATATTCCGGTCTCCGAGGTATGTGGAATGGTTGGTTATGGCGATCATAGCTATTTCTGTAAAGTATTTAAGAAATTTACCGGGAAGACGCCGAGCGAATTCCGCCGGCAGTACGGCGCTGTTTCGCCGATCGGAGGGAAACGATGGAAAAATTCCTAGATAAACTGCGGTCCAATAGTTTATTGATAAAGATATTATCCGTTATGCTGCTGAGCGTCGTATGCGTTGCTACGTTGACGCTCAGTATTTCTATTCGGGCGTCTGAGGATGTCTATGTGGATACCTTTACGCAGTCAAATTCCCAGATTATTGGACAGATTCGGGAAAACATGAGCCGGTTTAACGACGAAATTTCAGAGATCATGAGCGTGGTCAAAAACAACTGGGCGTTCCGAAGTTACCTCACCAGTGATGACCGCAGTTCCGCGACGGCTTCTTATACGCAATACAGCATGGTGTGGAACTTGGAACATGCGTTGCCACCGGATTACTTTGAAAAAATGAGCATTGTATTGGTAGGAGTCAATGGAAGTACCTACCTGAGCAGTGATGCGGGTTTGACGATCCCGGTGGAAGAGCTTTTGAACAGCCGCGTCACAGAAGAGACACGACGCCAGCCCAATCGCATCCTATATCAGTTTGTCGACGATGGATTCACTACGCTGACTCAGGGGGATAGCGCCATCGTTGCCAGTACGGGTTTAAATTATGCGGGTGGGCAATCCAACTATGGTTACGCATATGTCATCATCCCGCAGGAGGTTCTGCGCAATTTTTACAGCAGTTTCAGCAGTGATGCCAATAGTTTGATGCTATTGGACAGCGATGGACGCATTATTTCCTCCACGCAAAAGGAAATCATTGGATTTAAGGATTTGGATCTTTTGAGCATCGCACAACAGGTAGAACAGGAGGATTTGCCCTACGGCGAGACGGTCCAGTCGGATCGTCAGATGGCGGTGGTGGCGCAGAAAATTCCCCATTGGGAGTTCCATCTCGTAGGTTTGATCGATCGGGAGAGTATCCTGCGTGCAGTCGACCGCCATAAATCCATTGAAATTATGACCCTTTTAGTCGTGTTGTGCGTATTTGCCATCATGTTTTTTGTGGTAAGAAAGACGACACGGCCGATCAATTCCCTCGTCAATGAGATGAAAAAAGTGACGCAGGGCGATTTTAGCCGCCATATTCCTGTAAAGGGCAACTATGAAGTGCGGGAACTTGCAACCGCGTTTAATTATATGTTGGATGGACTCGACAGCTATATGGAACAGATTATGACCATGGAGGACGAGAAGCGGGAAGCAGAGATTCGGGCGTTACAAATGCAGATTAATCCACATTTTATCTATAATACGCTTGCATCCTTGAAGTGGATGATCTGGCAGGGGAATTCAGAGAGCGCTGTGCAGGCGATCGATTCGTTTAGCCGTCTGTTGCGAGGGACGATTAGCAAACGGGAGGAACGGATTACCGCAGCAGAGGAGATCGATAATTTAAAAGACTATGTCTTTTTACAACATCTACGGTTTGGAGAACAGATTCAGGTTCGCTTTTCACTGGCGGAAGATTGCCAGGATTGTTTGATGCCGAAATTGACCCTACAGCCGTTTGTCGAAAATGCTTTTTTCCATGCTTTCAGCGGGGCTGAGGAGGGAAGTATTTTTGTCTGCATTCGGCGCAGGGGAAATGATCTGGTGAGTGAAATCATTGATAACGGTTCTGGAATGAAGAAGGAAGAAGTGGGACGTACCCTTTCCAAAGGGGGAAAAGCAGATCATTTTACCGGAATTGGCATCAATAACGTGGACGACCGAATCAAACTTCTTTACGGGGCGCCGTATGGAGTTACCATTTCCAGCGCGCCAGGGAAAGGAACCGCGGTCACTGTGACCATTCCCATACAAAGGATGGATTGACCTAAAAATCCTACCAATTTATAAAAAAAGTACCATTATCGGTGAAAAAACATCCAAAAAAAGTACAAAATGAGAGAAAGAAATTGCTAATACTTTGGCCTGCGTTTTTAGTAAAATAAAGTGGACAGGAGAGAAAAATTCACTTAAAACTGCACGGACCCAAATGAGCATCGTAAGATGCAGGTGAAATCGACTTAGGAGGGATGGGCGTGCGTAGTCTTCGGGTGTTGGCCCTGCTGTTGAGTATTTGTTTGTTATGGGGGCTAACCGCTTGCTCGAATCAAACCGAAGAGCAGCCGCATACACAGGCAACCGTAGAAACAAGTGACAATGTTCTGACCATATGGGCATGGGACGACACCTTCAATGTAAAAGCGGCCAACTTGGCCAAGGCGTATTATGCGAATATCAACCCGGAAATTCAGGTCAATGTAGTCAGCATGGCGCAAACGGATATTATCACAAAGCTCAATACGGCATTTTCTTCGTCTAATTATGAAGGGCTTCCCAACATTGTTTTGATTGAGGATTACCGTATTCAGAATTTTTTGAAATCGTATCCGGGCGAGCTTCGGGACCTTTCCTCCATTGTAGATCCCGACAGATTTATGGAGTATAAACTCCGTGTCATGACGGAGGAAGGAAAGATCTACGGAGTGCCGTTCGACAGTGGTGCAGCCGCCTTGTTTTATCGCAGGGATTATCTGCGGGAAGCGGGATATACCGAGCAGGACATGCAGAATCTGACTTGGAATGAATACATAGAAATTGGAAAAGACGTCAAAGAGGCTACCGGAAAATATATGCTGACGCTCGATCCCAGCGACTTGGGACAGATCCGAATCATGATGCAGTCCGCGGGCGCTTGGTATATGAAAGAAGATGGAGAAACCGTTGACATCGCTGAAAATGAGGTACTCAAAGCGGCGTTGTCCACTTACGAACGGATGGTCAACGCAGGCATTGCGCTACAGGTTTCCGGTTGGGACCCATTTGTAAAGGCGTTTCAGGAGGGAGAAGTAGCCAGCGTTCCCACCGGCTGTTGGGCAATGTCCAACATTGTCAAGGCGGAGGAACAGAGTGGAAAATGGGCAGTGGCGCCAATCCCGCGGCTGGATGATATTCCACAGTCGATCAATGCTTCGAGCATCGGCGGTGGAAGCTGGTATGTCATTGATAAGGTTCCTGGCGCGGATTTGGCAGTGGACTTTTTGGGAAAAACATTTGCTTCCAATGAACAGCTGATTGACGACCTTGTGAAGGAAATCAGTCTGGTAAGCACGATGAAATCAGCAAAGGACTTAAAGCATTGCGGAGAACCAAATGCCTTTTTGGTGGCCAGCGTATTTACGAGGACTTTGCTACATGGGCGGAGCAAACGCCTCCTGTGAACTATGGTTTGTATACCTATACGATGGAGGACATCATCGCCCAGAGCCTGCAATCCATCATGCAGGGGGCAGATATGGATGAGACGCTGAAAACGCGCAGACACAAGCGCGTGCATCGGTTCTCCACTCATAACTTTTGGATACAACCGCTTACAAAGCGGTCTGTAGAAGGCGAAAAGCCAGGATAGAAGAGAGATTATAGGAAGGAGAAACGTAAACCATGAAGAAAACCAAACGCAGAGGGCTTTCTTTAATGCTCTGCCTGTGCCTGCTGTTGCAAACATTTATGGCAGCACCGGCACTGGCCGCAACGAAGGATGGAGCCCCCGGAGACTTACTCTACTTCGTCAACTGCGCCGCGACCAAAACGAAGGAAGTGGCGTCTGGAGATGCCATGGGCGAGTATCAGTCTGTGACAGACCAGCCCTATGGGGAGGATGCCGAAACCGGATATACCTGGGGGTATGTCCAAGATGACGACATGGTTCGCGGCGGTAATGCGGACAGTGTGGTCAAGACCGATACCTATTGGTATACCAGAGATGGTATCGATTATGACTCGGAAACCAGTGGATTCCGTTACAATTTTGCTGTAGAAGATGGTAGCTATGAAGTGACCGTCGGAATCAAGATCCCTGGTTGGTGGAGCGCGAGAAAGGTTGACATTGATCTGGAAGGAGTTCGTACCACCAGTCAGGCCAGCGTGCCGGGTGGAGCTGCAAGCAATGCCACCTTTGAGAGCAAGTCTGAGGTCATCGTAGAAGATGGCGAGCTGAATGTGTTTATTCACAATTCACAACGCGCAGATCAAAATGGCGACCCGATTCTCAGTTACATTCTGGTCAAACGCGGCCAGACGTACGATAAGACGACCTTGACGGATAAAATTGCGGAAATCGAAGAGAAAGTGACTGCTGACCAAGCCGCAGGCGTTGTCTATGCAGAAGAGCCTCTGGGAGAGCTCTATGTGGGCGAAGAAAACAAAGAAGACAATCTTACAGCGCTGAATGCCGCCCTTGCTTCTGCCAAAGAGCTGGCGGAGCAGGATCAGCTGAGCCCTTCGAAAGTAAAGGAAACATGTGAGCATTTGGATACGGTATATTCCGACCTGCGCTCCCTTGAAACCTATGATTCCTTCTCTGGCGTCAATGGCGATGTATGGAAGGACACCAACGGCAAGCCGATTCAGGCGCATGGCGGCCAGGTGCAGAAGCTGCCCATGCCGGATGGAACGGAAAAATGGTGGTGGGTCGGCGAAGATAAGACGACTGGAAGCCACAGCAACGGCATTAGCGCCTATTCTTCGGACGACCTGTACAACTGGACTTTTGAAGGCTATGTGATGCGTTCTGTCCCGAGCCGCGAGGCGCTGGACACCGATCCTTATTTCACCGCTCTGTACGGCGATCTGACAGAGGAAGAGAAGGACTATGTCTACCTCTGTATCAACAAGACCAATGCCATCATTGAACGTCCGAAGATGATCTACAATGAGGAAACCAAGAAGTATATCATCTGGTTCCATGCGGACGGACCTACCGAAGAATCCGATAGTAGCTATGCTGCTGCTGCCGCAGGTATGGCGATCAGTGATACGCCGAATGGACCGTTTACCTTTATCCGCCGTTCCCGCCTGCACCAGCTGACAGATGAAGAGTACTTAGAGGACAACGGCGTACTCGATTGGTATGAGGAGCCGCAGAACCGCGGTTTTGCCCGCGACATGAATTTGTTTATTGACGATGACGGCACGGCTTACATCATCTATTCCAGCGAAGAGAACCGCACGATGTTTATCTCCCGTTTGAACGACGAATACACGGATCTCGATGTTCCGCAGGAGCCAGTCGGCCTCGCCAAAAATGGCGTGGACTTTGTCCGTCTATTCCCAGGCGGCCAGCGTGAGGCGCCTGCGCTGTTCAAGTATGACGGAACCTACTATATGATTACCTCCGGAGCAACCGGTTGGAGCCCGAACCCGGCCCGTTATTGGAAGGCGGATGAGATCCTGGGCGAGTGGACGGATATGGGCGATCCGTGTATCGGAGATACCGATGGAAAAACCTTCTGGACCCAGAGCACCAATGTGATTCCGGTAGACCCGGAGAACGGCAAGTTCATCTATATGGGCGACCGTTGGGGCTATGGTAAAACGCAGGACTTTAGTGCAGAAGCCCTTGCAGATTCCCGCTACGTTTGGCTGCCGGTACAGATCGACGCCAGAGGAAATATCAGCCTCGAAGAATACAATGATTGGGATCTGAGCGTATTTGATTCCATCAACAATATCAAGCTGAACACAGAAATGGACGATGTTTACTACGGCGTTGAAAACCTACCCGAAAAGGTAAATGTCAGCATTCGTGAGAACGATCATTGGGAGACGAAAGATGTCAACGTCACATGGGACTTCAGCACGCTGATTCCCGGTGCAGAAAGAGATGTAGTCGGTACACTGGAAGGATTGGACGATTTGACAGTGACCGCTAATGTAGTAGACATTCCCGACAACTTGCTGTATTTTATTGACAGCGGTGCATCTAGCGGTTCCGAGCTATATGACGTAATTAAGGAAATGGCCCCGAATCTGGTCAATACAGAGGCCTACGATCAGGCTTATATGGAAGGAAGCTGGGGCTACACCGGAACGGATGAGGATATTGCGCCGAAGAATCCTACAAGTCTCGATGCATATACGAGCGGTTTCTGGGCAAAGAGCGGAAAGAATATTGATTATAAGCTGCCGTTAAAGGCTGGCGAGTATCAACTTTCCGCTGGCTTCCAGGAGTGGTGGAGCACATCCCGCCCGATGAAAATTGTTGTCTCCTATGAGGGGGAAGATGGTCAGAAGATTGAAACGACCATCGGCCAGTTTACCAATTCCGGAGAAAAAGCCTATTTGTTCCCGTTTACGGTAGAAAATGACGCCGATGTCACCATCAGTGTACAGAGACAGAATTCGAACAATCCGGATCCGGTTTTAAGTTGGATTGCTGTGACTGGCGAAGTTGAAGAAGAACCAGCGGAACACATGCTGACGGTAAGCTACCCGACAACGGTGAAGCTGTCGATCGATGGGGAAGAGCAGACGATTGCAAACCTGATCGGTGCATATAAAGACGTCGTAATGGCAAACACGAATCTCGACCTGACTTTTGAGCCGAGAGTCG
>BCAA01000001.1 GCA_001305115.1 Clostridia bacterium UC5.1-1E11 | reverse complement strand
AGGAGAATGCCATAGATAGCTTCATGGCATAAGCGGAAACCAGCGTAGCAAGAACTTGCAGACTTCCGATGCCAGGGAGGACATTGAAACGTTCAGAGGATGATCGGGCAGGTGCCTTTGAACTGGTTTTAAACTCCATGCGAGTAGGAGAATGTTATAGATAACCTCACGGAGTAAGCTGGAAAGGATTTTACAATGTAAAGCCGGCAAGGGATGAAACACTGGATGAGATTCCTTTGACAAAACCAGGAATAAGATCAGAATTGGCTGCTTGGCGGCGATTTTATACATGGGGAGAGACGCATGAGTCTAATCAATGTAAAAGATATTCGAAAGGTTTATCGAGTGGATGAGGAAAAATTGTTGCGCTTGGCCGGATTAATCTGCGGATTGAACAAGGAGAAATCTGCTGCATCCTTGGAACTTCCGGTTCGGGTAAATCTACTTTGCTGAACATTATGGCGGGGTTGGAAAAACCGACAAAGGGTAGCGTATGGATAGCGGGGAAAAATGTGACGCAGTTCTCTGAGAAGCAATGGGCCTTGTTTCGTCAAAGAAATATCGGCTTCGTGTTTCAGTCGTACAATCTGATGCCTACCCAGACTGCGATCGAGAACGTGGCGATGCCGTTGATGTTTAAAGGCGTCAACAAGCGCACAAGAACCAAAGAAGCGATACATATGCTCAAAGCGGTAGGTCTTGCCAGCCGTATGATGCACCGGCCGACACAGATGAGTGGCGGCCAGCAGCAACGTGTCGGCATTGCTAGGGCATTCGTAGCAAGGCCGAAGATTGTTTTTGCCGACGAACCCACCGGAAATCTGGACAGTAAGACAAGCCGGGGGGTTATGGAAATCATGGTTCGTATGGCAAAACGATACCATGAGACATTGATTATTGTTACGCATGATGTCAATATTGCGAAATATGCAGATCGTATTATCAACCTGCATGACGGCAGTATTGTCAGCGATGAACCGAATCAGTCCATTGTTACCCTTGAAAATGAACAAAAAGAGCCGGCTTCTGCGGCCGTAAATGAATGAGGAGGAGCTTTATGAACAGGATCGTGAAACAGGGAATCTCGCTGTTTACTATGCTGGTGCTGCTTTCCGCCATGTTGGCGTCCGCCGTGCCTGCTTTTGCGGCAGATAAGGAGTATGAGCCTGACCCCGTGGTATACAGCGACAAACAAACCGTGTCCAAGAATACGCCGTTTGAAGCGACCTTTGTTTTTGACCATTCGGATTATTCTTCAGCTACAAGCGTGGAGAGAATTGACATAGATGTCAGCAGTGTTACCAGTTCGATTTCCTTGGGAAAGAAAAGCTATACGACTGACAAAAATGAGATCCTTTGGACCAATGATACCGACATTGAGCTGCCGACTTCTTCAGAGGATGAGGACTCCACAAGAGTGGATTTTGGTTATAAGTTGACAATCCCAGAAAAATATATGAAACGTGTCAATGATAAAGTGGGAACTTTACGTTTCAAGATCTCTTACTACGATAAGAATAATAGCAAAATCAATTCTTTTACCGTCCAAAAAACGATCTTTGATCCTGTGGGAGATGGTGCCAGCTCTGACGATGAAGATGAAGAGGACAATCCCATTCTGACAGTGACTTCCTACTCCACTGACCCTGCCAGCGGAATCAAGGAGGGCGATGCTTTCAATTTAAAAGTGACCGTAAAGAATAACAGTAATGTTGTCTGCAACAATATTGTGGCTGCTTTTGACAATGCCAATGCCCCTGAAATCGCTATGCGCGGTGCAACGGACACGCTCTATATCGATTCTCTACCTGCACAGGCCACAGCGACTTTAACCTACCCCTTGGTTTGTTCTGCAAAGATGGAGACAAAGAGTTATCCGTTATCGGTCAAGTTTACTTCAAGTGATTTGGCCGCGGATGCCAGTGTTGCTCCCCGCATGTTTATTCCAGTACAGGGGACCAAAGTCAGTGCGGATGAAGAGGAAAGCTCTAATTCGAGTGTTCCGCAGATTATCATCGAAAGCTACGATTATGGTGGAATGTCGGTTACGGGTGGTACGGAGTTCATGCTGACCATGAATTTCCGGAATACCAGCCCGAATATAGCCATTGAAAATTTGAAGATGACAGTTTCTTCGGCTCCGGATGGGGATGAGGGAATTGTAGCATTTACACCGTCCCGGTCATCCAATACTTTTTTTATCCAGAATGTTAAGGGTGGAGGTAGTTTCCAGGAGAAAATTGCCCTCTATCCGAAAGTGGATGCGGCACCAAAGTCCTATGGTGTGACGATTGATTACACATATGAGGCGGTTGTAGATGGGATTCGCAAAGCGGACTTGAAGGGAACGGAAACGATCTCCATTCCTTTGACACAGCCTGACCGCTTTGAAATCAATCAGGTGGATCTTTTTGGTCCGATCTATATGGGCGATCAAGGTCAGCTCAGCATTAGCTATGTCAATAAGGGAAAGAGCAAAATCTTTAACCTGGCGGTAGATCTGGAGGGTAACTTTACTTCAGAGGATATGTCGACCTATATTGGCAATGTGGAATCCGGCACGGGCGATTCGTTCGATGCATCGCTTACGCCAATGGACGTGGGAACCATGGCGGGGACAGCGACCTTTACATATGAGGATTCAAACGGGGAAACAAAAGAGATCAAAAAAGAATTTTCCTGCGATGTCATTCCCCTGCCTACGGATATGGGCGGCGAGGTAATCGGTGGAGATATGCCGGTAGATGGCGATGTGACAGCGGCTGCTGGACCACCGGCATGGGCCATTGGACTGACTGTCTGTGGCGGTGTGCTCTTGTTGATTGTGATTTTGGTCTTTGTGCGTAAAAAACTGAAGGCTAGAAAGCTTCGAATGTTGGAAGCAGAGGATGACTATGACGACATTTCGCCGGAGGACACTGTAAAATGATGATGCAACAATCAAACAGCCTCTCCGCTGAGAAAGGAGGGTCCGGGTTTTGAAATGGAAAGATATGATCGGCATGAGCTTGAGCAATCTGTTCAAGCGTAAGGTGCGAACGTTATTGACCATTGCGGGCGTCATTATCGGTACATGTGCGATTGTTGTGATGGTTTCCTTTGGCATTGGAATCAAAGAGAGCATGAACACTATGATGGAGGGAATGGGAGATCTAACCATCGTCCAGATTAACAACTATAATCAGACGCCGGATTCGACCCCGTTGGATGACGACATGATTGCTCAAATTGAAGCAATCCCCCATGTGGCGGCTGTTACGCCGGTATATACATTGGATTGGAATGCAGTGACCATCAATAGCGGGAAGTATGCTTATCAGGGACAAATTTATGGTGTGAATATGAAATCCTTGGCTGATTTTGGCTATACCGTCCAAGAGGGAGTTTTGCCCGGAGCGGATTTCAAGGAGAATATGATTCTCTTCGGGTGGTCGGCTCTTTATAACTTCTACAATACGAAAAAAACCAGCAATAATATGATTTTTGCTCAGCCCGATGCAACAGGAACCATTCCAGATCCATATGTAGACCCTATGGAGGATGAGCTGGAACTGGTGATTAATGAGATGCAGGGCAATTTAGATGAAGGTACGGGGACGACAACAGCGAGTAAAAAGCAAAAACCAGTTAAGTTGGAATGTATCGGTGTGATGGGGGACGATTGGAGCCGGAATCCTCCGCCGGGCTATGCGGTTTTTATGGATGTCAGTTTTGCGAAGAAACTTCAAGAGCAATACAATAAGCTAAATAAGATTGACAGCTCCAATACAAATACGAGTTATGACAATGTTAGTGTGAAGGCAGACAGTGTGGATCATGTTGCCGAGGTGGAAGAAGCCATTCAAGCGCTTGGCTTTGCAGATACCTACAGCATGGAAAGTATTCGCAAGCCTCTGGAAGAACAAATGCGTACCATCCAAATGATTTTAGGCGGATTGGGCGCTATATCGCTTTTGGTAGCGGCGCTTGGTATCACCAATACGATGATTATGTCCATCTATGAACGTACAAGAGAAATCGGCGTAATGAAGGTTTTGGGATGCGTAGTTGGGAACATTCGGACCATGTTCTTGATTGAAGCGGGTACCATTGGATTTTTTGGAGGCGTTTTGGGGCTTGCATTCAGTTACGGTATTTCTTTTGCGATCAATTCGTTTGCTGCCGGAGGGAACAGCATCTCGTTGGGAGGAATCGTCGGTGTGGGTGTGACCGGGGCAAATGTGTCGATCATACCGATTTGGCTGGCTCTTGGCGCTTTGGTATTTGCCACGATGATTGGCTTGGTGTCTGGTTTTTATCCAGCCAATCGCGCCGTTAAAATTAGCGCCTTGACAGCAATTAAACAGGAATAGTGCTTACGTTTAAAACAAAGACGGACACAATCCCGTGTGGAAGTGTCCGTCTTTGTTTGTTTTAGGAGATATGGGAGGAGATTACCTTGTGTTAATATTACTTGCATCTGCTGCGACTTCATAGCCGAGCTTATTGAGTTGATGTTCGATTGCGTCATAAGACGTACCGGAACTATCGTAGTCCACGGCTACCAGATTATGGGAAGGATTTACACTGACGGAAGTAACACCGTGAAGTTGATCCAACCCGCGCTTAATTTCCTTTAAATCGTGTTTTCCACTGACTCGCTCTACAATCATATAAGCGCTTTCACTTGGCATCTTCATCACCTCAAGAATAGCGTTCCCGAGAAGTGAATGGTTATAACGCGGCAAGTTTTGGACGGAATTTCGGGTATAGGTCTATCCATCTTTTTTATGATATTTCCTTGAAAACCAAAGCAGTCACGAATAGAACCCTTTCTGCGTAGTATGGACTGTATCAAATAGAGAAGGGGGACAAGATGCATGAAAGGAATTGATGTCAGTAGCCATAATACGGTGAATTGGGATGCGGCCAAAGAGGCAGGGTTAGAGTTTGCTATGCTGCGCTGTGGTTACGGAAACGATCAGGCGGATCAAGATGACCGGACTTTTGAAGAAAATGTAAAAGCCTGTGAACGATTGGGGATTCCCTGGGGAGCCTATCTCTATAGCTATGCATTAAACACGGCAGATGCCAAAAGTGAGTTAGCACACCTTTTACGTCTGCTCAAAGGCAAGAAACCGTTGTTCCCGATTGCAATTGACATGGAGGACGGAGACGGTTATAAAGAAAAAAATGGAATGCCTTCCCGTCAGACGCTCACCGATATTATTCACACCATCTGTGAGGGATTGCAAGAAGCAGGTTATCTGGCTGCCTATTATGTCAACAAGGATTGGTATAACCGGATGATCTACCCGGAACAACTGACGGAATATGTATTTTGGTATGCCCGTCCCGGTGTAGATAAGCCGGATGTATCCTGTGAACTTTGGCAAGATGAAATCTCTTCCACAGGAGGGGAATGGCCCGGTGTACAAACAGGGGGAAAGGATGGCTGTGACACGGATATTAGCTTCAAAAATTTCCCAGAAATAATCAAGAGCAAGGGCCTGAATGGCTGGGAATTGGAGAATCCTATCGCAATTGACACGACCATGGATGTACACAAAGCGCGCGGGCAATGGTATGGTGTCAAATGTACGGCTTCTGACCCTTCAAAGATCGAACTGTATGCAGGGACATCCAATATCGTTACCGTGATTCCTGTCCGTAGGACAAAAACAGAGCAGTTTTTCTTGGTGGTTCCTATCGGGGAACCAGGACAATCCACTGGTATTTGGACTCGCTATGGCGGGGATGAGGATACCGCTGCCCGGAGATTTGTCTTTTGGATTTCTTAAGTCGCGGATGAATAGCGTCAGGAGGGTGTCCCAAAACTACGGATCTCTCGATTCATAGGAAAGGGGCATCCTCTTTCTGTTTGGAAAAATATCTGCGTTTCTAAAAAGAGGGGGCATCCTTCCGTCATTTCATGACTTTTGGGACACCCTCCTGTTTCTTTTGCTCTTCAAATTTACCTTTTCTACCAAAGAGTGTAATTTCTCTAAATGCGTACAATCTATTACTGAAGGGTTATTTTAGGTGGACAAATCTATTTAGCCATATGCTTTTTCGATGGAACAAATTTAATTTTATCGTACAGATTGCATACGCCGAGTGCTGGAATTGTGATAAGAAACCAAAGAATGGAAAAGGGAAGACAAACCTGTCCCATAATATTCAATGGTAGATTTGAATAATCCCAAACGTTTTGTTTCCAGGCAACATTGACAATGAGACCGACAACAAACTCCACAGAAGTGATAATTCCAGACCCAATGCAACATTTTACAGCTAAACATTTTCCTTTCATAGAACGATTGCAGATTCGATCAATTAAGCACAGGCAAATTCCACCGGCTACAGACATGGAGAGGTCGGTGTGTCCGCGGCATAAAATTTCCAATGCCGGATAGACGGAACCACCGGTAGCAAACAATAGCGCATTTTTCTTCATTTGTCTTTTTTGTGTCCTCCTATCCTAACTAGATGAACATAGTTGTTTGCAAAATGGACAAAATTATACAGATCTCACGCTTGCGATTCTCCAAAAAACAGTATAATATACTTTAGAATATTTTATGGGAGCCGGAGGCCAGCAGCAGGAAGGAAGCGGCAGCCGGTGGTCGTGAAAGGAAGGTTTGTATGAAAATTTTCAGCGCGCCGGATTATACAGGAATGAGCCGGAAGGCGGCAAATCTCATCTCTGCACAAGTTATTTTAAAGCCAGATTCCGTTTTGGGGCTTGCAACAGGTTCTACGCCCTTGGGGGTTTATGCACAACTGATTGATTGGTATAATAAGGGCGATGTCGATTTTTCGAAAGTGCGTAGCGTTAATTTGGATGAATACTGCGGCCTTGCACCGGAGCATGAGCAGAGTTATCATTACTACATGAAGGAAAATTTCTTTAAGCACATTAATATCCGCTTGGAGAACACCCATGTGCCGGACGGTTTAGCGGAAGATGTTGCAAAAGAAGGCTGCCGGTATGACGCGCTCATCGAATCTCTCGGTGGAATCGACTTACAGCTTTTGGGCATTGGCAATACGGGCCACATTGGATTCAATGAGCCGAGCGAGAGTTATATCAAAGAAACCCACCGTGTCACCCTCAATCAAAAAACCATCGATGCCAATTCCCGCTTTTTTGCCAGCAAGGATCAGGTTCCGAGATATGCGGTAACCATGGGAATCGGCGCAATTATGAAGGCAAAAAAAGTGCTCTTGGTAGCCAATGGTGCTGGTAAGGCAGAAATTCTCTATAAGTCCCTGTTTGGGCCGATCACTCCGGAGGTGCCGGCATCTATTTTGCAGGTGCACCCGGATGTCACCATCGTGGCAGACGAGGAGGCAATGTCTGTCATCCGCGAAAAGCATCCGGAAATGATTGATTAATTGTAAGAGTCGTGTATTTTTATACAAAAAGAGGCCCCTTTTTGGCGTTGTTTTCGCCGGAAGGGGCCTCTTTTTGCATCTCTAGGGAGGAAAAGGGGTTTGCTATAGGAACTCATGTGTATTTTGATAAGGAGGATATTCAAACATAAAGTCGAAGCAATAAGGGGTTTCTCTTTGTAGAACCTAGAAACCATTTGCCTTTCTAAGCAAAAAATGATAGAATAACGTATATCGTATTTTAGCATAGCAATGCGGAAAAGTAGCAGAAATAGCTGAGAACGGGGGAATATATGTGATCTCGGTCATTGACTATGGAGCAGGTAACATTCAAAGTGTAATAAAAGCATTTCATCATATCGGTTGTGCAGTACAGGTGACAGCAGACCCGGAGGTCATTCGGGAATCCAAGGCAGCTATTTTGCCGGGGGTGGGTGCTTTTGGCGATTCCATGAATAGTTTGAAGCAATCCGGCCTTGTTCAGCCGGTTTTGGACTTTATTGAGAGTGGAAAGCCTTTTTTAGGGATTTGCTTGGGTTTACAGCTTCTTTTTGAGGGGAGTGAGGAAAGCCCCGGTGTACACGGTTTAGGGGTCCTCGAGGGGAAAATCCACCGTATACCAGCAAATCGCGGTTTAAAGGTACCGCATATGGGATGGAATTCTCTGGAACTCCGCAACCAAAGTGGACTTTTTTCTGGTTTGGAGGAAGACCCATACGTGTATTTTGTGCACTCTTATTATTTGCATGCAGACGATCCGAGCGTTGTCTCATCAACAACGGAATACGGTGTGCGGATTGACGCCTCGATTCAGCGGGGAAAGCTGTTTGCCACCCAATTTCACCCCGAAAAAAGTGGACGGACTGGCTTGAAGATGTTGCAAAACTTTGTTGCACAGATTGATACAGTTTGAGGAGGAATGGATATGTACGCCAAGAGAATCATTCCCTGCCTAGATGTCAACAATGGGAGAGTGGTCAAGGGGACCAATTTCGTCAATCTGCGCGATGCTGGGGACCCGGTGGAAGCGGCAAAGATATATGATGCACAGGGAGCGGACGAGCTGGTCTTTCTGGACATCACTGCTTCGGCGCAGGCGCGCAACATTATTCTGGACATAGTGTCACAGGTAGCGGATAGCATCTTTATTCCCTTTACAGTAGGAGGAGGAATCCGTTCCGTGGACGATTTCAACGCTTTGTTGCGTGCCGGCGCAGATAAAGTGTCCGTCAATTCGGCAGCTATCCGAAACCCTGCTTTGATTCAGGAGGCAGCCGATAAATTTGGGAGCCAGTGTGTGGTGTGTGCAATCGATGCGAAGCGCCGTTCGGAAGGCGGCTGGACGGTCTATTTGAATGGCGGCCGGGTGGATACCGGATTGGATGCCATAGAATGGGCGCAGAAGGCGGTTCGGTTGGGGGCAGGAGAGATTTTACTCACCAGCATGGACTGTGATGGCGTCAAGAACGGCTATGATTTGGAATTGACACGAGCGGTTTCGGAATGTGTTCATGTGCCGGTGATCGCCTCTGGAGGTGCAGGGAAAATGGAGCATTTTTATGATGCCTTTACCCAAGGGCAGGCGGATGCAGTATTGGCGGCTTCGCTGTTCCACTTTGGAGAGATCACGATTCCGGAATTGAAAGGGTATCTTGCCGGGCGAGGGATTTCTGTACGCCAGTGAGTTATTTGGCATTTGAGTTCCTGTGTATGAAGGGGATGTCATCCTTCTGCACAGGAACTTTTTGATTTTCAGAGCAGATATTGCGATAATCCCGCATTGGACGGCATAAGAATTAGGGAAGACCGAACAAGTCTATTCGGACGGGTTTGGATTCCCGGATGCCAAGAGGGCAGCTGTACAGCCTCCGCTCCGGGAGCAGAACGAGGAGGGAGATTACACAAATGAAAGGCAAACGAATTGCAGCAGGGCTGCTGGCCGTTCTGCTGATCGGATTGTCCGTTCCGATGCGCGCTGCATCTGCACTTTCAGAAGAAGAGGTCAAAGCGCCTGCTGCTGTCCTGATGGAAGCGCAGACAGGAAGAGTGCTATACGAGAAGAACCCACACGAAAAACGCCCTTGTGCATCGATCACAAAGGTCATGACATTGTTGCTGGTGATGGAAGCCCTGGATGCGGGGAAGATTTCTTTGACCGATACAGTGACGACAAGTGCTCATGCTGCTTCGATGGGAGGATCAGATATTTGGCTCAAAGAAGGGGAGACCATGTCTGTAGACGACATGCTCAAAGCGACTGTAGTGGCGAGCGCAAATGATGCCGCTGTGGCTTTGGCAGAATACGTTGCCGGCAGTGAGGAAGATTTTCTGCGGCAGATGAACGAAAAAGCGCAGGAGCTGGGGATGGCGGATACGACGTTTAAAAACTGCAACGGTTTGGACGAGGAAGGACATTTAACCTCTGCCTATGATGTCGCGGTTATGTCACGGGAATTGATGAAACATAAGAAAATCTTTGATTATACAATGATTTGGATCGACTATGTCCGCGATGGCCAGACACAGTTGGTCAATACCAATAAACTCATTAAATCCTATAAGGGGATTACCGGGCTGAAAACGGGTACAACAGGGCAAGCAGGAAGCTGTATCAGTGCCACCGCAGAGCGCGATGGGGTCCAGTTGATTGCCGTGGTTTTGGGCGCTGCAAACACCAAAGATCGCTTTTCCGCTGCTTCAACCCTATTGGATTATGGGTTCGCCAACTGGTCGGTCGCTACGCCTCAGGTGCCGCCGGAAGCGGTGGCTCCCATTCCGGTTTTGAATGGCATGTCCGATCAAGTGGAGACCACGGTCACAACGGATGGGGTTCTATTAATTCCCAAGGGGAAGGATACGGAGATTCAGTACCAGGTGACAGTGGGAGAAAACTTGACGGCACCGGTTGAAGAAGGGCAAGTTTTGGGGAAAGTCACCTGCACTTTGGATGGCGAAATCCTCAAGGAATATAACATTCTTGCTAAGACTTCCATCCCGGAGATTACCTTTTCCTCTGTTTTTCAACTTTTGTTCCGGCAGCTTGTGTCCATGTGACCATCGGCAAGACCGTGCCCTTTGAAAAAGGGCACGGCTCTCTTTGCCGCCCGTCAAAAATACACAAAATGCACAAGCAAGCAGGATTCACAAATTATTTAATTATAAAATATGTGCCTTCCCTTGCAAATATGGACAAACTATTGTAAAATAACAACATACCCAAGATTGCAATATTTAGGAGGATTTCATATGTCTGTCAGAGTTGATACACAACATCTGTCCGGGTTTGTTGGTGAAAATGAATATAAGGCGCTCGCGCCGCAGGTAAAGCTTGCGCACGAAATGCTTCACAGTGGCACTGGCCTCGGCAACGATTTTATCGGGTGGGTGGATCTCCCGACCAATTACGATAAAGAAGAATTTGCCCGCATCAAAGAGGCGGCCAAAAGAATTCAGTCGGATTCGCAGGTGTTCATTGTCATCGGCATCGGAGGTTCCTATCTTGCGCGCGCGCAGCCATTGAGTTTTTAAAATCGCCCAATTACAACAACATGAAGAAGGATACGCCCGACATTTACTTCACAGGAAATAGCATCAGCTCTACCGCGTTGAGCGAGTTGCTGGCGATCTGTGAAGGAAAGGACGTCTCCATCAACATGATCTCCAAGTCCGGTACAACGACAGAACCCGCCATCGCATTCCGCGTGTTGCGTGAGTTCCTGGAGAAGAAGTACGGCAAAGAAGAGGCGAAAAAGCGCATTTACTGCACAACCGATAAGGCGCGCGGTACGCTCAAGCAGCTTGCGACCAAAGAAGGTTACGAAACCTTTGTAGTCCCGGACGACGTTGGTGGACGTTACTCAGTTCTGACAGCTGTTGGCCTGCTGCCCATCGCCGTCAGCGGCGCGGATATTGATGCGCTGATGGCTGGCGCTGCAAAGGCACAGCAGGAGTACAACAATCCCGATATGTTCACGAATCCCTGCTATCTTTATGCTGCTCTGCGCAATATGCTCTATCGCAAGGGGAAGGAGATCGAAATCCTCGTCAGCTATGAACCCTGCTATACGATGATGTGCGAGTGGTGGAAGCAGCTCTATGGCGAGAGTGAAGGCAAGGATAATAAAGGCTTGTTCCCGGCATCCGTGGTGTTCTCTACAGACCTGCATTCCATGGGGCAATACATTCAGCAGGGCCGCCGCTCCCTCTTTGAGACGGTTGTTCTGTTTGACAAAGCAAAGCAAGAACTTTACATCGGCAACGATCCTGAAAATGTGGACGGCCTAAACTTCTTGGAAGGCAAGAGCATGTCTTATGTCAATGAAAAGGCCTTTGAGGGCACGGTCTTAGCACATACGGACGGCGGTGTTCCGAACGTTGTGCTACATGTACCGGATTTCTCCGAAGAGTCCTTGGGTTCACTTATCTATTTCTTCGAAAAAGCGTGTGCCATCTCCGGTTATCTGTTGGGAGTCAATCCGTTTGATCAGCCCGGCGTAGAGAGCTATAAAAAGAACATGTTTGCTCTTCTTGGAAAACCCGGTTATGAGGCACAGAAGGAAGCTCTGGAGGCAAGACTCCACAAATAATTCTGGCGATTTTATCCGCGGAACGCGGAAATACTATCATACAGGGGGAGTTTCAATGGTTACTCTAATCGTAGGTAAAAAAGGTTCCGGCAAAACAAAAAAATTGATTGAGCGCGCAAATGAAGCGGTTAAGACTTCTGACGGAAACGTCGTCGTCATTGAAAAAGGTTTGAAGCTGACTTATGACATCTCCCATCAGGCGCGTCTGGTGGACAGCGACAGTTACAACATCTGTGGGATGGAAGCGTTGGCAGGCTTTATCAGCGGAATCTGTGCTGGTAATTACGACGTGACCGATATTTTTGTGGATTCCACATTGAAGATCATTGGCCAGGATATGAAAGCGCTGGAGGAGTTTGTTGGCCGTATGAACAAGCTTTCCAAGGAAGACGAGGTCAACATCATCCTGTTGGTTTCTGCGGATAAGGGTGAACTTCCAGAGGGAATTGAAAACCTCGCAACGCAGATTTAAACCGTTTGATGTATGCGATACCGCCGGTGCTTTTACGGTACCGGCGGCATCTTTGCGTATATTTTGTGGATATTTCAAATTTTTACCTATAAATTGTATTGACAAAGCGTAGAGGAACCTATATAATAAGCTAATGTAGCGCCGAGGTGTGAAAAATGCTTCTTGAACTCGAAGACGTGTTTTTACAGGAGGGTGCCAGTCGTTCGTTTTGTGGCTCAATCGATCTATCATCCGTCAATATAAACGGCGCTTATCCATTTGTTGCGCCGGTTGAGGTTGAGGGAAAGGTTGAGAACCGCGCGGGACTTGTGCAGTTGGATGTGAAGGCGAAATTTCAGTTTTCAATTCCTTGCGACCGGTGTGCAGTCCAAGTAGAACGGCCATATAACTATCCTTTTTCGCATGTGCTGGTGTTGTCCTTGGAAAATGAAGAGGACAGTGGCGAATACATTCAGGTGAGTGATTATAAGTTGGACTTGGACGAACTAGTCCGGGCGGATATTTTGTTGGAGCTTCCGACAAAGTTCCTTTGTAAAGAGGATTGCAAGGGTTTATGTCCGCAATGTGGAAAGAATCTGAATGAAGGCGCATGCAATTGTCAAACACATCAGATTGACCCCCGTATGGAGGTCCTTAAACAACTGATAGATAGCTAAGCTTTTATAAGGAGGTGCTGACCATGGCGGTACCAAAGCGGAAAGTATCCAGCGCAAGACAGAATAAGAGACGTTCCAATGTGTGGAAGCTCGACGCTCCTGCACTGATGAAATGCCCGAAGTGCGGGGAGTACAAGGCGCCTCACAGAGTGTGCGACAACTGCGGTTTTTACAACGGCAGAGAAGTCATCAAGAAGGAAGCCTGATTTTTTGATTTCCGAAGGATAGAGAAGGAGAAATCCTTCTCTATTATTTTGCTCTGAACAGGGGGGAGAACATGCCTGTAAAAATTCTGGCGGTGGAGGCAAACAGCCCTGCCCGGCATGCTGGGATTCAGCCGGGGGAAACCCTTGTCTCTATCAATGGCAATGAGATATGTGATATTTTGGATTATCGGTTTTATGAGACGGACCGGCATTTGTCGATTGTTTTGCAGAATGAGATTGGGGAAGAACGGACCATTCAAATTCGAAAAGGACAATATGAATCCATCGGGTTGGAATTTGAAACATATTTGATGGACCAGCAGCATTCTTGTACCAACCGATGTATTTTCTGCTTTATCGACCAGTTGCCCAAAGGGATGCGAAAAAGCCTTTACTTCAAGGATGATGATTCGCGTCTGTCGTTCTTGTTTGGAAACTATGTAACGTTGACGAATTTGAAGGAACGTGAGGTAGACCGCATTATCAAGATGCATATCAGCCCGATCAATATCTCTGTACATACAACCAACCCAGAGTTGCGCGTCAAAATGATGGGAAACCGCTTTGCAGGGAAGTCCTTAGACATTCTGTACCGTTTTGCAAAGGCGGGAATTAAGCTGAACTGTCAGATTGTGCTGTGCCGGGACATCAACGATGGGGAAGAACTGGAACGAACGTTGCGGGACTTGACGGGTTTATGGCCGTCGGTCCAAAGTGTGGCGGTTGTTCCAATAGGGCTCACCAAACACCGTCAAGGGTTGTATCCCTTAATCGGATACGATCCGGAGACAGCTCTGGCGGTTGTACGGCAATTGGAGCGCTGGGGAGATCACTGCGAAAAGGAATATGGCCAACGTATCTGTTATGCCGCAGATGAGTTTTATCTAAAAGCGCAATTGCCGATTCCAGCTGCACCCTTCTACGGGGACTTCGACCAGTTGGAAAATGGCGTGGGGTTGATGGCGAGTTTACGGCAGGAATTTTTAGATGCGCTAGAGGATTTTGTTCCGCTAGAAAATCCCCGAAAGGTCACTTTGGCTACCGGTGTGGCAGCGCATCCTTTCTTGGATACATTGCTTGACGAACTGCGGCAAAGATGTCATAATTTAACATGCGATGTGGTACCCATTGTAAATCACTTTTTTGGGGATACTATTACCGTAGCAGGTCTTGTGACAGGCGGAGACCTCCTCAAGCAGCTTCAAGGCCGGAACCTGGGCGACGCACTGCTGTTGCCCGATGTGATGCTCCGCAGAGAAGGGGACATTTTTTTAGACGATGTTTCTTTAGCAGAGCTGTCGGAGGCGTTACAGATTCAAATCATCACCGTACCAAACGACGGTTATGCGCTGTTGGATGCGGTGACAGGGAGGGAAGAAAATGGCTAAGCCAGTTGTGGCGATTGTCGGCAGGCCCAATGTCGGTAAATCGACCTTGTTTAATAAGTTGATTGGTCAGCGTTTGTCGATTGTGGATGATACGCCGGGAGTCACACGCGACCGAATTTATGGAGACTGCGAGTGGGAAGGGCGTAAATTTTCTCTGGTGGATACCGGAGGAATTGAGCCGAGTGCGAATGACGTAATCCTGTCTCAGATGCGCGCACAGGCGCAGTTGGCCATTGATGCGGCCGATGTGATCGTTTTGGTGACGGACATTCGTTCCGGCTTGGTGGCGACGGATGCCGACATCGCAGCGATGCTCCTCAAAAGCGGCCGTCCGGTGGTCCTTTGCGTCAACAAGTGTGATTCGGTTGGAGAGCCTCCGGCCGATTTTTATGAGTTTTACAATCTTGGTCTGGGGGACCCCGTGCAAGTTTCTTCGGTACATGGGCACGGGACCGGAGATCTGTTGGATCGTGTGATCGAGTATCTTCCAGAAGAGGATGGAAGAGAAGAGGAAGGCGAACTGATCCGTGTGGCGATCATCGGGAAGCCAAATGTGGGAAAAAGTTCTCTTGTGAATCGGATTTCCGGGGAAAATCGCTGTATTGTTTCCGACATCGCTGGGACAACGCGCGACGCTATTGATACTGAAGTGGAAAATGCTTATGGGCATTTTATTCTGATCGATACAGCAGGGCTACGCCGCCGCAATAAGGTGGATGATTCCATTGAAAAATACAGTGTGATTCGTGCACAGATGGCGATCGAACGCGCAGACGTCTGTGTGATTATGATTGATGCAACGGTAGGGTTCACCGATCAGGATTCAAAGGTCGCAGGATTGGCTCACGAGGCTGGAAAGGGATGCGTCATTGCCGTCAATAAGTGGGATGCAGTGGAGAAGGACGGCAACACTATGACGGCTTACCGCAAAAAGTTAGAGGAAGATTTCTCCTTTATGTCTTACGCGCCGTTTCTATTTTTATCGGCAAAGACAGGGCAGCGCATCGATCGTCTATTCGAGCTGATTAAACATGTAGCCAATTCCAATGCTATGCGGATAGCGACGGGGATGCTCAATGACGTGTTAGCACAAGCTACGGCACGCGTACAGCCTCCTACAGATAAGGGCAAACGATTAAAGATCTATTATATGACCCAGGCTTCTACAAAGCCGCCGACATTTGTATGTTTTGTGAACTCGGCGGAGTTGTTCCATTTCTCCTATCAGAGATATTTGGAAAACCGAATCCGTGAAACGTTTGGTTTGGAGGGCACTCCGGTGCGCTTCATTGTCCGCGAGCGCGGCGATAAATCATCTGTTTAACGATTTTGTAGGAGGGACGATCCATGAATCTTTTCATGAGCGCTGTTTTGCCGGCACTTTTGACAATGGTGATTGCCTATTTGCTGGGTAGTGTCAGCTCTTCCATCATTTTTACCAAACTGTTCAGCCATCAGGATATTCGAAAGATGGGAAGCGGAAATGCTGGCACAACCAATGTTCTTCGGTCAGTAGGGGCGAAGGCCGCGGCATGTACTTTTGTCTTTGACTTTGTCAAAGGTGTGTTGGCGGTCTTTATTGGAAAGTTGCTCTTTCAATATTTTGCCGCAGCATATCCATTAGCGGGAGTGTCCACATGGGAGTTTGTACAGTATGGCGCCTACTTGGCAGGAATTTTTTGCGTGTTGGGACATGATTTTCCAGTGTTCTTTGGATTTAAGGGAGGAAAGGGTGTTTTAACCAGCTGGGCGATTATTCTGCTGATCGATTGGCGTAGTTTTGTGTTTGTAATTGTTGTGTTTATTTTAGTGGTGTTGTTGACAAGAATCGTCTCAGCAGGTTCTATCAGTGCAGGAATTGCGTTCCCGATCTGTACGTTTCTATTCAACTATCTTGTGGACCTCCGCATGTTTCAGATTGGCAGCCCGACGTACTGTGTTTTGAGCATGGTAGCAGCATTCTTCTTGGGAGGGCTGCTGGTATGGAAGCATCATGAAAACATTGCACGTTTGCGTGCAGGTACAGAAAAGAAGCTCAGTGTGAAAAAGCATTGACGGCTTTGCAATCTCTACATAACAAAATGAAGAATCAAAGAGGCCGTGGAAACATCCGAACGATGTTTCCACGGCCTCTCTATGCAACTGATAGAAAACGAAAAAAGGAGTCCACCTCTGGACTCCTTTAAGCTTCTTTGTTCAGTTTAGACGGCACGGGTAACCTTGCCGGAACGCAAGCAACGGGTGCAGGCGTAAATACGCTTGGGGCTGCCATTTACAATCGCCTTCACACGACGAATGTTGGGCTTCCAAGTTCTGTTCGCACGTCTGTGAGAATGAGAAACCTTGATACCGAAAGCAATATCCTTGCCACAAACATCACATTTTGCCATGAGTCTGCACCTCCTTTAACGGGCTCATCAAATTTGTAACAGTAGTATTCTAGCAGATTCCTCTGGCAATTGCAAGCTTTTTCGCAAGAATATTTCGCAAAACGGCAAACATTTCCACAAAATTGCGTGTCAACCACCCATATCTTGTATTTTGCGGCCAAACGTATTATAATGAAACGACAAAAATGTGATGCCTGCGGGTAGGTCCTTTTTAAACCAATACTTTTCTGTACAGAGAAGGGTAGGGGCCCTGCGGAGGGAATCACAGGGTTTTAATTAGATGCATCGTTGTTTGGCGATGAAACTGGAAATCACGGTTTGAATGTTGGTTTTCCGCTGGGCGGAGCTACAATGGAAAAAGGGAGCGTGTTTTTATGCTGTTTAGTGTCATTCGCTCGTTGTTCAGCGGAGGTTCCGTTGACTTTATGAGCATCTTAATGCAGATTGTGGCGGTATTGTTCGTCATCTTCTGTATTTTACCTCTGCACGAATTTGCCCATGGATGGGTGGCTTATAAGCTTGGCGACAATACAGCAAAATATCAGGGGCGTTTGACGTTTAACCCGATTGCGAGTGTTGACCCAATGGGCGCGTTGTTCCTGTTGCTTTTTGGTTTTGGTTGGGCAAAGCCTGTTCCAGTGAATCCAAATAATTTTAAGAATCCCAAACGTGGAATGGCGATCACAGCGTTGGCAGGTCCAATATCCAATTTGCTGGCTTCCTTGATTGGCGCTTTGATTTATATCGGTGTCTTGCTGGCGACCAATTTTGGTGCACCGACTTTTGTATGGGTTTTCTTTCAGTATTATATTATCATCAACGTTGGGTTGGCGGTGTTCAATCTGTTGCCCATTCCCCCGCTCGATGGATCACGGATTGTGGGTGCATTTCTCTCGGATCGGGCGCTTTACAGTTATTACCGGTATCAAAATATGATTATGATGATTCTGATGCTGGTCCTTTTTACGGGGTTGTTGGATGGGCCCATCGGATTCCTACAAAATATCTGTTACAATGGAGTTATGTGGTTGGCAGAACTTCCCTATCAGCTTTTGGGGTTGTTATAATACGGGGGAGCCATGGAAAAGCTATCCTATAAGTTGGAGACGTTTGAGGGGCCCTTGGATCTCCTGCTCTATCTGATTACCAAGAATAAGCTCGATATTTGCGATATTCAGATTTCAGAGCTTTTAGATCAATATATGGAGCAGATCAATGCCATGCAGGAAGCTGATATGGACATTGCCAGTGAGTTTTTAGAGATGGCCGCCCGCTTGGTATACATGAAAACGGTTTCACTTCTTCCAAAACATGAGGAGATGGAGGCACTCCGGCAAGAGTTGACCGGTCAGTTGCTTGAATATCAGGAGTGCAAGCAAGTGGCGGCGCAATTGACAGAGCGGTTTAATTATAATATTTATGTGCGAGAACCAGCTGAAGTGGAACCGGATAAGAGCTATAAACGGCATCATGATCCCCGGGAGATATTGGCAGCTTACTTGAGTGCGGCAGGGCGGGGAAAGCGGGTGTTGCCGCCTTCGCCACAGTCGTTTTCTGGAATTGTTACCCACCGGATTGTGTCCGTTACTTCACAGATTGTCTACGTACTTCGAAGATTGTGGAAAGTGAAATCCATTGCGTACGAGAGCTTGTTTGTTGAAAAGCGGGAAAAGTCCGATCTGGTGGCAACCTTTTTGGCGGTACTGGAACTTGTCAAGGGGAAACGCGTGCGTATTGAAGGAGAAGGCGAAGCGGCTACAGTAAATTTGATGGATGGCGGTGAACGGCATTGGAAATCAAAAAGATCCGAGGAGCAATAGAGGCAATCCTCTTTGCCAGCGGGGATTCGGTTTCGACGGACCGCGTGGCCCAGGTGCTTTCTTTGGACCGGGCGACCGCAGCCAAGCTTTTGCAAAGTGTGATGGATGATTTTAATAAGGAGGATGGCGGGGTCCGCATTGTGAAATTGGAGGATTCTTACCAGATGTGTAGCAATCCCATCTATGCGGAGGAGATTCGTCAAGCGCTGGATCTTCATAGAAATACACCGCTTTCACAGGCCGCGATGGAGGTATTGGCGATTGTCGCCTATAATCAGCCGGTGACAAAGGCGTTTGTGGAGCAGATCCGGGGTGTGGACTGCTCTGGCGTGTTGGGAAGTTTAACAGCAAAAGGGCTGATTGAGGAACGCGGGAGGTTGGAGTTACCAGGACGGCCTTTGCTCTATGGGACGACGTCTGACTTTTTGCGGTGCCTCAATATCTCTTCCCTCAACGAACTTCCACCCTTGCCACATAAGAAGGAGGAGTCTGAGAAGGAGCGTGAGGGGGAAGATGAAAGCTAAGGGGGCGCGTCTATGACGGCTTTGTGGATTAGCCTTGGAATCTTATTGGGGCTGCTTTTTCTTATGATCTGTCCGGTGGCGGTTACGGCGGCCTTTCGGGAGAAGCTGGAGATCAAGGTGCGCTATTTGTGCTTTACTTATCAAGTGGCGCCACAGAAAAAAAGCCGAAAAAAGCTAAACAGAAACAACCAGAATCGAAGAAAAAGGAGCCACAGGAACACAAGAAATCAAAATTTCAGGAAATACTGGAACAGAAGGGTATTTCAGGTTTGTTGGAACTCCTCCGTCAAGTTGGCGAAGTAGCGGTGGGAGTGGCTCGCAAGCTTTTTTCACATCTAGTCGTGACGCGCCTGCATTTAGAAATTGTGGTGGCAGACGAGGATGCCGCGCAGGCTGCCCTGCATTATGGTTATGTATGTGGTGTAGTCTGTACGGCGTTGAGCGTTTTCTTGCAAAACAGTGTCTGTAAACGTTACCATGTGCAAATCACACCGGATTTTGATCGGAAAGAGAGTCGTGCTGTTCTGGAATTTCAGGCGCGTATCCGGCTTCTCTTTTTAATCACAAGCAGTTTAAGCGCTTTTTGGCATTTTATCCAGATTCAAAAGGATAGTGGACAAGCGGCACAGCGCGCGTCATAAAGCTGGAGTTACCCGTGGAGAATAAACGCCGTGTGCCATAGAAATACAAGGATTATAACCATATTGAAAAAGGCGGTGTATCAAACATGAGTGACCATCCGATCGAAGGTATGATGAATACCACCTTGGAAAAAATTAAGCAGATGGTGGATGTCAATTCCATTGTTGGAGATCCGATTACAGCCCCGGACGGCACCATCATCATCCCCATTTCCAAGATCTCTTATGGCTTTGCATCCGGAGGTTCGGATTTCCCTTCTAAAGTGCAAAGTACCAAGGAGTTTTTTGGAGGTGGTACCGGCGCAGGAATCTCTATAAATCCGATCGCATTTCTGACGATTTCCAATGGGAATGTGAAACTTTTACAGATTGATCCGTACAACAGCTCGGCTGACCGGATTGTCGGTATGGTGCCGGACGTGTGGACAAGATCAGCGGCCTTGTCAGCAAAAAGAGTGAGGAAAAGAAAGCGAAAAAATCGGAAACTTCCGCAGAATCCCCGGCAGAATAAAATCGAATACTAAAATGAGCAGCCGCCTGCATATACCTTTTATGGGCAGGTGGTTGCTTTGTGTAAAAAATCAATTTGTTTTCTCTTGGCAGGTGCTTTCATTTTTTGGATGTCTGTCCGCGTTGCGCCGGTTGCATATGCAGTAGGGGAACCTCAGGTATCAGCCCAGGCGGCAATTCTTATCCATGCAGACAGCGGGCAGGTGCTCTATGAGAAAAATGCGGACGAACAGCGTTCGATGGCTAGCACAACTAAGATTATGACAGCCTTAATCGCTTTGGAGACAGCTGCAGCAAATGACCCAGTGGTCACGATCACCGAACCGATGGTGCGAGTGGAGGGGTCTTCCATGGGGTTGCAGCCTGGGGATCGCCTGACGCTGAAAAGCCTGGCGGCTGGGATGTTGATTGTCTCCGGAAATGATGCAGCAAATTCAGTGGCAATTGCGGTGGCTGGTTCGACGGAAGCTTTTGCAGAGAAAATGAATCTGCGTGCCCAAGAGCTGGGCATGGAACATACGCATTTTGTTACGCCTTCGGGGTTGGACGATGAAGCGCATTATTCCACCGCGCGCGATATGGCAACATTGGCTGCTGCGGCAATGAAAAATCCCGATTTCGCGGCCATCGTGGGGCAAAAGGCGATGAACATTTCCTTTGTCTCGCCGGAGCAGACCCGGCGGTATACCAATCATAATAAGCTGTTGAGCATGTATGAGGGCTGTATTGGTGTAAAAACAGGGTTTACAAAGAAATCGGGCCGTTGTCTGGTTTCAGCGGCGGAACGCGATGGGGTGCGCCTGATCGCAGTAACTTTGAACGCTCCGGACGATTGGAACGATCATATTGCTCTGATGGATTATGGATTCACTCAGTTGGAATCCTTTCCGGTAGACGACAGTGGTTATTGTGTCGCCTTGCCGGTCACCGGCGGGTTGACTTCCACTGTGCAGGTACAAGGAACCAGGGGAGAAACGGTCGTGATTCCGCGGGGGGCAGCGGCACGCGTTGAGCGTCTTGTAGAGTTACCGCGCTTTGTATATGCACCCGTGATGGAACAGCAAGCGGTTGGACGGGTACGTTATGTATTGGACGGCCAAACGATTGCAGAGACGGCGCTACTTGCGCAAGCGTGTGCGGAACAGCCTCCCCAGGAGAAACCTTTCTGGGAGCAGGTATGGGAGCCATACGGAGTCTGTTTCAGATGGATTGAGAAATAACAAAAGGATGTTGAATGGATGGCTAAAGAAATAAGATTACAGAAAATGCTCGCCGACTGCGGCATTGCTTCTCGCCGTAAGGCGGAGGAAATGATTGCAGCCGGCGAGGTGCGCGTCAACGGAAGCATTGCAAAGGTCGGGGATAAGGTGGACCCGAAGAAAGACAAGGTCACAGTAAAGGGGAAACCGGTGGAATCCCGTGCACAGGACGTATACATTATGCTTCACAAGCCACGCGGTTTTATCACAACTATGAACGATGAGATGGACCGGAAATGTGTGGCAGAGCTGGTTCGGGAGATCCCTGAACGAATTTATCCGGTGGGCCGGCTGGATCGGGATTCCGAGGGGCTCCTTCTAATGACAAACGACGGTGCATTCGCCAATGCGATGATGCATCCTTCTAAGCATGTGCCCAAAACATATCGGGTGACAGTACGTCCTTCCATTACGGAGGATCAACTCACCCAGATGGCAGTGGGAATTGAGATCGAGGGAAGAAAGACGGCGCCCGCCGATGTACGCGTGTTGTCCCAGGAACCGGGACGAGTCGTGCTGGAGATGGTGCTGCACGAGGGGCGCAATCGTGAGATTCGAAAAATGTGTGAGGCACTGGGCCTTGAAGTTGCGCGTTTAAAGCGGATCGCCATCGGCCCCGTACGCCTGGGGATGCTTCAGCCGGGAAAATGGCGGGAGCTCACCGGAGAAGAAGTGAAGCGTTTAATGGCTGGAGCGAAGTCGGACAAGCATGTCCAGCAAACTCAAATAAACCGGAAAGGGGAAGCAAAACATGATTACTATTCTTCCACTACAAGATTCCAAACGGGTGGAGGCAGTGTTGGAAGATCTGCCGGACAGAGGGGACAACGCCGCCGTTTTGGTAATGGGCGATCCGATAGATGAGCTGGGTTATGTAGCGGTGGATATGAAGGATTCCGTTCTGCGGATGCGTAAAATGGAAGTATTCGGCTCAAATTTGGAACAGCCGGATCTGAACGCTCGCGTTTGTTCAGACAGCTTGATGCGGGCCGCTGCATCCTATGGCGCCAATAAAGGGGCCTATCGCATAGAAACAGAGATTCCGGGTCTGGGGACGCTTTTGAAGGGAGTCGGTTTTCTTCCTGAAGGAAAAAAGTTTGTTTGTGACTTGTCAAAGATTGTGAAAATCTGTAAAGATTGAGGATGAATTCCCGAAGAAACTCTTGTCAAGACTTTTGGAATATATTATAATGAAAACAATTGTGATAATCTATTTATTGCGATAACTTTTCATTGTATTTTTCAACTGTTTATTCACCGAATCGGTGGACAAGCAGAGTAGCACCCAACCGATAGAATGGAGGAATTATCATCATGAGCACAGGAAACAGTGCGGAACGGCTGCAGGCTTCCCGCGAGGCTGCGGCAAAGACGAAGGGGTTCCAGCGCATCACCGCCTTGTTTGACGAAGGCACCTTCAATGAGGTCGACAGTTTTGCAAAGTCGGGCGACGGTTCTGCAGAAGTTGTAGCGGGCTACGGCGAAGTGGACGGCTGTCCGGTATATGCCTTTGTCCAGAACAGCGACGTAGACGGCGGCGCAATGTCCAAGGCACAGGCGGCGAAGATCAAGAAGATCTATGATTTAGCAGTCAAAACCGGTTCGCCGGTTGTAGGAATTTACGATTCCATCGGAGGCCGCTTGAACCAGGGAGCGGATATGCTGGCCGCTTACGGCGAAATCCTTTTGGGAAACAACAACCTCTCCGGTGTTGTGCCGCAGATCTCCCTTGTGCTCGGACCATGCCTGGGTACCTCTGCGATGATTGCTGCGAGCGCAGACATCGTTGTGATGACGGAAAAAGCACAGCTGACCATTGACACTACCGGTAAAGACGGCGCAGCAGACGATGCTGCAAAGCTGGGAATCTGCCATGTGGTAGCGAAGGACGACAAAGAGGCAATGGAGCAGGTTCGCAAGTTGCTGGCGGTTCTTCCCTCCAACAATCTGGCTGGTGCACCGGTGTTTGAATCCTCCGACAGCGCGGAAGCAGCCCTTGCCGCAGGTGCGGATGCCAAAAAGGTTGTGGAAGCCATTTCGGATAAAGGCAGTTTTGTTGAGCTGAACTCCGCTTTTGGCACTTCTGCAGTGACCGGTTTGGCGCAGATTGATGGCTCTACCGTAGGAATTGTTGCATTAAACGGCGTTTTGGATGCAGACTCCTGCTCCAAGGCAGCGCGGTTTGTACGCTTCTGCGATGCGTTCTCGATCCCTGTGGTTACATTGGTAGATGCCAAGGAATTTACTTCTGTGCGAGAGGCTGCAAAGTTGAGCAATGCCTATTCGGAGGCAACAACCGCCAAGATTACGGTCATTACAGGGGAAGCATATGGCCCGGTATATATTGCAGTTGCCGGCCGTGGTGCAAATGCCGACTATACAATGGCTTGGGCAAATGCAGTGGTTTGTCCGTTGGCGCCGCAGACAGCGGCAATGTTCCTGTGGAGCGACCGCTTAAAGAAGTCCGGCAATACGAAAGACGCCCGCAATAAACTGATTGAGGAGTATAAAGCGACGGAGGCAACCCCGTTTGCAGCCGCGGCCGAGGGCTTTATTGAGGATATTATCAATCCTGCGGAGACGCGCGCAAGAGTCATCGCCAACCTCGAGATGTTGGATGGCAAGCGTGTGTCCAGACTGCCGAAGAAACACTCCAATATTCAGATTTAAGCGTCTGTTTGTTTTGATTTAAATTTTGTCATTACTGTCAGGAGGATTACGATATGAAAACGCTCAAAATTACAGTAAACGGCACTCCTTATGATGTGCAGGTAGAAGAAGTTAGCGGCGGCGCTGCTCCTGCAGCACCGGCGGCTGCTCCGGCTCCAGCTCCAAAAGCTGCTCCGGCTCCGAAGGCGGCTGCACCGGCGGCTGGTGCTGAGGTGGTTTCCTCTCCGATGCCAGGTACCATTATGTCGATCAATGTAAAGGCTGGCCAGGCAGTCAAGAAGGGCGACGTGTTGGTTGTTTTGGAAGCTATGAAGATGGAAAATGAGATCATGGCGCCCCATGACGCGACAGTTGCAGCTGTTCATGTCAATAAAGGCGACAGCGTTGAGTCCGGTACGGCGCTCGTTTCCCTCCAGTAAGAGTTTTTACACAGATCCGGAATCATATTTTAGGAGGGACGTATCAAACTATGGCTAATAAAAAAATTGGAATTACCGAAGTGGTGCTGCGTGACGCGCATCAGTCCCTGATTGCAACCAGAATGCCGATCGGCGATATGCTGCCGATTTTGGAAAAGCTGGATCAGGTTGGTTTTCATTCCTTGGAGTGCTGGGGCGGCGCTACGTATGATGCTTGCCTTCGGTTTCTGAACGAAGATCCGTGGGAGAGACTGCGCACAATCCGTAAGCATTGCCCGAATACAAAGCTGCAGATGTTGTTCCGCGGCCAGAATATGTTGGGCTATCGTCATTATGCGGACGACGTTGTGGAATACTTGGTACAGCGTTCCATTGCGAATGGTATTGATATCATCCGTATTTTTGACGCTCTGAATGATATTAAGAATTTGCAGACTGCGATTAAGGCGGCGAAGAAAGAGGGCGGCCACGCACAGGTTGCAATTTCTTATACGACAGGTCCGGTCTTTACGACCGATTACTATGTGAAGTATGCGAAGCGGATCGAAAATGCGGGTGCGGATTCGATCTGCATTAAAGATATGGCGGCGCTTCTCACGCCGTATGAGACCTATGATTTGGTCAAGTCTTTGAAGGGCGCTGTTAAGATTCCGATTCAGCTGCATACACATTATACTTCCGGCTTGGCTTCCATGTGCTTGATGAAGGGAATCGAAGCGGGCGTCGATATGATCGACACAGCGATGTCCCCGTTGGCACTGGGTACGTCCCATGCGCCGACGGAATCTATGGTTGCAGCTTTGCAGGGCACCAAGTATGATACAGGCTTAGATCTCAAACTGTTGAACGAGATCCGTGAATATTTTATGCCGTTGCGTGCTAAGTACATCAAGAGCGGCCTTCTGGACCCCTCCATGCTGGCTACCAATACCAAGGCTCTGGTATATCAGGTTCCAGGTGGAATGCTTTCCAATCTGCTGTCTCAGCTGAAGCAGGCGGGAAAGGCCGACAAACTCGAGGATGTGCTCAAAGAAGTGCCGCGTGTGCGTAAGGACTCCGGCTATCCGCCGTTGGTCACACCGACCTCTCAGATCGTTGGTACACAGGCTGTATACAATGTGATTACCGGAGAACGTTACAAGATGTGCACGAAGGAATTCAAGGATCTTGTTGCCGGTAAGTATGGTACGACACCGGTTGCGATCGATCCGGAGTTCCGTAAGAAGATTATTGGCGATGAGACGCCGATCACTTGCCGCCCGGCCGACTTGTTAGAGCCGGAGCTTGAAAAACTCCGCGCAGAGGTCGCCGAATGGTCCGAGCAGGAAGAGGATGTGCTCTCCTATGCACAGTTCCCGAAGGTGGCGTTGGATTTCTTCAAGAAGCGTAGAGATGCAGAATACGGTATCAATAGTTCGCTTTCGAATGCCGAGAAGCAGGTACATCCTGTATAAGTTTATATGAGTAAAAATGCCCCAGGGCAACAGATCGTTATCTGTTTGCTCAGGGGCATTTTCTTAAATCTTTTACCAGATGTGTTATTGTATCATATAAAGCGATATGCCTGGAACATAGGATGTTATATGGGCGTTTGGAGCGGTTTAATAGGGAACTTTTGAATTGGAAGTTCTCGGCGACAGAGGGAGGAGGGCGTACAATAGATGAAAAATGAGCTGGAAAAATGTATGGCGGGCGAATGGTATAATTGTCATGACCCAATCTTTTTAGAGTTTAAACGTAAAGCGCGAAGTTTACTTGCCGCATATAATGCGTTGCCATATGATCAAAAAGAACAAAAGAGAAAAATATTGGAAGAAATGTTGGGCGGTTTAGGGACAAACGTGTCCATTGGAACATCGTTCACATGTGACTATGGGCGTAATATTTATTTGGGGAATAACGTGTCCATCAATATGAACTGTACCTTTGTGGATTGCAACCGTATTGTGGTAGGCGATAATGTTCTGATTGCCTCCAATGTACAAATTTATACAGCAACCCATCCGGTAGAGTTGGCAGAGCGATTGACGCCTAATTGGTCTCCGGAAAGTGGGGAGTATTTTTGCCGGACCTATGCACTTCCCGTTGCCATTGGAGATGGCTGTTGGATCGGCGGAGGTGCCATTCTTCTGCCAGGCGTGCATATTGGAAAGGGAAGTGTCATTGGAGCGGGAAGCGTCGTCACCAAGGATATACCAGAAAATAGTGTTGCTGTGGGAAATCCATGCCGTGTTCTCCGACGGATCAATGAAAAATCAGATTCTGCGCTCTATCCACTCGATTGAGAGGAGAAATAATCTCAATAGGAGCCCTGTACGGTTTGAATGCCTTCTTTTCCATGTTCAAATACAGGATGTATGTCCTGTAGGACGGAACGGGCAGAAAACGAAAATGTACGGTAACAGAGAGAATTTTATATCATGGAGCATTGAACTGAGTTAAAGCTGGAAAACCCCCGGCGTTCGAACGGATGCCGGGGGTTTTGAAGCTTATTATTGAACTTTAATGATAAAACCATCGGATGATTGGAACACCGGGGTTTCACATCATAATCGAGAATTATTGTGTAATGCCGCTGAATACAATACCGCGGGAAGCATCTAGCGTGACGGTTGTACCACTTTTTAGAATCTGTGTAGCATGTGCAGCGCCCGCAATGACAGGTTTGTCCAGAGCAAGCCCGACAATCGCTGCATGAGAATTGGAACCACCCTGCTCTGTGATAATACCAGTAGCAGACTTCATTAAGGTCAATACCCCATTGGTGGTCTGTGGGATAACCAAAATATCGCCGGTTTTGAACGTGGCATGCGCTTCTTCTTCGTTGTTGCAAACACAAAGATTGCCACACACAATGTTCTTGGTCACACCCATGCCGGAAAGAAGAACGTCACCGACCAACTGAACCTTCAAAAGGTTTGTTGTTCCAGAGATACCCAGAGGCACACCTGCGGTGATGACGGTCAAATCGCCATTTTTGACAAGGCCCTTACTGCGTGCTACATCTACCACGTGATTGAATAACTCATCTGTGTTGTCTTTTTCATCCACCATAATTGGGATAACGCCCCAAGAAAGATTCATTTGGCGAAGGACAGTCGGGTCGGTTGTCCCACTGATGATCGGACAGCAGGGGCGGTATTTGGAAATCATGCGGGCGGTTTTTCCTGATTTAGAAACAGTCATGATGGCAACAGCCCCAAGATCATGGGCGGTTGTGACGGTTGCATGGGAAATTGCCGAGGTTACATTGGGCTGTTCGTCGATATCGCGCTTTTTAAACCGATTTTTATAATCAATGTCCTGTTCGGTACGTTCAGCAATCGTGGACATCGTCTTAAGCGCCTGAATCGGATACTTACCCGCGGCGGTTTCGCCGGAGAGCATAATTGCACTGGTGCCGTCATAAATTGCATTGGCGACATCAGTGGCCTCTGCACGTGTGGGACGAGGATTCTTCATCATAGAATCAAGCATCTGCGTGGCGGTAATCACCTGTAGACCGGCGTTGTATCCTTTTTTGATAAGTTCCTTCTGAATGACCGGAATTTCCTGAAGTGGGATTTCAACACCAAGGTCGCCGCGGGCGACCATAATGCCGTCGGATACACGCAAAATTTCGTCGATATTGGATACACCGTCTGCGTTTTCGATTTTAGCAATGATGCGGATTTTGTGGCAATCGTGCTTCTCAAGCTCTGCACGCAGATCGAGAATATCTTGGGCTGTACGTGTAAAGGAAGCCGCGATAAAGTCAAATCCTTGTTCGACGCCAAAGGCAATATCCTCCCGGTCTTTATCGCTGATAAAGGGTAGGGAGAGATGGGCGCCCGGCACATTAATTCCCTTGTGGGAAGAAACTACGCCACCGTTGACAACCGTGCACACGATGTCTGTGTCGGTACAGGATTCTACGCGCAGTTCAATCAAACCATCGTCAATCAGAATTTTGGATCCCTGCGAAACTTCCTGTGGTAGGCGTGGAAATGTGATGCTGACAATGTTTTCATCGCCAACTACGTCACGTGTCGTCAGGGTGAATGTATGTCCTTCTTCCAACGTGACCTTAGACTTAGAGAAATTTCCGGTGCGGATTTCCGGGCCTTTGGTATCCAGGAGAAGCGCAATGGGAAGTTTCAGTTCTTCACGAAGTTTTTTAACCATGTCGATACGAACTTTTTGCTCTGCATTGGTTTGATGGGAAAAATTTAGTCGGGCGACATCCATACCCGCGAGCATCAATTCCCGCAAAACAGATTCATCATCCGTCGCGGGGCCAAGCGTACAGATAATTTTTGTTTTTCTCATAATAACGCCATCCTTATTGTTGAAAGATCGGATTTCAAAATTTTTTCAATATATAGTATACAAGATATGATGTCAAGAAAGCAATCCCATTTTACTTTTTCCATTTCCTGTACAAGGAAACGCAGTTTTATTGAAAAAATTTGGAATTGGCGTTACAATAGAGTATAAAAAGACTAAAATGCCAGAATGAAGGAGCGGAAGGGATGCGCAGAAATAAGGGAGAAAAAGTTGTAAAAACGCGTGCAAGCTGGAGAAAAGCGGACCAGGTGCGCAAAATCAAAATTGTAATGACATTTGTGGTAGTTGCCCTATGTATTTCTGTGGCAGCCGGAGCAGTTTTGGCTTGGATTGAGATTCAACATCCTTTTGATACCTCTTCGAGCAGTGTTCCAGTCTCTTCACAGCCATCAGTCTCTTCGGAGACAGAATTGCCGGTATATGATAATACATTTAATCTGGTGGTTGTGAATGCAGATTCACCACTTTCCGAAGACTTCGTGGTGCAATTAGAAAAATATGAAGGGGTGCCTTTTGAAGAACGAATTGTGGAGGCACTTGAGCGGATGGTTGAAGATGCAAGAAATGCTGGTTGCACACTAAAAATTGCCAGCGGTTACGTTTCCAAGGAAGACCAGGATGCACAATACCATGCGAAGATTCAGCAATTGATGGAACAGGAAGGGTACAGCCAAGTGCGCGCCGAGGATCAAGCGCAAAAGACGATTGGACGTGGCGGTTACAATGAGCATCAAACGGGGATGCTGGTGGAGTTTGCAGCTTCGGAGGAGGGCGTTCCGTTTGAACAGTCACAGGCGTATCAGTGGCTGATGAAGAACAGCGTAAATTATGGCTTTGTACTCCGCTATCCAGAAAATAAAACCAGCATCACTGGGACCGATTATACGCCGTCTTGCTTTCGTTATGTCGGAACGGACAATGCGATCAAAATGCGGGAATATTCCATGTGTTTGGAAGAATATGCACAGTATGTTAGGCAGCAAGCGGCAAATTGAAATACAGAAAAATTGTGCCGGAACTACTTGCATTTTTAGTCGTTCTATGTTAAAATTCAAACGTTAGGTTGCAGTTTGGGTGAAAGAGGTGACATAAATGAAGGAAGCGATCCATCCGAAGTATAAAGAAACGACGATTACCTGCGCTTGTGGCAACGTGATTGAGACGAGATCCACGAAGGAAAACATCCGCGTTGAAATATGCTCCAAATGCCATCCGTTCTTTACCGGTAAGCAGAAGCTGGTCGATACGAGCGGTCGTGTTGATATGTTTAAGAAGCGTTATGGCATGCAGGACAAAAAATAATTCGGGTTTCTTTTTGATGAACTGGGCGGCGCAAAGAGATTTTGCGTCGCCTTCTGTTTTGTCTGAACCAATCGGAGGCGCATTATGACAGAATATAAAACAGTCTTAAAACGGGCGGAAGACGAATTTGTCGAACGCCGGTCGCGTTTTATTGGCCATGCAGCCCCTGTAAAAACAGAAGAAGAAGCAATTGCCTTTATCAATGAAATGAAGGCAACTTATTGGGATGCCACCCACAATGTTTATGCCTATTCTTTGCGCGATGGACAGATCAAACGTTATTCGGATGACAGTGAACCGCAGGGAACGGCAGGAATCCCGACATTGGATGTACTGCAAAAATCCGGCGTTACCGATGTAGTCGTTGTTGTCACGCGCTATTTTGGCGGTGTTTTGTTGGGAGCAGGCGGCTTGGTACGCGCTTATTCGCACGGAGCGTCCATTGCATTAGAAGCGGCGGGGATCGTTACGATGCGCGAATGCATCTTATCGTCGCTTTCTTGTGACTATAATCAGTATGGACGTTTACAAGCGTTGATTCCGGAGTGCGGAGGGATCATTGACGATGCAGACTTTGGCGAGCGTGTGACCATAAACTTCCATATGAGCGATATAGATTTGGAACGGATGCGGCCAAAACTGGCGGACGCAACCTGTGGTTCCGTGGAGATCCAGGAAGAAGGAAAAAAATTTTTGAGATTTTTAAATAATGATGCAGGAAATCCGCACTTTGCCGCATATATAATCAATAACGACAGGTTCTTTGAAACCGTGTGCGCTCTGTAGAAGAAAGAAACAGAATTCTGCGCAATCTTTCATGGAACCGGTCAATCTTTTGGGAAAGAAGGTGCGCCGAATGATGAATGTCAGAGAACGAACGCAGCAGATTGAAGAACAGATCCTCTCACCCTATGCCTCCCTTTCACGCAATACTAAGGGCAGAGACCGACCGGAAGAGGAATGTGATCTCCGGACTCCCTATCAGAGGGATCGGGATCGAATTATCCATTGTAAAGCATTTCGCCGTTTGAAACGAAAAACACAGGTCTTTTTGTCGCCAGAAGGCGATCACTACCGGACGCGCCTGACCCATACATTGGAGGTCGCACAGATCGCGCGTACAATCGCCCGGGCATTGCGGCTGAATGAGGATTTGACAGAGGCAATCTCCTTGGGACATGACTTGGGGCACACGCCATTTGGACATGCGGGAGAGCGCGCATTAAACGAAATTTTTCCTGGGGGTTTCCGCCATTATGAGCAAAGTGTTCGTGTAGTGGAAAAACTGGAAAAAAACGGCTTGGGCCTTAACCTTACAAAAGAGGTGCGTGACGGGATTCTGCACCATACACATGGCCAGGAGGCTTCTACATTAGAGGGGCAAATTGTGCGCTATGCCGATCGCATAGCGTATATCAACCACGATATTGACGATGCAGAGCGCGCAGGCGTGTTAGAAGAATCCCAAATTCCAAAGGAGATTACCAATCTTTTGGGAACAAGCAAATCTGCAAGAATCAATTGTTTGGTCAATGCTGTGGTGGACAATAGCCAAGACGGTCAGATTCGTATGGACCCAGCGTGTAAAGAAGCCTTTGATGAATTGAATTCTTTTATGTATCAGCGGGTTTATTACAATCCTTATGCAAAAGGGGAAGAAAAAAAGGTTCCAACGCTGATTGAAATCCTTTTTACCTATTTAAAGAATCCTGCACATCTTCCGGATGATATGCGGCGGATAGCAGAGGAGGAAGGCTGCGAACGAGCTGCCTGCGATTATCTAGCGGGAATGACGGATCATTATGCGATCCGGCTCTTTCAAAATATCTATATTCCCGAGGCTTGGAGCCATTATTGACAGAAGAAAATGGGGGAATTGCAATTATGCCCTTGCCGGAAGCTTTTCTGCAGGAACTGAAGATGCGCAGCGATATTAGCGATGTGGTGTCTTCCTATGTCGGCCTGCGGCGCAGCGGCAGGAATTTGGTGGGATTGTGTCCCTTCCACAATGAAAAGACGCCGTCCTTTAATGTGTACCCGGAGAACGGTTCGTTTTATTGCTTTGGGTGCGGCGTTGGAGGGGATGTTATCACCTTTATCCGCCGTATAGAAAACTTGGACTATATGGAAGCAGTGCGATTTCTGGCACAGCGCGCCGGTTTGCAGGTCCCTGAAAATCGGGTAGACGATGGGATGGCCAAACTGCGCGCACGGGTACTGGAGATCAACCGTGAGACGGCTCGGTTTTACCACGCGATGTTGATGTCGGAACAGGGGAGACCGGGGCTTGCTTATCTTCAAGACCGTGGATTGACGCAGGCGACCATTCGTCACTTTGGGTTGGGGTATTCCCCGCCCTCCCGCTATGCTTTGGTGGACTACTTGGCTCAGAAAGGGTACCAACCGTCGGAAATGATTCAAGCGAATGTCGCTTTTAAAGGACGTAGTGGCCGTGCGGTAGATCGTTTTTCCGGTCGGGTCATGTACCCGATCATCGACCTGCGGGGTAATGTCATTGCCTTTGGCGGGCGGGTGCTCACCGATGCCAAACCCAAATATTTAAATACTTCGGATACCCTGGTTTTTCGGAAGAGCGATGCGCTCTTTGCGCTGAACTTTGCAAAAACCAAGGAAGCCAACAGTTGATTTTGGCCGAGGGATATATGGATGTAATTGCGTTGCACCAAGCGGGATTTCCAATGCAGTGGCCACGCTAGGAACTGCATTGACAACGGATCAGGCGCGATTGATGTCCCGTTATGCCAAAGAAGTGGTCATCTGTTACGATGCCGATGAAGCGGGACAAAAGGCGACCGCTCGAGCGATTCCGATGTTGCGCGATGCGGGATTGCTGGTGAAAGTGCTTAACATCGTGGGAGGAAAAGATCCGGATGAGTACATACGTTCCTATGGCGAACAGGGCCCGGCCCGGTTTAAACAGCTTTTGGATGCCTGCGGAAATGATGTCGAGTACCGCCTAGCGAAAATTCGAAGGTCCTGCAATATGGAAAGTGCGGACGGACGAGTTGCCTATTTGACGGGGGCGGCAGAACTGTTGGCAACCTTGGAAAGCCGGATGGAACAGGAAGTTTATGCAGGAAAACTGGCGGAAGAGATCGGCATCGATCGTTCGGCCATTATGATGCAGGTGGATAAAAACAGCAAGAAGCGCCAAAAACAACAGCAGCAGAGACAATTTCGCGCATTTCAACAGCAGACAGCGGGGATTGGCGACGACATCAATCCTGACAAGGCAAAGAACTTGCGGGCTGCTAGTGCGGAAGAAGCGTTGCTTGCGTATCTTGTCAAATATCCGGATCGTGCAGAGGAGATTTATGGACGTTTGCCGCCTGAAAAATTTTCCACTTCCTTTAATCGCCGCGTATATCAGGTGATTATGGGGAAAATTATGGATGGCAAGGACTATAGCCTTACAGATATTTCGGGGGAATTTTCCGTCGATGAGATCGGCGCGATTGCCCGAATTTTTGCCAAACATCACGATGCATCCGCCACTTGGAAGGATGCACAGGAATATATAAACGTGATTGAAGAAGAACATGCAAAACTCCGTGTGGAGGATGTGGCCGCCGTTCCGACCCAGAGTATCGAAGCATACCTGGCGGAACTGAAGGCTAAGAAGAAATAGGGGGATGTACAATGGGAACTGGAGCAACACCGGACAAAAAACGGTCATTCGAGAATTGATTGAACAAGGGAAGGCGAAAGGGCAGCTCTCGACAAAAGAGATTCTCGATGCTCTTGGAGAGCTGGACTTTGAGCCAGAGCAGATCGAAAAGTTCTATGATACGTTGGAAGCGCAGGGCGTTGAGATCATTGAAGATTTTGCAGACGCTCCCTTGGACGACATCGATTTTGCCGCAGAGGCCGTCTCCGATGAGAATTTGGAGTCCAGCCTAAGCACGGAGGGCATTGCGATCGACGATCCGGTCAAAGTGTATCTCAAGGAAATTGGCCGTGTGCCGCTGCTTTCTCCAGAAGAAGAAATTGACCTTGCGATTCGAATCAAAGACGGCGACGAGGCGGCTAAAAGCGTCTTTCGGAGGCGAACCTGCGTCTGGTTGTCAGCATTGCGAAGCGTTATTTGGGGCGTGGAATGCAATTTTTGGATCTGATTCAAGAGGGAAATCTGGGCCTTATCAAAGCAGTCGAGAAGTTTGATTATACGAAGGGATTTAAATTTTCAACCTATGCGACCTGGTGGATTCGGCAGGCGATTACACGCGCCATTGCAGACCAGGCAAGGACGATCCGAATCCCGGTTCATATGGTGGAAACCATCAATAAGGTAAAAAAGGTTTCCAGCCAGTTATTGCACACGAACGGCCATGAACCGAGTGCAGAAGAAATCTCTGCGGAGTTGGACATGCCGGTGGATAAGGTGCGGGAGATTATGCGGGTGGCGCAAGAACCGGTTTCTTTGGAGACGCCGATCGGTGAAGAAGAGGACAGCCATCTGGGGGATTTCATCCCTGACGACGACGCGCCTGCTCCACAGGATGCGGCCTCCCATACGCTTTTGAAAGAGCAGCTTGCCGATGTACTGGATACGTTGACTCCCCGTGAGGAGAAGGTGCTCAGTCTACGTTTTGGCTTGGAGGATGGCCGTTCGCGCACTTTGGAAGAAGTGGGTAAGGAGTTCAACGTGACCCGTGAACGTATCCGCCAAATTGAAGCAAAAGCACTGCGCAAACTCCGCCATCCGAGCCGCAGCAAAAAGCTGAAGGACTTTTTGGACTAGGAGTGAAGAATCATGCACATGACTTTGGAGGCGGATTATGCGGTGCGGATTGTAGAGTTTCTTGCGTCGGCCGACCAGAAGGTGGATGCGCGTACAATCGCCGAAGAAACGCATGTGCCCCTGCGCTTTGCTTTGAAAATTTTACGAAAATTGGTTGCAGATGATATTATGATCTCTTACAAAGGGGCGCGCGGGGGATACCTGCTGGCACATCCGCCGGGGGAAATCACATTGCGTCAGGTAATTGAATCGGTAGAAGGCCCTTATGTAATCAGCCGTTGCCAGCAAAGAGAATATTCCTGTACGCATACAGCGAGTTGCCGGTTTCATGAGATCTATTCTGAAATTTCCAAAATCGTACGGGAAAAGCTGGATTCCTATACATTTGCTGATGTCTCTGGGTTTGATCGTTTGCATTCCCGAAAGTTTTCAAAGGAATCCATACATACATCCAAGGATTCCAAGAGAAAAAATGGTGGGGAATAAGGTGTATTGATAAGAGTGTTCATGAAAACATGTGGAAATCGAATGGGGCGCACCTACTCATTTTCATACGGATAAAAGCACGAGCGGGTTCATTCAACGGTTTATCTTGCTATGTGTGCTATCGTCCAGCGGCGGGTTGAGTGTGATGAAACCGCTGAATTCTTACGGTTGCGTGGCATGGAACGATTTTTGGAGCACTGGCTGGACAGGATATACTGTACTTTAAAGAGAGACGTTTTTTGATAGAAGTCGAGATTGTGTTCTGTATGAAGAAACTGAAAAGAGTGTAATCCATTGAAAATGAAGTGGTACGGAACTTGATCGTTCCGAGTTCTAAATGCAGCCGAGAAAATTTAAGATAAGCACAAAAACCGGGGCAAGATTTGGTCGCAACCAAGATCTTGTCCCGGTTTTTAATTGTGAATTGTAGGTGTCTTATATCCAACCAAAAACGAATTTGGTGCAGATCACAGTCTGTCATCAAGTTACAATGCACTCTGAACCCATAGATCAGACAGCCACAGCTTTGAAATAGCATATAAATTATTTATTAATTAAAATGGAAACGCATCCTTAAGTAGATGTCAGCTTTCGTGACTTCGACTTGCAGCTCAATTACAACGTGAAATCATATGGCTGCCAATTTTCTGCCCGATTTTGCTCCTTACACAGATGTCTTTTTGTCTTTCAGGGAGTACAGGCAGAGACTGGTGGAATGCCACCGCATGAGTTAAGTAGGAAAATTTAGGGAATGGGATAGTAGAATCATATCAGAACCAGTTTGGTACAAGATTGCGTCTGGCAATGACGTCCCACCTTATCAGTCTTTTAGCTGCTATACAGAAAATTTTTATAGAGAGGCTATAAGGGCAACACAAAAAAGCCCACAGAAAACTGTGAGCAAACATGCTGAAATGCTCAGATAGAATCTTGAATCACATCGATCAGGTGTACGGGATGTAATTGCCCCCTTGTACAACGCTGTGCTAGTTTGGCCACAAAATTGTAATCTGTCGAGACATCCGATATGGAGTCGATTTGTTTCCATCCGTGTTTGACGAACTGAAGAATAGCAATTCCAAAAGAATGATAAACACCTATGGATGGAGAAAAAAGAGACTCTTCAAAGGGAACGTACCGGAACATGAGCGATCATTTCCTCCTTGTAATCTTTGATATCCAAGTCAAAGAAGTAGACAAGGCGAAGAAATGTTTCTATACCGGGCAATCTGTCTCCTTTTTCGATCTTTTGATATTCGTATAACGAGATAAAAACAGCATCAGCAGTCTGTTGTTGTGTCAATCTACGGACGTCCGTACGGGCGTGAAAAATATCATAGGAAAAACGTTTTTTAAGAGACATGAATATTCCTCCTCGAAAAGAAGAATATTCCAATATTCATGAAAAAAACGACGAATAATCATTCACATTATCAAAGATGCCATAAATTATAACAGTATTTTATAAAATATGCAGAAGGAGCCATGGGCGATTGATAACCGAGAAAGGATGATCGAAGGAAAAAAGAAAAGAGGATTGCAACTCGCAATCCTCTTTTAAAATTGGTGGAGCATAGCGGGATCGAACCGCTGGCCTCTACACTGCCAGTGTAGCGCTCTCCCGAACCATCAGGTATGCACCCCTGATGGCTCGGGAAAAGGTTTGAGCGGCATATAATCAACCGCTCCCAAGCAAATGTGTCCAGATAAATCGATTTTAGCGCGGAGGGTATATGTTGTTAGCTGGACATACCTTTACGATATGCATCCCTCGCCGTGATTGCGGCAAGGGTGAGAGCTTATTGCGCCATCGACAACTCATAGGTATCGCATTCGTCGATGCTGTCGATGCCGTTCAGAAACTGTTCCACATTGATGTTGAATTCAAACTTGACCTTATAGTCCCGGAACACCGAAACCTTTTTGATGATGTAGCCGCAGATCATTTTCTTGACCTCCATCGGACTTTCATCAAAAATCTTGGACCAGGACACGATCCGGTTGAACTCAGCCTTCATCTCCTTGATCTTAGAGTTTCCATCATTCCGTTCCGCATGGAGGGTCGCAATGCGTTCACTGGTGGATAGCACCTTCTGTCGGGTATCCTCCAGCATCTCAGTCAGCACATCTTGCGGCAAGGCGCTTTTCCCTGGATTGCCTTCAGCACTTCAGCCTTGAGGGATTCATATTCCTTATTAGCCTTGGTGTTCTCGGCTCTGGCCCGCTGCAGTTCTGAGCGTATCATGGCCATCTGCTTTTGAACCGGGTATTGTCCGGGTCAATGACGCGCCGCACATCCAGCCAACCCTCCGGGGGTGGGGCTGGAGAGGGCTGGAAAAGTCCAGCACAATGGTGGAGCAGGGACAGGCCCAGATACAGCCGGTGACAGCCAGCAGGTCAGAGCCAAGGTCGTAGTCGGCGCTGGTCCAGATGAACACTTCCTCGGCTTTCCGCCCCGCCTCCGGGTAGACACAAGCTGGGACATAGTGCAGTTCCTGTCCACTCTCTACCTCCAGAACGCTGTATCCATACAGTTCTGTGCGGAAGATCAGATAGTGCTTTCCACTGCGGTGGCGAAACATGGAGCAGAATTCACCATCCGTATCCAGATTACGCCAAGCATATCGCACCTTGCCCGCCTTGTCCAGAAGTTCGCTCTCACTGCCGTTCAGGTGAAGATCGCCGTTATAAAAGTAGGCTTTGGAACGGACGGAATATCCGTCCACCAGCGGGAACTGCTCGTCTTGCAGAGGGAATCGGTTCTCCGGTGCAAACATGGTATCATACTGCGCACGCCAGTCCCAATAGCGTTTTTCATAGGCGATATTTTCAGTGCTCATTGAGATACCTCGCCAGTTTTTTCTCCAGCAGTTCCGTCATATCATCGCAAAGGCGCTTTACCTTGTCCTGCTCATGGGCGTAGTACCAGATGGTTTCCTCACCGGGGTGGAGCAGGAGCTGGTCGCCGTCCGCTTCCTTCCAGAACTCGCCCAGTACGCAATACCGCTCTCCATGAATGGTCAGATCAAACATCCCAGAAAGGGAAAGGATCACACCTGTGGATACATGGATGCCCGCGGTCAGCAGGAAAAACTTCCGCGCTTGGGCCGGAAGTGTGAAGTTCAGCACTCTTTCTTGATCTGCGATCTGCTCCTCAGTGGCGGCGAGCTTGATCGCATCAGAGGGATCAAGCACCTTTGACAACGCCTTGGAGAACTTGGGGTATCGGCAAAATAACTCCGGGTGGTTGGCCTTGAATTCCTTTTGCTTTTCCCGCTGCACTCGCTTTTGCTCCTCGCAGAAAGCGTCCAGCTCCGCCAGATACCGCTCCTGGTAGAGATTGCTGGCCTCAAATGCTGTGCCGCTCTTTTCCAGAATGGCGATGGCTCCCTTTTGGCTGGTAAGTACCGGAACCCACTGGAAACCATGCTGGCAGGGCTTCAATTTCAGAAATTCTCCCCGATTGAGCAGGGGTTCCAGTTCCGGCTCATGTTTGTCCCACCAGCCCCGCCAGCTTTCGGGAGTTTCTCGCCCCTCGGCTAAGTCCAGGAGTTTTGCTGTCAATGTTTCTTTGTTCATAGGTGCGACACTCTCTTTCCCAGCCGTCACTATACTTGTGATTCCATGACTTCGCCATCATCGTTGATGTAAGTGTAATGAATAAAATCCTCATCCACAAGTAACAGGTACGGACTGAAAACTTCCCATTCATCATGATCGCTCATGATATCAGCATATTTTCCGAATATATAAATCTGAAATAAGGCGGCTGTTCCCATCAAAAAGCACAAGTAGACATTCCTGTGGGGATACGGGCAAACTTCTTTGATTGCCAGTTGCCCCGGCTGTTCAAAATCAAGTTTTGAGATGAAGGTTTCGAGTTTGGCCAATTCCGATTCATCCGCATACCTGTATTTTCTGGAAAAATGTTTGATGCTTTTCGTGAGATGGTCTTTGTATTGCAGTATCTCTGCTCTTTTCTGCTGTATCTTGAGCTGCACTTTTTTCTGTGCCAAAAGCTCTTTTCTATCATGATCCATAGTCCATTCCTCTGTTTCAGAGAGCGCAGGAATAGATGCTCATGGCCCCATAATCAGTGTGCAGGACAAGTCCGCACCCCGTAAAGGCAAAATTCGTCTGCCGCACCACAAAGGGATCGTCAATGGAGGCCAACAGCTGGACGCTGCTGGTATCCCACAGCTCTATGGGTGAGCTGCCCCGCTCCTGCTGAATGGCCATCAGGCTGCCCCTTATCCGTACCATGCAGGTATCCGAAAAGCTCAGTCCCTGCTGGACAGAAAACGGGAAGGGATTGGCCATTTCCTCTCCGGTCTGGGTCAGATAGAACTTGCCACCCACAGAAAAGCACTGGTCATCCGGGGAGAAGAAGGGATGCCAGCCCTCATTGGGGATCACTACTTTTTGGGCGGACTTCAGATCAACCAGCACATACTCGCCTTCGGTGACGTGGTATGCCGCTTTGCTCTGCCGGGGAGAGAGCATCCCAAAGCAATAATAGGCAAAATTCGGGTCTTTCGACTTCCTACATTTCACGGCTTCCCGCCATACCTCAGTGTTGCTTCCAAAGTCAAAGACGACGATCTCCTCGCCCGTGTACCATAGAGCCAGGTCGCCGCTCTGATCCAGCATAGTCTTCATGCTGTTTTTCTTGTTGGCAAAGGGCGTAATCTCATGGGTACGGAGAGAGAACTGCTGGAGAAGATAGCTGTTGTTCAGCAGCAGGGTATCATTGGGGCAGAGAATCTGCTCATAAGTCATTCTCTTGGCGCCCAGGGAAACCGTTTCGAGGGGTTCCCCGTTGCCATCGAAGTGATAGAGGATCTCGTCCTCAAAATCGCCGGCCACCCTCGTAAGGAAGAAGTCATCCCGTGTGAGGGCAGTAGCCAGTGGCATGAAGCCGTTGCTGTCCTTTCCGACAAACCGGTGGCACCGTGCTTCTCCAACGGCGGCGTCCAGATTCTGATAGACAAATCCTTTCCGCATTTGGCCCATCATGGCGCTGGCCGCCTTGCTTTTGACCTGAAAGGCGGAGTCGCACAGGATCTCCTTGACCTTCCCGCCATTCAAGCAGGTTCGGATGGTTTGATCATCTATTTCAATTCGCCACTGTTTGTTCGTGGCGGGGTTGATAAAGGTTTTTTCGATCATGGCTTTGACTGTTCCTCCCTTCGGATCAGGATGCTCTTTCCCTCGGCGTTGATGCCGTATAGGTCGTCCAGATGGATGTGGAATCCATCCTCACGAATGGTTTCCGCCATACCCAAAACGGCTTTCGCCAGCAGGAGCAGCCCGGCTCGGTTGCCCGTCAGCTCTAACTCATTACTGCTATCATGGATGGTGAAGGTGAGATGAGCAACCGGTTCCGCTGGGAGGATAGGCAACTGTTCATCATTCAGTTGAATGGTCAGTGTTTTGGTTTTCATCGCTTGTATCTCACCTGTTCTCCAGTCATTGTTCCGAACTCAGTCGAAATCTCCGCATAATTCTCAGCAGTACCTCAGCTTCCCGGATCTCCTCATTGAGCAGGTCGTCATAGTTCTGCTTCAGCTGCTCCGCATGGTCGGAGATCCAGCCGAACTGTTCCTGTGCCTGGACATATTGCTGATGGACAAGCCAGTATTCACCCAAAAGGCAGTGGGCTTGGGCTTTGCTGACGGTATCCTCATCCTGGCAGGCAAGAGCCGCCAACAGGCTTTCCAGAGCTTTTTCTTCCAGTCCTCTTGCTAATTGTATTTCTGCTTTTTGAAGATATAACTGTGCGGTCATAGGAAAACTCCTCAATCAAAATCCATCCAGACCAGGTGCCTTCCGCAGTGGAGGCACTGGAACAGATAGCATTGCAGATGCCCGCCATTGACAGATTCCTGAATCATTTTCTTCTGCTCATCGTCCCACATGGGATCGTTCAGTACCTCCTCCAACACACCCAGTGCCCGCAGCTCTCTGGCCCCTACATAGCCCAGAAAGGCGCAGTAGTCGCCGCAGTGGGCGCGCCAGTATTCCTGCTGCCAGCCGGAGTAGCCGGGGGTGCGGTGGAGGAGCTCATCCAGTTTCTCCGGATCGTCTACACCGTCGTCCACGGAGTAATCGTCCTGAAAGCTGCCGCCATACTTCCGGGCCGCCTCACCGCTGGCGATACACACCGGGCACAGATACGCAATTTCCTCCACAGAAAAGAATGGACTGGTATAGAAAATATGAGTTGTCTTGCCGCAGCAGTAGCAGACAACGCCCTCCTCGGACTGCTTAAAAGCGCCGGTATCCAGAGGGTCCGGGTGATATCGGAAGGCGGGCAGGCCCAGCTGGACCCGCCGCTCCTTCTCGCGCTGCTTTTCCTCCGGCGTTTTGGGTTTGGGGAGGGCGTAGTGGTTGCCCAAGTTTTCCGCATAGTCCTTCAGTGTGCCCAGCCGCTTGAGGGCCTTTTTATCGGAGCGATCTCCGATTTGGCAGAGAAGCTCGTAGGCATCCTTCTTAAAGTCTAGCAGATCATACACATCCACCAGCACTTCCTTGGCCTGCTTATCCTCATTCTGCTCCAGTTTCTCCTTGAAGTCGTAGAGGGCGCGGACACTGTTCGAATTTCCTTCCGTTTCTTGAAACTGCTTTTTCAGTTCGATATATCTCTTCAAATATTCATTCATCTGCGCAGCCTCCCATCAATCCCACCAGAGATACCAAACAGTGGACTGCCGCAGCACGTCGGCCAGAGCGCCCACGGTGGCATCCTCCGGCCCCTGGTCGATCACATCAGGCAGAAGCCGTACAATTCCACCGCCGCATCCATGGCCTTCTCTTCGGGAACAGGAGCCGGGAGCAGGAACTCCAACTCATCATGGCTCATGGCGGCAGGCACCGCGCCGTACCGCTCGAACCAGTATTTTGCCGCCGCCATCAGCTCCTCCGTGCCGGGGCACTCGTTCCAGTTTCCGAAGGGCAGGTATGCGAAGATCTCCCAGGGGTTCTTCACCGGGATCTTGGCCAGGATGAGGGGATAGGTCATCTCAGTATCATCATCCCAGTAGCTGGAGAAGCGGTCATTGTCATCGCCGCCCTCCATCTCGCCCAGGATCTCCTCCACCCAGTCCATATCGTCATCCTCGGCTTCTTCCTTGCGCTGACCGATCAGTTCCCCCAGGACTGCCTTCCCGTCCCAGATGGGGGCGGACAACATCTTCTTCCGGTGTTCCGCCACCTTGTCCGGGTCAAAGGTATAGTCGTCCGCGCCGTCATTGTCCGGATCGGAATTCATAATAAGGCATTCCCACAGGACTTCGTCATCTGCCTTGATGAGCACCGGCACAAAGCCTTCCTGGGCGCTGTCCCGCTTGGCATAGCTGTAAGCTGCCATGATGGGGTCATCGTCCTTCATAGAGGGGAAATAGGTGCATTCACAGTCCAGATACTCCATCATGGCCTTGGCCAGATCTGAAGGCTCCAGCGTGTCCTCGTCAAAATCCTGTCCTTGCCAGTTGATAAAGCGTTCTTCGATCACCTCTGCCATGGCCTGATAGTAGTCCTCGTCAAAGGGGATGAATAGGTATGCCTCGTCCTGGATCTCGTCGGAGTAATTGCGCTCCTGCCCAATGACACCAATGGCGTAATCGTCGATGTCGCTGGGGAAATAGGGGCTGTCCGCCTCCCCATAGTAGTAGGAGGCAAAGGCTCGTCCGATCTTGTTGAACATCGGGCCGACCAGTTGCCCATCCAGCTCATCTCGGATAAACTCCCGCAGGTCCACGCTGGCAGGATCAGCCTTGACCTTTTCTACTACCTCTCCGTACTCCGCAAGGAAATCTTCGCCCATCAGGTCATGCTCCATGCACCAACGCAGGTAAATGGTCAAGTGGTTATAGGCGTTGAGCTCATCCACCGGCAGGTTCTTTTCCTGAATAGTTTCCAGGTGCCAATCGGCATCGTCCATTTCCATAACGCCGTCGTCCTCAACGCTGCCGATCGTGCCCATGGTAATGGCGTTGGGACGGGTATTGTATGTAACAAAGCTAATGCCGTCCATTTTGTCCAGCAAGGCGTCTGCGTCATGGGCCATCTTATATTCCAATTCGTCCCGGTAGAGGGGAATCACCTGATAGAAGTTGACCTCCTCGCCGCCCGGCAGTACGCAGACCTCACTGCCGTCCTCCGTATCCTGGGGGCCGGTCAGAATGGCAGCGCAGAGCTTTGTGCCTTTTGCAAAGTCTTCCTCATTGTCCATAGTATGGCCAAAGCCAAGCCAGGTATCGCTGACAATGGGCAGACGGGCCAGAACCTTCAGCAGGCGGATGGGCCAGTACCACCGCTCGTTCTTCAGATCCTCATACTTCAGCTTCCAGTCCTTCGGCAGAGCGATGGCCAGCTCCGCCCGCTCCAGTTTGTATTCCGCCAGTTCCTCCGGTACATTCATCCGGTGAGCACCCATGCCCATGGTGACCAGGGTATAGTAGTCGTGCTCCTTGGAGGGCGGCACCACGCAGATGTCCACATGGATGTCCGGAGATGACAACTCATGGAACACATTCTCGAACTTGCCGAAATACTGCTGGATGTGCCTCTCGATGGCCTCCATGTCCTCCTCGGTATAGACCTCTGGAACGCCTGATTCCTCATCCTGGGGTTCTTCGCCGTCTGAGTCATCCTCGCCGTCATCGTCTGGGTCGCCGTTCGATGACTCCCAGGAGATCTTTAGGGTCATCTGTTCCTCCGGCAGGCCGACGCCGGGGCTGCGGGTAATGGCGTGCTTATCATCTGCCGAGAAGCCGATGGTCTCTCCGTCGTGGAGTTCCACATCATTCTCCAGCACATAGGACGCCAGGCTGGCCAAAAAGTCCCGCAGGTCGTTGGGGTCTGCGCCGGTGCCCAGAACCTCCATCTCCTCCTTACCGAACGCATCCATGCCATAGGTGTAGCCGTTCAAGCCGTTCTTATTCCGCCAGAGGCCGAACCAGATCCAGTTAAAGGTGGGAAGCTCATCTTCCTTCATCATGTCGGCAAAGCCCTCATAGAAGCGGGGCCCAAACACCACGCCGCTGGTATAGATGCCAGTGGCGTATTGCTGCCGGCAGCAGGCGGCCACCAGTTTGGTATAGAGTTTGCCCTTTTCCAACAGATCTTCTTCCTTGCCCAGTACCGCCACCAGGATATGGGCGCGGTGCTCCTTGGCAACCTTGACCGCATCTTCCCACATATAGTTGTTTTCCGCGTTGGTTTCGGCCTCGCCGCCAGGGATGGGGTAGGAGGCCAAGCTGACGGCGGCGAGCATGTCGCCCACCTCGAACACCAGGCGTCGTCGCTCTTGTCCTCGCTCGCGTCGTATTCCTCCACAACGATGTCCCATTTTTCTTTCATGTCCCGGATGAACTGCTGTTTGTCCCATTCTCCCTTGGACAGGAGGACAAAGCCAGAAAAAACGCCCGTGTGGTCTGCCTCATTTTCGTCCTCATCCGCCGCCCCGGCGCGCTTGACAATCTCTTCCTGGCACTCCCGGATCACTCCCTGGGCATCTTCATTCTCCGGGTCCAGTTCCGCCCACCGCTGGGCATAGGGGACGGCTTTCTCCTCCTGTTCATAGAGATACTGATAGGCATACGCCATCCGCATATTCCACTCCGCCTTGTCCTGGCCCTCCTCCCGGACGGACTCCAGCACCTCGATGGCACGCCGCAGGGCCTTTTCTCCTTTGTAATAGGGGGTCCCCTCCTGATGGTCGCCCAGGATGGCGTAGTTCTCCAGTGCCCGTCCCAGGGCGTAGGAGGTGCGGTAGTTTCGCCAGTCCTCCGGGATGGCGTTCAATGCCTGAATGCAGCGGGTGTACTCGTCCTCGTCGTTCCACTGCTCCAGCTGTTGGAAGAATTCTTCCTCGTTCTGCGGGGTGTAGGGGATGTAATCCATACCCGTCTGCGTCTCCTCCAGCTCGTTGGCCTGCTCCTCGTCGTCCGACTCCTCCTCGGGCAGATTTTTCAGAGCCACCGTGCCCGCCTCCCGGCGGAAGGTGTGGAAGTTGGCCCAGGGGATGCCGCTGTCCTCGAAGAACTCCTTGGCAATTCTGAGCGCCGCCCGGATGTCCCAGGCGATGAAGTCCACATAGCCATAGAAGAGGCCGGTGGCCCCGCCGGTGAGGGTGAGCACCTCCGGGCCGTCCCCGGCGGTGAGGGCCTCCTCCAGCTGGTCCCGAAAGTCGAAAATCTTCTGGGTCCCTTCCTCCTCCCGCAGGGTGTCCAGGGGATAGCAGAAGAAGCCTGCCACCGCGCCGTCCGCCTGCAACTCGTCCGTGAAGTCGTTGTCCGCGTTCAGATAGCCGTTGATCAGCTGGGCACAGCAGGTGGAGCCCGCCATAGTATCCAGCCGCCAGTCGGCGTCCGGGTCCTCGTTGGGTTCCAGCTTATAACCGAGATAACTCGCCAGATAGCTCTCCGGGCCGGTGGACAGGTCCAGACCCTTTTCCCGCAACTTGTCTGGTAGCTGGGACATGGGGATGGACGGCTCTGCCTTGGGTTCCTCCAGCACATCAAAACTGTCTATGTACTGCATATGCGGGATCTCGCCCAGCACCTGGTCGGTGAGGGTGGTGAGCATCCACCAGGCCCGGCCCTCCCCCTCCCGGAGCATGGGCAGCAGCTTTTCACAGTAGGCGGAGATGGCAAAGCTGTTTTCACCCTGCTCCTCCAGCCAGATCCGCACATCCTCCCCGGAGATGTCCCATCCATCGTCGGTCCGCAGACCGATGTTCTGGAAGGGCTGACGGCCCACCAGGATGTTCCAGTGCTCCAGCACCTCCTTTGGAGCGTGTTTCTGGAAGTAAACCAGCTCGAACAGCTTGACCTTGTCGCCCTCCGGGGTGAGGATCAGTTCATATTTTTCGCCATTGAAACCCATCTCGAAGGAAATTTCGTCAAATGCCTGGTTCAAAATCTCCTCACACTGATGGATCAGTTCCTTGCCTCGCTCGTTGTCCTCATCCGCGTCCATGATCTGGCGCAGCTGGCCCTCCTGCTCGGCGAAATCCTCCCACGCAGATTCCGTCCGCTCCCGGAAGCACTCACGAAACTGCGGCAGGGCAATGCCTTTCTTGCACGAATCAATCAATTCTTTGGTATCCTCGTCATCGGGGCGGGCTTCCAGCGCCTTTTCAAAGTATCGCACGGCGCGGCCCTCCTGATCCAGATGGTAATAGGAATAGCCCATGCGGAGGTTCCAGAAATGGTCACCCGCAAAGTATTCCTCGTGGGGCTCCAGCAGAGCGATGGCCTTTTTGAGTACATCCCGATTGGAGCGGATTGCCCCCCAGTTGTTATAGGCTCGGGCCAGTTCGCTGTCCATTTCAGGGGTGCGCTCCTCGGCGGGAATGGCCTCCAGCGCATCAATGATTTTCTGGTACTTGTCCTCCTCATGCCATTTCTGGCACTGTTCCAAAATGTCCATATCCGGTTCCTCCTCGTCCTGTTCCGGCTTCCAGTCTTTGATCTGCTGAAACACGCCATTCTCATCCCGCTCGAAGGCGCAGGGGGCGGGTGTATGCAGCAGCGAAATGATGTCGGGATCGTCGTTGCAGATGGAGTTGAGATTGTAAAGCCCGGCGTTGTTGGGGTCGTCCATGTACTCGTCGCTCTCGACAGCGGCGGTAAAGCGCCAGCCGCTGTCCCAGTCGCCGTCCGGTTCTTCCCGGTAGCAGTATCCCACCTTGCAGCCCTCCACCGTGATGCGGTTGGTGGCGATGCAGCCTTCGGCCCCTTCCCAGTCGGGGAGCAGATCCTTCATGTTTTCCGCCTTCACATGGTAGTCCCGATTGCGGCCGGCAGACTTGTACAGCTCCTTTCGCAGCGCCTCCACATCCCGGGCCATCTCCTCGATCTCCTCGTCGCCCATCATTTCATGGAGGTCATAGGGCAGGGGATCTTGGGCGAAATCCGCCAGGGCCTTGTCCATGGCATCGTGTTCCTCCGCCGTGGCGGTGACGCGGATGCGGCGGGAGGGCGTGCTATACTCGTCCAAATCATGGAGATTCACACTGCCGCTGACGCTGCACTCCAGCAGAATGGCGGCCAGATCGGTGATCACATCAATGGCGAAGTGGAAGTCCATCTCCACGCCATTGGAGTGAGTGAATTCCAGATATTCCACGGTCTGGTGAAAGTCCCAGTTTTGTTTATCCAGTCCAATCTTGGCAAAGATCTCGCTGAGGGAAATTTCCTCTTTCTTCTGGTCTTCCAAAAACGCCACAAGATTCAAACTGTCATCGGAACCTCCAATAAAGTTGCCCCAGTATTTTTTGATATACATTTGTCACGACTCCTTTTATTCCGGCCACTCAACACCGTCACAACAGCTGATGAAGTCATAGTGCAGGCTCTCAAAATAATTGTTGGGATAGGATTCACCGTCCTGATGAAGCTCCAGCCCCTCCAGATCCATTGTCTCATTGATATACGCAAGGGTATCGTGAATACCCGCAATATGTTTGTCCTGAGCAGCTCCGCCAGCACTTCTTTCTACTCCGGCGTCAGTGCTGCGAGAAGTTCGTTTTTGGCCTTATTGTCACCCGTCTGGGGGAAACCATCGCCCCTCATCCACCGGGCGGTCATACTGCCTTTCCGTTCCACAAGGCCGTCGATAAACGCTTTATACAGTTCCTTGCTCATATTCTTTTCTCCATTCACTTGATTTTGCGCGAAAGGTTTACTTACAGGTTGCTTTCCACAACCATAACGCCGGTGTGGGTCAACGCGGTTTCAATCCACCCCAGAATGGAGAGGAGGAAGGCTGATTCCTCTGCTGTCATACCCGTCAAGCTGCCCCGGACAAGGCGCATCCAGCGTTCCCAGTCCTCTTTCCCAATCCAGTTGTCAAAACAGAAATCAAATTCCTCATGCACATCTCCATTGATGGGGGGCTTTGACGGGAAAAATCTGCCCCAGCGTGGGGATCAGCAGCCGCTCGTTTTCTGTATCCACTTCATAGAGGATGAGCGGCGGTTCTCCCTCCGGCGCGTCCTCCCAAAAGAGCTTGATGTACTCCATCTCAATACTTCTTCCTCACAACGCGGCGGGCCGCTTCGAGGATGGCTGGATAGTCGGCTTGGAATGGTTCCGCCAGTTCCTTGTCCAGCTGCGCCTGAATGTGCCAGAATACCTGCCGTTCCGCCATGTCCTGGAAGATGCCCTCAGCATCCTCCAGCCGGCGGAGCAGGTCGCACAGCACCAGCAGTTCGTCGCGAGACAATGTAAAGTTCACGGTTTTTCCTTCCCATGTGCCATATCCAGATAAGCCCGCATCGATTTTTCATCGGCACAGGCCGCCCAGATCATCTTGGACAGCATCATCAAGTCGTCGATAAATTGGGAGTACACGCAGAACACATCTTTGTCGGAGTCGAAGTGAAACAGATCCCGACCGCTGTTGTTTTCCTCGAACTCCTGGATCACGCCACGGACCAGCCGCTCCCAGTCCCCACTACTTCCGGCCAGCCCCAACCGGCAGAATTCTTCTGCCCGGAATCCGTCACTGATCTTCAGCAGAAGGGAGATCGCATAGGGGTGGTGGGGAATGAGAAAGAATGGCGCGATCTGCTCCGGCTTCACCCAAATTTTGAAAGGCGGGCGCGGGTCAGGTATCCAGGGCAGGATCTCCCATTCGTTATCCCGCCGATTTCCGTATTGGCATAGTTTTTTCATGGCTTCACCTCCTGTTCCAGTCTCTTTCTACATTTCTCAATGTGGGCCTGCTTGGTGGCCATGATCTCCCGCACCGCTTCCATCTTCATCCGCAGCAGGAGTGCGATCTTCTCAACGAGCATCCCGTCCGCAGCCAGCATGCAGAGGATCTCCTTCTGTGCGGAGGCTTTGCCAGCTGCAAAACCGGCGTCATAGTCATGAGACAGCAGGGCAAAGAACTGCTCCGGTGTCAGGGCGGAGATCAGTTCCTGCTCTCCGTGATAGATACTGTTGCGAAGCGTTTCTAATTCATCTGCTAAGAGTTTTGGGGCAACTTGCTCTCTTTTTTCCAAGCGGCCTGAATGAGCGCTTTCAGTTCCTCTTTGTTGTACCAGAACTCCTCGCCAGCGTCCATCGCCATCAAGGTCAAAATCAGTTCCCGGTCTTCCTCGGTAAATCCAAGGCGTTCTTCCTCATCTTTTGGCATGTTGGCATAGTTATCAAAGGCAAAGGCGGCCGCGGCCTCACGGTCTCTTGTTTCTGCAACGGACAGAAGAACACGATAGAAGGCATCTCGATTTTCATATCTGTCCCGCTGCATAAAGATCCCCTCTTTTCATGAACCGATCTGTCCCGCATTTGCCGGGCGAAAGATGCTGCGGCCCGCCAGCAGCTCCTCCAGCTTCTTAGCCAGCGCCTCCACAATGGCGTGGCAGGGGTTTTCATAGCCCACGATTTCCAACCTTTGTAGCTCAACGCAGTGGAGTGTTTCGTAGAAGCCCAGCACAAAGCTCGTCAATTCGGCAATCATCTGGTAGCCATCCGTATTGTCCACATCTGTCTGCCCCTCTTTGGCGGTCATCAGACCGATGATCCCTACCGCCACGGTGAAGGCGCCGCAGCAGGACTGCTCCGTCTGCATCCCAAGGCCCATGACGGAGAACATCTTCCGGGTCTCCTCGGACAAGTTCAGATGGTAATATTCATTGCAGGCCATGAACATCGCCTCGGCGCAGGTCAGTTCCGTGCCGATGTGATAGTGGTTGACCAGTTCATAGAGCTTCATTGTCCCCATACCATACTCCAATCGCACAGCATTTCATTCTCAGTCACCCGGCGCAGCTCGTCCCGTACCTCCATCAGCGCAAAGCCCAGCAGGTTTTGTCCCCGCCACTTCATCGGGTCCTGGGCCTCGGGGGAGCTGGCCGAGAGCCGGATGCCCCAGATGCTGTCATAGGGGCTGGCCTCCACCAGCACACCGTCCCCGGTGGAGAGGAGGAACTCCCGCAGATCACGGTTCTGGCTGAATTTGCACCAGTTTCCGTTGAGCACAATGGCGTATTTGAACCTGTCCCACACCTTCTGGTCAAAGCCCCGCACCTTACGGCCCAGGGTCTTGATCTGCTGAGGGTCGCTGCACGCCAGGATCTCCTTGCGGATCTCCTGATCGCCAAACAGCTCCGCCTTGCCCGCCATCGTATACTGCTCTATACAGAGATAGGAGTCGGCGATGGAATAGAAATCCTCCATCCACCACTGGCTGAGGCAGCTTTTTGTAATGCTGCCATCCTGGACAGGCTGATGGTCCCAGAACAGGCACAGTTCTCGCTTTCTCCCAGCGGCAAACTCCTGCTGGAGCCACTGCCAGGTGTACTTGGGCCTGCCCTCCGGCTGCCACGTATCCACCCAGAAGTTGCTATGCTCCAGCACTTCGCCGCTGTCCTCATTATCCCACCAGCCTTTCCAGGTCACCGGCTCAGGAAAGAGGGAGCGGTATTCCGTCCGCTCCTCAGATGAGAGGGTGTCCAGCCAATGGAGTACCGCTCGATCTCCCGATGTGCCAGCCAGGGGGGAGGCATCATTTTCTTATCTTGTAGTGCCATAGGGTTTGTCCTTTCCTGTCAGAGCTGCTTCTGGTTCCATTCATCTTCCGTCACTCGCTTGTTCTGGATATAGAAGTGCTTGGCATCCCTTGAGAGCGCCTTTTGCGCGTCTACGATGTGCCAGGATTGCAGGTCGACTCCCTGCAGCAGATAACCGTTCCAGAAGATGGACTTGGCATCCCATGCGAAATAGCCGTCATTCTTGGAAACGAAGGTAGCAGGGCCAGCCTTTTTCAAGACCTTAATCTTACCGGCGAAATTCTCATAGTATACGGTTTTGCTGTCTTTGGCATATCCATAGGGAATCTGCACCCGGACGGGCCGCAGTGTACCATCGATCATGGTCTGGATCTTTTCAATCAGTCCCACTCCATCATCACAAACAACGAAGGAGCCGATGTCCTCCGGCTCAAACCGGCCGCCGGTTGTCCAGACACTTTGATGGTCCTTGGTGTAGCAGTTGTTGAGCACCGTGAAAGAGGCATGATCCACATTCCGCAGCTTTGTATTTTGGAGAAAGCAGTACTTGCCGTCCTTGGCAAATCGTCCATTGAACCATACAAAATGCTCTACATCCCCGGACACCTCGGAAAACCGCCAGTAGACCTTTTTCCCGTCCGTCTAATAGCACAGGATCTCCTGCGTGTCCTCAACATAGAACAGCGGATTGTTGTCGATGTCAGGCAAAGTCCGATAGTCCACATCGATATACTTTGGCGGCTTGGGGAGCAGGCTTGTGATAGGCTCCTTCATGGTGTTCACCTCATTTGATGTCACTCAGTTCTTTTTTCACATCCAGTGGAGCGCCGTCCAGCGATGTGATTTGTGCCAACTCTGTTTCAGATAGATTTTTCAGAAAAATGCAGTATTCATCTGGGTATCCGCCCACAAACGCCATTTTTGGCATTCCGATTTGCTTAGGATCAGTGATCCACAGGCAGGGCTCTCCCGTCCCCAAAAACCGTGTCAGGGTAAGAACTTGGCCATTGTAAAGAACTCTTTGTTCCATTCTCACCCCTCCTCAAAAATCGCGAAGTTCTTCAAACTTTTCCAACAGAACATCCTTCTGGAGCGTGTTTTCTGGCAGGGCATCCAAAATCCCGCACAGGGCCATGTAGATCTCATCCCGCTCCTCGGTTTCAATAAAGCCCATCTTGTTAAAGGTCTGGGTATAAGCTGCTACCGCCTCCAGCGCCCAGGTCTGGGCGTCCCCGCCTGGCTGATTGGCCAGCTTCATCAGCAAGGCGCGGGTCTTGCGGTATTGGCTGGCCGCTTTTTTCGCGGAGGCAGCGGGGATCTGCTCTGCGCCGTCCCAGCCCCGAAAGGGATTGTCCAGATTTTGTGCCAGCCACTCCGATTTTCGAGGCTTGGTGATCCGCAGGTCCATTCCCGGCTTGCTTTTCCAGAGTTTCTTTGCCGCCTTTGCCGCGTCCTCCAGCAGGCTGGTCATCCAGAACCAGCGAAGCGCCGGCATCTGCTCCGGGGTGGGAATGTCTCCCGCGCCGAAGCCGAACAGGTCATAGGTGGAGAGGTCCGTCAGTTCCCGGAACTGAGTCACCGCAGAGAAGTTTCGCAGGTTTCCCGGCGCGCCCCAGAGCCGCAGCTCCTTCAGGCGGGGATGGGCAGCGGGAAGGCCGGACAGGTCAAAATCCTTCAGCTGGATGCCGTGCAGTCCCCACAGTCCCGGCAGCTCTGGGTGAGGGCGGTATTCTCCAATGAATTGGAGGGTCAGCCTACTGCCATCTCCGGGGGCGTGGATGGTGCAGGCGTCCGGCCCCTTGTTTTGGAACAGGAGCTGTTCCGCTTCCTCGCCCAGCCACAGTTCCCGAAGGCCGGTCATATCCAGCATCAGCTTTCCAATGCTGGTCCCCCGCAGATCAAGTATTTTTTGGCCGTGGTTCAGTAAGGTCAGTTCGTGGATGAAGGGGTTCCCCCGCAAAAACTTCGGCAGATCCGGGTGCCACTGCTCACAAATGAGGTCCGAGAGGCAGGGCAGTACCTCCAATTCCAGCGCCGAGCCAAAAGGGATGTATTGGTCCATCACCCGATGGCTGCACTTCTTCACGATTTGGCCGCCGATGGTCACTTCCTCACGGCTGCCCGCAGCCTCCTTGAAGGCCCGCCGCCGCTCCTCCGGGATGGCCTGCCACATCATCTGGCGGTACACGTCATAGCCGTCGTTCCATCCGCCGTAGGAGGGGCAGGACTCGTCGGTGAAGGGCGGCAGAGTGCCCACCAGCGTGTACTGGGGCGGGACTTCCACCGGCACCCGCAGCAGATGGAGCGCACGGGGCCAGTACATGAAGTCCTTGTAGAGCGGGCGGAGACGAGGCAGTTCCTCTGCCGTCAGAGGGGCGTCGCCTACCCAGTCCAGGGAGAGGATCACCGCCCAGGACTGGCTGCTCACCGTGTCCGGCGGCGCAATGTAGGCCACCTGACAGGCGGTGTAGCGTTCCAGGTAGTTGTTGTAGACCGTATAGACCTCTCCGGCGCTGGCTTTCATGGGTTCACGCTCCTCTCATCAATTCTTCTCCAGATAAAATCCCCATATGCAGTTGGAGAACTCTCCAGCGGCAAAGCGGTAGACCTGCCCATCGATCTCTACCTGCCAGACCTCAAAGATATGGTTCTGGTGATAGATAGGGTCTTGGACTTTTACCTGCCTGCCGGTGGTTTTCCAATCATAGTCAAAGATATTCACCCCGAACAATCTGCATTGACCGTCCGGGCTAAAGGTTTCATATTCCCAAGCCATAATTTCGATCCCTTTTCAGCGACTTGATATACTCGCTTTCGGAGCCGTCCCAATAGCAGTTCACACACCGGCCATTCTGGAAATGGTGGGGACAATTCGGGTAGCCATAGAGAATATGGGCGCATTCCGGGCATAGCCCCAGCATCTGTGAGGAGCCCCTGAAAAACAGACCGCCGCACTCATCACAAACAACCAGTTCTTTTTCTGCCATGGGTTTCACCAGTCTCTTTCCCGGATGGCCTCCTCGGTGTCAATGGGGATGCCAAACCACTCCAGAATGTAGGCCACATCTGCCGCGATGCACTCCCGCGCCACCGTTTCGATCTCACTGTCGTTCTCATCAAATTCCTCCTGGAGATCATTGATGCCGCAGACCGCCTCGTCCAGCGCTTCCTGCACCGCTTCGGTGTCGGTTTCGCCGCTCTTCAGCAGGTCGATGACCTTCTGGAGCTCATCCTTTACCTTGTCCACCAAAAAATCTGGATAGTATTCGTCCTGGTACATCTCGTCCAGCAGTTTATAATCTGGGTCAAAGACTTTCATAGGGCTTGCTCCTTTCTTCGTGCTCGGTTGTGACGCCCAGCTCGATCTCATCGTCGCTATAAATTAAGTAGAGCCCATGAGGGGCTTTTCTATCGAAATGCAGTTCAATGTCTTTATATTTGAGGATCAAAGGTTTCCCACCGCTTCTCATCGTGGAAACGGTATCAGGCTTACCGAAGATCTCTATGACCTCACCCTGCGACATTCCGAATTTCAGCGGTGAAATGTCCTGGGGATTTTGCAATATCTGATTGCGCCAAATACAGAAATCCACTTGCTTCCCTTTCTATTCAAACATCAGGCCGTAGGATTCGGTCAGGCTTCCGTCGTCCTCATGGAAAACACACTGATACAGGGGCTGGCGCTGTGTTGCTTTGCGAAACCGCTCCAGAACAGGGGCCAGCTCCTTGTCCACAGAAATCCCCAAGACATTGGCAACCCGCCGCCAGATGTCCACATCAATATCTTCTAAGTTGATAACGCGCTGCTTCTGCCCATATTCCTCCAATGTTTTGGAATCCAAATACTGCTTTGCGTCACAGCAGTCCTGCCAGCAGATACAGTTTACAAGCAGAGAAAAGAGCTCGTCCATATTCTCTGCCAGACGGCCCGTCTCACCTTCACTGCTGTTATAGCCGATGGAGCCATCCTCCAACAGATGGTATTCCCCGCCGGAGCCATCTCTAGCAAACGCCATGCCGGGCAGGGAAAAGGTGCATCGGCCGTCCGCGTCATCCCGTGGGGATAGCTCATCCAGCAGGAAGAAGTCAAAAAGAGAATCAAATTCATCCGCTAAATCAGGGTCTTCACGCAGTATCTTCAAATAGTCCATAGCTGTTTTTCCTTCCTTTACGGTTGTTGGGTCATCTCGCGCAGCCGTTCCAGCCAAAGCAGTTCCTCTATCCTCTCATCGTTCCGGTAAAAATGGTCTTTGTCACGGGCCAGATGGTCGGAAAGCGGGGGGCGCGTTCAGCGGGGTGCATACTGCAAAACTGTCCCGATCAGCCCCCTTGATCTCCCGGTTGAGGTAGTACACCCGCCTAGCGTCCCTGGAATACCAGTGACGAAGCAGTTCCCAGAATGCCAGATCCGCCTTGGGAAGCTGCTTTCCATAGGCATAGATCCGTTTATGATCTCTGGCAAAGAAGGTATCGCCCAAGGAGCAGAATGTGGGAACTTCCGCACCCTTGACGATTTTCACCCTACCGTCCCCATTGTGGAAGTAGATCTGCCGGCTGTCTTTTGCATAGCCCTGGGGCGCGCCCGATTCGTTCCGACCATTGTCTAGCACCTGAAAGGCTGCCAGATCTACATTAGGGATTCTCCCGCTGGTGGTGTAGACTGCCGTTTTGTCCATAGCGTAGGCAAAGTTTAACACCTGAAAAGATGTGGGGTCCGCCCCACGCAGGCGGATACCGCCCAGAAAGCAGGCCGTAGAAGATCTGCCCCAGTAATGCCAACAGCAGAAGTCTTTGGGCGCAACACCTTTGAGCAGGTCGTTTTCATACAGGCCGGAGAAATAAACAGCTCCATCCCGAAGGAAGAACTCGTTGTCCACCGGCTCTGTGTTGGTAATAGGGCGCAACATTTTGGTCGCTCCTTAGCAGCACTGGAGAATCAGCCATACACGGTCAAAGCGGCGGGCGGCCAGATCCTCTTTGGTGATGTAGAAATAGATGTGCCCGCAGTCCCCGAACATCAGCTCAAAGTCGCCGCACTCCACGGTATCCAGCTGGAGCAGCAACATCCAGCGGTCAAGAGCGCTCTCCTTTGCCCGTTGGCTGACCTCTTTCGGAATCTTGATCCAGCCGTTGCCCAGATAGTAGCCCTGGGTCACCAGATCACACTCACTGAACATACTGTTCTGGATCACATCGGGCCAGCCCAGCAGCTGGGAACGATCCTCCGGGTCCTCTGGGGCCTTGACGGTCAGCTCATCCCAGGCATTGTTGAAGGCGTCGTCATCCTTCTCGTCCGGGAACACCTCGCTGAAGTCCTGCCAGGAAGGATAGGAGGGTTTTGAATCCAGCTTGATCTTGACCATAGGAAACTTGAAATCTTCCTCCATATCCGCGGGAAAGCTTGCGGCGGACAGCGCGGAACTGTCCTCGAACCAGTAGACGCGGGCGCAGCCTTATCTTTGGGGTCATAGCCCCAGCACTGGGTGTCCGTCTCATAAAAGAAGGAGAGCAGGCCGTGGTCAGGTAGAAGATGCTCCGCGTCAAACTGGGCCAGCTCCGCACAGTTCAGCTGAGCCAGGAAGGTGAGGGGGCGGTCCTTCACCACATGGTCGTAGCTCTCGCCCTCATAGGTGGGCCAAATGAAGTCCGGCGGCACATCCGGTTTCCCGCCGAAACGGGTGGCGCCCAGCTTATATGTTTCTTTTCTGGCGATTTTCAGCTGAATGCTATTTTTGCCCAACGACTCCAATTTTTCTTTCATGCTCATGGCGGTTCCTCCTTGTTGCGTTCTCACAGCTTTCCATCCAGTGCCTCCACGGTTTTCATGGCGGCGGAATTAAATTTGCACTGCCGCAGATCCCGTTCGATCAGGGCAAACACATCGGGAAAGCATTCAATTTCGTCCTGGTACTCATATTTTGCGTACAGTTTCCCATACTCCGAAATCCAGACCTCTGCCGGGTAGTAGTAGCCGATATGACCAATGGGCTGGCACTTCTGGCCGGCAGCCTGTTCGACCTCTGCCAGCTCGCATCCGGACATATCCCGGAAATAGGCGTCCTCCAAATGGTTTTTGATCCCGTTGACCAGGTAAGGGAACAGAGCGAACTGAAAGTCAGCCGCCCAGTTTAGTTTTTTCTGCTCCAAGTACCACTCACAGCACAGGCCGAAATACTTGCGGTAAAACCGCTGGGTGGCTTTCATCATAGGGACGCCGTGGGTAGCGTAATACTGCTCCGCAATGGAGATGTCCACTTTTCGTCCTTCCCGCCATCCGGCGTATTCCATCAGCTGCCTGACCTTGCTTTTGAGATCGCCGGAGATGGGGATGCGTTCTTTTGTCATAGCAACCTCCATTATTGCTCAAGCGGGTAATACCAATCCTCCGGGCCGTTGTAACTGACCTCAAATGCATCTGCATCCACTTTCAGTTCTGATTTGGCTGTTCGATAAGCTACAGCGGCGACCTGTTTCAGAATCGGGGTGGCCTCCTCCCAGTAGAAGGATGACGCCTCATCTTCCAACTCGGAATCTTCGTCCTCCTGTTCCTCCTCGAAATCCAAAGGGAAGGATTCATTTTGAATCTCTGCGTAGAATGGAAGTTCAAAATCCGCAGGATTGGTAATCCGAATTTCTCCAGTAGGGGCGTACATCTCAGCCATACCCGGATTGCCAGCCTGTAAATACTTCTGATACTGTTCTGCTTCCTTTTTGAGATACCGCTCTGAGGAGGCTCGGCTGTCAAAGTGGACGGCGCTCACCCCGGAGGTGAAGTCCGTTGTCAGGCTCATGGTGAACACTTCGTAATCCGGATGTTCCGCTTTCAGCTTTTTTATAGCGGCATTCACAAGGGACAGCATTTCAAACTGGTAAAGGATCGGATTGAAATTTGTATCCATCATCGCGCTCTCCAATCATTCTATCAAAGTTCATTTGGATACCCGATTTTATCCAGACCCATCTTGATTTCCTCCCAGTCGCTGCGCTTGGGGTTCAGCGCGGCGGCCAGTTCCTTTGTCACCGGCGCCCCGTCCGCGAGCTGGCGCACAGCTTCCAAGGGCAGGTCGGCGGGATAAAACCATTTCCCGTACTCCACATAGGTCTGGGGATCGCCGTCAATCATGGGGAGCAGGTCTTTGGAAGCGTCCTTGCCGTCCATGGGATTGCAGCGCCAGGTGACTCCGTCTTCCGTCCAGACGCAGAAGGTACTTTTCATCTTTTTGACTTCCCGGCTGGACATGAGCTTTTGCAGAACAGGGGACATTCCATCTATCAGGTCTTCAATTCGTGGGAGTTTTTTCTCCCAGTCGTAGAGTTCGGAATCCACGCCATTGATGACGCAGCCTTCCGGTGCAAACATAACAATCATACTCTGATCGCTGCCATCGGTGGCAAAGAAAGCCTCCTTGCCTTTTCGCCATGCAGGATTGTAGGTATAGCGGCGGATGAAGCTCCATTCCTCCTCCAGCATGATGATATCCAGGGCCGCAAGCCCTTTGCAGAAGGTTTTCAGGCGTTCCGCATTGGGCAAATTGGATAAATCTTTTGTGGAAAGCATCGTGTGATCCACCTGTCTTTCGTTACCACAGCCGGTCGATTTGTGTATATACCTTACTGGGTTCTCTGTCCATAAAACTGGTCAATGCGTTGGTGGGGGCTGCAGGCAGGAGCACATTCAAAATATCCAGCGCATAATACCAGATCCCGGTATCCCAGTCCCGGAACCGCCCATTGCAGATGGCCCGCCCATAATCGCCGGGGGACAAATCCAGTGCCAACTCAAGGAGCGGGAGCTTCTGCCCGGTCTTATCATAGGTATATCGCTCTGGAATTGCGCCGATGTGCCAGTCATAGCGGTATCGCACCTGGACTCCGCTCTCCCGCTGGGTGAGTTCAAAGGGCTGGAGGCGCATTGTGCTGTCCGCCTTCCACTTTATCAGCCTGCGGCAGTCCTTTTCGATATGAAACCCGTCGGGCCTTTGCACGACAGATGCGAAGTGTATGGGCAGTCCAAAGGGATAATAGGAGAAGAAATTCTTTGGTAGCCGCATGGCTCTGGGGTACTGGTTCCGCTGCACAGCGGCATTTCCGCCCCGGCAGTCTTTATACCATTGCAGACGGACCTGCTGGACCAGAAGCGAGGGCAGATCTTTGGACCAATTGCCATTCTGTTTCATCGCCGCGCCTCCTTCTTAGCGCCGTTCTACGAACGGTTGGCCTGCTCCAACCGCTCCATCAACAGCGGGATTGCCGTAGCCTGCCAAAAGTCTCCGCTTACCCAGCCAGTGGACATTCCCACATGCGTTTTGGTAAACTGCTTAACATAGTACTGCTTGCCCGGCGCAGGCAGTTCGCCGGTCAAATCCGCAAAGATGCGGAGGATCTCCTCCCGGAGAACTCTGGGGGAATACGACAGTTCCATTGTCTGATACCGCTCCTTTAGAAGCCGCCACAGAAACGGGTCGCCCCGCAGCCCCCACTGGGTAGGCTCCGGATCGAAAATACAAGCAACAAATTTAGCTTTCATGGGTGATGCAGAAAATCTCCTTATTCAAGTCAAAGTAGACCACCATCAGCTCGTCGGTGATCTCCGGGTTGAAGGAAAGGTCCAGAATAAAAGCCTGCTGCTCGTCCTCGCCATCCACCAAGCTGCCAAAACGCTTGAGCCGCAAAAAGTCCACCATCTCGGCAAAGGACAGCTTGGCCGGGTCGGTTCCCGGAAAGAGCTCTGCCGCGATATCGGCGTCTACTTCGTCCCGGTGGAACTCCATGAAAAATGTCACGATGCCGTGGCAGGGGCTGTCCTCGTCCGCCAGTGCCGCTTTGAGGGCGGCCTTGGCCTTTTCCGCCAATTTCTCCGCCTCGTCCAGCATTTCTCCCACCGCATCCATGGCGGCAGGATTGTCGGTCAGTTCCTCCTCTACATCGAAGAGGAAGGGCAGTCCCGTGTCCTCGGGAAAGGTGAAGATCTCCTCACCGGGCGTGTATGTAAAATCAATGCGTTTGCAATTCAGTTTCATAGATACACCTCCTCATTGGTTTTCCAGATGGGGCAATGGAATTGGCGAATAGACTACCGTATCGCCGTCATGATCCATCTTGAGAATGATAGCAAATTCCGCCGCATTGCTTTCCTGGCCCTTGGGGAGAGGAAAGATCATTGGGGGGCAGCGCAGGGCAGCATGGTTCGTGGTTTCATTCCAATCCTCCATGGCAGCAGATAAAATGGCATCAATGTGTGCCAATACCTGCTCAATGGAACCCGCTGAAATGTTGTAAAAAGCGGGGTTTTTATGATACTGCTCTGTGATGAAGCTTTTATAGGCTTATACCGGCATAAAGCAGAATTCCCAATCAAGGGGATGCAGCCCAAGCCAATACGCATATAGTTTCATAGGCAATCCCTTACCCCTCAATGTAGGCATCTTTGACGCCCTTTTTCATGGAGCCATAGACCACCACCGCATGGTCGGTGAACATCTCATCGCAGTCAAAATAGGCGGTGAAGCTGCCGCCGGAGGTGACGATCAGGTCGATCAGGCTGATTCGCCGGGCAAGTTCTTCCTCTGTGATGGGGTCTGTTTCCGGATTGCGGGGATTTTCCTCATCCTGGGAGAGCCAGTCGTTGGCAAGCCCGGTCAGACTCTTGGCCGCAAACTCCCGCATGGCCTTGTCCCAGGTTTCGCAGTCGGCCAGCAGTTTCTTGGCGGCGCTGCGTGCGCGGGTCCAGGAGGGCTTGCTCTCGGCATTGACCTCCAGAGAAAGATTCACATCTTTTCCGCACCACTGTATCTCGCCCTCAAAGGTATCATAGTCCTTGTTCAGCGTCAGCTCACCCAGCACCTCGTCCTGGACAACCACCGGCTTGTAGTATTCGTCCAGAATGGCTTGAAGCTCCGGGCAGACCTCATGGGCCTTGACCACCTGGGAGATACACCAGGGCCGCACCACCAGACCCTTTGCCCATTCTTCCTTCATCCGGCGGATTTTGAGGCGGCAGATCTGCTCGCTTTGAAAGCGTCCCCAGCCCTTGTCGCTATTGCGTTCCTCATCGGTGACCGGCCAATCCAGCCGCTCCTCTTTGGTGATGACCTTGCCGGTGTCACAGAACACCATGCCCAGTGTCACAACGGTCATTTCCCAAAAGTTGCCTTTCCAGTTATATCCGCCCCCAATGCAGCGATTGATCAGAGCGACCACTTCCTGCTCCTCGGGTTCGTACATCTCATAGAATTCCTCAAACATCGGCGCAACCTCCTTTACAGCCCTTCCAGAACTGCCGCCATCTTGGGGGCAAACTCCGGAGAAACTTCCTGCTCCAGTGCGCCCCGGTAAGCCAGCACCGCCTGCCAGGAGTAGTAATAGAAGCTGTAAAACAAGTCCGCGGGGAAGACTTCGTCCTCCTCGTAGCGCATCTCGTCTTCTTCCTCGTCATATTCCTCCGACCACAGATATTCTTCCTTCAGCAAGTCGGAGAACAGAGGCAGCGGGTCGGCGTGTTCCATCCTATCTCCATCGTGGAAGCACTGGAGGATACAGGCAAAGAAGTCCAGCAGCTCCCCGGCAAGGAAATGGGCTACGGGGTTCTGGCCGCTCTCTGTAAGGGCCTTCTCCAGAATCCGGCTCAGGAACACCATGCCGAAAGGGGTGGCGTGCCACAGGGTACTCTGGTGCTCCATATTGGCGGTGAGCTTGTAAAGGGCCTTTTTGACTGCTTTCGGATTTTTCATCTGCTCCAGCACCGCCAGGTGAGCGGGAAAATCCGTCCCCCGGCCATAGGCTGTGGTGAGCCGATGCCACGGGACATCAGCGACCTTGAGATGGGTGATATAGGTTCTATTTTCTTCTGTCATGCCGCTTTCCTCCTTATCCCTCTGTCTGGCTGCGGTATTCCTTCTCCAGCGCGGTGTACCACCGTTTCAGCATGGTTTCCAGACTGGTTTTCCCGTTGCGATCTGAAAAAGCAAGGAATTTGTGCAGCAGTCTGGGAAACAGATATTTGCCCGCTTCTGTCAGGTCCTGGTTGATATAGACCATCCGAAGGATACGGCCCTGCCGGTCCAGAGGATTCTTTTTCAGTAGTTCCTTTTCAAAGCAGAACCGAAGGAACACCACATTCTCATCGTAGAAATCCTCCACTACAGCCGCGCCGATGCTGGTATAGGTGATGTCATACACCAAACGGTTCCAGTCAAATTTCTCGGCATAGAGCAGTTTCAGCGCCTTCTCCCAATGTTCCTCTGGAATCACCAGCATCCTATGTTGGGCGGTGCTGGAGTAGCCGCGGTAGATGGGGTCCGGCCGCCCCAGCAGTTCGCTCACACCATTGGCATAGACGAAACACAGCTCCTCATCGAACAGGCCGCCGATAAAGTTGCCGTTGCAGTACAGCATATAGTTCTTGGACTTGGCCGGTGAAAAAGAGAGCCGGTATTCCTGCGAATCCAGGCTTTTATGTACCTTGTTCAGAAAGTCTATTGATGTCATGGCCTTGCTCCTTATTCCTCAAACTCACCCTCAACCATCCCATTGAGATAACGACCGGGGTTTGCAATAAAGTCGTCCCATTTGGCCAGGGGGTGGAATTCCTCGTGCTCGATGTCCAGATACCACAGCTTTTTGTCCCTGGGGCTCCACAGCAGCAAGAAGTCGCTGTAGTTGTCCATCTTCACCATGAGGGAGAGCAGCTTCTTCCGCTTCCAGGTCATTCCCTGCACATCCATGAAGGAGTAGAGCTCCGCCCATTTCACCAGTTCCTGTTCCGGAAATTCCAGCCGCAGGGGACCGGCCTTTAAGTATTCCACCAGCTTGGCAGGCAGCTTGTAAAGCATGAGCTGCCGGACCTTTTCCTGTTCGTTGTGCCAGTCCTCCGGTTCCAGGGCCTTTAGGTAGTCGGCCATCTCCTGGTTCTTCTCCTGAACCGCTACGGTGTAGGGGCGGTCACCATACTTGTCGGCAATGGTGATGTCCGCCCCTTGTTCGACGAGCCAACGCACCATGGGAAAATCGTTGGAGCGGGCGGCCTCGGTGACGGGGGTGGAGGCGTAAGGAAACACCATGTCCGGCTTGTGGTAATTGATGTCCGCCCCTTTTTCCAGAAGCAGCTGGGCGAGCTCGGCGTATCCATCGGACACAGCTGCCCGGAACGCCTCGCCGCCGAACTTAACCACCGTGATCCCGGCCTGCTCCAGTACGGGGATATTCTCCGGGCGCTTGCCCCAGCGAACTTCCTCGAAAGCCCGTCGTTTCTGGTCGGGAGTGAATTTTGTGGCCTGCCCAGCAAAAAGGGATGCCACATCCGGAGCACAGCAGCGAATGGCGGTGAGCAGCAGTGGCTGTTCCACTGCTAGGTCGGGGTCAGCTCCATGTTCCAGAAGGAAGTGGATCATCGGCACATCATTCCGGAAAACCGCGATCTCCAGCGGCATCAGCTTGATATATTCGCTGAGCTGGATGGGAGCATTGAGATTCAACCCGCCTTGGAGCAGTGCCTCCAGCTTGGGAGTGTCATGGTCACAGATGGCGGCCGCCGTTTCCGGGAGGGTCTCCCAACGGCCAATCGTTCCAATTTCATACATAGGACGCCTACTTTCTCCGTTGCTTTACTTTATAGGGAACGGTTCTGCCCAGCACCCGGCCTTTGCCAATGGCATTGGCCCCTTCATAAATCAAGAATTCCACATTGTTTTCCAGCGGGCCATAGTCCACGGTATCCGGGTAGAGGGGTTGGGCATTCCCAAAAGCCGGTTCATCAAACGCACATTCAGTCCCATCCAAGAAGCATACGCCCAGATATTCAGTGGTTCCTGTGGCTACAAGATGGGGACTATACTTTTCGCTGGCCAAGCTGGGGGGAGTCTTTCGCTTACCACTCCAGAAGATGACCTCCACATGGAGCACCGCCCGGTTTTCATCTGTCCCGATCATGCCAGTTCCTCCATTCCTGCTTAATCTCCGAATCGCTCGGCAGCATCCTGGTAAACGGTGACGCTCTTTGCCACCTTCTTTTTCTGACCGCGGATGCGGAAGTAGTCCCGCAGAACACGCTTCAATTCTGGGTTCTCCACCTTGCGGGGCAGCAAGCTGATGAACATTTCGTCGTAACTTTCGTACAGAACTCCGCCCCGGTTGTAAGTCTGCCATGTCACAGTGGGCTTGCGGCCCTCCGGGTCTTTTGCCAAATCAAAGAGCCACCGCTCATCCAGATCCACATAACGTTCAAACACGAAACCCATGTCATAGGCTCCATAGCGGTAATCTCCCCAGAAAATCAGAGCGATCATTCCATCGGGGCCAGAGCGTTCAAAGGTCCAGTCGTCCGGATAGCAACGGTAATCCAGCATCCCCAGAGCGGTGAACAAATAGCCCCTCTTCGGCGTGTCCAAAAGCGGAGAATAGGTTTCGTACATCTGTTCCTTGGTCTGGGTGATGATTGCCTTCATAAAGACCGGGATCAGCCAGCTTCCGCCGTAACGTTCATTCAGCTCATCGGCCAATGCTTGCAGCCGCTCATCCGGGTTGCGGATTAGGGAGGCAGTCAGTACTACGGCAGGAATTTTCTCCATTTCCTTCGGCCTCGCGTTGGAAAGCCCAAGCCCTTCTGAAAGCCTCCACGAGATGCAGTTATCGCCGTCATAAAATGGGGCGTGTTTCAGTTGGGCGATCCTTTCTGTGTTTTCCGCCAGAAAACGATACACCTCCAGCATCTTCGGAGAGGCTTTCCCCAACATCAAATAAAAGCAGAAATTCAACTGTTCTACCTGCTTGTCTTCCAGTGGCTTTGTGTCCGCCTCAGAGAGCAACTGGGAGAGGGTCTTGAGGATGACCGGGGCGATCTGCTCCGATACACAGTCAGAGCAGGCATTCGACATGATATGGCTGCCCATCCATTTGCCCTTGACCAGCTTGGCCCAAAGAGGGGCGGCGGGGGCATACTCCAGCTGTGCCAGAGCCTTCTGAGCAGCTGTTTTGCACTTGCCCTTTTCTGTATTCACAAGCTGGAGAAGCAGTTCGCCGTTGGCTTCCTCCTTGCCCAGCTCCAAAATAGCCTGTTCTCGCTTTACGCCCTTCGGGGGCAGTTGCTCCAAAGTCATCATCTGTTTCCTCCTATCCCATAACGGTTATTTCCTTGACAGTCAAATTATCAAAATCCATGGCGATTAGCTGTTCGGCGGCCCCCGGGGTACACATGAACCAGGTGCTCATGCCCCAGGAATCCATCCTTGTGACGGTAAAAAAGTCGGTTTCAGCGGGAGTCGGATTTCTTGCGTCAAGATAGTGGTCGGAGTAGAGGTACACCAGATCCACCTCCCGCTCCGGCAGCCATTTAGCCCGACGGGCACGGGGCTTGCCATTTTTCAGCGTTTTTTCTCTGGGGTTCTCGAACCATTCCAGCTCCTTGATCTTCAGTCCGGTGAAGGTATCCATGAGCCGCTGGGCGATCTCCCGGTGGGTAAACACCCCGCAGTTCCAGGAGCCCATTAGCCATGTCTGTATAAAATCGCCCACCTTGCTGCCGGGAGCAGGTGGCCCGTAGACGCTCTCATCCGCCCACATAACTTCCATTTTCTCGCACGGATCCGGCCGGGGACAGGACTGCTTGTTGCCATAGCGGTACATGATATTCACATAGCCGAAGTCCTTGCCGGTTCGGTCATGTCCGGCGGCTTCTATTTTATAAGCGGTGATTGACATTGTATTTCCACCTCCTTAGCCAGCACAAATCCACACAGCCCAAGGGAGGCGTCGATGACGAATGACCGGATTTTCTCCCGCTCCATCCGCTCCCGCAGTTCCTCAATGCTGCAACAGCCAGGAAATCCGTAAGGGATGGTCCTGTCCAGCAGGTCTTTGTACTGCTCAAAAAATCCTTCCACACTAATTTCATCCATTCCAAAGAGGATGTTGTCCTGAATCACATTCTCAAACCAATGGGCCAACAGGCCGGTGAAGTGAACGGATACTTTCTCTCCGGCCTCGGTCTGGGTATCCATGTACAGGGTATGGGCTTCAAAGTCAGCGCAGTAGCGCAGGACCCTGTTGTCGTGCAGGCCATCAAAAGAGCAAATCAGCGTATTCACAGGCATTCCTCCTCATCCAAGAGCCGCTCCTGCGCTTCTTTGGACAGGTCATTCCACAAAATATCGTATGTGAACTCCCGGATCTCCGGATAACACTCCCGTGCGGTCTTTTCCGCCGTCTCCCGGTCCAAGTAGTGCATCTCCTGGTGGAAAAACCAGTTGAGCTTTTCCATGAGCCGGTAGAGACGGATCTGTTCTTCTTGGGTCATGGAACACCTCCTCGGATTGTCGAAGAATGGAATGGCTGTACTCATGCCAGCTCCGCGTCCAAAATCTGGACTTGTTTCCCTTTCTCGTCCACATAGTAAAGCGCAATGTAGTCGATGCCGTCCCGCTTGACCTGCTCCCAGGGCATCCGCTCACCGTTGATCAGTTCCACGGTATCTGCCTCGTCCGGCTCGAAGTCCTCTTTTTCGTCCTCATAGTCAATGCTGTAACCCAGCTCCAGCACCAGCTTGGAGGCAGGGACCTCATACCGCTTGAGGGGACGGTGTTCCAGTTTGGCTGGATCGTGTTCATCGCAGAACAGATTGTCATAGCCATGCCGCCCGCCATCGAAGATGACGAACTCCTCGCCGCTCTCCGGGTCACGGGCTGCCACCAGTCCGGGTGCCTCATCACTATCTGCAATATAGGGTTGGGGCTCTCCGTTCACCGTGAGCAAATCTCCGTAATACCAAACCTCCAGCAGTTCATTGCCAGTGGCGGAACACAATGTTACGGTGGGCAGTCGCTTCTCCGCCCATTCTTTCACATGGCCGGTGAGCCAGGTGGGATATTTTTCAGTCATCGTTTCGTCCTCCTTACAACACCCAAGACATGATACTGATCACAATCAGCACGATCCCCAGCAAAAAGAAATGCACCCGGCGGGAGCCACGGCCATAGCGGTGGGAGTCCGGCTTGCCGGCAGGGTCGCACATCCAGTTCCAATTCAGAATTGAACCAGCCACAGACACAATACCCATGATCAAAGTCAACCACTCCCAATGTGCCTGCAAAAAAGCTGTGATCTGTTCGCTGTTCATTTAGGCTTCTTCCTCACCTTCGTCCTCGTCTATCACTTCATACCATGCTCCATCTTCACCAAGCATCTGTGTGGTACCATAGGGCAGGTTCAGAAACGGGATAATGTCCGGGTCGATACGGCAGATGTCCCGGATATCGTAGTAGCCGCAGTGCGACTTATAGTATTCATTGCCTTCGCCATACACTTCGTCCTCATCTCCAGAGTAGAGGGCCCAGCCACTCTCCCAGCCCATATCCTCGCGCTCGGGGAACAAGCGATCTATGAGCCGCACCTTACACCCATCCTGAGCGACCCGGTCGGAGGCGTAGCAGACGAGAGGGCCATCCCAGTCAGAAATGACGGCGGGTTTGCCTTTCGCCGCCTGCGCGACACGCTCCTCTGGGTCGTCTACAAATTCTGTCTTCAGAAACGCCTCGAACCGCTCATCCAGAAGCTGCTCTATACTCCAGCGGTTCTGCTCCGTATAGGACAGGAACAGGTAGGCCGCTTCTTCTTCCGCGATGCTGCTCCAGGTGCGGCCCTCCAGCCCGGCCAGGGCGATGTTCCGGCAGTCCCGGCGGTAGACATAGGGGTTGGAGCGGTTGTCCTGGGCATACCACTGGGCAAAGCTGGAGCCTCTCCGGTCAAAGAACTGGGTGGACAATTTCCCATTCAGCTCGTCCCGGATGAATGCCCGCAGGTCCAGTCCTTCTCCGGACCGGACCGCCTCCACCACCTCCCGATACCGGGAGAGGAACGGGTTGCTCATCTGGCCCCGTTTCATAGTCCAGCCCAAATAAAAGGCCATCAAATTGTAGGCCGCCAGCTCGTTCACCGGCAGATGGAGGTCTTGAATCTTTTTCAAATGGGTTTCGGCGTTGTCCATCTCTGCCGGATCATAGCCGATCTTCTCCCAGTCGGTGACCACATTCAGCCGGTGAGGATCGATCACTTCCAAACTTTCGTCCGGACAGAGGTCCAGCAGAGCGTCCGCACCGCGTTCCAGCTTATACTGGATCTCCTCGCGATAGAGGGGGATTACCTGATAGAAGTTGACTTCCTCGCCGTCTGGCAGGCAGCAGGCAAAGGCATCCTGCCCAAACGGACCAGGCCAGAGCAAGATTGCGCCCCGCAAGTCCGTGTCCTTCGCAAAGGGGACGCCATCCTCGCCCTCCATCAGCGTGGTTCTGGATTCCAGCCCCACCTCCGGGTCCTCCATGGGGAAGCGGGCGGTGGCCAGCAGCATCCGAATAGGCCAACTCCACCGCTCCTCCCGGCAGTCCGCCTTTGTCAGCTTCCAGTCCCGGGGCAGGTTGATGAGCAGCTCCGCACGCTCCAGCTTTTCCTCCCGCCGCTCCTCCGGAAAATTCATCCGGCACCGGCTCAGGCCAATGGTGACCAGTGTGTAATAATCATGCTCCAAGCGAGGGGCGATGATGACAATATCCAGAGGATACTCTGGGTCAGAGTCATCATGGATCATCTCTGAATAGACGCCAAAATACTGGTCAATATGTAACCGCACAAAACCAAGGATGTCATCATCGGGGGTTTCCTCCCGGATGATCTCCGTCCGCTCTTGCAAATCAAGTTCCAAGGCTTTTTCCTCCTCCAGATATTTTTCGCAGTCCAGCACCAGCTTTTGGGCATCCGGATCATCCGGGGCTAAGGCCAGCCAGCGTTTGGCATATTCATAGGCGGTGGCGGCGGAGCTGTATGCCATCAGGCAGGAATATCCCATGCGGGCGTTCCAGTAGGGGTCGTTCTCACCCTGGGAGCGGATGGACTCCAGCAGCCGGATGGCGTGCCGGAGAAGTTCCCCGTCCACTTCGCCATCCTCGCCATGGGCGCTGTTGTCGCTCAACACGGCCAGATTGCTGTATGCCCGGCTCAGTTTGAGAGTCAGCAGATAGCCTCGCTCCTGTTCCGGAATGGCTTCAATGGCGTCAATACATCGGGAAAACTCGTCCACATCATTCCACCGTTCGATCTGCTCCAACAGTTTTGCTTCTTCTGCCTGATTCATAGTTTCACCGCCTTTTCCATGTCATTCCTTGCCTTTTTTGAAGTGTCCGCTGCCTCGCCAGGTGTTGACCACACAGGTGAAAATCTGCCCACAGTGCTTGCACCGGATCATGTGGAGCATGATCTCGTCCGCCCAGCCATCCTCCGTCTTTACCTTCTCCAGCGGACAGGTGGATTCCTCTGGCAGCAGTTCAAATTCATCCTTCGCTATCAGTTGCTGAATGTAAGCAATGCAAGCCAGATAGTCCTTTGGGGCGTCAAATTTTCTCCATGTTTGAATGTCTCGGCAGTACTCACACAAGATGGACGTCTCCTTCCTACAAACCGCTTGTGGTCAGCCCTGCATATCCGCCCGCAGAGGACCCTTTTTCAATGTCCCTTCCACGGTGATCACATGGCCCCAGAACATATCATCATCCTCATACCAGGCGGTAAAACTGCCGCCCGGAGATACTGTGAACTCGGTAAGGAGGATGCGGCGGGCGAACTCCTCCTCGGTGATGGGGTCTTTCTTCGGGTTCCGGTCGGTCTGATCATTGTCCGCCAGCCACTCGTTGGCCAGAGTAGTAAGTTTCTGGGCAGCCAGTGTTCGCAGAGACTTATCCCACACCTCTTGATCTGCCAACAACTTTTTCATTACAGTTCGAGTACGAGTCCAGGACGCTTGCTTTTCAACATCCACATCCAACGAGAATCGAACATCTTTTTTCATCCACTGACATGTCCCGTTGAAATAACTCATTTCACGATCCAGCGTGAGCGTTCCCAGCACTTCGTCCTCCAGAACGACAGGCTTTGTGTACTCCGCCCAGAGCTCCTCCAATGCCGGGCAGGGCACACCCTCCTCCAACACCTCCGTGACATACCACCTCGGTTCGCTGAGTACAGTACCCTTCCAGTCCCGAGCCTTGATCCGGTAGACCTTTCCTTTGGCAAACTGCTTGGAATAGTCGCCGGCTTCCCGCTCCTTGTCCGTAAGCGGCCAGCTCAGATAACAACGGCCGGAGATCACCTGTCCGGTCCGGGCATCCGCCATGGCAAGGGCGTGGGTCTGGGCCTCCCAATAGCTGTCCATATAAGACCGGCTGGCGCTGATGCCACTTTGGATCAACACCAGCTTTTCCTCAGCTTCCGAGGAGTAGAGGGCAATAAAGTCCTTTGCTGTTCTCTTTTTCATGGCGTTCTCCTTACGCAAATACCTGCTGGTATTTCTCTTTCAGTTCCTTCGGCGCCGCCTTGATGACCTTACCGCCGTTCTCGGAGGCCGAGCCCCAGATGGCCCAGAGGATATCCCGCCAGAGATACTCCCGCGCTCCCTCTTCGGGCAGATAGTCCTCCAGATGTTCCCTGATCTCCAACAGAGCGTCCAGGCTCTCCTCGTTGGCGATCAGGGTACGGAACTCCTTGATGGGCCTCAGCTCCTGCATGGACTGTACGCCGTGGACCAGCACCGGCAGGGACTGGGCGGTAAAGCCGAACTTTTTGAACAAGACATGGAGGAACTTTTCCTGTAGGGAGGAGTGTTCGTCGTCGCAGCGATCCAGATAATCGCACACCAGCCGCCACCACTTCGGCCCCTCCAGCCCCAGAGCGAACACAGCGAAAGTGCCGGGCATGGCGCAGGCTTCATCCGCGAGGTTTTGATACCACTCATCCTCCTGCATGGCCAGCCGGGCATAATTCTCCATCCGGACATGGAGGCGGGGGTACCGTACCGCACAGGCAAAGAGCTGATGGACGCCCTTTTTTGGCAGACCGGGGATGGGCAGGTAGAGCTTCTCCGGCCCACGAAACTCGATTGAGTAGCTGCGGGGGAACTCCGGCTGCTCCAGCACCTCACATAGATAGCTCAGCGCCTCGTCGCAGCATCCCTCGGTGCTGTCCCTGGCGGTGATGCGGATGGTGGCAAAGGCATCGTTGGCCGAGGCGGTCAGGTGCTTTGTTTTTCGCTTTTGAAGGTCAGGGGGCAGCTTGCCGCTGCCATTGGTTTTCAGTTCCTTCACCATATTCGGACGAAGCTGGGAAACCAGATCGAGGTAGTGCTTGGTTATAACGGTATTATAGCTGGCTCCATATACCGTATAACAGACCGCTACATAGCAGGCAAAGTGCAACAGGCCGTCATCCACATCCTCAGAACACAGATCCGGGGAAACGGTGCAGGGCGGGTAGACGGAAAAACGGTCCTCTTTTTCTCCAGCCTCAAAATATCTCTCTTGCACCTGGTGTTTGATGTATTGTCCCAATGTGTAGCAAATCTCGTTCCAGCCCGCCAGCTGCCGCATGGCATCGCATACAGCAACAGCATCCTCATAGGGAAATCCCTTCAGCGGCAGCCGGGAGAGATAACGTTCCAGCAGGTGGCTGGGGAGAAACGGTGTTCCGTTGTGGTTCCGCACCACTGTCGGGTAGGCGGAATGATTTTCGCGGGCAGTTCCCTCCAAAATGTCCTGGATGCACTGATCTGCGTGTTTCAGCACTTCGGGGTCCGTATCTGGTTTATGAATCAAGTAATAACGGCCATGTACGCCGTCGCATTTCGGTAAACTCATAGCAGGCCACCTCTTTGTTCCATGTTCTCCGTTACCGGAATGAAGATCTGCCGGTACCGCTCTTTCAGTTCTTCCGGAGCTGTTTCCACCACTTTCTGACCACTCTTGGCGCTGGCTTTGCCCCAGATCACATAGCAGACCGTCTCCCATGCGTATTGCAGCACTTCCTCCGGGCTGGCTTCTGTTTCCTGGGTGGGTTCCTCGTCCTCGTCGTCATCCTCGTCAGAGGAAAAACCGCTTGGGACGATCTCAGAAAGATGAACTTTTGCCTCCAGCAGAGCGTCCAGGCTTTCTGCGTTTGCCATCCATGCGGCATAGTCCTTGGAATATTTCATGTTCTGCATGGACAGCACACCCCGGACAAAAATAGGGACTGTATCAGAGGTAAAGCCGAACTGTTTCACATACTCCCGGAGGAATTTTTCCTGTAAGCGGGAGTGCTCATCATCACAGAGGTCAAGATAATCCCATATCAACTGCCGCCACTTTTTTTCCAGCATTCCCAGGGCGAATACGGCAAAACTGCCAGGGAGAGCACACTGCTCATCGCTGAGATTGGTGTACCGCTCATATTGCCGCATAGCAAGGCGGGCATACCGTTCCACCAGAGGATGAAGGGACGGATATTGAACGGCGCAGGCACAAAGCTGATTGATTCCCTTTTTGGGCAGTCCTGTGATGGGCAGATACCTCTTTTCCGGTCCTTTGAACTCCACCGTATAGCTGTGGGGAAAATCCTCCTGCGAAAGAAGCTCGCACAGGTAGTTCAGCACTTCGCCGTAACATTCCTCCGTGCTGTCCTTGGCCGTAATGCGGATGATGGCAAAGGCATCGTTGGCCGATGCCGTGAACTGCTCTGTTTTCCTCTTTTGAAGGTTGAGCGGAAGCCTGCCGGTCCCGTTTTCTTTCAGCTTTTTCACCATATCAGGCCGGACCTTCTCAACCAATCCTAAGAGATAATTGGTATCCAGATACTGAAAGTCCAAACCATATACCTTATAGCTCACCGCCACATAACAGGCAAAGCGCAGCAGCGGTTCAGGGACCTCCTCTGCACGGATGTCTGGTTTCAGCGAATACTCCCGATTCCAGGGATGGTCATCTTCACGACCTGTCACTACAAAATACTTCTCCTGTAGCTCCCGTTCCAACAGACCAAGTAAATGGTAGTCGATCTCACCCCACCGGCTCAGGCGGCGCAGGTTTTCGCTGAAGGCAATGGCCTTTTCCGCATCCAGGGTTTCGGCCCGCTGTACTTTGGCCCAGCCCATCATCAGATCGTGTACCTCAAAGGGTGCGCCTTCGCTGCTGACCACCACCGGAGGCCAGAGAGAATCGGGGCGGGTAATCCTGCCGTCCATGGCATCCTGAATGCACTGGTCAAAGAGCGGTTGCAGCTCCTCTCGTACATCGGGCGCATCCAGTAACAGCGCCCATCTTCACTGTTGCGCTTTGGTAAATTCATCTCAGGCCACCTCTTTCCAAACAATAAAAAATGCCCTGCGCCGTACTGTCATAACAACAGACTGACACAGGGCATGAAAAGGCCGCATGGGAAACACCACATCCACCAGCGGATGTGGTTTCTTCTTTGGATAAAATCAATTTTGCATATTTGAACAGAGCAGTTGATGGCTGCCCCAATTTTTCTTCTTCCATAGCAAGACCTCTGATTACACGTTCCAAATGGGTAAACTTTCACTATTTTATTATAGCACACTAGCCATGTTCTTTGGAAGATGGATTTGCTTATCAGCCAGATTTGTGATATGGATTTTTCCTTTTCGTGTTCCTGTCCCAGCATACTCCAGCAGTTCTCTGGCGTTGCTTGCCGGATGCCATACATAAGCGATCAGGTAATTACTGCACTCCACCATATATTGGTTTGCGCGGATGATGGCAGCTCGATTGGGGACGGTTTGCAGATTTGGCGGATAAAACAGGGTGTCAAATCCCTCCGGCAGCTTCACCGCTTTGCGGACTGGATAATATGGAGTCATCAGTATCAGCGTAATTCTGGGGCGCCGCCTCTTGGATTGCGCCAGCACCCGAATCACCAGGCGGTCAAAGCTTCTACCACATTTCTTTTATATTTCGTCTTTTAATATACAACAAACAAAAAAGCAGAGATTCTACTGTAGAATCTCCGCCTCGATAATTATATTGACTTTTCCGGGGGAGGGGAAGTGAATTGGATGTCAGGCCCTCTCTGTGTTTTCGTATGGATAAAACAATGACTCACACATTTAAATGTGTGAGTCATTATTTTGGTGGAGATAAGCGGGATCGAACCGCTGACCTCTTGAATGCCATTCAAGCGCTCTCCCAGCTGAGCTATACCCCCATATTGCCAGAATCTCTCGATTCTACTGGATTTCCAGGCTGTTCAATTTTTTGACTTTGCTCTCCGTCGCAGGGGCACACATCTGGTTGCTTACTAATGCCCCATACTATTTTCAGACAACTGTCGTAAACAGCTTTTTTATATTAACATACTTTTATTCCCAATGCAAGAGGTTTTGACAAAAAATATTTTGAACTCGCTGGAACTATTCGAATTTTTGACAAGCCATTGCAATGATTTTCAAATAAACGGAGTGAAAAACAGCAGGGCATAGATTCCTGTTGGAATCTCAAGAAAATGGAATGATTTTTCCGACCGGATAAAGGTTTTCCTATAAAAAGACCGAGGCAGGTAGCAAATCGATAAAAGCGCTCGATGTGGTTACCTGCAACCGAAAATAGCTGCTTTTTCCGGGCCAGGCGCAGAAACTAGCGGTTTGAAAATCGAAGAGGAATCTGTTAAAATTGTCCCAATATCATTTTATTTTTATGAAAAAGAGGAGTAGAAAACCATGGTAGGTGCCGACTTTGGCATTGTAATAGGAATTGTTATCTGTGTGTTATTTTCTGGTTATTTTTCTGCATCGGAGACAGCATTCACTACATTGAACCGAATTCGTATGAAAACGGCGGCAGAGTCAGGGGATTCCCGTGCTGCGCTTACGCTTGCTGTTTCAGAGGATTATGATAAAATGTTGTCCACGATTCTGATCGGCAACAATATTGTAAATATTGCAAGTGCGTCCCTGTCGACGATTCTATTTACACGCATGTTAGGGGAAGCTGGCGTATCTCTGTCCACCGCGGTTATGACAGTGGTAGTTTTGATTTTTGGTGAGATCTCACCGAAAAGTTTGGCAAAAGAACACCCAGAGGCGTTTGCGCGTTTTAGTGCACCCTTTTTGAAGCTTTTGATGACCATCCTGACGCCGATTAATTTCATTTTTCCCAGTGGAAAAAGTTGCTCAGTATGGTGTTTAAGAAGAAATCGGACAATCGAATGACGCAGGAGGAACTCAAAACCATCGTCGATGAGGCACAGAATGAGGGCGGTATTGACGAAGAAAAGGGAGAACTGATCCGCTCGGCGATTGAGTTCGATGATTTGACAGCCGACGATATTTTGACCCCTCGTGTTGATATTGTTGGCATTGATGAAGAATGCCCATTCCAGGAGATTTCGGATGTTTTCCTGAACAATACGTATTCCCGACTGCCGGTTTATTCGGATTCCATTGACAACATCATCGGTATGGTCCATGAAAAGGATTATTTCAGCGCGCAAAAGAATGGCGTTACGGATATCAAACAGGTGATGAAAAAGGTTCTTTATATCAGCCGGACTGTCAAGATCTCGGATTTGTTGCGTACTCTACAAAAATCAAAGTCGCATATGGCCATTGTGGTCGACGAATTCGGCGGTACAGAAGGGCTCGTTACCATGGAGGACATCATCGAGGAATTGGTGGGTGATATTTGGGATGAGCATGACGTCGTAATCGACTATTTTAAACAGGTTGATGATCATACGTATTTGGTCAATTGCAGTGCGGATTTGCACGATCTATTTGAGGAGTTCGACTTGGGCGATTCGGACGACTATGAGTCGTCCTCTGTTGGTGGCTGGGCAATGGAGTTGCTTGGAAAAATCCCAGCGGTAGGAGATACATTCGACTTTGAAGGGTGGCATATTACGGTCACCAAGGCGACAACCCATCATGCGACACAATTGACGATGGTTTCACCAGAAGAAACGACCGAGGATGAATAAAGTTTGGGACAATTAGCGCTTTTATCTTGGAGAATTTGTGCTATACTGAGAAAAAGCGTTCGGTTTGCAAACCTGCGTTCGGATTCGCTTGGGCAAGGGGTGAGTGTATGCAAGCGATGAGCCTTTCTGTCATTCTTCCGGTGAGGAATGTTGAACAGGAGATTTCTGGGATTTTGCGCTCTGTAGTCCGTCAGACGAATGGAATAGAAACGGAGTTTATTTTGGTGGATATGGGTTCGGACGATGGAACGCCTTTGGAATGTGTGCAGCTCATTAAAAATGAACGGCTACATGGCTTTGTGGTTCAAAATGGTGACAGTGATGTAGCAGCCGCTCTCAATACCGGTATTCAGAAGGCAAGTGGAACCTATATTTCCTTTGTTTTTGCCCGAAGATTGTATGCCGATTTTCTGAGGGGCTTTTTTGAAACCGCAGAACGCACAGGAGCGGATTTCGTATTTGGAAGCTCCTGTGAAGAGGACGCACGTTTGGCGGAGCGCCGTTCACTCAGCAAGGCTGTTCAGCAGCAGTCCGGCGTAGCATATATGAAGGAGGTCATCCGTGGAACGCTACAGATCGACCTCTCAGCGGTTCTCTTACGTCGAGATTTTCTGCGAGAGCAGGGATTGCGTTTCACAGAGGGCTGCCGGTATGGATATGCACAGGAATTTTTGTTCCTTTGCCTCTTGCATGCGCAAAATATTGTGCAGTCTCCGACGCTTTTAAAACGAAATTCGGTATTTGAGCTGAAACGTGGAAAAATGAAACCCATCGGCAAAGATATTTTTCAGGCTGTGGAGGCGCTTCAGCGGGTCGAATTCTTGTTGCAGACCAGTTTTAAACAAGAGTCTGAATTGGAAGTTCTGTTTACACAGGAGTTGCTTCCCCGTGCCGTGATGAACGGCGTGGATATTATGCTGCATGAGGGCAACGGGTATAATGCGGTGCGCGGTATATTGCGAGTTTTAGGGTACGATAAACTGCTTAGAGTTGGGCGGCGTACAGAAAAGAATCTCAAGCGCCGAATTCGTACATGGAACTTGATCCCCTGGATGTATAAGACGAAATGAAATAGTGCTGTGTAGATAAGCCTTTTCTGCACAGCCTTTTCTTGACAACGAATACTATGTAATATATAATATAATTTGATAGGAGGTATCGATTTGGACATACAATTGAAGAAGGGATTGTTGGAGGTCTGTGTTCTGGCGGTCATCGATCGTGAGGACTCCTACGGTTATCAGATTATGAAGGATCTCTCTGCCTGTGTGGAAATGTCAGAATCGACCTTGTACCCTATTTTGCGCCGTTTGGAGGCAGGGGGCTATCTGACGACCTATTCCATTGCACACAATGGACGTCTTCGCAAATATTATCGCACAACGGCACAGGGAAAGAGAAGGCTATATGATTTTTGGGATGAATGGAAGGAATTGGAGCGAATCCATGCCTTTGTTCAAAAGGCCGTATACGGAAGTGAAAATCTGAATCATCATGCGGGAGATCAAACGGACAAGGAGGAAACCATGCTGTGAAAAAGGAGACCTATTTCCAAAAACTGTACCAGCTCTTACGAGCGCTTCCAGATTGTGATCGGAATACAATTGTAGCATTTTATCAAGAAATCGTAGAAGATAAAATGGAGAGTGGGCTGTCAGAAGAAGAGGCTGTTGCCAGTCTAGGGGATGTCAATCAACTGGCACAAAAAATCTTGCTCGAAAATCCACAGCGGCGTCCTAGTTTAAAACCGATTTGGATTGCATTAGGGGTAGTCGTTGCAATACTGGTGGTATTGGGCGTGTGGACGGCGCTCGGAATAGTGACCTATCAAGAATTACGGACTAATTCCGTAGCAGAGCAGGTTTTACCCTCAAAAGGACATTCAGAATCTTTTTCTTCGATGTCTGAAGAAATATTGCAGGGGGATGAAAGAGAGACTTCATCGAAGAAGGATACCGTTGGAAAGCATATGGAAGAATACCGTGCGCCGGTACATGAAGTGGATGCGATGAAATTTGAAGCCGAAAACAAATCCATCACCTTTGAAGCTGCTGATACAGAAGAGATTGTGATTTCTTATGAGACGGATAGCACACAACTTTATACAGTGGGACAAAAAGGAAGCACGATCTATTTGGAAAATAAGGACCAGAGAGAGCAGGAACAGAAAAAGGGTACCTATCGTATTGTGGTGCAGCTTCCTACATCCTACTTGGGAGGGCTTGATGTAAAAATCGACAATGGGAAAATTGAGGCAAAGGATTTACAACAACTTACGTCATTTTCCTGTGAAACGCAAAACGCAACCATTGACTTCGACCATCTAGGCGTGGAGAACCTATGTACAAAAACGAGAAACGGGAAATTAATCCTTCGTGCGATACAGGCCGATCAACAGATTGAGCTTAGCACAAGCAACGGAGCCATCCACTTGGAAGACTGTATTTCCGAGGTGATGAACCTTGAATCGAAGAATGGATTCATTGCGTTACACGCTGTTCAAGCAACGCAGGCGATCCAGGCGGAAACCACCAATGGTGCGATTTCTTTGGAAGGACTGCAGTCGCCGGATATTCAGCTAAAAACCGTAAATGGGGAAGTTGCCGGAACGATCTATGGAAACCAGGAGGATTACCAAATTATCACGGAGCAGAGACTTGGGAAAAAGAACCTGGAGAATAAATCCACAGGGACCAAAAAGTTACAAGTAACCACCGATCTGGGCCGTATTCAGATCACTTTTGATACCAATAACGCATAAAAAGAGCAGAAGCCAGTTTTTTCTCAAACCGGCTTCTGCTTTATTTTGTCTTTATTCTTCTACTGGTTTTGCAGCAAGGAACAACTTATCGTTGGGGTCATTTTCAAAGAAATCATACATGGTCCAATTGTAGAAAAAGCGTTCCGCTGGGTAAACCCCATAGCCATCCTGGTTATGGTCGGTTGTATCGTATGGATCTGCCACAATGATGACATCGTCCGCGAGCGTTTCTGTCCCCATTGTGTCATAGCCGATGATTACTTGCCAGTGTCCACCCCAATCGTTCCACGCGATCATTACCGGAACGCCGTCCTTGAGGTAGTCTTGGATCATGGTCAAATCGATCTGTTCCAAGTCTTCGAAATCGTAGGTGGTTGTATATGTAAATCCACCAACACCATCAAAAATATCCATCGCCTGCCGCAATGTAGTAGCACTGGGCGTGTTATCCCGACGTAGTTCGGCCAGCGATGCTTCATTCCAATCGCCAAGTTTTCCGTAGTAGTTCAGGACCATCATTGCACTGGTAACGCCACAGCTCCATTCCGACGTTTGTTGGATCGTTTGGAATTTTGGAAGAATGGTTAAGGTGTCCGTGGAGGTCATGTTATAATAGTCATTGCTTGTAAAATAGGGGGAATTCTTTACATCCGCCTGCCGTTCCACGGAATCCGCTCCATCGTCAGGCGAAAGGTCGGCAGCATAAGCCATTTTCATTTCATCTGTAAAGTTCCCGGTGGAAGTCTCCGCTTCCATGCTGCTCTGAGAGCTGGTCTGGTTGGCATCCTTCGAGGATGGGTCTGTCCCCACAGGCGCGCCTGCCGTACTGCATCCTGTTAGTAAATTCATAGCCAATAGCAGGGAAAGCGCCAGAGTTACAGTTTTTTTCATTTCTCGATCTCCATTTCTACATTCAATTTTTATGCCGTTTTTTGGCATAATGGGTTTAGTATAACGAGAGTAGGGGCCTGCGTCAAGAGCATTTTTTGTTTAATTTTTGACTTTTTATAATTTTTCGGAATAAAAACATATTTTTTGTAAAAACAAGAGAGACCTTGCGAGAGTATGTACAATATGGTATAATGACACGAAAACCATACAACATGGGGAGGGCTAACCTTTTGGCAGAATTTTCCCAAAAACAATATATAGAGGATGTTGCACAGATTATGGCAATCCGTGCGCGTGGTCCCCAGCCAATGGCATTTGTACACACCTATGGTTGCCAGCAAAATGTGGCGGACGGCGAAAAAATCAAAGGCCAGTTGGAACAGATGGGATTTGATTTTACGGACGACGTCAATGAAGCGGATTTTATTCTGTTCAACACATGTGCAATTCGTGAACACGCCGAAGATCGTGTATTTGGAAATGTGGGCGCTTTGAAAAATATCAAACGCCGGCATCCGTCTGTTTTAATTGCCCTATGTGGATGCATGATGGAGCAGGAACATGTGGCAGAGCGCATTCGAAAGAGCTTTCCTTATGTGAATTTGGTATTTGGTACCCATGTGATTCATCGTTTCCCGGAACTGATGTTCCGGATGTTGACAGATGGGCGCCGTATCTTTGAGCGTGGCGACGACAGTGAAGATCAGCAGATTGTGGAAGGGTTGCCCATCCACCGCGACGGGAATATCCGCGCTTGGTGCACAGTGATGTATGGCTGTGACAATTTCTGTTCCTATTGCATTGTTCCATATGTGCGGGGAAGAGAGCGGAGCCGGTCTCCCCAGGCGATCTTGGAAGAGTTCACCGGGCTGGTTCGGTCCGGCTATAAGGACATTACACTGTTGGGGCAGAATGTAAATTCCTACGGCAAGCATCGGGAGGAAGGGGTTAACTTCTCTGCGTTGTTGCGTATGCTCGATGCTGTGGAGGGGGACTATCGCATTCGTTTTATGACATCCCATCCCAAGGATGCAACGCACGAGCTGATCGATACCATTGCCCAAGGGACGCACATCAGCCATCATTTGCATCTTCCGTTCCAGTCTGGCAACAACCGTGTTCTGCGGGAGATGAACCGCGGATATACGCGGGAAAAATATTTGGATCTGATTGCCTATGCAAAGAAACAGATCCCAGATCTATCGCTAACCTCCGATATTATTGTCGGGTTCCCCGGGGAAACCTATGCAGAGTTTCAAGACACGGTGGATCTGATTCGGCAGGTGGAGTTTACCTCTCTTTATACGTTCATCTATTCTCCTCGCGTCGGGACACGCGCTGCAAAATGGACGATCCTATTCCTGCTGAGGAAAAAACCAGATGGTTTCAAGAACTCTGCGCGGAACAGGAACGGATTGCGGCAAGCCGTTGCGCGGCCACGGTGGGAACTATACAGCGGGTTTTGGTAGAAGAACAAAATGAAAAGACAGGGCTGTTGACCGGCAGGACGGACGGCAATGTTGTAGTGGACTTTCCCGGGGCCCCGTCGCTGATCGGGTCGTTTGCCGATGTTCGGGTAACTGCTGCACGCAATTGGATTTTGCGAGGGGAACTTGTATAGAGGGTTCGATCGGTTTTGAAACCGTTTTAGATAGAAATGAATGATTGATATTTAGAAACAGGAGAGATTTAACATGGATATGATTGAGTTAGCAAGAGAAATCGGCCGTCAGTTGCAGAAGGATGAGCGTTATTTGAATATGCGCGCGGTGAGCGCCCAGTGCGATAAAGATGAAGAGTTGCAGGAACTGATTGGGGAGTTTAACCTCAAGCGTATTGCGATCAGCAATGAGACACAGAGCGACACGCGCGATGATGAGAAATTACGGCGCTTGAATGGCGAGATGCGCCATATTTATGCGCGCATTATGCAAAATGAGAATATGACCGCTTACAATCGCGCCAAAGAGGAGATGGATCATCTTTTGCAGCGTATCAGTGCGATTATTAGCCAGAGTGCGGATGGAGAAGATCCAAACACAGCGGATTATGTGGAGTCCTGCGGTGGGAATTGTTCTGCTTGCGGCGGATGCCACTGATCCTGCCGGCGACAGAAGGACTTGAATTGAACCAAGAGACAAAGCTCCCGCCGGGTGAACCCCGGCGGGGATTGTTTCTTTTGTGAAGGAGGAAGGGCGCAAGCATGGCGAATTTATCCCCCATGATGCAGCAGTATTTTCAAATAAAAGAGCAATACCCCGACACGCTTCTGTTTTTCCGTCTGGGCGATTTTTATGAGATGTTCTTCGACGACGCAAAGCTTGCGTCCCGGGAACTGGAGTTGACGCTCACCGGGCGCGATTGTGGGCAGGAAGAGCGCGCTCCCATGTGCGGCGTTCCATTCCACAGTGCGGAGACTTATATTGCGCGCCTGGTTGCCAAGGGGTATAAGGTGGCCATCTGTGAGCAGATGGAGGACCCTGCACTTGCAAAAGGGCTTGTTAAACGCGATATTGTGCGTGTCATTACGCCCGGTACCGTACTGGAGAGCAGTATGCTGGACGAGACGCGCAACAATTTTATTTGCTCGCTTTGTGCAGAAGGGGCGCAGGCGGGAGTTTGTTTTGCGGATATTTCTACCGGAGAGTTACATGCCACCACGCTGGCGGGCGAGGATTTGGAGGAACAACTCTTCAATGAACTTTCCCGCTATTCGCCGCGTGAGATTTTGGTGAATCCAGACATACTGGAATACAAGGCGCTTCCGGCTTTTATCAAGGAACGGCTGTCTGCCAGCTTAGAGTTGCTGGATTCGTCGGAATATGAGGTGGAAATATGTGAACCGCTTGTTTTGGAGCAATTCCAAAAGGAGACGTTGGATGCGTTAGGATTGGAGCAAAATCCGCTGGTAGTACGGGCAATCGGCGCTCTACTGCGTTATTTGAAGCGAACGCAACGAACAGGCTTGGAACGCATGACAGAGGTAGAACTCTACAGCGGCGCCCAATTCATGCGTTTGGATCTCAATGCTCGGCGGAATTTGGAACTGCTCGAAACCATGCGAAACAAGGAAAAGCGAGGGTCTTTGCTTTGGGTATTAGACAAAACCCGTACGGCAATGGGGAAGCGTCTGATTCGTTCCTGGATTGAGCAGCCGCTTCTCAGCCCCGCGCAGATCAGCCGCCGCTTAAATGCGGTAGAGGAGCTTTCTGGGGATGCAATTCTGCGGGATAACCTTTCAGAGCAGCTCACCGGTATTTATGATTTGGAACGCTTGATGTCCCGTATTGTGTACGGCTCTGCCAACGGGCGGGAATTGCGCTCGCTTGCCGCGACTGCGGCCAAGCTTCCGGGATTGAAACATCTCTTGATGGATAGAACATCTGCGATGCTGGCGGGAGTCCAGCAGGATCTGGACCCATTGGACGACGTATTGGATCTGATTGATCGCGCAATTGTCGAGGAACCGCCATTTACGATTCGAGAGGGTGGGATCATAAAGCCAGGGTATAGTGCAGAGTTGGATGAACTCAAAGGGGATATGAGCGACGGGAAGGGAATTATCGCTCAGATTGAAGCGAAGGAACGCGACCGCACAGGTATCCCAAAGCTGAAAGTGGGTTATAACCGTGTGTTTGGCTATTATATCGAGATCACCAATGCATATAAGGATCAGGCCCCTCCGGAGTACATACGCAAGCAGACTTTGACCAATTGTGAGCGCTATATTACGCCGGAACTCAAGGAGTTGGAAGGGCGGATTCTTGGCGCGCATGACCGCTCGGTTCAGCTGGAGCACCAGCTTTTTGATGAGGTCCGTAAAACGGTTGCCGCTCAATTGAACCGTATTCAAAAGACGGCACGGGCAGTTGCGCGTTTGGATGTTTTGCTCTCTTTTGCACAGGTGTCTGTGAACAATGGATATACACGTCCGGTAGTGGACCTCAATGGAAAGATTCTGCTAAAGGAAAGCCGTCACCCGGTGGTGGAGGCGTTGCTGGATGCGCCTTTTGTGCCGAATGATGTCCTGTTGGATAAAGGGGAAAACCGTGTAGCGATTATTACAGGCCCAAACATGGCAGGTAAATCGACCTATATGCGCCAGATTGCGCTGATTGTAGTAATGGCGCAGATTGGTTGTTTTGTTCCGGCCTCCTATGCAGAAGTTGGCATTGTAGATAGCATTTTTACGCGTGTGGGGGCATCGGACGATCTGGCTTCTGGGCAATCTACTTTCATGGTCGAAATGACCGAGGTGGCGGATATTGTAAAAAATGCGACCGACAGGAGTCTGTTGATTTTGGATGAGATCGGCCGGGGAACTTCTACCTACGATGGGATGAGCATTGCGCGCGCAGTTTTGGAGTATGCTGCGGACAAAAAGACACTGGGGGCAAAAACCCTCTTTGCCACACATTACCACGAGTTGACCGAATTGGAATCGCTGATTGAGGGAGTCAAAAACTACAACATCGCGGTTAAAAAGCGCGGGGACGACATCACATTTTTGCGCCGAATCGTGCGCGGCGGAGCGGATGACAGCTTTGGAATTGAGGTGGCAAAGTTGGCAGGCGTTCCGGAGAAGGTGGTCGCACGCGCGAAACAGATTTTAGCGGAGCTGGAACAGGGACAGCAGGTTTCTATGCCAAAGGCGCGTGGGAAAAAGCGCCAGGAAGAGGCAGAAGCGCAGTTAGCTCTGATTCCACCAAATGAAACAGAAGTGATGGGGCGTTTGCGGCAGTTGGATGTCAATACGTTGACGCCAATTGAGTGCATGAACACCTTGTTTGAACTTTGTCGGCTTGCGAAATAGAGATAAAGGAGGTGCCGCATGAGCAAAATTAATGTATTGGATAAGCACGTGGCAGAGCTGATCGCTGCTGGCGAGGTAGTGGAGCGTCCCAGTTCTGTGATTAAGGAACTTGTAGAAAATGCAGTGGATGCTGGCGCCACCATTTTGACAGTGGAAATCAAAAACGGCGGCACCACTTTTATGCGTGTCACCGACAACGGCAGTGGAATCGTGCGGGAGGATGTGCCAGTCGCTTTCCTGCGCCATGCGACCAGTAAAGTAAAGGTCCAGGACGATTTGGAAAATATCGCTACGCTTGGTTTTCGGGGGGAAGCATTGGCGTCCATCGCGGCGGTGGCGCGGGTGGAATTGCTCACCCGCACTGCGGATGAGTTAGCCGGAACACGATATGTGATCTCGGGTGGAGAAGAAGAGTGTTGTGAAGATGCAGGGTGTGCACAGGGAACCACTTTTGTGGTGCGCGATCTCTTTTACAACACGCCCGCCCGCATGAAATTTCTAAAAAAAGATGTAACGGAGGCCAATGCGGTTGCAGCCGTAATGGATCGCCTTGCACTTTCGCATCCGGAGGTTTCTGTGCGCTTTATACGGGATGGGAAAGAGACGCTGCATACGCCGGGAGACGGCAAACTGAAGTCTGCCATCTATGCGGTATTCGGCAAAGAATTTACAGCTGGACTGATGCCTGTAGAGTATGACTATAATGGGATAGAGGTATCTGGATTTGTCAGTAAGCCTGCCAATGCCCGCCCCAATCGGAGCATGCAGCACTTTTTTCTGAATGGCCGCTATGTGAAGAGCAGGACGGCGATGGTAGCTTTGGAGGAGGCTTTTAAGGGGTCCCTCATGGTGGGGAAGGTGCCGGCGTGCGTTTTGCATTTGCGCATGGCCTATGGGTCCGTGGATGTCAATGTGCATCCAGCCAAGATCGAGGTGCGTTTTTTGAACGAGCGTCCCATTTTTGATGCAGTGTATCACGGCGTTAAAACCGCATTAAATCAATGGGATAGCCCAAATGTGATGAAACTAGAACGTCCAGCACCTGCTCCCTTCCCGAAAACAAGTACCGCAGAGCAGCTTCCTCTGCGGATGGTTGAGCCGGTGGCTCAAACGTCTACACCGCTGGAGCCGCTTGTGCGAGAGGCGGTCCATACGCCTAAACCGGCGGTTCCTGCCCCGAAGATCCAACCTGCGGAACCGCTTCCAGGGCTTTCGGTAAACGACAGTGGCGTCCCTTCAGGGTTGACACGTACTTTTGGCGCAGACATGCGTTTTGTGGATGTTGCAGGACCGGAAGACGAAGAAACTACTGCTCTGAATACGCCTTCGCAGGAAAAAGGGGAGGCGTTAGAGGAGGAAAAAACGCAGGAACCTGTACAGCCGGTGGTTCCGGCTGAGGAGCCTACTTCTAAGCAAAAGGTAGAACCCCTTCCTGCACGGCTGGTGGGAGAAGCTTTCGGAACATACATCCTTTTGGAACGCGGGGATGAATTGATTTTGATTGATAAGCATGCGGCACATGAACGGATGCTGTATGAGGAATTAAAGGCAAATCGGGGGACTGTCGCCCATCAGATGTTATTGCAGCCTGTAACCGTCACTCTGGAAAAAAATGAATACGCCGCGGTTCTGAATGCATTGGAGCTCTATGAGCAGGCAGGATTTGAGCTGGAGGACTTTGGAGCAGGTACCATATTGGTGCGCAGCGCCCCCTTGATTCTGGGGGGTGAAGGGGTGGCCGATGCCGTGATGGAGATGGCCGGCTACCTTGCGAATAGTAAAAATGACCTCACGACTGAGCGGCTCGACTGGCTTTATCACAATGTCGCCTGCCGGGCGGCTGTCAAGGCGGGGGATGAGAGTCGGCCGGAAGAATTGCTCGCCTTGGCGGACCGATTGGAGCAAAATCCGCAGATTCGCTACTGCCCGCATGGACGCCCAGTTTCGATTCTACTCAAAAAACGCGATTTGGAAAAGCAATTCGGCCGGGTTTGACAAATTCTTTACCAGATGGAGTTATAATAGAAATGATCTCGAAAGCAGAAAAAGTGGATGCACAGATACCTGTGGCTGCTGTGGTGGGGCCTACGGCATCTGGAAAAAGTGGACTGGCAGTGGAACTGGCCCTTCGGTGTGAAGGGGAAGTCGTATCGGCGGACTCTATGCAGATTTATACGGGAATGTCGATCGGAACAGCCAAGCCGACGGTGGACGAGATGCGTGGAGTACCGCATCATCTGATTGACTTTGTGGCCCCCCAGGCGTCGTTCAGTGTGGCGGATTATGTGAAACTGGCGGCACAGTGTGTAGCAGATATTCATGCGCGCGGAAAGCTTCCCATACTGGCTGGAGGAACCGGGTTGTATGTCCGTTCTTTCCTACAAAACTTGCAATTCACAGAGGAAGACCGCGACGACGCCCTGCGCGCCTCTCTCAAAAAGCGTGCGGAAGAGGAAGGGACGCAGGCCTTGATGGACGAGCTACGGCGGATAGATCCGGAATCGGCAGCGCGCCTCCATCCGAATAATCTGGGAAGGGTGATTCGGGCACTCGAGATCTATTATACAACAGGTTCGACCATGACTCAGCAGATCGAGCGATCCCGCACGAAACCATCTCCTTATCATGTCTGTATGATCGGTTTGGACTTTCTCGACCGGGAAAATCTCTATGCGAGGATCAATGCGCGGGTTGACAAAATGATGGCAGATGGTTTGGAGGAGGAGGCCCGTCAGGTACTGGGGCAACGTGCTTCTACGGCACGACAAGCGATCGGCTATAAGGAGTGGGCGCCCTATTTTCAGGGGGAGATTTCCCGGGAGGAGGTTGCGGAGAACATCAAACGAGAGACACGCCGCTACGCCAAACGGCAGTTGACTTGGTTTCGCCGGGAGGAGAATATTCATTGGTTACACGTGGATGCATATCCCGACAGCTTGGGGCTCGTTTCGGCGGCACAGTCGATTTTGGACACATGGCGGTGTAAAGACTGACCGCCGGCGCTACAAAGGGGGATGTGAATGAACAATTCCATATTGAAGCGGCTGCTCTCTATTTTTATTGCGCTACTGCTGTTTTTCTATATCGGTTATCAGATCTACAGTGCCAATTACAGCACCGTGCGGACGGAAACTGCGCTGAGCAAAACAGAAGCGGATACCATCGAGACCACCGGAATTGCCATTCGGAAAGAAAGCCTGATTGAACAGCCGGCAAATGGCGTTTTGACATACGCTGTTGAAGACGGCGGCCATATTCACAAAGGCGGCACTGTCGCAGTCACCTATGCCAACGAAGCAGATGCCACAGCGCAGAGGCAGTTGCAGGAATTGGACAGCGAGATTGCAAGGCTGCAAAAGTTGAATACGCCCGGCGATACATATGCGGCGAATCCCGATTCTCTGAACAAGCAGATCAATCAGGAGTTGACGGACTTGCTCATTGCTTCCCGAAAGGAAGGGTTGAGCGACCTTTCGGAGTACCGAGAGGAATTCCTCTATCTGTTGAATGAAAAACAGATCGTTACAGAAAAGGTTACGGATTTCAATGCGCGGATCAGTACGCTCCAAGCGGAACGGCAGTCCATCGCTTCTACCCATGGTTCACAAACAGGGACGATTGCATCCCCGGACTCCGGGTACTTCATCAGCTATGTGGATGGGTATGAAGGCGTATTCGATTACGATCAGGTTGAGGACATCACACCGGATCAGATTCGTGAGATGGCTGCTATGCAGGTGACACCCTCGGCTTCGATTGGAAAGGTATGTGCAGACTTTAACTGGTATTTTGTCTGTATTGTAGATGCAGACACCGCGCTGAAATTTCAGGAGAAGGCAAATCAGACTCGGTATGAAGCCCGTTGTGTCACATTGACGTTCCCTTTTGCTTCGGCGGCTCCTCTCCCGGCAGAGGTCGTTAAGATCAATCAAAAGGATAAGGAATCCGAGGCCGCCGTGGTGATGCGCTGTAACAATATGAATGCATCTCTGGCCCGCCTACGCAATGAGACGGTGCAGATTGAAATTGAAGAGTACAGTGGCATCCGTGTCAGTCAAAAATCCGTGCATTTTGAAACAATTACCAAGGAGACGTATGATAAGGATGGCAATGTCAATGGAACCGTAACCAAGGAGGTCAAGGGCGTTTATGTGATGCACGGCAGCGAGATTCAGTTCTGTCAGATATTCCCCTTGTATAGCACCAATAGCTATGTGATCTGTGAAGCGCTGACAGAGGAAGAAGAAAAGACGCGGTCCTACGATCCTTTTGTGCAGGATGAAGCGGAAGGAGAAGAGGCGCAACAGGAGGATCCCATGGAGGGACTCTTTACGGATCGAACCGTGCAACTTTATGATGAAGTGGTTGTAGAAGGGACGGATTTGTACGATGGAAAAGTGGTCGAGTGATGAGCTGGCACAGCGTTGCCGCGCTCTGGAAGAGAACATGAAACGGATTCAGGCCGAAATCGCAGAAGCGGCCATCCGCTCGGGGCGCAGGCCAGAGGATATTACGCTCTTGGCCGCAACAAAGACGGTCCCGGTCGAGGTCATCAATTATGGAATTGAACGGGGCTTGGACCATATTGGAGAAAATCGTGTGCAGGAATTGTGCGATAAGTATGATGCTTTGGAGCGTGAAAAGACCGATGTGCAATTTATTGGGCATTTACAGACCAATAAAGTGAAATATTTGATCGGAAAGGTCAGCATGATTCAATCGGTAGATAGCATGAAATTGGCACAGGAGATTTCCCGGCTGAGTATACGGGGAAATCAGACGATGAATATTCTGATAGAGGTCAATATCGGGCGAGAGGAAAATAAGTCGGGGGTTTTGCCAGAGCATTTGGAGACGCTCATAAAAGAAATTTCCACTTTACCGGCCCTTCGAGTGCGCGGTTTGATGGCGATTCCGCCGGCAGATGCCGATTCTGTGGCGACACAGCACTATTTTTCAAAGATGTTCGAATATTTTATTGACACGAAACACAAAAAATTAGATAATGTTTCTATGGATGTTTTGTCCATGGGGATGTCTGCGGATTATGCACAGGCAATCCTGGCTGGCGCAAATATGGTGCGCGTTGGTTCAGCGCTCTTTGGCGCCCGGAATTATAACATCCGTTGAGAGGAAAGGCTCCTTTGGAGCGGCAAAAGGGTCTGCGCCGCAGGTTTGACCCGCTGATCTGTAAGGAGAGCAGAAGAATTTTAGGAGGCTTTGTATTATGGCAGGACTGGTACAGAAATTTAAAAATATGTGGAATCCGCCAGATGACGAGTACGATTATGACTACGATTACGACGAGACGGCACAGGAAGAGGAGAAACCCTTGGAGCACGAGACAATTTCAGAGCCGCGCGATAGTATTCGCCGTGCGCCTTCCAGTTCTACCGGGAATAAAGTGGTAAATATACATGCAACCGCCCAGTTGCAAGTGGTGCTGTTTAAGCCCGAACATTATGGGGAAGAGGTACGCGCCATTGCAGATGAGCTTTTGAAGCGCCATACGGTGGTGCTCAATCTGGAGAATACGGAAAAGAATATCTCTCGCCGTATCTTGGATTTCCTCAGTGGCGTGGCTTATGCTCAGAATGGAAAGATTAAGCCTGTGGCGACGCGTACCTTTATTATTACACCCTATAATGTCGATTTGACCGGCGACGACGTATTGGATGAGCTGGAAAACAACGGCGTATATTTCTAATGGACAAGCGTACAGGAATGGATGATGCCGTTTTAGAGGCCAAACTCCGGGACGCTGTGCGAATCGCAGAGCGCGGCCGGGCGCATTTTGTCGGTTTTTTGGATGAACGTCAGGCGGGTGTGGCGCAGAGTTTCATGCGCCACACCGGCTTTTCCAATTTTTTGTTCTGGGGGTGGATATCCAGAGGCAGAACGTGTTTTGTTTGGCGCCTTTCCGGATTATCAGGAAGCGTGTCCAGAGGATTTTCCGTTGGAAACTTTTACGGTTTCCTACCGGATGTGTGATTCTTTGACCCATCGTGATTTTTTGGGAGCGCTGCTTTCCAAGGGGGTCGTGCGTGAGACGCTGGGGGACATCTTGGTGGAGCCTGGCCGTGCAGTTTTGTTCTCTCGTGCGGAGGTTGCCGAGTTCCTTTTACAACAGACCGATAAGATCGGCCGTGTGGGGGTTACGCTGTCACGAGGCGCGCAAGAACCACTGCCTGTGCCGCATACGTTTGCGCCATTTTCCGGTGTAGTGGCCTCTGCCCGGCTGGACTGTATTGTTGCGTTGGCCGCAGGTGTCAGCAGGGAAAAGGCGGCGGGGCTGGTTTCGGCTGGAGTGGTAATGCTCAATCACGAGGTAGTCACTTCGGTTTCCACACAGGTTACGGAAGAGGCAAAGTTGTCGATCCGGGGAAAAGGGCGGTATATTTTGGACCGAATCGGCCCCGTGACCAAAAAAGGACGGCTCAGCATTGCCGGCAGAAAATATATTTGATTGGGAGGCTTCCTATATGCTTACGCTCAACGACATCATCAATGTCAGTTTTCGAAAGTCACGGTTCTCCGGGTATAATACTGAGGACGTGGACAACTTCATCGACCAAGTAAAGGAGTCCTACGACGAACTGTTGAAGAAAAATATTGAACTCAAGGAAGAGATGGAGAAGCAGAATGCGGAGAAAGAGCAGCTTCTCAAGAAGTTAGAGGTTTTGGCAGGGAAGATCGAGGATTACCGGCAGGAAGAGGATGAAATAAAAAATGCCCTTGTGAGTGCGCAGAAGTTGGGGGATGCTTCCATCCGAGAAGCGCGCCATAAGGCGGAGATTATTGTGAAGGATGCTACCCTCAAAGCTGGCCATATCGCCAGTACGGCGGAAGAGAGTATTCAAGAGCAAAAGCGCGAGTTGGAGCGCTTGAAAAAAGAAGTTTCGGACTTCCGTGCACAGCTTTTGGAGACCTATAAAAAGCATTTAACCTTGATTGACGCAATTCCGACCTATAAGCCACAGCCGGAACAGGAAATTAAGCCGCAGCCGGTCAAGCAGACAGAGGAGCCGCCGGTGGCAGAAGAACCCACCATGGAGCTTCCAGCGGATTTTCATGTGACTATTGCGAATTTTGACGATGATCCGGACATCTCGCCGCAAGAATCCTTTTCACACGGCGACGATGGCCTGAATATACCGACGGATGTGTTTACGCCGGGCAAATAAAACCAAGGAGAGTAGAGACCAATGGATTATAAAAGCACGCTGAACCTTCCCAAGACCGACTTCCCGATGCAAGCTAGCTTGCCGAAACGGGAGCCGGAAATGCTGAAGACTTGGGAAGAAAAGCATATCTATGAAAAGGTGTTGGAGAAAAACGAGGGAAAACCGCTTTTTGTACTGCATGACGGCCCTCCTTATGCCAACGGCGACATTCATCTGGGGACTGCTTTAAATAAAACGCTCAAAGATATTATTGTCCGTTATCGCAATATGGCAGGTTACAAGGCGCCGTATGTGCCCGGTTGGGATACACATGGTCTGCCTACGGAACTCAAGGCGCGCAAAAAGGCGGGCGTTGAGAACTCCACGATCATTTCCGACGTAGAGCTACGGAAGCTCTGCCGCGAATTTGCCCTCGGGTATCTGGACGACCAGCGCAATGAATTTAAACGCTTGGGCGGCATCGGGGATTGGGCAAATCCATACATTACCCTGACACACGATTTTGAGGCGGAACAGATCAAGATTTTCGCAGAGATGGCGACACAGGGATATATCTATAAGGGGTTAAAGCCGGTCTACTGGTGCCCGGAATGTGAGACTGCCTTGGCAGAGGCTGAGATTGAATACGCCGAAGATCCCTGCAATTCGATTTATGTGAAATTCCGTGTGACAGATGACAAGGGGTTGTTTACAGAAAAAGGGGCAGATCTTTCCAAGACCTATTTTGTGATCTGGACCACGACCACTTGGACATTGCCCGGCAATGTGGCGATTTGCTTGGGACCGGAATTTGAGTATTCTCTGGTCAAATGGGAAGAGGAATATTATGTGATGGCTTCTGCGTTAATGGAAGGCGCGATGAAAGAAGCTGAAAAAACAGATTATGAAGTGATTGCTACGTTTAAGGGCAGCGATCTTGAATATATGAAGGCGCAACATCCATTTTTGGACCGCACCTCTTTGGTCATCTTAGGAGATCATGTCACTCTGGAAAGCGGTACCGGCTGTGTCCATACTGCGCCTGGACATGGCGTAGAAGACTTTGAAGTCTGCCGCGACCATTACCCGGAGCTGCCCGTTGTTGTCCCAGTGGACAGCCATGGAAAACTCACCGAAGAGGCGGGCCAGTTTGCCGGCTTGACCACCGAGGCGGCCAACAAGGTGATCGCCAAGCACTTGCAGGAAACTGGCGCAATGTTTGCGATGGAGCACATCATTCACCAATATCCGCATTGCTGGCGCTGCAAAAATCCGGTTTTGTTCCGGGCTACCGAGCAGTGGTTCTGTTCGGTGGATTCCTTTAAGAAACAGGCGGTTGAAGCCATCAATGAGGTGGAATGGATTCCAGGATGGGGAAAAGACCGCATCACATCCATGGTAATGGATCGCAAGGATTGGTGTATTTCCCGTCAGCGCCGGTGGGGTGTGCCGATTCCGATCTTCTATTGTAAGGAATGCGGCGAGCCGCTGATTGACAAGGACGTTATGCTGCATATTTCAGAGATCTTCCGGGACAAGGGTTCGGATGCATGGTATGCCATGGAAGAAAAGGACCTCCTGCCAGCGGGCGTGAAATGTCAGAAATGTGGCTGTACGGACTTCAAAAAAGAGCATGACATTATGGACGTCTGGTTTGACTCCGGCTCCACACATGCGGCTGTTTTGCAGCAGCGTCCGGAGCTCAAGTGGCCGGCGGACCTTTATTTGGAGGGGGCGGACCAGTACCGCGGTTGGTTCCAATCCTCTTTGTTGACCAGCGTGGCAACGCGCGGGACTGCACCGTATAAAGCGGTTGTCACCCACGGCTGGGTGGTGGACGGCGAAGGCCGTAAAATGAGTAAATCTTTGGGAAATGGTATTCTTCCGCAGGAAATCATCGACCAGTATGGCGCGGATATTCTGCGCCTGTGGGTGGCGTCTTCGGATTATCATGCGGACATTCGCATTTCCAAGGAAATCCTGAAACAACTTTCGGACGCTTATCGGAAGATTCGGAACACAGCGCGCTTTATCCTGGGCAATCTTTCGGACTTTGACCCGGACAAGGATCAGGTAGAGTTGGAACAGTTGCAGCCGCTTGATCGTTGGGCCTTGACAAAGCTGGATGCGTTGTCTGCAAAGTGTAAAGAAGCGTATGATACATATGAATTCCACAATGCCTACCACGCAATTCATAATTTCTGCGTAGTAGACATGTCGAACTTCTATCTGGATGTATTGAAAAATCGTCTCTATGTGGAAAAGCCGGACAGTCAGAGCCGCAGAGCCGCACAGACTGCAATGTATATCATTTTAGATGGTATGACGCGCCTGATTTCGCCCATTTTAGCATACACTTCGGATGAGATTTGGCAGGCTATGCCGCATGACAGCAAAGCAGATCGAGAATGTGTGCTGTTCAATGAGATGCCCCAGGCAACCGGTGTGGATGTGGACAATGCGTTCACCGCTCGTTGGGATCGTATCCATCAGCTGCGCGACGATGTAAAAAAAGCGCTGGAGTTGGCGCGCAAGAATAAAGTGATCGGCGCCTCCCTGGATGCAAAGGTTCAGCTGTTCTGTGAAGGCGAGCTGTATGATTTTGTAAAGTCGGTTGAGGATGAGTTGGCCGAGGTCTTTATTGTCTCTCAGATTGAGGTATCAAACAGCAGCGAGGGCGAATTTACGGGTGAAGAAGTTCCGGAACTTTCGGTCACAGTCAGCCATGCAGAGGGCGAAAAATGTGCCCGTTGTTGGAGTTTCAGCCACACGGTGGGGAGCGATCCTGCACATCTGGATGTGTGTGAACACTGTGCAGAGGCTTTGCGCTGATTCGCTGCGGCGATGTATGGAAGACCCGATACATGGGAGAATACAAGTATGGTTGGAAAGGGCGGGCGGAAGTTCGCCCTTTTTTCATCCGATCCGAAACCGCGCGAAGGCGCAAAGGAGGATTTACATTGGCAATTCTTTCTCTAGCCCTGGCGGTCGTGGCTGCTTTGGTGGATCAATTGATTAAGCGTTTAGTTGTGGTACAATTGAAGCCGGTGGGGAGTATGACTGCCATTCCAGGCCTTTTAGATTTTACTTATTTAGAGAATCGTGGTGCAGCATTTGGAATGTTGCAGGATCAGCGTTGGTTTTTTATTGTTACCACAGGTTTCATTACGATTCTATTGATTGCAGGTTTGTTTGTCTATAAAAAGCACAGTGCCTGCTCGATTGCAGCTTCTATCTTGATTATTGGCGGCGGTATTGGGAACCTGATCGACCGTATCTTTTTGGGCTATGTAGTCGATTATATTCATGTGTCATTTTTCCCGCCGATCTTTAATTTTGCAGATTGTTGTGTGACGGTGGGGACCGTTCTTTTGATGATACACATCCTGTTCTTCCTGGAACGGAAGAATGAAAAGCGGTTGGATAGCCATGAATAATCTGGAAATGCGCATGGGGGAGCCGCTTTGCGTTGTAGCGGAGTCTGAGGATGAAGGACTGCGTCTGGACAAATTCCTCTCCATTCGAATGGAGGAACTCACACGTTCAGCAGCGGAACGCCTCGCTGAGCAGGGAAAGGTTTCCTGTGAGGGAAAAATCTTGGGTAAAAAATACCGTCTGCATCGGGGTGATAAAATCGAAGTGATTTTGCCGGAACCGGTCGGATTGGATGTCTTACCGGAAGCGATCCCCTTGGATATTCGATATGAGGATGCCGATCTCTTGGTGGTCAATAAGCCGAAGGGAATGGTGGTACATCCGGCGGCTGGCCATGCAAATGGAACATTGGTCAATGCATTGCTGGCGCATTGTGGAGATTCCCTCTCTGGAATCAATGGGGTGATTCGCCCGGGGATCGTCCATCGCATTGACAAGGATACCAGTGGGTTATTGATCGTCGCCAAGAATGACTTCGCGCATCAACATTTGGCAGAACAGATTAAAGAGCATCACTTTACACGTGTGTATGAAGCGGTAGTCCATGGTAACCTCAAAGAGGATACCGGCACCGTGGATGCACCGATCGGCCGTCATCCCACGGATCGCAAGCGTATGGCGGTTACAGAAAAGAATGCTCGCAATGCCGTGACGCACTTTGAAGTTTTAGCGCGGTATAAGGGATTTACACATGTGCGGCTGAAATTGGAGACAGGGCGTACACATCAGATTCGTGTACACATGGCATACATTGGACATCCGGTGGCGGGTGACCCGGTGTACGGGCCCAAAAAGCCGGTTCCCAATCTTGACGGCCAATGCCTGCATGCGCGGGTCGTCGGCTTTATTCATCCGCGTACGGGAAACTATTTGGAAATCACAAGTGAACTGCCGCCCTATTTTATGACACTATTGGAAAAGTTAAGAAAACAGACCGCAGGGAGTGATGGGACTTGAACTTACAGGGAATCTTACTGGTGAGTGATCTGGATGGGACCTTAATTGGGGAAAACTTTGTAGTTCCCCAGCGCAATTTGGATGCCATTGCGCGTTTCCAGGAAGCGGGCGGGAGTTTTGCCATTGCCACAGGGCGTTCGATACGATCTGGTGCACGTTATGCAGCGCTTACCCATCCCAAAGGCCCTTGTATTTGCCTCAATGGGACGATTTTGTATGATTATCTTCAGGAGAGAATGCTCTGGAATTGTTCTTTGGAGCAGACGAGCGCCGCGGGATATATCCAGACACTGTACGACCAGTTTCCGACTGCGGGAATTGAATACTTTTGTCAGGAAACCATCCACATATTGCGCCGCAATGCCTACGTGACGGAACACCTCAACCATGAGCATGTTTCTTGGCAGGATGGGCCGCCGATGGATCCAACGCAGCCATGGTATAAAGCACTCTTTGCAGACGATGCGGATAAAAAAGATGCCATGGAAGCTTTTACCCACACATTTTTACATCCAGGGGTGCGGTTTGTGTCCTCCTCTGAGAATTATTTAGAGATGTTGCCAGAGCAGGCAAGCAAAGGGAAGGCACTGATGAGAGCGGCTGAATTCGCTGGTTTTTGTATGCAAAATGTCTATGCCATCGGTGATTACTACAACGATGTGGAATTGTTGGACGCTGCTGGTGTGGCGGTTGTGCCGGAAAACGCGCCGGACGACCTAAAGGAACGGGCGGATTTGGTAGTGGGGCACTGCTATCACGGGGCAGTTGCGGATTTGATTGAGGAGATTGAGCGGCAATACGGTTGAATCGGGAAGAGGTGACCCAGAAGTGGAAGAGGAAAAGCGGCAGACACGGGTTTTGATTGCCATAGCGTTGGTGTTTTGTGCGCTTTTGATCGGATACAATGCGTTTTATGTTCCGGATGCTTCTTTAGAAAGCTTTGTAGAAACCGACCAGCTTTCAGGGAATGGCGAGTATTCCATGGAAGCGGAGGAATCTTCTGAGAAAATCCATTTGAATACCGCTTCCCTGGAGGATTTGGATACGTTACAAGGTATTGGGCCGGCTCTGGCACAGCGAATCATCGATTATCGGGAAGAATATGGCGGCTTTTCCCGTGTCGAGGAACTAAAGGAAGTGAAAGGAATCGGAGAGGTTCTTTTTGAGCAGATTCGAGACAGTGTGACAGTGGAGCCGGCTGAATAAAAAGAGGGTGCCCCCAAACTACGAATCTTTGGATTCATAGGAAAGGGGCAATCTCTTTCTGTTTGAAAAAATATCTGGGTTTCTAAAAAAACGAGGGTATCCTTAGGCCGTGAAATGGCTTAAGGATACCCTCATTTCCGTTGTAGTTCTTTTGGCTATACTTTTCAAGTTTATTGAAAGAATTCGCAACTTACAAATTTTTGTATGGGATGCGATTCTCATGCTTAGAAAAATTTTAGACTTTAAAAGGGGATACAGTCGCTATCGTCGGTGCAATATTCATCGTCCAGCTCCTTTTCGTGCCTTTCAATATATAAAGCAGACGCTTTTTTTATAGTAGGTAAGGATTTCTGTACGGTATCCATGCAGCGGACCCATTTCCAAATCACCCAACCGCTTACCGCAGTGAGTAGAACCCCTAATGCAGCAGCTGTCATTCCGATTGCACCGAGAATCTTTAAAAACTTATGGTGTTTTTCCAAATCAAACAAGATGAAAACCTCCTCTGCGATCAGTCGCCAAAGCAGATGCCAATATCCCGTCCGGTCTGGATGACGTCGCAGTCCTTTGGAACGGTTTTGAGCTTGCCAGCGACCTCCGACAGCGGCACGGGGACAATCTGTCCATTTTGCAATGCGACCATGTTGCCATACTGCTTTTGTACAATCAGCTTTGCCGCTGCAGCGCCGAAACGTGTGGAAAGTACACGGTCATAGGGGCATGGACTGCCGCCGCGCTGAAAATGTCCGGGTACTGTTACACGGATTTCTTGCCCGGTCTTATCGCCAATCTCTTTGGCCAGACGGTAAGAAATCGAGGGGTATGCCATATTTGCGCGTACAGCTTTGAATTCCTTCTTGCTGAGTTTGGCTTCCTCCTTGGACATAACCCCTTCCGCTACAGCAAGAATGGAAAAACGCTTGCCAGATTCATTCCGCTGCCGGATGGTTTTGACCACACTGTCGATGTCGTACGGAATTTCTGGAAGGAGGATGACGTCGGCGCCGCCGGCGATTCCTGCATATAGGGTGAGCCAGCCGACTTTATGACCCATAATCTCCACAATGAATACACGCCCGTGTGAAGTAGCGGTGGTATGGATGCAGTCCAATACGTTTGCGGCAATATTCATGGCGCTGTAAAAGCCAAAGGTCATGTCGGTTCCCCAGACATCGTTGTCGATGGTTTTTGGAAGCGTCACAACATTCAGACCCTCTTCGCTGAGCAGATTGGCAGTCTTATGCGTGCCGTTGCCACCCAAAATGACCAAACAATCCAACTTCATTTTTTATAGTTGTCTTTCATATTTTTGACCTTATCGCCGCTGTTCTCGTCAATGACGCGCATCAGCTTAAATGGCTGGCGGGAAGTGCCTAAAATTGTGCCGCCGAGCGTCAGGATGCCGGAGAAATTCTCCGGTTTCATGCGCTTGTAATTGCCTTCGATCAAGCCGCGGTAACCGTCGTTAATGCCATAGATTTCCACATTATCGCCAAACTCTTCATACAGCGCTTTTGCAACGCCGCGGATGGAGGCGTTGAGGCCCTGACAGTCTCCGCCGCTCGTCAAAATACCAATTCTTTTCATGAAAGCCACATCCTTTTTTACATCATTTTTTATTACGCCGAAATTCCGAAGGAAAAATGTCTTGCTGACATTGCAAATCCCAAGAGGAATAGCAGAGTACAAAGATTTTTCCATACCCTCCACAGAAAGAGGGATGCATTTTGTCTCCCGTTCAAGGGAAAAGGCTATCTTATTCTGCCGTACTGCGAATGGGCTTATACGGCTTGGAAGCATCCGGCACCTGCAAGGCCTTCACAGCCTTTTGTGCCATGGCAGAGAATTCTACTTGACAATTGTGGGACGTCTTTCCACGTCGATCAATATGTTCGTAGGTGGTATCGGAACGAAGCATCCGCGCGTTGAGGTTGTCGTTCCACATGGTCTCCAAAATGTCAAAAGCACGTTCTTTTAAATCCTCATCCTCAATGGGGAACACTAGCTCGACACGACGGTCTAAATTGCGGGGCATCCAGTCGGCGCTGCCCATATAAATTTTAGGATTCCCGGCATTTTCGAATTTAAAAATACGGCTGTGCTCTAAGAGCTGCCCCACGATGCTAATCACTGTAATGTTTTCGCTGATGCCCGGAAGCCCTGGCACCAAGCAACAAATCCCGCGCACAATTAGACGAATCGGAACATTGGCCTGGGAAGCCTGATAGAGCAATTCAATCATTTCCGGGTCCACCAGGGAGTTGACCTTGGCGGTAATCCCACAGGGAAGGCCGGCCAAAGAGTTGTCGATCTCTTTTTGAATCATCCGCACGAAGAATTCCCGCAAACCGTGGGGAGCAACTGCAAATTTGTTGTATTCCGGCGGAAGGGAATACCCGGTCAACACATTAAACAGGGAAGAGGCATCCCGCCCGAATGGTTCTTTGCAAGTGAAAACGCCGATGTCCGTGTAGATTTTAGCGGTTGAATCATTATAGTTTCCGGTAGCCATGTGGAGATACCGCCGGATTCCATCTTCGTCTCGGCGTACCACCAGAAGAATTTTGCAGTGTGTCTTTAAACCTGCCAAACCGTAGATGACATGGCAACCGGCTTCTTCCAATTTTTTCGCCCAAAGAATGTTGTTCTCCTCGTCAAAACGCGCTTTGAGCTCAACCAGGACGGTGACCTGTTTGCCATTTTCTGCGGCCCGGATCAATGCGGCAACAATCGGAGAGTGTCCGCTTACGCGGTAAAGCGTCTGTTTGATTGCCAACACATTTTCGTCTTCGGCCGCCTGCCGGACAAAATCCACTACACATTCAAAGCTTTCATAGGGATGATGCACCATGCGGTCCTTGTCACGAATGGCCTCAAACATGTCGTCATAACCCCAGAATGCTGCCGGCGGATAGACCGGTTTAATCGGTTTGAAGCAAAGCTGCTCGCATCCCGGAAGGTTTGCAAATTTTGAAAGGAAGGTCAAATCCAACGGACCGGGGACTTCGTAGATTTCACTCTTTTGGATTTCCAACATTTCGATTAAGAATTCTTTGGTTTCCTTGTCACAGCGCTGGAGCAGCTCCAGGCGCACAGGCTTGCCGCGCTTACGCCGCTTGATCGACTTTTTGATTTCGCTGAGAAGATCTTCCGCCTCCTCGTCGATCTCCAAATCGGAGTTACGGGTGATGCGGAAAGGACAGCTTGCTTGGATTTCGTTGAGTTCAAACAACGATTCCAGCTTATAGGTAATCACATCTTCGAGAAGAACGAACATGCGCCCTTCCGCGCAGGGGATTTCCAAGAAGCGAGAGAGGATGCTTGGAACCTGCACCACTGCAAAATAGGATTCCTCCGATTTTTTGCTTTTTTAAGCGGACTGCCAAATTCAGGCTTTTATTTGCCAGGAAGGGAAAGGGACGGCTGCGGTCCACAGCCAGTGGCGTAAGCACAGGAAATAGGACTTTGTCAAAATAATCGGAGATGAAGGCGGTCTGTTTTTCGTTCATCTCGTCCGGCGTTACGAAGAGGATGCCATTCTTCTTGAGTGCAGGGACAATGGACCGATGCAGGCAGGAATACTGCCGCTCGGAGAAACCATAGATTTTTGTATTCAGTTGTGGCAACAGTTTTGCAGGCGTCAGCCCGGAAAAATCGGGCTTGTTATAGCCGGATTCCACCTGCTCTTTCACACCGGCCACACGCACCATGAAAAATTCGTCCAGATTGGAAGCAGTGATCGAGAGAAAGCGGATTCGCTCCATAACTGGATTTTCCTTTTCAAAGGCCTCTTCCAGGACACGGGCATTGAAATCCATCCAGCTCAATTCCCGATTGATAAAGGGAAGCCGCTGCTTATCCATTTTTTCATTTTTTTCGTTCATAAAACCACGCAGCCTTTTTTATAGTATTCACCCCTGCGTAACCAGGGGAAGATCGCTCAGATCATCGTGGACTTGATGGTCAATTCCGGCTTGATACCGAACACTTCCTTGAAGAAGGGGGCCGTCTGCTCAAATGCCCATTTTTCAAGATAGAGGTTTTCGTTGCTTTCTCCTGTAATCAACAGGCGGTCCTTATCCAGGCGCACTTTAATATCGTCGAGTTTTTGTTTCTGCGATTTGTCCAATGCATTTGCCAAGCGGAAAATCGCCACCAACTTGGAAATGACCAGCCTCGTAGATTCCCGAAGCCGAATGAACTCGAGTCCGTCATAATTGGGTACATCGTATTCGTTGTACCGTGCGATATATGCGATGATGCGCATTTCTTCGGCGGTCATTCCATAGAGATCGATATTCTTTAAGAGGTCAAAAGAGCTGGAAAGATGTTCCTTCGCGTTGACATAGTGACCGCAGTCGTGCATAATGGCGGCGAGCTCTAAAAGCAACCTCTTGCGCCGGTCCAGACCGTGCGTTCCTTTCATCTTGTCAAAAATCTTACATGCAAATTTACAGATGTTCTCTGTGTGACGTTCGTTGACATTGTAAATGCGGGCCATCGCCCTGGCACAGGAGAGGGCGTTGATGCGCACATGCTCTGCGTATTCATTTGCACTCTTGGGAATCAGCATTTGTTTCATGAGGGCAAACCAGAGGTCTACCTTTGGTGCAATGATATAATCCGCTTTGACAAACTGCATCAACCGGACATAGATAGCCAACGCCGAATAGAGCAGCTCGGCAACCTCTTCCTCAATGCCGAACCGGTCGCTGATTTTCTCCTTGGAAAGGGAACGGACCTCCTTGAACAGGTTTTTGATCTGTTTTGCTTTGATGATATACCGGCCATTTTCGGGTTCAATTCCGCAGATTTTGGCGATCAATTCGATCTCATTGCCGGTGAGCACCAAGCTTTCGAACCCCCCCTCCGGTTGGGGGAGGCGGATGCGTCCGATGATAGAATCCAGATATTCTTCAACTACGACGTAAAATGAGTCGGTTTCCTCCTGGATGCTTCCGAGCATGTCGTGAAGCTTTAACGCCCCCATAGGGACGTTCTGCGAAAAGACCATGTTCTGGCCGTCGAAGACGGACAGCCCAATGGTGCCCGCACCGATGTAAGAGATCAGCGCATTGCCAATCTTTTGCGGAGCCATCGTTCGCAGGCTGGCGAGAATTTCCGAATAGATCAGTGTCTTTTCCTGACCATCCTCTAAAATCTCAACCGTCATATCGTTTTGAATCTTCAGTTGATCCAAAACGTAGGCACTGTTTTTGCCTCTCGCAGGGCTGTAGTAGCGACCACTTTATATTGATCTGTACCGTATTCTGCCATGATTTCGCTGTATCCCTGCAAAATACTGGAAAGCTCACGCAAGCTTTCAAAACTGATTTTTCCTCCGGTAAAGACTTCATGGCCCAGACAGAGGGGATACTGCAGGCGGTCAAGGCTGATGATCTCTCCTTTTCGGAGCTGGCAAATCCGCATTTTCAACAGATTGGAACCAATGTCGATCACAGCGGCAATTTTTCCGCCCTTCTTTTTGTTCATTTGTACACCACCTACTCATAGTTTCAAACATAGGAATATGCCATTCCGATGGAGAAGGATTGAACAGGAATGACGCCGTGGTATGCATAGAAGTTTCCGGCGTCTTGCTATGGTAATATGAAAAACTTATCGGTAATTTATAGTTAATTATACCAAATATTTGTCTGTTCAGCAATATAGGATTCCAAGTTTCTTCGCAAAGATCGGCCTCTTTAACAAGATTTTTAAAGAAATGCGGGATAGAAAATCCATTTTCTCCTGATTTTGGGAATGCTTTATGGTATAATGGATGCAAATGGAATGAAAGGAGCGAGTAATTTGCATTTTGGAAATAAGATTTTAAAATATCAAGATGAGATTTTTGCTGATTTGGCCCGTTTGATTGCGGTTCCTTCCGTGCGTGGGGAAGCGGAACCTGGAAAGCCTTTTGGAACTGCGCCGGCGCAGGCACTTCAGTGCATTTTAGAGATTGCGGAGAAATTGGGATTTCCGACTCGGAATGTCGGAAACTATGCTGGCCACGCAGAGTACGGAGAGGGCGAGGAGATCGCGGCAGTACTCTCCCATGTGGATGTAGTTCCGGCGGGCGATGGATGGGATACCGATCCCTTTACAATGACTAAGATCGGCAATCAGTACTTTGGCCGCGGTGTGGCGGATGATAAAGGGGCTGCTGTAGTATCCCTGTACTGCTTGAAGGTTTTACAGGATGAACAGGTAGTGACAAAGCGCCGTATCCGTACGATCTTTGGCGCCGGCGAGGAGACCGGGAGCGACGATCTGGAGCGCTATTTTGAGAAGGAACCTATGCCGGTGATGGGATTTACGCCGGATTCAGAATATGGAGTTTGTAACCGGGAAAAGGGCATTTTGCGCATGAATTTTTCTGCACCGAACGACTCGACGGTGTTAAAGAGTTTTACTGCCGGAACGGTGGTCAATGCGGTACCGGCCGGTGCATGTGCGGAAGTAGCGTGTACACGGGACGACCGGGAACGTTTGCGCGCTGCAATCGGGATTGTAGAGGGACGTTTTACAATGGAAGAGACGGATGAAGGGGCGCGTATTACTTCGGCAGGGACTGCTTCTCATGCGATGCAGCCACAAGAAGGGTTTAATGCCGCTACCCATTTGCTGGCATTGCTCTTTGAAGTGTTTACGCAGGAACAATTGGGCACTCTTCCGGCCTTCTTACAGAAACATATTGGGGTCGAATTGGATGGCTCGTCCATGGGGATTCAACAGCAGGATGCAGAATCCGGTCCCTTGACGCTGAATCTAGGGCTTGTGCATGCGGATGCGTCTTTGTGTACGGCTGCAATCGATATTCGTTATCCCGTGACAACGGATGGCGCTGCTCTGATTGAGACCATTCAAAAAACGGCACGCGCTGAGGATGTGTTCTCAGAAGAAGGCGGGCATATGAAACCGCTGTTTCTTCCGGAGGACCGTCCGTTTATTGCACTTTTACAAAATGCATATAAAGCATTTATGGGCGAACCTGCACCGCTTTATTCCACAGGCGGCGGGACCTATGCACGCGAACTTGGAGGGAAAGGCGTCGCCTTCGGCCCCTTTTTCCCGGATGAGCCGGACCGCCGGCTCCACAATACGAATGAAAACATTGACATCGACCGGTTTATGTTGCATGCACAGATCTGTTTAGAAGCAATGTACCACATGGCGGTGGATGACTGAAGGCCAAAGGGAGGCTTTTGATGGAACCCTATCGGATAGTAACCTTTGAAGAAATTTGGAAAAGTGAAGAAGTCAACGCTTATATCCAAAATGGAAACCAGAATCTCGGCGTCATTGGCTTTACAGAGCATGGTTTGGCCCATGCAAAGCGCAGTTCCGATGTAGCGAGGCAAATCTTGCAAAGCCTTGGTTACGATGACCGAACCTGTGAATTGGCGGCGATTGCCGGTTATATGCACGACATCGGCAATGTGGTCAATCGTTCCGATCACGCACAGAGCGGCGCCTTGATGGCGTTTACTATTTTAAACAAAATGCAGATGCATCCAGCGGAGATCGCCTTGGTAGTGGCTGCAATCGGCAATCACGATGAGGGGACGGCCTCCGCGGTGAATCCTATTGCGGCAGCGCTGATTCTCTCAGATAAAAGCGATGTACGGCGTTCGCGTGTACGTGACAAAGAGACCGTAGCTGCGGACATACATGACCGCGTCAATTATGCGGTAGAGAGATCTGAACTTGAAATCCATCTGGAAAATCGTACGGTGGTATTGAATATTGTCATTGATACAACCATCTGCCCCGTGATGGAGTACTTCGAAATTTTCCTGACACGTATGGTGCTCTGCCGAAAAGCGGCACAATTCTTGGATCTACAGTTTGAACTGATGATTAACGATACGCGCTTGCTATAAAGAGCGCATTCTTGTTAAATTCTGGAGAGGGTGTCCCAAAACTACGAATTTTTTCGATTCATAGGAAAGGGGCGTCCTCTTTCTGTCTGGAAAAATATTTGAGTTTCTAAAAAACGGGGGTATCCTTGTTGCGCGGGAGGAAGGAGGGAAGAAACAATGCCCTATGAAATCCGCATATCGGTCAAGAAATTGGCGGAGTTTTTGTTGCAGAGCGGAAGCCTGGATAACCGCTTTGGTGGAGTTGACCGCGCCAGCGAAGGGGCGCGCATCCATCGCCGCTTGCAAAAAGAGGGTGGAGAGTCCTATCAGGCAGAGGTCTTTTTGTCCCAGCAGACGGAACGCAATGGCTTTCTTTACCGGGTGGAAGGACGTGCGGATGGGGTTATTACAAGTGCTGGAGGGATGACCATAGATGAGATTAAAACAACGGCGGCGCCGTTCTCCATGCTCACCGAGGACTTTAACCATGCCCATTGGGGCCAAGCCATGTGCTATGCTCATTTTTATTGCAAGCAGCAAGGGATAACACAAATTTCGGTTCAACTTACCTACTTTCAGGTGGATACAGAAGAAATTCGCCGGTTCCGGCGGTTATATACCGCTGAAGAGTTGGAAACGTTTTACCTACATTTGTTGGATCAATACGAGAAATGGGCGGTGATTCAGAGGGATTGGGGACGGATGCGCGATGCAACCATTCGTGCAATGCCGTTCCCTTTTGCTGAATACCGCTCTGGCCAACGAAAGCTGGCGGCTGCGGTTTATCGCACCATTGTGGCAAAGGGACGGCTTTTTTGTCAAGCTCCCACAGGGATTGGCAAAACGATTTCAACATTATTTCCAGCGGTGAAAGCGATGGGGGAGGGAAAAGCCGAGCGTATCTTTTATCTGACAGCGAAGACTGTCACTCGGAAAGCGGCCGAAGATGCGTTCTGCCAAATGCGTGAAAAGGGCCTGCATCTCAAAACCATCACCTTGACGGCAAAGGATTCCATTTGCTTTTTGGAAGAGCGAAATTGCAATCCGGACGCATGCCCCTACGCGGCTGGATACTATGATCGCATCAAACAAGCATTGTACGAATTGGTCCATGATGTCGAAGCGGTGTCCAGACAAGCAGTAGAGGACTGCGCAAAAAATACTGCGTCTGTCCCTTTGAGCTCTCCTTGGATGCGGCTCTTTGGTGCGACGCGATTGTCGGCGATTACAACTATCTGTTTGATCCGGTGGTATATCTAAAACGTTTCTTTGGAGAATCCCCGGGGGAATACGTTTTTTTAGTGGATGAAGCACATAACCTGGTGGACCGTGCACGTGCAATGTATTCTGCAACTCTGTATAAAACGGCAGTTTTACAAGGAAGAAAGACGATCGGTAAAGAACAGCGCAGGCTGTACCGAGCACTCAGTTTGGTAAATGCAGAGATACTCACTTTAAGAAAGACTTGTGGAGAACAATCAACTTATACGCAGACGGAATTGCCTCAGGAGCTTTTGCATGCCCTAAATGGATTTGTTGGTTGTTGGGAGGAGTGGGCGGAGGAACACCGTTCGGTCCGGATAGACCCGCAACTTTTGCAACTTTATTTTGATATACGGTTTTTTCTACGGATTGCAGATCTCTATGATGACCATTTTGTCACCTATGTGACTGTAAACCGGCGAGAAGTGGTTGTCAAACTTCTCTGCTTAGATCCATCCCTTTTGCTGGACAAAGCGATGCAACGTGGGCGTTCGTCCATCCTGTTCTCTGCGACGCTTTCCCCTTTGGACTATTTTACTGCCATCTTGGGCGGCAACGAGGCGACAAAAAAGTATGCGCTACCCTCACCTTTTGATTCCACCAATCTGGGCCTTTTTGTTGCCGATTGGGTCAGTACCAAGTACCGGGATCGGGAGCGAAGTCTACGACCTGTAGCAGAATTATTAAAAGCCCTGTTGCAGGGGAAAAGGGGAAATTATTTGGCCTATTTTCCCTCCTATTCCTATATGAATGAGGTTTACCGCGTTTTTCGGGAGCTTTATCCGCAGGTAGACACCTTGCTCCAGACTTCTGGAATGACTGAGGAGGCAAGGGGAGAATTCTTGGAGCAGTTTGATGTGGCCCGCCCGCAAACTTTGCTGGGGTTCTGTGTATTGGGCGGAATTTATGCGGAAGGAATAGACCTGCGCGGAGAGCGGTTGATTGGTACGGCAATTGTCGGGGTGGGGTTGCCCCAAGTAAACGCAGAGCAAGAAATCTTGCGCACTTACTATGACCGGATAAATGGTGCAGGATTTCCCTTTGCCTATCAATATCCGGGGATGAATAAAGTCCTACAGGCAGCCGGCCGTGTCATCCGCAGTGAACAGGACCGCGGGATAGTTCTGCTGATCGACAGCCGTTTTTCAACTGCATCCTACCGCGAACTGTTCCCACTGCACTGGCAACATGCCCGTACGGTCCGATCGGTAAAAGAATTGGAACAGGTTGTAACCACATTCTGGCAGAGTTAAAATTTGAGAATCTTCCTACAGAAAGTTGCAATCTCTCCCTGCTTTTACTATAATATTACTGTTATTGTGGTTTTAAAGGGAAATGATGAAAGAGGTAGAACATGAAAGCAGTAGGGTTTGACAACGACAAGTATTTGCAGACACAATCGCAGCACATTTCGGAGCGCATTTCTATGTTTGATAACAAGCTGTACCTGGAAATGGGAGGGAAATTGTTTGATGACTTTCACGCTTCGCGTGTACTTCCTGGTTTTCAGCCGGACAGTAAGATGAAAATGCTTTTACATCTTTCCGATCAGGTGGAAATCATTATTGTCATCAATGCAGCAGATATTGAAAAAAGCAAAATGCGTGGAGACATCGGAATCACTTATGATGCAGATGTACTGCGCCTCATCGATGCATTTCGGGATATTGGCTTGTATGTGGGCAGCGTGGTGATCGCGCAATACGCGGGGCAGGCTGTGGCAGATGCATTTAAAAACCACCTGGAAAAGCTGGGAGTAAAGGTGTATTTGCATTATCCGATTGAAGGGTATCCTTCAAATATCGCTTACATAGTCAGCGATGAAGGCTTTGGAAAAAATGAGTATGTGGAAACCACGCGTCCGCTGGTGGTTGTGACTGCGCCGGGGCCGGGCAGCGGTAAAATGGCCACCTGCCTTTCTCAGCTTTACCATGAATATAAACATGGAATCAAAGCTGGATATGCAAAGTTCGAGACATTTCCCATTTGGAATCTTCCGCTGAAACATCCGGTGAATTTGGCGTACGAGGCGGCAACAGCAGATCTCAATGATGTCAACATGATCGATCCATTCCATTTGGAGGCATACGGTCAGACAACGGTCAATTATAACCGCGATGTGGAAGTGTTTCCGGTTTTAAATGCGATCTTAGAAAAGATTGCCGGGAGCAGCCCTTACAAGTCGCCGACGGATATGGGCGTCAATATGGTTGGGAATTGTATCTTTGACGATGAAGTTTGTCGGGAAGCATCCAAGCAGGAGATCATCCGCCGTTACTATCACGCTATGTGCGATCAGAGGCAAGGCCGTCTCTCTGAGGATGTGGTTTACAAACTGGAACTTGTAATGAATCAGGCGGGGGTCACTGTGGAGGATCGTCGGGTAGTGCGCCCTGCGTTGGAGCGTGCGGAACAAACCGGCATGCCTGCTGCGGCAATCGAACTGGAGAATGGGGAGATTATCACGGGAAAGACCTCCTCCCTGTTGGGCGCTTCTGCCGCGGTTTTGTTGAATGCGCTTAAACACCTAGGGGGGCTCAGCCACGCGATGCCGCTAATTTCTCCCATTGTGATTGAGCCTATCCAGAATTTAAAAACGAGACATTTGGGTAACCAAAACCCTCGCCTTCATACGGATGAAATCTTAGTTGCGCTTTCCATCTGTGCGGCTACGAATCCGGCCGCAGAGTTGGCTCTCCGTCAGTTGCCGAAGCTGCGTGGATGCGAGGCGCATTCGTCGGTCATCCTTTCCCAGGTCGATGAGACAACATTCCGGAAACTCGGTGTAAATCTGACCTGTGAGCCAAAATATCAAACCAAAAAGCTCTATCATAAATAATCACAGAGAAGAGGAAGGTTATGCAGATTGTTGTGATTGATGGACAGGGCGGTGGAATCGGGAAGAACCTGGTAGAGCGCCTTCGTGCAGAGTTGCCGGAGACACAGATTGTTGCAGTTGGTGCGAACTCTATTGCAACCTCTGCTATGCTTAAGGCGGGGGCGAATGTCGGCGCTACAGGGGAAAATGCGGTGCAGTACAATGTACGTACAGCCGATGTGGTTGCGGGACCCATTGGCATTCTGGTAGCGAATGCGATGTGGGGAGAGATCACCCCGGCAATGGCGGCGGCGGTTTCAGCTAGCCCAGCGCAGAAGGTGCTGATTCCTGTGGAACAATGTCGGGTGCATGTGGCAGGAGTCGTTGAAAAGGCATTATCCCGATACATTGAAGATGCAGTAGAGGTGATTCGTTCTTATCAGTCAACCCCCGCCGGTTAGTCTCAGAGGCTGAAGAAGCCCTATAGGGGCCTACTACCGCATCGCAAGACGCACAGAACTCGATTTCGATTGCATCACAGTTGTAAACAGGCAATCATCGTTTTAACGGAACCTCCGATCATCGAAAGATTGTTGTTAGCAGTTTGCTTCTCTTGATACGAAAGCTTTTTATGTGGCGCTTCCCACCCGCGCTGCCGGGGAGCTTAACGAATAAAAACCCGCTGGCATGCCAGCGGGTTTTCTTACATATTGAATTCATTCCCATGAACATCGACCCATTGAATCCGTTAAATCTTGGAATAACCATAGCTGTTGACAATGGCGTCGATCTTGCGCTTTTGTTGACAGTCCGGGCAATCTTTAAACGAGTATGTCTGATAGTTCGGCACATCCTCAGGCGTAAAAATCGTGTCAATGTGTACGCCACCCATCTCGGTGATCGCGCTGAAGATAGCGGAAATGCCAACGACATTGCCCCCGTAATATTTGATACACTCCAAAGAGCGATTGATGGTTTTGCCGGTAGTTGCCGATGCCACCAAAAGCAGGATGTTCTTCTGCCAGATCATCTGCTGAATATTGTCGCGGAAGATCATCTGTCCGTTGGTATTGAACTCCGGAGTGATGATGCTGATGTCGCTTTTGTCATTCATGGACATAATGCCGGATTTAGAGAGGTAATGTGCCAGGAAAGCGGCGATGACCTCGCAACCATCCATACAGACAATGGTATCGATCATGGTATTATTCTCATATTTCATCGCCATAGTTGCTGCAGCCTCATAGGCCATTGCGTGGCGGTGTTTAATGCTGGTCATATCGATATAATAGTTGATGTGCGAGTGATTTGTGGCAAAATGCCCTGGGATTACTTTAATCGAGATCTTACTATTTTTGGGGGATTTGATTTTAATCGCTCTGCTTTCCATAATTGCCTCCATTCTCCATTGCTGGAATCAATTTCAAGCCGCAGCCATCCGAAAGCCGGCCAATGCAGGCTGTTCATTTGCGTTGTTTGGATGTGTTACAAATACGAATTGCTGTGGATTTATCTATACTATACCATTTATTTATAAAAAACGCAATATATTTGAAAAATATATACAGAACATACAAATTTCCGTAACAATTTTTCCGCAATGCCTTGTATCGATCCTGATTTTTCGTTATATTAGTAAACAATGGATGGAATGCTATCTTGGAGGTGCACAGTGGAACTTTCGTTTGAATTATTATGGGAAAAATTCCTTGTTTGGCTCGAAGGAATATTGCCAAATGTCGTTGGCGCGATATTGATCTTTGTAGTTGGATGGTGGCTGAGCAATGTGATCATCCGCCTGATGAAGCGCGCAATGCTGCGTGTTCGAACAGAGGTTGGTATTATCACGTTTATTTGTTCTTTGGCAAATGCGGCGATAAAAATCATCATCAGTATCACCGCCTTGGCGCAACTGGGAGTGGAAGTTGGGTCCATCATAGCTGCCATCGGTGCGGCAGGTGTGACCGTAGGACTTGCACTTAAAGAAAATATGGCGAACGTTGCCAGCGGTGCGCAGATCATTTTTACAAAGCCTTTTACGGTTGGAGATTATTTACTACTGGACAATGTAGAGGGCGTTGTGGAACGGATTGAAATCATGTTTACCACCCTTCGGACCTTTGATAATAAAGAAATTGTCATTCCAAATTCCAAAGTTACGGTCAGTACCATTACAAATTATACGGCGATGAAAACGCGCCGCCTGGATTTGCACTACTCGATTAGTTATAACGATGACCTTGCAAAAGTAAAGGCGGTCCTGGGAGAACTGGTCGAAAAAAATCCGCTGGTAGAAAAGACGCCGGAACCATTGGTCGCTGTAGAAGAACATAAAGATAGCTGTATTCAGATGCTGGTGCGCGTATGGTGCAAGACCGATGATTACTGGCCACTGTATTATCAGATGCAGGAGGAAGTTAAGCTTGCTTTTGACCGTGCCGGTATTCATATTCCATTTCCGCAGATGGATGTGCATGTAGACCGGCCGGTTGACAAACTACAGAAATCTGTTTAAAATAAAGCACAGGATATAGGTGCTCCTTTGCGTAAAGGGGGCTGAAAAAGGGAAGCGGGTGTGATTCCCGCGCAAGTCCGTTGCTGTGAATACCGAGCACATTCCAAAATACCACTGGGAAACTGGGAAGGGGGAGTGTTGCGCAGACGTATGAGCCAGAATACCTGCCTATCGTCCTTCATGCGACTCCACGGTACTGGAGCGCGCGTGGCTGAAGGAACCCGAGGCGGGCGCAGAAGCTTCTTCTGGGCCTGTTATTCCGCCATTCACGCCATTCGGTAATGCGAGTTACTGAATGGCGTTTTTTATATCGCGGGAGGCTTTTATGAAGCTGGAAGAATACGTTTACCAGGATCAAAAAACGCTTGCGGTGTGGGTATACCACGGGCAGTTGCGCAGCGGCAGCGGCAAAGGCTGCCGCACAAATGCTTCTTACAAACAAATGGGTAAACGAAGTGGAACTCTGTACGCCAAAAGGGATTCGGCTCTTATTGCCCATATGCCGTACACAGCGTTCGGAGGCATCCGTCTCCTGTGCAGTTCAAAAAGACAGCGGCGACGATCCCGATGTGACCGACGGCATTTTGGTGTTTGCAGAGGTTTCCCAGTTAGCAGAGGGGATTGTTATTGAAGGTGGGGAAGGTATTGGCCGTGTGACGCGGCCGGGCCTTGCCTGTGCCGTTGGAGAGGCTGCCATCAATCCTGGACCGCGCAACATGATCGCCAGTAGCTTACAGGAAGTCAGTATGGCATATGGCTATAGTGGCGGCTGGCATGTGATCCTGTCGGTTCCAGAGGGTAAACCCATTGCAGAGAGGACGTTTAATCCAAGATTGGGAATTGTGGGAGGAATCTCTATATTGGGGACCACAGGGATTGTGGAACCGATGAGCGAGCGCGCTTTGATCGAAACAATCCGCACAGAGTTGTGCCAGCTTCGTGCTTCCGGGGTACAGGTCGTTGTAGCTGTTCCGGGAAATTATGGAGAAACGTTTCTCCGAGAGCGCATGCAGCTTTCCTGCCGTACGGTGATCTGTAGCAATTATATCGGAGAGCTGTTGGATATGGCCGTGGAATTCCAATTTGAAGGCCTTTTGTTGGTTGGACATGCGGGAAAACTGGTTAAATTGGCTGGAGGCGTGATGAATACCCACTCACGCTATGCAGATGCCCGGATGGAGATCCTGACCGCACATGCGGCCCTTTGCGGCGCTTCCCGCAATTTGGCGAACCGTCTGATGGAGTGTGTCACAACGGATGAGGCATTTGATTTATTAAAGGATGCCTCCCTGTTACAGTCTGTCATGGACGGTTTGATGGAGAAAATTCAATTTCACATGAATGCCCGGGTCCATCGAAAGCTGATGGTTGGGGCGGTGTTATTTTCCAATGTATATGGTCTGTTAGGACGGACTACCGATGCGTCCATACTGTTGGGACGTTTGAAAGGAGAGAAGAGGGTCGAATGATTCATATCGTAGGGGCAGGGTCCGGTGCGGTGGATTTGATTACTGTGCGCGGCGCCCGCCTTTTGGGAGAAGCGGATACCGTCGTTTATGCTGGTTCTCTGGTCAATCCGGATATTCTCACGACCTACACAAAGCCGGACTGTGAGATTTATGACAGTGCTCGTATGACCTTGGAAGAGGTATTGCAGGTGCTCATCACTGCAGAGCGCGCAGGAAAAAACGTCGTACGGCTGCATACCGGTGATCCTTGTTTGTACGGTGCTATACGGGAACAGATGGATGCTTTGGATTCCGCTGGGGTGTCCTATGAAGTAGTGCCGGGGGTTAGCTCATTTTGTGGTGCAGCAGCAGCTTTGCAGGCAGAGTATACGCTTCCTGGGGTATCGCAGTCCGTTGTGATTACACGCATGGCGGGGAGAACTCCGGTTCCGGAGAAGGAGTCCATCTCCAGCTTTGCTTCACATGGAGCGACAATGGTTGTATTTCTCAGCACCTCCTATCTGGAAGCCCTGCGCACTCAGCTTTTGGAAGGTGGATATTCTGAGGAAACCCCTGCCGCAATTGTCTATAAAGCAACATGGCCGGATGAGAAGGTGGTTCACGGGACAGTGGGGATACTTCCGGAGATGGCTGCAAAAAATGGAATCACAAAGACAGCTTTGATTCTAATTGGCAACTTCCTCGGAAAGGCTTATGAACGCTCAAAGCTGTACGCACCGGATTTTTCCCACGGATACCGTACTGCCCAAAAGAAGGGTCCTTCCAATGCGGATTGAATGTGTGGCTTTTACTTCCAATGGCGTTCAATTGGGGCTCCGCTTGATTTCCTTTTTGCAGCAAGAAGGAAATTTATGCCGTCTCAGTGCACCTTTAAAATATGTGAAGAAAGATGTCGATCCGTTGGATTCCCTTGCCGAGTGGACCGCATCCGCTTTTGAAAAAGCGGATGCGCTCATCTTTATTGGGGCCTGTGGTATAGCGGTCCGAAGTATCGCTCCCTATTTAAAGAGCAAGTTTCACGATCCGGCAGTTGTTGCGATCGATGATTGCAACCGGTTTGCTGTGCCGTTGGTATCCGGCCATATAGGAGGAGCCAATTCCCTGGCAGAAAAAATTGCTTTTGCCGTCGGAGCGCAAGCTGTGGTAACAACCGCGACTGACCGGAATGGTGTATTTGCGGTGGATACATGGGCGGCCAAGCAGGATTTTTGCGTAATGCGCCCGGAAGCGGCGAAAGCTGTTTCAGCGGCACTTCTCAATAGAGATCCAGTCGGGTTATATTGCGATTTTCCCATAGAAGGAGAATTGCCCGCAGGAGTGGTAAAAAAGAGCAAAGGAGCTGTGGGAATTCGTATCGCACTCTCCTATGAAGCAAATTTTGAACAGACCTGTTGGCTGCTACCGCGAATCCTTACCCTGGGAATTGGATGTAAAAGAGGGACTTCGAGAGAGACCATTGAAAAGGCGGTCCGTTATTCTATGCAAGGTGAATCCCTTTATATGGAAAGTGTACGAAATGTTGCTTCGATCGACAAAAAAGGGGATGAAATCGGGATTTTTGAGTACTGTAAAGTAAATAGACTTTTCAGCCGTTTCTTTACGGCAGAACAACTTTTGCAGGTAAAAGGAGCCTTCACAAGCTCGGCGTTCGTACAGAATACAGTCGGCGTCGGCAATGTATGCGAACGAGCAGCCGTGCTGGCCAGCGGAGGAACTCTGCTGGTGCGAAAGACTGCATTCTCCGGGGTAACAGTCGCGGTGGCAGCGGCCCCACTGGTCGTTCGGTTTTGAAGAAATAGAGAGGACACAGAAAGAGGGGACAGATATGAAGCTCTATATTGTTGGAATCGGACCGGGGGAAGCGGCGCAGATGACGCAGCGGGCGCAAACGGCCTTGGATTGCAGTGAGGTGATTGTGGGATATACGGCTTATGTCGATTTGGTTCGGCCCTTTTTTCCGGATAAAACGTTCTTAACCACTTCAATGCGTGGGGAAGTGGAGCGCTGCGAGATGGCGGTAAAATATGCGCTTGAAGGCCGGACGGTTGCTCTAATTTGTAGCGGAGATGCGGGCGTTTATGGGATGGCCAGCCCTGCGCTCGAGGCTGCACAGAGGTTTCCTCAGCTGGACATCGAGGTAGTGCCGGGCGTGACCGCTGCATGCAGTGGGGCAGCGCTTCTGGGCGCCCCTCTTTCCCACGACTTTGCGGTCGTGAGTCTGAGCGATCTTTTAACCCCTTGGGCTTTGATCGAAAAGCGATTGGCCTGTGCAGCGGAAGCGGACTTTGTGCTCTGCCTATATAATCCTTCCAGTAAAAAGCGTGCAGACCATCTCTGCAGGGCCTGTGCGATTGTCCGGCAATTCCGTCCGGCAGAGACACCCGTGGGAGTGGTCCGTTCGATTGGCCGCGAAGGGGAATCCTGGACCGTGATGACGTTGGAGGAACTCCGGGATTATCAGGCGGATATGTTCACCACAGTATTTATTGGAAACTCCCAGACGCGTGTTATCAATGGACGTCTAGTGACGCCGCGTGGATATATACACCAGTAAGGAGGCAAAGCGATGGCGCAGATTTTGCTGTTTGCAGGAACGAGCGAGGGCAGACAGCTGGCCGAACATCTTTCTGCGTGCGGCGTTTCCCTTTTTGTCAGTGTGGCAACCGCGTATGGAGAATTGCTTTTAAACCATGCACATGCCTCGGTTCTCCAGGGCCGGATGGATCGAGAGGAGATGGTTTCGTTTTTACGTATGCATCCCGTCGATTGTGTCGTGGATGCAACGCACCCGTATGCTGTTTTGGCTACAGAAAACATCCTCGCCGCTTGCCAGGAGACCGGTACGGATTATTTTCGTCTACTGCGGGAGGAAGCCACACCAAAATGGCAGGGGGACTGCTTCTATGTTGCAACCGCACAAGAGGCGGCCGAGGCGCTCGCGGAATTACCGGGGAATGTTTTACTGACTACGGGGTCAAAAGAGCTTTCTGCGTTTGTGAATGTTCCGCATTATCAAGACCGGCTGTTTGTGCGGATGCTTCCAACAGAGGAGGCAATCTGCAAGGGAAATTCGCTCGGTTTTGCGCCGGGGCATTTGATCTGCATGCAGGGACCGTTTTCCGAGGAACTGAACCTTGCTTTGTTTCACCAATTTCAGATTCAGATCTTGGTGACAAAGGAATCTGGTAAAGCGGGCGGTTTTTGGGAAAAGCTCCGTGCAGCACAGAAGGCGGGCGTGCGTACAGTGGTGATTGGCCGCCCTCCACAAGTGTCCGGCGACTCTTATATGGAACTTTGGAAAAAGTTGTGCGTAAGATTTCATTTGTCTTAGGGAGGGACTGACATGGCAAAGACAATCTGGCTGGTGGGCATCGGAATGGGAAACCGGGACACCTTGACCATCGGCGCCTGGAACGTTCTAAAAAGCTGTGATTGTCTGATTGGCGCGCAGCGTATGTTGGATGCCTTTCCAGATCTCACCTGTGAAAAGTGGGCGGCAACCGTTCCGGAAAAAATAGCTGCTTTTGTAGAGGCTCATCCGGAGTTTCTATGTGTAGGCGTGGTACTCTCCGGGGATGTCGGCTTTTATAGCGGCGCCAAGAAACTGCGCAGCCTTTTTCAGAGCGTGGAAGTGCGGGAGTGCTGTGGTATCAGCACAGTGGCGTATCTTTGCGCCAAGTTGCATATCCCTTGGGATGATGCGTGTCTAGTGAGCGCGCATGGACAGGCGTGTAACTTACCGGGAGAAGTAAGAATCCATGAAAAGGTCTTTGCGTTGACCGGGGTGGTTTCCGTTCAAGATCTATGTAAAGAACTCCGCAGAGAAGGCTTGGGGCATGTAACCGTCTCGGTGGGAGAGTATTTATCTTACCCCGATGAGCGGATCTCCACCGGGTCTGCCCTCGAATTTGCAAATCGGTCGTTTGCACCTCTAAGTGCACTTTTGATTCAAAATCCTGCACCATTGTGTCCGGGCGGTTTCGGATTGCCCGATGATTGTTTTATTCGGGGAAATACGCCGATGACAAAATCGGAAGTACGATGTGTTTCGCTTTCTCGCTTGGGGCTGAATCGGGGGAGTACCGCTTGGGACGTCGGGGCAGGAACCGGGTCGGTATCCGTGGAGATGGCGTTGCAAGCGCCCTGTGGGGCGGTTTATGCGGTGGAGCGTGACGAAGATGCTTGCCGGTTAATCGAACAGAATCGCGAAAAATTTGGCCTATCCAATATGCGGGTTGTCTGCGGCACAGCGCCAGGGGTGCTACAAGATCTGCCTGCACCGGACAGTGTGTTCCTTGGCGGCAGCGGCGGAATGGTAGAGGAGATTCTACAATTGGCCCTGCAAAAGAATCCATATGTGCGGGTAGTAATCAATGCAATTACGTTGGAAACGGTTGCCGCGGCGACACAGGCCCTAAACACACTCGGTTTTGTGGATGTCATGATTTCGCAGATAGCGGTTTCCCGAGCAAAGCGCGCAGGAAAGGTTCATATGATGTTGGGGCAAAACCCAGTTTACATTCTCAGCGGACAGGGGGCGGGGACATGACGGTTTCTTTGCCGCGGGTTCTGCTGGCTGCACCATCCAGCGGTGCGGGAAAAACGACGGTGACTTGCGCGATTTTGCGTGCGCTGCACCGGCGTGGGAGGAAGCTTTCCGCTTTTAAATGTGGCCCGGATTATATTGATCCGATGTTTCATCGAGAGGTCCTTGGGGTACCATCCTACAATCTGGACCTTTTTTTGTTGGGACAAAGAACGGTCCGCCGGCTATTGATGGAAGACGCACAGGGGGCGGATTTGGCCCTGATGGAAGGGGTCATGGGATACTACGATGGAATTGGTCTTACGGAACGGGCCGGAAGTTACGATTTGGCCTGTGCAACTCGCTCGCCGGCTGTCTTGGTGTTGGACGGGCGTGGAGCAGCACAATCGTTGCTGGCCCAGATCAAGGGATTTCTTACATATCGCTCAGACAGCCGGATAGCCGGAGTTCTTTGGAATCGTTTATCTCCCAGCCAGTATCCCGCGCTTCATGAACGGGTGGAACAGGAATTTGGAATTCGATCCCTTGGGTATTTGCCGAAACTAGAGGCGGTTTCCTTAGAAAGCCGCCATTTGGGTTTGATAACAGCAGAAGAAGTACTCCAACTTCAGACAAAGCTGGACCTTTTGGCTGACCAAGCGGAATGTACGATCGATTTGGATGGTATTCAGTCTCTTGCAGAACGGGCCGAACCGCTACAAGAGGAGCCTTATACGCCTCCTGATAGGGGGGATTTCTGCCGTCCGCGCATTGCAGTGGCGCGTGATCGGGCCTTTTGTTTTTATTATGCAGATTCCTTGCGTTTGTTGGAGCATCTGGGGGCAGAACTTTGTTATTTCAGTCCACTGGTGGATTCCACGCTCCCCGTAGGGTGTAACGGTGTCCTGTTGGGCGGCGGTTATCCAGAACTCTATGGCGAGGACCTGGAGAAGAACCATTCGATAAGAGAAAATTTGTATACCTCCATACAGAAGGGAATGCCCTGTATTGCAGAATGTGGGGGCTTTCTCTACCTGCATCGGACCTTGGAGGATTCCTATGGAACCCCTCGCCGGATGGTGGGGACCATTTTGGCGGATGGGATACGGACCGAGAAGTTACAGCGGTTCGGTTATGCGACGTTGACCGCGCAAAGGGATAATCTTCTTTGTCGGGCCGGAGAGAAGCTTCCTGTCCATGAATTCCACTATTGGACCAGTACGGACAATGGGGATGGCTGCTTGGCGGAGAAGGCTTCCACAGGAAAGACCTGGCCTTGTATCCATGTATCGGAATCCCTGTTTGCGGGGTTCCCCCATTTCCATTTTGCATCGAATCCACGTTGGGCGCAGCATTTTCTGGAGAAGTGCGCGCAATTTGAGGGGGTATAAAACGGATGACCTTGGAAGAAACCATTTGCCAAATCCATCCCGCAGACCGGGCAACGGAGGAACGTGCCTGGCAACGGTGGGATTGTATTGCCAAACCGTTGCGCGGATTGGGCTTGCTGGAAGAGGCGATTGCACGGATTGCAGGGATGACCCGTACGGTAGAGGTGGATCTCAGCCGCCGTGCAGTGGTTGTATTCTGTGCAGACAACGGTGTTGTAGAGGAGAGGGTCACACAGACGGGGCAGGAGGTGACCGCAGTTGTGACGGAAAACCTCTCCAAAGGGGATACCAGTGTTTGTAAGATGGCGAGGGTCGCTCATGCAGAGGTTTTCCCCGTGGATATTGGTGTTGCGAGGGAAGTTTCAGGAGAACGAATCATCCGGCGAAAAATTGCCTATGGAACGAAGAATATGACAAAAGGTCCGGCAATGACTAAGGAAGAAGCGGTACGGGCCTTGGAGGTTGGTATCGAGCTGGCGCAGAGTTTGAAACAACAGGGTTATCGAATCCTTGCGACAGGGGAGATGGGAATCGGCAACACAACCACCAGCAGTGCTGTGGCCTCGGTCCTGCTTGGTTTGCCCCCGGAAAAGGTTGCCGGTCGTGGCGCGGGCCTTTCATCAGCCGGTTTGGAGCGCAAACGAGAGGCCATTCGCCGCGCCATCGCGAGGAATTCACCGGACCCAATAGATGCCCTCGATGTTTTGCAAAAGGTAGGCGGGCTGGATCTAGCCGGGATGGCCGGAACGTTTTGGGGGCAGCCGCGGTGCGAATGCCCGTGCTGATCGATGGCTTTATTTCAGCCTCTGCGGCTTTACTCGCTGCTCGCATCTGTCCAGCGGCAAGGGAGTACATGGTGGCCAGTCACGTGTCCGGGGAACCGGCTGCCCATTGGATTCTTCAGGAGTTGGAGCTGAAACCCTTTTTGACGGCGGACATGACCTTAGGGGAGGGAACCGGCGCAGTGGCGGCGTTACCACTTCTGGATATGGCCTGTGCGGTTTACGGCAGCATGCGGACATTTGAACAAATTTCCATAGAACCCTACCGGCCGCTGCACTGAGGAGGGGGATTCGGTGGTTACTTTGATTATCGGAGGAGCGGCGAGCGGAAAGTCTGCCTATGCGGAGGAACTGGCGATGCAGTCCCCCGGAGTTCCGCGCCTCTATGTCGCAACTATGTTGGCGCAGGACGCGGAAAGCCGGGCGCGAGTGAAACGGCATCGCGCCCTTCGCAGGGGCAAGGGCTTTTTTACAGTGGAATGCCCTCTAGCGTTGGAAAAGCTGGTTGTTCCAACGGGGGCGGCTGTGCTGTTGGAATGTCTTTCAAACCTTTTGGCAAATGAGTGCTATTGCCCAGAGGGAGCAGGGGAACATGCCGAGGCCTCTATCCTACGGGGGATGGACCGGCTTTTTACGACCGCGGCGGATGTCATTGTAGTCTCGAATGCGATTTTTTCCGATGGAATCCAATATGATTCTTCCACGCAGGGCTACCTTGCGCAATTGGGCTGCCTAAATGAGGCGTTAGCCAACAGGGCGGATCGTGTAGTCGAAGTTGTCTGTGGAATTCCAATTGTGCAGAAAGGGAGGGGCATTTCATGCGTTTAATACATTCTTGCCTGATTGCTTTTTCTATGTATTCGCGCATTCCTATGCCAAGAACCGAATGGAAAAAAGAGGATATGCGTTATGTGATGTGTTTCTTCCCTCTGGTTGGCTTGGTGATCGGTCTAGTGCTTTGTGGATGGGGCTGGCTGGCTGGCTATCTGCGAATCGGGGCTGGCCTTTTTGCCGGCGGAATGACCGTTCTCCCCGTCTTGCTGACGGGGGGGATCCATTTGGACGGATTTTGTGATACTTTGGATGCATTGGGGTCCCGTCAATCGATGGAACGCAAATTGGAGATTTTGAAGGATTCCAATTGCGGCGCTTTTGCAGTGATCGGCTGTTGCCTTTTTTCCTTATCACCTTTTGTTTGTGGACGGAATGGAAACCGGATAGAACGACCCTGTGCCTGTTGGCGTTAGGTTTTGTATGGTCCAGGGCATTGAGCGGCCTTTCCGTTGTACAATTCCCTTGTGCCAAAACCAGTGGATTGTTGGCGATGTTTTCCAATGCGGCGGCAAAACAGCGGACTGCATGGATTTTGATGGGATACCTGTTTCTGTTCGGGGGGCTGATGCTTCTGCTTCAACCCGTTGTGGGAGGTGCGGTCCTTGGAACGTCTCTGGGAATGTTTGGCTTCTATTACCATGTTTCCCGCAAGGAATTCGGAGGAATAACCGGGGGATTTGGCGGGATGGTTTTTGCAACTATGCGAGCTAGTCGAGCTGGCAGCGGTAGTACTTGTACAAAAATGGATTTGAAAGGATGCGAACGGCATGCGATTAATCATTGGCGGAGCTCATCAGGGGAAACTGCGGTGGATTTTACAGCAGACCGGTTATACAGAATCCGATGTAGCTGTTTCCTTGGATGAGGCGCGCCATCTTCCCATCCTCAATTCCTTACATCAGCTTGTCCGGGATCTACTGGAAAAAGGAATCTCGCCGCAGGCAGAGATCGAGGCTCTTTTGCGCGACCATTCGGAATTGATTGTCCTCTGTGATGAGATCGGGTGCGGAGTAGTTCCAATGGATGCTTTTGAGCGGTCTTGGCGGGAAGAGACAGGGCGAATTTGCTGCTGGCTGGCGGAACGCGCCGTACGTGTGGACCGCGTCTTTTGCGGAATTGCTACCTGTATCAAGCGGGAGGTGGAGACATGACTGAGGTGTTGTTTTTGTTGCCTCTGCCTTTGGGGTTCCTGTTGGATCTCTGTTTTGGAGATCCACATTGGATGCCGCATCCTGTACGTGCGATTGGGTGGCTCATAACCCATTTGGAAAAGTTTCTACGGACGGTCTTTCCCAAAACGCCGCAGGGAGAACGAATAGCGGGAATATTTTTGGCGGTTGGAGTACCTCTTATATCCTGTGGAGTGGGCTGTTTGCTCTTATGGGGGGCCTATCTGTTGCATCCTGGCCTCTGGCTTGCGCTGGAAACGCTCTTATGCTATCAGATGCTGGCGGCAAAGGCGCTTCGGGTAGAAAGCGGCAAGGTCTATGACCGTTTGTGTGCCCACGACTTAGCGGGAGCACGACATGCCGTTTCGATGATTGTAGGGAGGGATACACAGGCGCTAACAGAGGAAGGGGTGACAAAAGCAGCGGTTGAGACAGTGGCGGAAAACACATCGGATGGCGAGATTGCTCCTCTTTTGTTTTTGGCCTTGGGGGGCGCGCCGCTGGGATTGTTTTATAAAGCGGTCAATACCATGGATTCTATGGTTGGATATAAAAACGACACGTATCTCTATTTTGGATGGGCAGCGGCCAAGTTGGATGATGTGCTTAATTGGATTCCCGCGCGTTTATCGGCCTGGCTGATGATTGTGTCCGCTTTTTTTCTCGGCCTGGATGTACGAAATGCGGTCCGCATTTATAAAAGGGATTGCCGCAAGCACGCCAGCCCGAATAGTGCCCATACAGAGGCGGCTTGTGCCGGAGCGCTGCGCGTGGAACTGGCTGGCGATGCCTATTATTTTGGAAAACTGTATAAAAAACCGGCCATCGGTGATCGGTTGCGTCCGATTTGCTCGGAGGACATTCGGCGGGCAAATCGGATGCTTTATGCCTCATCCGTTTTGGCCTTGGCAATCGGTATGGGAATCCGCATAGGACTCGGTGGGCTGGGAGGTTGGATATGAATATCGTACACGGCGGGGACATCTACTCCGTCCGCCAGAAAGTGGGAGAAGAACCGCTTGACTTTTCTGCAAACATCAACCCTTTGGGAATGCCGCCGAAGGCCGTTCGGGCGGCGATGGATGCGATGCAGCAGTGTACGCATTATCCAGATCCTCTTTGCAGGGACTTGCGTAAGGCGCTTTCCCAGTATGAAGGGATTCCTGAAGGACAGATCGTCTGTGGGAATGGGGCCGCAGATCTCATTTTTCGAATTGTGACAGCTTTTAATCCGCAAAAGGCGCTACTTTTGGCGCCTACATTTGCAGAATATGAGCAAGCTCTCCGCGCGGGAAATTGTTCCATAGCGTTTTTTCCGTTGCAAGAAGAAGAGCAATTTGTTTTAAACAATACGTTTTTGCAGAGTTTGACGCCTGACATCGATCTACTGTTTCTCTGTAATCCCAACAATCCAACAGGACGTACAATCCCCCAAAGATTGCTGGATTCCATTTGGAGGCGCTGTGATGAATTGGGAATTCTTTTGGTTGTAGATGAATGCTTCAATGACTTTTTGGAATACCCAGAACAGCATACTCTCAAAGGAGCCGTCCGAGAAGGGGGAACTCTGATTTTGCTCAAAGCGTTTACAAAGAGTTTCGCTATGCCCGGATTGCGCTTGGGATATTGTTTGTGCGGTGACAGCCAGTTGGCAGAGCAGCTTTTTTCCAGTGGACAACCTTGGGGCGTATCCATTCCAGCACAGGCGGCAGGGATCGCAGCCTTGCAGGAAACAGGATATTTGGAACGGACGCGTTCTATGATCTGCAGGGAACGACAATGGCTTTCCCAACAGCTTGCCGCACGAGGATTGCAGGTGTTTCCAGGGGAGGCCAATTATCTGCTCTTTCGAACGAAAGGAGAATTGCCGTTACAGCAGCGTATGGAGCGGCGGGGAGTACTTCTCCGTCCCTGCGGCAATTATCGGGGGCTGGACAACCGTTTTTATCGAATTGCAGTGCGCAGCCGTGAGGAAAATGGGCGGCTGCTTACCGCACTGACAGGTGCTTTGGAGGAATAGAGATGGCAAAAGCGATTATGGTACAGGGGACCATGTCCAATGCGGGAAAGAGCTTTTTAGTGGCGGGGTTATGCCGGATTTTCCGGCAGGACGGCTACCGGGTAGCACCTTTTAAATCACAGAACATGGCGCTCAATTCCTATATTACAACCGAGGGGTTGGAGATGGGACGGGCGCAGGTGATGCAAGCGGAAGCGGCCGGCATAGAACCAAGCGTGCGGATGAATCCCATTCTACTCAAGCCCACGAATGATACGGGCTCCCAAGTGATTGTCAACGGCGTACCCATTGGCAATATGGATGCATCGGCCTATTACCAATACAAAAGGCAGTTGGTTCGGCCCATCCTGGATGCCTACCATTCTCTGGAAAAAGAAAACGATATTATCGTATTGGAAGGGGCGGGCAGCCCTGCGGAGATCAACCTCAAACAGGAGGACATTGTCAACATGGGGATGGCAAAACTGGCGCATGCCCCCGTCCTTTTGGCAGGGGATATTGACCGTGGCGGCGTTTTTGCTTCTTTATATGGAACGATGGCACTGCTGGAAGAATCGGAGCGCGCAATGGTCAAGGGAATGGTTATCAATAAGTTCCGCGGCGATGTAGAATTATTAAAACCTGGTCTCCGGATGCTGGAGGAAAAACTCATGTGCCATTTGTAGGGGTGGTTCCCTACCTCTCTGTTGAACTGGATGATGAGGATAGCCTGTCGGAATCCTTATCCCGTACGCCGCGCGAAGGATTGTTGGATTTGGCAGTCATCCGTTGGCCCAAAGTTTCCAATTTTACCGATTTTCAGCCGCTGGCACGGGTTCCCGGCGTCACCTTGCGGTATGTGGGGCGGCCGGAGCAGTTTGGAAAGCCCGATCTTGTGTTGTTGCCCGGAACAAAGAATGTAATGGGCGATCTTGCTTGGATGCGAGACAATGGCTTGGAGGCGTGCATCCAGCGATATGCCGCGGAGGGTGGCCCTGTGTTGGGAATCTGTGGGGGCTATCAGATGCTTGGGATGACCATACGTGACCCAGAAGGGGTGGAGGGCGGTGGCGCCATGGAAGGCATGGGGCTGTTGCCGGTGGATACTGTATATGCTACAGAAAAGGTGCGGACTCGTGTTCGGGGGATGGTTCAACCCGTGGAAGGCGCTTTGAGAGAGCTAGCGGGGGTACCATTTATCGGATATGAGATTCATATGGGGCGCACTATCCGCCGGGATGGTATTTCCCCTTTTGCGGTTCTTACCGAGTTAAATGGCATGGAGAAAGAGGACGGTGCGGTATTCGGCAATATTTACGGTACATATGCGCACGGCTTTTTTGATGCAGAGTCGGCCAGCGCCTTGATACGGATTCTGCTCCGCCGAAAGGGAATCAAGGGGGATATTTTGCAATCAATCGATCTACATGCTTTTAAAGAGCAACAGTATAACCTCCTGGCGGATGCACTGCGAGAACATTTGGATATGAATCGAATCTACTCTATTTTGGAACAGGGTCTGTCGGAAGGAGGGCGAGCAGATGTTTGAGACGGTTTTACCAGAAGAAATCGAAAAGCGCAGTTTTTCGATCATAGAGAAGGAGCTGGGTACACGGCGCCTTGATCCAGAGCAAGCCCCGGTCATCAAACGAGTGATCCATACTACAGCGGACTTCGACTATGTAGATAATCTGTGTTTTTCGCCGGATGCGGTACAAAAGGGCGTCGAAGCTTTACAGAAAGGCGCCTATATTGTGACCGATACAGAAATGGTTCGTTCCGGCATTCATAAAAAAGCCTCGCTCCTTTTGGCGGGGAGGCTATTTGTTTTATGTCGGATGAACTTGTCGCGCGTGAGGCTAAAGCGCGAGGAGTGACCCGGGCCTATGTCAGTATGGAGCGTGCAGCTGCTTTGGATAGGCCGCTGTTGTTTGCTATTGGCAATGCGCCTACAGCTTTGGTTCGTTTGTATGAATTGATCGGCGAAGGAATTCTTCATCCAGAGTTGGTGATCGGCGTTCCGGTTGGATTTGTCAATGTGGTAGAGGCAAAAGAGTTGTTTTTGCACAGTGATATTCCCCATATTGTAGCGCGCGGCCGAAAGGGCGGCAGCAATGTAGCTGCTGCAATTTGTAACGCTATGCTTTATTTGGCGGAGGGGCGAAGCTTATGAGCGTTTTCAATACAGTCACAACAATCGATGCAGCAACCGTTGAAAGGAGCGATACCATGAGCAGAAATGCGATTTTGGCAGTAAGCTTTGGTACTATTTATGCAGAAACCCGTGAGAAGACCATCGGTGCGATTGAACAGACGATGCGGGAAACATTTCCCGGATGGGACGTAAAACGCGCTCTTACAAGTCCAACCATTTTGCGAAAACTGGCAGCGGCAGGGGAACCGATGCAGAATGTCTGGCAAGCATTGGGGCAGCTTCGAGAGGAAGGGGTTTCTCGCGTAGTGTGTCAGTCTACCTATGTGGTTAATGGCGAAGAACAAGAGGCCATGGTACGTGAAACGGAAAAATATGCGCATTGGTTTGACCAGATTGTCTGTGGCGCCCCCCTTTTGACTGCGCAGGAAGACTTTGAGGCAGTCGCTGATGCCATTGAAACGGAGTTTACCACGCTTTCCCCCGAAGAAGTGTTGGTTTTGATGGGACATGGAACTAAGCACAGTGCCAATACCGCCTATGCGGCGTTGGATTATGTCTTTAAGGACCATGGTGCACACAATATTTTTGTAGGTACGGTGGATACTTATCCAAGTATTCTATCGGTACTCCGGCGAGTAGAGTCCATTCAGCCTAAGAAAATAATTCTTGCACCGCTGATGGTAGTAGCGGGCGATCATGCCCGGAACGACATGGCGGGGGATAAAAATTCCTGGAGGGCTGCATTTGAGGAGCGGGGATACCCTGTACAGACGGTTTTAAAAGGTTTGGGTGAGTATCCTGGAATTCGTGCTGTTTATGCAGCACATGCACAGCGTGCAGCGGAACGTCTCATTTAAAGAGAGCCATAAGCTGGACATTTCGCTAGGATGGACCGCGTCTTTTTCTACCGCTGGGCCGCTTTTATACCTGAAATACATTTTCAAATGAAAACATTTTTCTCCCTTCTTTGGTGAGAGTTCATGAAGGAGTGAGTTCCATTGATTTTACGGGGAACGGTTTTTTCCAAAACTCTGGAAAAGGATACAGGAATTACGATTGTAACCCCCAGTGATTTGAAACAGGATGGACCATATCGAGTGGCCTATCTTTTGCATGGACTGTGTGGAGATAGTGCGACCTGGGTGGACAATTCGATGCTTCCGGTCTATGCACGAGAAGGGCATACGATTTATATCCTTCCCGATGCAGTACGGAGTTTTTATACCGATATGCGGTATGGCTCGCGCTATTTTACATATGTGACAGAAGAATTGCCGGTGCTCTGCAAACAGGTTTTTCAGATTTCTGCCCGGCGAGAGGATACGGCGGTTCTAGGGGCTTCAATGGGCGGCTATGGCGCTTTGAAATGTGCATTGTCCCGCCCAGAACAGTATGGAATGTGCGGTGCGTTTTCTTCCGCTTGTTTGGATATCAAAGAGGGGCTGGAAGAACTGCGGAAGAATGGAAAGACAAAATCGTTTGTCGACCACTATGGCGAACAGCTATTCCACGATTTTCTTTCCATTTTTGGAGAGGACTTGGAATGGAAGCCGGAGTATGATCTTTTAGAATTAGCGAGAGGCTTACAAAAGGCCACTGTCAAACCAGCAATCTATATGACTTGTGGCAGTTATGATGCGTTCCGTTCCTCCCACATCCAATTTCAGGAGCAAATCGAATCGTTCGGTTTTGCCTTCCAATATGAAGAGTGGCAGGGAGGGCATGACTTTTTCTTTTTTGATCGATCGCTACAACGTGCGATTCGCCATTTTAACCTGTGATAGAAAAAGGCCACTTCGTGTGGAATCCTTAGAGAACACAGACGGAAGGATTTATTCACCCGTTTGTGACGGTGCGCCATAGGGAAAATGGAATTGACACCGAAACGGTAAAAATGAGGAAGAGGATGTCCTAAAACTACGAATTTTTCGATTCATAGGAAAGGGACATCCTCTTTCTATTTGGAAAAATATTTGAGTTTCGAAAAACAAGGGTATCCCTTCCGTCATTTTATGACTTTTGGGACACCCTCTTTATATTGGACGGTTTATTCAGAAATTTGTAAAAGCTGTCCACGGTGGGAAATATGCAAAACTCGGTTGCGATAGGGAAACGTGCGGGGATCGTGATCCATTCGGTCAAAAATGGTATACTGTGAACCGAAGTGCATGGGGACAATCCAACGAGCGCCTACTTTTTTCATAAAGTATTCCAATCCCAAAAGCGAATTCTCTTCTTGGCGTGGGTCCACAGGGATAAAAGCGCAGTCTATGGATTCTCCCTGCAAAGAATCAATCTGTTCTTGGTAACGGCGGGCCATATCTTGATTGGCCTGTTCCGGTTCATCGTTCCAATGCCACCAGTTGAGATCGCCTGCGTGATAAAGACAGAGTCCATCTGTTTTTATGAGAAACGCGACCCCCAGATCGGTAGAATCCAACGTGCGGACCTGAAGATCACCCAAATCATATGTCCGAGAGGGGTGAACCGAGAGAACCTCCTCTTTTGTTGGTATTTCCTCTGCAAGAATGTAGCGAATGTTCGAATGACCCTTACGCCACTCAAAAATGACGGGATTATAATGATCCGCATGGCTGTGGGATACAAAAACAACCACATTGTGCTCTTGCAGCATGGAGGGATCAATTACCCCTTGTTCGGGACTGCCACCATGCGGCGTGTCCAAATAATAATCAAAGATCAAAAAATGTGAGGCGGTTTCCACCGCAAAACCGCTGTTGTAAAGATACCGAATGGAAATGGGCTGCATGGACAATCTCTCCTATTCTTTTCTCAAATATACTCTGTATGCATTTCCTACGAATGTTCCGCTTTGATTGCATCTGCGAGTGCGTTTGATTATAATAGCTTCAAAAAGAACTGTCAATAAAAGGATGAGATATTGTAACATGGAGCGAACTGTCCTATGGAACGGAGAATCCGTACCATATCAATTGCATTATAAAAAAGTAAAAAATGTGAATATTCGAATCACCGCAGGAGGAATCGTACATGTCTCTGCAAACCGCGGTGTAAAAGCAGAGGAAGTAGATCACATCATTCAAAAGAAAGCTGCCTGGATTGTTCGGGCAAAGGCGGCCTATATTGCATGTCAGAAGGAAACACAAATGCCCCGCACCTATGTTACAGGAGAACCCGTTTGCTTTTTAGGACACATCTATCATCTCTATGTGGAAATGTCCGACCGAGAACAAGTTTCCATTCAGGAACAAAATGTTGTCCTTCAACTCAGGGCTCCTGCAGATGAAACAAAGCGAAAGAAGCTGTTTGATACTTGGTACCATTCTCTATGTTATGACATGTTTGAAAGGATGATCAAACGGGTATTTCCACTTTTTAAAGCATATCGGATTCCTTTGCCGTCATTTCGAATTCGTAAAATGAAAACCCGCTGGGGAAGCTGCTCCCCACAAAAATGTGCCATTACCTTGAATCTATATTTGGCGCAAGCGCCTGCAGCTTGTGTCGAATATGTGATTGCACATGAATTGGCTCATCTGGTCCAACCTAACCACTCGTGGAAATTTTACAAAGTGCTGGACGACGTCATGCCAACCCATCGAGAGCGAAAACAACTTTTGCGAGAACAGAAAATCAATTGTTATGAGATTCCATAACGGGTGTGACCTGCGCCATTTGGCGATCCTTCCAAACCATAAAAAGGCCTAGGAGGGATAGGGCAATCTGAGAAATGGGGATGGCAAGCCAAGTTCCTAGGATTCCGATGGTTTGTGGGAGGATCAGCAACAGAAGCAATAAGAGGAGAGGTTCTCCATAAATGAGCAGATATGCCTGTAGGTTTTCGCTGATGGCATAGAAAAAGGCAGTTGTGACTCTGGAAATGCTGATAAATAAATAGCCACAAAGGAAAATCGGCAGAATTTTTGCAACTTCTTGTGTGACTTGCGGAGAGGCCCCGAACAATTCTGCTGCATGTCCTCGTACAGCAAATAAGACAGCCACACAAATTGCCGATATTAGAACCGAAAACTGATAAGCGAAGTTGCGAATTGCCTTTGCACGTGGAATATTCCCTTCTCCATAGGCGAGACTGACCAGCGGTTGGCTGCCATCGCTGATTCCCTGTAGCAACAGTATTACCACAGAGGAAACATAACTGATGGATGCATAGCAGGTTACCGCCATTGTACCGCCAAACAACGCTGCGCTTTTGTTCACGAGAATCAATGTGATATTCGGAGAAAAGGTCAAGCCAAAGGGGGACAGGGCAACCCCTAAAATATGCTTTATGAAAAACCCCCTCTTCGCTTGAAATGCAAAGGACGGTTTTTGCTTTTTAGCGGCAAAGAAAGCAACACATACCAGAAAGGTCATCGCCTGACCAATTACGGTTGCGATGGCCGCGCCCATCATTCCCCAAGGTAAAACCCAAACAAACCAATAATCAAGGACAATATTTGTTAAGAATCCAGTGACCATAGCAACCATAGCGATGACAGAGCCGCCCATGTTTCGAATGAAGGGAACCAGGCCGGTACCCAACACTTGGAAAAGAGCTCCATAGCTGATATAGAGCAAATATTCTTCTCCCAACAGTTGAATTTTTCCGGAAGCGCCAAAAAGATGCAGGATGGACGGCGCTCCCCATAGAAACAGACCGGTCAAAAGAATACCAGAAAACATCAAAAGAAGGAGAGACATTCCAAAATACTGTTGTCCAAGGTGATCGTTTTGGTTTCCTTTACTGATTGCGTAGCGGATAGCACCGCCCATGCCAATTCCGGTTCCAACCGCCTGTAAAAAAGCGGTCAAAGGATAGGCCACATTGATTGCGGCAAGGGCATTATCTCCCAGGGCGTTTCCTACAAAGAAACCATCCGCAATGGCGTAGATCCCGGATAGAGCAAACGCCAACATGGAAGGAATGACATAGTGAAAAAAGTCCTTATGTATTCTCATCAATTCCTGCCTCCCGGAAGAATTGATTATAGCGCTTGGTATTTTCGATCAGGGTATCGGCCCGATCTTTACCAAGTCGTTCCCAGACAATTTCTTCACAGTGCTGTAGTGCACTGGCAACCGCTTCAAAAGTTTCCTTGCCCGTTATGGTCAAATGAATCACCTTATTCCGATGATCTTCTTTGCAGGGGGCCAGTTCGACCCATCTATGTACAAGAAATTTTTTAAGAATGGTATTGACGGTTTGTTTTGGGAGTTGCCAGAGCTGGCAAATATCTTTTTGCTTACATGTATCCTGATTTTCAACTAAGGATAAAATCACAAGCAATTCGCAGTAAGACCAGCCACGCTGTTTTGCCCATTCCTCATAGATTGCGTTTGTTTCCCGCCAAAGGGCGTTATAAAGGGCATGGTATCGCTTTAATTGTTCGATCATTTCCAATAAGATTCTTCCTCTCCAAATTAGTCTGTTAACAGACTAATTTTACCATTGAAATATCGTCCCGTCAAGTGTGACTTGCGTGAATTCTACCTTTAAACAATCGAAGAATGGAAAAGGCGATCGGGGTATCTCTCAAAAAGAGAAGAAAACCCCGTCGCCTTTTCTGTTCTTTCATTCGGCTCCCAAAGCAGCCATTGTAATATAATTATAAGGTTGGTTAAAGTGTGGCAAAAAGAAAAGATCCAGCAGTTTGAGCCGGTCAATGGTTACCCGCTCCTGAATTGCCAAGGAGAACAGGTGGATTCCCATGGACATGTCGTAGCGAGAAGCCATCTGAGCGCCAACGATTACCCGATTATCCCGGCGGTAAACGATCCGAATTTTAACGGATTCATTATGCTTCATAAACTGGGGTTTCTGATAATCTTCAAAATCAGCGGAACAGACATCCATTCCATATCGCCGGGCTTTTTCGAGCGTAAGACCAGTAGAGACCATATTATATCCCCATATGCTGATGCCATTGGAGCCTTGGACACCTTCTGTCTCCATGTGACCGCCGCATGCGTTCACAGCAGCGACAATACCTGAGCGTACGGCATTGCTGGCGAGCGCTATATAATTGACCTCTCCAATCGCATTATCGAAGACAGTTGCACAATCACCGATGGCGTAAACATCCGGAAGGTTTGTACGCTGTTGCCGGTTGACCCGATAGGCGCCGTTGCGAAAGCGTTCTAAGTGTTCTTCGCCAAGTTTTGCATTTGGCTGGAATCCAACCGCAAGAACCGCCATATCGACCGCATATTCCTTTTTATCTGTAATGATTTTTTCGACCCTGCTTTTTCCGGCAATTTTGGTGACACGCTCGCCAAAGGCCAGCTGGACTCCATTTTTTTCGAGTACATCCGACATATGATCTGTAAAATCACGATCATAGTAACCCGATAGACAGGTGGGGGCACAGTCGATTAAGACAACCTCTTTTCCGTTGCGTTTAAAAGCCTCTGCCAATTCTACGCCGATGTACCCAGCTCCAATAACAGCCACTTTTTTGAACGCAGTTGGAGTGAAGTTTTTGGATGACCTCTTCCGCGTCTTGATAGCGTTTGACCAGCTGTACATTTTCGAGGTCTTTTCCTGGAATGTCCGGAACGATGGGTTGGGAACCGGTTGCTAAAATGAGTTTTCATATGGTTCCTCATACCGTGTATGGTCGCCGCCCTCTGCATAGACGATCTTGCGGTCAAAATCGATCTTTGTTACAGTCGTCAACATGTGAACCATAGCACCCTTTTGCTGCAAAAGCTTTTGTGAGGAATAAAATAGTCCTTCTGGGCCGGAAATTTGGCCTCCAATCCAAAGGGCCATTCCGCAGCCCAGAAAACTGATGTTGGAATTAGCGTCAAATACAACCACTTGGTGTTGGTCGGGCGCTGTATCCAAAATAGTATTGACTGCGGCTGTTCCAGCATGATTGGCCCCGATCACAACGATTTTACTCATAACAGTATCCCTACTTTCCTGTTTGTCCCCTGAAATACAGGGAAGAATCACACTGTAGTATGTGCGAATTTTACAGGAAAATCCTCTGCTTATAGGGAAAGCTCCGTGTCGTCCTGTGTGATCAGAAGTCCAAAGCGGATCATCCCCGCAATTAGAACCAGAAGATTGGCGGTATGGTTAAGGGAACTGTTGTGTACTTGTCTAGGATTGCACTGCCGTTTGGCCTGTCGCAGGCTTTCTCCAGAGAGTCCTACATAAAAGAAGAGCGCTAAAAGGATCATAATGTTGGAGAGCGCTTGGATCGGCATCACTTTTGGTAGACACTGGCAGAGCTCTGGATCGGTTGCCGTACACACCAATTTTTGCTTAATAATTCCGACTGAATAATAGGACAACAGGATTGCACAGACTGTAACAATGATATACCATTGAGACTTTGATAAAATGCCCAGCTGCTGGCAGAGTTCTTTGGAAAAAGCGCCTGTTTTGTTTTCAGGCATCGCGTTTCACCTCCATTTTTGATAAAATAAGAGAGGTCTTTCCATCTTATGCGGCGTACAGAGAAGCGGCAGCATATTCCCACGTTCCCCTTGCATATCTATTGTTCAGGCATATGCAGAACCAATCCAATTTGGCCCTGCGGTGTGCTGAAAGCAATTGAAGGGGTGGCATGGATGATGAAGGACAGAATGGAAAAACCGGTGTCTAAAAAGGAACAGGAACGGAGAATATTCGTACGCCGGGCGGCATTGGGGATGGAACGTTTCTTCCAGAAAAAGGACAAACTCCCACGTCATTTCGGTGAGAGAATCCGTTCTTAAAGTCCAGAAATGCGATTCATTGGTTTTTTACACAAACGATTGCTTTCTCTATTTTGTATAGCAGCTGCTGTTTTGGCTGTCTTGTTTTGGATTGTGCCGCCAGTTGTTCTTTCGACACAGGCAGATACGCCGCGATTCCAGGAACCGGTCTGCCGTGTAGATACAAAAGAAAAACAGATTGCCCTTACATTTGACGTAGAATGGACGGACGTACAGACCGATGAATTGCTGAATATCTTAAAAAAGTATCAAGCGACCGCAACTTTTTTTGTTGTGGGACACTGGGCAGAAACCCATGATGAATCGGTGCTTCGGATTACCATGGCGGGATGTGAACTGGGGACCCACTCGATGACACATGTCCGCATGGATCAGCTTTCGCACGGGAAACAAAAGGAAGAACTACAAGCCAGCAGCCGGACTTTGGAGCAGATTACAGGAAAACAGCCCCGTCTCTTTCGTGCTCCATACGGGGCTTATAGCCCCGAACTACTATCCACAGTGCGAGAAGAAGGGATGGTTTCTATTCAGTGGGAGATCGACTCGCTCGACTGGAAAAACATTTCTCCAGAACGCATCTGTGATCATATTGTACAGCAGGTCCGGCCAGGGGCGATTGTGCGGTTTCAGAGTAGTGCCCTGAATACACCCACGGCATTGGAAAAAGTATTGGAGGTTCTTTGCGAGCAGGGATATACCTTTGTGACCGTTACAGAACTAATGGATAAAGGATAGGAGCGGAGGAAATAAAATGGCAAGAATTACCCATATCCGTAAATGTAGCCGGCCGATTCGGGTAGAAAGTCGTACAGTGATGGATATAAATACCAATTCGACGTATTTTTCTATGTGGGTACATGCAGCAGGACAGGAGATGGGCACAGAACTGCGGCCCCTGAGCATTCAGTTGGACCACAACATGGCACAGCAACTGAGGGATTATTTAGAGGACTTTCTATCAGAAGAGAAAAGGAAAGAGAATCCATAATTTTGCTCGCCTTTTTACATATTCTTTGAAGAAACGGTACATACTGCACTTGTGTCGTCCCGGTTTCAGAATGTTCGGCTATAGCCGGTTTGGAGCGTGCAAGTGAATGACCGATATTCTTCTCTGTGGAAAAAGTACGGATCAGTCCATTGTCAGGGCTTTGCTGCCAGCTTTGGCGAGATACGGTGGCGTCCGATATGTCCATCCGGATTTACTCCGGAAGATCGGAGAGGATGAACCTCGTTTTTTAGTCTGCGATTGTGAACGAATTCCGAAGGTAGAGGGAAACAGCGGCATTCTGTTTTTTAAAAACAGTTTTGATTCGGATTCTCCAATCTCTATTCCCGATGGCTTTCTGTGTGCTTTTGAACCGCAGAATCAGCGCGCTGCAGCGTTGTTGCGAGCTGCAGGGGCAGCGGCTGTGACTTGCGGCATGTGTGCTAAGGATACGCTTTCCATATCCAGTCTGGATTATGCGCCGCAGCGCTTAGCCTCCAACGAAGCATTACAACGTTGGATGGCGACGTAGTAGAACCCCGCGATATTACGGTAGAACTCCATTCGACCGTCAGCCCACGTCAGATGCTTGCGGTCTGTATGGTCCTGTTAATGGCGGGAGTGGACTCTTCCCGCGGTTATGTTATTTAAAATGCTACAAAAAATTGACAATCATAAAACGACACCGGATACGCAAAATAGGAAAGCAAACGCAAAACAAAATTCAAAAACAAAATTTTTTTAAGGAGTGTTTTATGATGTCTAGATCTAATAACAAGAATGTTGTTCCGGAAGCACGTGCGGCCCTCGATAAGTTTAAGATGGAAGCAGCAGCAGAGGTTGGCGTGAACCTGAAGCAGGGTTACAACGGCGACTTGACTTCCCGTGAGGCCGGTTCCGTCGGTGGCCAGATGGTCAAGACGATGATTCAGCGTTATGAGGAAAACATGAAATAAAACCATTCCCATTTTATAAAAACGCCACGCCAAACGGTGTGGCGTTTTTGCATATAAAGAGTTAACGCCGTTTGATCCGACGTCAACTCTCATAATCTTCAATTAAACGGTTCAAACGGTCTCGGTCCGTCACGCGAATGCCCTCTCGCAAAAGGATCTGATCGGCTTCCGGAAGAAGGTCAAGATCGACATCCAATTCTTCAAAAGGAGATTCACTTTCATTCAAAAAGATACCGATATGACCTTTGTATGCACGCACTGTATATACGGCGACATTGCTCGCCATAGCGTAGGTGCCGCTGCTTTCTTGACTTGACGGTGCCTCGGGGGTATAATACATTATATTTGAGCTGGATGATTCCTCCAATGGTTCCGTTTGGAACCACCGTTGTGGATACCCCATCAGGAGGAGTGCAAGGACAACAATGTCCAGGCAGGCCAGCACAAGTATCAGTTTTTTCACAGATCATCACCTCATGGGTATTATTTGGAAATTTCGGTAAAATATACAGGTCACCAGCACTTTCTGAACATGTGCGGGGCTTGTGGAGAGCGTGAAAGGAGGCGCGGAATGCGAAAAACGGACATCAGTAAGTTCAGCAATACCGGTCCTGTGCAGGACAACAGTGCATCCGATACAGCGCGGTCGATCGGAAAAATCTTGGCAAAGGCACTGCTTACGCTGCTGGCCATTCTCATAATCACAGGAATGATTGTGGGCGCTTTTTTGGTTTCCTTCGTTTGGAGTATGAAGGATGAAACCATGAGTTACGACCTCAACAAACTCAAGCTCAATTACACAAGCTTTATTTATGTGTACGACGAGAATGGAAATCCGGTGGAATATCAGAGCCTTTACAGCAACGAAAATCGTATTTGGGTGGATTATGACCAGATCCCCCAGGCGATGAAAGATGCAATTGTTGCCATTGAGGACAAACGCTTTTGGGAGCACAATGGGGTGGACTGGCGCAGAACCTTTGGAGCAGTGACACAGCTGTTTTCAAACGGCAGCAGCTATGGCGGCTCCACCATCACGCAGCAGTTGATCAAAAATGTGACGGGGGATAAGGATGTCAGCCTGACCCGAAAGGTCAAGGAGATTTTCCGTGCATTAAACCTGAATAAAGCGTACAGCCGAGAGCAAATCCTGGAAGCGTATCTCAATGTGGTGAATTTTGGCAGCGGCACCAATGGGGTGCAGGCTGCTGCAAACCTCTATTTTGGGAAGGACATCCAGGACTGTGACATTGCGGAATGTGCTGCAATTGCAGGAATCACACAAAATCCATCCCGTTATACGCCTTTGGTGCATCCAGAAAATAATATGAAGCGTCAACAGACTGTGCTTTCGGAAATGTATGACCAGGGAAAAATCACGAAGGCAGAATACGATCAGGCGATGGAAGAATCCCGTCATATGACTTTTGTCGGAAAAAAACAAGAGAACGGCGGGGGCAGTACGGAAATTTGGAACTGGTACGTGGAGACCATGTTCGAGGATGTCAAAGAAGATCTGATGGAGTTATATAGCTGTACCAGCGCAAAAGCGGAGGATATGATCTACCACGACGGCTTGAAGATTTATTGTGCGATGGATCAGGAAATGCAAAGTCTGGCGGAGTCTGTGGTAAATAATGCGGATAACTTGCCGGCAAATCAAAAGATCGATCTTGGATATATCGCTATGGATTACGATGGGCGCGTGTTAGCAGTGGTAGGTGCTCGCGAAAAAACAAGGAACCGTCCGCTGAATCTTGCGACCGACGCGCAGCGACAGCCTGGTTCTACGATCAAACCGATTGGTGTATATGCTCCTGCCATTGAGTTGGGGACAATCAATTATTCCACGATTGTGGAGGATGCCCCAATGGAAAATTGGAATGGGAATAAGCCGGGGCCTAACAATTTTGATAATCGTTATCTGGGGAATATGACCGTGGAATTTGCCCTGGAGAATTCCAGAAATGCGCCTGCGGCCCGTATCTGCAAGGAGATTACGCCGGAAGTTGGCTATACGTTCCTAAAGGACAAACTCAATTTTACGAGCTTGCAGCCTGCGGATAACAATATTGCGCCAATTGCAGTGGGTGGTATGAGCGAAGGCGTTACAGTCCGAGAGATGACCGCAGCATTCCAGATCTTTGCAAACGGCGGTGTGTTTACAGAGCCGTACACGTACTACTACGTAGAAGATCACGATGGGAACGTCATTTTGGACAATCGAAATCAAGAGAAGGTACAAGCGATTTCGTCCACGACCGCTTCTGTGATGCATCATCTGCTCAATCGCGTAATTACTGGTTCGGAAGGCAGTGGCAGGAGAGCCGCCATTTCCGGCTGGGAGGTATTCGGAAAGACTGGTACGACCAATGACCAAAAGGACAGTTGGTTTATTGGTGGCACTCCCTATGCGCTTGCAGGTATTTGGACGGGTTATCGCGATACGCCGACTGCGATGAGCAATGCAGAGACGAAATATGCCATTTCCATTTGGCAGAAAATTATGGCGCAGTACTTGGAAAATAAAGAGCCGCTGAAGTTCACATATGACGAAAATGTGATTTCCGCGACATTTTGCCAGCAGAGCGGAAAACTGGCAAATGCCACTTGTCCAAAGACAGGCACAGGCTGGTACAAGAAGGACGAATTACCCGATCGATGTGATCTGGCACATGAAACCGAAGGGGAGGGAACTTCATCGGCTGGGGAAGAAGGACCCACACCTGAAGTGGAAACGCCGTCCGATCCCACGACTTCTTCTCAGCAGGCGAGTGAACATCCAATGGAGTCCAATGCATCCAGTGAGAACACATCGGTTCCAGAGGCGCCGCCTTCCCAACCAGAAGTTCCCTCACAGGAACCGGAGGAGAATCCAGACGACAATATTGTAGTAGTACCTGGAGAACAGGATCTGCCCCCGGGAATTGTCCCGGTGGGATGAACGAATTCTTTTTACAGATTGTGGGGATGCGAAAACGCGTCCCCTTTCTTTTTGGATTTTGACAACAGTTTCATAAATTAATCTGTTAAAGCAAAGAATGTTGTGCTTTTTGATATTGAATGTCCGATTAAAAAATGGTAAACTGTAGACATGTTTCTCATCTTCTGAACGGAGAAATCCTGTTTTATGGGCGTTCAAATTGTTAAATATGGCAAAGTTTTAGCCATGCCCTGTGCAAAACTGGCGAGGGCGAAGGGAAAACAGCCTGTCCATATGCCGGAAAGGTATCTTAGGACAGGAGTGACTAATATATATAGGGAGTGCTGGTGAAAATGGTTCAGATAGCGGTTATGGGCTATGGGGTTGTCGGTTCGGGCGTGGTGGAAGTTCTCACAACGCATACGGATCACATCGCAAAGCGTGCAAAAGAAGAAATTGGTATCAAGTATATTCTTGATTTAAGAGAGTTTCCTGACAGCCCTTTTGCGGATAAATTTACAAAGTCCTTTGACGACATTGTCAACGACCCAGAAGTCCGTGTGGTGGTGGAAGTGATGGGGGGCTTGCATCCAGCGTTTGAGTATACAATGCGTTGCATCGAAGCGGGAAAAAGCGTCGTAACATCCAATAAAGAACTGGTGGCGACCAAGGGTGCAGAAATCCTCAAGTTGGCACAGGAAAAAATGTGAACTTCCTGTTCGAAGCCAGTGTGGGTGGAGGTATCCCCATTATCCGGCCGATTAGCCAGTGCCTGGCGGCAAATGATGTGATCGAAATTGCGGGAATCTTAAATGGTACTACGAATTTTATTTTGACAAAAATGATTCACGAGTCAATGGATTTCCAGGATGCGTTGTCCTTAGCACAGAAGCTGGGGTATGCAGAGCGGAATCCTGCAGCCGACGTAGAGGGCGACGACGCCTGCCGGAAGATTTGTATTCTGGCCTCTCTGGCGTTTGGCCGGCATGTTTATCCGGAACAAGTTCATACGGAGGGGATCACAAAGATTTCTTTGGCCGATGTAGAATATGCAGAGCAGTGGGGCGGCGTAGTAAAGCTGATCGGCCGTGTCAAACAGATGGAGAGCGGAAAGCTTCAGATCATTGTCTGCCCGATGTTTATTCCCCGTGAGAGCCAGCTGGCCAATGTGGACGATGTATTTAATGGAATCATGGTTCGTGGCGACTCAACCGGCGACGTAGTGTTCTATGGAAAGGGCGCTGGTAAGCTGCCGACCGCCAGTGCGGTGGTAGCCGATGTGATCGATTGTGTCAAACATTTTAAGGCCAGGAAGTATCTCTATTGGGGAGAGGGAAGCCCGGATTATATTGAGGATTATCTGGATGATAAGGTGAGCATGTATGTGCGCGCTAGTACGGATAACGAGGCGCTTGCCCTTGGCAACGCCGGTCACCTGTTGGGGAAAATTAACCATTTGACGCGCAAGAATGCACCGGCCGGCGAAATCGCCTTTGTCACAGAGGCGATGCCGGAACGTTTGATTGTTGCCAATTTAAAAAAGCTTTCTGAATTGGGAGTCACCATTGAAAATACCATTCGTATCGGAGAGCTGTGAGTGATATAGATATAGGAGAGAAGTAGAGCATGATAAGAATACAGATTCCGGCGACCAGCGCCAATTTGGGTTCTGGTTTTGATTCCTTGGGAATCGCTTTGACCATGTATAACCAGGTTTGGATGGAGGAGTCCGATACATTGGATATTTCCTCCAAAGATGATGTTAAGATTCCTACTGATGAAAATAACCTCATTTTTGGGCCGCAAAACAGGTCTACGAGAAATGTGGCCGGAAGTTACCAGGGCTAAAACTGATTCAGCAGAATGATATTCCCATGGCGCGTGGGCTGGGCAGCAGTTCGGCTTGTATTGTGGCTGGCATTCTGGGCGCCAACCGTTTGCTGGGCAGTCCTTTGAGTACGACGGAACTGATTAATTTAGCGGCAGAAATTGAAGGCCATCCGGACAATACAACCCCCGCAATTGAGGGCGGTTTGGTGGCTTCTGCAATTGAAGCAGGCCGTGTTTACAGTGTTAGTGTACCGGTTTCAGAAAAGATTCGCTTTGCCCTGTTTATCCCTCCGTTTGAGTTAAAAACGGAGAAAGCCCGTTCCGTGTTGCCAGAGTCATATGCCCGAGCAGATGCAGTGTATAACTTGTCGCGTTCGGCACTGATGACCGCATCCTTGTTCTCAGGAAAGTTGGAAAACCTGCGTGTGGCGGTACAGGATAAGATTCACCAACCGTACCGTTCCGGATTGATCGACAACCTGGACAATGTGTTCCGCCTGAGCTATGAGCTCGGTTCACTCGGTACTTATGTCAGTGGCGCCGGCCCAACGATTATTTCGATGATCGACGTAGCGGATACAGATAATTTTGTCAAGTATGCTGCGGGACATTTAGAAGAGAAGGGCATTGCCGGCTGGCAGATCCGAATTTTGAAGGCGGATTCCAACGGCGCACAAATCTCCATTGCCTGAGGATGAGCTGACAAAGTGGGATAGACCGGTTTTCCGGTTTTGATAGGCGAGGTCTCTGCTTCCAGGATCGTGGTTCGGAAGCGGCGCTTTGCGTATTTTTATTGATTGAGAGATGGAGGATGAACCAATGAGCCTTATCGTTCAAAAATTCGGCGGCAGTTCTGTTGCAAATGCCGAACGCCTGTTCAACGTGGCCAACATCGTCACCCAAACATATAAGGAGGGCAATGATGTGGTCGTAGTGGTTTCCGCTCAGGGCGATACCACGGACGATCTGATTGCCAAGGCAAATGAAATCAACCCGAATGCATCAAAACGTGAAATGGATATGCTATTGACTTCTGGCGAACAGATTTCTGCTTCCCTCTTGGCGATGGCAATTGAAAAACTGGGCTTTCCGGTGGTTTCCCTGTTGGGGTGGCAGGCTGGCTTTTACACCAGTTCCGCCTATGGTGCGGCACGTATCAAGCGTGTAACGCCGGACCGCATCAAAAAGGAGATTGACAAGAAAAATATCGTGGTGGTGACTGGCTTTCAAGGGGTAAACCGTTACGACGATATGACCACATTAGGGCGCGGCGGTTCAGATACCAGTGCGGTTGCTATCGCAGCGGTTTTAAATGCAGACCTGTGTCAGATCTACACCGATGTGGAAGGGGTATTCACGGCCGACCCACGCAAAGTAAAAAATGCACGCAAATTGAGTGTGATCTCTTATGATGAGATGTTGGAATTGGCGTCTTTGGGGGCGCAGGTTTTAAACAATCGTTCTGTAGAGATGGCGAAAAAGTATAACATAGAGCTTGAGGTACTTTCTAGCCTGACCAAAGCGAAGGGCACCATTGTGAAGGAGGCAACAAAAGTGGAAAAAATGGTAATCAGCGGAATTGCAAAAGATGAGGATGTCGCACGCGTTTCCATCATTGGCGTGCCGGACCGTCCTGGTCTAGCATTTAAGATTTTCTCAAAACTGGCAGCGAAGAATATCAATGTCGATATTATTCTCCAGTCCATCGGAAGAAATGGGACAAAGGACATCAGCTTCACCGTCAGCCATGACAATTTGAAGGCGACCATTGATTTGTTGAATCCTTATGTGGATTTGATTGGTGCGACTAGCGTAGTTTACGATGAAAATGTAGCCAAAGTTTCTGCGGTTGGCGCAGGGATGGAAACTCACCCGGGCATCGCGGCGGAAATGTTTGAATCTCTTTATGAAGCCAATATCAATATCAAGATGATCTCCACCAGTGAGATCAAGATCTCTGTTTTGATCGATAGCAAGGACGCCGATAAAGCGGTTGCTGCAGTTCACGATAAATTCTTTGGCAGTGCATTGGATGCTTAATGATCGAACCTGGTTGTTGTTTGGGTCCCCTGAATGGGGACCCATTTTTTATTAGATCGATAAAGCAGAATGGTTTGCTTATAAAATTGTAATGATATAGATTTTTTTTGTGAAATATGTTATATTATGAACGATAAGAATTTTTGATCTGGCTATAAAAAAGAAACAGATCGTTTCTAGAGAGAGGGGAGTCTTGGATGGATTTCAGAAGGATTGATGCTTATCTCCAAGGGGCATCTCTGGATGGCTATCAGGATTTTGGCGCACATTTTAGCCATGAATACGATCAAGATGGCGCGCGCTTTACGGTGTATGCGCCGAATGCTTCTCGCGTCATGTTGATTGGTTCGTTTAATGGTTGGACCGGTTACGATATGGAGCGGATGCCTTCCGGTGTTTGGACCATTTTTGTTCAAGGAATTCAGGAAATGGATATGTACAAATACCGGATCTTTACGGCGAAGGGGGAGGTGTATGATCGGGCGGACCCGTTTGCCTTTTACAGTGAGTTGCGGCCAAACACCGCCTCGTATGTGTACAACCTGAATCATTTTCCTTGGACAGATGGAAAATGGATGACCACCCGTGATAAGAACTACAATAAACCATTGAATATCTACGAAGTACATGCCGGTTCTTGGAAGGTCAAAGACGCCCCGAAGGATGCACGTTTTTATCGCTATGATGAATTGGCTGAGCTGTTGATTCCTTATGTCAAAAAGATGGGATATACCCACATAGAGTTACTTCCTTTGACAGAACATCCTTTTGACGGGTCCTGGGGGTATCAAGTGACGGGATATTTTAGCGCTACCAGCCGGTATGGAACCCCAAAACAGCTGATGCATTTTGTAAACCAATGCCATGAGCAGGGAATCGGTGTCATTATGGACTTTGTCCCTACTCATTTTGTCTCTGACTTTTATGCGCTGCATCAATTTGACGGCGGATTCGTCTATGAGAGCGAATATGAGGATCAACGGTACAGCGAGTGGGGAACAGTCCTCTTCGATTATTCAAAGCCCCATGTGATTAGTTTTTTACGTTCAGCAATCGACTTTTTGGCTCACATATTACCACTTTGACGGAGTACGGTATGATGCGGTTGCAAACCTAATTTATCACAAGGGCAATCCCAATGACGCAGTCAATGAAACAGGGATTTGGTTTTAAAAACCTGTAATTATGCGATTCAAAAACGTCATCCCAACGTGATGTTAATTGCAGAAGATTCCTCCAATTATTTGAAGGTCACGGCGCCGGTGGAATACGGGGGATTGGGGTTTGACTACAAATGGGACCTTGGCTGGATGAATGATACGCTCGACTACTTGGCGGTTCCTCCGGTACAGCGATCCGGCGTACACACAAAAATCAGCTTCTCCATGAGCTATTTTTACAATGATATTTTTTTGTTGCCGTTTTCACATGACGAGGTCGTACATGGAAAAAAGACGATTATTGATAAAATTGCAGGAAATTACGAAGAAAAATTCCATCAACTTCGCACGTTGTATCTTTATATGTTTACCCATCCTGGGAAAAAACTCAATTTTATGGGAAACGAATTGGCGGAGTTTAAGGAATGGGACGAGCAAAAGGAACTTGGTTGGAATTTGTTGACCTATCCTGCCCATGACGCATTCTGGAATTATCTCCAGACATTGCAACATCTCTACCTAGAAGAGAGCGCCCTTTATCAAGAGGAATATCATGCAAAGAGCTTTCAATGGTTGGATGTGAACGATGCAAGCCGCTGTGTGTTTGCGTACAAGCGGAGTGATTTAGCAAAGGAAGAGCTGTACATTGCCTTGAACTTTTCCAATCGCATGCATATGCATTATCCGCTGATGGTGGACCATTATGGGATATATGCGGAGATGCTGAATACGGATGAACTGCATTTTGGTGGAAAAGGAAAGACGAATGAGGGGGAATTGCGCACACAGCTCCAGAGCGGAAAATATTATCTGGACATCAACCTGGCGCCATTTGCCTCGTGTATCATCAAACGGATTGATACCACCGTACCTCGGATGCAGCCGGTTAAACCAATTGGCCGAACACATCAAAGTGCGCAAAAGGAAAAACAGCCAACAGAAGAATTACCTGAGGGAAGGGAATAAGGACAAAAAGAGGATGCCCCAAAACTACGAATCGTTCGATTCATAGGAAAGGGGCATCCTTTTTCTGTCTGGAAAAATATCTGGATTTCTAAAAAACGAGGGTATCCTGAAGTCATTTCATTACTTTTGGGACACCCTCCCTTGATCGATCTGTAAAGTTCTTCGTAACTTTTTATAGCAAATGAATGGCATACCCTTCGCAGGCATTCCGCATGCTATCCGGCCAGACAGAGGCCTGTACTTCGCCGATATGTGCCTTTTCCAATAGCGCCATGCATATGCGGGACTGCCCGATGCCGCCCCCCATGGTGAGTGGCAACCGCCCTTCCAATAACATGCTGTGGAAGGGCAACCGGGCGCGTTCTTCACAGCCTGCTGCGGCAAGCTGATGGCGCAGGGCTTCTGCATCCACGCGAATCCCCATGGAAGAGAGCTCCAGGGCGCGATTCAAAACCGGATACCAAATGATGATGTCGCCATTGAGAGACCAATCGTCGTAGTCCGGCGCGCGGCCATCATGAGGCTTGCCGGATTTCAATGCTCCACCGATTTGGGAGATAAATACTGCGCCATATTCCCTTGCCGCGGCATCTTCCCGCTGCTTTGGGGTCAGATCTGGATAACGGTCTTCCAGTTCCTGGCTGGTTACAAATGTGATTTCCTCGGGAATATAGGAATCTAAAATGGGAAAACGCTCGGTAAGAACCGCCTGCGTTTTATGTAAGACACCCATAATGGATCGAACAGCGTTTTGTAATGTTTCCATGTTGCGTTCCTCAGCCGTGATGACGCGCTCCCAATCCCACTGATCGACATAGACAGAGTGGAGGTTGTCGAGTTCCTCGTCCCGGCGAATCGCATTCATATCCGTATAGAGGCCCGTGTCTGCACGGAACCCATAGCGGGCAAGGGCCATCCGTTTCCACTTGGCAAGAGAGTGGACGATTTGAACATCGGCATGGATGTCTGCAACATCAAATTGGACAGGGCGTTCCACACCGTTTAAGTCGTCATTTAAGCCAGTTTCCGGGCGTACAAAGAGGGGGCAGACACGCGGGTGAGGGAGAGGGCTGCGGCCAGCTCACGCTCAAAGGTATCCTTTGCAAGCTTAATTGCGACTTCGGTCTCTATAATATCGAGCTTTGATGTGTAATCCTTAGGTAAAATCAGGTTGCTCAAATCCATGCTTGGTTCATCCTTTCTCAAATGACAGCGCGGAAGACCAGTATAAGAGGGATACCGCTGCTGAACGTGCAAAATTTACGCCTTATTATAAACCAAAATGGGATTTTTTGCAATCCTAAAGGGAAGAAGTTTCATTTTTCTGGTTCTAACAGGAGATTTATATAGGATACATAGGCTTTCGTCTGCGGCGTAGTGGGGCTGCTTCCCGTCATAGCGTCTTGCAGAGGCCCCGGCAGTGACATAAAGAAACGTTGTACCTCCTGATGCTCCCTTAAAAAGTCGTAAAGCTGATCCTCCATGTGCGGCGCCTTCCTTTCTCGAAATCGGTGTGTATAGGGAAAGAATCCTTCATCTGATCCTATCTTTTACAAAACCGCCTTCTTTCATACAAAAGAAGCATGGAAAGGGTATTTCTGAGAACAGCCGATTTCGGCAATTTGAACGAAGCTGAGCAACGGAAATACAGAAAGTGGCGAATTTGTAACAAGAATGATAAATTTCCTCGAAATCGTATTAGAATCCCTTGCATATTCGATTTGATTGTGATATATTTAACATGCAATAAATTATTAGAAGATTGACCTGTGAAACTTTTGGTGGATCGGGTTAGTGAATTATGAAATGGAGGAACAAAATCATGTCTAAGAAAATCGTATTAGCAGGTGCTGTGCGTACTGCAATCGGTAAGATGGGCGGTGCACTGGCAAATGTTCCGGCTGCCACACTTGGCTCCATCGTGATCAAAGAGGCTCTCAAGAGAGCAAACGTTGCTCCCGACCAGGTTGATGAGGTTTTGATGGGCTGCGTTCTGCAGGCTGCTCTGGGCCAGAACGTTGCGCGTCAGGCTGCTGTCAATGCAGGTATCCCGATCGAGGTTCCGGCTTTGACGTTGAACAACGTTTGCGGTTCCGGCCTGAAGTGTGTGAACATGGCTGCTGCGATGATCGAAGCTGGCGAGGCAGACATCGTGGTCGCTGGTGGTATGGAGAACATGTCCTCCGCTCCGTATGCGTTGACCAAGGCTCGTTTTGGCTATCGCATGAACAATGCTACCATGATCGACACCATGGTGAACGATGCACTGTGGGATGCATTCAACGGTTATCACATGGGCATCACTGCTGAGAATGTTGCGGAAAAGTACGGCCTGACCCGCGAGATGCAGGACGAATTTGCTGCTTGCAGCCAGCAGAAGTGCGAGAAGGCACAGGCAGAAGGCCGTTTTGACGATGAGATTGTTCCGGTTCCGGTAAAGGTTAAGAAGGAAACCGTTATGTTTGCAAAGGATGAGGGTCCGCGTGCAGGCGTTACCGCTGAGGGCATTGCAAAGCTTCGCCCGGCATTTAAGCCCGATGGCGGCACGGTTACGGCGGCAAATGCTTCCGGCATTAACGATGGCGCAGCTGCAATCGTTGTGATGAGCGAAGAGAAGGCAAAGGAGCTGGGTGTCACCCCGATGGCTGAGTGGGTTACCGGCGCTTCCGCAGGTGTTGAGCCATCCATCATGGGTATTGGCCCGGTTGCTGCTACAAAGAAGGCAATGGCAAAGGCAAACCTCAAGGTGGAGGATATGGACCTGATCGAGGCAAACGAGGCATTTGCAGCGCAGTCTTTGGCCGTTGCAAAGGACCTCAACTTCGATATGGCGAAGGTCAACGTCAACGGCGGTGCAATTGCTCTGGGCCATCCGGTTGGCGCTTCTGGCTGCCGTATCCTGGTTACCCTGCTGCATGAGATGCAGAAGAGAGGTTCCAACTATGGCCTCGCTACGCTGTGCGTCGGCGGCGGTATGGGCGTTGCCTCCATTGTGAAGAACTACAAATAAGAAGCTGGGAGCGTTAAGACGATGAGCTATATTAAATATGAGCAGAATGGCTTCGTCGGCGTGCTGACGATCGACCGTGAGAAGGCTTTGAATGCATTGAATTCCGAAGTTTTGGCGGATCTCGACGCTGCTTTGGATGCAATTGATCTGGATTCCACCCGCTGCCTGATTATTACAGGCGCTGGTCAGAAGTCTTTTGTCGCCGGTGCAGACATCGGTGAGATGAGCACGTTGACCAAAGCAGAAGGAGAGGCCTTCGGCAAAAAGGGCAACGATGTGTTCCGTAAAATTGAAACCCTGCCGATCCCGGTGATCGCCGCAGTAAACGGCTTTGCACTCGGCGGAGGCTGTGAGCTTTCCCTGAGCTGCGACATCCGTTTGGCAGCGGAGAATGCTGTTTTTGCACAGCCGGAGACAGGCCTGGGCATTACTCCTGGCTTTGGTGGCACACAGCGTCTGGCCCGTACCATCAACGTGGGTAAGGCAAAGGAAATGATCTATGCTGGCACAAAGGTCAAGGCGCCGGAAGCTCTCAGCCTGGGTCTAGTCAATGCCGTGTATCCGGCAGAGGAACTTATGCCTGCTGCAATGAAGCTGGCGGAGAGAATTGCTGCCAATGCGCCGATCGCTGTCCGTGCTTGCAAGAAGGCGGTCAACGATGGCCTCAGGTCAACATGGATGAGGCAATTGTCATCGAAGAGAAGTTGTTCGGCAGCTGCTTCGAGACGCAGGATCAGAAAAACGGCATGACGGCGTTTGTTGAGAAGCGCAAGCCCGAGCCGTTTGTCAATAAATAATTTGTATTTACATTCCGCACCGGCATCGCGTTCAAAAGGAAGGCGATACCGGTGCGGGCCAACATAATAAAGATTTAACAGGAGGTTTCTACTATGAAAATTGGTGTTATCGGCGCAGGAACCATGGGCTCCGGCATCGCACAGGCGTTTGCTCAGACAGAAGGCTATGAAGTAATGCTCTGCGACGTGAAGGCAGAGTGGGCTGAAAACGGCAAGGCAAAGATTGCAAAGGGACTCAATAAGAGAGTTGCAAAAGGCAAGATGGAGCAGGCTGCTGCGGATGCAATCCTGGCAAAGATCACCACTGGCACGAATGAAATCGTAGCAGATTGCGACCTCGTTGTAGAGGCTGCTTTGGAGAAGATGGAACTGAAGAAGGAGATCTTCAAGCAGCTGGAAGGCATCTGCAAGAAGGATTGCATCTTTGCAACCAATACTTCCTCCCTCTCTATCACAGAAATCTCCAATGGCCTTGATAGAGCCGTTGTCGGCATGCATTTCTTCAATCCGGCTCCGGTTATGAAGCTGGTTGAGGTCATTGCAGGCGAGACCACTTGCCCCGAGACCGTGAAGAAAGTCATCGAGGTTTCCGAGTCTATCGGCAAGACCCCGGTTCAGGTCAATGAGGCTGCTGGTTTTGTTGTCAACCGTATTTTGATTCCGATGATTAATGAAGCAGTCGGCATCTATGCTGACGGCGTTGCTTCCGTAGAAGGCATTGACACCGCCATGAAGCTCGGCGCAAATCATCCGATGGGACCGCTCGCTTTGGGCGACCTGATTGGTTTGGACGTTTGCTTGGCCATTATGGAAGTTTTGCAGTCTGAAACGGGCGATCCGAAGTACCGTCCGCATCCGCTGCTCAGAAAGATGGTTCGTGCTGGCAAGCTCGGCCAGAAAACTGGTAAGGGATTCTACGATTACACCAAATAAGAAACGATTTGGCGTAAATTTTAATTTGGAGGAACAGGTATGGATTTCGTACTGAGCAAAGAACAAGAAATGGCCCGTACGCTCTTTAAGGAGTTTGCGGAGAATGAAGTAAAACCTCTTGCACAGGAAGTTGACGAAACGGAACATTTCCCGAGAGCAACCGTTGAAAAGATGCAGAAGCTCGGTTTCATGGGAATTCCGCAGCCGAAGGAATTCGGCGGCCAGGGCTGCGACACACTCACCTATGTGCTGTGTGTCGAAGAACTCTCCAAGGTTTGTGCAACCACGGGTGTTATCGTTTCTGCTCATACTTCTCTGGGCACAGACCCAATTAAGAAGTTTGGTACTCCGGCACAGAAGGAAAAGTATCTGCGTCCGCTGGCTTCTGGCGAGTTGTTGGGCGCATTCGGCTTGACCGAGCCCGGCGCAGGCACGGATGCTTCCGGCCAGCAGACGAAGGCTGTCCTGGAGGGTGACCACTATGTCCTCAACGGCAGCAAGATTTTCATCACAAATGGTGGCGAGGCAGATATATATATCATCTTTGCAATGACGGATAAGAGCAAAGGCACCAAGGGCATCTCTGCGTTTATCGTTGAGAAGGATTTCCCGGGCTTCCGCATTGGTACAAAAGAGAAGAAGATGGGCATCCGTGGTTCTGCTACCACAGAGCTGATCTTTGAGAACTGCATCGTTCCAAAAGAGAACCTCCTTGGCCAGGAAGGCAAGGGCTTTGGAATTGCAATGACCACACTGGATGGCGGTCGTATCGGCATCGCGGCACAGGCGCTGGGCATTGCTGAGGGCGCGTTGGAGGAAACGATTGCCTATGTGAAGGAAAGAAAGCAGTTCGGCCGTCCGATTGCGAAGTTCCAGAATACGCAGTTCCAGATCGCCGACATGGCGACCAAGGTAGAGGCTGCTCGTTATCTGGTTTATCGCGCAGCGATTGCGAAGGATACAAAGAAGCGCTTCTCCGTCGAGGCAGCAATGGCAAAGTTGTACGCTGCAGAAGTCGCGATGGAAGTGACCACCAAGGCGGTACAGCTCCACGGCGGCTATGGTTACACGAGAGAGTACCCGGTCGAGCGCATGATGCGTGACGCTAAGATCACGGAAATTTATGAAGGCACCAGCGAAGTACAGCGCATGGTCATCTCCTCTAATGTAATTAAATAGTCGATAAAGGCCAGAAGGAGTGAAAATCTTTGAATATCGTAGTTTGCATTAAGCAAGTTCCAAATACCAACGAAGTGAAACTTGACCCGGTGACCGGTACCCTGATTCGTGAAGGTGTACCGAGCATCATCAACCCGGACGATAAAGCAGGTCTCGAAGCTGCTCTCCGTTTGAAGGATTCCATTGGTGCACATGTGACTGTGCTTTCCATGGGCCCAGCACAGGCGGATGCTGCTTTGCGCGAAGCACTGGCAATGGGCGCGGACGAGGCAATCTTGGTTTCCGACAGAGCTTTCGGTGGCGCTGACACTTGGGCAACCTCCACAACAATTGCCGCGGCGATCAAGAATCTCGATTATGATCTCATCATTACGGGCCGTCAGGCCATTGATGGCGATACGGCTCAGGTTGGACCGCAGATCTCTGAGCATCTCGGCATCCCGAACATCAGCTATGCAGAGGACATCCAGGTCGAGGGCGATTCCGTGATCGTTAAGCGCCAGTATGAAGATCGTTATCATACCGTAAAGGCAAAGATGCCCTGCCTGATCACCGCACTGAGCGAGATGAACAAGCCGCGCTATATGCGCCCGGCGGCATCTTTGATGCATACAGAGAGAAAGAAGTCAAGGTTTGGGGCCTGAAAGACATCACAGTTGACCAGGCGAATATCGGCCTGAAGGGCTCACCCACCAGAGTGTTCCAGACGTTCACGAAGAGCTTGAAGGCAGCTGGCACAGTTGTCCAGCTGGACCCGGAAGAGTCTGCCAACTACATGATCGAGAAGCTCAAGGAAAAGTTCATTATTTAATTTTGTAGTTTGTGATGACAACTGAGAATATTGAAAGTGGTGAGCAAAAAATGAATTTACAGGATTATCAGGGCGTATTTGTATTCGTCCAGCAGGTGGATCATAAAATCACTGGTGTTTCTTATGAGTTGCTCGGCAAAGGAAAGGAGCTTGCCGCAGACTTGGGTACAGAGGTTACCGCTGTTCTGCTTGGCTATCAGGTAGAAGATCTTTGCCCGAAGCTTGCCCGTTATGGTGCGGATAAGATCATTCTGGTGGATAATGAGGCATTGGAGCCCTACACTACAGAGCCTTATGCACATGCAATGTACAATGTGATTGAAAAGTACAAGCCCGCTGTGGTACTTTATGGCGCAACAGCAATCGGCCGTGACTTGGCACCGCGTGTGTCCGCTCGTGTACACACTGGCCTGACTGCAGACTGCACGAAGTTGGAAATCGATCCGGATACGAAGAATCTGAAGATGACTCGCCCGGCATTCGGCGGCAACATCATGGCGACCATCCTTTGCCCGGAGCATCGTCCGCAGATGGCAACGGTTCGTCCCGGCGTTATGCAGAAGATTAAGCCGATCGACGGTGCAGAGGCTTCGGTCGAGAAGTATGATTTGGCGTTCGAGAAGAACAACAAGTATGTTGAAGTGCTTAACGTTGTCAAGAAGGTCAGCGATAAGATCGACATCCAGGATGCCAAGATTTTGGTTTCCGGTGGCCGTGGTATGGGTTGCCCGGAGAACTTCAAACTTCTGCGTGATTTGGCAGATGTTCTCGGCGGTGAAGTAAGTGCGTCCAGAGCTTGTGTGGACGCAGGCTGGGCAGAGAAGGATGTACAGGTTGGTCAGACTGGTAAGACGGTTCGCCCGAACCTTTACATCGCTTGCGGCATCTCCGGTGCTATCCAGCACTTGGCCGGCATGGAGGATTCCGATGTGATCGTTGCGATCAACAAGGATGAGAATGCGCCGATCTTTGAAGTGGCGGATTATGGCATTGTTGGCGATGTCACCAAGATTCTGCCGATCTTCACGGAGAAGCTCAAGGAAGAGTTGGCTCTGCGCAACGCATAAGTAGTTTTTTCTTGAAAAAGCGGAGGGTGTCCCAAAAGTCATGAAATGACTTCAGGATACCCTCGTTTTTTAGAAACGCAGATATTTTTCCAAACAGAAAGAGGATGCCCTTTCCTATGAATCGAAAAATTCGTAGTTTTGGGACACCCTCTTTTTGTATCATGCAACACGAAACTAGACGAGAGGAGAGATACGATGTTATCATCCGAGTGTGCGGCTCATTTTTTAGAAAGGGATCAGCTGCTTCATATTGACATGTTGGAATGTATCCGGCGCGGAAACGCAACGTGTTTGTATGTGGGGGAAAGAGGTGTGCTACTTCGAGATGAGCCGTCGGGTACATTTATGCTCAGTGCAGAAACGAAAGCGGTTGTTGAAGAGTGCCTTCCTCTCATGCAGGGCGCGGAACTGTTGGTTTGTCACCAAGAGTTTTATGAAGAATTTGTATCGGAAGAATTGGGTCTGTCCCTAGGGGAACGTTGTCACCAAGCCGCCTATTTTAAGCAGACTTTTTTGCCGGAGACCGAACAGAAAGGGCAAGTTCGTCCATTGGATGAATCCTATCAACTTTTTGTACAGGAGCATTACCAGATGGTAACGGATGAGGACTATATCAAAGGACGCCTGCGTTCTGGAACCATGTATGGCATGTTTATCGATGGAAAACCGGCTGGATTTATCGGTATGCATGCGGAAGGGTCCTTGGGCCTTTTGGAGATTCTGCCAGAATATCGTCGTTGCGGATTGGCTTTTGCATTGGAGTCGTATGCAATCAACCGGATGTTGGAAAAAGGATGGACCCCATATGGGCAAATTATTCTGGGGAATGCTGCTTCTACGAGTCTACAGCAAAAGTTAGGGCTATCGATTTCAAAGCAAACTTGTTATTGGTTGAGTCGTTAATTGTGACATTCTTTTGGACAAGCGGGAATCGTAAGGGTAACACGTGTGCCAACATTTTGTTTGCTTTCCAACTGTAGTCCATACTCCTTGCCATAATAGAGTTGAACACGTTCATGTACATTTTTGATACCGTACCCATCGGAATCCTGTGTCAATAGATTTGGAAGGATCTGCGGATCGATCCCTACACCATTGTCTTCTACGGTAAAGACGATGGTGTCTTTTTTTGTGTTGCAGTAATTCGGACGGTTCCTCCGCCTTCAGGGCGTTGGTCCACTCCATGGATAATTGCGTTTTCGACCAATGGCTGTAAAAGAAGGTTGAGCATCCAATCGGAATAGAGGCTTTCCTCAATATCATAGATTGCATGGAATTGGTTACTATGCATAATCCGTTGGATGTCGATATAAGAGCGTGTGTTTTTGAGTTCATCGGCAACCGTAGTGACCTTTTTTCCTTTGTTGAGTGTTGTCCGATAGAATGTAGAGAGCAATTGCGCCATCTCACTGATGTCCGGGGCGTTTGCGCGTATGGCTCGCCAATTGATGAGGGAAAGGCAGTTATATAAAAAGTGTGGATTAATTTGGGCCTGAAGAGCGCGCATTTCGGCTTCTTTTTGAGCCAACTTTCCTGTGTACACTTCATTGATTAATGCGTTGATTTCACGTAGCATTCTTTGAAAGCTACGAATAAGATCTCCCACTTCATCGTGGGACTCGCTTGTGATGGTCACTTCCAGATTACCAGCCTCCACCTTTTGCATGGCCTTACGAAGTTTTTCAATGCGATTGACTACAGCGTAAGAGAGCAGCCAACCGATTAGAACAACCAGGACTAAACAAATCAGAATAATCAATAAAACCGTCAAGACAATAGGGGTAGCCGCATCTGTAATCAGGTGAATGGGCTTGTACAGATAGACATTCCAATTGCAGGAGGGAATCTTTGAAGAGATGACACTATACTCCATGCGATTCCAGTTGACAGAGGATGAGGGCGTTCCTAGAATAATCTCTACTGGAGGAATATTGGCTGTGTCCAGGCCTGAAAAATCCTGTGCGTAGATTGTTTGCCCTGCTGAATCGACCAGATAAATCCCGCATGCATTTTTAGAGAGTTCTTGTAGAGGGGAAAAAAGTTTTTCCGATTGAATGCCAATGTACAGAAGATTTTCGATAGAATTTCCACGGTTATAGGGGTCCGGCATACGGCGGACAGAACAAATGGTACCTTTCGTGGGGGAGAACCAGTTGATTGTAGAAGAATAGATACTCACATCATACCAGGGTTCCGATCTAGCTTCTACGAGAGGTATGACCATATCGCCATGTTTTTCCATGTTGGTTCCAGAATAGAGGGTAATACGTTCGACTCCGTCGTGTAAATTCTTCATAGAAAGGAATAAGGGAGAAATCGTCTCTGTATAAACGTCATAGAGTTCCATATAACTGCTGTAAACTCGATTAGCTGCATCGTTTAAATCGGTATCGAAAGCTAAATAGTCGGAAAGATTGTTATAAATTTGAATTTGATTATCCAACGAGGCTGCAGCTTGTTGGAGAGAAGTCTGTAAATTGGCTTCCTCCTGTGCGACGAGAAGATCTTTTGTCTGTTGATAACAAAAAGCTCCCAGAATGGTCACCGGGATGATACTCACCAGTAAAGAACACATCAAAATCTTTTTACGAAATGTTAAATCTTTCAATAATTGGATGGGGGATTTCATATTAATCTTCCTTTTGCCGGAATTTCTCAGGACTACTTCCAAAATACTCTCGAAAACTCTGAATGAAATAGGAAACATTGGTGTAGCCAACGGCGTCACAGATAGCAACAACCTTCATATGCGTGTGTTCCAAAAGTTCTCTGGCTTTTTCCATACGAAATGCTTTAATATATTTGTTTAACCCGCAACCCGTTTCTTTTTTGAAGATGGAACTCAAATAGCGCGGCGATAGATAGACAATTTCTGCCAGACTCTCCAAATTGATTTCCTGATCGTAATGCTTACTGATATATCGCTTTACAGTCTCAACGTAGTTGGAGGAAGTAGGAAAGCTCTGCGGAGATTCGTCCAAGCTTTTGTCCAATACATTTTCGATTTCGTGATAGCTGTTGCTGCGGTAGATCGCTTCTACCTTTTTAAAAAGTACCTCTTCTGGAAAATGTGCCCAGGAAAGGGAGATGTCCCGCAACAGATTAGAAAAGAGAAATTTTACATACAGATGAGAAAAATTGGTCTGCCCCGCGTACTTTTCACAAAGGGTATGAATGTTTTGACGAACCAGGTCCAGATGATGTTCCTGCAGCGCTTGCTCGATGGATTCAAAGAGAGTAGATTCATCCTGTAAAAAAGCCTCCGAGCGAGGCGAAGCTACAGATGTTGAAAAGATATAGGTATTGGGCAGGAAAAAGCGCTTTTCCATTGCCTGTTCCAATGATTCGAATATGGTAGGAATTGCAGACGGCTCTGAGAAATCCTCACTGTAAGCTAAATAACAGTCCGCCTGATAGCGACGGCGAATGGCCCTTCGTAAATCCGCAGCTAAAGAGGGCCAGTCCGTTCTTCCAGCCGCATGAGGGAAAAACAATAGGCTTTGGCAGGGATTCAAATTGAGATAGTCAAATGGGATTGTCAGTTGCTGCTTGAGTTCTTCAACAATACCAATACCTGCGTGTTCGAAGAAATCGCGGTTGAATTCCAAAAGTAGCATATTGGTATACTGAAACAAAAAAGAGAGATCGAATAGCGCTCCTGCGTCCGCCATGAGCGTGTGGAAGGGAATACCATTGAAGTGAGTAAAGGAGATGTTCTCTCGCATAAGCTAGCCTCTGACTATCGCGTTCCTTTTCCATGCGGCGGGAGAGAACTTCTTCACAAACACGCTGGATGACTGTACAAAATTCTTGAATATTGACTGGCTTTAATATGTATTCCCGTACGCCTAACGACATAGCCGTTTTGGCGTATTCAAATTCACTGAATCCGCTGAAGAGAATGATACGGATTTCTGGCTGTATGGTGAGGGCCTCTTTGGCAAGAGTCAATCCATCCATAAAGGGCATTCGGACATCTGTAAATAAAATATCCACAGGATGTTCCTGGAGATACTCTAGGGCAATTTTTCCATTGGGAGCCTGTGTGGTTGAAATGTCAAATTGGTATTTTTGTAACAGAAACAGGATCCCTTCTCGTTCTTCCAATTCATCATCAACGATCAACATCTGTAGCATTACAAAAACCTCCTTTTGGAAAAATAGATCTATTTTTCAAGATGATTTCAATGGGTTTAATCGAACAAACATCCACGGCGGAGGAAAGAAATTTTGTAAAATTTCGCAGAGGTAGTTTTTGGCCTTCGGTCCCCTTATATAATAAATATCATGATATATGGAGAAAAAGGGGGATATTGCATGAAACGATCAAACCATAGATGCAGGATATGTGCGTGGTTGATGCTTTTAATGCTGGGGGGACTGGTTGGATGCGATCCAGCAGAACAACCTCAAAAAGAATCTGTACATCCTCCTGTAGCAGAAGAGCAAGAGGGGGAGCTCTCTTGGGAGACAGCGCAGCATACTCCATTTGGAAAATATCCGGAGCCAGTGACCTGCACAGTTGGACGAAAAAGGAATGGCTATACTTTGGAACAGGCAGTCCGTGAAGATGTATGGACTTATCAGCGTTTTTTAGCAGACTTTTTGAACATCCAGTTTACCAACGCATTTGACGTTCGTAACGAGGAGGATTTTCAACAAAAGGTCTCTATGGCCATTGTAAGCGGCGAAATACCGGATATTATGACGGTCAACGAACAACAACTTTTGCGATTGTATGAAACCGGACAGATCGCAGATTTAACAGAGGCTTATGAGGATTGTGCCAGCGATCCTATCAAGGAGATTTATGCGTCTTATGGCGGCAAGTGTTTGGAAGCAGCTACATTTGATGGGCGGTTAATGGCTCTACCCACGACAGAAATGTCGCACGGCCCTGGGATTTTGTGGTTGCGTAAGGATTGGATGGAAAAACTTGGTTTGGCAGCTCCAGTGACAATGGAAGATATTGAAGAGATCCTTCGACGCTTTGTTGAAGAAGATCCTGGTGGAAATGGAGCCGGCAAAACCGTAGGACTTTTATGTAGTCCGGAAATTGCTGGAGATTCCGGCGGATTGTATATGTTAAATAGTGTTTTTACTCTTTATGGAGCTTTTCCAAAACAATGGATCGAGCGAACCGATGGCAGTGTGGTCTACGGTTCTATTCAGCCAGAGATGAAAGATGCCTTGGAAGAAGTGACCAAATTGTACCAGGAAGGTCTTTTGGACCAGCAGTTTCTCTTACGTACAGAGGAAGACTGTCAAGAACTGTTGACAAATGGAATCTGTGGTGCATTCTTTGGCAATTATTGGAGTAGTGAAATCCTTCCCGATTCCTTATTGAAAAATCCACAGGCGGATTGGACACCCTATATCGTCCCGAAAAATACGGAAGGGGAGGTGACGATGTTTGAAGGGAATCCAAACAGTAGTTATATCGTCGTGCGCAAAGGGTATTCTCATCCAGAAATAGCAGTTAAGATGGCAAGCGTTCAGTTTGACTATGTACAGGATAAGGAGCCGGAATTCACTGAACAGCTCAATAAAGATGGGATGCTGTTGAATATGCATATTGGCTATGACGATTCCTTTATTCGCTCCGGAGCTGTATTAGAAAAAGCGCTCAAAGGAGAAATACGTGAAGATGAGATGAGCGCTGGGCAAAAGGCAACTTTGCGGAAGGTTACTGCCTATCTTCAAGCCGTCCAAGAGGGGAATGTTCCTTCTCCAGAAGATTGGGAAACTTATAAATCCCGCGTGGAGGCGTATCAACTTCTCTTAGAAACCCCACTTGTAACGATCAGCCCCGTATTTGTCCGTCAGACAGACAGTATACAGAAAAACCTGCCAGAGCTAGAGGAACTGGAACAGCAGACAATGTTGCGGATTGTTACAGGGGAAAGGCCGCTGGATACCTTCGATATATTTGTAGAAGAATGGCTGTCATCTGGCGGCGAGCAGATCACAGAGGAGGTCAACCGATATAAAACACAAAATGAATAAGTTGTTTTCCATTAGGCGCATACCATCGATTGGTATGCGCCTGTTTTCTTGTTTATCATAACACGAAAGACTTTATAAAAAAAGCGCGACATATAAAATGCATGAAAATCTAATATATATTGGATTTTTTTATATTTACTGGTGAACTCCTTCAATTTATAATAAAATCACCGAATAACAGATGAATTCGTTGAACAAAAAGCGATAACGAATTCGAAAGGTAAGGCCACCGGGCTTATGAAAAAATGGAATTTGAAAGAGAAGGAGGGTAGCTTCCGGGTGGGCTTACTGAGAAAACATGTGATAAGGAGGGGTTAAAAATGTCAAAAATGAGTAAAAAGATAATCGCCCTGTTGCTGGCTGTTATGATGGCATCTTCCACTTGTTCCGTTGGAATGGCTGCACAGGAGCAGACAGAGGGGATCGGGACAACCGTTTCCACTTCCACAGAAGAGGTTGTCACAGTAACATTTGATTCCCAAGGAGGTTCTGAACTGGCGCCGGTTCAGACAACCGTTGGAGAAACGGTTCTTCTTCCGGAGAATCCATCAAAACCCGGTTATGCGTTTCGAGGGTGGTATACAAAACCCAACGGGGAGGGGAGTCTCTTCTATATTGACACGCCGGTCACTGAGAATCTTACCGTCTATGCAAACTGGGTGGAAATCCCGACCGATGGAATTGACGAACAACCTTCGGATAATTTTTATGAGATCTTTGTACGTGCCTTCTGCGATTCCGATGGCGACGGGATCGGCGATTTCAATGGTCTTGCCAGCAAGATGGATTATTTGCAGGATTTGGGGATCACCGGCATTTGGTTGATGCCAGTTACGGAGTCCGGCAGTTACCACGGCTATGATACAGTCGATTATTATAGTGTGGAACAGGACTATGGCACGATGGAAGACTTTGAGAACATGTTGGATGTAGCACATGAGCATGGAATCAAAGTTATTATGGACTTGGTAGTCAACCACTGTGGGCAAAATAATCCGTGGTTTATTGATGCAATCAGCAATCCGGAGACGAGTCCATATCGAGACTACTTTAAGATTGAAAAGAGCACAGACTACGATGAGGACAAGGACAATAATGCGACGGATGACGCCCATTCCGGGAACAAACGCGTCTGGCAAAAGTCCGATTTAGCCCCTGGTTACCGTTATCTAGGGATCTTTGGCGGTGGTACGCCGGATCTGAATTACGACAACCCAGCTGTACATGAAGAAATGATCCAGGCTGGCCAGTTCTGGCTGGAAAAGGGCGTGGATGGATTCCGATTGGATGCCGCCCGCCATATCTATGGCGACTATCTCGACACAATGTATACTCCGGCGATTGCAGACAAGAATGCAGCCTGGTGGAAAGAATTCCGCGCAGGAATGGAAGAAGTCAATCCAGATGTTTTCCTGGTGGGAGAAGTCTGGGAAGAGAATACGGACCGCATGGTTCCATTTGTACAAGAAGGTGCTCTGCAAAATACTTTTGATTTCAGTTTAGCGAGCGAGCTGTTAGAGGCCGCGCAAAACGAAGAAAACGGCGACTTTGTGTCTGAGCTTTGCGAGGTGTTTGATAAGTTTGGTTTTGCCTCCAATGGAGAGTTCGAGGATTGTACCTTCCTGACCAACCATGACCAGAACCGCACCATGAGCGTGATGGAAGGCAATAAAGACCATGCTAAGACAGCGGCTTCTCTGTACTTGACATTGCCAGGAAACACCTTTATTTACTATGGCGAAGAAGTTGGCTTGGAGGGCATGAAACCCGGCCAGAATATATGTGAGCCTATGCCGTGGTATGAGAGCAATGAAGGAGAAGGTTTGACGGATTGGCTCAATGGGGAAAACAAGTACAGCTTGGGTGGAGAAACCTCTGTAGAAGCGCAGGTCGATCAACCTGACTCCATGCTGAACCACTATAAAGAACTGTTGAGTTGGCGCAATGAGATTCGTGCTTTAAAGGATGGCGACATGGCGGAATATAAGACCGGCAACGACGGAGTGGCCGCCTACATCCGCATGACGCAGGATGATAGTGTTTTGGTAGCTACCAATTTAACCGGAGAAACCGTGACAGTTACGGTGAACCCCGACGAGGTATTTGGCTCGTTTAGCCATCTCTTGAAGAAGTTCCGTGTGGATACAGTGTCAGAGCTAAAAGATGGCCAGTTGACAATCGCACCATACAGCACGGTGGTCCTTTCCGGAGACGTGAAGCCCGGTCAGTACAGCGTGGTATATAGCAACAATGTGACATTGTCTGTTGACGGCGAAGAACAAAAACTTGCGGATCTGGTTGGCAGGTATACGGCAGACGTTGAGGATCGGGATGTTTCACTGGAATTCAAGCCACTTGTAAAGGGCAAAGAGATCGCTGGCGTCCAAGTCGATGGCGAGGACATGACCTTTGATGACAGTGCAGTTTATACTTATGAATTGAATCCAAGTGAAAAAATGCATTCGATTTTTGCTTTTAACGTAGTGGATAAGCGCATCCTTCGGACAACCCTAGAGATCGCACAGAAGGCATTGAAAGAAGCAGATAAAGATGCAATCGTGCCGGCAGTCCTGGAAGCGCTCGAGAAGGCCATTGCACAAGCGCAGGAAATCGATCAGAATTTAACCGTCACACAGACACAAATCGACCAAGCGTGGAGTGAATTGCTGGATGCTTTGCACTGCATTGATTTTGTCAAGGGAGATAAAAAGTACCTCGAAGAATTGGTGAAGATTGCAGAACGGATTGATCTCAACGAGTTTACTTCCGCCTATAATAAGGAATTCCGTATTGCCCTCACAGATGCACAGGATGTTTTAGAAGATGAAAACGCTATGGAGGACGAGATCGTAGAAGTAGCGGATGCTTTGGAACAGGCGATGCTCGCTTTGGTGCGTAGAGCAGATATTTCTGAATTGGAAACGGTCATCGCTACGGCAAAAGGCCTGAATCTGGATGATTTTATTGAAGAGGGAAAGGCAGAACTGGCCCAGGCATTGAAATCTGCACAAGACGTGGCAAAGGACCGGGATGCAACCCAAGAAGCAGTGGATCAAGCGGCTACTGCGTTGGTTGAAGCTTTATCCGCTATGCGCAAAGTGGCCAATAAGGACGCTCTTCGTGCATTGATTACTTCTATGGAAAATATCGACTTAAACCGCTTTACCGCACAAAGCGTGGTGGCGTTCCGTAGCGTACTCGAAGCTGCAAAAGCGATGGTGAATGACCCAGATCTGAGCGAGGACGACCAGGCTGCAGTGGACGCGATGGAAGAAGAACTACAGAATGCATACGATCGTTTGGAAAAAAGGACACGACGGTTCATCATGGTTCCCATTCCAGTGGTTCCAATTCAAAAGACCGGTATGAGAATCCAGCAACCGCTACAGCGGTGGCAATTCCCTCCACGATACAGGGTACAACCACATCGACTGTACGTTCGGTTGTTTCTGATACCACTCTACCATTCTCATTGAAGCGTGGCAGTGCCTATTGCTTCAAGATGACGGTGACCAATGGCAGTACGGCTGTACCTTCCTTTACGGTAGGCGATGGAACGGTATTTCAGACACAGTTCGTGGCCAAAGTAGGAAATGACTACTATTTCCGTATTTGGTCAGTCGGGGTTCCTGGACAAAGCGCAGGAATCTATACACAGATGCCCGGTGAAATGCCGCAGCGCCATTGCGTGGTGACGGTTGCCTGACATATGGCTATAAAGTAAAAGTTTGTACTTAGCTGTAATGGAAATTTTATAGGTTTACCATCCGATTTCTTTCTCCTGTCCTAAGTTCATAGGATACACAGACACATCGTTACTGCTATTGGAAAAACGAATCCCTACAGCGGAGAGATACTCATCGACCGCTGTAGGGATTTCAGGTATTTTAATGACAGAATTTTTAATAAGTCAATCAAAACAGCGCAGTCTAGAGGGCCGCGCTGTTTTTGGTCTATAAACCCGAACGAGGGCCTCATCCAGATCAATCCTGCGAAAGACTTGCGAGCTTCTTCAGGCAGTTTTGACAGATGTTGTGTCCGCGATAGGTGGTAATGTTGACGAGACTGTTACAGAAAATACATGCTGGCTGATATTTCCGCAGAATGATGTCAGAATCCTCAACAAAAATCTCCAAAGGGTCCTTTTCTTGAATATTTAAAGTACTGCGCAGTTCTTTTGGCAGCACAATTCGCCCAAGCTCGTCAACTTTACGGACAATTCCTGTCGATTTCAAAATAGAAAGTCCTCCTTTATGGATGATTTTGGAAGTTTTGTCACTTCCTGTAAAGATGGTAACATTTTTTTACCATTTTTGTCAATCTATTCAAGGCAAAAAATATACTATACGTTATTAAATTCGAATACAGATTGGAATAGAACGCGATGGGTTGGAGGGGAAAGAATGCTGAACAAAGTATGGGCAGCTATGATTGCAGTGAGTGTCTTATGTGCTTGTGCAACAGGTCGCATGCAACAATTGTCAGAAGCTGTGCTAGCGGGAGCGGGAAATGCCGTACAGTTGATCTTGGGCATGATGGGTATGATGTGTGCCTGGACGGGCCTGATGAAGATTGCAGATGCAGGCGGCCTCACTGCTATCCTATCCCATGTATTGGGCCCCGTGCTTCGGCGGCTGTTTCCGGCATATCCGCCGGAAAGCCCAGCGGCGAAGGCGATCTGTATGAACATTACAGCGAATCTCTTGGGGCTGGGAAACGCCGCAACACCCATGGGATTGGCCGCTATGAAGGAGATGGCAGCGCAAAACCACGGTTCCAAGGTGGCGAATAATTCGATGGTGATGTTTGTGGTTTTGAATACGGCGTCGCTGCAACTAATCCCGACTTTTATGGGGACATTACGGGCGCAGTATGGTTCCACGACGCCGTTTGATATTCTACCGGCAGTTTGGGTGGTTTCCGCTATTGCGTTGGCTGCAGGCCTTTTGGCGGCAAAACTGATGGAGGGTTTTTCCATTGGATAAATTGGGAATTTATGTAGTGCCAATGGCCGTTTTGTTGATGGTTTTGTTTGGGGTGATACGTCGCGTACCCGTATTCGATACTTTTGTAGAAGGCGCAAAAGAAGGTTTGCACTCCTGTTTTCGATTCTCCCGACACTGGTGGGACTGATCATGGCAGTTACGATGTTGAGCGCCTCAGGAGCGTTGGATCTCTTCTCCTCGTTTTTAGCTCCTGTGGCAAAATTCTTGGGCATTCCAGCAAATGTATTGCCTCTAGCGCTGATTAAACCGATTTCGGGAAGTGGTGCTACGGCCCTTCTGACCCAGATCTTTGGGGAAAGTGGTCCAGATAGCTTTGCCGGGCGAGTTGCATCCGTGATGGCTGGCTCCACGGAGACAACTTTCTATTGTATTGCGGTCTACTACGGAGCCGCTCAGATCCAGAAGACGAGACACACCATACCGGCTGCATTGGTTGCTGATTTAACGGCCTTTCTGGTCGCTGGATTGGTTGTGCGTGCGTTCTTTGGGACGTAATAGGGGGAAAAGAGGATGCAGGAAAAACAAAACTCTATCCGCGTATTATTGGCAGGAAATCCAAATTGTGGAAAAACAACACTCTTTAACCGTTTAACCGGAGATAACCAATATGTAGGAAATTGGCCCGGTGTTACGGTCGAGAAAAGGACGGGGCAATGTCTGACCGGAGATCGTCTTTTGATGATCACGGATTTACCTGGCATTTATTCCTTATATCCCTATTCGCCAGAGGAGGCAATTGCGGACCGTTTTTTGCATGAAAAAGAAGCAGAAGTGGTCGTCGATGTAGTAGATGCTACCAATCCAGAACGAAATCTGTACCTAACGATGCAGCTTTTGGAACGAAAGCTGCCTGTGATTGTTGCACTCAATATGATGGATGAATTGCAGAAACATGGGGACAGGGTGGATTGTGGGATATTGGAAAAAGTTCTGGGGGTTCCTGTAGTCCCCATTTCAGCAGCGACAGGCTTGGGAATGGACAGCCTTCTTTCAGAAATACTCCGCTATGCAGATCAACCTCAAGCGCAAACCGCATGCCCCTATATATTGCCGTCGCCGGACATGCCCGACTATGATGTGCTTTTGGCCAAAAAACGTTATGATGCTGCTGAAAGTGCCGTGAAACAGGGATTTTGGCGGGCACCGCGGCCGGAAAAAAGTTTAAGTGACCGAATTGATGCCCTTGCGACACACCGACTTTTGGCAATTCCATTGTTCTTTCTTCTGCTCACCCTGATTTTCGTACTAACATTTGGAAGTGTTGGTTCTTTTTTGTCCAACGGACTTTCCAAAGGCTTTGATGTCTGTTCTGCTTGGATGGAACGGATGCTTCTATCAGCGGGCGCATCGGATTGGGTACGCAGTCTCGTAATGGATGGAATCTTTTCCGGCTTGAGCGCAGTAGCAACGTTTTTGCCGCAGATTATCCTGCTCTTTTTTTACTATCTCTTTTGGAGGATAGTGGTTATATGGCGCGGGCGGCATTCATTATGGATGCGCCGATGCGAAAGCTTGGATTGTCTGGAAAAGCTTTTGTACCACTTTTGATGGGGTTCGGATGTACGGTTCCAGCAGTGATGGGAACCCGGATCTTGGAACAACAAAAGGACCGGCGTCTTACCATTTTGACCTTACCTTTTATGTCGTGTAGTGCCAAAATGCCGGTTTATGCACTATTCATCGCTGCTTTTTTCGCAGACTATGGCCCGTGGGCAATTTTGGCAATTTATCTGCTGGGGGTTGTCCTGGGAGCATTGTCAGCATTGTTTTTCAAATCGACGGTTTTACGTGGAGAATATGCGCCTTTTGTAATGGAGTTACCCCCTTACCGATTGCCAACTTGGAAAAGCCTTCGCATTCATGTCTGGGAACGGGTAAAAGACTTTATTTTGCGAGCAGGAACCATTTTGCTCTGTGCGACTATCCTTGTTTGGTTCCTACGTTCATTTTCCCCTCAATTTCAATATGTGACCGATCAATCGCAGAGTATCTTGGCTGTGATCGGAAAAACGATTGTACCGGCTTTCCAGCTCTGTGGATTCGCGGATTGGCGGGCTTGCGTTTCTTTGTTGACAGGGCTGGTAGCCAAAGAGAGTGTCGTCAGCACCATGGGAATACTTTATGGTGGAGAGATGGAACTCTCTTGTGCATTAGCAGCGGCCTTTACGCCTCTTTCTGCATGTTCTTTTTTGCTGTTTGTATTGCTTTATACGCCGTGTGTTGCTGCGCTATCCGCAATTTACCGGGAGATGAAAAGCATCCGATGGACAGCGGTATGCGTCATTTGGCAGTTATGTGTGGCCTGGTACACGTCTGCCTTGTTTTATCAGACAGCCTCCCTCTTGACAAAGTTTTTCTGTACATAAGTATATTAGGATAACAGCCCTGCGGATTTATTCCGCAGGGCTGTTTGGAATTGTTCCATTTCATATCGACGGCGCTCCGTTCGAAAAATTTTTCCGAGTACGTAGAACATAGAACAGTGCGCACAATCCTAAAAGAAGTAAAACGCCTTCACAGATCCAGACATTGCTGTATTGAGCCAGAATGACCGCGACTAAGTTAAACACTGTGTGGGAGAGAACGGCGAGCAACCAATAACTTCCAGCATGCCCACGGTTGACGCCTTGGAAAATTAAAACGGTAGCGAAAATATGGAAGAGGACCGCCGAAACGCGCTCCACAATTCCCAGATAAATACTGGTTGTGGATACTGCAGCCAAGGCTGTGGTGACTTGCTGCAACAAATCTGGGGAATCAGCAAAAGCCGCCTCCATGGAGCCATTTTGAAGCATGACACAGTAGAGCAGGTTGCCAACAGAACTCATTCCTACCAGCAGGATGACCTCACACAGGCCGTGGCCTAAGCCGAAAGAAAACGCATCCCGATAGCTGCGCTGTTCTTTACAAAAGCATTTGACCCCGATGAGGCGGGCCGATTCTTCGAACAATCCAGCTGTGGAGCTAAGTAGTACAAGATATAGGATCATCTGCTGCTGTGCGAAAGAAAGAAACCAACTCTGCGTGGAAAGCACATTGAGGATTGGAACGCGGAGTAAAATCTGTGAGACAAAAAAGGCCAACATACCGATCAGCAGAGGGCGTGGGGCTATTTTTTGCTTTGCCACCAAAACGATCATAAGTATGATGGGAAAGAGAAGGGTGAAGAAGGAAGAGATACCAAAGGCAATTATAGTTTCAACAGGAATCATATGAGCTCATCTCCTTTAGACCCTTATTGTAGCACAGGTCTTTTCAAAAACATAGAGGAGCCCCCTTTGAAAGTAAAAAATTTTTTCATAGCTTTCTTGGCCGACAGAAGTTTCCCGTATGAATAAAGATGGACGTAAGCGCTCTTTAACAGAGGGAAAAGTTGTGAACTTTTGCAAAAGGATATAAGGAAGGCCTTGCGTTTTTGCGTAGAATAAGCTATAATATCTCAAGTCAGGGACAATCCCTGGAGAAGCAAGGCAGGAATGCGTGTAACAGGATATGCAGGCGGGCGGGCTCTGTGCGACGGAGCGCCGTGAACCATGTCAGGCGGGGAACCGAGCAGCATTAAGCGGAAGGGCCCGTGCGATGCAGGTGGTCTGTTCGTCTGCATATCCCGTTACACGATACCGTCGCAAGGCGGCTGTCCTTGCTTTCCGTTTGTTTACGGACTGTCTTGAGATGCGGGAGAATAATTGTGTTTTTCAAGAGAATGCGAGTATTCCATGGAAGAAAGCAGATGAACAGAAATACAATTATTTGAAAGGAAACTCCCATTCGCGATCATTCAGAGGGAGGTGCGCATATGTATAAGGTTTTGTACCGAAAGTGGCGGCCCCAGGTTTTTGCAGATGTGGTGGGACAGCCGCAGGTCACCATAACGCTCAAAAATGAGTTGATGGCAGGCCGAATTGCACATGCGTATCTGTTTACTGGGTCGCGTGGAACAGGAAAGACCACCTGCGCAAAAATACTAGCAAAAGCAGTCAACTGCCTTGATCTGCACGACGGCGACCCGTGTGGGAACTGTGAGATATGCCGCGGAATCGAAAGTGGTTCTGTGATGGATATTGTGGAGATCGATGCGGCCAGTAACAACGGTGTGGACAATATCCGTATGCTGCGAGAAGAGGCCAATTTTACTCCTGCCGCAGCCAAATATCGCGTTTATATCATCGACGAAGTGCACATGCTTTCTACGGGTGCATTTAATGCGCTTTTAAAGACGTTGGAGGAACCGCCAGAGCATGTTATCTTCATTTTAGCAACTACGGAAGTACACAAGCTCCCTGCGACCATCTTGTCCCGGTGCCAGCGGTTTGACTTCCGGCGCATTCCCCCACAGGAAATTGCTGGACGTTTGACCTATGTAGCGGAGCAGGAAAACGCGGTTTTGGAAGAACAAGCGGGACTCTTGCTTGCCCGTTTAGCGGATGGCGCTTTGCGGGATGCGCTTTCGCTCTTAGATCAATGTCTGGGACGAAGCAAACAGGTCACCTTGGAGGTCGTTCAGGAGACGGTGGGGCTGGTTGGCAGAGATCACCTCTTTGCACTGTCTGAGGCTGTGCGTGGACACGACTCTTCTTCCGCCTTGGAGACGATTGACCGACTGTACAACGCGTCCAAGGATATGGCCCGCCTTTGTGAGGAGCTTTCTGCGCACTACCGCGGGTTAATGCTGATTAAAACGATGAAGGATGCGCGGGGAATTCTTGCCGTGCCGGATGACGAATTTGCTCGGATGACAAAGCAGGCGCTTTCAACTCCTCTCCCGGAGATTTTGCACAGTTTGGACACCTTACAGGGTGCGTTGGACAAGATGTATCGTGGCGGTGACCGCCGTGTCGAAATGGAAATGGCTTTGATTAAGCTGTGTTCCCCAGAGTTGGATGATTCGAATGCAGCGTTGGTTCGGCGCATTGAAGCACTAGAACGCGGAATTCATCGGCCGGGTGTTTCAGCCCTAAAGCAGGCAATACCGGTTGCGGAGGAACCGACCGAGCCAGTCCTGAAAGAAACTTCCGAGGAAAGTTCTTTGCAGGAAGTGGTTTCGGAACAGGTTGCGCAAGCTTCTATCGCTCCACCGGAGATTTCCCAAACCAAAAAGCCGTTGGAAGAGGGCGCAAAGCGTTTGGCAGAATGGCCGGAAATTCTGCGAATCTTAAAGGAGTATTCCGTAGCAATTTCTGCGGCGTTTACTGGGTCTTCTGCTTATGTAAATGGGGATTATGTGTTGATCGACGCCAAGGAGATGGCTTTTGAGTTGCTTCGAAAATCCGCACAGCGCGATAAGATGCGCGAAGCAATCCAACAGGTGACGGGACGGGTGTACAAGCTCGGTCCTTATCGCGCCAGAAAAGAGGAAGAGGCGGAAGTCGATCCCCTGCTGAAATTAGCTGGTGAAGCTGAAGAGGCGGGAATTCCAGTGACACGGACATAAATCGTGTAAGTAGACGGAACAAACAAAGCAGTTCTCATGAATTTGATGTTATAGAAAGCCTGCAAGGGCAAAGAATATTTTGAAAAGGAGTTTTGACTTATGAAGGCAAGATTACCACAGGGATACGGCGGGGGCGGTGCTGCAAATATTCAGCAGTTGGCTCGTCAGGCCCAGAAAATTCAGGAGGAGATGGACGCAGCCAGCGCAGAGCTGGATAAGAAGTTATATACGGCGACTTCCGGCGGAGATGCTGTTAAGGCAACGGTCACCGGCAGTTTGGAAGTGCAGTCCATCGAGATCAAACCCGAAGTGGTTGATCCAGAGGATGTAGAAATGTTGGCGGACTTGGTCCGTGCAGCGGTCAACGAAGCGCTTCGCTCTGCTTCAGAGGAAAAGGCGGAAAAGATGGAGAAGATTTCCGGCGGTTTTAACATGCCGGGACTCCTGTAAAATATGCCCTCTTATAACGTTGCACCGCTGTCGCGTCTGATCGAGCAGTTTGAGAAATTGCCCGGCATTGGACACAAAAGTGCCCAGCGGTTGGCCTATTATGTGTTAGGCTTATCCAAGGATGGGGCGGAAGCTTTTGCTAATGCCATATTGGATGCACATGAGAAAATTCACTACTGCAAAATCTGTTGTAACTTGACCGACCAAGAGTTGTGCCCCGTTTGCCGAAACGAAGCGAGGGATCGATCCATCATTTGTGTGGTGGAAGACCCCCGCGACGTAATTGCTTTGGAGCGCACGAATGAATTCAATGCCACTTACCATGTCCTACACGGGGTAATTTCCCCGCTCAGTGGGGTAGGGCCGGATCAGCTCTGTATTAAGGAACTGTTGGCTCGCGTCCATGGAGGTGGGGTGAAGGAGGTCATTATGGCTACCAATCCTACAGTGGAAGGAGAAGCGACGGCGATGTATATCTCCCGTCTTCTCAAGCCGCTCGGTGTACGAGTGACGCGTTTGGCTTATGGAATTCCGGTTGGCGGCGATTTAGAGTATGCAGATGAAGTGACCCTTTCTCGTGCAATCGAAGGGCGCAGTGAGATTTAAACCAAATAAGCAATCCCCGGTGTGAATGGAGAAATCCATCCGTACCGGGGATTTTCTTTGTTATACATTTACCAAAAGAGTGTTTTTCTTTTAAAGTATTGGCTCGGGGCTCTGTGGGGAAAATTTTGTGCCGGGCTGACTTTTGCCGAGTTCCATTGGTCTAAAGATTAGAACGGAAACAAGACGAAGGAGGGTCTTTTATGAAAGATCCATTGCGTGAAGAGATCATCGGGTATTTATTGACGAATCAGGAAAAATTTTACCGGCTTGCATTTTCCTACGTCCATAACCCGGATGCCGCGCTCGATGTTGTACAAAATGCGATTGTTAAAGCTTTGGAACATTACAACTCCATTCGAAACATCAAATACATAAAGACTTGGTTTTATAGGGTGCTGGTCAATGAGTGTTTGACCGCACTTCAAAAGGGAAAAAGAGAGTGTGCTTATGAACCGGAAGATCTACAGCGCATACAGGACCAGCCGGTCGAGGAAAACCATCAGGCAATGGAGATCTATGAGCAGGTGCAAAAACTGCCTGAGGAGATGAAAACAGTGGTGATTCTCCGTTTTTATGAGGATTTCTCTTTGGCAGAGATTGCTGAAGTTACAGGGGCAAAGCTCAGTACGGTCAAATACCGTCTCTATGCTGGACTAAAAAATATTAAAGCTACTTTTGAGGAGGGATTGGCATGAACAAAGAAGATCGTATCCGTGACTCAAAGAAAATATATGATGCGACGGAAATTCCAAATGGACTTTCAGAGGTGGTTCAAAAGGCAATCCAACAGACCAATAAAAAGGGAAAGGTGATTCAGATGAAACGATATGGGAAACGAATCGCTGCTACGGCGGCATGCCTGGTGATTGGATTTATCGCAGCGCTGAATATCAGCGAACCCTTTGCCGCAGCAGTTGCCAAGGTACCAGTGGTGGGAGAACTCGTTCAGGTTGTAACGTGGAGAAGCTATGTTTATCAGGATGACGATAAAACAGTTCAGGTAGAAGTCCCACAGATCGAAGGACAAGAGAATAACAGCGCGGTAACCGATGTCAATGCGCAGATTCAGAAGATCGTAGCAGACTATGAGAAACAAGCGGAACAAAATATTGCAGAATACAAAGAAGCATTTTTGGCGACCGGGGGCACCGAAGAAGAATTTACAGAGAAGGGAATACAAGTAGATGTACAATACAATGTGAAATATCAATCGGACACACGTTTATCTCTAGAACTTATTGCAAATGAGAACTGGTGCAATGCGTATAATGTGCAATATTTCTACAATATCGATTTGAAGAACGAAAAAACGTTGACGCTTGAAGACATTCTTGGAGAGGATTACATTTCAATAGCCAATGAAAGCATTCGTGAACAGATGCAGAAACGGATGGAAGACGATGAAAATCTTGTCTATTGGGATGGCAGCGATGGGATAGAGGGATTTACAACAGTGGATGAAAACACCAAATTCTATTTAAATGAAAAAGGCAATCCGGTTGTTGTATTCGCTCCTTATGAGATTGCCCCTGGTGCGTTTGGAGCACAGGAGTTTGAGATTATTCTATAAATAAACCTCCGATGGAAATTTCCCATCGGAGGTTTTTCCATACTTTTTCCTTTTTCTCTGACAATTATGATATACTGAATAAAAGGTGCAGAGCAAGGAGGGTTGGATATGGAACCGCTGGACCAAAACTTCTATACAGAAGTTTTTCCATTTTGGAAAGGACTAACGCTTGTGGAGCAACAAAAAATCATATCACATACAAAGCGCTATGTGTATGAAAAAGGGCACCGCATCCACAGTGGACTAAAGGAATGTACGGGTGTACTCGCAGTGAAACGAGGGCAACTGCGGGCGTACCTGATGTCCGATGAGGGAAAGGAAATCACTTTATACCGCTTGATCGACGGAGACGTTTGTTTTCTCTCAGCGTCGTGTATTTTAAAAAATATCTCCTTTGAGATTTATGTGGATACAGAATGTGAAACGGAACTGTATCTCATACAAGCTTCTGCATATGACGCCCTGGGGAAAACGAATCTGGCAGTGCAAACCTTTTTACAGGAAACGATTTCTGCGCGATTTTCGGATGTGATGTGGGTGGTTGAACAGATTGTTTTCATGAAGTTTGATCGCCGGCTCGCTATTTTTTTGCTGGAACAAGCTGCACTGGAAGGTGGGGACACGATCACACTTACGCACGAACAGATCGCACGCCATATGGGAAGTGCTCGAGAGGTCATTTCACGCATGTTGAAATATTTCCAAAGCGAAGGTTTGGTAAAGGGGTATCGTGGGGGGATCCGTCTACTGGATCGGAAAAGGTTGAATATTCTGGCGAATGAATAAGGTTTAAACAGGAAGCATCTGTTTGATTTGCTCCTTGGCTTTTAAGCCAACGGATTGATCGACCACTTTGCCTTCTTGAATCACCAGAAGCGTAGGGATGCTCATTACGCCAAAAGCTGAAGCCAACTCGGGTTCTTCGTCGATATTGATCTTACAGACCTTAGCAGAGTCCTTTAACTCCTGCGCAATTTGATCGATCATGGGGGATACCATCCGGCATGGACCACACCAAGGAGCCCAGAAATCGATTAAGACCGGAAGCGAGGTGTTTAGCACCTCCTGTGCAAAAGTTTCTTTTGTCAGGTGAAGAACAGACATAAGTACGTCTCCTTTCGTGTTGTTTGATTTGTTCTTAGTATATGAAAAATGCGCTCAAAGTTCTGTGATCAAATCACCAAAGGCAAAGTCCGCTGTGTACCAGTTCTAAAGTACACAGCGGACTTTTGTAGATTCTGTATGTTGTCGCGGGAAATATATCGAACAGGGAACCAAAACGCCTACCAAACGGGCAGGACAATAGCGATCACTTGGGAAGGGCGAAATGGATTCCAACGAAATAGTAGCATTCCTTCAGCAGATCCCTATTTGTGAGGCCATGACCACCAGTGGAAATGTTTTCCCTCCGAACGCCCTTTTTTATAGGCCCTCTGCCTAGACTCCTCTGGGGTTTTGTGTGCCTGCATTTCTTCCAAATAATCTGCAAGCCAAGCTTCATCCTCCAGATCAAGCCCGTTTTCGCCAGCCAATGCCTCCACATGATGACGGAATTCATGTCGAAGTGTATCGCGCAATTCACGGCGCAACTCCAACGGGGATAAATCTCCGCATACAGGTTCAATGGAACCATAATAGATCACGATGCTTCTACCCAAGTAAGGATCTTCACAGTACTCGCCCAAAATGTAGAGGTCTTCCCCTGGGAAATCGGGGTCTTGTTTGGCTTCGGGAAGCAAGCAGACACCGCCATTGAGTTCTTGAAAAAAGGCATCCGGGAGTTCGTCCATCAATTCCGCCAGTATTTGTTCCGCTTTTTCAATGGAAACCATGTTGCGTCTTTCTCCTTTCCTGGATATTATGATTCTTTGACGATCAGCAAAGTGAAGTATCCTGCCGTATCTTCGGATTCGATCAAGGTGGGAAAGATTGTTTCCCCTGGCAACCCACAGTTTTGTACAACACGGGTGCGCTCTGCAACCCCCTTTTTGAGCAAAAGCTGTTTCACTTGCCCAAATTGCTTTCCACTTTTCATCAGCACTTTCACACCCGGGGCATCTAGCTCCGGTTCGGTACAGGGATAAGAGGCGGGGAGAATCCGCAGGGGTTGATCTGCTTCGGTCAGACTTTCCCCGAGGGATGCCGCGGCCGCACAAAAGGATGGTACCCCGGCTACCATCTGATACGAAAACCCCCATTGCACGAATTTGGTTCTGTATGTACATACAGGTGGAATAGATCGATGGATCGCCTAGTGTGAGAAGCGCAATATCCTGATTTTTTTCAACTCTTCTGCAACTTGTCCGGCCGCTACCCGATGGCTTTCCTGTAAGATCTCCGGATCGCGTGTCATGGGAAGGTGCAAGGAAAGGCACGGTTTACCAGCTATTTCTGGAATAGCTTGTTCGGCGATGCGATAGGATGTACTATCCCGTCCGCCGGGGGCTGCAAGGATCGGGCAACTGCGAATGAGGCGCTCTGCTTTGCGTGTAAGAAGTTCTGGATCACCTGGACCAACGCCAATGCTATATAAAACTCCCGCCATGGTTTTCATTCCTCCAATGTTGTCTAAGAATTCGGAGTTTATGATACCATGGCGGGCGAGAAATTGTAAAGGATTATTGATCCAACGCTGCACGAAGAGAAGCGGCGAAACTTCCGACGGGCTCAACACAGTCCTTCCCATATTGTGCCACCATTTTTACAATAGCGCTGCCGACGATCACACCGTCGCAATAAGCGCTCATCTTTTTTGCCTGCTCCGGCCCGGAAATTCCAAATCCCACCGCATAGGGAACCCGTGCATATTGACTAATCGTACCGAAAAAGGCATCAAAATCGGTGGTAAACGTTTTTGCGCGTGCCAGTGACGCCAGTGGAAGAGACACAGTATAGGAAACCTTGTGCAGAACTAGCAATTGCGGCAATGCGTTCGTGCGATGTGGGCGCTACCATACGGATAGAGTAAACGCCTGCACGGTCTGCGAAGGCCTGAATTTCATCTCTTTCTTCGAAAGGCATGTCGGGAACAATGACACCGTCGACCCCGCATTCAGCACACAGCTGAAAAAAGCGCTCTGTACCAAATCCGAAGATGCTGTTGATATAGAGCATCAACAAAAGGGGAATCTGTGTCTTTTTCCGAAGACGTTTGACCAAATGAAAGATGTCCACCAGCTTGGTTCCATTTTTTAGGGAACGGACACTGGCCTCTTGAATAACGGGTCCCTCAGCGATTGGATCGGAAAACGGAACCCCCAATTCAATGATATTAGCTCCGGCGGATTCCAATTGCAGGACCAGCTGTTCAGTAGTATCCAATCCCGCATCGCCGGCCGTTACAAATGGAATCAGCGCTTTGCGGCCCTGCTTTTTGAGTCCCTGAAATGTTGCGTCAATCCTGTTCATTGAGCTGTACCCCCCTGTATCTTGCCACTTGGTAGACATCCTTGTCGCCTCGTCCGGATAGGCAGATAATGATGCTTTGATCGTTGCGCATAGTCGGAGCAACCTTGCATGCCAATGCAACGGCATGTGCGGACTCAATCGCCGGGATAATTCCCTCCATTCGGGAGAGATATTCAAAGGCGCGGACGGCCTCCTCATCGGTGATGGCAAAGTATTCACCGCGCCCGGTTTTAGCCAGTTGGGCATGTTCCGGTCCAATACCCGGATAATCCAGACCAGCGGAGAGGGAATAGACCGGTGCAATCTGGCCTTCCTCATTTTGTAAGAAGATCGATTTCATGCCGTGAAAGATTCCCGTACGGCCTCTGGTGATGGTTGCTGCAGTACGGTCGGTGTCAACCCCTTCGCCAGCTGCCTCGGCGCCGAGTAGCCGTACCGATGTGTCCGGAATAAAGTCGTAAAACATCCCCATCGCATTGGAGCCGCCGCCCACACAGGCGCAAACAGCGTCCGGCAGCTTGCCCTCACGTTCCATTAGCTGGCGCTTGGCCTCCACACCGATGATTTTTTGAAAATCGCGCACCATTTGTGGATAGGGATGGGGGCCCATCACAGAACCGATCAAATAATACGTGGTGTCGATATTAGTCGTCCAGTCCCGCATGGCCTCGTTAATTGCATCTTTCAGGGTCGCAGTTCCACTGTTGACCGGCGTTACCTTTGCACCAAGCAATTCCATCCGATAAACATTGAGCGACTGGCGTTCCACGTCGGTTGCTCCCATGTAGACTTCGCATTCCATGCCAAACAACGCGGCAGCGGTCGCTGTTGCAACGCCGTGTTGGCCAGCGCCGGTTTCTGCGATGATGCGTTTTTTCCCCATACGTTTTGCTAGCAAGATCTGCCCCAACACATTGTTGATTTTATGGGAACCGGTATGATTGAGGTCTTCTCGTTTGATATAAATCTTTGCCCCGCAAAGGTCCTTGGTCATTTTCTCCGCGTAGTAAAGCATGGAGGGGCGGCCGGCGTAATTCTGGTAATACCAGGAGAGCTCCCTCTGAAAATCCGGGTCATCCTTATATTTTGTATAAGCGGCTTCCAGTTCATGGACGGCATTCATCACCGTTTCGGGTACATACTGACCGCCATATTCGCCATATCTTCCGATCTTGTTCATGTTGTCCTTCCTTCCTGATTGATCCCCTGTCTGTGCTGAAGCGCCCGAAATTGCGCGACCACGGCACGGATTTTTTCCCTGTCTTTGCAGCCATCTGTTTCAATACCGCCGGAAAGATCGACGCCGGCCGGCTGAACCGCCTGTATTGCCTCGGAGAGGTTATCGATCGTCAATCCACCCGCGAGAAAAAAGGGCTTTTGCGGGTGGGCCCCTCGTATGGCATTCCAATCGGCTATCTGTCCACTTCCTCCGTAGACAGCGGGGGAAAAGCTGTCCAACAGGAGTAGATCCGCCGGGAGTTTCTCCGCACGGCGAATGCTCTCTGCATTGGTGACACGGACGGCTTTCCAAATAGGACATTTTGTCCGTTGGCGCAACGCGTGAATATAGGATGCATCCTCGTCCCCGTGGAGCTGCAATATATCCAGTCTAACACGTTCTGCAGTTTGGAGCAAGTGTTCTAAAGGAGCGTTGACAAATACACCCACCGTCTGAATCCCCGGATGGAGGGACTGGGCAAGCGTCGCGGCCTGTTCTACAGAAACCTGCCGCTTACTTTCTGCAAAGACAAAACCAATATAGTCCGGCGGAAATTCATTGATATAGCCGATGTCCTCCAGCCTGCGAATACCACAGAGCTTTAGTTTCATACGCCATCCCTCAATTCTCGAAGAGAACGTCCAATATCACCACTGCGCATCAATGTTTCTCCAATCAGAACAGCATCTGCACCGTGCTTGCGCACAATTTTCATATCGCCGTTGTTGCGTATTCCGCTCTCCGATACCAAAACACACCCATCGGGAACCTGAGAAGCCAAACGTTCCGTGACAGACAAGTTGACTTCGAAGGTCTTGAGATTGCGATTATTGATTCCAAGGAGATCGCAGCCAGCGTCCAAGGCGGAAGAGAGTTCCTCTTCGTTATGAACCTCTGTGAGGCATGCAAGCCCCAGACTGTGTGCGATTGCGGCAAATTCCTGCATGGTTTTTGTGTCCAACAGGGCGGCAATCAGCAAGATGGCATCCGCGCCCATGGCGCGGGCTTCATAGATTTGGTAGGGATCGATAAAGAAATCCTTGCGCAGGATCGGAAGGGAGACCGCCGCACGAATCGCACGCAGGTAGTCGCTCTTTCCCTGGAAATAATGCTCTTCCGTCAGTACGGACAATGCATTTGCTCCATTTTGTTCATAGGCCTTTGCAATCTCCACCGGATGAAAGTCTGCGCAGATCAGCCCCTTTGAGGGGGATGCTTTTTTTACTTCAGCGATCACAGCTAACTGGCCGCCTTTTAGAGCCGAAGCAAAATCCCGTGTTGGTTCCTGCCGTTTTTGCGCTTCCTTTTGAACGGCTTCAAGCGGCGTACGAGCCATTTCCTGCGCAAGCTGTTCCCTTCGTTTACAAACAATATCATCCAAAATCATCGGGGTCTCTCCTTACGAAATGGAATGGGTAAAGGCCTGAAATGCATGGAGTTTTTCCATTGCTTTTCCAGAATCGATGGAATCTTTTGCAAGTGCGATTCCCTCTTCGATGGAATCCGCCCTACGGATGGTATAAAGCGCACAGCCGGCGTTCAAAAGGACAATGTCCCGACAGGGGCCGGGCTTCCCTTCGAGTACGCCAAGCGTAATCTGGGCATTCTCCTGGGCGGTGCCCCCGATGACTTGAGAGAGGTCTGAGAGCTCTATACCATAATCGCGCGGGTCCAGATCATATTTGATCAGCTTTCCATCGCGAATTTCACACACGCGCGTGGTGCTGGAAATGGTGATTTCATCCAGGCCGTCGTTTCCATGTACGAGCATTGCCCCTCGAATGCCCAGATTCATCAAGACACGCGCCATAGGTTCCATCAGGTCTTCATCGTATACTCCAAGCAGAATATAATCTGCTTGTGCGGGATTGGCGAGCGGACCGAGAATATTAAACACAGAGCGCACGCCGATCTCTTTGCGGGGGGCAGCAGCAAAACGCATGGACCCATGGAATGATTGGGCGAAGAGGAAAGAAAGGCCGCAACCATTCAAACACTGTGCCGCCTGGTCGGGAGTCATGGCGATCTTTACCCCTAGCGCTTCTAGGACATCCGCTGCACCGCTCTTACTGGAGACACTGCGGTTGCCGTGTTTTGCGACGCGTGCCCCCGCGCCAGCTACGACAAAAGCGCTGGTAGTGGAGATATTAAAGGTGCCCACCATGTCGCCGCCTGTGCCAACAATATCGATGGAATCAGAACATCCCGGCATGGGCTGCGCCTTCTGGCGCATGACGCGGGCAAATCCGGTAATCTCTGGAATGGTTTCACCCTTCATACGCAACGCGGTCACAAACGAGCCAATTTGAGCGTTCGTAGCGCCGCCGGACATGATACAATCCATTGCTTCAACGGCTTCTTCCTCGGTCAGATCGTCCCCTTCAATGATTTTAAAGATATAGGGCTTTAAAAGGTTCCGTTGTGCAGGTGGGACGGCAGATTCGGTGTGGCCTGTGATGGGAAGGTGTGCGATTCGGTCGCAAAAGTTTTCCAGAATTTTGGGGCCGCACTCGGTCAAGATGGATTCCGGATGAAACTGTACGCCATAGGTGGGATGCTCCTTATGAGCAAATGCCATGATTTCGCCTTCCTCATCCGCAGCGATGATTTCTAAGCACGCAGGAAGGGAGTCACGGTCAGAGATTAAGGAATGATAGCGTCCGACGACCACTTTTTCCGGCAGGCCGGAGAAAAGAGGATTCTTATTTTGAACCGAGATCTCGCTGGCTTTGCCGTGCATCAAGGTTTTTGCATGTACGGTTTTTCCGCCGAAAGCTTCACCGATGGCCTGATGCCCCAAGCAGACGCCAAGAATTGGAATGGTCCCGCTGAATTTTTGGATAACGGCGATGGAAATACCGGCGCTTGCCGGGTAACCGGGACCGGGGGAGATGACAATTGCCTGCGGAGCAAGCGACTCGATTTCTTCCAACGTGATTTCATCGTTTCGTTTTACCATAATGTCCGAATAAAATTTGCCAATATATTGATAGAGATTATACGTAAACGAATCGTAGTTGTCGATCATTAAAATCATGGCTGTTTCCCTGCCTTTCTCAAAGGTTACATGCTTGCTCAATGGCGTTGATTACTGCGCGGGCTTTGTTTTCACTCTCTTCGAATTCTTTTTCCGGTATTGAGTCCGCAACAATACCACCGCCCGCCTGCACATAAGCACGATTGTTTTTGAACAGGACTGTACGAATGGCAATACAGGTGTCGATGTTACCGTCAAAGCCTAGATAGCCCACGGTGCCACCGTAAAGACCGCGCTTGGTGGGCTCCAATTCGTCGATGATCTCCATGGCGCGGACCTTTGGCGCGCCAGAGAGTGTGCCGGCAGGCAGAACAGAGAGCAATGCGTCCAACGCGGTTTTGTCCTCTCGAAGCATCCCTTTTACATCACTGACAATGTGCATGACTTGAGAATAACGTTCTACCTTCATAAAGCTAGTGACTTCGACCGTACCAAACTTGGAAACCTTTCCGACGTCATTGCGGCCCAAGTCTACCAACATGGTGTGCTCCGCCTTTTCCTTTGGATCTTTGAGCAGGTCGCGCTCCAATTCTTTATCCTGTGCTTCGGTCAAGCCGCGCTTGGAAGTGCCTGCGATTGGTTTGGTGGAGACAATCCCTTTCGTCACATTCACGAGCATTTCCGGGGAAGCGCCAACAATTTCATAATCTTTGAGCTTAAAATAGTAGAGATAGGGAGAAGGGTTGGCAGAACGCAAACAACGGTAGACGTCAAATGCATCCGGCGGGTTGGGAACTTCCAACCGGCGGGAAAGAACCACTTGAAAAATGTCGCCGTTGCGGATATATTCCTGTGCTTTGCGAATATTTTCCAGATGTTGCTCTTTGGTGATGTTTGTTTCGACCACAGGGGACGGGTGCTTTTTTGAAGCGTGAGGGAGTGGGGAAAATTCGGTCAGGTAAGATCCCAGCTGTTCCGCTTCGGCCGCACATGCGGTATATGCGGTTTCGGCGTCTCCCAGGCGTGAGATGTTTTGGATAATCACCGTCTTATTCGAAAGATGGTCGAATGCTACCAGCTGATCGTAAAGGAAGAGGTGGCAATCCGGCAGATTCAGATCGTCTTTCGGCGGATGAATCAGTGTTTTTTCCATATAGCGGATGGTATCATAGCCAAAATATCCGACCAGGCCGCCGGTCAATTTGGGGCGGTTGGGAAAACTGGGGGATTTGTAATGATCCATAAGTTCGGTCAGGAAGGAAATTGGATTGTCGATTGCAGAGGAAGATTCGGTTCCGTCTTTCACAACGGTTGCCAATCCGTTTTTGATACGGATCTCCATCTTTGGACGAATGCCGATAAAGGAGTAGCGGCCCCACTGTGTATTGTCGACACTTTCTAAAATAAAACAGGTGTCGCTTTTCTCCTTGAGGGCATTGAAAATGTGGATAGGGGTCATAGAATCGGACAGGACCTCATAAAACACGGGAACAACGTCATATTCCTTTAAAAGCTCCTGTACTTCCGTCAAGGTGGGGTACAACATATGCGCATCTCCTTTAACAAGATTATAAATTTGCAAATAAAAAGAGCCTATCATCCGCATGGGACGATAGACTCGTGGTGCCACCCAAATTCCGAAACCAACTGGTTCCGCTTGTCACAGGTACACGGCAAAATCAATGCAGGTACGCAGCTTTTGCCTCAATACCCTTTCCCTTAACGCGGGAACCACGGCGATGGTTACTCAGAAATTCCTTTCTCCACGCTCCTCACAAACCCATTCGCCTGTATCGTATGCCCCGGCTTTTCACCATCCGCCGGTTCTCTGTGCCACCGTTTTACAGGGTACTTACTTTTGCTCGTCGGATTTTAAACTGTTTTATTTTGGTGCCATTATACGCCGGACAAGAGAAATCTGTCAAGGGTTTTTTCGAATTTTTTGTTTCTTTTGATTGGCTTTTTCAGCGATTTAGGACATCAATATGCAGATTCTCTAGCATGTCGAACGCTTTTTCCTGCATAACGGAATCGTTGCTGGCGACGCACTGTGCATCAACAATGATTTGCGCTTCCGGTTGCGCAGCCTTTGCCAATACAGCATTCGAAATTACACAGATATTGCTGACGACTCCGACAAACTCAATAACATCATAGCGCTTTTCTTCCAAATAGTGCAACAGATCGAGGCTTCCAAAGGTGTTTTTCTCGAAATAGGGGCAATAAGCCAGTTGGTAGCGCAAGCGGCCATGGAGCTGCCAGCCCTCTGAACCACATATGCAGTGGGGAATAGGGAGCTTTTTGCCTTCCTGTGTTTCAAGATAGTTTTCCCCATGGGTATCCATGGTGTAGACAACATCATCCTTTGCGTCAAGATAGGCTTGCACTTTGTCATGTAACTTTGGTTCCAATGCCGCCGCTTCAGGGAATCCAAGGGAACCGGTTACAAAGTCATTTTGATAATCTACCACAATCAACAGTTTTTTCATTTCTTACCCTCCTTTGCTGCTTCCACAACGGTTTCTTTCGCAAATTTGCAAAACGTACGCATACAACAGATGTCGCACTTGGGTTTACGTGCATCGCAGACAGCGCGTCCATGTAAAACCAGCCGATGGCAAAAGTCATTGGCTTCTTCCATTGGCAGGACTTCGCGGAGTTGCTTTTCGACCTTTAGTGGATCTTTCCCTTCGCTCAACCCCAAGCGTCCACAGATGCGGATACAATGGGTATCTGTCACAACAGCGGGTTTGTGATAAATATCGCCCACGACAAGATTGGCTGTTTTGCGTCCTACGCCGGGGAGTTTGGTGAGCTCTTCCACGGTATCCGGGACAACGCCATGATAGTCACTGCGGAGTTTATTGCACATCGCGTAAATATCACGCGCTTTGGTCTTGTACAGCCCGCAGGAGCGAATGATCTCTTCAATGTCCTCCACAGGGCCGTCGCAAAAGGCGTCCAAAGTCGGAAAACGCTCGAAGAGCGCAGGCGTCACCAGATTGACACGGGCATCGGTGCATTGTGCGGATAGGCGTGTAGCGATCAATAATTGAAGTGGTTCCGTATATGTTAATGAACAAATCGCATCGGGATATTCTTTCTTTAAAGCTTCTACCGCCCAAACGGCTTGTTGCTTTTTGGTCATTCCGTAACATCTCCTTTATCCAGTCTCATTCCTTCCAAAATCGCTTCCGTCTCCCCAAATTTTTGGTTCGACAACATTCGATTATGGCTTTATTGTATACGAAAACGGGCGAAAGCACAAGTTGACAAACAGCGTAAATTTCCCTATGATGAAGAAAATCTCTGATAAAGGAGGAATTTGCTTTGTCCGGCCTTTGGCTGAAGTTCTTGGCACTGTTGTCCATGATGGTGGATCACACTGGAATGGCCTTGTTTCCACAGATACAGAGCCTTCGGCTGGTGGGCCGGCTGGCGTTTCCTCTGTACGGTTTTCTTCTGGCAGAAGGAGCCGCACATACAAAAAACAGCAACCGTTATCTGGGGCGCCTGCTGCTTTTTGCACTGTTGTCTGAGGTACCGTTTGATCTGGCTTGCCGAAATGTGTTCGTTTATCCGCAAGCGCAGAATGTATTTTTCACCCTATTTTTGGGATTGGCCGCTTGCGAAATCTTGAAGCGTTTCATGCAGAGTAAACCGGTTTGGAGTTTTGCAGGGATAGCCGTACTTGCCTTGCTTGCGGAGGGAATACAGGCCGATTACGGAGCTTTTGGCGTGATGACAGTGGTGGCCTTTTTTGTTTGCCGGATCTATCCTTCCAGGGGGACGGCCCTCTTTACTGTGATGAATACAGGGTTTTCTCTGCTCAACCATACGATGCTGCAATTGGCGGCGCCAGCCGCGGCGGTCCCCATTTTGCTGTACAATGGCCAGAGGGGAAGGCCGGTCAACAGGTATGTATTCTACCTGTTTTATCCGGCCCATCTTCTGCTTTTGTATCTGTTGCGCCAGTGGTTTATAGGGTGATGCAGAAAAAGAAATTGCATGTTATGTCCAATTCCTGCATAAAATGGAAACCCTGGTCGGAAGGTGTTGCGTTTTATCGGCAGAAAGGATATAATGGATAACAAGATACAGGCGAGAGTCGTGCCCGGGACCGGGACGGCTGGCGGCCAATACCAACCAAGGAGAGGAACGAGCGAAAATGTACAAAGATATGATGGATACGATTGGATTCGTGTCCCAGGCAGATCCCGAAGTCGGCGCGGCCATGCAGGATGAATTTAAGCGTCAGCAGCGAAATTTGGAAATGATCGCTTCCGAAAATATGGTTTCCCCGGCGGTGCTCGCCGCGATGGGCAGTGTACTGACCAATAAGTATGCAGAGGGGTATCCGGGAAAGCGGTACTACGGCGGTTGCGAATATGTGGACGTCGTTGAAAATATTGCGCGTGACCGTGCATGCAAGTTGTTCGGTGCAGAACATGCGAATGTGCAGCCGCATGCGGGTGCACAGGCGAACTTGGCGGTTTATTTTGCGTTGCTCAAGCCCGGTGATACGGTTATGGGCATGAACTTAGCGGAAGGCGGCCATCTGACGCATGGTTCCCCGGTCAATATGTCGGGAAGTTATTTCAATTTTGTCGCATACGGCGTCAGTCCGGAGACAGGCCGAATCGACTACAACCAGCTTTATGAGCAGGCTATGCAGGTAAAGCCAAAGCTGATTGTCGCGGGCGCCAGCGCCTACCCGAGAGTGATTGACTTCGCAAAATTCCGTGAGATCTGCGATGCCTGTGGCGCGCTCTTCATGGTCGATATGGCGCATATTGCCGGCCTGGTGGCGGGCGGCGATCATCCCAACCCGGTCCCGTATGCAGATGTAGTGACAACAACTACCCATAAGACCCTGCGCGGTCCGCGCGGCGGTATGATCCTTTGCAAAGAAGCGTATGCGAAGGCGATCGACAAGGCAATTTTCCCCGGCACCCAGGGAGGTCCTTTGATGCACATCATTGCAGGCAAGGCGGTTTGCTTTGGGGAAGCTTTGAAGCCGGAGTTCAAACAGTATTCGCATGACATTGTAGCGAATGCTTCTGCCTTGGCGGATGGACTTCTCAAGCGCGGTGTGAAGCTCGTTTCCGGTGGTACCGATAATCACCTCATGTTGGTGGACCTCAGCGGCCAGGAACTGACAGGCAAGGAGTTGGAACATCGTTTGGATGAGGTGTATATCACTGCAAACAAGAATACGGTTCCGAATGAGCAGCGCAGCCCCTTTACCACAAGTGGCCTGCGTCTGGGAACAGCAGCTATCACGACCCGTGGTTTGACGGTAGCGGATATGGACACCATCGCAGAATGTATCGCATTGGCAATCAATGACTTCGACAACAGCAAAGAAAAGATCCGCAGCATGGTCAGTGAGATTTGTGCGCGGTATCCGCTTTATGCGTAAGCTTGTTTCCATTCCATCGAATAGTGAATCAAAAAGAGGGTGTCCCAAAACTACGAATCTTTCGATTCATAGGAAAGGGGCATCCTCTTTCTGTTTGAAAAAATATCTGCGTTTCTAAAAAACGAGGGTATCCTGAAGGCATTTCATGACTTTTGGGACACCCTCTTCCGGTAAAGGAGGAAGGTAGGATGCGCCCATTGGCGGATCGTATTCGCCCGCAATCCCTGGATGAAATTGTAGGCCAGCGTCACCTGCTTGGAGAGGGAAAGCCTCTGCGGAGAATCATTGCGTCCGGTGAAATTCCCAACATGATTTTTTATGGCCCCTCCGGTATAGGAAAAACGACATTGGCTTCCATCATTGCAAGGCAGACCCATCGGAAGCTTTGTAAATTGAATGGAACCACAGCTTCCACCGCCGATATTCGCGAAGTGGTTGCCAGCTTGGACCGGCTGGACGCGGTGAACGGCGTATTGCTCTACTTAGATGAGATCCAGTACTTTAATAAGAAACAACAGCAGACACTTTTGGAGTTTATCGAGAATGGGCAGATTACATTGATCGCATCCACGACAGAAAATCCATACTTTTATGTGTACAATGCAATCCTAAGCCGTTCCACGGTATTTGAGTTTAAGCCTGTACAGCCGGAGGAAGTCTGCCGCGCGGTTGAACGGGCATTCGGCCTGATGGAAGACGACCTGCACAGTACATTACAGCTGGAGGATGGAGTTGTAAAGCATATTGCTGCCGCCTGCGGTGGAGATGTACGCAAAGCAATGAATGCAGTAGAACTCTGTGCATTGTCTGCACAAGAGAGGAATGGCGACAGCCGTTTTGTCTCTCTGGAGAGCGCTAGGGAGTTGACGCAACGCAGTGCAATGAAATACGACCGCGAAGGGGATGAACACTACGACATTCTTTCCGCATACCAAAAGTCAATGCGCGGCTCCGACCCGGATGCGGCGATTCACTATTTGGCGCGACTGTTGGAAGCAGGAGATCTCCCGTCAGCGTGTAGGAGATTGTTGGTATGCGCGAGTGAAGATGTAGGGTTGGCTTATCCGCAGATCATCCCCATTGTAAAGGCTGCGGTGGATACGGCCCTGATGGTTGGATTGCCAGAAGCGCGGTTTCCTTTGGCGGATGCAGTTCTTTTGGTGTGCAACGCACCAAAATCCAATAGCGGGCACGATGCGATACTCGCTGCGGCTGAAGATGTACGTGCGGGAAGGGCGGGGCCGATTCCCCGTCAACTGCAAAACAATCATTACGATGGAGCGGATAATCCCAATAAAGGGCAATTCTACAAGTATCCGCACGATTATCCGAACAGTTGGGTTGCCCAGCAATATCTCCCCGACAATTTGCAAGGGGTTCATTATTATCATTATGGGGAGAATAAGACGGAGCAGGCTTATCGTGCGTATTGGGAGCGCATTAAGAAATCTGGGAATATGTAGCAGTTTGCTGTCCAAAAAAGCGGAGCCCGACGTGGTTTTATAAAATAATTTGTTGGAAAACAGCAAATTTACCTTGTATCTGTCCGCTCTTCGTGGTAACATAGATAGGAATAGGGGCAATGAATGCTCACCGGAGGTGTTTGTTTTCATGAAGGACGAGACACTTTTCAATCTCTCGTACGGAATGTATGCCATTGGTGTAAAAAATGATAAGCGAGTATCCGCCTGTATTGTGAATACGGTGTTTCAGGTGACGAATACACCCAACCAAATTGCAATTAGTATGAATCGCAACAATTACAGCCACGAATGCATTGAAAAGGAAGGCATTTTTACGGTTTCAGTGCTTTCGGAGGATACCTCGGGAGCGGTAATCGGCGCATTGGGATTTAATTCCGGCCGGGATACAGACAAGCTTAAAAATATCCGCCATAAGATACTGGTGGAAGGGTTGCCTGTGGTCAAGGAGAATATTTGTTGCTGGTTCTTGTGTAAGGTGGTCAACCGTGTAGAGACAGCGACCCATACCGTTTTTATTGCAGAAGTGATGGCGGGAAGCGACACCTCTAAGGGGAAGCCAATGACTTATGATTATTATCATAAAGTAATCAAAGGAACAGCGCCAAAAAATGCTCCTACTTACCGTGCAACAGAGGCTGTGGATGACCGCAACGATGGGGAAGAGTTTATCTGTACCATCTGTGGATATGTATACGATGATCCGGATCTTTCTTTTGAGGAGCTTCCGGACGATTGGGTGTGCCCGATCTGCGGCGCACCGAAGAGCGCATTTAAGCGCCAATAAAATAGAATCCCTTAGAAGCTGTGAACAATTTGTCTCTCTGTAGAATCAGTAGAACGGTGAATCGGCCGGTCGCGGCTTCTAAAAGGCTCACTCCGAAGTGATTTTTCTCTTCGGGCGGGCCTTTTTTTTCGGTGAATCCGGTGGTGCAGGGGTTTTGGAAGAGAAGTGTACCGCAAAATAGGGGAAGAGAATCCATCGTTTGTGAAGAGACCGATAAACATTGGAATTCAAAAAGCACCCCACATTTTGGGGGGGATTTTGTCAAAAATTCTCCTGTCGCCGTTTCATAAAATATGAAGGCCCAGTTCGTTGGGAAATCCCCCAACGAGTGGGTTGAAAGGAAATGAGGAGAGTACCATGTCAAGCAAGATCATCCAGGTTAACGAGCGGCCGCCTCTTCGGCAAGCCATCCCCCTGAGCATCCAGCACATGTTCGCCATGTTTGGCGCCTCGGTGTTGGTCCCATCCGTCTTTGGCATCGACCCGGCCATTGTACTGTTTATGAATGGTGTGGGAACCCTGCTGTTCATTCTCATTACGAAAGGCCGCGCGCCGGCATACCTTGGCTCCAGTTTTGCCTTCCTAGCGGCAGGAGGGGTTGTGATCCAAAAGTATGGCTTTGAATATGCCCAAGGCGGCTTTGTTGCAGTGGGTATATGCGGCTGTATTTTAGCGTTGATTGTGTATAAGTTTGGAACCAATTGGATCGACTGCATTCTTCCTCCGGCAGCGATGGGGCCGGTTGTGGCGTTGATCGGGTTGGAGTTGGCTTCCAATGCAGCCAGCAATGCGGGCCTGTTGGACGAGAGCATTGATATGAAAAATGTCCTGGTCTTTTTGGTGACACTCTGTGTAGCGGTATTCGGTTCGGTATTGTTCCGTAAATTCCTGGCGGTTATCCCCATCTTGGTCGCAATCATTGCAGGATATATCACTGCCTGTATCGTAGGGATTGTAGAGTTTCAACCTGTCGTGGATGCGTCGCTGTTCTCCTTGCCCCATTTCCAGATGGCAAAGTTTAACATGGAAGCCGTTCTTACCATGTTGCCCGTCCTACTGGTAATCGCATCTGAGCACATCGGCCATCAGATTGTCACCAGCAAGGTGGTTGGCCGCGATCTGTTGAAAGATCCGGGGTTGCACCGCTCTTTGTTTGCGGATAATTTCTCTACAGCCCTCTCTGGCTTGATTGGTTCGGTTCCCACGACAACCTATGGGGAAAATATCGGCGTTATGGCGATGACCAAGGTATACAGCGTTTGGGTTATTGGCGGCGCGGCGGTATTCTCGATCGTTTGCGCATTTATTGGCAAGCTATCTGCACTCATCAGCAGCATTCCGGGGCCAGTCATCGGTGGAATCTCGTTTCTGTTGTATGGAATGATTGGCGCTTCTGGCCTGCGGATTTTGGTGGATGCTAAGGTGGACTACGGCAAGGCGCGCAACCAGGCGTTGACCGCAGTGGTGTTTGTGGTTGGGTTATCCGGTATTGCATGGAACATCGGCGGCGTACAGCTCAAAGGAATGGTACTCGCTTGTGTCGTTGGTATGGTGATGGGCCTCCTATTCTATATCTTTGACAAACTTCACTGGACCAACGATCAGGAAGAAGAGCCAAAGACGACGGCAGAAGCGGCAGATGCCCCGGTTGTTCCGAAAAAGTAACCAATCATATTGTAAAGGCCAATGGAAGTAGAGCCTTTGTATTTCAAATCTAGGAATAAAAACAGAAGAGACGCTCTGTGTCCAGCCAATGGCTATATACAGGGCGCCTCTTATTTTCATACATGGATGGTTTTTTGCAGAGATTCTGTCGGCCTTTCTTGCACAATACGTTCTCTCGTACGTTTCTATGTTTTTTCTCGCTTAGGAAATCTTTTCAATCTTTGTTACTGTGACCTCGGTCGTGTCAGAACCATTGATTGTCCCATCATAATAGATACGCAGCCGGTCGCCGATCACCAATCCGTCCGGTTCGTTGACTTCTGCACCTTCTTTGTTGAAGAGAAGTTCCTTGCCGTCGCTGGTTTCGATTGTGATGGTATTCATCGTTCCGTCTGTGAGCGTTCCATCGATATAGGCGGTTTCAGAACTGGAGGAAGATGTATTGACGACAGTGAACCCTGCTTTGACTTCGTCCAATTGAATGGCCATTTCGCTGTAAAGAACAGCATCCTCTTCGTCGGAAACGGGGTTCTCCGCTGGAATATCCGCCAAATAGACGGTATCCCCGCTCTCTTGAATCAGGGAGGGAAGCTCCGCGCCCACCGTATTTTGGTCATCCCACCACGTTTTAGGAGCTGCCCAAATGGAAAGCAGTGGAGTGTCTGTATTTCCCTTGAACAAGAAATCTACATGGCTATATTCTACGTCTTGGGTACTCATCACATCGTCTTTCGTAACTTTGACGGTATAGTGCTCTTTATTCCAACGGGAAGGAACAGTAAAAGTAAAATCCATTCCATCAAAGCTGAGTGTTTGCGGAACACTGGCCTCAGAGGACGATGGAGCCTCGCTTGAAGGCAGAGTTGAAGATGATTCTTCGCTGCCATTTGTACAAGCGCAGACAGAAATCGCCAAGATCACAGCCAACAGCAATCCAACGGTTTTTTTCATAAAATATGCCTCCTTAAACAAGAGGGAAAGTGTTCGTAGAAACCCTTTCCCAAAAGGATTGATATGCTTTTTGACGCAATCATTTTACCGCGAATCCATCCGAAAAGAAAGAAACAGTTTGTTAACTTTCATAACAATTTTGTTGGATTCTCACTGGCTGTATAGTTGTGCAGATCTTGAATAAATTCCCGAACAATCTCCTCTGGAGTGGCCCACGAAGTTACGAAACGGACTGCTTGGTGACCGGCATCAACACGTCCCCAGGCTTCAAAGGCATAATCCTTAGAAAGCTGCTCCAATAAGGCATCAGAAAGAATGGGAAATACCTGATTGGTCGGAGAATCAGAAAAGAATCGAAACCCTAAAGCGCGAAATGCTTCACGCAACAGATCTGCCATATGGTTGGCATGTTTGGCGAGTGCGTAGTAGAGACCGTCTTCAAAGAATGCTTCAAACTGTGCCCCAAGGACAAAACCCTTTGCCAACATACCGCCACGCTGTTTCAAGATATAACGAAAATCCGGTTTGAGGGTTTCATTGCAGATGACCAATGCTTCACCCAACAGAGCGCCGTTTTTCGTGCCACCCACATAAAAGGCATCGGTTAATGCGCCGATGTCCTGCATGGTGAGATCACTTGCACACAAGGCGCTTCCCAGACGGGCGCCATCCATGTAGAGGTAAAGACGATTTTCTCGGCAGCACCGATGAAGTGCGTTCAATTCCTCTTTTGAGTAGACCGTTCCGCATTCAGATGAGTTGGAGAGATAAGCCAATTTGGGTTTTACCATGTGCTCGTCCGGATGGGCAGCCAATACACGCAGAATTCCCTCCGGCGTCAGTTTACCGTTTACGCCCGGCGTGATGCATACCTTGTGTCCGGTGGCCTCAATAGAACCGCTTTCATGTCCTGCAATATGGCCGGTTTCCGCCGCAATGGCGGCTTCGTGAGGACGCAGGAAGGCGGTTAAGGCGGTCAAATTGACCTGTGTGCCGCCTTCCAGAAAGTGGATGTCCACATCTTTACGGCCAATTTCTTTGCGTAGCAAGTCGGCTGCGCGTTTACAGTGTCCATCGTTTCCATAGGCTGTATTCTGTTTGCTTCCGGCCAGATTTAGGGCCTTTAAAAGCTTTGGATGTGCGCCTTCGCTGTAATCATTTTGAAAACTGTACTTCAATCGGATTCCCGCCTTTTTGTCAAATTCATTGCGACCATTGTCGTATAAAAGATAGTATAACATATTTCTTAGGACAAGAGAAGAGATTGCCCGAAACAGCTTTCCATCCTCTCCCAATTGGTATATAATGAATAGGTGACAAGAATGGGAACAGGAGTGGATCAAAGAAAACGCCTATGAAAATTTTGGTGGATGCGGACGCTTGTCCGGTGAAGGAGATCATTGTAAAGCATGCCAAAACCTGTCGATTGCCCGTTGTAATGCTTTTGGATACCAGCCATATTCTGAACGATGGGTACAGTACCGTCATCACTGTGGATAAGGGACATGACAGTGCAGACCTTCGGTTGGCAAATCTTTTGGAGGCAGGAGACCTGGTAGTGACGCAAGACTTTGGTGTGGCAGCGTTGGCACTGGGAAAGCGTGCAAGAGCGATAAACCAAAACGGGATGATTTATAACGACAGTAATATGGATCAACTTTTGTTCGAACGTCATCTGGGGCAGAAGGTCCGGCGGGCAGGGGGAAGAACGACTGGAGCCAAAAAACGTACACGCCAGGACGATGTGGATTTTGAGAGAGCGTTTGTGCGCCTATTACAAGAAATGGGAAATGAATAAGGGGGATGCTTTTTGGCACAGTCGCAAACAAACCGATTGGGAGAGGAGCGCGTCGGCAAGTTGTTATTTCAGCTTGCTGTTCCCGCCATTACAGCGCAAATCATCAACGCACTTTATAATATTGTAGATCGAATTTATATAGGACATATTCCAGACATCGGCGCAACAGCTTTGACAGGGGTGGGAATCACATTTCCTATTATCTTGTTGATTGCCGCGTTTAGTTCATTGATTGGTATGGGCGGAGGCCCACGCGCATCGATCAAAATGGGAGAAGGCGATTATGCAGGGGCAGAACGTATTATGGGAAACTGCTTTGCCCTGCTGCTAGGAATTTCGGTTGTATTGACAGCGTTTTTCCTGCTTTTTCAGAGGCCGTTGCTCTTGCTATTCGGCGCTAGTGCGGACTCCTTGCCATACGCCATGCAATACATGACCATTTATGTCAGTGGGACGATCTTTGTTCAGTTGGCTTTGGGGCTGAACAGTTTTATTACAACCCAAGGATTTGCAAAGACCAGTATGTTTACGGTTATAATCGGCGCTGGTCTGAACATTGTATTGGACCCGGTTTTTATTTTTGTGTTTCAAATGGGAGTACAAGGGGCCGCTGTTGCGACGGTTCTGTCACAGGCTATTTCTTCGATTTGGGTTTTATGGTTTCTATTTGGAAAACGTACGATTCTAAAGCTTCGCCCCAAAAATTTTCGTCTTAACCATAAGATTGTCCTTCCGGTTTTGGCGCTAGGGCTTTCTCCATTTATTATGCAGGCAACAGAAAGTGCAGTTAATATCGTTTTAAATTCCTCGTTACAGCGTTATGGCGGCGATACAGCGGTTGGTGCGATGACCATATGTAGCAGTGTTATGCAGGTAGCGTTTATGCCGTTGACGGGTCTGGCGCAGGGCGCACAGCCGATTGTCAGTTTTAATTTTGGAGCTAAACAGAACGACCGTGTAAAGAAGGCATTTCATCTATTGTTCCTATCTTCCATTGCTTTTTCTATGTTGTTCTGGTTGGCGCTCATGCTTTTTCCAAATGCATTTGTCCGCCTGTTTACCCCTGAGGTGGATTTGGCATCTTTTACCGCTTGGGCACTGCGTATTTATATGTCAATGTGTTTGGTCCTTGGGGTGCAGTGCTCTTGCCAGCAAACTTTTGTAGCGATTGGGCAGGCAAAGACATCGCTTTTCTTGGCATTGTTGCGCAAGGTATTCTTATTAATTCCCCTCATTCTGTTCCTTCCTCACTTTTTTGCAGACAAAGTATTAGGCGTATTTCTTGCTGAGCCAATTGCGGATTTTTTGGCAGCTACTACGACAGGACTGATCTTTTTTATTCGCTTTCGAAGGTTGTTGGCCAAGAACCAGACAAAATCTACTGCAATTGAATCAATTTGATCGATTTGAGAACTCCACTTGCCACAGGGCCGGTGGAGTTTTTGTATAAGAACATCTGTTATAAAAGAAAAAATCTTTTCACTTTTTGGAGATTTTATAGGAATAATAGTCGAAACACTTGACAGAATGATGAAAACGAGCCTATAATACATTGTTTTGCCCACACATCGTCTGAACAAGAGTGAGGTTGATAAAAAATGTTTGATTATGATTTATTGATTATTGGCGCCGGCCCTGCAGGTATTTTTACTGCGTTAGAGATGAACCGCCTGATGCCGGAAAAAAGGGTTCTGGTTGTCGATTCTGGGAGTAGTATTGACCGCCGGGCCTGTCCGGCGCGCACCAGTGGACAGTGTGCACACTGTAAGACCTGTAGCATTATGAATGGTTGGGCGGGAGCTGGAGCATTTTCGGATGGAAAGCTCTCTCTGTCAGAAGAAGTGGGGGGAAACCTAACAGACTATCTTCCGGTGGAGACGGTGCGCAACCTGATTCATTATGCGGATGAAATGTATCTGCATTTTGGAGCACCGAAAAAAATCTATGGAAAAAGCGACAAGTTTGCAGAAGAGCTTGCTTATGAAGCGCATAAGGAAAATATCCAGTTGATTCCCTGCCCTGTTCGGCATATGGGAACAGAATATTCCTTTGAAGTGCTGCGTGCCATGTATCAATATCTTTCTGCTTGTCCAAATTTCACATTCTGGGAACATACGACAGCGGATACCCTGTTGGTAGAAGGAGAAACGGTTCAGGGAGCCTGGTTGAATATGCCCGATGGAGAGCGCAAGTTAATTCGTGCGCCCTATGTGATTGCCGCCCCGGCGCGGGGGAGCAGAGTGGTTACATGGAATTGCACAGCAGAATGGCCTTTCTACTAAGAATAATGCAGTGGACATCGGTGTGCGGGTCGAAGTACCAAATGCAGTCATGGACCGTCTTACAAAGCATCTATACGAAGCGAAACTTGTCTACTACTCGGACACCTTTGAAAACAAGGTGAGAACCTTCTGCATGAACCCTGGAGGGATTGTCAGCGAGGAACACTATGACGGGGAGGATGGTGGAATCGCTGTGGTGAATGGCCATTCATATGCGGATGAAGATAAACGCACCGAAAATACCAATTTTGCGATGTTGGTTTCTACTGAATTTACAGAACCGTTTCACCAGCCGATTGAGTATGGCCGTTATATTGCTCAACTTGGAAATATGCTGACCGGTGGGGGAATTATGGTACAGCGGTTGGGAGATCTGCTCAAAGGGCGCAGAACCGATGCCTCGCGCCTAAAAAATCAACTACGGTTCCAACTTTAAAGAACGCGGTGCCTGGAGATCTTTCCTTTGTTTTACCGCACCGGCATCTTACCAGCATTGTAGAGGCGCTACAAGCATTTGACAAGCTGGCTCCGGGACTATACTCAAAAAATACGCTGCTGTATGGCGTAGAGGTCAAATTCTATTCTTCTAAGATTGCGGTAAACACCCATTTTGAGACGGAGGTTAAAAATCTATATGCTATTGGCGACGGTGCTGGAATTACTCGCGGGTTAATGCAAGCCTCCGTGAGCGGTGTTGTGGTGGCGCGCGATATAGCATCCAAAGGAAAGGTTTAAAAGATGGATATTTCCTTTTTTCGGACCATACAATAGAAAGTGGAAAAAATACAATATATGGTGGGAAAGGGGAATCTTTATGCAAAGGCAGGCAATTCATTACTTTGTAAATAGCAATAGTTCGCGTGGATATGTCAGTTTTTATGAATCAAATTTTGGAGGATTGGATCGGGTGGTTCCCCTGCATGGTTACCCGCAAAAGCCGCTGCAGGAGCTCTTGGAGGATATTTGCAATTATGCGGCAGAGCAGAAGCAACGGACAGAGCTCATTCACAACTGTTTGGACAATACCTTGGAAGGTGTGATTTTGCCAGACCTTTCTGCCGGTGTAATTCATATTCCATTCTATGCAGAAAACAATGGGCTGAATCTGCTGGAGGACTATAATATTCGTCAGATGCGAGAGGCACTGGGGGAGGCTCATGGGTATTTTGCTGCAGCATTACGCATACACGATGCGTGGGAAAAGGTTTACATCGAAAAAATGGACTTTCAAGCAGCTGATGAACTCGCGAAGAAGACAGAGGATCGTCTGATCGGTGACCGTCATACAGAAAAGAAGGGGCATGCTGTAGACCGCTATTTTGGTGCGGCTACGATCAATGGTTCCTTTGACTATATTGCCAATCTCACACAATGTCTAGGGAAGCGATATTTTATCAAGGGGCGGCCGGGGACAGGCAAATCTACCTTGTTGAAAAGATTGGTAAAAAAAGCCGTGTGTGCAGGTTTTGAAGTAGAAGTATATCATTGTGCGTTTGATCCACAGAGCCTGGATATGTTAGTTGTTCGGGAATTGGACTTCTGTATTTTTGACAGCACCTCACCGCATGAATATTTTCCTTCTCTACCGACAGATGAGATTATTGATGTCTATGAGGTGGCTGTAGAGCCGGGGACGGATGAACAGAATGCCGGCAAATTGACTCAGTTCCGGCATGACTATAAAGAACAGGTGGGAATGGCAACAGAAAAATTACGCTTGGCAAAGGAATCTTACGATCGTGCACAGCAGACCCATCTTTCACGCTTGGATGAGGCTGTCTGTAAAAAGACCATCGAGGAGATTCGCTCAGCTTTATTTCAAAAATAATATTTCGAACATAAAAAGCGATACGCCCTATTGCCAGGGCGTATCGCTTTTTTAATCTGCTTTAGCGAAACGAGAACCCCCGGCAAATGAACTGTACCGAACGAAAAGGACAGTTCATTTGCCGGGGGTTCTGACGATCTAATCGGCAATGGGAATAGAGATCTTTGTAAGAAAATCGCGGCAATCTGGACTGGTGATTTCATCCAATAAGTTGTCCTCGTAGGAATACGGCTGAATCAAAAGTCCATTCTGTCGAATAAACAAGGTTAAGCGCTCATATGCCTCTGTAATCGTATCGTAGTCCCCTTTATGGTAAGCAACAACATAGGTTCCAGCGGTACGGCGATGCGTTGAAAGATGGGAAAGCTCGTGGGGAACCTGTGTGTAAAAAAAATAGGTACAGTCTGTATAATTACAATCTAAAAATGCTTCCCATTTTACCATTGTACCATTTGAGTGGCCTCGAAACAGTTTTTCGTTGTTGCACAGATTCAAATATTCGGTCAGAATGGGCAGATATTCCTGTTCTTCCCAACTCTTCATCGGTTGGCTTAGAACCAACTGTCCTTCCGCTTGTTGTTCCAGAGAAATCTTTTGGAAATCGACCTCTAGCGCATGACGTGTAATGGCGATCTTATTTTTCATCATCTGACGTATCTGTTCCAGATTTTGAAGCGTTTCTTCCAACTCTTCTTTTTGGCGTTCAAATAGACGAATGAACGTATGCGGGCTACGCCCATCTAAGTAGGATTTTATTTCTTGAATCGGGGTTCCCATCTCACGTAGAGTGGCAATCACATGGAATGTCTCCAACTGTGGATAGGTATAGACGCGATATCCGTTTTCTAAGATTCGTTCTGGTTTGAAAATTCCAACGCGATCGTAATAGAGGAGTGTCTGTTTACTTACCCCACAAAGCCTTGCAAATTCTCCGGTCGAAAAGACCCATTCTGTATTTTTTCCATCATTTTAAAAAATCCTCTTGACTATATAGTTACTATATACTTTATCATAAAGAGTATCGGGTTGCAAATCAATAAGAAAGGAGATGTTTTTCAAATGAATTCATTGGCAAGGGAGTTTCGCTTTTTCTCCTTGCTTCGATTTGCATTGCCCACTATCGTAATGATGCTGGTCCTTTCCTTTTATACCATTGTGGATGGCATTTTTGTTGCGCGGTTTGTGGGTTCAAATGCATTGTCGTCGATTAATATTTCCATGCCGTTAATCAACATCATTGCGGGAATTGGAATTATGTTTGCGACAGGTGGTAGCGCAATTGTAGCAAAGGAGATGGGAGAGGGCAAGGAGGAACATGCACGGAAACATTTTACATTGATTGTTCTGGCTTCCACTTTTGTGGGCGTTCTATTTTTGCTTGTTGGCCTTTTCTTTACAGGCCCAATTGTCCGTGCACTTGGAGCGACAGAGGTGTTGTACGACGATTGTTACGTTTACTCGTATATCTGCCTGCTGTTTGCACCAGCCAACATTATAAAGTGCCTGTTTGATTATTTTATGGTGACAGCGGGCAAGCCGCAGTTGGGATTGTTAAACAGCGTGCTCGGCGGAATCATCAATATTGTTTTAGATTATGTTTTTATTGTACCCATGAATATGGGGGTGGCCGGGGCTGCCATCGCTACAGGCCTGGGACAGTTGTTGCCAGCGGTTATTGGGATTTTTTACTTTTTATTTGGAAAGAATACACTGCATTTTCAAAAGCCAGTATTTGCAGGGAAGATGTTGGCGCACTGTTGCGTCAATGGTGCTTCCGAGATGGTTACCAATTTATCTATGGGGATTACCACTTTCCTGTTTAATATGGCCATGCTGCATTACCTTGGAGAAAATGGTGTTGCCGCCATTACCATCGTCCTCTATGCGCAGTTCCTGATGGTTTCCATTTTTCTGGGCTTTACTTCGGGGGTGGCACCCATCATCAGCTTCCACTATGGGGCGCAGAACTGGAAACAGGAGCACCGGATCATTCGATATTGCTACGTCTTTATTGTCGTTTCCTCGGTGATCATTCTAGTGTTGTCCTATATCTTTGCACCGTTTTTGATGGGAATTTTTTCACCACAGGGTACAGAGGTCTACGAGATCGCTCTGCATGGATTTTATCTCTTTGCAGTGAGTTTCTTGCTAGTGGGGGTCAATATCTTTGCCTCGGGGATGTTTACTGCATTTTCCAACGGTGTGATTTCCGGCTTTCTGTCCCTTCTGCGCACACTGGTCTTTGTGGTACTTGGCATTGTTTTATTGCCATGGATATGGGATCTGGACGGCGTTTGGTTGACCATTCCGGCAGCCGAACTCGGCGCGATTCTTTTCTCTCTGTTCCTGACCTGGAAATACCGCTTTCGGTACGGCTACGGAAGTGGGGCGGAACGCTTCAAGAGGGAAGAGCAGGAGAAAGAGTATCCGACTGGAAAGCTGGATCAATCGTACGATTCCTAGTTTTTGATTAAATATAAAGAAAAACCGGATGGAATCCAGAAGCATTCTGGTCCATCCGGCTTTTTTATCTTTATTCTGCCAACGCTCTGGTAAGCCAGGCATCCGCAATATCCATTGCGAGGTACAAGCCTTCTTTCTCACTGGTCTTGACAATTTGCTTACGTGCGCGGATATTAGGGTCGGTATACATCAACTGTACCGTCACACGGTCCGCAACGTCCATATCTTGTACTTTTTTCTTGCTCTTAATTTCGAGTTTCACGACGTATTTATCCTTCATGCTGCCGTAATAAATCACATCGCCACACCGAACAAGCGGTTTTCCCTTATAAGTCGGGAATTTCGGCTGATCCTTCTTTTCACTCATAGCTGCAACCATCCTCTTCGATTCGTATTAATATCATTCGTACGGTGATTTACTCGCCCAGATAGGATTTCAGCAATACCTGAAGCAGTTCATCGCGGTCAATTCTTCGAATCAAACTGCGTGCATTGTTGTGTGTGGTAATGTACGTGGGATCTTCTGATAAGATATAGCCGACTAACTGGCTGATCGGATTATATCCCTTTTCTTTAAGGGCGTCATATACGATCGTAAGAATTTGCTTGATATCATCCTCGCGATTCTGGCCAAGAGAAAAGGTCATCGTCTTATCGTCAAACATGGAAACACCTCCAATGGTTCATACTTTCATCCTTGCATAAAACAGGGAATTTATGCAACGTGCACCGAAAACACAATGATATTTATAATATATAATACCGCATATAGCCCATGATTTCAAGAATTAATTTATGAACAATTGCTGAATCCTATATACACGATCAGGTTGGCATGTGGAAGGATTGCCGCATAGGAAAAAACGCAGAAGCGTAAACCGGACAATTTTAACGAAAAAGTAGGGAAAAGGGCCCATGTGTATTTTACACATGGGCCCTTTGACTCTTTTTATCGCTAAGAATTAAGAACGTAAGACTGCGCCAGCCTTTTCCAGCTCTGCCATGACTTTTTTCATGACATTGTTGGTCTGTTCGTCCGTTAAAGTGCTGTCGCTGGAACGCAGAACAATATTGAAAGCCACGCTTTTTTTGCCCGCCTCAATCTGTGCGCCTTTGTAAACGTCAAACAGCTTAATCTTTTCCAAAAGATTTCCAGCGCCGCGGACAATAGCCCGTTCCAACTCCAGAACCGGGATAGAGTCTTCACACAGAAGGGCCAGGTCGCGCGTAACGGCTGGGAACTTCGGCAAGGGGGTATAGGTCTTGTCTGTTTTTGCATGGGCAAACATGAGGTCCACATCCAATGTAAAACAGTAGATCCGCCCGTCGATATCATAGCTTTCTGCCACTTCTGGGTGAATTTCGCCGATCACACCCAGGCGTTGCCCATCGATGGAGAGCACGGCGCAACGGCCGGGATGGTAGCTATATTCCTCACTGGAGGCAACAATATCGTAATCCGTAACACAGAGCTTTTCCAAGAGCTGTTCAGCCATGCCCTTGATGGTGAAGAAATCGGCATCGCTGCCATACATGCCTACCACCAGGGTGGATTTCTCCTCCGGAAGCGAATCCTCGGTGGTGGGGATATATTCGCTGGCCAATTCAAAGAGGCATGCAGCCTCATTGCGATTGTTGTAGTTGCGCGAGAGGACTTCCAACATGGACGGCAATGCGACTGTGCGCATGATGCTGGTATCCTCGCCAAGCGGATTAGAAATGACAATGGACTTGCGCAGTGGATCATCTGCGGGCATACGAATTTTGTCGTAATATTTGGGACTGATGAAGGAATACGTCATGATCTCGCTGGCGCCCAGTGCAAACATGGTATTGCTGATCGTGGAAAGGAACTTTTGACGCGGCGTGTATTTTCCCTGTGCACCACCGTCCAAGGAGGTGCCGGGGACCTTATTATAGCCATAGAAGCGTACAATTTCTTCTGCAATATCCGCCTTATGCGCAAGATCGGGCCGGAAGGTGGGAATCAGAATATCTTTGCCGTCAAACTGGCAGTCAAGTTTGGTTAAAATCGCCTTCATTGCGTCTTCAGAAAGATCGGTGTCCAGGAAACGATTGATCCAATCCACGTCCAGATGAATTCTATGGCGCTCGCTGGAGGAGTGGTCATCTACGATGACCCCATCCATCACATCGCCGGCATCAAGAAGCTCGACGAGTTCGCAGGCACGCTCAAGTGCCGGCAGGCAGTTGTTGGGGTCCAATCCCTTTTCATAACGTGCAGATGCATCGGTACGCATGCCCTGGTCGCGCGCTGTGGTGCGGACAGAAGCGCCGTTGAAGCAAGCCGACTCAAAAACGATCGTCGTGGTGTCATCCATGATGCCACTGTATTCGCCTCCCATAACGCCTGCAATGGCAATTGGCTTGTGTGCATCTGCAATGACAAGTTGCTTTTCGGTAAGGGTACGGTCAACGCCATCCAGGGTCGTGATCGTCTCACCTGCCTTTGCACGGCGTACACGGATGGTCGCTTCATCCACATAGCGCAGGTCAAACGCGTGCATTGGCTGACCATATTCCAGCATCACGTAATTCGTGATATCGACAATGTTGTTGATGGGGCGAACACCCATTGCCCGCAGACGCTCACGCATCCAGCGGGGAGAAGGTTTTACCCGCACATTTTTGACCACTTTAGCGGAGTAGATATAACACAGGTTCGGTTCTTCCACTTTGACATCCAAAAGCGGAGTGCAGTCACCATGGCCACCTTTGACCACCGGTGTGTGCAGCTGCAACTCTTTGCCAAAGGTTGCGGCTGCTTCGCGCGCAGACCGATCACAGAGAAACAGTCCGGGCGGTTGGAAGTGATTTCAAATTCGACCTTTGTGTCGTCGAAACCGATTGCCTGGCAAACCGGCATCCCGAGGGTATGGTCACAGTCGTCGCCCAATACAAAGATACCGTCCTCAATGGCATTCGGAAAATCGTGCTGTGTCAACCCTAGCTCACCCAGAGAGCAGAGCATACCGTTGCTTTCTACGCCGCGCAGCTTGCCCTTTTTGATTTTTTTCCCGCCCGGCAGGAGAGAGTTGTGCAGTGCCACCGGGACAAAATCCTGTTCCTGTAAATTCTGTGCACCGGTGACAATTTGCAGCGGTTCTCCTGTACCCACGTCGATCTGACAGATCCAAAGGTGATCGGAGTCCGGATGCTTTTCCAGTTTGAGAACCTGACCAACCACGACATTCTCAATTTCGCTGCCTTCTTTTTCCCAGCCTTCTACCTTAGAACCGCTCATTGTGATTGCTTCTGTGAATGCACGCATGGGCATTTCATCGAGCGTTACAAATTCTTTCAGCCATCTCATCGAAAGATTCATCGTCATTTACCACGCTTTCTATATCATCATCTAGTCATCAACCGAACTGCTTGAGGAACCGTACGTCGTTCTCATAGAACAGGCGCAGGTCGTCGATGTTATAACGCCGCATCACGACGCGTTCCAAACCCATTCCAAGGGCGAAACCGCTATAAATCTCCGGATCGATATCGCAATTGGAGAGCACCTTTGGATGCACCATGCCGCAGCCGAGAATTTCAATCCAACCTTCTCCTTTGCAGAGACGGCACCCCTCTCCATGGCAGTTGAAGCACTGCACGTCCACTTCGGCACTCGGTTCCGTGAATGGGAAGTGGTGTGGACGGAAACGGACAACCGAGTCTTCTCCGTACAGACGTTTTACAAAGGTCTCAAGAGTTCCCTTCAGATCTGCAAAGGTAATCCCTTTGTCCACTACGAGGCCCTCGATCTGATGGAAAAGAGGGGAGTGGGTTGCATCCACCGCATCCGAGCGATACACACGTCCGGGAGAGATGATGCGGATCGGCGGCTTTTGTTTTTCCATAACACGCACCTGTACCGGGGAAGTCTGGGTGCGCAGGACGATGTTTTCATTGATATAGAAGGTATCCTGCGTGTCACGCGCCGGATGGTCCTTTGGAATATTCAACGCTTCAAAATTATAGTAATCGTATTCGACTTCGGGGCCCTCTACAATGTCAAATCCCATACCCACGAAGATTTCCTTAATCTCATCCAGGACAATGGAGAGCGGATGTTTGACGCCCAATGTGCGGTGTTTGCCCGGCAGAGTGACATCGATACGCTCCTCTTCCAGACGCTTCTGAGTCGCTTGCGCCTTTAATTCCGCTGCGCGTTTGGTCAAATCGTCTTCGATAAAGGCACGGACTTTGTTGGCCAATTCACCGATGACGGGACGTTCTTCAGGAGAGAGTTTGCCCATCTGTTTGAGGATAGCAGTTACCTCGCCTTTTTTTCCAAGGTACTTGACGCGCAGGCTCTCCAGTGCTTGAGCATCGCTTGCTTCCGCCAGTTCCTGCGCGGCATTTGCGCGGATTTCCTCCAGCTTCTGCTTCATTGCGTAATCATTCCTTTCAAAACGATAAAGTATTGGGACGATAAACAAAAAGCCTTCGTCCCTCTTCAATAAAGGGACGAAGGCGTAAAACGCTCCGCGGTACCACCCTGATTCACACCGTTTTCGTGCGGTGTGCAGCTTTTTGACCGATAACGGGGTCCACCGTCGCGGCCTACCAGAACTCCTTCAACCGCGCCGCTCCAAAGGGAACTTCTCTTTTCTCATGCACAAGCACGCTTACAGCCGGTGGCGCGCCCTCTCTGTCTGCTGGGGGAAAAGCTACTTTCCTTTTTCCTTGCGTTATTTTTTAATATAGCATCTTTTTTGAAAAAATACAAGCTTTTTTGTGGAATTTTCAGCGCTTCTTATTCTGGACATGGCCCGGTCGATTCCCGAATAATCAGCTCTGGGCGCAAAAGAAGCTTGCCAATACTGACCCCTCCGATGAGTTCCTCTAAAAGCATAAACGCGCTTTTACCAAGAGAGACCCGATCTTGCCGGATCGTGGTGAGGGCTGGACACAGATGTTGCGCAATGGGTAAATCGTCAAATCCGGTGACACTGACATCTTCCGGCACACGTTTTCCAAGGCGCTTCAGTTCCGCAATCACCCCGGACGCGATTAAGTCGCTGGCACAGACAATCGCGGTTGCTCCTTGTTCGAGAAAATGGGCGACATGCTGTTTGGCGCAGTCTGCGACGAACCATCCATTTTGTACGAGAGAAGGGTCTACTGTCAGTTTATGGCGTTCCATCGATTCTAGGAAGGCCTCCTGCCGCTCTTGTGTAACCATACTGTTCTTGGCACCGTTTAGAAGTGCGATACGCTTATGTCCACCAGCTGCCAAAAGGCGGACAGCCAACTCGATTCCCTCGTAGCCATCCGTACCAACACTTCCCACATGCCGGTTTTGGATGATGTTGTCGAAGAGGACTGTCGGAACGCTGGTTTTATGGATCTGTGAGATGTAATCATCATGTAGGGCGAATCCGAGCAAAAAGGCGCCGCTGAAACCATTTTTTAGCATGAAGGAGTCATATTTTTCCTCTACTTGCATATTGAGATTGGTGGGGAGTACTGTGACATCATAGTGACGGCGTGCTGCTGCCAACTTAAATCCGACAATAATCTCATAGCCAAATTGGTCGATGCTGTTGTACTCCATATTTTCAATTAAAATACAGACCTTGTGTGTCCCTTTTCGTTGGACGCGCTTGACAGCATACCCCATCTCCACAGCGGTATCCAGCACCAATTGACGGGTTTCCTCGCTGATGTCCTTGGCTCCATTTAACCCTTTGGAAACTGTACTGGTTGCAATACCGAGTTTTTTTGCAATGTCTTTGATCGTCGCCACGGCATCACCTCCCTGACAAATCAATGATTTCAATAAAAACAGCAGAAAGCCGCATCGTTTCTTTTTGGTATGGTTGGAAAAAACTTCTTTTAGTATATCGTGCCTAAAGCGGGGTTGCAAGAGCTTTTTCCATGGATTGCCGGATGGTGATCTGGTTGCGGAAGAGTATTCAATCCTATATCAAAAAAACAGCTATATTTCACAACAAATTCCCAACGAAGAGATAGTGCATTGGTTGACATTGCCAAGAAGATTTGCTATCATATTTTCTGGCAAGATTTCGAATATTTTCGTGATTTAGGTGATTTTATGCCAAATAAAAGCAAACAATTACCCCGAGGAGCGGGTATTTTATTGCCGGTCAGCAGTTTACCGTCCCCGTATGGGATTGGTACGTTGGGCAAAGCGGCATTTACATTTCTGGATTTCTTAAAGGCGGCGCGGCAAAAGTACTGGCAGGTGCTCCCAGTAGGGCCGACCAGCTTCGGCGATAGTCCCTATCAGTCGTTTTCTGCATTTGCGGGAAATCCATATTTCATTGATTTGGATACACTCTGTGAAGAAGGACTGCTGCAAGAGGAAGAGATCAAGGAGTTTGATTGGGGGAAAGCCCCGGATGATGTGGACTATGCAAAGCTCTACCAATCGCGTTTTCAAGTTCTGCGGTTGGCATTTCAAAGGAGCAAGCACATCGGAACACCGGCCTACGAAGCGTTTTGTGAGGAGCAAGCCCTGTGGCTGGAGAACTATGCCCTTTACATGGCGTTGAAGGACTCGTTCCACGGACAAGAATGGCTTCTCTGGCCCGAGCGGATTCGTATGCGGGATGCGGAAGAGGTGGAAATCTGGTCTGCACTTTTGGAAGAGGAGCGGAATTTTTGGAAATTCTGCCAATTCCAGTTTTATCAGCAGTGGGATCGTGTTCGCGCCTATGCGAAGGCGTGCGGTGTACAGATTATCGGGGACATCCCCATCTACGTCGCATTGGACAGTGCAGACGTATGGGTTCACGGAGAATTATTCCAGCTCGATGCGCAACACAGGCCAACATGTGTAGCAGGTGTTCCCCCGGACGCTTTTTCTGAAACCGGTCAACTCTGGGGAAATCCTCTTTATGATTGGGAGGAGATGGAACATACAGACTTTGCCTGGTGGAAAGCGCGCATGGCCCATTCAGCGCGCCTGTATGATGTCATTCGCATTGACCATTTCATTGGGACGGTACGCTACTATGCCATCCCTTACGGCGCAGAGACAGCCGCACGGGGAGAGTGGCGGCAAGGGCCGGGAATCAAGCTGGTCAAGGCGATCGATTCGGCGGTGGGAACGTCCAAGATTATTGCAGAGGATTTGGGCGCCTTGGTTCCAGAGGTGCGCAAGGTACTGAAGCAGGCGGGGTACCCCAGTATGAAGGTGATGCAGTTTGGCTTTGATTCAGATGCCCAAAACGAGCACCTTCCGCACAATTATTCTCAGAATATGGCTATTTATGGCGGAACGCATGATAATGAGACATTGGTGGGGCATTATGTGGAAAAGAAGGGCAAGGATGCGCGCTATGCGATGCGCTATTTACAGGTCCACCGCCGTAAAGATATTCCAAAGGCAATGATCGTGGCGGGTTATGCGAGTGTGGCCAATACGGTTTTATACCAGATACAGGATCTTCTGTTCCTACCAAACAGTGCCCGGATGAACTTCCCATCTACGCTGGGAGGAAATTGGCGTTGGCGCTTGGTGGAAGGACAGCTGACCGACGAGCTTGCAGATTGGCTCTGCGGATTGGCAGAGATCTATGGAAGATAACCAGGAGGGGAAAGCAATGAACACCTTTAAAAACGATATATGCGAGGCGCTGGAATTGGACTATGGAAAGAACATCCAAGAGGCCAGTACCGTAGAACTGTATGATGCGGTTTCCAAAGCGGTTATGAAGGCGGTTGCCGCTGACTGGAGAAAGCCTTTGAAGGAGAAACGGGCGTGCTATTTTTCTGCCGAATTTTTGGTGGGCCGCTTGATCTACAACAATTTGTTGAACCTAGGATTGCTCGATCAGCTCGCAGAGCTATTCAATGAGAACGGAATCGAGCTTTCGATCTTTGAAGATATTGAGGACGCGGCGTTGGGAAACGGCGGCTTGGGCCGTTTGGCCGCGTGTTTTTTGGATTCAGCCGCAACGCAGAATCTCCCATTGGATGGGTATGGAATCCGCTACAGATACGGCCTGTTTAAGCAGTATTTTGAAAATGGATTCCAGAGGGAAACAGCGGATGACTGGCAGCGGTTTGGCGATCCTTGGTCCATCCGGAAAGAAAGCGAGAAGGTCCGGATCGACTTTAAAAATCAGCGGGTATATGCGGTTCCGTACGATACGCCTATTATTGGATACGGCGGAAAACGAATCAATACACTTCGCCTTTGGCAGTCTGAACCCATCCATGGCTTTGATTTTCAGCTGTTCAATGAACAGAAATATGACCGTGCCGTGCTTGAGCGAGATGAGGCTGAGGCGATCTCGAGCGTTTTGTATCCAAACGATGATACAGACAAGGGGAAGCGTCTGCGCTTAAAACAGCAGTACTTTTTCTCCAGTGCATCCCTTCAAGATCTTCTGCGAAAATACCAGGCAAAGCATGGCGAGGATTTCTCTGCGTTTCCGGAGGAATACGCCATTCAGCTGAATGATACCCATCCGGTGATCTCCATTGCAGAATTGGTACGTCTATTATCAGAGAGAGGGGTCCCCTTTGCACGCGCTCTAAAGATTGTACGGCAGACTTTTGCCTACACCAACCACACCATTATGGCGGAAGCGTTGGAAAAGTGGGATGTACGTCTGTTTAAGTCGGTGGTCCCTCAGGTATATCGTTATGTGGTGTTGATTGACAAGGCTCTACAGAAGGAGCTCGATCATCGGGGGATCCGTGGAGAGGATCAAAAGCCTTATCGCATTTTGGACGGTGGCATGATTCATATGGCCCGGATGGCGATTTTTGCCACACACTCCACCAATGGTGTGGCGAAAATTCACACGGAAATTCTCAAAAATACAGCTCTTAACGAGTGGTATCGTCTATATCCGGAACGCTTTAACAACAAGACCAATGGAATTACCCAGCGCCGATGGTTGGCCCTGTGCAACCAGGAACTTTCCGGTTTTATCACGGATAAAATCGGAGGCAGTTGGGTGACAGATCTTTCAAAGTTGAAGGGATTGGAAGCGTTTTGGGATGATCCGGAGACCTTACAGCAGTTTGCTGAAATTAAGCAGCTGAAAAAGCAGCAGTTGGCTGATTATATAGAAAAACATGAGGGGGTTCGCCTGGACCCGCGTTTTCTCTTTGATATTCAGGCGAAACGTCTTCATGAGTATAAGCGGCAGCTGTTGAATGCATTTTCCATTCTCGACATCTATTTTGGCCTTAAGGATGGAAGAATTTCGAATTTTTATCCAACGGTTTTTCTGTTCGGGGCAAAGGCTGCTCCGGGATATTACCGTGCAAAAGGGGTAATTAAATATATCCATGAGATTGCGAAACTGGTCAACCACGATGAAGAGACAAAGGATCGGCTCCAAGTCTTGTTTGTGGCCAATTACAATGTCTCCTATGCAGAAAAATTAGTTCCAGCTGCGGATGTTTCGGAACAGATTTCAACGGCTGGGACCGAGGCCTCCGGTACTGGGAATATGAAGTTTATGCTCAATGGCGCGGTCACACTTGGCACCTATGATGGAGCAAATGTTGAAATCGTAGAGCAGGCAGGCAAGGAAAATAACTACATCTTCGGCGCGCGAGTAGAAGAGCTTCAGCAGGTCGAAACAGTTTATGATCCCAGAATGGTTTACGAGACTTATCCGCGCATACGTAAAGTGGTGGACACCTTAATCGATGGGACGTTCAGTGACGGCGGCACAGGGATGTTCCAAGAGCTGTATGATTCTCTGCTCAAGGGGGCGAGTTGGCATAAACCGGATCACTATTATCTGTTGCTTGATTTCTTGCCGTACTGTGATGCAAAGTTACAGGTTAACGCGGACTATCGAGACAATCGCATGCAGTTTATCCGCAAATGCTTTGTGAACACTGCCAATGCAGGGAAGTTTTCCAGCGACCGGACCATTGTGGAATATGCCAAGGAGATCTGGCAGATCGGTGAGGCCTCTCATACGACTTAAAATGCTTTTATTCAGCAAATTCGGACTGAATAAAAACCAGGAATTGTAAAAATCACTGGAATATGGTACAATTATAAAATCAATTCGTATGGCCTGCGCAGATGGATTTGTGCGGGCCATACCAGACAGGCAGGGTACCGCACATGCTTTTGGTTGGGATCGATCTGGTTGAGGTCAAGCGAATCAAAAAATCCATACAGAATCCGCGTTTTTGTGAAAGGGTATTTGGACCCGCTGAACGGGCCTTTTTGCAGGAGCGCGGATTTTCCGCGCAGAGTGCGGCAGCTTCTTTCTGTGCAAAAGAGGCCTTTGCCAAAGCGTTGGGAACAGGTGTGCGCGGTTTTTCTCTCAGGGAAGTAGAGTTGTTGCGCGGGAGTTTGGGGGAGCCCAGCCTGCATTTGAGCGGGCAAGCGCAACGCATTGTTTGCGAGCGTGGTTTGGTGTTTTCTGTAAGTGTCACCCACACAAAAGAGTATGCATCTGCTGTGGTCATTGGGCAAGCGTCTGTGGATTCCTGATATTTGAATTGGGAAAAATATAATGGTTTTATTGCACCCAAAGCAGTCCGGATAAAAAGGAGAGGTACATACATGAAGGTATTGAATGCGGAACAGACCCGCAATCTGGAAAAGAGCGCCGTCCGATCGGGAGTTAGTTATTTGCAGCTGATGGAAAATGCAGGCGCGGCAGCGGCCCGGTTTATTAAAAAGCGTTTTCCAGTCGATCAGAAGCGCGTAGTGGTGCTTTGTGGAAAAGGAAATAACGGCGGCGATGGCTTTGTGGCAGCACGCCACCTTGCAGAATTGGGAGCTAAGGTGATCGTGGTTCTAACCGAAGGACAGCCCGGCACGGAGATTGCACGGGAGATGTTTGAAAAACTCTCCGGAACAACGGTCAAGACAGTCGATTATCTGGAAACCCCTGAAATCATTGCACCCATGCTTTCTTCAGCGGATTTCATTGTGGATGCAATCTATGGAATTGGGTTTCATGGTTCGGTTCCAGAATATTTACATCCGTTGTTTATTGTAGTGAAGAGCTGTACAGCAACGGTGATTTCTTTGGATATTCCCAGCGGTGTGATCTGTGATACCGGTGGGATTGAGGGGAAATGTATCCGAGCGAATTATACGGTTTCGTTTACTACGTTGAAAAATGCTCATCTATTGCAGCCTGGCAAGACGTATTGTGGACAGGTGGCCGTCGTACCAGTTGGGATAACAGCCGCTTTGGTGAACCGTCAGCCGACGACTTTGGAGGTAACGGAGCAAAATGTAGCGCGCACCATGGTAAAGCCGCGTAAACCAGAGAGCAATAAGGGGAGCTATGGCCGTTTATTGTGTGTATGTGGCAGCGCAGGGATGGCTGGTGCGGCTGTATTGAGTGCAAAGGCGGCGATCCGCTGCGGGACAGGATTGGTAAATGTTGCACTTCCTTCGACTATTTATCCCATTGTAGCTTCTCAGGTGGTGGAGCCGGTTTACACGTTATTGAATCATCTGCCCAACGGGGCGCTTTCCGGGGAAAGTGAGCGCAATCTGTTGGCTTTCCTTTCACGGTCAACCGCTTGCCTCATCGGCTGTGGTCTTGGAAAATCTGCCGCGTCAGTAGCTTTGGTTACAAAACTACTGGCGACAGCAAAATGCCCGCTGGTAATCGACGCAGATGGAATAAATATCCTTGCGGAGCATATAGATATTTTGAAAACAGCAAAGGGACCGGTTGTTATGACGCCGCATCCCGGCGAGATGGCTCGCTTGTTAAAAACAAATGTGGCGGATGTTCAGGCACACCGTTTGGAATATGCCCGCAGCTTTGCTGCGGAACATCATGTGACTTTGGTGCTCAAAGGGGCTGGCACGATTGCAGTTTCTCCGGAGGGAAAGGCGTTTCTCAATATTACGGGGAATCCCGGTATGGCAAAGGCGGGAAGCGGCGATGTTCTAGCAGGAATGATTGCTTCCTTCGTTGCGCAGGGAGTACAGCCATTGACAGCTGCAGCGGGCTGCGTATATCTGCATGGTATGGCTGGTGATCGCTGTGCACAGCGCTTGTCCAAATGTGCGATGTTGCCTTCGGACATGATTGAAAAGCTTCCGGAGCTGTTTTTAGAAATTGAACGATAGACCGGGGGGTTGTCCATGCGCAGGACTGCGCTGTTCCTATTTCCATTTCTTGCTTTCCTATTGTCCGCATGTACCGTACCCACGCAGCCCTTGGAACCCGCAGACTTAGTGTTCAATATCTCTTGTAGAGCGGCGATCACATCGGGGGAAACACAGGTTACCTGTGAAGTCAATCGCACTGGCCCTGGAATCCTGCGTGTCTCGATTTTACAGCCGGAAGATCTGGCTGGGATGGACTACTATTGGAGCGGCGAGGGGTTCAGCGTCGCCTATGCAGGGTTGGAAGCGCAAAGCGAGGTCTGCACACTGCCACAGACCAATTTTGCGTTGGTCTTGCAGCAGGTATTGGATTATGCCTGCCGTCCAGATGTATTGACAGTCGAAGAAGATCATACCTATCATGGGTCCTTTGACGGATGTGATTTCTCTCTTACAGCCGATCCAGAGACGGGGCAGATTTTGTCCCTCGCGATTCCTCAAAAGGATTTTATGGCACAGTTCCTCTATGATCCGCCGGCAGAGCGGATGCTGGTGGTCAAATAAAAATAGAACGCTGTTCATCGACGGATGAGCAGCGTTTTTTCTTTTAAGCCTCAAAAAATGAGCTGGAATCGATCCAAAATTTGTTTTTGTGTCCACTACCTCACTCTTCTAATATTATGATAACGAGCACGACAAGTTTTTTGACAGAGAATTTTTCAAAGCGAATAATCTCGGAAACCCCTGTCAAAAATACAGATAAGCTCATGAGCGGAATATATCCTTGTATTCGGAGAGTGAAAAGTGTGAACATTAGAAGAGGCGATATTTACTATGCCGATTTAAGCCCTGTCGTCGGTTCTGAACAGGGTGGAGTACGCCCGGTGCTAATTGTTCAAAACGATGTTGGAAACCGGTTTAGCCCGACCGTCATCGCAGCAGCCATCACCAGCCAACGGGCCAAAGCAAACCTTCCGACGCATATTATGCTGCATTCGGAGGACACCGGGCTGGCAAAGGACTCGGTAGTCCTATTGGAACAAGTGCGTACCATCGATAAGCATCGTTTAAAGGAACGCATGGGGCGCATCGACCGCCGTTCGATGGAACAGGTGGACCAGGCACTCAGCATCAGTTTTGGGCTGGGCGGCACCGAAACCGTTCGACGGGCTACATAGATATTGCCGTATGACGGCGCTAGGTAGCCCGATTTGAAAATTTTGATTCGTCTGTACAAGAGTATAATCTCGGTGTACAGATCGAAAAATAAAGGACACGCTACCGTTCTTTGCGGGGAGGCGTTAGGAAAGCAAATGCGGAAAATCCGCATAGGAAGCGCCGCTGATAGCTTAGCGGTATCAAAAAGAAGGGATGTGTTTCAAAATGGCGTTGACGGAAAAGGAACTTTCTGCCATTGAAGATCAGCTTAGCAGCGAAAAATTGCTCATTGCCAAGTGCAAAGAGTATGCGCAACAGTGTACAGACCCGGAACTTAAACAGAAGTGCAATGCAATCGCGGGAAAACATCAAACCCACTATGAAAAGCTCTTGAGCTTTTTAAACTAGGGAGGGATTGACTATGGCTATGCAGGAAAAAGAAGTATTTGACGATGTCTTAGCTTCGCAAAAATTTATTACTGAGATGTACAATACCTTCGCCAATGAATGCGCTACACCGAATATCCGCGATGAATTTATGAATATCCTCAATGAGGAACATCAGATTCAGGCAGATGTATTCGATGAGATGAAAAAACGCGGCTGGTATCCAACACCGCAGGCGCAGCAGCAAAAAATTCAACAGGCAAAACAAAAATTCCAGAACGCAAATCCTCAATCATAAAAGAAATCCTTTCTATAGACAGGGCCAACCCAAAAGAAATTACTTTGGGTTGGCCCTGTTACGTTACTGCCAAATTAGACAGAATGGTTCCCTCTGTTTTTGACAGAAATAGCAAAAACAAACCGCTATAATAAAAGAGCCGCTTGAAAAAGAACGGCTTGGAAAAAAGGGGGGATGGGACACACGCAGACCGTATACATAGACGTATTGATCGGTGTAAACTTGTTCATCAACTATTTTCTGTTGCTTGCAGTCGCACGCTTCCTACATCTTCCAGTACGGCGCGGACGGATGATTGCTGGAGCTGCATTGGGGGCATTTTATGCTCTGAGCATCTTTCTACCCGAACTTCCTTCGATCTTGGCTCTGTTTATCAAGTTATTGATGTCTGCTACCATCATCTGGGCTGCATTCCCTCTACAGGGCTGGAAACTCTTTTTGCGGTCCCTAGCCGGCTTTTATTTGACGAGCTTTGCCTTTGCGGGGTTTATGCTTTGCCTCTGGTATTTTATAGCCCCGCAGGGATTGCTGATTAAAAATTCTGTGGTTTATTTTGACGTCTCGCCGTTATTTTTGCTGGTAACAACGGTGATTTGCTATTTTGCAATTCGCTTTATTCAAAGAATAACTGGTAGACAACAATCGGAAACACTTCTTTGCCCCATCGCCGTGTTTTGTGAAGGAAAGGAAATACACTGTACGGCAAAGGTGGACACAGGAAATACTTTAACAGAGCCGTTTTCAGGGTTTCCGGTGGTTGTGGTACAGGAATCGGTCCTTCCTGCGGAGATACTCCAGCAGAGGGAACAGACAAATTTTCGCCTAGTACCCTATGGGGCTGTGGGCGGTGAAGGGATTCTTTCTGCATTTCGCCCAGAAAAGTTGACGATCTCTATGGGAAAACGCCATATCGAAACAAAGGATGTTTATATTGCTGTATGTCCGGAATCCCTTTCCAATGGGGAATTCGATGCGTTGCTTCATCCGGACCTGTTGGCTTAAATTCGGGATCATTCCATCGGTTCAAATTTGGCCGTGGACAGATGGAACAAACAGTACATATGCCGAAGCGGCAGCGGCAAAGAGGGGAGTACGTGTTTCAAACAAAAGTAAACAACCTATTTCATTGGTTGAAAGAAAAATGGTCGTTTTTGTTGTTCCGATTTCGGATACGGGGAGAAATTCATTACATCAATGGACCAGAGACCTTACCGCCGCCCCTTACAGCGGAGCAGGAAGCAACGGTGATGGAAAACATCATGGAGGGAAAACAAAACGCACGTGAGCCGTTGATTACTCATAATCTGCGTCTGGTTGTATACATAGCAAAGAAATTTGAGTCTAGTACAGCAAACGTGGAGGACTTAATCTCAATTGGAACCATTGGTTTAATCAAAGCGGTCAATACTTTTTGTCCGGAACGGAAAATTAAGCTGGCGACCTATGCATCCCGCTGCATCGAGAATGAAATTCTAATGTACCTGCGAAAAAGCTCTCAACAGAAAAATGAAATATCCATTGATGATCCGCTAAATGTGGACTGGGATGGAAATGAACTATTGCTTTCAGATATTTTGGGGAGTGAACAGGATACAGTAAACCACGGACTAGAGCAAGAGGTGGAGCGTGATCTATTGCTCAATGCGGTGGAACATTTGGCGCCACGCGAAAAGAAGATCATGCAACTTCGCTTTGGGCTAAATCATACCAAAGAGCATACGCAAAAGGAGGTGGCCGATAGCCTGGGAATCTCACAATCTTACATATCGCGTCTGGAAAAGCGCATTATTGAACGCTTGCGCAAAGATTTGGAGCGTGTAAGTTAAGGGGCCATTCTGAAAAACCACCCACACAGGATCATTTGATCCCGTGTGGGTGGTTTTATTTGCGTAAGAGTCCTCTTAAAAGAGATCGGTTTTAAACTATATTGTATGAAAAGGCTATTCTACATAACGGTTTAACAGAATCGTTCAATATTGTGAAGTGTATCATTCAGATTGCAATCGGATTTTGACTCAATCAATCGATCTCCCAGTACGCGGCGCTGTAGGGTGGGAGCTTGCTTCCCCCGCCAAAATCGTGCATTTCTCCGGTCAACAAGTCGCGTGCCCGGCCAGCATTGGCGTTAAAATGGGCATCGTATGCCTCGCTATCCGCGTTGACTGCAACTAAAACGCGCTTTCCCTCATAAGAACGCTCAAAAATAAACTGTTTATTGGTCAACAGGACAGATTGAAAATTGCCGTAACAAAGTACTTGGCTTTCTTTGTGCGCCTTTGCACATCTTGCAATCCATTCTGTCAGTGCATTACTTTGCGGTTCTTCAAAACAAGGGCGCAAAGAATCGTCACTGCCATGTTCCTTTTTCCCAAGAGCTCCCCATTCACTGCCATAATAAACGCAGGGGATACCTGGCATACCGAACAGCAACGCATAAATAATGGGAAGATGTTTTTCATTTGTCAAATTGCTCGCAATTCGGACAACATCGTGATTGTCCACAAAGTTAAGAAGATGTTTTCCCTTGTAGAGCGTCCAATTTTCCGGCCCAAATTGGCGCAAAAGGGAATGGCCGATTTCGAACAGGTTCATGGAGTTCAAACTGGAGAACAACCCCTTATAACATTCGTAATTGGTGGCGCTGTGAAGCATCTGATCGTTCATAATCTGGTTGTAATCCCCGCCAAGAATCTCTCCCACCAAGAAGAAGTCCGGCTTCAATGTATCACAAAAACTGCGTAGACGGCGAAGAAAATCTCGATCTACACAGTAGGCGACATCCAAGCGTAAACCATCGATATCAAATTCCTCTACCCAACTGCGAATACAAGAAAAGAGGTGGTCGATGACAGCTTCATTGCGCAAATTTAGCTTTACCAGTTCATAGTGGCCTTCCCAACCTTCGTACCACAAGCCATCGTTATAGCCATCATTACCGCCAAAATTGATATGAAACCAATCTTTGTAAGGTGAATTTTCGCGATGCTTCAAAACATCCTGAAAGGCCCAAAAGCCACGCCCCACATGATTGAAAACACCGTCAAGGACGACCTTTATTCCGTTTTGGTGTAATTCTCTACACACGGCTGCAAAGTCCTCATTGGTACCAAGGCGGCAATCCAACTTACGATAATCACGTGTATCGTACCCATGCGCGTCCGATTCGAATAGGGGAGAGAAGTAGATTGCATTGGCTCCACAGTCTAAAATATGTGGAATCCAGCTGGTCACTTTCTGGATGCGCGGTGTGAGGATACCATCGTTTTGTTTGGGAGCCCCACAGAAGCCGAGGGGATAAATCTGATAAAAAACACTCTCATAAGCCCACATCAGAAAAAACTCCAATCTCCGCTGACGAAAAAATTTTTATAGGAAGGGGGAAGAAGAGCTTGTTTCCAGCGGCAAACAAGCTCAGATCGCACAATTATAGAGAATATATTTTTATATGAACTGTTACTATTATACAATAAAAAATAGAAAATGTCACGAAAAACATAAGTATAATGAACCAGAAGCTACAAATGAGAACTGTGACAAACGGAACATCTCACGCCAGGTTTTCCCTGTAATATTCAAGAGACTATCTGGATACCAACCACAGCGCCCTGTTATGGCCTTTTATTTTGGAACAATAGAGATCATGCGGAGGAAGGGCGATTGACGGGGATATTTTATTCTCGACTATAGCCTTTTTTACCCTCCTGCATGATTTCATTAAATGGAGATTAGCAACAAATATGTCTTTTCTTTAACCAATTCAGGGGTTTGCAACGATGTTTCCCTATTGGGCGGATAACCTTGATCGAAAGATTTAATGAAAGGAAACTAGAAAAGGATGTCCGAATGGTCATGAAATGATGGAAGAATCTCTTCGTTTTTTAGAAACGCAGATATTTTTCCAAACAAAAAAGAGGATGCCCCTTTTCCATGAATCGAAAGATTCGTAGTTTTGGGACACCCTCTTCTATCAAAAGTGGTGTTAAGGAAAACATAAGTCCGGTAAAATAGCGTAGGCCTCAACGAGTCGTGTGTAGGGGTAATGACGGCAATTGGCCGGACTCGTGGAGGGCAGTGCAAGGGCTGGCCGTCCGGTGGAGGGCAAGCATAAGCGTTTGTAAAGAGCGGCTGCTTTTGTGCCTGTTGTACAAATGGTACGGATAGGAACACTTTGTAACAAGGGGGATAGGTCATTTGCAACCGGTTCTCGGATACTTCCATCGTCAGCGCCTTCAATCGAGCAACTTTTTAGCACATCCCAAAGCGCAATATGATTGTATAGGCAGAAAGCAGCCTTTTCATCATTTGTAACCGGCAAAGCCTGCTGGAATACATCCGACAGAACACGCCAAAAGCGATTTTGTGGGTGGGAGTAATAAAAACCAAAGGCTCGGCTTTTGGGAGAAGGCATTGTGCCAAGTATTAAGACTTTGGAATTTTTATCAAAGAGAGGCGCCAATGTATGCTGTACATATTCTGGCAAGCCTATTCCTCCTTTGGCTGGGAAGGCATCGAATAGAGTTGTTTCGCTACGGCAAGAAGGTCTTCATACTGGTTGGCACATCGGTTCTCCAATACGGCATCCAGAAGTTCCTGTAAGATCCGGCCCACTTCTGGCCCCTCTGGGATACCGAGCTGCAAAAGATCTTGTCCTTTTATAGCGAGGTCTTTGCGTTGAAAGCAAGCCTGTTCAGCGAGAATTCTATTGAGAGCTACGGCTTCCCGTTCAATCATTTCCATGCGCAGAGCAGCGGCGGGGGAGTGAGCAGCCGTATCTGCCTGGTTAACAGCCAGCAACATACGGAAAACAGGTTCTCCCAGTCGATTTAACCAACGTTTGATACGAACGTCTTCATCGGTGATAGACACATCGTGATATTTGACCAAAGTATAGACGGTTCGGACGATCTCATTGCTAAAACGGAGGCGAGTGAGTATGGTTTTGGCGATGTCTGCACCCAGATTTTGATGCCCATAAAAGTGTCCGACTCCTTTAGCATCCATAGAGAAACATTGTGGCTTACCAATATCATGCAGTAAAACGGCAAGCCGCAGTTCTAGTTTCGGTTCTATCGCAGAAATCGCATGAAGCGTATGCTCCCATACGTCGTAGATGTGGTAGGGACTGTGTTGCTCTAATCCGACCATGGGGGTAATTTCGGGAAGAAAAACGGAAATGACCCGTTGATATTTCCGTAAGATTCGTTCCGCGTCCCGGCCGCACAAAAGCTTGGAAAATTCCACTTGAATGCGCTCCTCAGCAATCCGATTGAGCAGATCCCTTTGCTGAAAGATTGCATAAGCAGTCTTTTTTTCAATGGTGAATCCTAAAGTAGAGGCAAAGCGAAGCCCACGAAGAATTCGAAGTGCGTCTTCCTGAAAACGCTGTTCTGGCATACCTACACAGCGCAATGTACGGCTGTGTAGATCGTGCAAACCGTTGTATGGATCGACCAACCCCCGATTGGGATGGTAGGCAATGGCATTGACTGTGAAATCTCGACGGGCCAAATCGTCCAGAAGATTCCTAGAAAAAGATACAGAATCCGGATGCCGTCCGTCAGAGTAGGCACCATCCACCCGATAGGTTGTAATTTCTACGGATAGACCGTCGATGAACACCGTCACAGTACCGTGTTGCAGACCGGTGGGAAGGACCGGATAATCGGACAAGGCTTGGGCTACCTCTTCTGGATGCGCCGAACAAGTGAGATCCCAATCGTTTGGAGAAAGCCCTAGTAAACTGTCGCGGATACATCCGCCCACCGCATAGGCCTCAAAGCCATGTTTTTGCAGCCGGTCGATCAGGCGCAGCACCTGTTTCGGTGGATGAATGGGAAGAATCGAATTTCTTTTTCGGGATGCGCGGCGCCTGGATGATGGCATAATATCACCTCTTTCCATATGCTTATTATAACGAATTTTTCTTAAAAGAGATAGCTTTAACCGGAATAAGAGAAGAAACTTTCCGATTGGTAGGGGTGCCCATTGATTAAATAATAAAAGAGTTCCTTTTTATTGAAATAAAAAACAGCGCGGAAAATCTCCGCGCTGTCTCTATTGCAATCACGAAAAATTATTTAATCATGTTGGCAACTTCATCTGCAAAGTTGTCCTCGCGCTTCTCAAGGCCTTCGCCCTTCTCAAAGCGTACAAATGCAACAATCTTGATGTCGCCGCCGAGTTCTTTAGCTGTATTCTCCGTATACTGCTTAACAGACAGGTCGCCGTCCTTTACATAAGCCTGCTCCACAAGGCATACTTCCTTATAGAACTTGCCAAGTCTACCCACGACGATCTTCTCAGCAATGTTGGCCGGCTTACCGGACTCAATCACCTGCTCTGTGAGAATCTTCTTCTCATGCTCAACAACGTCGGCCGGAACAGAAGCCTCGTCCAGATAGGACGGGTTGATCGCAGCAACCTGCATAGCAATGTTCTTTGCGTACTCCTGGAAACCTTCCTTTGCAGCAACTTCCGGAGAAGTCTCGAACTTCACCAGGACGCCAATTCTGCCACCGCCATGGATATAGGAGACCACTGTGCCCTCAAAACGCTGGAAACGACGAATCTTAATATTCTCGCCGATGGTGAGGATTTTCTCCTTGAGGAGCTCATCGACCGTCAGCTCGGAATCTGCTGCCTTGCAGGTCAACAGAGCATCAACATCCGCCGGATTCTGTGCCATAACCGTATCGGCGCAGGTCTTTACAAAGTTCTGGAAATCTGCGTTCTTTGCAACAAAGTCAGTCTCTGCATTGACTTCGATTGCAACGCCAACATTGCCAGCTTCATTGGTGCAGGCATAGGCAACGCCTTCTGCTGCAATACGGCCAGCCTTCTTGGTGGCAGCAGCCAGGCCCTTTTCTCTCAGGAAGTCGATCGCGGCATCCATATCGCCGTTTGCTTCGGTCAATGCCTTTTTGCAGTCCATCATTCCGCAGCCTGTCTTCTCACGAAGCGCTGCAACGTCTTTTGCTGTAAAAGCAGCCATTGATTATCCCTCCGTTTTTTAAACGCACCGGGAGAATATCCTCCCGGCGCTTTTTTGATCGATTGTTTTACTGATTTGATGGGGGAATCCTACTTGGATTAGCCCGCGACCTCCTCGGCCTCATTTTCTTTTTCCTGTGCCTCAGCAGAGCCCATCTGGCCCTCTCTGCCTTCGATGATCGCATTTGCCATCGTAGCAGAAATCAGCTTGACAGCGCGGATTGCGTCGTCATTGCCCGGAATGACATAGTCGATTTCGTCCGGATCGCAGTTGGTGTCAACGATTGCAACGATCGGAATACCGAGCTTCTTTGCCTCAGCAACAGCAATTCTCTCCTTGCGCGGGTCAACAATGAACAGAGCGCCTGGGAGCTGCTTCATATCCTTAATGCCGCCCATGAATTTTTCCAGCTTTTCGATTTCGAGTTGGAGCTTCGTAACTTCCTTCTTCGGAAGAAGATCGAACGTGCCGTCGGCTTCCATTGCCTTGAGTTGGTTCAAACGGTCAATTCTGCGGCGAATGGTGCGGAAGTTGGTGAGCATGCCGCCCAACCATCTTGCGTTTACAAAATAAGCGCCTGCACGCTCTGCCTCGTCGCGAACGGATTCCTGGGCCTGCTTCTTTGTTCCGACAAACAAAACAGATTTGCCTTCCATCGAAAGCTCGCGGATGAAATTATATGCTTCCTCAAGCTTCTTAACGGTCTTCTGCAGGTCAATGATATAAATACCATTGCGTTCGGTGAAGATATAGGGAGCCATTTTCGGGTTCCATCTTCTGGTCTGGTGGCCGAAATGGACGCCGGCCTCCAAAAGCTGTTTCATAGATACAACTGCCATGATAAATCCTCCTTGGTTTTTCCTCCGCCGCGTTTTATTTTAGACGCAGAACCTCAGAGAAAGCTCTCTAAAGCACCGGTTCGTCCAACGCTGGCGTGTGTTTTGCGCGCATTATTATACCACAATCAGACAGAGATTGCAAGATTTTTTCAGAATGTTGCCGGATAACGGTCAACTTCCAAACATGCGCGGTTTCTTTTTCACTCGATAAAAGTCATTATAACACACCAGAATGGTTTCGTCACCAATGACTTCAATATCTTGCCACTTAATGATGATGTCATCCTCACGGCCGAGCAGGCCAAAGAAACGCAGCCGGCCATAAATGACAAGGGAAAGAACCCGTGCGGTGACGGTATCGATCTCCACATCGCACACATAACCAATACGTGTGCCATCCTTTGTATTGATAACCTCCTTATGCCGCATGTCCGCGATTCTGCAATTCATGGAACATTCCTCCTGCACTACTGATCGTTTCATATGTATGCACAAACATTTTTTCAAATGCAGAAAACAGATATAACCCATTAGGAAATCTGTTTTTAATGAATTTGTATAAGGTTTCCGGGAAATTTCTTGATTCTTTTTATGCGAAATGATACAATATAAAAGAAATATAGCCGGGATTTGTACCGGCGAACTGAAGGAGGAATCGGAATGAATATCTGGCATGATATCTCCCCAAAACGCATAAAAACAGACGATTTCTGTGCAGTTATCGAGATTACAAAGGGAAGTAAGGCCAAATATGAGCTGGATAAAGAGACGGGATTGCTCTTTTTGGACCGTATCCTGTACACGTCCACACATTATCCAGCAAATTATGGATTTATTCCACGAACCTATGCAGAGGACCACGATCCACTCGATGTTTTGGTGCTTTGTTCGGAAAATATCCATCCTTTGTCCTTGGTACGTTGCTATCCGATTGGTGTAATCAGTATGGAAGACAATGGGCATAAGGATGAAAAGATTATCGCGATTCCATTTAATGACCCGACCTACAACGGCTATAAGGATATCAGCGAGTTACCGGCCCATATTTTTGATGAGATGTCCCATTTCTTTTCCGTGTATAAGGCACTTGAGGGGAAAACGACGGCGATCGACAACGTTTGCAGCGTTGATCGTGCAAAAGAAATCATTCAAGAGAGCATCGAAAGCTATCTGGAAAACTATTGTCGTTGATGTTGTTTCATTGGACAAGTACGCTTCTATAAAAATTTTTTAAATGGGTTTGAAACCGGGGAAAAGCCACAGCACACGTGGTTTTTCCCCGGTTTGCAATGTCAAAAACAAGCCACTCCACTTGCTTTTTCCTTCCTATCCAGTGCATGTTCCCACCCGATCATGGCAATAATGATTGCGAAAGCCGGATGGGAGGAATGTGCTGTGTACAACAAAGTGGACATCTGTGGAGTAAATACTGCAAAGCTCAAAGTCTTGACGGAAAAGGAAAAAACAGAACTGCTGCGCCGTGTCAAGGAAGGGGATAAGCAGGCAAGGGAAGAATTGATTAATGGAACCTGCGGTTGGTCCTCAGTGTTATCCAGCGATTTACAAATCGCGGGGAAAATTTAGACGATCTTTTTCAAGTGGGGTGTATTGGGCTTATCAAAGCAATCGACCACTTTGATATGAATCAGGGCGTACGGTTCTCTACCTATGGCGTGCCGATGATTATTGGAGAGATCCGCAGATATTTGCGCGACAACAACAGCATTCGTGTCAGCCGATCCCTGCGAGATACAGCGTACAAGGCGATGCAGGTGAAAGAAAAGATGACCGCGCAGAACAATCGGGAACCCACGATTGAAGAAATCGCAAAGGCGCTGGATCTTCCACGGGAAGATGTGGTGTTGGCGTTGGAATCCATTGTGGAGCCGGTATCCCTATATGAACCGGTTTTTCGGATGGGGGAGATACCATTTATGTGATGGATCAGGTGGGCGACAACAACGACGACAACAATTGGTTGGATGAAATTGCTCTAAAAGAAGCGATTAGCGATCTAAGTGATCGGGAAAAACGTATTTTAACCATGCGTTTTTTCCAGGGGAAAACCCAGATGGAAGTTGCCTCGGAAATTGGTATCAGCCAGGCGCAGGTCTCTCGCTTGGAAAAAGGGGCGTTGGGAAAAATAAAAAGGGATATTTAAAGAAAAGGGGTTCCACAGTCCGATTTTTGAAAATCGGACTGCGGAACCCCTTTTGATGTAACACATAGGGATGCCTTAACCAATTTGGTTTTCAATTGATTCCAATGTTTGCTCGAAATCAGCCGCTGTTACAAGCATGGAAATCTCTACATCGGAGGTGCTGATGAGGCGGATGTCCGTATTGACATCCGCCGCAGCCTTCAAAATTTTGGCCGCGATTCCGGGCGTATTTTTCATATGTTCATCATACACCGCAATCTTGTAGTTCCCACTGCTGACGATGGTTTTAATATCGTGATTGTCGTATAGGGCAGAGGTGAATTTTAAAATTTTACCAAGATCTTCGTCATCAATGGTAAACGAGATGGTGGTATATGCTCCGTGCGTAGGCGCCAGGGAAATCATATCCACATTCACGCCCAAATCCGAGATTTTTTGAAAGATCTTTGCAATGGAGGTGAGCGCCACTGGACAATTCTGTAAATTGACCAGAGTGATGTCGCTGAGGGTTGTGATAACCGATTGTTCCATAATCGTATCCCCTTTACTTTAATAAGTCAGACATATTATAGAGTCCGGCGGGCTGTTTTGCCAGGTATACGGCAGCATTGATGGAGCCATTGGCAAAAATCTCCTTTGATTGTGCGGAATGAGAAAGGGTGATGACCTCATGCGGTCCAGCAAAAATCACTTCGTGCTCTCCAACGATTGTTCCGCCGCGCACTGAATGCATTCCAATCTCATTCTTATCGCGCTTTTTGCGTTGGGAATGGCGATCGTACATATAAGTCATACGGTGATCCTCGACGGAAGAAATGCCGTCCGCAATCATGAGTGCCGTACCGCTGGGGGCGTCGATTTTTTGATTGTGGTGTTTCTCAATGATTTCAATATCAAAATCTTCGCCCAAAATTTGCGCCGCTTTTTTAGAGAGTTCAATCAAAAGATTGATCCCCAAGCTCATGTTTCCAGAATAAAAGACAGGGATTTTGTGAGATGCCTGCTTCAATTCATTCACTTGTTCATGGTTATAACCAGTTGTGCAGAGCACTAAAGGGAGCTTACGCTCCAAGCCAAACTGTAACAGGGGGGTGAGCAAGGCCGGATGGGAGAAATCGATCACAACGTCTGCTTCTTCCCGCACATCGGCAGGAGCAGCATAGACAGGAAAATCCCCAAAGGGATCTGTGTGAAGGTCAATACCGGCTACAATTTTACAATCTTCCCGTTCTTTGACACATGCGGCGATCACACGGCCCATTTTACCGTTGCATCCGCAGAGAAGAATCCTGGTCATTTTTTATCCTCCCAAAGGTGATCTTCGTTTAGATCAGCTGATATTTTTTTAGAATGGTCCGGAGCTGATTCAGCGCCGGTTCGCTCATTGTTGTCAGAGGCATCCGGCAGTCGCCTACGTCAAAGCCCATTTCATTCATCGCAGCTTTAACGGGTATGGGATTGACATCCATAAAGAAAGCGTTCATCAATTCCACATATTTCAGTGTAAGCTCACGGCTCTTAGCCGCATCCCCGGACAGGAACGAAGCGCATAGATCGTGCATCTCCTGCGGCAAGACATTGGCAAACACCGAGATAACGCCCTTACCACCCAAAGCGAGCATCGGAAGGGTCTGATCGTCATTTCCGGAATAAACGTAAAGATCATCCCCACACAGGGCAATCGTCTTAGCTACCGAAGAAATGTCCCCGTTGGCCTCTTTAACTGCATTGATGTTTGGGTGTTTGGAGAGTTCCAAATAGGTCTCCGGTTTAATGTTGCAGCCTGTACGCGAAGGGACATTGTAGAGGATCATCGGCAGATGAACGCGATCTGCAATGTATGTATAATGCCGTATCAAACCTGTTTGGGATGTTTTATTGTAATAGGGTGTCACAGAGAGAAGCGCATCTGCACCCATACGCTCTGCTTCCTGAGAAAGTTGTACTGCATAGGTCGTATCGTTACTGCCTGTACTGGCGATAACGGGAACACGCTTGTTTACCTTTTGAATGACATATTCCAACGCCTTGCAGTGCTCTTCGTGGTTCAAGACAGGGGATTCACCTGTTGTCGCACAGGCGATAATCGCGTCCGTGCCGTGGCTGATCTGAAATTCGATCAACTCCCCGTACTTTTCGTAATTGATGGAGCCATCCTTATGCATGGGAGTGACCAGCGCAACGCCAGAACCGGTGTAGATGAGTTTCTTCATAGTCGGACCTCCAATTCATTAGTTAACTGAGAATATGTATGTATATTCGTTCCCTTTGGAAATCAGTCCAAGTATCCCTTTGCACAGAGCAGCTCTGCCATCAGAACAGCGCCGCCAGCGGCGCCTCGCAGCGTATTATGAGAGAGACAGACAAACTTGATGTCGTACTGGGTATCCGGGCGCAGGCGGCCGATCGAAACGGCCATACCGTTCTCCAAATTGCGATCCAAGCGGGATTGCGGACGGTCATCCTCGCGGAAATAATGCAAGAACTGCTTCGGCGCGCTCGGCAACTCGAGCTCCTGCGGGATACCTTTATAACTCTCCCAACGGTGGATAATCTCCTCCAGCTCGATTTTCTTTTCATAAGAGACAAATACGGCTGCGGTATGCCCATCGGAGACCGGCACACGCAGGCACTGGGAGGTGATGCAGGGAGAGGTAGCGTTTACAATTTTTCCGTCCTCCACATGTCCCCAAATTTTCAGAGGCTCGTTTTCAGATTTTCCTTCTTCTCCACCAATAAAAGGAATCACGTTGTCAAGGCTTTCCGGCCAAGTTTTAAAGGTTTTTCCAGCGCCGGAAATGGCCTGATACGTGCAAGCCAACACCTTAGTGACATTCAAATCCATTAGTGGGTGAATGGCTGGGACATAGCTTTGCAAGGAACAATTGGATTTTACAGAAATAAATCCGCGCTTCGTACCAAGACGTTTGCGCTGTGCTTCGATTACAGCAGCGTGATCTGCATTGATCTCCGGAATAATCATCGGCACATCCGGGGTACCGCGATTTGCACTGTTGTTTGACATAACGGGGCATTCTGCCTTTGCGTAGGCCTCCTCCAATGCCTTGATCTCGTCCTTGTTCATATTGACGGCACAGAAGACAAAATCTACCAGCGAAGCAACTTTTTCTACATCCGCTGCAGCATCAAAAATGATCATTTCTTTCATGGATTCTGGCATGGGGGTACTCATAGCCCAACGTTCGCCCACTGCTTCTTCATAGGTCTTGCCGGCTGAACGGCCGCTTGCGGCGAGCGCCTTTACTTCAAACCACGGATGGTTTTCCAGAAGCGTTGCAAAACGTTGTCCAACCATACCTGTAGCTCCAATAATTCCAACTTGATATTTTTTCATTGTACCATTTCCTCCTATATGATGATATGGGAATAGCTGAAAAGAAAGAACCTGACAGAACGAAAAGATACCCCTCCTGAAACAGTCCTTAGAAATGTATCCAGGGCAATCCTTGAAAGATTGAAATGGCCAGATTGTTTCTTTTCGGTTTGACCGGAACGGCAGCGTCCGGGCGGGCCGCGCGTGTTCCCCTACTGTGTTATGGTGGGACAAATCTCCCACGTACATAGCGCAATAAAAAAACCGGTTGAAAACCGGTCATCAAATCAATATAATAGAACTTGCTCGGTATTCCTTACGGACTTTACTGCCGATAGCGCTCCATCATAAATCTATGATGACAGTTGCAGCGTTCTTCACTCTGCCCCCAGAAGAACGCCGGCCAAACGCCGCTCTCCTTCGGCGGTTTTCCCTTTCACAGGCGTTCCCGGGCTTTGGCACCCTCCCGCGTGATACTCTTTAAAACCGCACCTCTATCCATCTATTCAAATTATCATCATCATACCATGGGTTTTTAGGGTTGTCAATTTATTCTTTGTTAAAGTTTTTCCTCGTTCTTTGTATGGCGGAAAAGAATGAGAATTTATCAATTTTAGGAGAACATAAAATGGAAGAAATGAAACGGAATTGGAGCACACATGACTTTTATTACGATCTTCCAAAGGAACAGATCGCTCAGACGCCGCTGGAGCCGAGAGATTCTTCGCGGCTGCTTGTTTTACATAAGGACACAGGTGAAATGGAGCACCGGCATTTTTTTGATATAATCGATTACTTAAACCCAGGGGATTGCTTGGTTTTAAATGATTCCCGTGTGCTTCCAGCGAGGCTTTACGGAATCAAGGATGGTACGGGCGCCAAAGTGGAGTTTCTTCTGCTGACGCACCGCGAGGGGGACATTTGGGAAGTGCTGGCAGGACCGGGTAAGCGTGCAAAACCTGGAACGCATTTTACATTTGGCGACGGCTTGTTGCGTGCAGATGTGTTGGAAGTTGTAGAGGGCGGCAATCGGATTGTTGAATTTCATTACGAAGGAAACTTTTACGCGATTTTAGATCAAATCGGACAAATGCCGTTGCCCCATTATATTACGGAAGACCTGAAGGACAAGGAACGCTATCAAAACGTTTATTCCAAAGAGATCGGTTCGGCTGCAGCGCCAACGGCGGGGCTTCATTTTACGCCAGAACTCTTAGAGCGCATCCGAGAAAAAGGAATCAAGACGGCTTTTGTGACGCTGCATGTAGGCTTGGGGACATTCCGCCCGGTGACGGTCGAGAATGTTTCAGAGCACAGGATGCATTCGGAACATTATGCGATAAGTAAAGAGGCAGCCGAACGCATCAATGAGACCAAACGCCACGGTGGCCGCGTGATCGCTGTTGGAACCACAAGCTGCCGTACTTTGGAATCCGTCGCATTAAAGGAAGGTTGTATTCGAGAGAGCGCCGGATGGACGGATATTTTTATCTATCCCGGCTTTCAATTTCAAGTGCTTGACGGCTTGATTACCAATTTTCACCTGCCAGAAAGTACGCTGATTATGTTGGTCTCAGCCCTGGCAGGCTATGACCTTACGATGCAGGCCTATCATACGGCAGTAAAGGAAAAGTACCGCTTTTTCAGCTTTGGTGATGCGATGTTTATAACAGGCAGGATGCCAGAGCGTAAGGAAGGGGACAAAAAAGCCCAGTTCTAAAAGTACTTTTTTGGGGATACGTCCAAATAATAAAAGAGCCTGTGGATTCCATTTGACAATGAAATCCACGGGCTTTTTGTCTTTCTCCGCGAAACACAGGGATTATATCCATTAAGCTGTGCCATTACGGTTCCAACCGCGGCTGTTTTCTCGGACGGTGACGAAATCTTTGTAGATACCACCTGCCTGTATGAGCTCTTCATGGGTCCCGGACTGGGCGATTTTACCGTTGGCTATGACAAGAATTTGATCGGCCCCCCGGATCGTGTTCAGACGGTGGGCGATAACCAAGAGCGTCTTGCCCCGACAGAGTTCATTGATAGCCTCCTGGATGTAACTCTCATTGTCAGCGTCCACACTGGCAGTTGCTTCATCCAGAATTACAATAGGGGCATCCTTTAAAATGCAGCGCGCAATCGAGATCCGCTGTTTCTCTCCTCCGGAAAGGGTCTCGCCGCCCTCACCGACCATCGTTTCAAATCCATCGGGTAAGGCCATAATGAAATCGTAACAGCGCGCTTTTTTGGCTGCTTCCATGACTTCTTCGCGTGTAGCATCCGGACGGCCCATACTAATGTTATTATAAATGGTATCTTGAAATAGATATACTCGCTGAAACACCATACTGATATGATTCATCAGATCGTTCAACTTGACATTTCGGACGTCCTTACCGCGAATCATTACTTGACCGGATTGAACATCCCAAAAACGGGTTAAAAGGTTGGCAATCGTCGATTTTCCTCCACCCGAAGGACCTACCAAGGCGATCATTTGGTTCCGCTTTAGATCGAAGGAAATATTGTGCAGTACCTCTTTGTCCCCATATGCGAAGCGGACATCTTTGAACTGAACCTCCGGCGTTTTACTTTTCTCGGGAATCCGATCCGCGCCGTCATCAGGGAGTTCTTTTTCGTGGAATACCTCTTCAATACGATCCATGCAACTGTTCATTACCGTCAAGCGTGTGGCTTGCCCATATAATGCTTTCAAAGGACCGAAAAGGTCGAAAACAAAAAGCATGATGCCAACTAGGAACGTCACATCCAATAGAGCTTGGCTGTTGAGAAACATAGCAACAGCGATAATCGTTGCTGCTCCAAGCCCATAGACCATATTTAACCAGCGTTGCCAGGGGGCATGATTTTCCTCAAAACGGAGATTGGTTTCACAGCTTTGCCGGAAATTTTCGGAGAGTTCCTTGGATTTTTCTCCCAATAGATTATAGGTCTTGATGATACTGATGCCTTCGGTGAAATCGAGAACTGCTTCGGTTAGATTCTCGCTTTGTTCTTGGCGGGTGTAGGAATCTATAACAGCCTCCTTTTTCATGCCCTTGGCGACCAGCAGAATGACCAATAAAATAGCAAGGCCAGCAAGGCCAATCCAAATGTTGAAAAAGAACAAAAAGACCAACATAATTGCTTCTGCAAAGATATAGCTCATCATGTCGGCAAGGACGGTCATACAGTTTTCTTCGATAAATACCATATCGGTGGACAGAACAGAGCTGATTTTTCCAATGTTGCCTTCGGTGAAATACCCCATGGGCATCCGCCGCAGATGGGCGCCAAGCTCCATGCGCATATCCGAAAAGACCATAAATCCAGCTGCGGATTGTAACCGATCTGCAATGTGATGGAAGACAACCTGCAACAGGACACAGGCGACCATTGCGATTCCATACCATAGGCACAGTTCCTCTGTAATAGTATTTTCGTAAAAGGCAGCAAGCGCCAGGAAAGCCAACATGATGGGAGCCTTGGCAAGGAGGGACTTTAAAAAGGAAAAATAAACGCAATCTTGATTCGATTTTTATAAGGGCCAGAAACCGCAAGAATTCGTTTCATCAGAGTAATCATTTGTTCTCCACTCCTTTCGCGGTGCTGACTTTCCACTGCGCACTGCCTTCTGCCGCTTTCCAAAGTTTCTGATATTCTGGACAACTTTCCAGGAGTTTCTGATGCGTACCTACTGCCGAAAGTTTGCCGTTTTCCAACACACAGATTTGGTCGGCCCCAACAATGGAATAGAGACGGTGCGCAATGACGATGACGGTTTTTCCCTTGATAACCTCCGCAATTGCTTCGTTCATTTTCTCTTCATTTTCCGGGTCCATAAAGGCAGTCGCTTCATCCAGAACAACAATGGGGGCGTTCTTTAAGATTGCACGGGCCAGCGAAATACGCTGCCGTTCACCGCCGGAGAGCTGTTTGCCGCCGTCGCCAGCCATGGTGTGGATGCCATTCTCCAATCTGGAAAGGAATTCTCCGCACTGGGCCTTTTCAGCCGCAGCCATGACTTCTTCATCGGTGGCGTCCAACTTTCCCAATCGAATATTCTCCATCAGGCTCATATTGAATAGAAACTGCTCCTGAGCTACATAAGAAATCTGGTTATTCAGTGCCTCGATACTCATTTCTCGAATATCTTGCCCTCCAATCCGGATGGAGCCACCGGTGACATCGTAATAATGGACCAACAGTTTCGCTAACGTTGATTTTCCGCTTCCAGATTCACCGACAAAAGCAGTGAGACTCCCTTCTGGAACGTTGAGCGTTATTCCGTGTAGAACTTCGTCCTCCTTGTATGCGAAATGGACATTCTCAAAGGAGATGTTATGGTTTTTCCCTCGGAAAGAATTGTTTGTCTGCTGAAGAGCGGGAGCACTCATCATTTGCTCCAAAGTCGTTATTTTGAAATTGATCTGAGGAAGAGTGGACATAAAACCCAATGCCCGCAACAACGGTGCACCAACGCCAAAGGACATACACAGGACCAGAGCGAGATCCGGCAAAGTAGAGTTCCCTTGTAGTACCAGATAGGCGCCGATTGGGAGGGTAAACAGTGCAACGCAGGGGAGAATGCTATTATACAGGGCCATCCATGGCCAACATACTTTATACCAGGCTAGGGTAAAGTCCCGATACCCGCGGACATCCTTCTCAAAACGGTGGTAGGATTCTCCATCCCGGTTAAAGACTTTCACAACCTCCATTCCATTTATGTATTCAACGATAGTGTTATTCATCTTTTGAGCAGCCGCATAATACTGTCCCATTTTGCTAGTACCTGCGCGGTACATGGCCATCATTGCCGCCAATCCCAGAGGCAGAGAACACAGGGAGAGGAGGGCAAGTTTCCAATCAACAAAAAACATGGCAATAAAAACAAGGGCAGGAACAGCCAGATTCGCAATCCCTTCCGGCAATGCATGGGCTAAAAGAAGCTCGATGGACTCGATGTCATCTATGAACATCTTTTTGATCGAACCGACGCCTTTTTCTTGGATGACACCGAGTGGTTGCTTCTCCAGTTTTCCCTGTAGAGAGATGCGCAAATTCTTCAGGGTATGATAAGCGGACCGGTGGGAGAGGGAGAGCCCCCATACGTAAAATACCGCATATAAAATACCGCAGACGGCAATCGCAAGGATGCGCCAGATCACATATCCAGCGTCGACTGACTCCCGCATGAGCAGGGGGCGTATAAGCTGGTAGATGAACAGAAAAGGAATGACGTTCATCACCATGCCAATCAGCATCGCAACCATGGCAGAATAGGTGGTTTTTCGGTATTCGCCGGCATATTCCAATACTTTTTTAAACAACGTTCCTTCCTCCTTTGCTAATTAGCCTTAGCTAACTTTGCGACAAAAAAGAACCTCTCTTAGGAGAGGTTATGAGCCGGGCTCACAGAAAGCAAATGCTTTTTGCCAGTTAAAGAGATTACACACAATCCGGCAATGGGCTTCAATTTGTTCCCAGGAAAAGTCGTGGATGAAAGGCTCATAAATCGTGGCCCAAAATGCCGAGAGAAGGATATGAAGTTCCTGTTGTGAGATATCTGAACGGCAGAGATTTCGTTTTTGGGCTTCCTTCAAAAAACGCTGGTTGCCTCGGTTAACATCTCGACCCAATCATGCTGAAAATTGGCATAGGCAGTCCCTTCAGCACATTTGAGCAAAAGGGTAAAACCATCATGCCGTTCATATAAAAATCGGAACCACCACATCATATCTTCTTCGTCCATGTACCATTCTCGGATTAATTCATCATCGGATAAAGCGCTTGCATCTCTGCCACCTCTTTGTTTGGCGACAGCATTTAAATCAGCGACCGTATTGGCAACCACAACACAAAATAGGTCCTCTTTTCCCTTGTATCGCTTATAAAGGGCGCCTGTGGTAATTCCTGCACCATCGCAGATTGCTTTGAGCGAAGTGCGTTCAAAACCATTTGCCAAAAATTCTTTTTTGGCACTTTCTAAGATCCGCGGATCGATGGAATGATCTGGAGTTGCCAGAGAAACCACTCCTTTCCTATGCTGATAATTTAATTATCGATAATCTAATTATCAATATATCATGCAATCGTTGTTCTGTCAAATTTCTTTACAAGGGGTAACTTTAAAAGCTTTTTTTGAATATGTTTTTCATTTAAAGGATAACAAAAATATCCAAAGATTTGTTGGGAAGACCATTGACAAGGAAACGGGGTATACTATAATTGATATATCAACTGTTGATATATCAATTAGAGGATTGCCAAGAGGTGAAAACAATGGAAAACACATTTTATATGCGGTTATACCGTACATTTCATGCCCAGAGGGGATACCTTCGCTCGCATTTGGGCCTGTCCGGATTGGGAAATGGACAACCGAAGCTGTTGGTCTATTTAGCGGGGCAAGGACCTTGCAGCCAGAGACAGTTGGCAGAATATTTCGAAATTGATCCGGCTGCCGTGTCCCGCATGCTGTGTACGATGGAAAAAAGCGGATTTATAACAAGAGGAATCAATCAGGAGAGCCGGCGAAGCGATCGAATTGAACTTACAGATCAAGGGCGCCGTTATGCAAAAATATGGAGAAAAAACTATCAGGATATGGAGGAGCGGATGCTTAAGGGATTTAGCGATCAGGAGCGGGAGCAATTTGCCGAATATCTGTTGCGTTCCTATCAAAACTTTCAAAACCAAAAGGAGGAACAGGTATGCGAGACATCAAACGACTGTTAAAATACATGGGCCCCTATCGGAAGGATATGGTGATTGGAGCCCTATTGGTTTTGGTGGAGACTTGTTTTGAGCTCGTTATCCCCGTATTGATTGCCGACCTAATTGATGTTGGTGTGGTGAATCGCGATGTCGATTACATTATTTCTAAGGGACTCCAGATGGGGATTTGTGCCATATTAGCGCTGATTACCGGTCTATTATATGCGCACTTTGCTGCACGAACGGCTTATGGCTGGGGTGCCCAAATCCGAGAGGCGCAATATGAGCGGGTTCAAAATTATTCTTTTTCCAATTTGGATCACTTTGATACCTCCTCTTTGATTACGCGCATGACGACGGATGTAACGGTGCTTCAGAATGCAATTAACGGCGGCTTCCGGCCATTGGTTCGCGGCCCGGTGATGCTGATTATGGGAGTGGCGTTGTCCTTTTGGATGAACCCGCAGCTGGCTTTTGTCTTTGTAATCTGTGCTCCTTTGTTGGGGATCGTCCTGTTCTTTATTCTCCGCAAGGTAGGACCGATGTACAGCCATTTGCAAAAGGTGGTAGACCGGTTAAACAACGTCGTCCAGGAGGGGTTAACTGCGATTCGTGCAGTCAAAGCCTTTGTGAGAGGAGAGTATGAAGAAGAGAAATTTCAAAGTGTCAATACAGATTTGATGGAATCCAGCCGGACAACGTTTCATTATGCGGTTTTGAACCTTCCTGCTTTTCAATTTGTTATGTATACCGCGATTGTACTCATCATGTGGTTTGGCGGAAATATGATTTTGGCTTCTACGTTGCAGGTGGGAGATCTTACCGGTTTTTTGAGCTATGTCATGCAAGTGATGAACTCTTTAATGATGATTGCAAATGTGTTTCTACTGCTTACGCGTTCATTGGCCAGCGCGCGCCGTATCAGCGAGGTTTTGGACGAGCAGATTGTGTTGTCCACCCCCAAAAATGCCATGACAGAGGTCCATGACGGGAGTGTTGATTTTGAAAATGTCTCCTTTAAATATCGCGAAGATGCGCAGGAATATGCACTCTCTGGGGTAACTTTGCACTTTAAGCCTGGGCAAACGATTGGAATTTTAGGCGGAACCGGTTCCTCCAAAACGACGCTGGTACAGCTGATTCCACGGTTGTATGATGCTACAGAAGGCGTTGTAAAGGTGGGCGGACGCGACGTACGGGAATATGATCTTAAGGTATTGCGCGATTCGGTTGGAATGATTTTACAAAAAAATGTACTTTTTTCCGGTACTGTGCGAGAAAATTTGCAATGGGGAAATCCGGAGGCCGATGACGACACCCTATGGGCGGCTTGCCGGGCAGCTTGCGCGGATGAATTTTTACAGCGGATACCCAAAGGGCTGGATGCAGATCTGGGCCAGGGAGCCAATAATATCTCCGGTGGACAGAAACAGCGGCTATGTATTGCCCGTACATTGTTGAAACATCCGAAGGTGCTGATTTTTGACGACTCCACCAGTGCGGTGGATACAGCGACGGAGGGAAAGATTCGTACAGCCTTGTCTGCTCTTACCAATGTGACGAAGATCATCATTGCGCAGAGGATTACCTCCGTAATGCATACGGATCAGATTGTCATTTTAGAGGACGGCAAAGTGCACGCTATTGGAACCCACCAGGAGCTATTGGAAACCGATCCAATCTATCAGGAAATTTATCGATCTCAAATGAAAGGGGGAGAGGAATATGGCGGCGCAACAGCTCAGTGCCAAAAAGCCTAAAAATCTCCGCTATACGATCCGCATGTTGTTGTCCTATATGGGGCGGCACAAATTGATTCTCCTGGTGGTGGCGGTTCTGGTAACCATCAGCGCCTTGGCGAATTTGTTGGGAACGTATATGATACGCCCGGTGGTCAATAACCTTGTATCTGGAGAAGTGGATACATTGCTCAGTGGGGTGATATTGACAGCGGCGATTTATGGAATAGGGGCACTCTCCGCCTATGGTTATACACAAGCGATGGTCAAGGCGGCACAGCAGGTATTGTTTGATATTCGCCGGGATCTGTTTGCGCATCTACAAACATTGCCTCTCAAATTCTTTGATACGCAGAGGCACGGCGATATTATGAGCTATTTCACCAACGATGTGGATACGATATCCGATGCGTTAAACAACAGCTTTGCAATGGTTATTCAGAGCTTTATCCAGATGGTGGGGACGCTGGTTATCCTGTTTATCTTGAATTGGCGCCTATCGCTGATCGTTGTGGTATGTTACGCAGCGATGTTCCTTTATATCCGTTTCAGCGGGAAACGCAGTAAAAAATACTATACCCGTCAGCAGGCCAGTCTTGGCGATTTGGATGGCTACATTGAAGAGATGGTCAATGGGCAAAAAGTCGTAAAGGTATTTAATCATGAAGCAGCGAATCTAAAAGAGTTTCAAAAGAAAAACGAGGCCTTGCGTAAAGCGGGTACAGGAGCCCAAAGTTATGCAGCTACAATGATTCCCGCAGTGGTCAGCATTTCCTATATCAACTATGCCATTGTCGCTGTATTGGGGGGAATCATGGCACTACAAGGGACAACGGATGTCGGAAGTTTAGCAAGTTACTTGGTTTTTGTCCGGCAGGCTGCCTTGCCAATCAATCAGTTTACTCAGCAGAGCAATTTCCTTCTGGCAGCTTTGGCAGGCGCGGAACGCGTCTTTAATGTGATGCAACTCAAGCCAGAGATTGACGAAGGGAAGGTGGACTTGGTCAATGTGGAAGAGAAAGCAGGGCAATTCGTTCCCTGCGAAAAAAAGACGGGTCGTTGGGCATGGCGCAAAATGGATGGGACATTGGTTCCTTTGTGTGGCGATGTTCGATTTCAAAATGTCGAATTTGGCTATGAATCCAATCACCCGGTCCTGAAAAACATCACCCTCTATGCAAAACCAGGACAGAAAATTGCCTTTGTAGGCTCTACAGGGGCGGGAAAGACCACCATTACGAATCTGATTAATCGGTTTTATGACGTACAGGGCGGCTGTGTCACATACGATGGGATCGATGTCAAGGACATCAAAAAAGAGGCACTTCGGCATTCCTTGGGGATTGTCTTACAGGATACCCACCTCTTTACCGGGAGCATTGCAGATAATATTCGCTTTGGAAAGTTGGATGCGACCGATGAGGAGATCAGGCGGGCAGCTCGCATTGCCAATGCGGATTCTTTTATTCGACGGTTGCCACAGGGATATGACACCATGGTGACCGCTGACGGCGCCAATCTTTCACAAGGGCAGCGGCAACTTTTGGCCATTGCCAGGGCAGCTGTGGCAGACCCACCGGTACTGATTCTGGATGAAGCAACCTCCTCCATCGATACCCGTACGGAATCTCTGATTGAAAAAGGAATGGATCAGCTGATGGAAGGGCGTACAGTATTTGTGATCGCCCATCGTTTGAGTACGGTGCGCAATGCTGACGCGATCATGGTACTGGAACATGGACAAATTGTGGAGCGCGGGGACCACGAAGATCTGCTTTTGCAGAAGGGGCGATATTATCAGCTTTATCATGGCATGTTTGAACTGAGTTGACAAGATGCGGCCGCTGAGACCATTTCTACGTAAAAAAGCAAACAATTGCATTGTAGAAAATCCTGTGGTTGAATTCATAACAAGGAAGCCATTTTTTTAGAAAAATGTGAACATGAAACAATGTTTGCTGCAATGATACCGACTCCGCAATCAAGAAAAAGAGCGCCCCGAAGCTGACCAATGGCCATGATTCGGGGCGCTTCTTTTATCGAATCCATTTAAGATTCGTTTGAATAGCGGTTTACCTATTTTTGCGCTTTTTTTCGAAATTCTCCAGGCAATAATCCTGTGCTCTTTCGAAATAATTCTGCAAAACGGCTGGCACTGGTATATCCTACTGTTTTTGCTATCTGACCGATGTTCAAATCTGTGTCAGAGAGAAGGTGTTCTGCTTGACTTATGCGGGATTACTGGAGATACTCTGTAAGGGTACAGCAATTGTATTGCTTAAAATTTGTTTGCAACTTAGTTTTTCCCATGCATGCGATTTTTCCCAATTGCTCTAATGTGACATCTTGGACATAGTGGCCGTTGAGAAAACAGGCGATAGTTTCCAGCAGCTCTATATCCTGCGGTGAAAAATGCTATTTGTTCGCCTGCCTTTCCTTAGACTTTTTACTCCGCTCAACAATCAGGGTAACTTTTCCCTCATAGAAGAGTTTGGTGGCCGTTCCTCTTTAGAAAAAGTCCAAATGGTACAAAGTTGTCTATTCGGAGTAGAATTTGTGGAAGGTTTCCTGTATGGTTGATAAGGATGGACCAATGTTGATTGTATTGATATGAGTTTTGACGAATAACCAAGAAAGGAAACCCTGCTATAGATGAACTCTTGAAAAGGAATCATCCCACAACGATTGGAATCGATTCAATGACGGATTGGTAATCCATTGGAGATTCGATGAACCGACCAGCGAATTGAACGGTCACGGATGAAGTAGTAGCCAGAGAGATTCACTGATTGACAAATCTATTTATATAGGGATAGGGTAGGGAAATTTTACAATATGCTTTTGAGCGCTTGCTGAAAATGGAATAATAAAAAACAAAGGGGTGTGAGAGGTTGACAGAGACTATCCTGTGGAACAGCTCGTTGATACCAGTGGCACAGAGTGACCGCTGTGCTGTTTTCCAGATGAAAAACGATACAGGTGAAGGCACTATGACCATGTATGACGTATTTCCCGGCGTCATGTTGGCTTACAACGACTATCATATGGAACATTGCGAATCTGTATTTCAGACGCCGCAGGAATTATTTTGTATAGACCATTGCCGGGAAGGACGCTTGGAATATGCAGCCAATGAAAGCGCTTACTCATATGTAGAAGCTGGAGATCTGAAGATGGATTGCCGGTTGGAACATACGGGCCATTTCACTTTTCCACTGTCTCACTATCATGGAATTACGGTAAGTTTTACACTTCCGGAAGCGGCGCGCCGCCTAAAAGAACAGATACAAGATTTTCCGGTAGAACTCTATGCTCTGCGGGAAAAATTTTGCAACGGTGGGCATCCAATGGTCATTCATGGAGCCCCATCCATTGAACATGTTTTTGGCGAGCTGTATGCTGTCCCGGAAAAGATCAAATTGCAGTACTTTAAAATCAAGGTTTTAGAATTACTTCTTTATCTGGAGGCAATTGAATTGCCTCAGCAGAGGGAGGAACGCCCCTATTTTTACAAGTCACAGGTAGAAAAGATTAAAGCGATTCAAAGGCAAATGACAGAACATTTGGAGCACCATTATACCTTGGAGGAACTTTCAGAACAGTTTGATATTCCGCTGACGCCGATGAAAAGCTGTTTCAAAAATGTTTATGGAAGTCCAGTCAATACGTATATGCGTGCTTATCGAATGAATCGAGCTGCAAGTCTGCTTCGAAGGGAACGGGAACGCAGTGTTGCAGAAATCGCCGGTTTGGTAGGGTATGACAGTCCTAGCAAGTTTGCAGCCGCCTTCAAGGCTGTCATCGGACAAGCCCCCCTGGAATACCGGAAAAATGGATAGTTTTATGTAATAAAAAGATGGATAAAAGGCCCCTCTTCATGACAGAAATCGCATGAAGGGGGCCTTGTTTTGTATACAGACCACTCACAGAAGGTTTTCATTCCCGACGAAATGGAGCAGAGTAGTCCAACAGGAGCGGAAAAGACGATTGTAATCTTCTATGATAAAAATAATCCGCAAAAGTGGATGAATATGTTGTATGAAGGGAGTCTTTGACATGAAACAAGAAAGCTGGTTAAAAACCTTGCTTTCATTTGCATCCCCTTGTAAGGGAAAGATGGTTTTATCCGTTCTATGTGCAGTCATCAGCGTAATAGGCGGGTTTGTACCCTATTTAGGCATTTATGAGGTTTTGCGCATGTTTATCGATGAAACTGCGGGTTGGTACAGCCTCCTGTTTTGGTGCGGGATTAGTCTGGGCGGTTACCTTGTAAAGATTGCTTTTTATGGGATTTCAACGGTTCTGTCCCACGTTTCCGCCTATACAATTTTGGAGGGATTGCGCTTAAAAATTGCGGATCGTTTAATGCGCGCTCCTTTGGGAGAGGTACTGAACAAGTCGATTGGTAGTGTCAAAAGTACAATTGTTGATCGTGTGGAGGACGTGGAGCCGCCTTTGGCCCACATGATTCCAGAGTTAAGTTCCAATCTATTGCTACCATTGGGGGTGGTCGTTGCTTTATTTGTAATGGACTGGAGAATGGGCTTGGCCTCTCTGGTAACAATTCCAGCGGCGCTTATTCCTATGATCTCCGGTTTAAAAACGTATAATTCACAATATGCCGCTTATATGAAGGCAAACAACCGGGTGAACAGCGTTATCGTAGAATATGTTGAAGGAATTGAGGTCGTCAAGGCATTCAATCAGGCTTCCAGCTCCTATGAAAAGTTTACAGGGGCCGTTCGTTCCTTTAAGGAGTTTACGATGGCTTGGTTTGAGAGTACTTGGAAATCCATGAATTTGTGCTTTGCCATTCTGCCAACCACATTGCTGGGGACACTTCCTGTCGGGGTTGCCTTATACCTGGACGGAAGTATGGGACCAGCGGAACTGGCATTGTGTTTTATGTTAGCTTTAGGAATTGTTACACCGCTTCTTAAAGCGACACAGTTTTTAAATGAAGCCAAAAGCATGGAATATGCAGTGAGGGATGCCAACCATATTTTACAATTGCCGGAACTCAAAGAGGCACCGAAGCCAGCTCAATTAGAGAACAATGATATTGTCCTTCAAGACGTATCCTTTTCTTACACAGGTAATTCTGAAGATGAAGTTCTACACCATATCCATTTGGCAATGCCTGAAGGAAGCTTTACCGCTTTGGTAGGGCCATCAGGAGGTGGAAAATCGACGGTTGCAAGGTTAATTGCACGTTTCTGGGATGTGACGAATGGAAGTATCAAAATCGGTGGCGTAGACCTTCGGGACATTCCTCTGAAACAGCTGGCGGATACAGTCAGTTTTGTCACACAGGATAACTTTCTTTTCGATTGCTCTCTCAAGGAGAATATCCGATTGGGAAATCCACACGCAACGGAAGAGCAAGTCTTTGCAGCTGCGCGGGCTGCACAATGCGAAGATTTTATTTGCCGTTTGGAAAAAGGATGGGATACGCCAGCAGGAGAGGCTGGAAAACAGCTTTCTGGTGGAGAACGTCAGAGAATAGCCATTGCACGCGCTATTCTAAAAGATGCCCCCATTGTCATTCTTGACGAAGCGACTGCATTTACAGATCCAGAAAATGAGGACAAGATACAACGATCTATTATGGAACTTTCCCGAGGGAAGACTCTGCTGGTAATTGCCCATAGGCTCTCTACCATTCAGAATGCAGACCAAATTGTCGTGTTGAAAAAGGGAGCGATTGTTGACATTGGAAAACAGGACGAATTATTGCAGCGATGCCCACTATATCAGCAGCTGTGGCAATCCCATGTGGGGGCAAAGCATTGGTCGGTTACTGAGGCAAAGGGAGGTTATGCACATGTTTAAGACCATTAGGCGTATTATGCGATGGGCAAAAGAATACCGGGGACGGCTCTACTTGGGATTTGTATGTTCCTTTTTTCAACATGGTGCGCGGCTGGCCCTGTGATTGTTGCAGCTTGGGCATTGGGAAAAATGGTAGAGGATAGCCGTGGTGGAACGCCGGTAACCTTCCGGATGATTTGGATTTGCCTGGCTGCGGTAACGATTTTCATTCTTTTGCGCTTTTTCTTTTCATTTTGGAAAAACAAACTTCAAGAAAGTATTGGCTATGAGGTTGCTGTGGAACAACGCGTACAAATCGGGGATATTCTGAAACGCGTATCCTTGGGGTATTTTGCGAAAAATAATATTGGTGACATATTAGCGGCTATTACGACGGAACTGTCAACCCTAGAACTTCAAGGTATGAAAATGATCGATGCAGTTGTGAACGGATACATACAGGTGACGGCGATTATTTGTTGCGTTGCATGTTTTTGTCCAGTTGCTGCAGTGGTTTCCATTATTGGGGTGTTACTCTCCGCTGTGGCTTTACATGGAATCAACCGTCAAAGCGCCCGAACCGCACCGGTGGGGCATAAAGCCCAGGAAGAACTTTCGGGGGCGTCCATTGAGTATGTACGCGGCTTATCAGTCGTTAAATCCTTTGGACAGGAAGGAGCCTCTGTAGGTCGTTTCCGTCAGGCTGCCAAAAAGAACAAGGACATTCGTATAAAAAATGAGTTTGGATTTGTCCCTTGGAATTGCCTACATCTTCTGTTTTTAAAGGGAACCTCGGTAGCCTTGGTATTAGTTGCCGCATGGCAAACGCTACAGGGTGGAATGGAACTCCCCCTGCTGTTGATGATAGCCATGTTTTCCTTTACGGTCTATGGGGGAGTAGAATCCATCAACGATGCTGCCCATGTCCTGTCTGTGATCGATTCGGCGATGGATCGTTTAGAAGATATTGAACATGCGGAGTTTATTGATGAGAAGGGAAACGATCTCTCCATAAATCGTTATGATATAACCTTTCATCATGTATCCTTTGGCTATAATGACCGAGAGGTGCTGCACGATGTCTCGTTTACCATACCAGAAAAAACGACGACTGCCATCGTGGGACCATCTGGAAGTGGAAAGACCACGATTTGTAGCTTGATTGCCAGGTTTTATGACGTTCATGCAGGAGCCATATTGATAGGTGGGCACGACGTACGGGAGTTTACCTGCGATAGCCTTTTACGAAACATTTCTATGGTTTTTCAAAACGTATATTTGTTTCACGATACGATTCGAAATAATATTCGGTTCGGAAATCCCCATGCAACAGACACAGAAATCGTTGCAGCCGCCAAGGCAGCCCACTGTCATGATTTCATTATGGCACTTCCCGACGGATATGATACCGTGGTAGGGGAAGGGGGCGGAACGCTTTCTGGAGGGGAGAAACAGCGGATTTCCATTGCCCGGGCAATGTTAAAGGACGCGCCGATCATCATTTTGGATGAGGCGACCGCGAGCGTGGACCCGGAAAATGAACACGAAATTCAGCAGGCAATTTCGGCTTTAGTCCATGGGAAAACGATTATCATCATTGCTCATCGTCTAGCGACCATTGAAAATGCTGACCAGATTCTGGTGGTAGACAATGGACGAATTGTACAGAAGGGGACCCACTTGGAATTGCTGGAGCAAGAGGGTGTTTATCGCCGGTTTGTGAAAGTGCGTGAACAGGCGGAAGGCTGGCGAATGGGAAAACCCAAAGGTCAATAGTTCTGGTTGTATTACGAGATAAATGGAAATCGATATAAAACGATTGGGCATCCCGCATTCGGTTGAAAAAGCCGAATGGTAGGATGCCCTTTATGCGGCGGATGATGTAAGGGCCCAATACGTTTCTAAACAGAAACAGTGGAAGTTTTCCCGTTCTATATGGAATAGCCTTTATTCGGCACTTTCGAATTTGGTGCTGGTTTGTCCAACTGCATTGGTCAAGGGTTCGCCATCCGCTGTGACGGAGATCTCACAGCTTTTGATCATGCAGCCCTCTGCACGGCCGGCAATTGCCCCCGGCGTGACCGTACCTGTGATGGTTGCTGTCACAGAGCAATCTTGAATTTAAAAGACACTTTCCATGTCCGGAGTGTTCATATAAAGCCCAGTGCCAATGAGACCACCCACGTGTGTGGCCCCTCGCTGCACTCGATCTGTGCATTTACCGTGCATCCTGACACCAGAGCAGGGGCGGAAAGATCGAAAGTCCCAGAAAAACCGCAAAGTCCACCTATCCCATGCGCATTTTTTCCGGCACGTATGGTTACATCCGCTGAACAGCCAGTAATGCTCTTCATACTTTCTAAGCACCCGGCAACACCGCCCCCCATTGCATCATAGCCTTCCGAAATAACAGTGCCCGTACCGGAACAATTTGCAATCATACCCCCAAAAGATCCTCCAATTACCAAACCGCCGCATTCGTTGGAATCCTCTAGATATACCGGCCATCTGTATAGTTATTTTCACCGAGAACGGTTACAGTAGAATCTTCTGTAGAGCATCCGGATACCGCTCCTCCCATGTTGCCACCAATGATACCGCCCACACATTATAAGCAGTGGAAGTGACTTTTCCGTTTGCCTGTAGGTGTTCTGCTGTTCCACAATTATAACCAATTACAGCGGTCACAGCCATCATACCAGAACAGTCTGCTTGGCTGATCGTAAGATTTTTCACAACTTTTAACGAATAGCGCGGTTGGCCAAATTGTATAGAAAAACAAAACAGCCGTTTCATGCTCACTTTGTATTTTCTATTAAAACGAACTCTTTTTCTTACAAGGTATCTATGCTATAATTACTTGGCGTTGAGGGCAGAATCGCTGGTACAGAGGTTTTGCTTTTGAAAATTTTGCTATTAAAGACGTGGTTCAAGGGATGCCTTTTGGTTGTTCCGGACACAATTTTGAGCTGCTTTCGTTGCAAAGAATTTTTTATTTATCCTAGGAATACCCAAATGAAAGGAACAGAAATCTATGTATCGACTTATCAAACAAGAAGGAAAGGCCCGGCGTGGTGAATTTTTGACTCCACATGGAATGATCCAGATGCCAGCCTTTATGAATGTTGCAACAGCGGGTGCCATTAAGGGGGCAGTTTCTGCGCTTGATTTAAAAGAGCTAAAATGCCAGGTACAGCTTTGCAATACATATCACCTCCATTTACGTCCAGGGGACGAAACGGTTCGAAAGCTAGGAGGATTACACACCTTTACACGGTGGAACGGTCCCATCCTGACGGACAGCGGTGGGTTCCAGGTATTCTCTTTGGCAAAGCTGCGTAATATCAAGGAAGAAGGTGTGACGTTCGCTTCTCATATCGACGGACATCGTATTTTTATGGGGCCGGAGGAAAGCATGCGGATTCAATCCCACCTGGGCTCCACTATTGCGATGGCCTTTGATGAATGTATGGAGAATCCTGCCGAATATGATTACGCCCGAGCTTCCTGCCAAAGAACGGTACGGTGGCTATACCGTTGTAAGGAGGAGCACGATCGGCTGAATGCTTTGCCAGATACAATCAATCCAAAACAGATGCTTTGGGGGATCAACCAAGGAAGTACCTATGAAGATCTTCGTGTCGGGCATATGCGTGAGATTCGGAAATTGGATTTGGATGGATATGCGATCGGCGGGCTGGCGGTAGGAGAACCAGCGGAAGAGATGTACCGCATAATTGAAGCGGTCGAGCCGGAGATGCCTGTGGACAAACCGCGTTATTTGATGGGGGTGGGAACACCAGTCAATATACTGGAAGCGGTTAGACGCGGCGTAGATATTTTTGACTGTGTGATGCCGAGTCGCAATGCACGCCATGGCCATGCTTTCACTTGGGAGGGCTGCCGTAATCTGATGAACGCCAAGTATGAGTTGGATACGCTTCCCCTTGACCCGACCTGTGATTGCCCGGTGTGCCGCAACTTTACTCGTGCATACATCCGCCACCTTTTTAAGAGCGGAGAGATGCTGGCCATGCGATTATGCGTCATGCACAATATTTATTTTTACAATACCCTTTTGGAGCGAATCCGCATGGCTATCGATAATGGGCAATTTGAAAAGTTTTATCAAGAAAACGTTGAGAGGCTTGGAAAGAGAATTTAAAACGGAAATTCCTTTGGGAAAGCGATGAAAATGCTTGCATGCCTTCCCATTTATTGCTATAATGGGCAGTACTGGTGCCTACCCAAAACTGATCGAATACACGATGGTTGTAAATGGTTGGGCTTATCATTATGGAGGTGCAGTATCGTATAATGGAAAACTTTATGGTTCTAGCAAACAGCACAGACGCAAATGCTGGCGGCAGCATGTGGACAATCCTGATTTTCTATGCAGTCATCATTGTGGGCTTTTATCTGTTGCTGATTCGTCCTTCCTCAAAAAGAAAGAAGAAGGAAGAAGCGATGCGCAAAAATGCGCAGATCGGCGATGAGATTACGACCATCGGTGGAATCGTGGGCCGTATCATCAGTGTAAAGGAAGAGACGGACACAGTTGTAATTGAAACAGGTACGGATCGCGCGAAACTGCGTGTAAAACGTTGGGCGATCGGCAGCGTGGATACAGAGCGCGAGGAGCCCGCTGAAAAGAAGGAAAAAGCGGACAAGTCCAAAAAATAAGTACGGTGAAAGAATACCAGGCACGTCCTTTGCATATCTATCAAGCAGATAGTGGAGGAGGGCGTGTGATGAAAATGACCAGATCCAATAAGAATCGTACGGTTTTAGGAGCGGTACGCGCGGTTGTGATAGGGGCTGTATGTGGTGCAGTCTTGTGCGCGGGGCTTTTGGCTGTGTTTGCCTTTAGCTTTGTAAAGGTTGGTTATATCCCACAGTTCGCTATCAATCCGATTATAATTGCGGTTTCTGCATTCAGTGCATTTGTGTCCGGCTTTTTCGCGGCGAAGGTATCCAAAAAGAACGGCCTTTTGTTCGGTGCAATTTCCGGACTTCTATTGTTCGTACTGTTTTTGCTTGCAGGTGTGATTGCCTTTCAAGGGCCTCCTGTGTTGACAACGCTTACACGGTTTGCTGTGATGGTTTTGGCAGGGGCAATCGGAGGGCTGCTTTCTGTGAGCAAGAAGAGCAAAATAAAATAGTCCTTTTCTTATCGGATGGATTGTGTTATAATAAGCGAAGGAAATTCAAGATTTAGAAATGGGGGTTTTATCATGGAGCAGATCAAAACGTTGAATAAGGCCAATCTGAAGGAGAGCGCTGTAAAAGGCGGTTGCGGTGAGTGCCAGGCGTCCTGCCAGTCCGCATGCAAGACTTCCTGCACGGTTGCCAATCAGAAGTGCGAAAACGTCAATCGCTAAAGGTTTTAAATTGCGAGAAGGAGGCCCTGTGCGGCCGGCCGAATCGCGTATAAACCAAGAAACCAAAGGGACAGGGAAATCTGTCCCTTAAATTTTGTGCAAATGGGGAAAAGTACATGATACATAAATATCGTTTGAATGGCTATCGCATCGTAATGGATACGAATAGTGGAGCAGTACATCTCTTTGAGGAAGCACCGTTTTTGATGTTGGATTATCTGGAAAAAGAAGACTGTGTTCCGGAAACACCGCCTCAGGATATGTTGGAGGCGCTTCGTGGCCAGTTTGATGAAAAGACCCTCACCCAGGCTTATGCAGAATTGCGCGAGTTATATGCGTCTGGACAGTTGTTCTCTGCTGATGAATACGAAAAGTTTGCCTCAATGATGACAAATGCGCCTGTGAAATCCATGTGTCTCAATATTGCGCATGACTGTAATTTGCGTTGCGAATACTGTTTTGCAGCAAAGGGGGACTTTGGACGCGGCAGAATGCTGATGCCATTGGAGGTCGCTAAAAAAGCCATCGACTTTCTGGTGGAAAAGTCAGGAACACGGCATAATCTGGAAGTGGATTTTTTGGTGGAGAGCCATTGATGAATTTTGAAGTGGTCAAAGAGACTGTCGCTTACGCGCGGAGCCTCGAAAAGCCCCATAATAAGAATTTCCGGTTCACCATCACAACCAATGGCCTTCTGTTGAGCGATGATAAGATCGATTTTATCAATCGCGAAATGTCCAATGTGGTGCTTTCGATTGACGGGCGCAGAGAGGTCAACGACCGCCTTCGTATCCGTACAAATGGAGGCGGCAGTTATGATACGATCGTGCCGCGTTTTCAGAAACTGGTTGCCACCCGCGGAAAGGACAAGGACTACTATGCTCGTGGTACATTTACCAAGTATAACTTGGACTTTACGGAAGATGTTCTTCACTTGGTAGACCTTGGTTTTGATCAGGTCTCTGTAGAACCCGTAGTGTCCGATCCCAAGCTTAGCTATTCCATTCAGGAGGAGGATCTCCCAAGAGTGTTCGAGGAATATGAACGTTTGGCGAACACGATTATCGCCCGTAAAAAGGCGGGAGAGGGATTCAATTTCTTCCATTTTATGATCGATTTGAATCAAGGTCCTTGTGCGATCAAACGCCTACGCGGCTGTAGCTGTGGCAATGAATATGTAGCGGTCACACCAGAGGGAGACATTTTCCCTTGCCATCAGTTCGTTGGAGAGGACGATTGGAAGATGGGGAACGTACTGGATGGCAGTTACGATTTGGAACGGAAAAATGAATTTGCACTGGCAAATGTTTACAGCAAAGAGCGTTGCAAGAATTGTTGGGCAAAATTCTATTGTAGTGGCGGCTGTAATGCTAATAACTGGCAATATGAAGGGGACATTCATAAGCCGCATGAAATTGCCTGTGCGTTGGAGCAGAAGCGCTTGGAATGTGCAGTGATGATTCAGGCTGCTTTGGCCGAATAAACGGCGTTAAATACACGCGGATGCGGAATATACACCCGCGTGTATTTTTATGCAAATTGATTTTACATAATCTAGTTTACATAAAAATATTAAGTTTACATAATTTGAAATGTATCCAAAAGATATACATGTATGAAAATGCAAGAAATATGTCTTGGGATATTGCACTACATTTTGAAATGTATTATAGTATATACTAGATAATTTGATAAGAGCGGGAGGCTTTTTCAAAGGAAGGAACAGAAAATCATATTTGTCCCGAGCCGCGCATACCTTTAAAGTGAGCAACCTTTGGGGAGGCGGTTTCATGAAAATAAAAGGGACAAACGTTTTTTCAGCTTGATAAGTGGAAGGGGCGTCTAGTTGACAAAGCCAGTTTGATCCAGGCGGTTCGTGCCAATACAGCAGCTATTTTTTTAGCGTTGTGCTTCCTGGTAGGAATGATCGCAGGTGCGATTGTCACTCGAAGTGTAGCGCCTTCCATTCTGGACAAGATGGATTTTCTGTTTTATAGCAACTTCCAGGAAAGGGCGACACAGCCGGCTTTTTCTGTTTTTCTGCATCTTTTGCGTCCTCTTTTTTGTTTGTGCTGGTGTGTTTCCTTTGTGGCCTTTCATTATGGGGAGTCTTTGCAGTTCCAGCAGTTTTGTTTTTTCGTGGTTTAGGATTGGGCTTGACTTCCGGTTATTTATATGCCGCTCACGGTTTTCATGGAGTGATTTTTCACTTCTTGGTCATCCTTCCCGGTGCGTTTGTATGTTGTTTGGCTTTATTATTGGCAGGAAGGGAGAGTATGCGGTTCTCCCGTCGGATCACAGGGACTGCCGGTTCAGGGATGAAACTTTACTGCCTTCGCTACGGCGCTGTTTTAGCGATGTGTTTTTTGGCAGCGCTTCTTGACCTGTTGACAACGGTTTGCTTTGCGGGGCTTTTTTCGTTTTAAGGGGTAGAAGAAACATGAAAGACTTTTGTTTGGATTTCAGCGACTACTTGGTGAATCAAAAAAATGTCTCAGACAATACGCTGGACTCCTATCTTCGGGATGTGGAGCATTTTCTTGCGTATCTATCGCAGCAAGGAATGGATGACCCTGCCTTGGTTGATGAAGCCCAAATGGAACGATACGTCGATCGTTTGTTGGAGTTAAAAAAGTCCAGTGCGACAATTACAAGAAATGTGGCATCGATCCGTTGCTTCTATTATTTTTTGATGCAGAATAACTTGGCAACTGCTAATCCAGCTCGAAACATAAAGCTGGAAAAGACGCCGAAAAAGCTGCCACAGATTCTAAGCGGGGAGGAAATTGACTTACTCCTTAGCCAGCCCGATCCAACGGAACCGAAGGGCTGCCGCGATAAGGCTATGTTGGAGTTACTCTATGCGACAGGAATTCGTTCGTCGGAATTGGTGGCTCTCGATGTCAATGACATCAACCTACGGGCTGGAATGTTGTGTTGTAGAAACGGCAAATCAGAGCGTATGATCCCGGTGTATGCGACAGCAGTTGCAGCTATATCGGACTATATTCTTCGTGTACGCAGTCTTATCCTTTCTCCGGATGGCGGACAAGCTTTGTTTACCAATCTGAATGGAAAGCGTTTGACCCGACAGGGATTCTGGAAGATCGTAAAAGGATATGCAGAACAGGCAGGTATCATAAAGGAGATTACTCCGCATACTTTACGCCACTCCTTCGCTCTGCATCTATTGGAAAATGGAGCAGATCTCAAGGACATTCAAGCGATGTTGGGGCATGCAGATATATCATCCACACAGGTGTATGTACATCTACTGAACGATCATTTTAAAGAGGTATATAATCAGTGTCATCCGCGGGCAAAGTTAGGGTAAAGATAAAAAGTTAAGATAAAAGAATCATTGGGACAAGCATTTTACTTTTCTGTAACATGGTTATATGAGGCCTTTCAGTAAGAAAGCCGGGCGGATTTATTATCCGTCCGGCTGTTGTGTTATTTTCCGTTGCTTATTTACTGTCTATCAGACTATCAGATATGGATTCATTGATAATCTTATGCGAATAGTCAATAAAAATCAACGCTTTCTATTGACTATTCATTTTCTTTATTTGATCGATAGCATCCAAATAAAAACCCATATTTTGCGGTAGGATATGTTGTAAGTTATATTGTTGAACGTGCTGTAAGGCATTGGCTCGGTAATATTCAAATTGGCTCCGCGATTGATAGGCTTTTTCCAGCTGCTGTGCACAGGCGTCTTGATCCCCGCTGGAGAACAGAAAACCAGTCTGCCCGGGAATAACCAGTTCTTGGTGCCCTTTGATGTTGCTGGCTACTACAGGAAGGCCGCATGCCATGGACTCCATTACATTAAAAGGCAATCCTTCAATTCGACTACAAGTGACAGATACATCACAGAGGGGATAGAGATTTTCCATCTGTTTCACATAACCTAAAAAGGAGACTTGTCTTTCGATGCCTAAGGTTTTTACAAGTTCTTTACATGCTTTCTCAAGAGCGCCGTTACCCGCTAATAAAAGTCTTCCTTCAGGATGGTTTTGAACAAAGGACGCAAATGCGTGAATCAAAAGAGCTTGATTTTTTCGATCTGAAAATTCTGCAGCATAGACAAAAAGAAACTCCTGTTCGGTGTATCCTGCTTCCTCGCGTTTATGTTTACGTTCTTCTTTCGAGTACGGACGATATTGATGAAGATCTAGCCCCATTCCATTTGTAAAACACAGTTGTCCTTTATAGAGATGATGCTTTTGGGCAATACCAAGATCCTCGCGGTTCATCACGAATGTAACATCCGTAATGTTTGCACAGAGCTTTTCTGGCAAAAGATAACGCCATTTTTTTAGACCGTCTTTTTCAGAAAACAGATAACCATGCGAAGTACAAAAAATGAGAGGTCGCTTTTTGGCAGGAACTGTTAAAAGAGCCGCTCGAATTACTGCGCTTGCCAATGTAGTATGTGTGCTAACAATCGCAAAGTCTTGCTCGGAAAACAACTTTCGAGCTGCGCAGATTGCGTGGATATTTTGGGTGCTCAATAGACTTTTTTCGAAGGGAAAAGAAATGACCCGATCTGCAAAAGGAATTTCTACATAGCGATTTACTGCAACCCACACTTCGTATCCCAGAGAACGAAATGCCCGAAGATAGGGGAGATGAAAGTGTAAAATATGACCCGGGGTTGATGCGCAGTATAGTATTCTTTTATTCGATGTCATGTGGTAACCCTCTTGTTGAAGAATCTTCTTCTTTTTCTTTTGCCTTTTCGGGGGATGTAATGGCTGTAGTGTTTTTTATACGCGGCTTTACATGTGCTAAAGGATTGGCATTGGCAGCTTGTTCCATCTGCTGATCGGATAAATGGGTATAGATCTCTGTGGTACCAAGGTTCTCATGTCCTAAGATATCTTTTAAGACTCGAATATCCACATGGCCATGTTGGTACATCAATGTAGCCGCAGTATGGCGCAGTTTATGCACAGAATACCCAGGACCACTTAAGTCAATCTGAGCAAGATACTTTTTGACCAGATACTGGACGGTTTTGGGGCTGATCCGTTTGTGTTGTCCACTGATGAACAGAGCCTTTCGATCGATCAATCCATCGTGCGGGCGTACAGCTAGATAACGTTTAATGGCATCTTGACAGGCGTCGTTTAAATAGACAATCCGTTCTTTATTTCCTTTTCCAAGAACTCGTATGGTGTGGGAACTCTGACGGACATCGCTGATATTTAATCCAACCAATTCGGATAGACGTAAGCCACAATTGAGAAATAAAACTAGAATACAATAATCCCGTTCTTTATTTTTTCCCTCAACTCTTGTCAAAAGATCGATGCTTTGTTCGAATGTTAAGTATTTTGGCAGAGCTGAACGTAGCTTAGGAGTTTCTAACTCTAAAACTGGATTAACTTCCAGTTGATTGGTTTTATTGGTCAAGTATTTAAAAAAAGTACGGAGGCTCGAAACCTTACGTGAACGTGTTGCAGGTTTATTGTTCCGAACGTTTGTTAGATAATTCATATATTCAAATACTTGGGTTAAAGTTATGGTTCGTATCAAATCGATATTGATATCTGCAATTGAAATTTCTTCAAACGGTGTACCATTTGGAACCAAGTTTCTTGATAATTTAATATATCGAAAAAACGTGCGTAGGTCTAAATAGTATTCTTCAACTGTTTTTTCTGATTTTCCTTTTTATGGTTCCTAAATATCCCAGGAACTCTCGGATAATTTGTGGCGCCTCGGAAAGTAATTCTGGTTTCATTATGTATCATCAACTTCTTAAATATAGATTTTCAAAAGATTCGATAAAATGAAAGTTAATTGAAGTCATTCACCGAATCGTTACAAACGATTATACCATGAGAAATTTGGTTTTACAAAACGGTATTATGTAATTCTACTCCTACCTAAATTAGACAAAATATTTATTTTGTCTAATTGCCTAACCTTCAAAAAATAGGGGCCCTTCGGGGCTCCTTCTCTTCTGTTGTGTTCCCGGCGCTCTCGCGCAAGGTATTGCCGGCAATTTACGCTGCGCAGACAAAATAAAGGGTTTTGCCCAATCGGCGTTGGCCATCCTCCTTTCCGTAGGATCGCAGCGCCTAATCTTAGGGTAACAGTAAATGCGTAGGAGCGTAACGGAATGCTACCAAACAGTGGCTTATTTTTTCCTGCGGCGCAGTTCAAGTTGATCTGCCATTGCATACAAGATTGTCACCGCCTCATCCTCGTGGTTCAGCAGTTCCTTCACCCGCTCAATGCTGCCGGTCCTGCGGTACTCGCTCACTGCATAGAGCTTGCGGGCCGAGTGCGGCGAAATGTGAATATCTTTGACACGAAAGAGCTTTGCCGCACGGCGGAGGTCTTTGTAGACGCCCTATCCGATTATTGATTCGAAGCGCTTAGACTTTGGAATAACGGTAAATGTGCAAACAAAATACTACCAAATGAATGATGGTATGGTGGAGTCTTTCAAGAGAGCTATCGTCAAGTAGTTTCACTAAGGTAAGTTATATCCATAGAATGGAGTATAAGAGTTATTAGACCCTATGACGGCATTCTATGGATCACTTTCCCCTATTATCTATTCCATCCTTAAAGCATCTACTGGGCGAAGCTTGGACGCTTTGTAGGCTGGATAGACTCCGAAAATTGTACCTGTACATAAAGAAAATAGGATTGCTAGAAGGAGAACATCCCATCGTACCCCAAGGGACATTCCAACAAGAGAGGCTCCGGCAAAAGAAACAAGGTATCCAACCATGATTCCAATGGCACAGCCAATCGCTGAAATTAAAATAGCCTCCAATAGGAATTCCATCATAATATTGACTTGTCTAGCGCCAATGGCTTTTTTTATGCCGATCTCTCGTGTTCGTTCGCTAACCGATACTAACATAACAGTCATAATGCTTAGACTTGCCACCAAAAGAGAAATTGCCCCTACGGCAGATAAAACGAGCGTGACAATGTCCAAGATTGAGGTCAGTCCATCTTTTTGTTTGGCAAGATTATTAGAGACAAATGCATCTGCTGTACCATTATTTTGATTTAAAATTGCTGTGATGGATTTCCCTGCGCTTTCTACGCTGCTATCAGAATCAATTTTCACAGCTATTTGGTCGAAATTACTGCGGCCCAGGGCGGTCTGTACAGTTGTATAGGGAACATAGACGAAGGTGGGAATGTAATTGCCCAACATATTTTGGAGCAGACCGCTACCTGTCTTAATGACGCCTACGACTTCAAAGTCTTCCAAAGAACCACCACATTGAATCGAGATATGTTTTCCAATGATATTACTCCGGTGATATGCCTTCTGGGAGAACGCTTCATCTACCAAACAGACATTGGCTGCAGTACTCACTTCTTTATTGCTGAACATTCTACCATATAGGATTTGGATGGATACAATTTGATTTGCAGAAGTATCGATTCCCCAGAGTAAAGCGCTGGTATCTTCGTTCCTCACAGAGACAGAAGTGCTTTGCATCAATATGGGGGTGGCTTGCTCCACTTGGTTACACTCTTTCACTAAATGTAGCTCTTCTTCATCTAGGGTTACATTTGCTTCTGAATTACAAGAAATGGTCAATCCTCCCAGCCCCAAGCTCTCCAGTTCATTCGTGAGCGCGTTTGTCCCACATTGACTGATATTCCCGATCAAGATAACAGAAGCGACCCCGATGGCAATGCCTAAAATTGTTAGTGCGGTACGGCCGCGCTTTCTACCCAAACTTCGGTACGCAGAATGGATCAGATCAAGCATCGGAATCACCCGTTACCCTTTCCTCTTGTGTTGCAATGACGTGTTCTCCATCCGAGATTGTGTCAGGATTAATAATAATTTGATCGCCCTCTTCAATTCCGGAAGTTACACCGAATCCATCTTCAAATTCTCCTTCTGTTTGGACAGGCGTTTTTTATTGCACGTTGCCCTTTCAGTTTTAAGACATATTCCGTGCCATCTTCTTCGGCACGAACTGCCTCATATGGCGCGATTAAAACATTATCATTTTGAGCGGTAATAATTTTGGCCTTGGCTGTATAGCCGGGTTTTATATCGTTTCCTGGGTTGTCAACACTTACAATTACCTCTACAACGGTTTCCTGCCCGGTTGTAGAAACGACCTGCTTGGCTTCAGAGGATATATTTTTTACAGTCCCTGTATAACACGTATGGAATCCAACGCCGGTGATTTCTGCTTTTTGCCCAACCTGGATATCTGAAATCTGTGACTCATTGACGGAAAGACGAACTTGCAGTCCCTCATCGCTGGCGATGGTAACTGCTGGCTTTCCAAACTCTAACGTCCCCTGATTGGTTATAGATACAGCAGTGACTTGACCGCTGATCGGAGCGGATAAACGCTGTTCATCCTCCTCTTGCTCTGTGGAAGAGAAATCTGCTAAAGGTAAATCAGCCTGTGTATATTCACTCAACAGGGCAGCATATGTTTCCTGTAATACTTCCTTTTCTGATGCAGAAGCCGTCACAAGAATGTCCATTAAAGTCTCCCCTTCTTCTACATGATCTCCTACCTCCACGTAGACATTCTTGACTGAGGCTGGAGCAGGAGGATAAACGCTTCGTACGGACACACGTTCGACCTTCCCGCTGCAAGTAACAGAGCTTTCTGCTGTCAAGCTTTCTACCTTTACTATGGTTGCTTGCGCTGTAGTGCCTTTTATAACATTTCCTGCTATAAAAATAGCGGCAATTGCTACACATGTAAAGGAAAATAACTGTACATATTTTTTCATTGCCATCCCCCCGTTTTTCTATTGTGTGAGTGTGGGGAAGAAATATACTCCTCTCTCCTATAGGTTTTCGATCAAAAAAACACGCTTTGACCGATCTATATAGTCGGTCAAAGCGTGTTTTAGAACCCGTGCATATTCTTCACGAAAAAGGATCAAAATATCCATGCCACTTTATAATTTTCAGATGAAAAGAGGTGAATGGGAATGAGTATCATTCAATGTGATGAGGATTGTATTTATCAACGGGACGGCTATTGTAGCTTGGAGATGCCGTCTGCCATCACAAACTATACAGGAGATGGTTGCGTTCATTGCATCAAAGTAACCCCACGGGTGCGACCGGAAGTACAGACAAGCGAAATTCCACCGCATGTTTGAAAACGATCCTATCATGAAGTTAATGCGTCAAATGCTTCCCGAACATCTTTAACGCCGATCAGTTCCATACCGGCATGTTGTGTATGAATCTGCTTTAAGTTAGAATAGGGCAACACACAGCGATGAAAGCCAAGCCGTTGTGCTTCACCAATTCGGGCATCCATTCGGGAGACAGAGCGCAATTCACCGGCCAGCCCAACTTCTCCGATAACCATGGCGTCATCACGGATGGGGACATCTTTCAGGCTGGACACCAGCGCCATGGCAACCGCAAGATCAGCGGCAGGTTCATCTAAGCGAAGTCCTCCAACCACATTGATGTAAGCATCCAAATTGGAGAAGTAGTATCCAGCTCGTTTTTCCAGGACGGCTAATAAGAGAGACATGCGATTATAATCAAAACCAGTTGACATTCTACGAGGGTTTCCGAAGTTTGAAGTGGAAGCTAAGCCTTGAATTTCTGCTAAAATGGGACGAGAACCCTCCATCACACAGGTGACACAAGTCCCAGAGACATGAATAGGCCGGCCGGCCAACATAGCCAATGAGGGGTTGTCCACTTGGTGAAGCCCGTTGTCCCCCATATCAAACACACCGATCTCATTTGTAGAGCCATAACGGTTTTTACAGCCCGCAAGATACGGTAGGTCATCTGTCGGTCTCCTTCAAAATAGAGAACGGCATCTACAATATGCTCTAAGACTTTTGGACCGGCGATAGCGCCATCCTTATTGACATGTCCCACTAGGAGAATCGGAATTTCCAGCGCTTTGGCTGCGCGCATCAATGTATTCGTACATTCGCGCACTTGTGTGACGCTGCCAGGCGAGGAATTTAAATCTGTAAAATTCATGGTTTGAATAGAATCAACCATGACTAAATCGGGTTGATCGCTGCGAATTTGCTCCACGACATTTTGAACGTCCGTTTCGGTCAAAATATAAAGGTTTTCGCTATGAACACCAAGACGTGCAGCGCGGAGTTTGATCTGCCGACCGGATTCCTCGCCGGATACATAGAGAATACGCAATGATTTCCCCAAAAACTCACAGATTTGCAGCAGTATAGTGGATTTGCCAATGCCGGGTTCCCCACTTATGAGGATAAGAGATCCCTTCACAATCCCCCCACCAAGTACACGATCGAGCTCTGTTAGGCCGGTATGATAGCGAGCTTCTTCTTCGGCGCTGATTTCATCGATCCGCATAGGGCGATGAAGCGTAGGTCTTGCCGATATAAGACTGCTTTTAGCAGAGATGGATTCTTTTATCTCCTCATTCATGGTATTCCATTGTCCACATCCCGGACATTTTCCATACCATTTGGCAGATTCAAATCCACATTCCGAGCACACATAGATGCTCTTTACTTTTGGCGCCATTTTATCGCTATCCCCCATCGTTTCCAAAAACTTATTCATTATTATACTGAAACGCGGGAAGAAAAACAAGTGAAAGTAGAGCCCTTATAATATAATGATATGGAAACGAGTGTTTAACGGGTAGCTTGGTAGTAATCTAAAAAGCCACTGTAGATGGCAAAGGCCATTTGTTCCTGATATTGTGGATCGTTGAGTTTTTGTGCCTCACTTTCATTGGAGAGGAAACCGCATTCTACCAATACAGCGGGCACCTGTGCGTTCCACAACAGATAGATCGAACTGGTTGCCGGTTTACAAGCGCGGGTGTTCTCCGGTTGTAGAAGTGCAATGACCCGCTCTCGGATTGCCTCCGCTAAATCTTGACTAGAAAGATCATTTGTGGAATAAAATACCTGTGTACCATAATACCGACTGCTGGTAAAATGGTTTTGATGAATGCTCAAAAAATACAGTCTCCCTGTTTTTCGATCAAATTTAAACGGTTGTGGAGATCAGAGACTTTCCGCTCTTTTACAGTATCTAAGGTAGCGTCTCCAATGGAAATGTCCTCTTCACGGGTCATAACCACACGAAATCCGGAAAGCGTCAACATTTTTTCTAGTTTTTGCGCAATAGCAAGGTTGATGTCCTTTTCTAATACGTTCGCGGAACTTTGCGCCCCACCATCTTCTCCCCCATGTCCAGGGTCAATTACTACGATGGGCTGTTCCCGCGCTGCAAGATTGGAGGCCATCTCTCCAACTTTTTGGTAAGATAGATAGGATAATAGTAAGAAAATCAGACAGCATACCACTAAAACAGCTACTGGTACAAAATACCCACCTTTGCGTACCTCATCCAAGCCGATTCCCCCTTTTTCAGATATATATGAAATAGGAAGAACCGCTATGCAGCTTTGGAATAGGGGAAAAATGTGAAAAACCTAGAAGCGTTTTACGGAGAGGGCTTCCCAAAACAGAATTTTTCCGATATAATGATAAGGTATGTTTCAAAGTACAGCTGTTCCTTTATTTAGGAAGATAGTAAAGCAGCGAAAAAATTTAAAAAATTTTTTAATGGCTGCAATAAAAACGATGACTCGTTCATTATGTTGATAGAGGGATGAAAATGTTGGTTCCAGGAAACCGTGACAACGGGAAAAAGGAACGATTGTCAGATTCTCTGATGCAAAAGGTTGCGGACGGTGACAGGGCCGCTTTCGAACAACTGTATTGTATCACGCAGAATTCTGTATATTGTTTTCTTTTGTCCATTGTCAAAAGCCACTCGACGGCGGAGGATCTGATGCAGGATACCTATCTTTCCGTCCGCAAGTCGATACAACATTATATTCCTCAGGGAAAGCCCCTGGCTTGGATTTTTACAATTGCTAGAAATCTGGCCTATATGGAGCTTCGCCGGGCCCAAAGGCAGGAGTCTTCTGACTTCGCAGAAGAAGAGAACCACGTCGGAGTAGATGTGATCTCCAATACCATTGATAATTTGGTGTTGCAGAAGGCGCTAGAGATCCTGAACGAACAGGAGCGGAATATTGTTCTCTTACATGTAACCCAGGGGTTCAAGTTTCGAGAAATTTCCTCCCTGCTCGATATTCCAATTGGCACGGTTCTTTCCTGTTACAACAGGGCGATCAAAAAACTTTACAAAGCTGTAAATGAAGATCGTTTTGGTTGATTTTTGGGTTCTGGTCTGAGCACTTTCTACAAGGAATAGGTGCGATATGAGACTATGACAAAGAAAGAAATGAAGCAATCCTTAAGGAATGCCGTTCTGACAGCGACTCCGGATGTACTGGGCGAGATCCTGGCAGTACAGAATGATTCGTCTGTTGTGGAGTTTAAAAAGGAGAGCAACCCAAAATCGCATATCATCTCCTTTAGAATGGCAAGTTGTGCGATTGCTGCGGCGTTGATGTTGTTTGTTGGAATTTTCTTTATGGTTCAACCAACAGTGGATTCCATTGTCAGCATTGACGTGAACCCGAGTATTGAGCTATCTGTGGATCCGCAGGATACGGTAGTGAAATATCGGGCATTGAACGAGGACGCCGTAAACGTTTTGGACGGTATGGACCTGAATCGGATGGATTTGGGGACAGCAACAAACCTCATCATTGAAGCGATGCTTCATGATGGGTATCTGTCCGCGGATAGTCCAGAAAACACAATCTTGATCTCTGTAGCCAATGATGACACGGAAAAAGTGCAGCACTTACAAAGTAAAGTGACCAACAGCGTGGATACCACATTAAAGCAAAATCATACGAAAGCGACGATTTTGCAGCAAGGGGACCCCGTTACAGATGATGTGAAATCCTTTGCAAAGGAAAACAACATCTCGGTTGGAAAAGCGGACTTTGTTAAAAAGATTGCGGAGACAGATCAAAATCTGAATTCGAGTGATCTTGCTGCGATGTCGATTAAGGAGCTTACCTCTTTGGTTGATATCCATCAGATTGATCTCAGCGGAATTGTTACAACGGAAATCGAACCAGAAGTTCCAGAGGAGCCTGATTTTGTTGATTCGGATGGCGACGACAACATAGTCAAGAACCCCGGAGTAGATAGTTCGAAGCCGGAAAACAACCCGAGCAGTGTGCCGGAACAGGAACCGGTGCAACCGCCGGCGAGTAGTGGCAGTGACGCGGTCAAGGACAGCGGTATCCCTCCTCAGACTTCTCCAGAAAGCAGCGAACCTGCCGAGGAAAAGCCATTGGAGAACAGCAGTTCGGCAGTAACCAGTGATCCAGCAGGTACGACCCCCATTGATGATCCGGATCAAAAGGTACTTATTGAGGAAGGCGATTCTAGCCCCTACTGTGAGTACTGTGGGAGCTTGCTTTCCGTCTGTGAAAGTAAATGTGACCAGTCCGAAGGAAAACAGTATTGTAAATATTGTGGTCAATTGCTTTCCGTGTGTAACGGAACTTGCCCTGGGGCGCAACCGCCCGAGCAAAGTGATCCCCCCGCGGAAATGAAGTTGGACGAAAATCCTGGCAACATTGATGGTATTGTCACGCAAGACACTGTGATACAAAAAGGGTAATAAATACCTCCAATAAAGAAGAAGCCGTGGTAAGTTTCCACGGCTTCTTCTTTTTGTATTTGTATTCCTCTTCCCTATTTCTTTTCTATGAGGATTGTCCCGAAGAAAGTTTCATATTGCGCTTGGAAAGTCTACCCATTCGGTTTGAAATGTGATTTCTTAGAGAGGGGCAGGTATAAAAAGGCCTTGTACAGAGTTTTTCCGTACAAGGCCTTTTTTATTGAAACAGCTGCGGGAAAAATTTGGAGAGGTATCCTTGGACAAAAATGACCAATATAATTACAGGTAGAATGAACGTCACATAAAAACGAATCCATTTAGGAAACTTGACACCTTTTCCTGTGTTGGCTTCTTGAAGGAAGTTTTTCCATCCCCACCCACACTTTGAAACACAGAATAGCAGATAGACCAGAGACCCTAATGGCAACAGGTTGTTGCTCACAATGAAGTCCTCCAAGTCCATAATATTGCTTCCTGGTCCAAGAGGCTGAAAACCACTGAGCAAATTAAAACCCAGCACACAGGGCAGCGAAAATACAATGACTACTGCGATGTTTACAAAAGCCGCTTTTTTACGGCTCCAATTCCATAGATCGATCGCATACGAGATAATACTTTCAAATACGGCAATGATCGTAGACAAGGCGGCAAAGGACATGAAGAGGAAGAAAAATGCGCCCCAGATACGGCCGCCACTCATCGAATTGAACACATTGGGCAACGTCACAAAAATCAGGCTGGGGCCACTGTCCGGATTGACGCCAAAAGCAAAGCATGCGGGGAAAATAATCAAGCCAGCGACCAGGGCGACCCCCGTGTCTAAAAGGGTTACATTGATGGCTTCCCCCATCAATGCGCGTTCCTTACCAATATAGCTGCCAAAAATGGAGATAGAGCCGATCCCTAAGCTGAGCGTAAAGAAGGCCTGTCCCATTGCAGCGAAAATGGTATTGGAAAGCCCATTATCCATTACTTTCTTAAAATCCGGGTACAGGTAAAATTTTAATCCTGCGTTGGAGCCTGAAAGTGTAATGGAACGAATGGCCAACAAGATCATGATGATAAATAGGCTTACCATCATCACCTTTGTTACTTTCTCGACACCCTTTTGAAGGCCAAAAGAACAAATTCCAAAACACAGCAGTACGACAAAAATCATAGCCACTGTCATGAGTCCGGGATTCCAAGTCATTTGAACGAAATTCTCGTTCACCTGTTGTGGGTTCAGTCCTTCGAATTCACCGGAAAGCATTTTCACAAAATAAATGAGCATCCAACCACCGATGGTTGTGTAAAAGAACATCAACAGGTAATTGCCGAACATGGCAAAATATTTGTGAATGTGCCATTTGGTTCCCTTTGGCTCCAACACATCAAACGACCGTGCTGCGCTCTTCTGACTACCTCTTCCTACGGCAAATTCCATCACCATGATAGGAAGACCAAGAATGACGAGAAAGAACAGATAAATTAGTACAAAGCTGCGCCCCCATACATTCCCGTTATATAGGGAAAACGCCAAACATTGCCGAGGCCGATGGCGCACCCCGCGGAGATCAAAAGAAATCCGAGCCGCGAGGAGAATTTTTCACGCTGCATGACAAGACCCCTTCCCTGCCCCCAAAAATTTTCTCAATAGTGGGGCATCCATATGAATATTTTGTGAACTCTATTATATTAAATTTTTTTGCTATTATTTTACGAAAGAAGCATATATTCCCTACTTCTGCTAAAATCTTTTCCGTATAGGTCTTTAAAACGATTTTAAAGAGCAGAATTATGGAGTATTTGGAACGAAAGACAAATGGGATCTTTCGGATTGGGCGATATGTATGGAGTTGCAATGAAATAGGAAAATCAGGATGGCCTTTTCATGAGGTGCCTGATTTTTCTTGTATTGATATTTTGTGCAAAGCTAAGGAAGGATGTTCTGAATGAAAATATCAACGAAAGGTCGCTACGCCTTACGACTGATGCTGGATCTGGCGCTGCAGCCCCAGGGAGAATACATTTCCTTGAAGGATATTTCGGTTCGGCAGGATATATCCGGCAAGTACATGGAGCAGATTATCAGCCAGTTATCGAAAGCGGGATATGTGCGTAGTGCTCGCGGCGCAAATGGAGGCTATATGTTGTCTTACCCGGCAAAAGACTACACGGTGGGCATGATTTTACGTATGGTAGAAGGGAGTCTTTCCCCCGTAGCCTGCCTGGATGCTGCGGTAAATCCCTGTTCTCGCGCGGAACACTGTGTGACATTAGAGGTATGGGAACAATTAAAAAAAGCTGTAGATGATGTGGTCGATCATATTACGCTACAGGACTTGGTTAACCGGCAACTTGAAATGGATGAGAAGAAAAAGAGAGCGGATTGACCAAATCCCCTTTCGGCGTATGGGATATTCTACAATTTTCTATTAAATGATAGGGACATAGGAAGATTGTCATGGAATAATTCTAGGGGCCGAATGCATCGACGGCTTGCTCTGTGATTTAGGGCAGGCATTCGTACAACAAATAACCGGTAAGAACAAGATGAAATGAAATCCGAAGGAAAACCATGGATTTTATTTCATCTTTTCTACATGATATGGTATAATAGATCGAATAACCTAATGGAATGGAAACGGGGCGTGTGTTCGCTCGATCGGAAAGGATGAATGAGATTGAAGATAAAAGACCTCTTACAGAGCGGGAAGGTTACCTTCTCCTGCGAGATTTTCCCGCCCAAAGCAGGTGCAGATATGAGCAAAATGGATGGAATCATCCAGCAGATTGCTGCCCTGCACCCCGATTTTATTAGTGTTACCTATGGCGCAGGAGGCAGCACCTCAAAGCGTACGATTGAGATTGCCTCGAAAATTCAAGATACATATAGAATCCCCGCTTTGGCCCATTTGACCTGTGTCTCGTCCAGCAAGGAAGATGTCGCAACCATGTTGGAACGTATGAAGGAAAACCATATTGAGAATATTCTGGCGTTGCGAGGGGATATTCCCCAGGATGCAGAGTTCCCTTCTCCCCGGCATTACCGCTATGCCAGTGAGTTGATCCGCGACATTCGTAGCCAGCAGGGTAATCTTTTTTGTATTGGCGGCGCATGCTATCCAGAAGGTCATGTAGAGTGTGCACACAAAGAGGATGACATTGATTTTTTAAAACAAAAGGTAGAAAGTGGCTGTGACTTCCTTACAACACAGATGTTTTTTGATAACAACGTGCTTTACAATTTTCTATATCGAATTATGGCAAAAGATATTCGCGTACCCGTGGTCGCGGGTGTTATGCCGGTGATTAACAGCCGTCAGATCAAGCGTTCCTGCGAGCTTTCTGGGACAGCCCTACCGCCTCGTTTCAAGGCCATTGCGGATAAATTTTCGGACAAGCCGCTGGCAATGAAGCAAGCTGGAATCGCATATGCGACGGAACAAATTATCGATCTGCTTTCCAATGGGGTCCGGCATATCCATTTGTATACAATGAACAACCCCGAGATCGCAGCCAAAATTATGGGGAATCTCTCCGACATTCTCCGGGATGAAGAAGTATGAACATCGATCGGGAAGAAGTCCTACGTTATTTGGGATACCGGTATGCAAAGCCGGACACAGAAATTTTGCGTACCATTGCGGATTGTGCGCGGGAATTGGAAGAAGCTGCAACGCCACACCATATTTTACAGACAGTCGAGCTTTCCCGCCCTGCAAGGGATACGCTGTCCTTTGCGGGGATAGTCGTGCACAGCAAAGATCTGTTTCAGCATCTTTCCGGCTGTGAGCAGGTGGTTTTGTTTGCAGCCACCCTGGGTGCACCGGTTGATTTACGTTTGGAGCGCTGCACAAAGCTATCGATGAGCCGTGCTGTGGTGATGCAGGCGTGTGCAGCCTCCTTGATCGAATCTTATTGCGATGCGTGCCAAGAGCCAATCGCCCGCGAGGCTGCTGCGCGTGGGCTTTACCTGCGCCCGCGTTACAGCCCGGGATATGGAGACTTTTCCATCGCCCACCAACGCGATTTTTTAAATGTTTTGGATTGTCCAAAACGAATCGGTCTGACCATGACGGACAGCTTTATGTTGGCTCCATCCAAATCTGTAACCGCAGTGATTGGTTTGACAGAGGAGGAACAGAGCTGCCATATTGCAAAATGTATGACATGTAAGGCGAAATCTTGTCCATTTAGAAAGGGTTGAAACTATGGGGGTCTTAGAGCTTCTGGGAAAACGGATTGTCTTTTTTGACGGTGCAATGGGAACGATCTTGCAGCAGAATGGTCTGGGAGCTGGTGAACTACCGGAACTTTGGAATCTACAGCGGCCGGAATTGATCGAGCAGATTCATCGCGAGTATCTAGCGGCCGGAGCAGATATTACCAAGGCCAATACATTCGGCGCAAATGCGGTCAAGCTGCGTGGTTGCGGTCACTCGGTTCAGGAGATTGTCGAGGCGGGTATTTCTCACGCGCGGAGAGCTGTGCGGGATTGTGGACGGGAAGCCTTTGTGGCACTAGATGTCGGCCCCACTGGAAAATTGCTTCGTCCACTGGGAGATCTGTCGTTTGAAGAAGCTTATGATGCATTTAAAGAAGCTGTACAATGCGGTGAAAAAGCAGGGGCAGATCTCATCCTCATTGAAACCATGAGCGATACCTATGAAGCCAAGGCTGCTTTGTTGGCGGCAAAAGAGAATACCTCCCTGCCAGTGTTTGTCACTATGATTTTTGATGAAAAGGGGAAGCTTCTCACTGGAGGCGACATCGCAGCCGCTGTCGCTATGCTGGAGGGCCTGGGAGCCGATGCAATCGGATTTAATTGCGGCTTGGGTCCAGAGCAGATGCATTCCCTTTTCCCGCAATTGCTGGACTGCTGTTCCATCCCGATGATTGTCAATCCCAACGCCGGACTTCCGCGCAGTGTGGATGGGCGTACAGTTTTCGACGTAGGCCCGGAGGATTTTGCTGAGGTAATGGAAAAACTGGTTCGTGAAGGAGCTTGGCTGGCAGGCGGTTGTTGTGGGACCACGCCAGCCCATATTGCAGCAGTGGTGGAGCATTGCAAGGACCTCTCCCCTGTTCCATTACAAATGAAAGAGAGAACGGTAATTTCTTCTTATTCTAAAGCGGTCTGTTTTGGAAAACGGCCGCTATTGATTGGAGAACGCATTAACCCAACTGGAAAATCCCGTTTTAAGCAGGCTTTGCGGGAAAACGATTTGGACTATATTCTCCGCGAAGGGATTGCCCAACAACAGGCAGGGGCACATATTTTAGACGTAAATGTCGGCCTCCCAGAAATCGATGAAACTGCAATGATGTGCCGGGCAGTTACGGAGATTCAAAGCGTTATCGATCTTCCGCTCCAAATTGATACCTCTAATGCGGATACAATGGAGCAGGCGATGCGCCTTTATAATGGAAAACCATTGATCAATTCCGTCAATGGAAAGCAGGAGAGTATGCACAGCATCTTCCCTTTGGTCAAAAAGTACGGCGGTGTGGTAATCGCACTGACGCTGGATGAGGCGGGAATCCCGGAAACACCGGAAGGACGGCTGGCCGTGGCAAAAAAGATTGTTGAGACAGCGGCACAATACGGGATTTCGAAAAAGGACCTTGTGGTGGACGCACTTGTTATGACGATTAGCGCGGGTCAGGAAGCGGCAGATGTCACACTGCGGTCGTTGCAGTTGATTCAAGAGCAATTGGGCGTGCACACTTCCCTGGGCGTCTCGAATATTTCCTTCGGGCTACCACAGAGAGAGACTATCAATGCTGCATTTTTTACGATGGCGTTGCAGTGTGGATTAAGCGCCGCAATCGTTAACCCGAACTCGGATGCCATGCGCAGGGCTTATGACGCATACTGTGCTTTGAGCGGTATTGACCAGCAGTGTATGGACTATATTGCCCGGTATTCGCAACAAGCGTCCGATGCGGCGCCAAAGACTGCTGGGATGGAAATGACCTTAGCGCAAGCAATTATCAGCGGTCTAAAGGAGAGCGCACATTCAGCTGCCGAACGAGAATTGCAGACAAAAGAGCCGCTTGCCATCGTCAATGAATCCCTGATCCCTGCATTGGACCGAGTGGGAAAGGATTTTGAAACCGGGAAGCTATTCCTTCCACAGCTGTTGATGAGCGCAGATGCGGCAAAAGCCGCTTTTGAAGTAGTCCGCGCCCAGCTGAATCGTTCGGATACGTCACAAGAAGTGAAGAAGGATAAGATTGTCTTGGCCACGGTTAAGGGGGATATACACGACATCGGAAAGAACATCGTCAAAGTTCTTTTGGAAAATTACAGTTATGATGTCATCGACCTCGGAAAGGATGTTCCTCCGGAAAAAGTGGTTGAGGCCGCCGTACAAAATCACGTCAAACTGGTGGGATTAAGTGCCCTAATGACCACCACAGTGGTCAATATGGAAGAAACCATTCATGCATTGCATAAAGGCGCTCCCGGTTGCAAAATTATGGTTGGCGGAGCCGTTTTGACACAGGAATATGCCGATATGATTCATGCAGACCATTATGCCAAAGACGCGATGGATTCGGTTCGATATGCCCATGCGATTTTTGGCAGATAAATCGGCGAGAGGCAACATGGCTTCCAGCGAATCCTATTTGCAGTTTATTTTGGGGCAGCTTGGTGGCCTAGAAGGGATCACCAGCCGAAAATGATGGGAGAGTACCTTCTATATTTCCGTGGAAAAGGGTTTGGCGGTATCTATGACGACCGCTTACTGGTGAAGAGAACTCCTTTTAGCGCACATCTGTCCTCAGATGGCCGCGAGACCCTTCCCTATCCCGGGGCCAAACCGATGTTTTTTGTCAAAGAGGTGGACGACTGCGCATTTTTAAAGCGCCTTGTCGCCGGTATGTATGAAGAGTTGCCAGAGCTGAAAAATCGATGAGAAGAAAGCATTGTCCAGTAGAACCGATACCGTACTGCTGGACAATGCTTTTTACGAGAAGCAGATTTTTTTCTGCTGATCGGACCGTTCCAAAACTGGGAAACCGTACATTCTGGTTTGCTTTTCCATGTTACTTATGATAAAATGCAAACGATATTTCTCTGTTGGATCTCAAAAGGAGGGTTATCTATGGCGCCTGTGAAGCATTATAATACCCGAAACATGGAGTTACACGAAAACCAAGGTGTGTCTTATTTGACGTTTCCCTCTCTCTCTGCGGTTCCATTTGTCCAGCATGCGTTTTCTACCCGTTTGGGCGGAGTCAGCCGGGGAGAGTTTGCTTCGATGAATCTGAGCTTCCATCGGGGAGATCCGGACGAGACCGTTTTGGAAAATTATCATCGGTTTTGTGATGCTGCGGGCTTTGCATTCGATTCCCTCATCGCTTCCGCTCAGGATCATCACACAGAAATCCGCAGGGTTACAAAGGCGGATTGCGGAATCGGTATCTGGCGTCCTCGTGACCGAGAGAGTGTGGATGGGTTGCTTACCGATCAACCTGGCGTCACATTGGTGACCTATTATGCGGACTGCGTCCCGCTGTATTTTTGGACCCTGTACATCGGGCGATCGGTTTGGCACATGCAGGATGGCGCGGGACGGTTGCCGGAATGGGAATGAAAATGGCCGAGGCGATGGAGCGGGCATTCGGCAGCAAGCCGGAGGAGTTGCTCGCGGCCATAGGGCCTTCTATTGGTCCTTGCTGCTATGAAGTGGACCAACCAGTCGCAGAGGCGTTTGCCGCCAAAATGGATTGGCGGCCGGAGAATTTTATAAAAAATGGCGGCAATGGAAAATATATGCTCAATTTATGGGAGGCCAACCGGAGAGCTTTGTTGTGCGCAGGACTTCTACCGGAACGAATTTCTATTGCAGAGCTTTGCACGCAATGTCATGCTGACCTGCTCTATTCTCACCGCGCGAGCGGTGGAAAACGCGGCGGTTTGGCGGCATTTTTTGCATTAAAGGAGGCATCTGCATGCCAGAACTGATCGAATTGTGCAACCTGTGTCCCCGAATGTGCGGTGCACGGCGCGATGCAAAAAGAGGCAATGGGTACTGCCGAATGGGCGCGATGCCAGTTGTGGCGCGAGCAGCACTTCATTTTTGGGAGGAACCGTGCATCAGCGGTACAAAGGGCTCGGGCACGGTTTTTTTTACCGGTTGTTCCCTACAATGTGTTTTTTGCCAGAATGAGCAGATCAGTGTACGCCGGGAAGTGGGCCGTGCTTTGACAGCTCGAGAGCTTTCCGATGTGTTTTTTCGTCTGATAGAGCAGGGAGCGCATAATATCAACTTGGTAAATCCCACACATTTTGCATCTGGTATTGCAGAGGCGTTGCGATTTCGTCCACTCCCGGTGCCTGTCGTATATAACTCAGGTGGCTATGAGCGGGCAGAAACCTTGCGGATGCTGGAAGGATTGATTTCTATTTATCTGCCCGACTACAAGTATCGGGATTCTGCGCTTTCTCAGCGCCTTTCCGGAGCGGCGGATTACCCGGAACATGCAGCGGAAGCCATCTTGGAGATGGTTCGCCAGACCGGACCTGCGTCTTTTGATGGAGACGGCATGTTGCAACGCGGGACCATTGTGCGGCATTTGATTCTTCCCGGCCATACACGCAATTCCATTGAAGTCCTCGATTGGCTCAAAGAAAATTTGCCAGAAGGAACCCTGGTGAGCTTGATGGCCCAATATGTTCCCTGCGGTAGGGCAGCGGACTATCCAGAGATTGACCGCCGGATTACCAAGCGGGAATATGAGAAGGTGCAGCAGCATTTATTTGCATTAGGATTGGATGGCTATGTACAGGAGCGGAAGTCCGCCAAGAAGGACTTTATCCCTCCCTTTGATTTGGAGGGGCTTCCATCCTGATATAAGAACACCGCAGAGCAGAAGGTTTTGAAATTGCCACATGAAGGGATGGATGGTATGGGAAAGTCAACCTTCCGGACGCCGCGCCGGAGTGAACGGCGGGCCTGGAGAAGAAAACGGCTGGGCCTGCCCAGCTATACAACCGCAGAGGAAATCTGGAATGCCATATCCCACGGCTTAGGCGCTGCCTTCGCTATTGTGGCGCTGGTTCTTCTGCTGGTCAATGGACAACACAATGCACTCACCATGGTGAGTGTTTCCATTTATGGAAGCACTATGTTTTGCTCTATACCGTATCTACATTGTATCATGCGTTGGGTGTGGGGCGCGCTAAAAAGGTTTTCAGGTGCTCGATCACTGTACGATCTATCTATTGATAGCCGGAACCTATACCCCGGTCTCCTTGCTCAGTATCGGCGGGGCTTCGGGATGGTTTTTATTTGGCTTTGTTTGGGCGGTATCCATATTGGGGATTGTCCTCAATGCGGTCAATATGAAACGGTTCCGTGTCGTTTCGATGATTTGCTATCTAGGGCTCGGTTGGTGTGTGCTCTTTTTCCTGCGCCCACTGGTTGAAAGTATCGATACGACTTCCCTCCTCTTTTTGGTCATCGGCGGGGTTTTGTACACCATTGGGGCGATTTTGTACGGTGTAGGCCGAAAGATCAAATATATGCATTCTGTTTGGCACTTTTTTTGTGTAGCGGGGAGTTTTTTCCACTTTTTGGTGGTTTATAACATTGCTGTTCAATAGTTCTTATTTTTGTTCGTCGAAAATTTACAATTCCTTTACGAAGCTTCGGTAGGGCTGCGGTATAATAAACCCAAAGCTCAACCGGAGCTTTTTGTTCAATGGCATTGGAAGGAGGTTCCTAGAATGGAACTTTTGCAGAGAGAGATGTCCTTCGAATCTCATGCGGATGGGGAACGTATTTTTGTTCGGATTGTGGAGCCCGCTGACCGGACCGCCGCCAAAGGCGTTTTACAGATCGCGCATGGAATGGCGGAACACAGCCTCCTGTATTTGGACTTTGCCACGTTTATGGCTTCCAATGGCTTTGTGGTTGCAATCAATGACCACCTGGGTCATGGAAAAAGCGTTTCTACAGGCGGTTCTTACGGATATTTTGGCGAGAATGGTTGTGAAAACCTCTTGCAGGATATGCACAAGCTGTATACAACCATGCGGCGCGACTATCCGGCGATTCCGTACCTGTTGCTCGGGCACAGCATGGGGTCTTTTCTGACAAGGGCCTATAGCGCTCGCTACGGCAATGAATTATCCGCTGTTGCTTACCTTGATACCTGCGGGCCAATTCAAAGAAGTCTACTGACGGGACGCCGGACTTTTGCAGAGGCAAAATTACGAAAATTTGGCCCCAAAGCGCATGACGCGGCCTTTGCGCGCCACTCTACCGACCGGTTTAATCGGGCTTTTGCGCCGAATCGTACCAAGTACGATTGGCTCAGCCGCGATAATCAGTTTATAGACCAATATCAAAACGATCCGCTTTGTGGCTTTGACCTGACGGTCTCTGGTTATTGTGTCATTCTTCAACTACAGGAGCAGATCAGCTCTCCACAATGGTATCGCAGTGTCCCCCGCAATATTCCAATTTTGTTGATGAGTGGAGAGCGTGACCCGCTGGGCAATTTCGGAAAAGGCATTCGCCAACTGGCGCAAAGACTTGTGCGCACGGGACACGATGTTCAATTGATCTTATACCCTGAAGCGCGCCATGCGCTGTTGGGAGAAACCAACCGTCAGGAAGTTTATCAGGATCTATTGCAGTTTTGCCAATCCGTCGTGTCTGCCTCAGAAGGTCTGCCACAGGCAGTATCCGAATAAGAGAAATGAACAAAATGACATGAAAGAAGCCTGTTCCTTCCCCTGTGGAATGGAACAGGCTTTTTACTTCTTTTGATCTATTTTAGGTTCCAATTCATACGCCGCAGACCATCAAAGGTAAGAGTCACCTTACCGGTAGTCTCCTGTACCGGAATTGTATAAGTGAAAAGGGTTCCGATGTCGTTTGTCTCTCCGGGGGTTCCTGTAAAGGTCTCGTCGCCATAGGTCCCCTTCAGTTCCGCCTTCAATATGGCTAAGTGGGCAGTGCCATCCGATACGATTTGATATTCCTCTTGGGTTGCAGAGACGAGAATGGCATAATTCTGGAAAAAGTCATATTTGGGTGTCGCCATGAAAGTAAGCAGATATCCATCGTCCGTCTTTTCGACGGAGGATACTTCTATGGAACATTCGCCATCGCTATAGACGTTATTGCCGCTGTTGCTTTCCAGGTTGTCTAAATTGATGGTAAAAAGCACTGGCGTTTCCAACGTTTCGACATCATATGTATAGGAGTTTACAGTCTGCACGATCATACCAAAGCCATTTACATGGGTACGATAGATCGCAATGACAAAGAACACAATGAGCAGAGTAATGCCGCAGATATAAGCCTTTTTATTGAGTTTTCTACGGGGCTTTCCATTGGAGTCCAACTCCGGCTCAACCGACGGTTCTACAGGCTGTTCGGGAGAAGGATTTTGCTCTTCTACTATCTCTTCTTTGGGTTCCTGTGATACTTGGTCCTGTTTTTTGTTCTCATCCAAATTGTTCACCAACTTATTTTGAAATTCCGCTTTCCACTCAAATCGTTTAAAAGCGTCTTGCAAAACATTATATCATAAATGTGCGGCATTCTCTATATATTTTTTATGAATGTTCTGTTGCTTGAATGGAATTCCTCCTTTCAGGCACCAATCCAGATCGTGTAAGGAGCGTACAGAGAATGTACATAACCATTTCAATCAAGCGGATATTGGCGTTATTTTTGTTCCTGGTGGGAGCAGCTGCGGGAATCCTGACCTGTGTACAGATCGGTCACGCGGAAGCGACCAGCGCCAAGGTACAGACAGAAGAGATCGAGTTACCGATCATCATGTACCACAGCATGCTGAAAGATGGAAGTGGGAAATACATCATCTCTCCGGACACCTTTGAAGAAGATCTCCAGTACCTAAAAGATAATGGATACACGGCCATTCATATGCAGGACCTTTTAAATTACGTCAATAAAGGGACGGCTCTGCCGGAGAAACCGATTATGTTGACCTTTGACGACGGATATTATAACAATTATCTGTATGCTTTCCCACTGGCAAAAAATACGAAAGCAAAATTGTTATTTCGCCCATCGGCTATTTTACCGATCAATTCAGCAAAGCAGACGCGAATCACGCGACTTATTCTCATATGACATGGGATCAGATCAAGGAGATGATGGACTCCGGCTATGTAGAATTTCAGAATCATACCTATAATTTACATGCGAGCGATGGAAAGCGGTTGGGAACCAAAAAACTGCGCGGAGAGAGCTTGGCGGAATACACGGCCTTATTGACAGAGGATATCACAAAAATGCAACAGGAGATGCAGGAACACACCGGTTATACCCCCACCACCTTTGTCTATCCTTTTGGGGTGATTAGTGACGCTGCTGTGCCTATCATACGAAGCCTGGGATTTTCTGCAACACTTGGGTGCGCCAATCAGAAGAATACCATCACTCGAGACCCAGAATGCCTGTATGGTCTGGGGCGATTTTTGCGTCCACCAGGGCAAAGCAGCGCATCGTTCTTCAAAAAAATTGCTCCACCCAAAGCAAGCACGTCCTGACCTGCATATTGTAAAGTATACACTGAAAACCATTGATGGGAGGAACCAACACCATGCCGATTATTTATCTTAGTCCATCCCTGCAACCTTTTAATAAATACACGGGTGGCGGCGATGAACAATACTACATGAACCTGGTGGCAGACGCCATGGAGCCGTATCTGCGTGCCAACGGAATCCAATATGTGCGCAGCAGTAAAGACATGACCCTAGGGCAGGCTATCCGGCAGTCCAACGAAGGATACTACGACCTGCATCTTGCCCTACACTCTACGCCGCGCCCCCCAGCCTGTCCGGGCAGCTTCAGGGAACGGATGTCTATTACTATCCGGCCAGCGTGCGCGGGAAACAGGCTGCGACGATCATTGCAGACAATTTTAAGAACATTTATCCCCAGCCAAATCTGGTAAAGACGGTTTCGACCACACGGCTGGCTGAGATCACGAAGACGAATGCGCCGTCGGTCCTGATTGAAATTGCCTATCACGATAACCCGGAGGATGCCGAATGGATTCGCAATAACATCGATCGAATCGCCGCGAACATTGTTCAGAGCCTGACGCAGTATTTTGGGCTGCCCTTTATCGACAATCCACAGCCGCCGCGCCAGGGAACTGTACGCACACAGGGGGGAAATTTGAACATTCGTGCAAGGCCCAGCCGCGACGCGCAGGTGGTTGGCCAGGCGCCCAACGGTGCTACACTGACGGTCAATGGCGAATGGCAGGGTTGGTACGTGGTCGCCTACAATGGAATTGTCGGTTATGTGGATAGCTCCTATATTACAGTCAGTTAAGTGGTCCGTAGGCTCTTACGAATCATACTATAGAAATAAGGAGGCCGCTTTCTGGGGAAATCCCAGGAAGCGGCCTCCCTATTTACGCCTCTGCAATCATTTGCAAGATTTTCTGTTTCGGACGAACTCCCACAGAAGATGCTACCGGCTTGCCGTCCTGCATCACAACCAAAGTGGGGATACTCATCACCTGGAACTGCTGCGCCAGTTCCGGACAATCGTCGATATTCACCTTGCAAACTTTCAGCCCATTCGGGGCTTCCTCTGCAATTTCGTCGACAATAGGAGAGAGCATCTTGCACGGTCCGCACCAGCTCGCCCAGAAGTCGATCAACACTTTACCATGTGCGGTTTCTGCGTTAAAATTGTCTTTTGTCAATTCAATTACTGCCATTTTTATACCTCCTATTTCCTTATCGTTTCTCCGTTTATTGCGATCATACCACGAGATTTACCTTTTATGCGATTCTTCACGATGAACGTCTGCCATCCAACGTTTGCTGCACAATGTCGTGCATCAGGCTGTCTGTGAGAGTACCTGTGATATAACCAAAAACATTTCCCTCTTTGTCGATCATAAATGTAGTTGGAAAAGCCGTTACACCATAAGAAGCGAAGATTTCTCCGGTTGTATCCATGACAACAGGGTACGTATAGCCATTGTCTGAAAGGAACTGTGTGACTTCCTCAATGGTCCCATCCTGGTTGTATGGAACTTCGTCGGTTTTGGGGTTTGCTACCCCAAGAATCACAACGTCATCGTTATTTTGGTTGAACTCCTCGTACATTGCCTGAATGTCGGGCATCTCCTGCTTACAGGGACCACACCAAGTGGCCCAAAAGTTGAGAAATACCACCTGTCCTTTGTAGTCCGAAAGGGTGTGCGTATTACCATTCTGATCTGTTAGGGTAAAATCGGGCGCTGGAATCTCAGGGATTTCTTCTTCTGGCTCGGAGCTTTCTGCTTCCGAAGAGGCCGGCGCACTGTTTTCGGGTTCTGAATGGTTGTCCCCTTCCCCACTGGAAACTGGAGGCGCCACAGAGGCGCTTTCTGAAGTGGTATTCCCTGAAGAACCACCAAAGCTGGATAGATAACCGGTCACACCGTTCATCCAACCTGTAATCATCATTACGCCCATCAGGATCATCAAAATGCCACCGATTTTTACCGTATATTTGACGACGCGCTGGTGCTTTTTAAAGAAATCAAGAAGTGTACTGGTAAATAAGCCAACGGCTAAGAAAGGAATCACAAAGCCCAATGTATAAACACCGATCAGTGCGAAACCAGTTGCCGCAGAATTGGCGGAGGAAGCCATCAACAAAACACTTGCCAGAGCGGGACCCACACAGGGCGTCCATGCAAAACTGAAAGTGAATCCCAACACCAGGGCAACCAGTGGATTCATCGCCAGCCGGTCAAGCCGGAATGGGAGGCGATGTTCATTGCTGAGGAGACGGGAGCCGAAGATGCCGAGCTGATATAAGCCAAAAAGAATGACGATAACGCCGCCGATACGCGCCAACAACAGCCGGTTCCCACTAAAAAAGCGTCCTGCCGCTGTGAAGCCAAAACCCAGCAGGAAAAATGCAAAGCTAATGCCGATCACAAAGAACAGCGTGTTCAACATGACTTTTTTCGCTGATAGTGGATGATACCATCCGAACCGACCGTTTTGGTGCCGCCCGCCAGATAACCAATATAGAGCGGAACCAACGGGAGCACACATGGAGAAAAGAAACTCAAAATGCCCTGCAAAAAGACGGTGATGGCAGATACGCCGGTTTCAACTGAAAAGCCCATATAGGACCTCCTTTAAGTGAATTTGAGACCCCACCGCAGCACCGCTTTTATAGCAGTTCCTGTGTCTCATGGTGAAAAATGCGATTTTCAATCATCTGAATGGTGATACTGTCCAGATGTACCTGACAAAGCTGGTCAAGCTGCCCGTAGATGTCGTCCATAATGGCGGCCATTCCGGATGCAATCAGGCATTTCATATCCGTGTCTCCGCTCTGCCAGGTGGCAGAGACGAACCGCATCTCGAGTGCTTCGCTGACTTCACGAAGGGTCACTGTAGAAGGGTCCCGAATAAAATGATACCCACCGTCAATGCCCTCTTTGGTGGCGACCAGCTCAGCTTTTTTCAGCTTTGCCATAATCTTGCGGATTCGCGCCGGATTGGTGCACACATTTTTTGCCAGCTCTTCGCTGGAAAGTGTGGTTCCCCTGTGATTTAAAAAGACAAGTGAGTGAACGGCTACGCTAAATTCGCTGTTCAAAAAGAATCCCACCTCCGTTTGGAATCCAGATTTCCCCTTGCACGTCAGAGGTAAGCGGCAAAGCGCTTGGCCTTATAAAGCCTACTTTGCGATAGACTTTTGCAGATAGGGGCAACAAACTGTTCTTTTTTTAATTTCAGTTTCTAACGGTTAGTATAGAGAGAACGATTGGCTTTGTCAACCCTATTCTACAAAAAATGGGATTTTTTCTTATTTTTGAGCAGATGAATATTTATAAGAACATCTTCTTCAAAATATAAAAAAACGCCTGAAATCAAGACGGATTCGGCCAGATTTCAGACGCTTCAAAAAATCTATTATTTAATAGTACATGTTTGTTTAACTTCGATGTAAGGTCTACTTTTGTTGATACTCGCTCATATTTATATACTCTCCACTAGAAAAGCAAACCATAGATAGCGTTGGCTACTGTGATCGAAACAAATTCGGCCTGTGGATATACCAAAAAGGAAAAATCATGTTTTATATTGACCTTCTCTTCCTATATTGATTCCTACTTCCCTATACGCTCAAAATGTACACAAAAAATGCAAATGGCCCGTTACATAGAAGTTGTTTGTTCAAGAATCCGTTTTGCAAATTCCTTTGCGGCCTGTAAATCGCTTTCGTCAGGGTGAGTGCGGGCATGGTCAAAATTTTCCAGAAGGCCTTGCAGATGTGCGTCGCCTGGAGTTTCTGCCAACTGTGCTGCATAACGGTCCCGCACGGTGGTTGGCATCTTTCCTTGGCAGAGGTAGCTCCCAAGCAATCGATTGTCCTCTGGAAGAAATGCTTGGACTCGTGCGGCGATGGCCGCAAAATAGGTGGAAGAGGCCCCGAAGCCGGCAGTCCCAAACAGGGCAACCTGTTTGCCGTGGAGCGTTTGCAGAAGGGCTTGTATCTCTGAAGGACAGGTGCCTTTGTCAACCCAAAAACCAACGAGGATCACAGGCTCAGAAACAGATATTTGTTTTTCAGAGACCGCTTCGATGCGGGTTTCCTTCTCAGGAAATGCTTCATAAATGGCCTCTGCAAGCTGGCGGGTATTCCCGGTCTTTGAACAATACATAATGGCATATTTCATGACACGTTCCTCCTTTATGATCGAGCGGCAGGTAGATTCCACGGCCGGTATAAGTACATTCTGCAAGAACTCTCTTTTAAAAGTATACCATTTTTGCTGTAAAAAAGACAGCTTCTTTCTTTATTTCAAGGGGGGCCACAAAGGAGAACAAAAGTCGGTTGCCGGACGGGTTCGGACAGACGTACAAAAAGGACGCTCTGAATCACGTCCTCTTTAACCAGATTCAGAGCGTCACATGCGAAGAGGTATCCTTTTGTTGCAAAGAGTAGTTACCCTCGCGTTTTTGGGTTATCTTACCTCGGATGCCTTGCGGACAGGAATCCAAACCTCAAAGGTTGCATTTTTCGGATCAGGGGTGAGATAAACCTCCATATCCGGGCCATCCGCAAATTCATAGCCGGATGTCGGGAGCCATTCGGTGGCAACACGTTTTTCCAGTTCTTGAATGGCTCCGGGCATGGGACCGGTTCCGGGGAAAATCGCCCAAGTAAAGGCAGGGACGGTGTAAGAGGCAAAATCACCAGCGGGCAAATCGCTCGCCACAGCAATCCAATAGCGCCAGTCCTCTTTTTCCCCACAGGCACAGACACCGAGTACCCCCGAAGGCTGACCGTTCATCAGCGGAATAAGTTTCTGAAGCATCCCTTTTGAGGCTGCCTTGTTCCAAAGTTCCGGAACTGTTTGAAAGTTTTTCTCAATTTCCTTTTCCAGGGGTGCGCTCATGCCGACAATGCGAAATGCATCCTTTTGTTCCATACGATAATTCAATTCGACCTCTCCTTTGATAGTAATGACGAAGCTGATCGGCGGAAAGGAACGAAGCGGAACTCCTGGCTCCTTAGCGTTTGAGGGGGAAACCCCATGAATCCCCCGGAATGCGCGGTTGAAGGCTGTCGGGGATTCATAGCCATACTTTAGAGCAACGTCGAGAACTTTGGCGCCGTTTTGTAAGTCCAGCGCTGCCCGGGTCATTCGCCGCCGCCGGATGTACTCGGAAAGCGGAATTCCCGCCAGATAAGTGAACATTCTTTGAAAGTGGTAGGTGGAACAGTAGGCAAGTTTTGCCGCTTGTTCCAACTCGATTTTGCCATCCAGATGTTCCTCAATGTACGCCAATGCCTGATTTAACCGTGTGATCCAGTCCATGCAGATCAACTCCTTATCTTTAGGATAGAGGATTTTTAGAGATTCTTCCTCGCAATCGATGCACGAAAATGCGAGCTACCTGTAAAGGGGCTTTTCTGTATCATACCATAAGCCCACTGGAATGTATCATTGATTCGGCAAGAATTTACGCTGGAAGCACAAAATAGAATCTTTGGAAATTTGTGGCTTTTTCCTAAAAACAGTCTGTGCGCATTCTACAAAAAATATGTTATATTTTCGTACGAAAGTAAATTGATATTCGCACGGAAAAGAGATATAATGAAGCCGTTGAAAGAATCCACATACAATTGGTAAAGGAGTAATCACATGGTTATCGATGTATATGCCTTCCCCGGCTTTATCAAAGAAATCTGTCAAGACCCAGAGCGCGTGGAATTCCGCCGCCAGCAATATTTTCTCTACAAACAGCATGTTTGGCCGATGGAGTTGTTTATCAAACAACTCAATGCTGCGGGCATTGACAAGTGTATCATCAGTGCAGAGGATGTGACAACCCGTGCGGGGGACACCATTGTTTCCAACGAAGAAGTGCGGACTCTGGTGGATTTACAGCCGGAACGCTTGATTGGATTCGCCAGCGTAGACCCACAGCGGCCGGATGCGGTGGGGGTTTTGGAAAAAGCCTTCAAGGATCTGCACCTTGCAGGACTTAAGCTAAGTCCTGCGATGCAACACTTTTCGCCCAATGATTTTTCTCTGATGGACTCAATCTATCAGATCTGTTTGAAGTACAACAAACCCATTCTGTTCCAGTCCGGGATGACCTGGGTGAAGGACAGCCCCTCCACCTATTCCCGCCCCGTTCTATTTGAGGATGTAGCGATGCGTTATCCGGATCTGCGGGTTTGCCTGGGCCATTTCGGCTGGCCTTACATCATGGAGACCGCCATGCTACTGCTCAAATATCCGAATGTTTATGCGGATACGGCGCTGCTCTATTTTGATTCACCCAAGCAGTTCTTCCACACCACTTTCAATGTCCAGATGGGTGAATATTGGATTGATCGCATGCTGGCGGATAAAGTTATGTTCGGCAGTACCTATCCCCGTATCGAGCAAAAGCGCATGATGGGTGCAGTGGATGTTTTGAATCTGCGTCCAAAACAGAAGGCGATGGTATTGGGCGGCAATGCCCTGCGTTTCTTAGGATTGGAGGAAAAAGAAAATGGTTAAGCATTATCAGTTCAGTGTCCTGACCGACGACGAGTATTCCTACCATTACATTGGGGATCGGGTCAAGGAGTATGTCAAGGAATCCGGGGTTACGAGTGGGATTGTCACAACGGTGGTCGCACATACCAACTGTGGCATTGTGGTCACAGAGCCGTTGGAATGTATTATGGATGACTTCAAGGTCTTGTTACATAAATTGGTGGACAACGACGCCGAATATTCCCATGCACATTTTCTGCCCACCTATGGGCGCACCAGCGCAAATGCCTATGGCCATCTGAGAAGCTTCTTGACAGGGAACAGTTGTATCTTCCCCATCCAGAATGGCAACATGGTGATGGGCGCCGCGCAGGAGATCACCTTGATGGAATTTGATGGCCCCCAAGAGAGAACGGTCTTTGTCGATGTGATTGGCGAATAAGGAGGGGGATATATGGCGCGGGATGTCTTTGCTTATATTGGAGAGCCGGATCAATTGATGAGTGTACGGGAGGCACGGTTATTGGGCGGGCGGCAGGACGGCGTCCGTATGATTCAGCTGGATAACGGCGGCGCATTGGAATGCACCATACTTCCTGGACGCGCGATGGACCTCTATCAGGTGCGTTATAAAGGGGCCAACCTGAATTACATTGCACCGTGTGGCATTGTAGCGCCGGCTTACTACGACGCCCGTGGAACGGAATGGTTGCGTAGTTTTTATGTGGGATTTCTGACCACGTGCGGTTTACAACATATTGGTTCACCGGCGGAGATCGCTGGCGAGGTTCGTGGGCTGCACGGCCGGGAGGCCAATTGTCCTGCAGAGGATGTGCGCGTTACGCGCGACCGCGCAGGGGATTCCATGGAACTGACCGTGGAGGGTACGATGCGAGAGGCGCGCATCTTTGGGGAAAACCTGCGCCTGCACCGCACGTACACGTTCTCCTATGGAGAGGATGCCTTCACGCTTACGGATACGGTGACAAACCATGGGTTTGGGGCGCGGCCCTTTCTGCTCTCCTATCATATTAATTTTGGCTATCCGTTGCTTTGTGAGGATACAGAGATTCTTTTGGACAGCTTGGGCGTGGAACCGCGTGATGCACATGCCGCGCAGGAAATCAGCCGTTGGAGGGAGATCAAACCGCCGACATACCCCTATCAAGAATGCTGCTATTTCCATGAGCTGGCGGAGGATGCGCAGGGCCGAAGCGGTTATACCATCTATAATCCGCGCAGGCACATCGGCGTCCGGGTTTCCTGGAAGCATGCCGATCTTCCCTGCTTCTGTCAGTGGAAAATGCTGGGAAAGGGTGAATATGTCCTGGGAATGGAACCCCTGAACGCACCTCTGGATGGCAAGAAAATCGGCGAAGAGGGCTGTACAGCGCCTGTTCTTCAGCCGGGAGAAAGCAAAACCTACACTCTGTACTTTACATTTATAGAGGAGTTGTAATAAAGACACATTTGGTGTAATATTTTATGGAGAAAGGGCGAACAACATGGCATACGATCTTGTGACAGTCAGTGCAATCCTGTGTGAAATCATGCGTAAGGAATTGGATAAACCTTTGGATAAACCGGCAGACTTTACCGGGCCATATGCGAGCGGCGATACACCCATCACGGTCAATGTGGCTGCAAAGCTGGGCGCAAAGACTGCCGTTATCGGCAGTGTGGGCCCCGACCCATTTGGAAAGTGCTTTAAAGAGCAGATGGTTTCCAGTGGCGTTGACGTGAGCATGGTTAAGGAGATCCCCGGCGCCTCCACCGGATGTGCATTTGTCTGCTATTATACGGGAGGAAGCCGTGATTTTCTGTATCACAGCCGCCATGCTGCGGCCGGTATGACCCGCGCAGAGGATCTCGACATGGAGAAACTCCAGGGAACCAAGTGGTTCCATCTCACTGGCTACAATATGAGTGTGAGCAAAAGTTTGCAGGAGACTTGTTACCGCATTGTCAAAGAACTGCCTGAAGGTAGCCGCATCAGTTTTGATCCCAACATCCGTCCCGAATCCCTCAGTGTGGAGGAGGTGCGGGAACTCTGCCGTCCAGTGATCGAAAAGGCGAGCATTCTTTTCCCGAGTAAAACAGAGGCCGCAATGTTTACCGGCCGTGCGACCGATGAGGAAGGATGCCGTCTATGGGCCAATCAAGGCAAGCTGGTGGTTTTAAAGAACGGCAGCGATGGCTGCATCCTATACCAAGGGAGTGAAAAGATCGCCGTCCCCAGCTTTTCTGTGGAAGAAGTCGATCCTACCGGTGCCGGGGATACCTTCTGTGGGGCATTTTTAACCGCTCTGATCGAAGGGAAGTCTCTCGAAGAGTGTGGCCGGTTTGCTTGTGCAGCCGGCGCAATGAGTGTACGCAAACAGGGGCCGATGGAGGGCGCCCCCAATCGCGAAGAGCTGGAAGCATTTTTGAAGGCGAACGTATAAGAAATCTATTTAAGAATGATAGAACAAAGGATCAAGAACGACGGAACGAAAGGAAGGAATCCATATGACGAGGACACAGCGAATCAAAGAATATATTCGCTCCTATCCCCCGGAAATCTGCATGGAGCGTGGACGTATTTATACAGAAGAGTTCTTTTCCCACCCGGAGCGCCCTCTGGTGATCCGGCGTGCAGAGGCTTTTGCGCGGTATTTGCGGGAGATGACCATCTATATCGGCGACGATGATCTGTTGGTGGGCAATACGGCCAGCAAGCCGCTGGCGGCCGCCCTGTTCCCGGAATTTGCGGTGGACTGGATCGAAGAAGAGCTCGATACCTTTGAAGAGCGCGAGCGTCAACGCTTTATAGTGCCAGCGGAGCTGCATGACGAAATTTTGGCCATGTGCGAAAAATGGAAAGGATATACCCACTATGACCGGGTGGGGTACAACCTGAAAAGTACAATCGGGGAATATCTGCTGGGTGAACAGCACCCCAGCGTCAACGAAACGATGATTATTGAGCACAACCAGAACGGTGATGGGCATATCATTCCGGATTATGTGAAACTGCTCGACATCGGCTTGGAAGGTGTGATCGACGAAGCAGAGCGCAACCTTGCCCTCCTGCGCGAAGACGACCCGGAATATTTGGAAAAGAAGGCCTTTTTGGAGAGCGTCATCATCTGTATGCAGGGGGTACTGGATTATGCAGACCGGCTGGCAAAGCTGGCTTTTGAAAAGGCCAAGACAGCGCCGACCGCGGAACGCCGGGCAGAGCTGACCGAAATCGCCCGCATCTGTGCAAAGGTTCCCCGCAAGGCGCCGGACAGCTTCTACGAGGCATTGCAGTTTGTTTTGTTTATCCATCTCATGATTCAGATCGAGTCGAACGGCCACAGCATTTCTATGGGCCGTATGGACAGCTATTTAAAGAAATACTACGACCGCGATCTTGCGGAAAAGCGGATCGATGCGGACTTTACCCAGCAGCTCTGTGAATGTTTCCTGCTGAAATGCTTTGAGGCAAATAAACTGCGCGACTGGGGCACTACCGAAAACTTGGGCGGCAATCAGCTCTTCCAGACCATCACATTGGGAGGACAGACCCAGGACGGTAAGACGGCGGTGAACGATCTATCATACCTTTTCTTGGAGGCACTCGGCAATACCAATATGAATATCCCCACTGTGATTGTCAGTATGGGCAACACAACGCCGCTTGCGTTCTACGAGGCCGCTCTTCGGGCGCTGGTTCGCCATGGCGGTGGTATGCCCGCTTTCTTCAACGACGATGTGGCGGTTGATATGATGGTCCGCGCAGGAATCCCGTTGAGTGATGCCCGCAATTGGGCTGGTATGGGTTGCAGCGAGGTGCGGATTCCGGGCAAACATGGTACCGGCGTTACGCCCGTCTATGTCAATGTGATGAAGCTGTTGGAGTTGGCACTTCACGATGGCTATAATCCCAATACAGGCAAGTGCCTGTGCCCGTCCAGCCGGCCTTTTTCCGAGTGCCGCAATCTCAAGGAGGTCATCGCCCTTTGGGAAGAACAGCTTGACTACTATCTCCCCTTTATCCCGCGGATTGAGCGGGCAATTGCGGAGAGTTATTATACGCTCACCCCAACCCCCTTCCTCTCCGGCGTGGTGGATTACCGCATCGAGATGGGAAAAGACATCTCCTGGGGGCGTGGCCCGAACTACAACGATACCATTGTACACGCGCACGGCTATCCGAATGCCGCAAACGCTTTGGAGGCACTGGACCGCGTATGTTTCAAAGATCAGAAGTACACGTTAAAAGAGGTCATCGAGGCCATGGATGAGAATTTTGCCAGCGATAAAGGTATGGCAATTCGCAAGGCTCTACTCAATGCGCCGAAGTTTGGAAACGACGACGACGAGGTGGATGATCTCTGCCGTGACCTGTTTACCATCCTGCCGGCCAAGATGCGCAAGTTCACCCCATTGCGCGGAGGTCAATTCGGTTGTACGGCGCAGACCGTTGTCATGAACGTGACCGATGGAGCCGTGGTTGGTGCAACCCCGGATGGACGGCGCGCAGGGGAAAGTTTGGCAGATAACATGTCCCCCACCCCCGGTACGGATCTACAGGGGATTACCGGTGTGTTCAATAGCTTATCAAAGATTGACCACGCCTTGATGGACAATGGCTCCATTCTCAACATCCGTTTCCATCCCTCTGCTCTGAACAGTCCGGAGAAAATCGAAAAGATTGCGCAGGCCATAGCGGTCTACTTTGAAAAGGGCGGTTTCCAGGTACAGTTTAATGTAGTCGGCCGCGAAATCCTGATCGACGCGCAGCAGCATCCGGAAAATTACCGTTCTCTGGTGGTCAAAGTTGCTGGATTCAGCTGCTTCTACTGCGAACTGGAAAAGAAGTGGCAAGATCACTTGATTGCCCGTACAGAATACGATGCATTTGCTTAATCGGAGGTCCCTATGACAGGTCATTTGTTCAATATCCAGCGGTTTAGTCTGGACGACGGTCCCGGTATCCGCACAGTTGTTTTTCTCAAGGGCTGCAACCAGGTTTGCCTCTGGTGTCACAATCCGGAATCGCTCCTTCCAAAGCCGCAGGTTTTGCGCAAAGATAGCCTGTGTACAAGGTGTGGCCGATGTGAAGAGATTTGCCCTGAGGGGGCTATTTCCCACGATGCGGATGGATACCGTACCGATCACAAAAAATGTGTGCGCTGTGGCCATTGTATTGACCTGTGCCCAAATGATGCGCTGATGCTGGTGGGATATGACCGGTCGGTGGAAGAGGTGGTCAAGTTGGTCTGTAAGGACCGGGATTTTTATCAACGCAGCGGTGGTGGGGTCACGTTTTCCGGCGGGGAACCCGCTATGCAAGGAGAATTCCTTTTGCAGTGTTTGGAGGCTTGCCGTGAGAATGGAATCCAGACTGCCATTGAGACGAACGGAAATTATCCGTTGAAGCTGACGGCACGCCTCTCTCCCCTTCTCGACTATGTGATGGTGGACTTAAAACATACGGATGATGAAAAGCACCGCCGGTTTACAGGTGTGACCAACCAACAGACGTTGGCGTCCATCCAGTATTATTTGACGCACAATGTAACCGATCTGCGGGTCCCCGTGATTCCGACGTTTAACGATACTGCGTCAGAATTGCAAGATATTCTCAATTTTGCCTGGGAGAATGGTGCCCAAAAGGTCACTTTACTCCCCTATCACACCTTTGGAATCAGTAAATATACCAATCTCAGTATGCCCTATCAACTGGGCAACGAACCGTTGTCCGTTGCCTCGGTACAAAAAATTGTGGACCAGTTGGACAAAAAGGGGCTTATTGTGGAAGTCAATGAACGTTAATCCGGATGGGAGAATGGACATGATCGAACGCCATGTAAAGATGATTGAGCTGGTAGCAGACCGTGGAGAAATTGAGACGGGTGAGCTTGCCCGCCTGCTAAATACCAGTGAAGTGACTGTACGAAATGATTTAAATACGCTTTCGAAAAAGGGGATTCTAGCCCGGCGGCGCGGTTATGCCACCCTCCCAAACCCGGATGACACCAATTATCACATGGCGTTGCACTATGAGGCCAAGCTGAAGATTGCCGCTGCCGCAGCCCAAAGGGTACGGGATGGCGAAACAATCATTGTTGGAACCGGTAGTACGTGTGCGATGTTTGCCGCTCAGGTGGTGGAAACCCGGCGCAATGTGACAATCCTTACAAACTCTGCTTATGTAGCGGCGAATCTCTGTAAGGAGCCGGATGGTCGGATTATTCTGCTGGGAGGTAGCTACCAGAAGCATTCCCAGTGTATGGTAGGGCCCTTAATCAAACGTTGCTTAGAGGATTTTCATGTGGGTACTGCCTTCGTAGGAGCAGACGGTTTTACCGATTCCGGCGGCTTTTTTGGTGTGGATATGGAACGCGCGGAAGCTCTCCGGGAGATGGTGCGAAGTGCAGAGCGCGTCTGCATGCTCTTGGATGGCTCAAAGCTTGGAAAAAGTGGAACGGTTTCTTTCTTGAATGCGGCTTGTGTGGCAGAATTGTTCACAGACAGCAGTGCGGACTCTGTACTTTGTGAAAATCTGCGGATACGAGGGATGCATGTCAACATAGTCTAACAGAAAAGGAAAAGAGGGTGTCCCAAAAGTCATGAAATGACGGAAGGATACCCTCTTTTTTAGAAACGCAGATATTTTTCAGCCAGAAAGAGGACGCCCTTCCCTATGAATCGAAAGATTCGTAGTTTTGGGATACCCCCTTTGCCGTATTTTATATGGTGATAGGAGCGCTTTTGTCAGAGACGCTTTTGAGCGATAATAAACCCAAAAATAGTACCACAAGTGCCACCCACCAGATGCATAAAATGAGCTACGTGATCTTGTACAAAAAGAGCCGAATAGACTTCTTGACCAAGATATAGAACCGCAACTAGAATGAGGGTTAGAGGAATTCGCCCTTCCTTCATGCCAGCCAATGAAGAGAGCATAATGAGCATGAACACAATGCCGCTTGCCCCCAACAGTGCTGTAGAAGGGAAAAAGACACATTGCAACAATCCAGAAATCCCCGCGGTCAGCAGAATCCCTAACAAAAGAATTTTACTGCCATATTTCTCTTCCATCGGAGGCCCTACAACTAAAAACAAAAGCATATTTCCAGCAAAATGCTCATAATTGGCATGGCCAAAGACGTGGCCAATTAGGCGTACATAACTAAGAGGGTCTGTCAAGGGGGCACGATAGACGGAAAAGAGCCTTTGTGTTGCCCAGCCATTGCTCATTGCGCCGAGAAGCAGTGCAGCTAGAGAGAACAAAAAGAAAGTTAAAATCACAGGTGCGTTGTAATGGATTCGTTTTAGCAGTGGCATATCGTCCCTCCGTTCAATAGAAGCCAGCGCGTATCGATCAGGGATCAAAAATCCTTTGATCGGTACTTGTGGGAGTCGTTGTAAACTTTTGGCGCCTTTCCTTATTATTTAATATTATACCATAATCCTTCCAGATTTGGGATTACCTTTTTCCTTATCCCCGGTTGGAAGCTGAAAGATCAAAGCCTGGACGGGCACAGACACTTGCGTGTATAGGGATTATAACCATCGTGAAATGCCAACTCCAACAGCTTCATCACATTGACATAGACGGGCGTAACGCCGGTACCATGTTTGCCTGGAATCCACACCTCACTGCAACCCATACCAGCCCAATTGCGAGCATCACTCAATCGTCGCAACCAATCGTATGAAAATGTCGACTTGAGAAAATGCGGCAACATTTTGTCAAAAATTTTGCCTGAGGACTTGCATTATACAGCAGAACATGCTATAATAAATCTCGCCGTTAAAAAGAAATCGTTTAGCGGAAAAATGGGCCTGTAGCTCAGCTGGGAGAGCGTTCGGTTCGCATCCGAGAGGTCGTGGGTTCGAATCCCTTCAGGTCCACCATTCAATTGAGTCTGAATGCATAAATGCGTTCAGACTTTTTTATTATTGGTTGTCATGGAAAACCTATTTTTCAGATTCAAAAGCTTTATTGGGAGGGAACTATGGCTTTTATACGAATTCCTTACGATCAATGGGAGAGAAAGGAATATTTGGAGTTCTTTCAGAATTCCTCTATTTATATAACCGAACAGCTTGATATGACAAAGTTGTATCGTCACATCAAGCAGAAGGGTTTACGCCTGTACCCTTCCCTAGTTTATTGTGCTGCTAAGGTCGTCAATCAATATCCTGAATTTCGATATGCTTATGACGAGCAACACTGTGTTGGAATCTGGGAGGAACTCCATCCGTATTACACAGTGCCTAGGGTAGACAATCCAACACTTTTTTCCATGAAATATTCTGCGTATTCCCCAGACTTTCTGACATTTTACCATACGTTTGAACAGGACTACAAGGTTGCTGAACATTGTGGACGTCTACTTTGCGATGAAACTATGCCCAAAAATATCTTTGGCGTCTCAATTGCTCCAAATGTACCATTTACCGGTTTTTGCTTTGGAGGAGAACCCAAAGAAGATTTTGTTCCTTTTGTTCTTTTTGGAAAGCTTACTCGCCAAGGAGACCGTTTCCTTCTGCCGGTTGGTGCAGAATTTTCACATGCGGTAAATGACGGTCAGCACATCAGCCGTTTTTTGACCAGTTAAAAGAGACAGCGGATGGACTTCTATAAGGGGATTGCATTCCCAAAAAGCGCCGAAACACAGTTCAGAGTTAATTTTATTACGTCCTTTTTGCCTGCTTTGTTTTAAAATGCATATAAGGACGTTAAGGACGTTATGGTTAAATGATCGTGAAGTTAGCTTATAGGAAACAAATAATAATAAAAAGCTTCCTAGGGGATCTTTCGTTCCCCAGGAAGCTCTTTTTTATAATCCGGTATTCAATACACAGAATGTGTATGTGTTTTCGCTGGATAGCTTGGGATGTGAAGCAACTTTGGCAAACGGAGCTTACTTTCAACATAGTCTGCACAGATTCCTGTGCTAGAAAATAGAATCAAGAACAACATTCCAGTTTGAATCCAATATACCGTCACATCGGTGACACCGTGAGCAATCACAGCAGCAAAAGCGGCCGTCAAGAGAATGTTCATTTCGTTGCAGATATGGTTTCGGAACCGAAGCCATAATATTTTACACTGGACGAAGATATAGAGCCCCATTGCCCCTGCCCCGATAATTCCATAATTCAAGAGGGTATCCAACAACAAGTTATGGCAATGATACGTCTGATACCCATCAAACACACGATAGATCATCTGATATGACGTAGGCCCCATCCCGAAGATAGGATGGGATTGAATCCCCTGAATGGCCGCCGCCCAAATAGAGAGGCGTTGTCCAAATGTGGTATCGATCGCTTCGACGCGTGGGAAAAGAATTGGAAATAACAGGCTACTAGCTGCGGCAAAGACCGCCAGTGCTAAGAATAGTCCCATCCATTTATAATACTTTTTGAGATAAAACATCACCAATACTGCGCAGAGCAATCCCATACAAGAAGACATGCTTGCACAGAAATAAAGCCCCAGCAAATTGACAGCAATCACAACACTGTAAAAAACACGCTCTTTTGAATTGGTAAACAGGCGGTACAATGCGATCAGAACTAAAAATTCGATCATCATACCATAGTAATTGGCATTGGAAAATACCGACGTCGGCCGATAATCCGGTGCTGTAGAAAACAATGCGGCTTTTTGCAAAACGCAAGTCCTGCGCAGAATATACTTGCTACACAGGCTGCATCCATCATGCGGTTGAATAGAGAACCGGTCATCACGCTGCGCAGGTAGAATGCACAGATTACAGCTGCCAAAACAAGCATACTGTAAAGCATGCCCATATAATTGTTATACACGGCTGAAACGAAGAAAGGTACGATCAATGCCCCAAGCAGTGCCTTACAATACGGAGATTCCAATGCTTTTGACCGCATTCGATAGTTGACCATTGTCATCACTGCAATGGCGCTTACCGTGACAACAGAAAGATAAAAGGGAAAAAACAAAGAGATCACCAGCGCCATTGGCGCGGCGGTATCTATATCCAATTGCTTGACCCACGCTTGCAAACGAATCGAAACAGATTCCATTGTCTGAGTGATAGACCATTCCTCCTTTCTAAAAAATCGTTCTTTTCCCACAGGATGTCCCACCCCTAGCTGGACGCAAAAATAAGAGTTTCTGTCCAATTGGCGGAACAATAGAACGCGGATATGCCCATTCATACGGTACTTTATTATATACAGCTTTTCTATTTTGAGCAAGAGGAATATTCTATTGAATCAAATCACAGTTTCCGGCGTTTTTTAGCTATTGCGCTGAATTTATGAACGCTTTTTTAACGTTTCTTACAATTCCGTCAGAAACTAGCAATTTCTTACGTTCAATAGTATAATAAATAGGGATTTTGTCCTCTTTTTTCCGTTTGATGATGATTGCGTGCATTTGAATGCCGTATAAGAGGGGATGAGTCTGCCAAAATTTTTAACAGATCGAATGGAAGAGCCATGCCAATTGGTTCCAAAGGAGTTTTTATGAAAAGACACAGAGAGCTGCCGGTGGACACTGCTGAGCGATCGGATCAGAAATATTGTGAGCGGTTTGAACCTGACTATACACGGGGACTCAATCCCCAGCAGGTCCAGATGCGCCAACAGCAGGGACTGACAAACGGAGAGGGCGAAATCAAGACTAAAACAGTTGGACAGATTATCCGCGGGAATCTGATTACGCCTTTTAACATTTTAAATATCATTTTGGCAAGTATGGTTTTTTGGTGGGGTCCTATAAAAATCTGCTGTTTATGGGTGTGGTCATTTGTAATACGCTGATCGGCACTTTTCAGGAAATTCGAGCCAAAAAGACCATTGATAAGTTGTCCTTAATTGCAGCCCCTAAAGCGCGGGTGGTGCGCAGCGGAGAGGAACAAGGCCTCCCGGTGGAAGAGCTGGTTTTGGACGACATCCTGCACCTCTCTGCAGGGAATCAGGTCTGCGCCGACTGCATTGTACAATTTGGCGAGTGCGAGGTGAATGAATCTCTGCTGACTGGCGAAAGTGACCCTGTGGTGAAAAAACCGGGCGATCTTCTTTTTTCAGGAAGTTTTATCGTCAGCGGAGACTGCCATGCTCGTGTGGAACATGTTGGGGCGGAGAACTATGCTTCCCAAATTACAAATCATGCCAAATATTTAAAAAAGCCCAATTCCGAGATCATGACGAGCATCAACAAAATTATCAAATTGCTCGGTTTTGCCATCATTCCGGTGGGCGCAGCGCTGTTTTACAAACAGTATGTTCTTTCCGCACAGCCATTTTCCCAGGCTGTGGTCAGTACGGTTGCCGCGCTGATCGGGATGATTCCAGAGGGATTGGTATTGCTCACCAGCGTCGTATTAGCAGTCAGTGTGATTCGGCTTTCCCGTTATAACGCCTTGGTCCAGGATCTCTATTCCATCGAGACCTTGGCTCGCGTGGATACTCTGTGTCTGGACAAGACCGGCACGATCACCGAGGGAACGATGCAGGTGGATGGAATCGAGCCGCTTTGCCCGATCCCACAGCCTCAGGTGGAGGATGCCATTGCAGCAGTCACCCATGCTTTAAATGACGAAAATCCCACCTCTATGGCCATGAAGCAACTGGGCCTGGTTGTTCCAGATTGGATATGCGTCGATTCAGTGCCCTTCTCGTCTGCGCGCAAATGGAGTGGCGCCAGCTTTGCAAACATTGGAACCTTTGTCATCGGCGCAGCAGAGTTTGTGATGCGGGACCGCTTTGAACCCCTGCGTGAGAAGGTGGAACAGTACTCTTCGCAAGGGCAGCGCGTATTGTTATTGGCCTATTCCCAAAACCCTTTTCAGGATAAGGGGCTCCCTAAGGAGCTCTCCCCTTTGGCTTTGCTCCTGTTGAGCGATAAAATCCGCGATAACGCGCGAGAAACGCTGGAATACTTTGCCGACCAAGGGGTAGAAATCAAGGTGATTTCCGGTGACAATGCAGTGACGGTGGCCAACATCGCCAAACGTGCAGGTTTGCAAAACGCAGATCGGTTTGTCGATGCGACCAACCTGAAAACCTATGAAGATATTCAGAAAGCCGTGGAGGAATACACCGTATTTGGGCGTGTGACGCCCCAACAAAAACTCGATCTGGTCAAGGCGCTTAAGGAACAAAAGCATACAGTTGCCATGACAGGCGATGGAGTAAACGACGTATTAGCCTTAAGGAGAGCGATTGCAGTATTGCGATGGCTTCTGGCAGCGACGCTGCTCGTGCAGTTTCGCAGTTGGTGCTATTGGACTCCAATTTTGCCAGCATGCCGCGCATTGTTCAGGAAGGGCGGCGTTCCATCAATAATTTGCAACGTTCCTCCTCCCTATTCCTGGTGAAATCCATTTTCTCCACCATTATCGCGGTTTGCTTTATCTTCCTGCAATGTGACTACCCGTTCCAACCCATTCAATTTACGCTTATCAATACCTTTACGATTGGGATTCCTTCCTTTATCCTGGCCTTGGAACCAAACAAAGACCGTATCCGCGGGAAATTCTTGGTCAATATCATACGGAAATCCTTGCCGGGTGCTTTGACGATGATTACCAACATTCTATTGTTGGTGGCAGTTTCGCTGTTCCTCCACCTGCCCAACGAACAAATTTCCACCTTGGCGGTCATTTTAACTGGATTTACAGGACTTCTCACTCTATTAAAGGTTTGTGTTCCATTTAATCTGTTGCGGTCTGCGCTGTATACCCTGATGGTGGTTGGTTTTATTATGGCAATGCTATTTTTCCAGCCGCTGTTCTCCCTGGTCGATCTTACGGTCCCCATGGTCGTGGTTTTGGTGCCATTGTTGCTCTTTGCCATCTGCATGATGAGTGTAGTGTTACATGTTATTGAACGCATCATTATGCGCAATGCGGAGGATTGAGTGGCATTTAAGGGTGACAATCTTTAAAAAGAAAAACGGTTGTGTGCGGTCCATAGAAAGCACACAACCGTTTTTAACTTTATAATAGAATAGACAGTATGCTGCATTTCCCTATTCGGAAATGCAGGCGCGTATAACAGGTTATCAAGGATGTTTCAAATGCATTTCCTATTGGCTACTCCCGGCTTTATCGAGTTACAGGTCGTCTGCATCCTGGACGGGATAAAGATCGTCCGTCGGCGTGCCGGTATAGCTGCCGCTGACGTCCGATGGGATGCTTCCTTTGTTCATGTCCGGAAGCGCGCACGCAGCCTGTTCGGCTCGTATCTCGGCTTGGGACTGTCCGGTGGTAGGTTGGGGCTTGGCTGCTTGTTTTTTTCGATCTTTCATCGTCAATCACCTCGCGGATAGGTTTCCCAATCCCGAGCAATTTATGAATGAGACGCCCATTCGGGGCTCGGGCGAAGTCCATCGGTCAAATCTTTAATGACCTCCCCAGCGAGAATAAACCCGGCGACCGGTGGGACGAACGCCACGCTTCCTGGTGTTTGCCGGCGCGGAAATGCATCTTGGAGTTCTGGATTCTCTTCACGCGGTACAGGCTCTTCTTTGGAATACACAACTTTCAAAGATGAAATTCCGCGTTTTTTTCAGTTCACGGCGCATGACCCGGCATAGGGGACATACCGAGGTCTGATAGATGTCTGCCACTTCAAAGCGGGTGGGATCGAGTTTGTTCCCCGTCCCCATACTGCTGATGATGGGGATCCCCTTCTCTTGCGCTACCTGCACCAGCGCCAATTTTGCAGATACCGTGTCGATAGCGTCGATAATATAGTCACAATCGTTTAAAAAGTCACTGGGCGTGTCGGGAAGATAAAACAACGGAAAGGTTTGAACATCCACTGCCGGATGGATGCGTTGGGCGCGTTCCCTCATCACGTCAACTTTCTGTTTTCCAATGGTGGAATGGTCAGCGAGAATCTGCCGGTTAAGATTGGTTAAACTCACGGTGTCATTGTCGATCAACAGCAGGTGGCCGACGCCGGTTCGAACGAGTGCTTCCGCAGCAAAACTGCCTACACCGCCGAGGCCAAAAACGGCTACCCGGCTGTTCCGCAGTCGCTCCATGCTGCGTGTACCCAATAAAATCTGGGAACGAGAAAACTCATTGCGCATTCTCTTTTCCTCCTGACAAAAATACCGCGGCCGCTGTCTGGAAGATTACAGACAAATCATAGAGAGGAGAGATATGCTCCAAATATTCCAGGTTTAGCTCCATTTTTGGCGGTAAAATCTGTTCTACATAGACCCGTTCCGGATCGTCAGCCGCGTCAAGGAGCTTGTCCTCATCCTTAAACGCGATACTCGAAGGCGCAGTAATCCCCGGGCGGACCAATAAGGTAGCCATCTGCTCCGGTGTATAGAGATCGACGTATTTGCGCACCTCTGGCCGCGGTCCTACCAGGCTCATCGTACCGTTGAGAACATTCAACAGTTGGGAAAACTCGTCCAACCGGAGCCGACGAATAAATCTTCCAACACGCGTGATACGCGGGTCTTCTCCCGTTGTGACAGCAGGACCGATCTGATCCGCATTTTGAACCATTGTACGAAATTTAAAAATTTTGAAATCCTGATTGTAGCGTCCCACACGGACTTGCCGGTAAAAAACAGGCCCCTTGGAATCGAATTTAACAGCAAGCGCCAAAAGCAACAGAAAAGGAGAAAGGATAACCAACATCACAAAAGAGGCGATCATGTCCAAAAGGCGCTTGAAAAACAGGGAGACACGCTTTTTTGGAGGAGTTCCCAATAAGGCCTAATAGCATCCTCCTGCATACTTTTTGGCAGCTCTTCATAGTTCATAACAAATGCTCCAACTTTCCTTTTTGTTCTCTTTACAGAATTGTATTTCTATTATATCATATAGAAAAGAGGATAATGGATTCTTTGGCTCAAACTCAAAACGGATGTGTTGATTTTCAAAAGAATGATGTACTTCATTCGCATTTTGCGACATCGGTCTCCGTTTCGGCGTGAGATTATTATACCATAAATCTCCAAATAGGACAAATCCAGCGATTTGTTTCTCCACTTCATTATTTGCAGAAACCATAGAAAAAAAGCAGGATGCTGCTTTACAATTTATCCAAAAAATGTTATAATAGATTAAGATATAATTTAACATGACTTGCATGGGAATGAGACCGTCCATGGGGCTGTATCTCCAAAGGTTTGGAAGTAGTCATAATGGCGTGAAGAAGAAATTGGTCCGATCGGAGTGAGGACAGCAGCTTGTTGTAGTTCCAGAGGTGCGCGTGTGGTGGCGAACGTTCTGGCTTTTGGAGAACCGGTACAGAGGGAAAAAGTAAATCCAGATATTTTTACGTGTGCGGGCACAAAGAGGTTCGGATGAAGAGGGAGTTCTGCCAGTATCTGCACACGGCGAGAGAGACATCGGAAATTTGGGCAATTGCCTATTGAGGAAGAACTTGAACATTGTGTGCCGTTCCTCCTTTTCCACTGTACCAAAGCAGCTGTGGAGCCGGGCCCTCATCCAGTATAAAAACACAAGGAGGACATGAAAATGGCATACTATCTTGGCATTGACCTCGGCGGAACGAATATCGCTGTGGGAGTAGTGGATGAACATTATCAGATTATTGGACGGGGGAAGAATAAAACACGCGTTCCCTGTTCTTCAGAAGAGATGTGCGAACAGCTTGCGGTAACAGCCTTCGCTGCATTGGAGGACGCTGGCGTCACGATCGATGACATCCCGTGGGTAGGGATTGGCACACCCGGTACGGTCAACCGCGATCTGGGTGTGGTGGAATTTTCCAATAACCTGTACTTTAATAACTTTGAGTTGCGCCGGATGTTGCAGGAGCGCATGAAAAAGAGGTTATCGTTGAAAACGATGCGAATGCGGCTGCATATGGTGAATACCAGGCTGGTGCTTTAAAGGGTGCGCGCAATGCTCTTGCGATTACTCTTGGAACAGGCGTGGGCAGCGGCATTATTGTTGATGGAAAAATCTATTCCGGTTCCAATTATTGTGCCGGCGAGATGGGACATACGGTTATTGTGTTTAACGGACGTCACTGCTCCTGCGGGCGTGACGGATGTTGGGAATGTTATTCCTCCGCTACGGGTCTGATTCTCAGCACGAAGGAGGCTATGTTGGCACATCCGGATAAGGAAAGCCCCATATGGAAGCTTGTTGATGGCAATCTCGATCATGTGAGTGGCCGTACGGCGTTTGACGCAATGCGGGCTGGTGATCCGGTTGGAAAGAAGATTGTTGACGAATACATCGCGTATCTCGGCTGCGGATTGGCTAACTGTGTGAATACCCTACAGCCCGATATTCTGTGTGTCGGCGGCGGCATTTGTAATGAGGGTGAAACTCTGTTGGCGCCGGTGCGGGAATATGTGGATCGCGAGCAGTACGGCGGCGCAAAAGTACGTACCAAAATCTGCAAGGCACAGCTGGGGAACGATGCAGGAATCATCGGTGCAGCACTGTTGGGGAAATAATTTTCTTTATTTGGCAGATTGATATTTTATTGAGAGGAATCGGCTATGAGCATAGAACAAAAAACATTTGGTACAATGCCGGATGGGACGAAGATCCACTTATATACCCTAAAGAATACCAATGGTGCCTGTATCCAAGCGATGGAATACGGTGCGCGCGTGGTCAGTATTCAAGTGCCGGACCGCAAAGGAACGTTTGGAAATGTTGTGTTGGGCCATGACACTTTGGAGGAATATCTGGCGGATGGGGATTTTCTCGGCGCAGCTGTCGGGCGCTACGCTAATCGAATAGGCGGCGGAACAGCCGAAATCGACGGTACCCCCTACTCCTTCAGTCAAAATGAGAATGGGAATACACTGCACGGCGGCTTTCAAGGATTCCATCAAAAGGTATGGCGTTTAAAATGTAGCAACAACGATGATGAGGCCCCTTCCATCACTTTTGCATATCGCAGTATCGATGGCGAAGAGGGATTCCCTGGAAACCTGGACGTGTCAATCTGTTATACATTAACAACGGATAATGCGTTGGTAATCGATTACAAGGCGAAAACCGATGCTTCTACGTTGGTAAATCTGACAAACCACAGCTTTTTTAATTTGACAGGGGACCCGGCACGCGATATTCTTTCGCACGAATTGCAGATCTATGCGGACCACTTTACAGCGGCAGGACAAGATTTAGTTCCCACAGGAGAGTTTACTCCGGTCGCAGGAACACCGGCGGACTTCCGAACGGCCAAGACCATTGGGCAGGATATTCGTGCTGCTGACCCTTTCCTGCGCAAATGCAACGGTTATGACCACAACTTTGTTTTGGCAGGCGAGCCTGGGAGGAAGAAAGCCGCGGAAGTATACGACCAATCCACCGGACGTGTGATGTTGGTGTTTACCGATATGCCGGGAATGCAGCTCTATACGGCGAATGGTTTCTCCGAAGGTGTCGTTGCCAACGGTGGGATTCCCCTGCAAGCCCATCATGCGCTTTGCCTGGAGACACAGTTTTTCCCGGATGCCCCCCATCATGAAAACTTCCCCAGCGCAGTTCTCCGTCCTGGAGAAGTATATCAGCACACCACTACATACAAATTTGAAGTGCGCAAATAAATGGTTGTGTAGGTTTACGGATCTTCCTTTTGACAAGGATGGTGCGGAGAGAGTTCAATTTTTCATGGAATTCTTGGCCTGCATACAGTATCTAAAGGCCGAATACAAAATATCGGATAGAACAAAAATTAAGCGTGCAGAAAGCGGTAGAATCCGCTTTCTGCACGTTTTTTATATGGATATTGTTTTGTGGCGCTTGCAATTTTTGCGCAAGAGAAAGGGATTCTTTGGTGGGTAGATGAAAGGGCGTTCGATACTCCCAACATTCTTTGACATATTTTTACGATTTCCTTTTCCTTTCTTTAAGGAAGCGAATGTTTAATGGGAAAGCATGTTCTGCCAAAGAGGCCCTTTTTCTCCATTTCTATACTACAATGGCGCATATATAGAGCAGAACCGACAAATGATTGGCAGGATAGAAGAAACATTGAAAAAGTTCCCATCCAAAGAAGCGCCTTTTCTTCTCTGCCAATAATCCAAAAATCCCCGATACCGGCGAAGAAACGCCGTATCGGGGAAATAACATCGAAGAGAAGGCTGTAAAATGATAAAGACACTTCCCTCTCCTTTGAAACGCCATTGTAAAAGATTTCTTACAATTATTTTTTCAGAACTTCTTTGACGACCTCTACCACGTGATCGGCACACAGACCAAAATCTTTGAGCAGATCAACCGCCGGACCAGAGTAACCAAAGCAATCGTTCACGCCAATTTTGGTTACGGGAACCGGATTCTCTCGGATTGCCTCGCATACGGCATCACCAAGACCGCCGATAATGCTGTGCTCCTCGGCCGTTACAATACGGCCGGTTTCCTTGGCCGCCTTTTGCAAAGTTCCGCATCGATCGGCTTGATCGTATGGATATTGATGACACGTGCATCAATCCCTGCTTCTGCAAGCTGTTCAGCCGCCTTGAGGGACTCCCCTACCATAAGGCCTGTCGCAACAATGGTGATGTCTTTGCCGTCGCGCATGGTTATACCCTTGCCAAGTTCAAATTGATAACGCTCATCGTTGATTGTTTCAATCGCCAAACGGCCCAAACGGACATAAACCGGGCCGTTGTAAGCGGCAATCGCTTTGACCGCGGCTTTCATCTCGTAATAGTCGGCCGGATTGACAACCGTCATTCCTGGAATCGTGCGCATCAGTGCAATGTCCTCACAGCACTGATGAGTTGCACCGTCCTCGCCGACAGAGATTCCCGCATGAGAACCGCCAATTTTGACGTTCAGATGCGGATAGCCAATTGAATTGCGCACCTGCTCATAGGCACGTCCGGTGGCGAACATGGCAAACGAACTTGCAAATGGAAGCATGCCAGCAGCTGCCAATCCAGCTGCAACACCCATCATATTCCCTTCTGCGATACCGCAGTCGAAAAAGCGCTCTGGATGCGCCTTTTTAAACATACCGGATTTTGTAGCTGCGGCCAAGTCCGCATCGAGAACCACCAGGTTCGGATATTCATCCATCAGCTCGACCAAGGCTTCGCCATAGCCATCTCTTGTCGCTTTTTTGATTACCTCTGCCATTTATTCCACCTCCAATGCCGCAAGCGCCTGTTTCAAGTCCTGCATAGCAACTTCATACTGCTCTTTATTGGGGGCGGTACCGTGCCAACCCACCTGGTTTTCCATGAAGGAGACACCCTTCCCCTTCACAGTTTTGGCGATGATGACACAGGGCTTCCCCTTCACCTCTTTGACGTGCGCAAATGCCGCTTCCATCGCATCAAAGTCGTGGCCGTCGATCACCACAGTGTCAAAGCCAAAGGCACGGAATTTCTCGTCGATCGGATACGGGCTGCAAACTTCGTCCAGGGTTCCGTCGATCTGCAAGTCATTGTTGTCCACGATCAGACAGAGGTTGTCCAGCTTTTGTGAGAAGCAAACATCGCTGCTTCCCAAACCTGACCCTCTTCAATCTCACCGTCGCCCAGCATGGAATAGACACGATAGTCTTTACCACTGAGCTTGGCTGCCAACGCCATACCGCAGGCTGCGGAAACGCCCTGTCCCAAAGAGCCCGTGCTCATATCAATGCCGGGAGTGTCCAACATGTTGGGATGCCCCTGTAACATCGCGCCAATATGGCGCAGTTTTTGCAGCTCTTCCATGGGGAAATACCCTTTGAGTGCCAATGTCGCGTACAGAGCCGGACAGCAATGCCCCTTAGAGAGCACAAAACGGTCCCGGTTTTCGTCTGCCGGATGGGCGGGATCTACGTGCATCTCCTTAAAATAGAGATAGGTCAGCACGTCTGCCGCGGAGAGAGAGCCGCCGGGATGTCCGGATTTTGCATGGTATACTCCCTCAATCGCGCCCATACGGATTTTACAGGCAGCAATTTGCAGGTCTTTCTTTTCTGCTGTATTCATAATGTCCTCCCTTGAAATGATATGAGAAACAACCGCAATTATTATAGCGCATCAACGCGAAAAATGCAATTTTCGTTGGGCATTTTTTGCCTATTTGCGCCATGCGACGACTGTGTTCGCGTTAGAACACAAAATTTTGTTGGAAACAACCGGAAAAAATACTTTTTTGAACGGGCTCTTTACGCTTTGTCGCTCTTTTCTGCTCTTCGCCTGTTTAGCTGACTGCAAACTGGCTATTGTAAAGGTTGGCGTAGAATCCGCCTTTGGCCAGAAGTGTTTCATGGGTTCCCTGCTCTACAATATGTCCCTGATTCATCACGAGAATCAGGTCTGCCCCCTTGATGGTGGACAGGCGATGCGCCACGATGAAGCTGGTCCGTCCGCGCATCATGTCCTCAAATGCCGTCTGAATTTTCCATTCGGTACGGGTATCGATGCTGCTGGTCGCCTCGTCGAGGATCAGCATGGGCGGGTCGACCAACATCACGCGCGCAATGCAGAGCAACTGCCGCTGTCCCTGTGAAAGATTTCCGCCGTCCTCAGAGATCACGGTGTCGTAGCCCTGTGGTAGACGCATGATGAAGGAGTGCGCGTGCGCTTTTTTAGCGGCCGCGATTACCTCTTCCATGCTGGCATCCTCCCGTCCATAGGAGATGTTTTCCCGAACGGTCCCAGAAAACAGCCAGCTTTCTTGAAGCACCATTCCATATTGCCGGCGCAGGCTGCTGCGCGTGACCGATTGGATGTTGTGACCATCCACTGTGATCGATCCGCGATCCGCATCGTAAAACCGCATCAAGAGATTGATGATCGTCGTTTTTCCGCAACCGGTTGGACCGACAATTGCAATCCGGCTGCCCTTATGCGCAGCGATATTCATGTCCTCGATCAGTTTCCGTGCGGGATCGTAGGAGAAAAAGAGATGTTCCACCGCTACATCGCCCTCACAGTGCTCCAATACAGCCGCATCCCGGCTGTCTGGCCGTTCAGAAGCCTCGTCCAGTACGGCAAATAGGCGCTCGGCGGAGGCAAAGGCGGTCTGTATCTGGGTGAGTACGCCGGTCACTTCATTAAAGGGTTTTGTGTACTGGTTGGCATAGGAAAGGAAACTGGTGATCTGACCGATGGTCAGTGGCGCCGGCCATCCTGTGATGGCACAGACCGCGCCGAAGGCCGCTACGGCTGTATACACCATATTGTTGACAAAGCGCGTGCTGGGGTTGCTTAGAGAGGAATAAAACTGCGCTTTGACCCCACAGTTGTAAAGGCGTCCATTGATCTCTTCAAACTGTTGCTCCGCCCGCTTCTCATAATGGAAGGTCTTTACAGTCTTTTGGCCGCCGATCATCTCCTCGACAAAACCGGACAGCTCCCCCTGTGTCGCCTGCTGTTCGACGAACTGCCGATGAGTCAACCGCGCAATAAACGCGGCGACAAACAGCGAGAGCGGGGTCACCAATACCACCACAACAGTAATGACAGGGCTAATGGTCAGCATAAACAGCAAGGTACCGACGATTGTCACAATCCCTGTAAAAAGCTGCGTGATGCCTTGCAGCAACCCATCGGATACTTGATCCACATCGTTGACAATGCGGCTGATGAGGTCGCCGTGTGCATGGCCATCGATGTATTTTAACGGCAGGGTGTTGATTTTCTCGTAGGTCTGAATGCGCAGGTCGCGGACCGTCTTGTAACTGACGCGGTTGGTACAATAGGTCATCAGCCATTGGAAAGCTGCACTCACCACGATAGTGACTGCTAAGGTAAAGAGAATTGGCAGCATGGCGGCAAAATCCACCTGATCCGGACCGATTACGAAATCGACTGCACGCCCAACCAGGATGGGGCCGTAAAGCGTCAGGGATACGCTGATGATGGCGCTTACCAACGCCAGAAGGAGAAACGCCGCATGTGGCTTGGCATAACGCAGAAGGCGTTTCAGGACCGAACGATTCATACCCGATTTCTTCTTCATTTGCGTTCCGCCTCCTCTTTGCTCAGCTGGGACAGACAGATCTCTCGGTAGACTTCACAGCTTTCCATAAGTTGGTCATGGGTACCCAGGCCCGCCATGGCTCCGTCGTCCAGGACCAGGATGCGGTCTGCCGCCTTCACGGTGCTCACACGCTGTGAGACCATTAGGACGGTCATCCCCCGTGTTTCATCTTTGAGTGCCCGGCGCAAAGCGGCGTCTGTTGCAAAATCCAATGCACTGGCGCTGTCATCCAAAATGAGAATCTCAGGCCTTCCAGCAAGGGCGCGGGCGATGGTGAGGCGTTGCTTCTGCCCGCCGGAGAAGTTTTTACCTCCTTGACTGACAGGGCTGTCTAGGCCCTGCGGAAGGCGGTCCACAAATTCCTTTGCCTGGGCAATACGCAGGGCATCTTCTAGATCCTGCTCGGTGGCCTGTGCGTTACCCCAGCGCAAATTGCTGGCGATGGTACCGGAAAAGAGCTCTGCTAACTGTGGAACCATTCCGATCTTACTTCGCAGTTGTGAAAAGGGATATTCCTTTACATCGATCCCCTCTATATAGACGGAACCCTCTGTAACATCGTAAAAACGGGGAATTAAGCTGACCAGTGTCGATTTGCCAGAACCAGTACCACCGATAATTCCCAGGGTTTCTCCGGCCTTAACCGTAAAGTTCAAATCCTTTACGGCGAATTTTTCGCCATCTGTTCCGCCATCGCCGCTGTAGGAGAAGCTTGCGTGAGAAAATGTAATCTTTGGGGCGCCCTCCTTGGTTAGAACAGCTGATTTGGCTGTTTCGGGAACGGAGGTTTCTGTCTCTAACACCTCATTGACACGCCCCGCAGAAGCAGCTGCTTTGGTAAAAGTCACCACCAGGTTGGCCACCACGATCAAGGCGAGCAGGGTTTGCGACATGTAATTGACAAAGGCGATTACTTCTCCTTGGGTCATCCCTCCGGAGGTCACGCGCATGCCCCCAAACCAGACAATGGCAATCACAGCAAAGTTCATAATCAGATATGTGAGTGGATTGAGCAATGCAGAGAGCTTTCCTACCCGGATGGCGGTATCTGTCTGGTCGTTTGCAGCCGCGCGGAATCGAGATTCTTCGTGCTCCTGTTTGGAAAAAGCGCGGATTACGCGCGCCCCGCTCAGCCCCTCACGGGAGATCAGTGAGATACGGTCGAGTTTTTTCTGCATGACCCGGAAATATGGGACCGAACGGCTCATCACCAGATAGAGCACCAACCCGATCAGCGGGGTCGCCACTAAAAAGATAATAGCGAGTGGAAAATCCAACAACATGGCCATTACAATGGCGCCAATGGCCAGAAATGGCGCACGAATCACCAGGCGGATGAGCATGGCGACTGCGTATTGCAGCTGGTTGACATCGTTGGTGATGCGTGTAATCAACGAAGGGGTGCCGAAGCGATCGATCTCTTTGTGGGAGAATGTATTGATGTGGCGGTACATTTCATTGCGCAGGACCGTGCCGAAACCCTGGGAGGCGATGGAGGCCATTTTTTGGCAGACCAGCGCGCAACACAGACCGACAACCCCTAACAGCAGCATGACGCCTCCCATGCGCCAAACGTAGTTCACGTCCCCTGTACGGACGCCGTTGTCGATAATCTGTGCAGTGACGATCGGTACGATCAATTCAAAGATGGCTTCCGTCAATTTGAAGACCGGCCCCAAAATTACTTGAAGCCGGTATTTCTTCAGGAAGCGTGCGAGTTTTCGCATAAGACCAAATCCTTTTCTATAACATACCTTTATTTTACCTCTCCTGGACAGAAATAGCAATTTTTTTACCGGTGATCCCCAAGACGTGGAAGTCGTTCCAATACGGTCGCGGAACTTTTTAGACAGAAACATGTAATAGGAACACAGAAATCACTCTGACAATTTCTCAAACAGAGCTTTTCGAAAAAGGCGTTCTTTGCAGAGAAAATAAAGGAAGTTTTCTAAGACAAAAAGGATGTATTTTCTTTGTATGATTTGTCGATTGTATTCTTCTGAAAATATGATAAAATTTAAAATAAGAAAAATGTCAAATATATTCTCCTGAATTTTATTGGAAAGAGGTCATTTAAAAGAGAATATCGGCATTTTTGAAAAAATACGGGTGTATTTTATCGGCATATTGCTTTAATAAAATGAACGCAAAAATACACCAGTATATGGGAGGGAATTCCTGTGAGAAAGAAATGTACGCCGTGGATTGCGCTTTTGCTGTCCTTCGCCCTGCTCTTTTCGTCATTTCCTATGGCCTTTGCTGCGGCAGAGCCCTATGTGGAAAGCGATACCACGATCAATTTTACAAAAGCGCAGGGGGACTACTACTGGTTTAAGTTTACGGTACATGGTTCGCATGAGGACCCACAGATTGCGGCCGGAAATGGCAGCGTTCTGAAGACCGGCAACTGTAAAAAGCTAAAAAATGCCAACGGCGAAGACGAGTATCGGTTCCAGGTGTGGGCGGTCGGAAAGCCCGGTGAGGCTTCTGCCATCTATACGACCTTACCTGGTCAAGAGCCTGTCAAACACTGTGTTATTACCGTAGGGGAACCGCTTCCTGCCGCGGCTGTCGCTCCGGAGCCGCAGACAAGCACGGAGACGTCCGCGTCCAAGCAGGGACATACGATTTACGTCACCAGAACCGGCAAAAAATACCACTACAATAACCACTGTAATGGAGGTACTTATTACGAATCCACCCTAGAGCAGGCTTTAGCCCGTGGGTTGGAACCCTGTAAAAATGTGTTGGATGACCTCCTCTTTTTGATACGTAAAACGCCCTCCGGCTTTTTAGCCAGAGGGCGTTTTACGTATCAAAAGGTTACAAAAAAGCAATAACATGTACCTGGGAATTAAAAAATGACGTTGGCAGGATGTGCCCCTTTGGAGAACCGTAAATCGGCCATTGGGAACGGAGGAATGCTCCTGTCTGCATCCTCGGCTCTTTATGACGATTTGGTTTCCAGACGGATGGTAAGAGCGATCAATCCCATTCCTACAAGCAGAAAGATGGTCTTTATGCCCCAAACAGAGGCGGGCAGAGCAAATGCAGGGTCCAACGTTTCAAGGGTCAGTGGATATTCGGAAAACCATGTAGCCCCAAACAACCCCCACTCTGCGGGAAGCGGCAACAGATTGATAGACAACATCACGGGCATCAATACCAGAATCAGGGCCGGGTGGATATGGCCGGCTGCCATGCCCAGCCCCAGGACAAAGACAAATGCCGGAAGCAGAGAAACCAGAACGGGGATGAGCAGTTCTCCAATGGAGACAACCGCCCCGAACAGTGTGGCCAAAAAGCCCATCCCCAGTGCACAGACACACACGGCCAACAACAGCCAGGCCGCCCCTACAGCAGCACATTTCCCCATGAGATAATTTCCAGCATTCACGGGGGTTGCGTCGGTCAGGGGTTTGACCCGGCGGGCCTCCTTTGAAAAAATCCCCCAGAGAAAAAAGAGCAGTGCCACGGACAACAGGGGCAAAACCTGTGCCGAATAATAGCCAAAACTCCACGGAGAAAACGGCGCGGTGTGAGCAATGCCTTTGATGACTTCACTGTTTAGTGTCTGCCATCCGAAATAGAGGCTCACCACCAGAAGGCCCAGGAAAAATTTATTGCATACGGCTCGCCGCAGCTCATATCGAAAGATCTTACGCAAGGTTCAAATCCTCCTCTGTCAGAGCGCAGGCGCTCAGAAAGTCTTGATAGGTAAGGTAGGGATAGGTGGGATCAAGTTGCCGGGTAAAGAGCTTGGCGAGAATGGCATCCATCGCCTCTTCCCCACCGACCAGCTGCTCTGCTTTCAGGATTTTCAGAGGCATTTCACAGTACTGCCGCACCTGAGAGAGGCTGTTGGCAATGTCTGCGCGGTACTGCTCCGGCAGCTGCTCCAGATATTCGGGGTGGCGGACATAAAAGTTTTGATAGTAGTCGTCCACCTGCTCTTGCCAGACGTCCACATAGTTCTTTTTCGCATAGGCGTCTCCGTACTGTTCCTTCATCATCCGATAGGTGGTGTAGACGGTCAGCCCTTCTGCAGACCAGGGATCAGAGGCGTCCTGTGAATCGAACATATTTCCAAGCCCCCACCACTGATGGACGATCTCATGGGCGAGAACCTCACTGCCCCCGGCACCCTTAAGCGGGTCTTTCAGGCCTTGTTCGTTAAAGCTGTCCTCCCCCATCGCGCTGGCGCCATTTGCGGCGTAACCGCCGCCGACCATGCCGATCTCGATCAACTTCATAGAGGAATCCCCGTAGAAGGAGAGCGGGCCATAGTGCTCGGTGCAATAGTCAAACACCTGCTTTACAACGCTGTCCACATTACATTCCTCCATCACTTGTTTGTGTTTTGCGCTGTAAAAGAATTCTACATCAATCCCTGCAGCGTCAATGTGATGCGAGATATAGTCTCCGGCGTAAAGGATGATATTCTGACCGCGGTCGATCAATTTCCAATGATAGCTGCCGTCTGGATTTTTTCCCATCTGTTCGACCGTTCCCTCTGCAAACAACACCGGCGTCATACCGGCCGGTAGGTCGATCTCCGCTGTAAAGGGCGGTTGTTCCTCCGTCTCCCAGACAAAGTCCTTTGGCATGGGGGAAAAATCCTGATTGGCCAGATAGATATAATCGCGGCTGATCTCGAGGGCCCCTTGGGATAATTCCAGCAGGTTCCACTCCTGTGGAAAGCCGCCGTACTCGATGACCAGCTCCATTGTCTCCACTGCGGGAAGATCGACCTCAATCGTTTTGGTATTCTGGTCGTCGTCCTCAAGATCCCGGAAGGTTACCGGCACTTCGTTTACAGTTGCCGATTGAACCTGATACCCCGGATTTGTTTGGAAGGAGATGGTCTGCGGTTCCCCGCTGATGTTATGCAGGGAATATACCGCTGTACCGTAAAAACATCCGGTGGAGAGGTTGGGCCGGGCATCAACGTGAATGGCGTTGGAAAATACCGACTCGTTGTATGTGATATTGTAGTAGGAATCCATGTCTATTTCCGCTTTGCTGTGGTCCAAAAACGGCTGATATGTATAGACGGCATAGCCGGAGAGCAGGGACGTAACCACCAGCAGCGGCAGGTATACCTTGCGGAGGTTCCGAGCGGCAGAGCCGAAGATTCCTTTCCCGTAGCGCCGGACACAGAGAAAGGACAGCGCGCAGAGCCCACACAGCAGAAGGAGCCAGAAAAGCCGGTTGTACAGAACGGACCGCAAAAGCCGGACGTTGCCAAAGTCGTCCGACATCGAATTGACCGCAGGGTTCAGCCAGCGCAACAGCCAGTTTTCCTTCCAGGCGGTCAAACTCAAGAGGGCGAATGCAGCAAACAGAACCAGGGTAAGGTCAAGCCGCCGCGTGATTTGATAGGCTGAAGCGGTAAAGAGAACTGCGCACAGAGCAGCCGGCAACATAAAGGTCAGGTAACCCGCCACGTACAACCACCCGTGGAACACCGAACCGATTTGAGCGGCGGTGAATGGCAACCAGACGGTCAGTGTGAGCGCCTGTGCAGCTACTGCTGCGAGGAGCAATGCGCCGATGCGGCAAAAGCCCGCCTGTAGAGGGGAAATCATGGCGTCTGTAAGGATGTCCACGTGGGAGCGGTGTCCGCGGCTGCATTCCCAGGCGGTGAGCAGAGCAAAGGCGACAGCGCTTCCGATTGCGCCAGCCAGGGCGGGGTTCCCCAGGTAAGCTCCTGTCAAAGAGGTGGCATAGGAAGTTGCGGCGGAAGAGGAAAACAAAGGCCGGTAGAGCCACAGCCCGGCGGCTGGGGATAACACGGAGACAGCGAGCGCCAACCAAGTCAGTCGATCCCGGAACAGCCGTGCTACCTCTACGCGGAAGAGAGACCATCCCTTCATTGTGCAGCCCCCTCCCCTGCAATCCAGTATAGATAGGCATCCTCCAGGCTGGGTTCGACCGGCTCAGCAAACGGCGGCAGCTTTTCCGCTACACCCCGGCATGCAACCCCCTTGGCGGTGTTGACGCGGGAGGTAATCTGCAAATCGTGGTTTGCCAAGCTCTCTTCACTTTCCAGAAATACACCCACGTGTCCTTGTGCAGAGGCAATAAGCGCTTCCGGCGTCCCTGTGAAGAGAATGGTTCCGTGGTGAATGACAATCAACTGGTTGCATACCGACTGGACATCCTCAATGATATGTGTGGATAAAAGTACGATCTTATCTTGCGCAGTTTGGGAGAAAAAGTTGCGGAAATGGATGCGTTCTTCCGGGTCCAGGCCGACGGTGGGTTCATCGAGAATCAAAAATTCGGGCTCTCCCAGAAGCGCCTGCGCGATGCCAACCCGTTGGCGTTGCCCTCCGGAGAGCGTTCGAATGCGGGCCTTGCGCTTTTCCGTCAGGTTGGCTGCTTCCATTGCCCGGTCAATGGCTGCCCGGCTGTTTCGGAGCCCTTTTAATGCCGCCATATAGTCGAGAAATTGCCAAACGGTTAGCTCGTCATACAGGCCGAAGGACTGCGGGAGATAGCCAAGTTTGGCTTTTAATGCTTTTTCACACCGGTGAAGAGGCGTCCCATCCACTGAAATATTCCCGCTGGTGGGCAGCAAGCCCGCCACCAAGAGTTTCATTAGGGTGGATTTTCCCGCGCCGTTCGGTCCTAACAGACCGATCAAATTGGGGCTTTCCAGTGTGAGGTTTACATCCCGCAGGGCCTGCTTCCCTGTATGGTAGGTCATGTTCAGTTGTTCAATGGAAATCCGCATGAAGGGTACCATCCTTTCCAAATTTGGGATGCCTATATCATATAAAATCCATTTGGAGCCGCTGTGCAGATTTTTTGTAGATTTTGTGGAGAATTTGCCCATGCGCGAGCCAGTATCGCGGAAAATACTGTGGGAATGGAACCCAAGAGAAAAGAGGGTATACCAAAAGCCATGAAAGGACGGAAGGGTCCCCTCGTTTTTGAAATAAAGACTCTGAAAATAAGAATATTGCAGAGACTATCATTGCAAAACAGAGAAACGGACCTATTGGCACGGTAAACCTGGTATGGATGCCAAATTATACAAAGTTTGTGAATATGAAAACTATATAAAAGCAATTACTTTTCTCAAAAATCATTGTGTGGCAAGGCCGTCACCCGGATGAAACCTTTCCCTTCCTCTTCCTTGCATATTCCAGAAGATCTCTTGCGTTGCTGGCAGGGCGCCACGCATAGGCAATGAGAAAATCGGTATGATCGACCATATACCGATTTGCCCGGACAATAGCAACCTTGCGGGTACCTTTCCATGCCCGGAGGATAATAGGTACTGTCAAACCCATCTGGTACAGGAATAGGACGTTCTGCCGGATGGTAGGGCAACAATAAGGTAAGTTCAACTTCTGGATGGCTTTGTTTTGTGGTTTTTACAGCTTTTGCCACAAGACTGTCAAAATTGCCGTAACGACCAACCATAAATTCGGTGACACCGTAGCGGGTTGTATGTTCCTCGATGGCAGCATACAGTGCTGGATAGATTTTTTCGGAGGCTTTTTCTATGGCCTATCAAGAAACAGCTTTTCTGACTCATCGTAAGCATCCTCTCAGTGCTTGTATATATCGTTAAAATCATACGATTAAAGTGATTAAAAGGCAACGACAAACAAAAGTATAATTTACGAAGAACACAAATAAAGGGGTGATGCAGGTGAAAGATATTCTCTCTGCCATAACCGCATATCGAGAGGATCGGGGCTGGACGGAGTATCAGCTTGCAGAACGCTCTGGCTTGCCGCAGTCTACAATCTCCTCGTGGTATCGCAAGAATATGGTCCCTACGATTCCGTCCTTGGAAAAAATCTGTACAGCTTTTGGTATCACACTTTCTCAGCTGTTTGCAGAAGAAGATACTCCCGTTTCTTTGACGGTTTCACAAAGAAAGCTTCTGGAGCGATGGTCGAGATTGAGTGAGGAACAGCAAGCCGTAGTATTTGCTTTGATTGATAAAATGTAAAAAAGCCGCCAGAAGCAGCATCTCTTGGATGTGCCTCTGGCGGTTTTGCTTATCCATCAAAATCGAACGGTAGAGGTTCTGTTACGGTTTGTAAATATTCCTTCGGGTCTCCGTTCAGAATCAATTCCGCATAGGACAGCGGATCGTTGTAGATGAGCCAGTCCCGTTCAGGCCGCTGGAAGCGGCTGTTCGCAAGCTCGTCCTCTACAGAGGTACAGTGAATGGAAATCATGCTGCCGTCGGAGTACCGCAGTTCAACACGACCGGTACCCATGTTAAATGCACAGGAAAGTAATTTTTCCATCATGATATTCTCCAAAATAGTTTGCTGTATTTGCCTATATCCGCATATAGGCAAGCAAAGCAGATTATCAATATAGTCTCTGTTAACAAGAAAAACTCCCGCCTAATTCCTGTTAGGAATCAGACGGGAGTTTCGTATGCACCCGAAAACCGCCAGCTAACCGTTGATAAGTCATTTATTTCCTTATCACTGTTAAGCCAACATTTGGGGGGCTTTCCGCTCATTTTTGTTAGGGTGTATCCCCTCCAAGTTAATCGGGACAGTATAACGGCCCGATTCAACGCTCAATCGAAAGAGTGGATAGGGACACACGGGCGGAGAGGTTTGCACAGGCCTTGCGGGGGCCGCAAAAGGACCTTCCAAAAGTCCTTGGAGACCGTGCGGTCAGGGGGCGGGGAAAACGACCGTGGCCTGTACCCCCTGCGGGGTATTTTCCATCCGGTAATCCGCCCCATGCCGGTCCAATACCATTTTGACGATATACAGCCCCAGACCACTACCGCCGGTCCCCCGATTTCGAGAGGCATCCACCCGGTAAAATGCTTCAAAAAGGTGTGGAAGGGCTTCTTCCGGAATATGAATGCCGCCGTTTGTGATGGTCAGTTCCGGCTGTCTGTCTCCGGTGAGCCGGACATGTACGGTTTCCCCTTCCGGCGAATAGAGAAGCGCGTTGGACAGCAAATTGCCAATGGCGCGCTGCAACAGGACGGGATCACCTTTTATCAGTACCCCTGGCGCCGTCGCAATGTGCAACGCCTGTTCACGCATCTGTGCCAACTCCCCGGCCTGCTGCACCTGCTGTTCCACCAGTTGCGTCAAATCCACTTCCTCCTGTTTTAACGGCACGTGCACATTCTCCATACGGGAGATTGTGAGAATTTCCTGAACCAGTCCCTCCATCCGATTGGTGACAGCCAGCGACCGCGCTAGATACTTATCCCGGTCTTTGTAGATGTCCACACCAGCCAACATGCCGGAAAGCTGTCCTTTCAGCACCGTGATCGGCGTTTTTAACTCGTGGGAGGCGGCGGAGAAGAAAGTGATCCGCTGCTGTTCCAACGCCCGCTCACGGTCGATGTCCTGGCGCAGGGCTGCATTGGCTGTGCGCAGTTCATTTAAAGCGGTGGAAAGGCGCTCGGAAAGTTCGTTCAGGTTCCGTCCCAATACGCCGATCTCATCACCGCGTTTTCCGGACACTTCCAGTCGAAGTCCAGGTCTGCCATCTTCTGGGAAATACCGCTGAGCCGTACGATGGGGCGCGTGATATAACGGGAATAGATGACCGCCCCCAGCAGGGAGATTGCCAGAACCACCACAAGCAGAAAAGGAAGTACCCGCCCCAGTGCCTCGACCGTCTGGTTGGCTGCGGTGACGCTGTTTAGGATGGTCATCGTATAGGGCATGCTGCTCCCCTTGAAGGAGAAGGTGTACTGGGGAAGATCGCGGGTGACGGTGACCAAATCGCCGGAGGCCTGGATTTTCCCACTTGCGGTATCCCAGACCGTCAAGGTACCGGCCGAAGTGGTAGAAAAAGCATCCTCCGAGGAAACCGGGTCGGACTGCGTAACGACAAAGCGGTCCTCCTCGGTTGGAGTATCCGGAATGAGCGTAAGGCTTTCGCCCTCCTCCTCGCTGTAGTAACTGCCGGCAACCGAGTTTTCAGCAGAATCGCTGGCCATGGAGATCGCAATCGAGTTGGGGAGTTCCACCGGATTTCCGTCCGCATCGCTCATCAACACGGTCACGCCGGTATCGATGATAAAACGGTCCACCAGAGGGCCACATTCCGCCAACGTCGTTTTTTCCAATTCCCGGGTAAGCGTGGTCGCCTTTTCCGCGAGATCGCTGTTGACAATCGTCGTGTAGGAGATCGGCGTGGCCCAGGCGATAAAAGCATAGGTCAATGCGCAGGCCGCTGCCAAAATGGCGGCAGTAATCAGAAAAATGCGCAAAGTTAAACTCCCGCCAATCCGTCTAATGCACTTTTTCAACACGGTACCCACCCCCGCACAGTCTCGATGTAATCCCCGCGCAGCTTTTTGCGCAGGTTTTTGATGTGGCTGTCCACAATGCGTTCGTCCCCTAGGAAATCGTAATTCCAGAGTTTTCCCAGCAGGACGGAGCGCGTCAATACGCGCCCCTGATTTTGCAACAGTTCCCGCAAAAGTTCAAATTCGCGGCTGGTCAGATCGATGGGGCACCCGCCCTCTGTGACCTGGTAAGCATCGAGGTCGAGGGTCAGTTCCCGGTAGACCAGTAGGCTGGTCTCCTCTTCCCCGCTGCCGGCACGGCGGAGCACAGCGGCAATTTTTCGCAGGAGGATTGGCATGGAGAACGGCTTTGTCACATAGTCGTCGATGTTCAGATCAAAGCCTTTGAGCTGGTTTTCCTCCGCATCCAAGGCGGTAAGCATGATGATTGGGATGCTGGACTCGCGACGGATAAGCTCGCAGACGCCGTATCCGTCCACCTTTGGAAGCAGGACGTCCAACAGGACCAAATTCCAAGTCCCCCCGTGGAACAAATCCAGAGCAGCGATCCCATCCCCAGCCGCGCCGGTCTCATAACCTGCATCGTGCAGATAAGCGCAGAGCATCTCCTGAATATCCGGATCGTCCTCTACGACTAAGATTCGTTTCATTTTCATCAACTCCTGTCGGACAGTATACCATGGGAATTTGAAATTTGTATGGATTTTTTTCAGATTCCAGGTTTTCCCGTTGGAAACCGGAATAGCCAGGAACTTTGATAACCGGCACGCCGGGCAAGCGGCCTTCCCGCCGCGATTATGCCCCCAACAAAGCCGGGATGCTTGAAAAGTTCCATAAAGGCTCTACGCTGGCAAGCCTTGCTCAATTGAAGCTTTTTCCACGAAACCACAGCAGCCCATAAGTGGGCAGTTCATGCGGCAAAGAAGCCTTCTATGGCGGGAACCTTGCCGGGCGCTCTCTGCTGTTGTCCCCGTGTGGACGGTATGCGCGGCGCCTTGGTGATAAAACCGCTGTTCATTTCCCGCTTTACCCACAAGCAAAGCGTGCCTACTCCCTCCAGCAGGACCGCAGGAGTCCCTTTTGAGAAAGCATATCAGTCGCCCCCTCCGGCTGAGCCGGGGACATAAGGAGGCCCCATAAGGCCCATTGCCGGCAAGCGTCTCCAAACGTGCGGAACTTGCTTTCGCTTGCGTCACTCACCCCACAGCGCACAGCCCGTACATGGGCAATTACTGTTCTAACAGCAACCTTCTGCCATCGAAAGATTGTTGTGAACAACTCGCTTCGCTCGATACTGAAAGCGAAAGCTTTTTTATGGGGCTTCTCCATATGCACAGCCGGTGATTTCTCTAACCAAACAGAATGCGCTCAAAGGCCAACTGCCTTTGAGCGCATGAAATGAGTCTGGTATTATTCGTACCGCAGAGCCTCGATGGGGTCGAGCTTTGCGGCCTTGTTGGCCGGATAGTAGCCGAAAAACACGCCAATCAGCATGGAGAAGCCGACCGCGATGACGATGGCTCCTATGGATGGGACTGTGGGCATCCCCAACAGGCTTCCGCCCGCATAACCGAGCAGGGCGCCCAGTAGGATTCCCAATGCGCCGCCGATGACGCAGATAATCATGGATTCCACAATAAACTGCATACGGATGGCGCCATCCGGTGCACCGAGCGCTTTGCGGATGCCGATCTCGCGGGTGCGCTCTGTCACGGAAACCAGCATGATGTTCATCACGCCGATGCCGCCGACCAGCAGCGAAATTCCAGCAATCACCGCGATGGCCGTGGACATTGTGCCCATCATGTCATTGACTTCTTTGACCATGGATTCCAAGCTCTGCGCTTCGCAGTGCATGCTCTCGTTTTTCGCATAGAAGCGGTCGTTAAAAAACTCCGCAGACTCCTCGGCGAACGACTGGTAATCCAAACCCGGCTGAACCGCGATATAGAAATAGAAATACCCGTCCGGCGAGTAATCCAACACGCGGTAAGCGGTCGAAATCGGGATGTAAATGGTGGTGCTCATGCCGGCCGAACCCATCAGGAAGCTGTTTGCCTGATCCTCATAGACGCCCACGATGGTGAAGGTCTGGCGTCCACCGCCATCCATCTCGATCTTGATCTCCTGTCCTACAGCGTTCTGATTGCCGGGAAAAAGCGTCTCTGCCAGGGACTGCGCGATGACCGCCACATATTTGGCGCGCTCTGTGTCCGAGTCGTTGATAAAGCGTCCCCGCACCATGTTCACCTGAGTGCCTGTCGCGCCCGTGGCATAGCCCTCGTTGACGCCTTGCAGACTGACCTTGTTGTCCTCATGAAACTTGGTGACGATGCCGCTTCCTGCGCTCTCCATCAGGCCGATACCGACGATCTTGTCACCGTATTTGTTTTGATACTGTTCGATCATTTCGTCGGTGATGAGGTCGTCCTCAGTATAGGTATAAGAACTGGTGTAATCGCGGGGCGTGACTTGGATTGCAACGTTGTTTACGCCCATGCTCTCCATGGAAGAACTGACCATTCCGGTCATTGCCTCGCCCACCGACGTGATGGCAATCACCGAACCGATGCCGATGATGATTCCCAGCATGGTGAGTAATGCGCGCATTTTGTTGGAAACCAGGCCGGCAATCGCCAGAGAGATGTTCTCAAACAGATTCATGCACCCACCCCCTGCCGCTCCAGGCGCTTGTCGCGTTCCCGGACGATGCTGCCGTCGTGGATGGTGATGATGCGTTCCGTCTCTTCGGCCAACTCGTTGTTGTGCGTAATCAGGACAATGGTCTTTCCCTGTTTTTCGTGCAGCTCATGGAAGATGTCCATCACCAGACGTCCGGTATTGCTGTCCAGAGCGCCGGTTGGTTCGTCGGCCAGGATGATCGCCGGGTCGTTTGCCATGGCGCGGGCGATGGCCACGCGCTGCTTCTGGCCGCCGGAGAGCTCGTTCGGCATATGCCTGGAACGTTCCGACATCTCCACCATCTCTAAAAGTTCCTTGGCGCGCTTACTGCGCTCCCGCTTTGAAATGCCCGCATACAGCATGGGAAGTTCCACATTGGCCTGTGCGGTGCAGCGCGGGATGAGATTGAAGGTCTGGAATACAAATCCAATCTTGCGGTTCCGGATCTGCGAGAGCTTGCGGCTGCTCATTTCAGCCATGGGAACGCCGTCCAGGGTGTATTCCCCCGAGGTCTGGTGATCCAACGCGCCGATGATATTCATCAGCGTGGATTTACCAGAACCGGACGCGCCGACAATGGAGACAAATTCCCCTTCCCGGATGTCCAAGCTGATCCCATGGAGGACTTCCAATTCGTTGGGAGTACCGATGTAATAGGTTTTTACGATGTCGCGCATCTCAATGACTGTCTTACCCATTGGCTACAACACCCACTCCCATCGAGCCGGCGGTATCCTGCGGCAGGACGCCGGCTGCCGGCATAGCAGAAACCGGCATGCCGGGCTGAATCTGTTTGCTGTCCGAGATGATCTGCATGCCCTCTGTGAGGAGATCGCCGCTGATTTCCACCTCATAATCGGTCTCCAAGCCCATCGTAACCGGAACCGCCTCCGCTATGGTAGTCCCGTCCTCCTGCTCCTTGACCGTGTAGACAACCGAACTGCCGTCCGCCGCCGTGGAGATCGCATCGTATGGCACGGCAAAGACATTTTCCTTCTGCTCGGTCACAATGTCTGCGCGGGCGGTCATGCCGATGCGCAGGCCGGTTTCCTTCGAGGAAACCACTACGGTCGCATCGAATTCGACGTCCTTGGAGTTGGCCGTATTGTTGCCATCCGTGCTCTCTGGCGTCCGGACCGCTGTGGGAGATACCTTTTCCAGATAGCCTTCGTATTCATCGTCGCCCGTGGCGTCCGCTTTGATGATGGCTGCCATGTTGGGTTTGACCGTGTTTACGTCGTATTCTTTGATTTTGACGTCCACCTGCAATGCGTCGGTGTTTTCGATCTGGAACATGACGCCGCTCGGCGACGCGCCCTCGGTGGCATATACTGCGGTGATGGTGCCGGAAACGGGCGCAGTCACCGTGCACTTGCCCAACTGCTCCTGTAGATTTTTGAGTTCCTCGCGCTGTACGCGGTCGTCCGCGGAGAGCTTGCTGGTCTCGATCGCCTGCAAATTGTCTTCCAAGCCGTGTGTCACGGCGGTCTGGGTTGCCTTTTGCGCCTTCAGCGCATTGTTATAGGCGTCCTTGGCTGTTGTGAGTTCTGTTTCGTATGTACCCAGCTGGTCATCCACCGCCTTTTTGGCGGCGTCCAGGTTCTGTTTGGCGGTGTCATATGCCTGTTGCGCATCGGTGACGTTCCGCCGCAGTTGGTCCACGCTGAGGGTTTCGGTTCCCTTCATGTACAGGGCATCCGCCTCGTTTTCTGCGTCCGTCAGTGCCTGCTTGCATTCGAGTACGTCTGCCTTGAGTTCTTCGACATCATCGTCGTCATTTTTTACTGCGCGTTCGTATTTCTTTAACGCCTCTTCATAATCGCGTTCCAGGTCGCTGTAGTAGCTGCCGAGTTCATTCCGGCGGTCCTTCAGGGCTTTTTCCGCGCGGCCGAGCGCTGTTGAAGCGGTATCGTAGGCGGACTGCGCAGAGATCAGCTCCGTATTCAGATTGCTGTCCAGCTTGGATTTGGCGGCATCCAGGTCCTTTTGCGCCTGGTCCACCTTCCGCTTGGCGTCGTTCACATTCTGTTGGGCTGTATTCAGCTCGGTGTTCAGGCCAGCATTCAGCGTTTCCATGGCGTCGTCGTATTTCTTCTGGTTGGTTTCAATCTGCTGCTGGTTGTTGGCGCTGGCCGTCGCAAGGGAAAGCTGCTTCTGGGTGATCTGCTGTTGCAGGTCCTCCGAATCCAGGACGCACAAGACGTCCCCCTCGTTGACGTGATCGCCGACCTCGACCAAAATATCCTTGACCGGATAGGTCAAATTGGTGTAAACGTTTACCGAATCCGTGCTCTCCACGTTGCCGTTGGTGCTGATTGTGCTGCGCAGCGTTGTTTTTGCAGGGGAGAAAGTTCAACGGGAAGTGCGATTGTCCCCGTGTCGGTGGGACGAAAGACCATCACGCCCACAGCCACGGCAGCCAAAACGCCGATGACGATCAAAACCTTTTTCTTTCTTTTCACGCTTTTTAGCCTCCATCACATATTCCATGCGCCGTGGTCCTGCCAAAAGCTGGCCAAATGGCGCAGAAGAGTCTCTGCAAAAATGGGACGGAAGATTCCTTGGAAAGGAATCTTCTTTGGCAGATCCCACTTATGCAGGCACATTGTACCAGTTGATTAATACAATAGTACATATATGATTGCAAAAAGTCAATACTTCAAACACATAATTAAGATTTATTTAAGTTTCTTCACGTTTTTGTAAATTATATCATTTGTTTATTGGGCAAATTGTATAATGATAGAGGAAAAAACCGGATATTTCTTTCAATATTTTTCCTGTAAAGACAGCAAATGCCTCCCCAGAAAAACCGCTGCACCGGCGGCCACGATATGGCTGGTCAAAACAGCCCACCAAATACCATCCAAGCCCAAACCGACGTTCGAGAGCAGCCATGCCAAGGGCATACGGATCACCAGATAATACAATACCATGCAGAACAGACTTTTCATTGGACGTCCCATACCGTTGACAGCCCCTAGGAAGCAATTGGTGACCGTATTGAGGACATATCCAATACCGACAATGTAAAAGGAATGTTGCACGATTGCCGCTGCTGGTGCGCTGGAGACAAAACCCTGTGAAAGCGGCCCGGCAAACCCCACAACCAGCGCGGAAAGAAGGAGCAACAAGCCGCCGCCGTACAGAAGAGCGGCGTTCAAATAATCCCGCGCGCGGTCAAAGCGTTTCCCCCCGGCGCATTGTCCCACAATGGTTGTCAGAACCATATTCAAGGCCATGGCTGGATAAAACAGGATGGTCTCCAGCTTGCCGATGATTCCATAAGCGGCGATAGCCGTAACGCCGTACCCGCTCACCAACGAAGTTAAAAAACCCGTGCTGAGGGCTGGGATGCTCTGCTGAAAAGCGGCCGGGACCCCTTTTGCAAAAAAGGCGGAAACTGCCTCCCAGGAAAAGGCCGACAGATGAATAACAAACAGCTTTTTCCTCGCCAGGTAGACCAGCATAAAGACCAGGCAGAGCGTCTGGGAAAGAAGGGTTGCGATGGCAGCGCCCTGAAAGCCGAACAGGTGGATAAAGAGCGGGTCCAGGGCCGCATTCAGCGCGGTGCAGATCAGCATAGCTACCATTTGAAAGACCGCGTTGCCAAAGCTACGCAGGACCGCCGTAAAGTAGCAATAGAGGAAAACGGTAAGATACCCGAGCAGATAGATGGAGAGGTATCCATAGGCCATTTCAAAAGTTTCTGCCGGGGTTTGTAAAAGAGAGAGAAGCGGGCGCAGACACAGCTCTATTCCAGCGGTAACCGCGATGGAAAACACCACTGCAACCGCCAGAGATGTGGCGATCAGGCAGTCAATCCGCCTGGTGTCCTTTGCCCCAACCGCTTGGGATAACAGGATGGATACGCCGTTGGTTGCTCCCATTGCCACCGCATTTAAGACCAAAATGACAGGAGTTGCACCAGTCAGTGCGGCATATGCGGTTTCTCCTAGGAGATTGCCAATCCAAAGGCTGTCCACCAGGTTATAGGCCAAGTTCAGGAACATGGCTGTCAACACCGGAACCGCCATCTTGAATAGGCACCGCCGGGTGTTTCCTTCAATAAATTGGATTGTTTGAGACATCGAGATCATCCTTTCCAGTTGAATGAATGAATATTATTCATTATAAAAGCATTTTTAAACGCATGCCGTCCAATGGTTCTACGACAACATGCGTTTGATGAAAAAGGCCTATTTGAGATGTAGCATCTCCAACAGAAACGCCTTTGTGCGCCGGACACGTTCCTCCCCTGGAATCTCTGCACACAGCAGGACCCCCAGCTGCCCATAGACGCAGAAGGACGCCACAGTCCGGGTATCTTCGACTTGGATTTCCCCACGCGCTTTTGCCAAGTCCAACTGCTCCTGGACGATGGGCTGCATTTTCGCGCACACCGCCATGGAGAGCTGCTGATGGAGTTTGTGCCCCTGCGGGCCATGGCAAAGTTTGTAGGTAAAGTTGTCGTCGGCTTCCGTATCCAAGAAGGTGGGCATTTGCAGGATGATCTCCCGCAAGGTAAGCCCCGGCTGTCGGAGAATCTCCGTCATACGGCCGACCAGCTGGCCGGCATATTGGTCGATGGCGGTGTCAAACAGCGCCTCTTTGGAGGGAAAGTATCGGTAGCACAACCCCTGCGCGACGTGCATTTCCTGCGCAATATCGGCGATAGAGGTTTTTCGTATCCGTTTTGGTAGAACAACCGCATAGCAGTATCCAGAATCTCCTGGCGGCGTTCCTCAGGGGCTTTTGTAATCCGCGGCATAGAATGGCCTCCTTTTTGAGCTCAAAGCCAGCATAACACAATTATGCGCAAACGTCAATGAATAATATTCATTCATAGGTGAGAGATTGACAAGGGCCGCGTTTCCCGCTATACTCGGTTTGTAATCGCTGTCTGAAGACAGCCGGAATTGATTTTTGATCTGCGCAACCCCACAGGATGGGACGCGGCAGGAAGCCGCACAACGCCCACCGGGACCCGTGCGCGGAATTTGTCAAGGAGGGCTTTTATGTTTCAGACACAACACCGTCAGGCGGTTCGCCTGACAACGACAGCACTTTGTATTGCACTGGGGCTTCTGTTGCCCACAGTGTTCCATGTGTTCGGTACGGGCGCCGGAACAGCGCTTTTGCCCATGCATCTTCCGGTTTTGCTGTGCGGCCTTCTCTGCGGCTGGCAGTATGGAGCAGCATGTGGCATCCTGGTCCCGCTGCTCTCGTCCATCCTCACAGGGATGCCCCCCATTTTCCCGACCGGCGCTTCCATGATGGTGGAATTGTGTGCCTATGGGGTGCTCACAGGGCTTTTTTATCAGACGCTGCACCAGAAACTTTATGTATCTTTGGTGGGCGCCATGCTGGGCGGCCGTGTCATTTATGGGCTGGTGAACGCTGTCTTTATGGGCGTTGCTGGGAAGCCGTATGGATTTGCGGCATTTTTGTCCGGCGCATTCCTCACCGCCTGGCCGGGCATTCTTCTACAGCTGATCGTTGTCCCGTTGTTGGTGTTTACGCTGCAAAAGTCAGGGCTTTGGTCCCGCACGCTGCGGCAGTCGGAATAATCCATGAAAACAGGGCGCAGACCGGAAAGGAATTCCGGCTGCGCCCTGTTTTGGCTTTCTGTTCGGCCGCCTGTATCCGGCAGCCTTTGCGGTTAAGGCCGCTGTTCCAGCATCTGTTGGAGCTGTGCCCGCACGAAGTCCAGGTCCGGGTCACATAAAAGGGGAAGGACCTCTACCAGCTTTCCGGGGGAAAGTCCCACCAGCGGACCTGTAAAAGTAGCGCGATGAGTGCATCGTCAAACCGTTTCTTGAGAAAACGCGCGGGATTTCCTCCCACCACTTGGTAGGGGCCGACGTCCTTTGTCACCACGGAATGTGCAGCGATGATGGCGCCGTCCCCGATCTGGACGCCGGGCAGGATGGTGCTGTTCCTGCCGATCCACACGTCATTCCCCACAACGGTGTCGCCCTTAAAGGGAAGCTGTTCCAAATGCGGCGGGGTATGTTCCGCCCAAGCCCCGCCAAACACGTGGAAGGGATAGGTCGTGACGCTGCTGATGCGATGGTTGGCTGTGTTCATAATGAACTGCACACCGCTTGCAATCGAGCAAAATTTTCCAATCAACAGTCGGTCGCCGAATTCCGGCCAATTGAACAAGACATTGTTCTGTTCAAAACGGGTTGGGTCCACAGGGTCGTCGTAATATGTGTAGTCCCCCACCAAAATGTTCGGCGCCTTGATGACATTTTTGAGGAAACAGGTGGTCCCATATGCGTTCGGAAAGACCGCATTGGGGTCCGGTATGGAATATATAATCATTCTCCTTTCAAATTGCGCAATCACACCCTTTCCCCTGTATCTGCCGTAGCGACGGCCCTCTTCTTTCGAATCTCCCGCATGACCTATTTCTCCTTTATTTCTGAGTTGCGCTCATGGTTTCCCGTCCATGGGCGTGTCATCGATACCTTTTCCCCATAATTTTACGCATTGCATCTGTTTTTTCAAGGAACCGCGGAGTAGATTTTTAAGACCGGGATAAAAGAACGAGAATAGTGGAAGTTCCTTGCAAGCATCCCTGGAGATCGGAACGCAAAAAATAGGGCCAATCTGTATTCCAGTAGGGGCCTGGATTCTCTATTGGAGCGTAAAAGGCTGGGGAAACCTTTCCAGGGGAATTAAATTTGACAGACAAGTCAAAATATGCTATGCTATAAGACCACAGAAGAAGCGGAAGGAGGGCTTTTTTATGCCGAAGGCTTCTTTAAAAACCATCGCACAAAATAAGAAAGCCTTTCACGATTATTTTGTGGAGGAAAGCATGGAGGCCGGCATTGAGCTGTGCGGCACCGAAGTGAAATCTCTGCGCAAAGGACAGTGCAATCTGAAAGATGCGTGGTGTTCCATCGACCATGGAGAGTTGGTTGTCAACGGGATGCACATCAGCGCCTATGAACAGGGCAATATATTCAATAAGGACCCGATGCGGGTGCGCCGCCTCTTGATGCACAAGCGGGAGATCATGCGGCTGTTCGGACTGGTCAAGCAGGACGGGTATTCGCTCATTCCCCTTTCGATCTATTTCAAGGGATCGCTGGTAAAGGTGCAGGTGGGCCTTTGCCGCGGTAAGAAGCTCTATGACAAGCGCGCGGATCTTGCAGCGCGCGCGGCCAAGCGAGACATCGACCGGGCGCTCAAGGAAAAGAACCGGTGATATATTATGGGGCTGCAATGGTTTCGACGGAGGTTGTGAACCTTGGTAAGCGAGTAGCGGCGCGGAAACGCTTGAAACTCCGCAAACTTTAAAATTAAACGACAACAATACTGTTGCGTACGCAGCCTAATTAGGCTGCCGTCTTTACCGGGAGCACCGCGGCCCGGATAAAGGCGTCGATGAGCGGTGAACGTGAACAGGGGAACGCCTTTACCCTTGTCATGACCAAAAGGCTACTGAAGTAGGAAGCCTGCCTTTGGGCGTCCTACAGAGGGAATGTAAAAACACCGGCTACACTCGTAGAAAGCCAGGGCAAGTGATTTTCGGACAGGAGTTCGATTCTCCTCAGCTCCACCAGATGGACATTACACGAACACCTACTTTTTCAAAGGCGGCTTTGCCGTAAGGGTGTGGCTGTGATGTCAAAACAGAACCAGAGGGTCAAGGTGCGATGTGCCTTGGCCCTCTGGTTTTTTGTATGCTTATGCCTTATTGGGATTCAGCACCCAATCATAATAGACAGCTTGTCGCAAGCAATGCGAGTGTTAATACACACTCACTTTTCCGCTTGTTGGGTACTATGCCCCAAACCCCACTGAACACAGAACTCATTCTGTGGCCGCGTGTTCTGCGAACACTTTTGAAGGGTACGCTAAAACGCCGCCCCCTTTGCAGGGATGTGACGAATCGTTACACCCTTATGAGGTGGCAATATACCATCCCATCCGGCGATATAAGTTTCCCCAAAAGGGGTTTTCCAAAATGGAAACCCCTTACTCGGGACGATAGCTGTGGTGTACTATCCCTCCAAAAGGGTGTTCAAATTTCGCACCCCTTTCCCCCGTAAAGGTACTGTGAAACAGGGACACCCCTGATTCCGACTGGTACGTCGCAAAACGCGACGCACCGAACATGAGCGGGTAGGCAAAACGCCTATCCATCTCAGATGTGAGAAATGCCCCCATGGAACAAACCGTTCCTCCTCATTACTGCGACAAAACGGGACGCCCCGAAATAGGGCGTCCCTTTGCATATTATCTTGGAATTTTACTTCACTCCTCACTTTTATCAGAATACTTCTTTTTCCATGCTTCCAATTCCTTCCGACCTTCTTCGCTGGCGTATAATTTCTGGATTTCAGGTGCGAGGAATCGGGCGAAGGAGTCAATGATGGACTGTGGCAGTTCGATCTCGTATGGATTTTGATGTTTTTCCTGGCTGGCCATAGTGTATTGCCCCAATAGCAAAACCTTTCCGGCTCAACTCAGTCCATCTCACACTCCTTCCCGGCGATACACAGCTGCCAAAGATTGTTCCCATACACAGAGGGGAAACAGATAATTTCAAAACCTGAGAAAATTCTCATAGAGCTCCTTTCCCATCCCTTCCCTTCCGGGGTTTTCACCGGAAAAGCCCGCACAAAATAGCTCGGATAGGAAGGGAATGAATCGAATTAAATTGGGGATATTTATCTTTTTCTTTTTATCTACCGTCTGGTTTTCACACTTCAAGAAAGCGGATTACCGTACTTGTCGAATTCATTATTCAGACTTCTGGCGTTCCGTAACCGGATTTCTTGAAGTCGGTGTTCGAAACCGCTTCATAGTGTTTTGGGTAGATACGGTTGGGTTTTCCACACCCCTGCTTTTTGATGGATACAATATCTGCATATTGCAGCTCCCGCAGTGTGTCCACTGCTTTTTGACGGCCACAGCGCAGCAGTTCGCACACCTCGTTGATGGGGTAATACAGATAAATTTTGCCATAATCGTCGGCCCATCCGTTTTTGCGGGACAAATCCGTTCGACGCAGGATCATCGCATACAACAGTTTGGCTTCGCTTGACAAGGAGCAAAACTTGGTGCCTCAAACAGAAAGTTGGGCAGTCGTATAAAACTTTGGGCCGGTGGCTTCTGATGAATGTAAAAGGGTTTTGTTGCCATGACAGGTACCTCCATGCGGACAATTAGAACGTGATTTCTGAGCGATAAGGGGTATTGCTATTCACCTCCATGATTGCCAGGCTGGAAACCGAGCATATATCCGGCTTTTGGAAGCTCTATTTGTCCGTATTCGACCTCCGTTTCCTGTCACTTGCTGTTTTCTGACGGCGGTGTACCTTGCGGGCACAATCGGGACAATACTTGGCGCGGTTGGACTTTGCCAGGAACGGCGCACCACATTCTGCGCATCGCTTCAATCCTTTGGGACTGGTGATTTCAGCTTGTAAAGCCGGAGCACCCGGCAGAACCCAATCCCGGAACCAGGTGCAGCACAGAGAATAGGAGATGCTCTGTACACAGACACAAGGCTCACCATCATCCAGCGCAATACAATTGCCGCAGTCATAATTGCAGCAAGATTTTCGAATCAGCGCATTGGCTTTTCTCCTTTGCTTGGGTGTCATTTGAATCGACAAATTGTTTTTCCTCCCAGCTTTGTGGTTGCAGCTTGTGCAGATATTTTTCCATGCGCTTTCCTCCATTTCATGTAGAGAATTGATTTTGTGAGATTTATGGTTTATAATAAACATAAACCGTAAACTCTAATTGAATTATACCGCAGGAAGGTGCTTGAATCGGTATATCAACCATAAATTATTTTAGTTTCAAAAATGATTTGCTTATAAATTATAGTTTACAAATAGACAGGAGGATCAACTCATGCTGTATGACGAAGCAAGGATGGCGTTGACCAAAGAGCGGCTGGAAGATCTGCGCAAAGAAAAAAAGCTGTCCTTTGAACAGCTTTCCAAGCAGCTTGCGGAGCGTGGTGTCAACATCAGCCATACAAATCTCAAAAATTATGAAATCAACGATCCAGTCCATCCTCTGTATGGCCGCACCCGTAGTATGAGCATCGAGTATCTGACTGCTTTTGCGGATTTTTACGATGTGTCGGTGGAGTATCTACTGGGGCTGTCTAACTCCCGCAAAAAGGAATACCACGATATTTCTGAACAGTTAGGTCTGTGCGATAAGGCGATTGACGAGCTTATTCAGTGTAAAGAAAACTCCAGCAGTGAGGAAGGGCAACAACTATATGTTTCTCAAGATACGGCCATTCTTAATGATTTTCTAATTAGCGCAGAATTTAGGCGTGTGATGGAAAAAATTAAGAAAAGCCTTTTTGCATATTACATGTACCAGTTGTCCCAGGACGGCATCTCTGCACAAATACGGAAAGAAAGCATTCAAAAGATGGAAGAAGCTCAGAAAGTTTTGGATGCGTGCGGTTATTGTTCAGTGGAGTATGATCTGATTTCACAGGTCCACATGGAAAACGCTATAGGCATCTTGAATACCTATCTGCGTGAATTGCCGAAACAGCTCTATCAAACACATGTACAGAAAGCAAAAGATAGGCAGTAATGATATACTGAAACACCGGATAGGGCACTAATAACAATAGATCGGAGAACACCTTTATGAATAAACAACAGCTGGCAAATAAAATCTGGGAATCCGCCAACAGAATGCGTTCCAAGATTGAAGCAAATGAATATAAGGACTATATTTTGGGATTTATCTTTTATAAATTCCTGTCCGACAAAGAAGTTGAATTTCTGAAAAAAGACGGTTATGAAGATGATGATATCAAAGAGAATGCCCACGAAAATAATGAGCCTCTTGTGGACTATTGTCAGCAGCATCTCGGGTATTTTATCGCCTACGATAACCTCTTTTCTACCTGGCTGGCAAAGGGCAGCAGTTTCACCGTGGACAATGTGAGAACCGCGCTTTCTGCTTTTAACCGTCTGATCAGCGAAACACAGAAAAAAGTATTCAGCAAAATCTTTAACACGCTGGAAACCGGCCTGAGCAAACTGGGCGACAGCACCAGCAGCCAGACCAAGTCCATCAGCGAACTGATTCAGCTGATCAAAGATATCCCTACCGATGGCAAACAGGACTATGATGTTCTGGGCTTTATTTATGAATACCTGATCAGTAACTTTGCGGCCAATGCTGGCAAAAAGGCTGGTGAGTTTTATACCCCCCACGAAGTATCTCAGCTTATGTCTGAAATCGTTGCTCACCATCTGAGAGACCGGGAGAAAATTGAAATCTACGATCCTACCAGCGGTTCTGGGTCCCTGCTTATTACCATCGGTAAGAGCGTTGCAAAGTACACTAAGAGCAAAGATGATATCATGTACTATGCGCAGGAGTTGAAGGAAAACACCTATAACCTGACACGTATGAACCTTGTCATGCGGGGCATCAAGCCAGATAACATCTTTACTCGCTGCGGCGATACCCTAGAACAGGACTGGCCCATGTATGACGATGTGACCCAGGAATATAATCCCCTGTATCTGGATGCTGTTGTCTCCAATCCTCCCTACTCCCAGCGCTGGGACCCGAAGCATAAGGACACAGATCCCCGTTATCGTTATGGCATTGCGCCTAAAGGCAAGGCGGACTATGCGTTCCTGCTCCATGACCTGTACCACTTGAAGCCAGAGGGAATTATGACCATTGTTCTGCCTCATGGTGTTCTGTTCCGTGGTGATGCGCTGGGTGGGCCGGATGGTCAGGGTGAAGGAGAAGGCAAAATTCGCCGCAATCTGATTGAGAACAACAACATTGAGGCGATTATCGGCCTGCCTGCCAACATTTTCTTTGGCACAGGTATTCCCACTATCATTATGGTGCTGCGTCAGAAGCGAGAAGAATCCGATGTTCTGTTTATTGACGCTTCCAAGGGGTTTACCAAGGTTGGTAAGACCAATAAGCTGATGGCGTCCGATATCAAGCGAATTGTGGATGCGGTTGCCACCCGTCCCGAGAAGATTGAAAAGTTTGCCCAGCTGGTTTCCAAAGAGGAAATCCGGCGCAATGGCTATAACCTGAATATTCCCCGCTACATTGATTCCTCTGAAGCCCCGGAAACATGGGATATTTATGCCACCATGTTCGGGGGCATCCCTAACCACGAAATTGACTTTATGGCTTCCTATTGGTCCGCATTTCCGCAGCTGCGAGGAAGCTTGTTCGCGTCGGATGAAACGCCCTATTCGCAATTAGCTGTCCAAAATGTCAAGGAGGCTATTGAAGGAAACACCGATGTTCAGGCATTTGTTGCCGCTCACCAGGCTGCGTTCGCTGATTTTGACGCATATCTGAACGGCGAACTGATTGAAAAAATGATGGAGCTGAATATCTCTCAAACGGAGGATACCATCACACAAAATATTTTTGGCCGCATTGCGCCGCTGCCCCTGCTGGACAAATATCAGGCGTATCAGCTGCTGGACGATCAATGGGCAGGTATCGCCACCGATCTTGAAATTGTCCAAACCGAAGGATTTGCAGCCGCTAAGCAGGTTGACCCCAACATGGTCATCAAGAAAAAAGGCGACAAGGAAGAAGAGGTACAGAATGGCTGGGTAGGCCATGTGATCCCCTTTGAACTGGTGCAGACTACACTGCTGAGAAAAGATTACGACGCACTCAAAACCAAAGAAGCTCGGCTGGATGAAATTGCGGCAGAACTGACCGAGATTATTGACTCCATCGACGAGGGCGACCGCGGCGAATTCCTCAACGATGACAATACCGCTTTTGTGGCCAAGGAGTTTGCGGCAAAGCTGGCGGAAATTTATGGGGATGTTTCGTCCCCGGAGCTGGACGGCTTGCAGGGCTATCTGGAGCTGCTGGACGCGAAGGCCGGAAAAGCGGAAAAGATTTACTACATCCATACCCATCCGGAAGTCAACTGGGTCAATGTGGAGGGAAATGCGCCCTATACAAAAGGAAAGGTTTTGGCGTATGTCAAGGCACTGTGGGCGGCGTATACCTTCCCGGAGGATTCCTTTGAGGCGAAAATGGTACAGGCCGAAAAGCTAATGGTAGAGGAAAAAACGGTTAAGAGCGAGGTAAAGAAAGACGAGGAAGCCCTGCACCTGAAAACCAAAGAGACCATTGAAGGACTGAGCGATGAGCAAGTCCTGGATTTGCTGCGTCTGAAATGGATTGCGCCCCTATGCGCTTCTTTGCGGGCTATGCCGGAGGCTATCATTGCTGGACTAGAAAAGGCTGTGCAGGCACTGGCGGATAAGTATGCCGTGACCTATGTAGAGCTGGATGAACAGATCAAGGCATCGGAAACGACGCTTGCCGATATGATTGATGAGCTCACAGGCAGCGAATTTGATATGAAAGGACTGAGCGAGTTCCGGTCGCTGCTGAAGGGTGAATAAAATGAATGAAACCAAAAAGCCTGCAATCCGATTTCAGGGGTTTTCGGACGGGTGGAAACAGAACAGAGTGGGAGAATTGATTGAGGATTATACAGAAAAAACGGTGGTGCAAAATCAATATCCTGTGTTGACATCCTCTCAGCAGCAAGGAATTGTCAGGCAAGAAGAATATTTCGCAGATCGTCAGGTTACTACAAATGACAATGTTGGGTATTTTGTTTTGCCGTTCGGATATTTTACATATAGAAGTCGAAGCGATACGGACGTTTTTGTGTTCAATCGAAATAACTTGATTGACAAAGGAATTATCAGCTATTACTATCCGGTTTTTGCGCCGAAGAGTTGTGACTCTAATTTTCTTCTCCGAAGATTAAATTATGGAATCAAAAAGCAACTCTCTATGGCTGCGGAAGGAACCGGACAAAAAAGTCCTGGCTCATAGCAAATTCAAAGATATGGTTGTTGATGTGCCGGATGAAGAAGAACAGATTAAGATAGGGGCTATCTTTGAATATGTTGATAGCCTTATCGCACAGCACCAATCAAAACTTGAAAAATACCAAGCCGTCAAAGTATCTATGCTGGAAAAGTTATTTCCGAAAGATGGTGCAGATGTGCCAGAAATTCGTTTTAAAGGATTTAGCGAAGCGTGGAAACGCAGGTACGCATCAGAAATTTTTACATCACATACAGATAAAGGGCATCCAGAGCTTCCTGTTTTGTCCGCCACCCAAGATATTGGTATGGTAATTCGCGATGCAATAGGAAAAAGTGTTTTTCACGATACAGCAAATGAAAAAGGGTATAAAAGAGTGATGCCAGGCCAATTCGTAATTCATTTAAGAAGCTTTCAAGGTGGTTTTGCGCACTCCGCTATTGAGGGCATCACCTCTCCCACTTATACGGTTTTTGGTTTTACTGAGCCTGAAAAACATGATGATTACTACTGGAAATATGTTTTTAGCTCAAAACAGTTTATTAAACGCTTAGAAACAGTTACATACGGCATTAGAGACGGACGAAGCATAAGTTATGAAGAATTTTTGACATTGGACTTTTTATTTCCGCAAAAGAAAGAACAAATAAAAATTAGTACATACTTACGCAATCTGGATTTGCTTATTTCTTTGCGTCAACAAGAACTCGACAAACTCAAATCCATCAAAAAAGCTTTACTGGAAAAAATGTTTGTCTAATACAGGAGGCTGCTATGGCATTTGAAAATGAAGCTGCCTTTGAAGCAGCACTGATCAATTTACTGACAGAAAAATATGGCTGGGAACCGGAAATCCTGCGGTACAAAACCGAAGAAGAGCTGATCCAGAATTGGAAGCAGATTCTTTTTGAGAATAACCGGGATATTGACCGTTTGAACGATGTTCCGTTGACCGATGGCGAAATGCGACAGATTCTGGACCAGATTACCCGACTGCGCACGCCACTGAAGCTGAATGGCTTTATCAACGGTAAAACGGTGGCAATCAAGCGGGATAACCCTGCCGACACGCTGCATTTTGGCAAAGAGGTCAGCCTGAAAATTTATGACCAGCGGGAGATTGCCGCCGGACAAAGCCGCTACCAGATTGCCCAGCAACCCGTGTTCAAGGCGAGAAGTGCAGTTTTGCCAAATCGCCGGGGCGATTTTATGCTGCTGATTAACGGTATGCCCTTGATTCACTGCGAGCTAAAGCGCAGCGGCGTGGATGTGAGCCAGGCATATAATCAGATCGAAAAATATGCCCATGAGGGGGTATTCTCCGGTCTGTTCTCCTTGGTGCAGATTTTCATTGCCATGCAGCCGGATGAGACTGTTTATTTTGCTAATCCGGGCCCGGACGGAGTGTTTAACAAGGATGTCTACTTCCATTGGGCTGATGCCAATAATGAGCCGCTGAACAACTGGAAGGACATTGCGCAATATCTGCTCTCCATCCCTATGGCGCACCAGTTGATTGGTTTTTATACAGTTGCCGATGATACCGATGGTATTTTGAAAGTCATGCGTAGCTACCAGTACTATGCGGCTTCCCGCATTACTGGTCGTGTTGCCATGCGGCGTTGGGCGGATAAAGATCAGTATGGCGGCTATATCTGGCACACTACTGGTTCCGGTAAAACCTTGACCAGCTTTAAATCAGCTCAACTGATTGCCGGATCAAGGGACGCCGATAAGGTAGTGTTCCTGATGGACCGTGTGGAGCTGGGGACCCAGTCACTGATGGATTACCGTGGTTTTGCCGACGATGCGGGTTCTGTACAGGACACAGAAGATACAAATGTTTTGGTTTCAAAACTGAAAAGTGACGATCCGGCCAATACGTTGATCGTCACTTCTATTCAGAAGATGAGCCGCATTGAGGAAAACAGCAGCTATAATGCCCACGATATTGAACTGATTCGGGATAAGCGGATTGTTTTCATCATTGATGAAGCACACCGGGACGTATTCGGGGAAATGCTGCGTACAATCAAAGAAACCTTCCCCAATGCCATGTTCTTCGGGTTTACGGGAACACCAATTCATGAAGAGAACCAGAAGAAAATGAGCACCACCTCGGATGTGTTCGGAAACGAACTTCACCGGTACAGCATTGCAGACGGAATCCGGGACAAAAATGTTCTGGGGTTTGACCCCTATATGGTGCCTACCTATAAGGACCGTGATTTACGCAAGGCTGTTGCTTTGGAAAAAGCCAAAGCACCTACTGAAGCCGCAGCCATGAGCGACCCCAAAATGAAAAAAGCCTATCTGCACTATATGGATCATACAAGCGTGCCTATGGCTGGTGTCGTTCAAGCAGACGGAACCTACCTGAAGGGCATTGAAGATTATTTGCCCAACTCCCAATATGAGCGGGAAGAACATCAGCGTGCAGTAGTAACCGATATTCTGGACAACTGGGTTACGCTCAGCCACGGAAGTAAGTTTCATGCGATTTTTGCAACCAGCAGTATCCCGGAGGCGATCCAATATTATAGGCTATTCAAGGAAATAGGCAGTTTGAAAGTGACGGCACTGTTTGACCCAAGCATTGATAACAATGGTGGGGCGATCTTCAAGGAAGAATCGTTGATCGAGATTCTGGAAGATTACAATGCTCGCTACGACATGAAGTTTAAGCTGGCCACCTATAGAACGTTCAAGAAAGATGTTTCCTATCGCCTGGCACACAAGGAGCAGTATAAGTCTGTGGAGAGGACCCCGGACCAGCAGATTGATTTGCTGATTGTTGTGGATCAGATGCTGACCGGGTTTGACTCCAAATGGATCAACACCCTTTATCTGGATAAGATTTTGGTCTATGAAAAACTGATTCAGGCATTCTCCCGCACCAACCGCCTTTTTGGGCCAGAGAAACCCTTTGGCACGATTCGTTATTACCGGAAACCTTATACAATGCGTCGGAATATCGACGAAGCGTTCAAACTGTATTCTGGTGACAAACCTCTTGGCCTATTTGCGGATAAGCTGGAGTATAACCTGGGCAAGCTGAATGAGCTGTATGATGAAATCGAAGCGATTTTCCGCTCGGCAGGAGTGGGAAATTTTGAAAAATTGCCGAAAGATCACACAGAGCGCGGACAGTTTGCCAAGCTTTTCAAGCGTTTTAATAACTACCTGGAAGCAGCTAAAATTCAGGGCTTCACTTGGAATAAACTGTCCTATGAAATAAAGGCGGAAACGGGTAAAAACACTGTTGAGCTTCATCTGGATGAGACTACTTACCTGATTCTTGCACTTCGCTATAAGGAACTGTTTTCCGGCGAGGAAACAGGCTTGGGTGGTGATGATGTTCCCTATGAAATTGATTCTTACCTGACCGAGATCAACACCGGCGTTATTGATGCCAATTACATGAACTCCAGATTCAGCAAATACCTCAAGGCGCTGCAGGATGGAACTGAAACAGCGGCGGTGCTGGATGAACTGCATAAGTCCTTTGCAACTCTTACCCAGGAAGAGCAGAAATATGCAAATATTTTCCTGCACGATGTGCAGAACGGCGATGTTGTAGTTGATGAAGGGAAAACGTTGCGCGATTACATCACAGAGTATATGACCAGTGCGAAGAATGACCAGATTCACCGTTTTGCCGAGGCTCTTGGAGCAGATGAAACAATGCTGCGGGATTTCATGCAGTTGAGGGTTACAGAAGCAAATATTAACGAGTTTGGCCGATTCGACAAACTGAAAGCAACAGTCAACCGGGACAGTGCAAAGGTATTTCTGGAAACCCTTGAGGGAGCTGCCATCAAACCTTTTCAAATCAACATGAAGGTCGATCAGATCTTGAGAAAATTTATCCTTGAGGGCGGGATTGACATAGCTTAAATAAAAGGGGTGGTGATATGGAAGATAGGCGACAAAGAGACGAGAATAACACCGCTGTAAAGCTTCGATTTTATTTTATGTCATTATGGCTCTTGTTTGTTTTAATTTTTCTATTAACCGTTGATATCCCAATCTGTTTTTCTAAAGATGCGCACTTCATAGGTTTTGGTCCGTTGCTGAAAAGAAATTGGCTTGCTTTCACTTCTTTGTTCTTGGCGATTCTTGGATGGCTCGTCGCATCTTTTGAGAAGCATAGGTGGGCAGGAGTACATAATCCTCCGCATAGGATTAAAGCTATAAAAAACGAAAATTATGAATATTTGACTTTCCTTACGACCTATATCATTCCGCTAGTTTGTATCGACTTAACTGAGGTCCGATATGTGATCGTGCTTGTAGTCCTGCTGGTTTTAATTGGTTTTATCTTTGTCAAAATGGATTTATATTGTGGCAATCCCACTCTTGCTCTCATGGGATATAAATTATATCGTGTTGAAATAGAGGGAGTAAATGCTCCTGACGGCCTTATAGTAATATCAACAGATCGATTATCCAAAGGATCGTTTATCAAGTGGGTTTCTATAGATAAACACGTATGGATATCAAAGGAGATAGAGAATGACACAAGATGAATTAAAAAATGCGGTGTCCACTGTGTTGGAACAACCGCACTCTACACAACTGTATTTAATTCTCAAAGTGAATGATGAACTCGTTTTGAGATTGGCAGACATAGAAGATGATAACACAGCACCGGAAATTCAACACATGTTTGTAGAGTTTTTGGAAACTACTATTGTCTCTAATGAAGATATGGTTGTCCGCAACCTTTCTGTTGCAGATGAATCCACGAATGCAGTTTACGAATATGATTATGATAGTTATCCGGAAGAACTGAATTTATTTAAACAATTCAATATTGAAGAAGCGGTAAACATAGATCATTTTAATTTTAACACGGATGATCTTAATCATTTGTTTGGATACATAGTTTATATTGGAAACATGGAAAGTGGTATTGTCCTCTTCAAAAACACTATCCAATCTCTTTGATAAAACGAGAAAGTTTCTTACTGGGAGCAATTAAAAGCAGTGAACGTTTTGAAAAGCTGCCTGGAGAAGATATCATACGATTGAACAATGATGCGCAACTTTTGCGAGTAGGCGACGCTATCTTTGTGCTCAATTTAAAAATGTTGGAACGCAATATGGGCTTTTCAGCTCTCATACAGCGAGCAGCTGCTGAAACTGTTGATGCAATTGAAGAATTGGACATACTCGATGACATTGAGGTGTTAAGGGATACACTTGATGATACATCATTTGCACGTAAGCTCTCCAAAGTAAAAAATGCGTCGCCTATTTTCAAACTAGGAATATCAAAAGAAGCGATTGTTGACTTTACAAAAAATACGCCAGAGCTTGCAGGAAAGTTTAAATATAGTGAAGATGGAATGCAAATCAGGTTGGACACCAAGAAATCTAAAATTGCTTTTCTTAAATTGCTAAATGATGCCTTTTTGCACTCTGAATTAACTCAACAGTGGTATGATGCGTCTGCAAAAGACAATATTACTCAAGGGGCTGGATAATCCACGAATTTTTAGCATAGTTCTCAAGGGAAAAGCGTTCGCAGAACGCGCAGCCGCAGAATGAAATTCTGCGTTCAAAGGGGGTTGGGGGCGCTGCCCTCAACAAGCAGTTTGTGGCTGTGGATAGCCACAAGCATTGCTTGCGCCTATATGTTTGGATTCTGGGACAGTATCGCACATATCCGTGCTTCTTTCTGGTTTAACCCCCATGCTGTTATGTTAATATAGGGTTGAACATTACCCTATTATCTGATATAATGAGATTGACTGATAGGGGGTGTATCTCTTGAAAGAAGTGGCAGAAAAAATTGCGGTCTCTGCGGGAAAGTGTCAAACTGTCCCAGGTAAAGATGGCTGAAATTGTCGGTGTCAAACAGTCTAGCCTGAATCGCTATGAGCTGAATCAGGCTTCGCCGACATTTGAAACACTTACCCAATATGCGGATTACTTCGATGTATCTATGGACTATATCTTCGGACGCACGGATAATCCTCAGGGCAAGCTGTATGAGTACAAGCCAAAAATCCAGCAGAGTGATCCCCAGATGCAGAAGTTTGTGGAGATGTGTTTTGACCCCACATCCCCCATGAATGCACGGCTCAAGGAAACGCTGCTGCAAATGCTTGGGGAGGCGGAACAATGAATGTTGTCATCTATGCTCGATACTCCAGCCACAGCCAGACCGAGCAGTCTATAGAGGGACAGCTCCACACCTGCTATGAGTATGCCAGAAACAATGGCTATCTCGTTGTTGGAGAATATATTGACCGCGCCCAGAGCGGAACCACCGATAGCCGTGCCGAGTTCCAGAGGATGATTGCTGACAGCGATAAACACACCTTTGAGGGCGTTCTTGTGTATCAGCTTGACCGCTTTGCCCGCAACCGCTATGACAGCGCCATCAATAAGGCCAAGCTGAAAAAGAACGGCGTGCGAGTGATCTCCGCCCGGGAGAATATCAGCGATGACGCCAGCGGTATTCTGGTGGAAGGTGTTCTGGAAAGTATGGCGGAATACTACTCAGCAGAACTTTCCCAAAAGATTCGCCGGGGTATGGGCATCAATGCTGAGAAGTGCTTGAGCAACGGCAGCAATCCGGGACTTGGCTACCGTGTGGATGAAGAACGACGGTTTCATATTGATCCGGAGGGTGCTGCGGTCGTCCGGGAAATTTTTGAACAGTATGCCAGCGGAAAGACCGTGACTGAGATTATCCAGTCCCTCAACGCCAGACAAATCAAAACCTCCCAGGGAAAAGCGTTCAATAAAAACAGCCTGCATCGTCTGCTGCGGAACCGTCGGTATATCGGCTACTACATCTACAAAGGGGTGGAGACCCCCAACGGGATGCCCCGGATTTTGGAGGACGAGCTTTTTGAACGGGTGCAGCATATTCTGGACCGCAACAAAAAAGCGCCTGCCCGTGCAAGAGGTCGGGAGGAGTATCTGCTTACCACCAAGCTGTTCTGTGGTTACTGCCGTGAGATGATGACCGGCTATGGCGGCACAGGGAAATCCGGCAAGGCGTACCACTATTATGCCTGCAATAATTTCAAACGGCGCAAATGCAAAAAGAAGGTTATTAGCAAAGAAAAGATAGAAAACCGTGTGGTGCTGGAATGCCGCAAGCTGCTGACAGACAACAATATCGAGCATATCGCAGCCTCAGTAGCCGCAGTTTGTGAGTCTGACCGGAACACAGTTTCCATCAAGCGCATCAAAACTGCTATTCAGGAAGCTGACACCGCCATTGAAAATCTCTGGAAAGCTCTGGAGAAAGGGCAAGCTGCTGACATGATTACCGAGCGGATTGAGAAGCGCCAGAAAGAAAAAGAAGAACTGCAAGCGCAGTTGGCCATTGAGATGAACAAACAGGTCAGGCTGAGTGCACCCGACATCAGAGCATACCTCTATGCTCTCAAACATTGCGATAAGAACGATGAGAATACGAAACGAGGAATTATCAATATCTTCCTTCGGGCTGTCTATTTGTTCGATGAGACTTTCACCTTGATTCTGAACGGTAGCGATAAGCCGATTGTTATTGATGACATCCTGCTGGACGAAATCGAGGAGGGCCTGGACGACGACCTGGCCAACCATAATTTATGTTCGCCGTTGGTTGCAGACGCTCCACCAGTCGAGAGCCTCGACGCGCAAGTCGCGTTCGGGGCTTTTCTTTTTATATGGCTCGGTGTTCGCGTTTATAGCGGGCATCTATTTTGTCGATGTTTCCCATCAGGCTGAGCCTGGACGCACTTCGCGTTCCGGGCTCAGCTTTTTGTTTTGCCTTTTCACTCACATTTGCAGCAGGCATCTATCTTGTCAGCATTTCCCAGATGGGTATTATATGAACGCCTACTTTTTCAAAGGCGGCTTTGCCGTAAGGGTGTGGCTGTGATGTCAAAACAGAAAGCCCGAGGGATAAAGTACTTAGTACCTTGCCCCTCGGGCTTTATTTCTTTGGAAGCTAAATCTAATATCATATTCAGTAGAAATAAAACTATACATTCTTGTTTTATGGACTGTCTTGTCTTATAATATAACAAAATGATGTGATTCAATAGAATATGCAAAAAACGGAACTTTAGAAGTAAACTAGAAAGCTGTTTGATTTACAATCTCTCAGATTATTGAGGGGTTGTTCAAAGTACAAGTTGCGGGGAGGCAGTTCATGAAAACGAATGACAGACCGCTTACCGATTTAATGAAAGCTGTGGACACTGGCGCAGCACAGTTACCTGATTTTCAGAGGGGCTGGGTGTGGGATGATGGCCGCATTAAGGCATTAATCCTCAGCGTGATCCATAACTTTCCGGTGGGTGCAGCGATGTTTCTGGAATACGGAAATGAAAGCATCCATTTCAAGCATAAACTGATTGAAGGCTCAGTTGCCGACCCTAACGCCGAGCCGGATGAGCTTATCCTTGACGGGCAGCAAAGATTGACGTCTCTTTACAATGCCCTGTACAGTAAGAATCCCGTCCATACAAAAACAGACAAGGGTAAAGAGATAGACAGATATTATTATCTGAACATTGAAAAGGCGCTTGATCCAAGTTCCGATGATGAAGATATTATAATCTCGGTTCCTGCAACGAGACAGGTTACATCTGATTTTGGCAGGAAGATCGAAATAGACCTCTCAACCAGGCAGAATGAATTCAGCCTGAAGATGTTTCCCCTTAATATCATCCTGAATTCCGGTGAGGAGCAGAGATGGCAAAATGAATATTATGCCTATTACAACTATGATCCGGCGACTATCCAGCAGTTCACGGAACTTTTCTCTAAAATAATCATGCCGACACAAAAGTACGCTATGCCGGTTATTCTGCTAGACAAAGAAACTCCGAAAGAGGCAGTGTGTCAGGTTTTTGAAAATGTGAATACCGGCGGCGTTTCTTTGACGGTTTTTGAGCTTGTCACCGCAATTTTTGCCATGGACGATTTCCTGCTGCGTAAGGATTGGAAAGACCGCAAGGAAAAATATTTCTCAGGGGATTTGCTGGATATTGTAACAGCTACAGACTTTCTAACCGCTCTTACGCTTCTCTCTTCGTTCAAAGCAGGTGGAACGGTGAGTTGCAAGAAAAAAGACGTACTAGCTTTAAAGCTGACATCATATAAAAAGTATGCAGACGACCTTTGTGTAGGATTTTCTGTTGCAGATAAGCTACTGCAGGAGGAACGGATATTCTCAAGTCGTGACCTTCCATACAGCACACAGCTGATTCCTCTTGCGGCCATTTGCACTGTTTTGATGGATGGGAACAAGATTAACACTACCACTGTCAAAAATATGGTAAAGCAATGGTATTGGTGCGGCGTTTTCGGTGAGTTGTACGGCTCGGCAAACGAGACAAGGTATGCCAATGATATATCGCAAGTCATCAAGTGGATTACAGATGGCGGCGATTTCCCAAAGACGATCACAGATTTCTTCTTCAACCCGACGCGCCTACTCAGTTTGCAATCCAGACAGTCGGCGGCGTATAAGGGTATTATGGCGCTGATTCTTAAGAACCACGCCCGCGATTTCATTTCCGGTGCGGAGATGGACTTCTCAACATACTCAAACGAGAAAATCGATATTCATCACATCTTTCCGAAGGATTACTGCATCGGACAAGGGTATGACAAGAGCAAATGGAATAGTATTGTGAATAAGACACCGATTTCCGCAAGCAGCAATCGTGAAATAGGCGGTGTTGCGCCGTCCACCTATCTTGGAAAGCTTGAAAAGAAAGGTTCTGTATTACCGTCCGATTTGGACAGCTATGTGGAGACACACTGGATCGACCACAATTTGCTAAGAAATAATGAGTTTCAAGATTTTATCATTGACCGTGCTAAGAAACTGTTATGTGCAATTGAAGCGGCTACTGGCAGAACAATATCTGGAAGGAATTCCGATGAAGTGCAACAGATGTTTGGAGCACTATTGAATTAAACCTATTTGTTAGGGGTTGTAACCCATCCCCATTGAACACAGAATCACATTCTGTGGCTTCGCGTCCTCTGGACTCTTTTGAAGGTATTCCAAAACACAGCCCCCTTTTCTAGCAGTATAGGGTGTAACGAAAAGTGACACCCTTGCCCGTTTAAAGGTATCGTGAAACACGACATCCTTTCGGATCATGGAGCAGGTACGTCGCAAAACGCAGCGCACCCAATATGAACGGGCAGGCAAAACGCCCACTCATCCCCAAATGAGAGGAACATCCCTACGAAACAAAGCTTTCCTCCCTATTATTGCGACAAAAAAGGATGCCCCTATCGGGGCATCCTTTCGCATATCATCTTTGAATTTTACTGCACTCCTTACTTTTATCAGAATACTTCTTTTTCTATTCTTCCAGTTCCTTCTGTCCCTGTTCGCTTGCATAGAATTTCTGGATTTCAGGTACAAGGAATCAATGACGGACTGCGGCAGTTCAATCTCGTACCGCCTTTGTAGAGCCTCTTGGTTGGTATGATATGTATCCCCTCTCATATTCAATTTTCAAGATGCAAAATTTCTTTCTATGGTTTCGTCCGGCAGCATTTACCGCTGATGGATGTTACGCAAGAAAGGTCGTAACGGCATGTTTGGCAAGCGTTACCGTTGGAAAGGGAATGTGGTCAATCCAAATGGAACTGAAAGATGGCCGCCACCAATTTGCTTTCCAGCCGCTGGTTATAGATTGTAGTCGAGGTGGAACCGGCAGATGCCCAAGGAATCAAAGCGTGTCCACATAGACAACTGGGCCATGTAGCCGGAATAATACCGAATCACCCGTGCTACTGCGTCAGGATCGCCATTGACTGCGGCGGCAATCACCGCCCTTGCTTCACATTGCTGAATCGTTCCGCACAGGCCCCCTCAGAATAGCTGGCCATCCGGCAAACTTCTCCGAAGATACCTCTTCCCCAATATGTCCATATACGCCGGATGCTTTCTTCATAAGGGCACGCTCCTTTCGGTTTCCCCGGTTATCGGATAAAACGGATGTACGGCCGGTGTGGGGGCGCTTTCCAGCGCCAACCGATAAGTGGTCTCTTCTTCCTGCGTCATTTCCCGAACTTCTCCGTTGCAGTCGATTTTCATTCCTCATTCCTATGACCATTCCTTTCCGCTGCGCTACAAGGCACCAAAGGGACATGAAACCCACTTGACCTATGTAGAATAGTAACCTCCCGGTGTTTGGCGTAGGATTAACCGTCAATTTTGCGACTGACATGCAGGTGTTGTGGCAAATGCCTTGGCCCATTCTTCCACCGAGACGGAATAGCGTGCAAAAGCAGTCCAGATACTGGGCTTGTTTTTTGTACGCTTTTTTCGTTTTTGCCCTATTTCCGGTTTATTCCTGATGTTTCAACCTTTGTCACCTCAATCCGATCACTTGAATGGTCGCCCCGACCGGCAATGCAGACGGTGTGTAGATCAAAAGCTTTGATATAGGAGCGGATGCCGGCAGCAAAGTGCCGTCCATACGTTCCTGCCACTGTGCGAGCGTGGTATTCGTGGAGGTAAAGCTGGATATGCGGCTCTTCCAGGCCCCATGCTCAACGGTGAATTCGTATTCCGCGTACGGTGTCTTTTCGCTCTGCATATAAGTTCTGGAAATGGACGTCACATACGAGGGACAATAAATGTCCACGATTACATTTTGGTCGCTCTCCCCTGCAGGCAATCCGACAATGATTCGCGCCCCCCACAAAGCATAGGGCGTGCCATCCGGCGCCTCTGTACGCGCAACGTTGACAATGCCATCTTCCTCTATGGCGATGGTTTCGATCTCCTGCCAAACTGGTTCGGAAATCCAGTTGGTATCATAATCGGCGCCGCTCGCCTTTTTCAGCACCGCGCCGGTAGTGCCGCCCGCCGGCCCGCCGGCCCCCGGTTCCCCTTTGGCACCCTCCGGTCCGGGTTCTCCGGGAATGCCCTGTACCCCCTCTGCCTGCACGCCGGTGTCCTCGTATTCCCCCGACTCCGCCTGAAATACCCCCCAGTTCCCATCCTGTATTTTGGGGACTCTTTGTGCGGCTTCCTCCGCCCGGTCCGCTGCATCTACCGCTTCCCGGTACGCCGTATGGATGTGGGCCTCCATCTGGTGAAACGCAGATGGGAACTCCGGCCAGGCGGTATCCCCGAAAAGGGACGGCGGCATATAAAGTTCGACCATGTTTGTGTGATTAACCGTTGTTCCATCCTTTTGGAACGTGCCGCGCAACTGCATGGTATAGGTTCCAGCCTTAGCCAGCATATCATCCGTCAGGATGACCCCAATCCCTGTTTTCATGGGTTGCAATCGAGTGATGTTGAGATCACCCCCTGCCTGTACAAGCATGTCCCAATCCCACCCATCGGGTATATCGCCGCTGACGGTCAATGTTGCGCTGCCATTGTCATGCTGATGGGCGATCATCTCCCCCGATGCTTTACGTCCAGTCTTTCCATTCGATCATTTTCTGCCTCCATCTGTCGCAATTCGGTGATTAAGTTTTGTCGATAGCCTCTGTTGGGTTACCCTTCCCTTCTGCCATCCCGGTCTTTCTTTCACTTTTTTCTTTTAGGAGCAAATAGAGCGCCTCTTGATTCACAAGGCAAGGACGTTCGGGCCAGATACGGCAGAAGTGGTGCCCCGGCAACACATAGAAAAATCGCCCTCGAAACGGAGGGCGATTTCCTGAACTCGATGCTTTAGAGGAGATGGCGCACAGAATTCCAACCCCCAAATCTCCCTTTATGTTTCTACAAACATGGCGGTATAGGAAAGCTGGAAGGCACTTTCTCCTCTTTCTAAGGAAAAAAGCATTGTATGGATACAAAAGGGCATTTCTGCCGGAAGCACGAACCAGAACGTCCCGCTCTGGAAACGGCTTTATCCCTTATTGAAACGTTTTTTCAAGGTGTTCTCTTTTTACGAAACGGAGACATGAAAAGTTAAGATAGAAATGGCCGTCCATTTTTACTCGTTCAATCGTGTCGGAACATCATCCTTCCTTTTGGCAATTTTCCAAAGGCGAGCATTCTTGGACGGGTTCTGCAATTTGCCGCAGAGCTTTTTTGAATTGGAAGGTAAAAAAGAACCGCTGTAAAACTGACGGCAAAGAAATCTGCAACCGGTTCCGCCATATACACCGCTGTGGTTTGATTGGACGAGAACAGCAGCGGCAGAAGATAGATCAGAGGGATCAACAGAATGAATTTGCGCATCACCGCGACCAAAATAGAGGCTTTTGCATTTCCCAGGGATGTAAATGTCATCTGGCAGGCGATCTGTACGCCAAACAGCAGCAGGCAGGCCATATAAATGCGCAGGGCGGTCCCTGTGAACTCCAGCAGGGCAGCGTCCGAGGTAAACATGGCGGCAAACCCCTGCGGGAACAGCATCACAAGCGCCCAGAGCAAGGTGGAATAACACAGGCTGGCCTTCAACAGCAGCTTAAAGGCCGCCTTCACCCGCCCGGCGTTTTTTGGCGCCGTAGTTGTAGCTGATGATCGGCTGCGCCCCCTGTCCAAGGCCCTGTAGGGGGAGCATTGCAAACTGCATGACGCTGGTTAAGATCGTCATGGCGCCGACCGCGATGTCCCCGCCATATTTCAGCAGAGAGGAATTGAAACAGACGGAAATCACGCTCTCGCTCGCCTGCATGATAAAGGTGGAGAGGCCGAGGGCGAGGCTCGGAAAAATGATGTTGGCTTTTAAGCGCAGGTTCTCCTTCCGGATCTTCAGATGCGTCTTTTTCCCAAACAGGAACGACAGCACCCAGGTACAGGATATTGCCTGCGACAGAATGGTGGCGAGCGCCGCCCCCTGTACCCCCATGTTCAGTCCAAAGATGAAGATGGGGTCCAGAACAATGTTGGCAACCGCGCCAATGAGGACTGAAAACATACCGGTCTTTGCAAAGCCCTGTGCAGTGATGAAAGCATTCATGCCCAGGGTCATCTGCACAAAGATGGTGCCGACGGCGTAAATGTTCATGTAGCGGACGCCGTATTCGATGGTGTTTTCACTGGCGCCAAAGGCCATCAGGAAATCCCGGTTCCAAAGAAGCAGGGCGGCAGTCAAAAGAAGCGAAACGATGATCTGCACCAAAAACAATTTCCAAGCGTCCTTTCTGCGGATGCATGGTCGCCCCTGCCCATGAAGATCGAGGCCCTTGGCGCCCCGCCAAACCCGACGAACGCGGCGAAGGCAGTCACGATCATAATCAGGGGCATACAGACCCCGACGCCGGTCAAGGCTACCGCCCCTACCTCCGGGATGTGGCCGATATAGATGCGGTCCACGATGTTGTAAAGCATATTGATGATCTGCGCCAATACGGTGGGAAGGGCCAATTTCAGCAGCAGCTTGCCGATCGGCTCCCTCCCCAGGAAATCTTTCTCTTCGTTCATTGCTTCTCTCTCCTTGCGATGGCATTTTGAGTGTTGACGATGATCTGTTCATTGACCCGGTCAAAGAGTTCCAATTCTTCCTTGGACAGCCCAAAGAACAGTTCCTCATGGAACTGCTGAAAGAGTTCTTTCAGCGATGCTGTGATCGGTTGGGCGGCCTGCGTCAGAGACAGGTGGATTTTCCGACGGTCCTCGGTGTCCTGCCTGCGCTGCAACAAGGATTTCTGCATCAAGCTTTCCACCGCCTGCGAGACGTTTCCCTTGGACAGCATGCGCAGCTCCACGATGTCGGCAGCCGTATCCTTGCCGGGGTTGTTGTACAGAAAACTGATAATCGTCGCTTCAATCAGCGAGAGCCGGTATGTTTCACAGATCCCCTTGAGCATGCTCTCATGCAGCTTGATAATCCGGCGGATGTTGGTCAGGAAATCGGTCGGCCGTTTCATGATGGGCCCCTCCATTCTCGATGAATAGTTCTAAATAGAACGGTTCTACAAAGAACATTATAGATCGAAATTTGAGCCCGTCAAGGGAAGCCGCCGGTTTTCATAATTTGTTCATATTTGTAGGCCTTTTCAGGAGACAATTCCCTGAAAAAAGGGATAGAAAAAAGCCGCGGCGGGGTTCGGTTCCCCACCGCGGCCTGCGGACTTTTTAAAGCCGTTAAATGGCTCTATCTATGATTGTTCTAGGAGGTTTCTATGTCCCTGGCAAAAATGAAGGTCAGGCGCGTTTTTTCCCGGCCGTTCCGTCCTGCCTGCTCTGATACCGGCTGACCTGCAAAAGCTCTTCCGCCCGCTTGACTTCCTCGTCGGTGGCGTGCGGACCCCCTCCAACGGATAAGGGATGCCGAGTTCCTTCCACTTAAAGGTCCCAAGCGTGTGATAAGGCAATACTTCCACCCTCTCGACGGTGCGCAATGTTCCAATAAATTCATTCATGTGCCGCAACCCGTCCTCATCATCGGTCAGACCGGGCACCAACACATGGCGAATCCACATCGGCGTATTGTGATCGGACAGATAGCTCGCCATGTTTCGAATATTCTGGTTGCCGTGCCCGGTCAGGGTGCGGTGCTTTTCCTCATCCATCTCTTTGAGGTCGAGCATCACCAGATCGGTATACCGCAGCAGCGAATCGAACTGCGTCAAAAACAGCAGGTCATAGCGGAACGGCTGGCCGCAGGTGTCCAACGTGGTGTGGACGCCGTGCGCCTTTGCCTGACGGAACAGCTCGGTCACGAAAGAGAGCTGCACCAAAGGCTCGCCGCCGCTGACGGTCAAGCCGCCGTTTTTGCCCCAGTAGCGCCGGTAACGCCAGGCGCGGTCAAACAGGGCTTTCGCGTCCCATTCCTCGCCCTTCCGTGCGTCCCAGGTTTCCGGGTTGTGGCAATATTGACAGCGCATGTGACACCCCTGCAAAAAGACCACAAACCGAACCCCCGGGCCATCCACCAAACCAAAGGTTTCCAGCGAGTGAACGCGGCCCTTGACATCACATGCGTGCATGGCACGTACGGGAAATGACGTCCATCTGCTGCTCGCGGGTCAGGTCGATAAACTTGACCGCATAGCCGGAGACGCGGATCGTAAAGTTGGCGTATTCCTCCTTCTCCGGATGCTCCATCGCATCCATGAGCTTCTCCTTGCCAAAGACGTTGACGTTCAGATGATGCGCCCCCTGGTCGAAGTAACCGTCCATGACCTGCACCAGGTTGTCGGACTGTTCCTCTTCGCTGTGGCCCAGGGCGTCGGGGTTGATGGTCTGGGTGTTGGAGATTCCGTCCAGCGCCCAATGGTACGGCAGCTTGGCAACCGAGTTCAGGGAAGCCAGCAGGCCGTTTTGCTCTGCGCCGTAGCTCGGGTTTGCGCCCGGCGCGAGAGGAGCGCCCGCCTTACGGCCATCCGGCATGGAGCCGGTCGCCTTTCCGTAGACGACGTTGGAGGTGATGGTCAGGATGGAGGTCGTCGGCTCGGAATTGCGGTACGTATGGTGCTTTTTAATCATCTCAAGGAAGGTCTTGAGCAGCCAGACGCCGATCTCGTCGGCGCGGTCGTCGTCGTTGCCGTATTTCGGGAAGTCGCCCTCGGTGATGTAATCCACCACGATGCCGGTCTCGTCGCGCACAGTCTTGACCTTGGCGTACTTGATCGCGCTCAAGGAATCGATGACGTGGGAGAAGCCCGCGATACCGGTGGCAAAGGTGCGGCGCACGTCGGTGTCGATCAAGGCCATTTCGGCGGACTCGTAGTAGTATTTATCGTGCATGTACTGGATCAGGTTCAACACATTGACGTACAACCCGGCCAGCCAATCCATCATGGCCAGATACTTTTTGACCACCTCGTCATAATCGAGGTACTCGCTGGTGATGGGCGCATAGGCAGGGCCGACTTGCTCGCGGGACTTGACGTCCACGCCGCCGTTGATCGCGTACAGCAGGCACTTTGCCAAGTTGGCGCGTGCGCCGAAGAACTGCATCTCCTTGCCGGTCTGGGTTGCGGAAACGCAGCAGCAGATGGAGTAATCGTCGCCCCATACCGGCTTCATCACGTCGTCGTTCTCATACTGGATGGAGCTGGTGCGGATGGAGATCTCCGCCGCGTACTTCTTGAAGGGAGCCGGCAGCGCGGAGGAATAGAGCACCGTCAGGTTCGGCTCCGGGGACGGGCCCATGTTTTCCAGCGTGTGCAGGAAGCGGTAGTCGGTCTTTGTGACCATGGAACGGCCGTCCATACCGATGCCGGCGACTTCGAGCGTTGCCCAAACCGGGTCGCCGCTGAACAGCTGGTTGTAGCTGGGGATACGGGCAAACTTGACCATGCGGAATTTCATCGTCATGTGGTCGATGATCTCCTGGGCCTGGGATTCTGTCAGAATACCGCGGTCCATATCGCGCTGGATGTAAATGTCCAGGAAGGTGGAGATGCGGCCCACGCTCATTGCAGCGCCGTTCTGGGTCTTAACCGCAGCCAGATAGCCGAAATACAGCCACTGGGCGGCCTCTTTAGCGTTGGCGGCCGGCTGGGAGATGTCGTAGCCATAGAGCTCCGCCATCTTCTTCATATCGCGCAGGGCCTGAATCTGCATGGCGATTTCTTCGCGCAGGCGGATCACGTCGTCGGTCATCGTGCCGTCGCCACAGTTGTTAAAGTCGTTCTTCTTTTCCTGGATCAGGAAGTCCACGCCATACAGCGCCACGCGGCGGTAATCGCCCACAATGCGGCCGCGGCCATAGGTGTCCGGCAGGCCGGTGATAATCTTATTGTGGCGTGCGCGTTTCATCTCCGGGGTGTAAGCGTCGAACACCGCCTGGTTGTGCGTGCGGGAATATTCGGTGAAGATCTTGTGCAGTTCCGGATCGGGCTCATAGCCATAGGTCTGGCAGGCCTCCTCCGCCATCTTGATGCCGCCAAAGGGCATGAAGGCGCGTTTGAGGGGCTTGTCTGTCTGCAAGCCGACGATCTGCTCCAGCTCCTTGCCATCCTCGCAGATGTAGGCGGGGCCGTATGAGGTCAAGGTGGAGACGACATGGGTCTCCATGTCCAGTACGCCGTTCTTGGCGCGTTCCTCTTTTGCAGGGCCTGCAATGCGCCCCACAGCTTGTTGGTCGCCTCGGTCGGACCGGCCAGGAAGGAGGAATCGCCGTCGTACGGCTTGTAGTTTTTCTGGATGAAATCACGGGTATTGATTTCTTCTTTCCAGATGCGGCCTTCAAAGCCTTCCCATTGTTTAAAATTGGTCATGTGCAACCTCCTTATATCGTTAGACAGAATGTTCGCTTAGGTTAGCTATCGCTAACCGATCTATATCATACTAGGTTTATAGGAAAAAATCAAGAGAAATCTTATCAATTTTTGAAGCGAAAGCGCAAAACTTTTCTGAATTTTAGAAGATTTTTCTGTAAAAATTCACCTATTTTATAAAGAGTGTTGCAACTGTTTCCGTGTTTTGTCCGCTTTGGATGTTTGATCTTGACAAAGTTTTTGTTGTCTGTTTGATTCTTCTGGTTAAAAAGGACGAAGCCGCAGACGCAACCCTTCCCGCCGGAAAACCCGCCCGACTGGGACCGTTCGGCCGAAAACCGCTGGCTATACGCCCTTTACAGACCTGCTGTTACAAGCTCTTCCCAGAGGACGAATGTAAAAGACTTCTCCCCTGTGCCCGGTTTCAGGTGCAAGACCGCGGCCGCTATAAGCGCCCCAGATCCGGGGACGGCGGTCTTTCCTCTCCGGCAAAAGCGGGTTTGGTGCGAATTTCAGCTTGTTTTCTTCTGCGGCACGAAGTATGATACATTTATGCAGGCTTTGATTATAGAACACAGAGCAGCCAGTATCATTGCAAATTCGCAATAACGGCAGAAGCCAAAAGGAAATCAGAAAGGGGGTGTCCCAAAAGGCCCGACAGAAGGATACCCCGTTTTTTAAAAATGCAGATCTTTTTTCAAACAGAAAGAGGATGCCCCGTTCCTATGAATCCAACGATTCGTAGTTTGGGGACACCCTTCGGTATACAAAGGAGGACAGGAGACCCATGAAACGAATATTCTTGGTGGAGGATGATTTGGAGATCGCCAAAAACCTAGTGCGCTTGCTTCACGCGGAGGGGTTTGGCGTCGTCCATGCCCCCACCCAGCGGGCAGTAGCCTCTCTGCTGGCCGGTAATCCGTTCGATCTGGCGTTGGTGGACATCTCCCTGCCGGACGGGAACGGCTTTGCCGTCTGTACGGAAATCAAACAGGCGCAGGATATTCCGGTCATCTTCCTGACTGCCTCCGGCGACGAAGCCAGCGTTGTCACCGGGCTAAACATGGGGGCGGACGATTACATCACGAAGCCCTTCCGCCCGCGCGAATTGATTGCGCGGATTGGAAACGCCCTGCGGAAATCCGGCCGCGCCCCATCGGCGTTTCAACTCTGTGGGCTTTGGGCCGATACCGCCAGCGGCATTGTGAAAAAGGATGGTAAAGAGGTATTCCTCTCTGCGCTGGAGTACCGGCTGCTGCTGGTGTTCCTCAACAACCCCCATCGCATCCTTACGCGGGACCAGCTGATCGACGAGCTGTGGGATGCAGCGGGCGAATTTGTCAATAACAATACCCTGACGGTCTACATCAAGCGGCTGCGGGAAAAAATTGAGGAAGACCCCGCCAATCCGCAGATCATCCGGACGGTCCGCGGCACGGGCTACCGGCTCGGAGGCGGCGATGTTTCGGAATAGAGAACTGCGGCGGTTTGCCGCTCTGTTTGTAGGGATTGCCGCTGTTGCCACTGCGGTGGGATTTGCCCTCCACCCGGCGGCCGGCGTCCTGGTCCTTGCCTCCGCCGCCGCTTTTGGCGCGGTTTTTGGGGGGTTACCAGAGCCCGGTACCGGCGCATCGCAAAGCTTTCCGAACAGATCGACCGTGTGCTCCATCAGCCCGGCCAGCTGTTTATCAGCGAATCGGACGAGGGGGAGCTCTCCATCCTGCAAAGCGAGATTGCCAAAATGGTCCTGCGGATTCAGGAGCAAAACGAGGCCCTCAGACGGGAGAAAAATCGCTTGGCAGATTCCCTGGCCGACATCGCGCACCAACTGCGGACCCCGCTGACCTCTGCAAACCTGACCCTGTCGCTCCTGAAAAACAGCGCCGGTGAAGCGGAGAGGAGGGCACTTTTGCGTGAAACCGAAGAGCGGTTCCTTCAAATGGATTGGCTGATTACTTCCCTGTTGAAGCTTTCCCGGCTGGACGCGGGGATTGTGGTTTTCCAGCGGGAGCGGGTCGATGTGCAGGATCTGATACACACCGCGCTTCGCCCCTTCTCGATTCCGATGGAACTGCACAGCATCGCCCTGCGGGTGGACGTTCCCAAAGGAGCCGTGCTCTGGGGCGATAAGGGCTGGCTGTCCGAGGCCATGCAGAATATCCTCAAGAACTGTATGGAGAGCGCGGGCGATCACGGGTCTTTGGAGATCGCCTGTGCGGATACCCCGCTGTACACGGAGATCACCTTCCGCGACAACGGCGCGGGTATCGAGCCGGAGGCACTCCCCCGCCTGTTCGACCGGTTCTACCGCGGGAAAAACACGGATGCCGCCGGATATGGGATCGGCTTGGCGCTCTGTAAGACCATCCTTGTCCGGCAGGGCGGTACCATCACCGCAAAGAACCATCCGCAGGGAGGCGCGGTGTTTTCCATCCGCTTCCCAAAGTGACGGATCTCTCACCGGAAAGTCACGCGCTTGTAAGGGTAACGTTCTATGATATGAGTAACCCACATGAAAAGGAGGCTCATAGAATGGAGTTTTTGAAGGTCGAGGACCTCTGCAAGGTATACGGCAGGGGAGAAAATCGGGTCGCGGCGCTGGACCATGTTTCGCTTTCCGTCGAACAGGGGGATTTTATCGCCATTGTCGGTTCTTCCGGCTCGGGCAAATCCACCTTGCTCCACGCCATCGCCGGTGTAGACATCCCAACGAGCGGCAGAGTGCTCCTCAACGGGCAGGATGTTTATGCCCAAAGCAGCGAAAAGCTGGCTGTTTTCCGCAGGCGTCAGGTGGGGCTGATCTATCAGTTCCACAACCTCATCCCTACGTTGGACGTGGTGGAAAATATCACCCTGCCCATCCGGATGGACCGGCGGAGGGTCAACCGGGAACGCCTGGAAGAGCTCCTGGAACTGCTGGGCCTGCAGGACCGGAGAAACCACCTGCCCAACCAGCTTTCAGGCGGGCAGCAGCAGCGCGTCGCCATTGGACGCGCCCTGATGAACGCACCGGCGGTCGTGTTGGCGGACGAGCCCACCGGCAGCCTGGACAGCCGCAACGGGCAGGAGATCATCCGCCTGCTGAAAGAGAGCCACAGGAAATACCGGCAGACCCTGGTGATCGTCACCCACGATGAAACCATTGCCCTGCAGGCAAACCGCATCATCACCATCGCAGACGGAACCGTGGTGCGGGACGAGAGGCAGGTGCCGCTGGGATGAATGTCTTTCACAAAGTCGCCCTACAGGGGTTGCGGCGGAACCGAACCCGCACCTTCGTGACCGTGGTGGGGGTTGCGCTGTCGGCCGCATTGATTACAGCGGTCGCCACTTTTGTCGTCTCCCTACAAACCTATATGGTCAACGGCGCCATCGCAAAGTACGGGGATTGGCAGGTTGCATTTGTGGACGTGGATCCCCCCTTCGTACAGGAGCAGGCCAAAGACCCCCGGGTGGCAAAGGTTGTTTCCTTTGAGAACATCGGCTATGCCATGCTCGACGGAGGCAAAAACCCCGACAAGCCATATTGGTTTATCGCCGGGTTCCGCGACGAGGCCTACAGCGCCCTGCCTCTCCAATTGCTCTCCGGCAGGCTCCCGGAAAACGGCACGGAAGTCCTGGTCCCGGCCCATGCCCCGCCAACGGCGGCGTCCGGATAGCGTTGGGCGACACGCTTTCCCTTGCGGTGGGAACCCGGCGGGCGGGGGCGGAATCCCTCTGCCAACACGACCCCTACCGCTCTGGGGAAGAAACCCTGTCCCAGACAACGGAAAAACCTATACCGTTGTCGGCATTTATCAGCGCCCCTCCTTTGAGGAGCACTCCGCCCCGGGGTATACCTTGATTACCACAGCGGATGCGGAAAATCCATCGGGGCGCCTTTGCGCCTTCGTCACGTTGGAAAAACCGGAACAAATCCACGCCTATGTGAAGGACGTTGCCGCGGGCCGCGCATCGATCAAAAACGACGAAGTGTTGCGCTTTCTGGGGCTTTCGGACGATACGCTGTTCCGCTCGCTGCTCTATTCGGCCGGCGGCATTTTGATTGCCCTGGTGATGCTCGGTTCCGTGTTTTTGATCTATAATGCATTCCATATCGCGCTGAACGAACGCACACACCAGCTCGGCATCCTCATGTCGGTGGGCGCTACGGAAAAGCAACTGCGGAATGCTGTGCTGTTCGAGGCGCTCTGCATCGGCGCGATGGGGATTCCCCTCGGCATCTTGGTGGGCATTCCCAGCATCCAGCTTGTGCTCTCGCTCGTGGCGGTAAATTTTGCAAACGTCCTATACGGCAACGTGCCCTTGACCCTGGTACTGTCTGCGCCCGCTTTGGCCGTTGCGGCGGCGGTCAGCTTAGCCACCCTTTTGGTTTCGGCCTATCTCCCGGCGAGAAAGGCGGCCAGAACCCCCGTGTTGGACTGTATCCGCCAGACCGACGCGCTTCAGGTGGAGGCCAAGGCTATCCGGACGGCAGCCCTGACAGAACGTCTCTTCGGCGTGGAGGGGACCCTTGCGGTCAAGACCTTTCAGAGAAACAAACGGCGGTACCGCAGTATTTTGCTGTCGCTCACCTTGAGCGTTGTGCTGTTTGTGTCGTCCAGCGCGTTTGGGGAGAACCTGAAGCAGGTTGCGGAAGAGGCAAAAGTCGTCACCGACTATGACATCGGTTTGAGCGTACAGGCGCTGGATGAACAGGCGTTTTACGCGCTATTTGACCAGTTGAAAACCACGGAGGGCGTCACAAAAGCCTCCTACCAGGCGGTTCTGGAGTATTCATGCGCCGTACAGGCGGATGATCTCGCCGGGGAATTCCGGCAAGCGGCCGGCGAACCGCAGTCCAACGGTACAGTCGCCCTGCCGGTAGACATCCAGTTCCTCGATGACCAGGCGTATCTGCAAATCCTCCAGGAGCTGGGGTTGCCCGCCGGGGAGTACACCGGAGAGCACGCCCGGTTGCTGGCGGTCGCCAAGATGGAGGACGCCACCGGCCAGGCGGAAGAAGTCCGCCAGCTTCCAGACCTGTTTGCGAGCGCTTCACTGGAGGTGTCGGTTTTCCAAAAGTGAATGGGCAGTCCGTGCCGGAACGGGGGCGGACGGTCGGCATCACCTGTGTGGAAAGGACGCTGCCGGATACGCCCCCGTATACGGGCGCCCCCGCGGACAGGCCGTATGTCTTTCAGATAATTGCCCCCTGGTCGCTCAAGGAGGCATTTGCCCCCGCCGGGCTCTCTGTGGACAGCAAGGTCGAGGGCCTGACATTTCAGTCGGAGACCCCCTCGCGGTCGGCAGAGCAAATGCAGGCGCTGCTGGACGGCACGGGCCTTTCTGCGGACTGCACGTTGTACAACGTCGATGCAATGATGGAACAAAACCGGAACCTCCTGTTTATCGTGGACCTGTTCACCGTGGTGTTCGTTCTCATGATCTCACTGATTGCGGTTGCAAACGTGTTTAACACGATCTCCACCAACATCAAGTTGCGCCGGCGGGAACTCGCCATGCTCCGCTCGGTGGGGATGTCCGACCGCGGGTTTCAAAAGATGATGTGCTTGGAATGCGCCCTGTACGGACTGCGTACCCTGTTGTTCGGGCTTCCCCTTGCAGGGGGATTGTCCTGGCTGATCCACTGTGGAATGGTGGCCGGGGGTGCGCACGTGGTTTACCAGTTCCCGTGGGAGAGCATGGCGGTCAGTGTACTCGGCGTGTTCCTTGTCATTTTCATCGCGATGCTGTACGCCGCAAGCAAGATCAAACGGGAAAACATCATCGACGCGCTTCGGGACGACCTGGAATAACCGGTCAAAAGGGCGGCGGCCGGGCGGCGAAAAGAGCCGGAAGGGCAGCGTGTGGGAACGTGTATTGCGCAAAGCGCGCAAGAACCGTGCGGAGGACAACCGGTTGCCTAAAAAGCAGATGGGCGTATCGCTCCTTTTGGGGGTGATACGCCCATCTGTTTTTTGCCCGGCCCGGAGGCGCCTTTTCCTTTCCGGGGCGGGCGATCAACGCCCGGCAAACGATCCCGTCCGCCTGCTTCCCGCCGTCCTTTGCGGGGACGGCCCCGGCGGCCGGAGAACCGTTTTGTCCGGCTTGCCGGTGGAAACGATTTGTAGGCCGAACGAATTGTTGAGCAATTCCTTAATTCAACAAAATCGTGTGACAAAATTCGACAATGCTTACAATGTGCGCGTCCGTTCGTGTTCTCATTGGGGAGATTCGAATATTCTTCTTTTCAAGGAGGAATATTCATGTCATTAAAATCACATTTTTCACACGACGTCTTCCACGCCCGCACTGAAAAACGCAAGATGACCCAACAACAGGTGGCTGACGCCCTATGGATCTCTGTGCGGGAATATCAAAAAATTGAGAAAGGAGAACGGCTGCCCGGCACCCGGATTTTTCTTCGCCTTGTCTTTTTCTTTGAGCTGAATTTTGAGGATTACCGGGAGGATGCCATGAAAGATGTTCCAATATATCCCCTATAGAGAAACCCTGTTTTCCCCCTACATCGGGCTTTATCATTCCTATGGGATTGCCGCTCTGCTGTTTACGGACCTGGATTGGGAACTCCAGGCGTATGTCTCGGACATCTCCCCGGACGGTTCCTTCGTATTCGCGCTCGCACAGCGCTGCACCAGGGGCCAGCTGTCCCCCATCCATCTCCTGGACGTTGTGCTGGACGCCCTATGAGGGCCAGCCTTTTGTTTGGCAAGGCAGCACGGATTGGCCCTCGGCCGGGTCCTCCCATCCACAAAGACGTCCGCCGCACGCTTGACCAGAGCCGTCCCCAGGCGCCCTCCGGTACGGCATAGGAGGGGAGGAACCTAATGCGTGACGGGGGCCTTTCTGGGCCTTATTCCGGCCGTCCCCCGGTACAACATAAGAGGAATCCCCCAGATACTATTTTCCAAGATGTGCCGTCCCATCTCTGGAAAGGCGCCAAAATCCGTGGATGAACCCGCCAGCGGCCGTCCCAGATTGGAATTCCCTCATCCCCCACGCCCTATGTTCCCCTCGCCTAGCGGGGCGGCCCGCCTCGAATTGTAGGCGCAGGATACGTTCGCCGCTGTGACCATCCAAAGAAAGGCATTCCTTTTTAGCATATTCCGTCCCCATTGCAAGCCCCTTCTTCTCCCGGGAATCCTTGACAACCGGCATGCACCGTGCTGCCCGTCCCGCCCATACCGGGGCCAAGGGGAAAGCCGGCCGGGTTTCCCCTTGGCCAGCTTGAGAACATTAAAAAGCTTCCCCAAGGGACGGTGCGCGGCTTGTACCATAGCGTTGGCGTGCTCGTCCTTTTTTCGGATTAGCCTGTCCCTTGCGACGGCATGGCGCCATTCGGAATGACGGCCAGAGGCGTTTTAGATTTCTCCCTCCGGGGACTGCGCGGGTTCCTGGCCGGTGGTGACGATCTGGTACGCAGACCGGTAGTCTGCAAGCGAACCGGGGTGGTCGCCCAAATTTTTGAATATTTGTATTTTGTTTGTCCCCACGATTGTGGTGACGCAACAGGTCGGATTCGTCGACGTGACCGATAAAGTCCAATATGGATTGAGGCCATAGCTGGTGATGTGTACCAGGATCGCTTTTGGCTGGCCCGGATACGTGACCAGATTTACGTTTGCAATGGCACTCCCTTGCAGGTCTACAGGGTCCCACCAATTGGATTCCGAGATGTTTCGCTGGGTAAAGCTCCACGTATTATAGTCCAGGACGGAAATACCCGCGGTCCCGCCATCCTCTGTAAAAGTCAACAGGACATACATTTCGTTGTCGGCTTCCGCCTTTGGAATATCTGGAACCGTGCCGTCATTTCCCGCCTGCATCGTTCCCGTCACAAGCCCGGATTGGACAATCGCCTTTTTCCCCTCTGCAATGTCGGCCGCCGTCGCGTCTGTCCGGTTCCGCGCGGTCTGCCAGCCTTCCACGGCGGTGTCAATCTCAGCGCCGGTGTGCGCCAGGATATAGCGTCCGCCTCCCTGGCCGCCCGGCCCGGCGGCGCGTGTTGTCATGTCTCCCATGTTCTAAGACCTCCAATCGCTGCGTCAATTTCCACACCGGTATAGGGAAGCACACAGTCCAAACCGTCCGCCGTGTGCAGCACGGCTCCTGTGTTTTCATAGAGCACGGCCCCGGCGCTGTTTTGGAGCAGGCCGTACCATTCCACCCCCACAGCCAGATGAACCATGCTGCCGGCCGTTGTGGTCTGTGGGGTCAACTGCGCTTCTGTAATTCTAATGGACATCCACCATCACCCGCACCTTCCGCGTCTCCGGCGGCAACTCATATGTGATCTCCAAGGTGTAATTTCCAGTCTTCTGCGGCTCAATCAGCGCACGGATGCGGTTGCCTTCCACTTCACATGCGCCGCTCTGCTCGGCCTCCGCCGCCGTCTCCGGCGTGAGGGACCAGCTCGCGCTTGGAATGGTCACCTCGCCCTTTTGGGTGCTGCATACCTCCAACTCGACATACTTGTCCTCACCTAAAATCCACGATCGTTTATACACTGGCAGCACAGGAACACCTCCTTGTCAATTGCACTTCACAGCGGTCTTTTTCCAGATGGGCTGTTTGGCGCTCTGGCAAGAGCATCACCCGATAGGGGTCCTCCACCAAAAGCGCACAGATCGGACGGCCGTCCTGCAGGGAGAGCGTCCCTTCCCAATAGGCCTGTTCCCCATCCGCGTTCTCCGCCCAAATTCGAACTTCATAAGCCTGGCCCGCCCCGCCGGCCGGGACCAGCGCCTGCCAAATATCCGGCCCGGCCTTTTCAAAGGTGAGGTCGTGCTGGCCGGCTCGTCCCCACACCGCTTCGGCTGTTCCCCCTGCAATCTCCACACAGATCACATGCGTCTCGCCCGCATCCTCGGGATTGGCGGAAATCGAGACGCGGGCAATCTGTAGGGAGGCTTCCTGGAACGTCCCCCGGAGGACGGCCGAAGCGGTCCATCCCGCGCGGTCCTCCGCGGTTACCAGTAGGGTATTTTCCCCCTTCCGCAAGGGGACGGTTCGGCTCCACGCGCCGGAGGGACCGGCTACAACCGCGCCCTGCGCGCTTCCGTTCAGGGTCAGACGGATGGTCACCGGGCCGCTGGCGGCGTCGGTGGCCGTCCCGGATACCACCAGGGACCCCTGTTTCACAACAAAGCCGTCCTGGGGCTGTGCAACGGCCAGCACAGGGGGCTCTGTGTCGGTGGTAAAGCTTCGCGATGCCGCTTCCGCCTGGTTGCCGTCGTGGTCGGATACCGCGGCCGAAACCGTATGGACGCCGTCCTTCAGGGCGCTCTGGGGGACGTAGGAGACATCATAACCGCCTTCCACTGCTGTGACAGACATTCCCGGCGCGCGGCTGTCCAACACATCGCCTTCGTCCAGGCGAAGCTGGAAGGTCTCCACAGCGACGCCGCTGCCGGTATCGCGCAGTTGCAGGGCTACCACCGGCTTCGGGTCCGCCAGATAGGCCCCAGCCTGCGGTGAAAGGACTGCAACGTTGGGCGGCTCGGTCTCCTTGACAAACAGCCGTAGAGAGGCGCCGAGCGTTCCGTCGGAGGAAGCGTCGGCGGTGCTGCTGTTCCCTGCGCCGTCCGAAGCCGTCACCGCGACGCTGTAGAAATGCCCTTCCTGTCCATAGGAGGATTCCTCCGGAGCCTTGCACTCCGCTTCCCATTTCCCGGTTGCTTCATGATAAGCGAGGGCGTATGTCTGCCCATCAATGCGCGCGGTCACACTCGTTTCAGCCATCGTCATCCCTCCGTAGGCCCGCGGCTCTGCACGCGGGTTACCGCTTGAAATGCGCCGTTGCTCGCCAGACTCACCAGGACGGCGTTGAGCGGCACCAGCGCCCAGACGGTCCAGGGCTGGGTCCATCCGCCCGTGGCTGCGGTTGTGACGGTCAGCAACAGCGCCGCCAGGATGTAGGAAAGCCACTGTGTCGGAAGCTTTCCAAAGGAGCGTTTGAGCAGTTGGGTGCACAGCCCGGTACAGGCCGTCGCCCCTGCAAAGGTCGCCAGGCTCTCCCAGCTCCAAAATTGATTCAAGTCCATCAAGTTTCCTCCCATCAAAACCGGGCGGCTGTCGCCGCCCCCACTGGGCCCGCGGCGGGCGCTCCGGGCCCTTCGGCGAACAGCGTCTCCCGACATAGGTTGGAACGGGCGGCCCATTCCGTCACCTTTCGCCGGATTTTCCGGAGGTCCGTTTGTACACCGGGGCGTTTTCGATTCTGCGGCCATGGCGGCCGCAAAGCGGCGCATGCTTTCCGGCCGGTCCCGGCGACGGCGGGCGGGTTTGGCCCGGTCCATCGCCTGGATTCCGATGCTCGTCTCCGAATCCAGGCAGTCCTCCGCTTCGGGTGGAGAGCACCTGCGGCCCATGCGGGCATTCCCGCCCTTTTTCCGTTGGCCCAAAGCCGGGGACCGGGACGCCTTCCACGGCGGATTCCCGCCATTGCCTCTGAAAGGAGAGGGAATTGAAACCGCTCCGTTTCTCCGGCACACTCCCCTCCTCCCGCCACAGCCTTATGCCGGGCCGTTAAGAGCGCTGTGCATTCCATCCCTATAGATTTGCCCCGTCCGGGACCTCGGTCCAGCCGGAGACGCCCGGTTCCCAAACATTCGCCTCCACGTCGCTGACCCAATGCTTTCCGTTGTGGCTGACCTTTGCGCCCTTGGAATAGGCGTCCGTGCTTCCGGCAGGCTGTCTCCATTCCGGCCATTCCACCGCGGGGTCATCCACCCTTACCCAAAGCGAGGGCGCAGTATCCGGCCTCCAACTGTCCTGCGACGTGTGCCCGGTCAAGCAGCGATACAACACGCCGCCGTACTGCACGCGCTCTCCCTCTGCATACGCATGGCCCCCGCCATCCCAAAGGGGGAACATCCACGCGCGTTCATATGCCTGCTCATCGGACAAGGCCGCCGCCGCTGCTTCGATCTGCGCCCGCTTGGCTTTTGCTTCGGCAATCAGTTTATTTCTATCAAATTCAGCCATTGTATGTACCTCCCATCAAAATAGAAATTGCTTTCTGTTGTGCTGCAACTTGCTCCTGCAACTCTATAATTTGTGTATCCACGTTTTTCGCCATAGTCACTTTGATCTGGCCGCCCTCATATACGGTTCTCACCAAGGCCGTATATCCTTCAATGGGAGAACCATCATCAATGGTCATCGTCTGTGTCTTTTCGGTGTTACAAAAGCTCTCGCGCAGTTGGGGGTCTTGGTAGGTTTCCGCATCAAAGCAAAAGCGGATAGCCTTACAACGCTGCCCGTCAATATATTCTTCCGTTCCCTGCGCGCCAATTAGGGAAAGTGTCGTACCGTTTGCAAATTTGAGTGTCATTTTACTACGCCCCTTTTATAGAACTTTTTTACCATTCAAAATAATGTCGCATATATCAATTTGGGCCTCCCCATAGCTTTGTGTTTCTGCATCCCAGCTAAAAATGTAATCTCCATCAATATCCTTGTTTGCTGTACGAGTTATTGATCGTACATTAGGATCAGGATATTCCGTTCGTCCGATACTCAAAAATAATAAATTTCCACCCCATAGTCTATAAACGTTGATCCCGGTTTTTCTCAGCTTAAAGCGAAGTTTGATTTCATCTCCTGCCTTAATTCGTAAATTTGTTGCACATATCATTGCCTTATAGTATAGATAATCAGGATTTTGGTTTTTCGAATATCCAACTTTGAGGATAGTCGGCGTAGATTCAGATGCAGGATTAACAATCTGAACATCTCCGCGGTCTCCATATCCATTGCTGGACTTAATTTCAATCCAGTTGATTCTATTGCGAAACACTAACCGGTTGACTTCACTTTTATCTGTCTGCCAAACCTCTCTGATTTCTCGTTGAACATTACTTTCGTCGGTCTGGTAGATATTGTACACTTCACGCTCCACATTGCTGCTGTCCGGAACATAAATCGGCATCCGTCATCCCCCTTATGCCTCATATACGAATGTAATACGTCCTGCCGGTGCGCTGGTTGGTTTCTTATCGGCTACCGCAAATGTAAAGCCGTTGACACTGGGTGCATCCGCAGACCAGCCCGACCAATGCCAAACGCTATCTTCGTTGTAGGCATGACCAATGTATTCCACTACCGATTTTTCACCTTGATTTTTTGGCACATATGTAAACTTTACTCGTAAGAGATCAATTTTAGTAACCTCCAAAAAACCATATTGATTCGGATATATAGATGCATTACGATCATCTACTCTTAAAATCAGTTTTGTTCTCTCGTTTAATGCCTCTGCTATATCTGCGATTGTTTCGCTGCCTGTTGTTAGCCCTATTTGTTCCAAGCGGACAAATGTCCGCATTTGATGGTCGCTCTTCTCCGCCTTTCCATTCCACGCCTCTTTTTCCTTCTTCGTCACGTGGATGTCCCCGTCCTCGATGTGCTCGGTAAAGGGGCCGAGGAATTGGTTCAGGTCCTCGAAGTCGCTCATGTCCAGGGTGTAGAGCCCCTGGCAGATGCCGCAGAGTTCCGCATCGTAGCGCTCATCCGTCACGGTCTCGACCTGTAGGGCGTTGGCCGGGATGTACAGCTGTGCGAGGGAGATGTCGTAATAGTTGTTGTTTCGAAGCAGCTTTGGCGGCTGCGGCGAAGCGGTGGCTTCGCCCTGCAAAATCTGCGCCGTGATCGAGCGGACCTCCGTGCTCAGGTCCAGGCGGAGCACCACCCGGTCGATGCGCGCGAACGACGTGCTCGCCGCGGGGACGGCCAACTCCTTGGCCTGTTCGGTCAGCCAGTAGGGGCGGCCGTCCACAACCGCTTCGCCCGGCAGGACGGACACCGCCAGCTTTTCCGTGTTTTTGGTGACCTTCAGGCGGTCGCCGCCCTGAACCACGCCGGTGGAGTAGAACAGCTTCATGAACTGCGCAAAATCCGCAGAGGAGTAGAGCCGTTCGTCGTTTTCCGTGGAGTCAAAAAATAACGATTTTTCTGCCAATGGGATTCCTCCTATCTCACTGTATTTTTGAGGCTTCGGATGACGCGCCCCAGATGTTTCGGCGCCTCGCCGAAAGTGATGTCCACGCCGTAGCTTCCCGCCTCATAGCGTTCGGTCACCTGTGCGATGCGCATGTCGGCAGCTACGCCGAGGTTGCGGTCCAGCACCGTCACCAGGTCTCCCAGGTCCCAGTGCCGGCGGTATTGGAACGAGCCCCCCTGCGGCAGAGTTGCGGTGAGGCTCTCGGTCCGGGGATAGTCCAGCAGCTTGTGCTTTCCCTCCTCCTCCAGGCTCATCGCGGTATCGCTTCCGACAATCTCCAGGGTTCCGCAGTCGATGAAGGTCTCAAAGCGTTCGAGGCCCTCCGGCTCTTCGGCGTTGTTTGTCACCTTGAGCACCGTGCGGTCCGCGCCCTCTCCGGCACCGCCCGCATAGGCGAGGTTCCGGTGCCCCGAAACATCGCGCAGGTATTTTAGCGATTCGACGCTCTCAAATTCCAGGGCGAACACCACCGCGCTGTTCTCGGACTGCTGGTCTGTGCGATCCACCCCGGGGAGTACGTCAAAGACCAGATTTCCCCCGTCGGGGTCCAGGTGGATGCCCCATCCCATGTCCGTGTATTCGCCCACCGCTTGCAAAACCTCGTCGAGCGGTTCAAACCGGCTCATCCAAACGGTCTCCATACCGCGCCCCTGGTCGGGCGCAAGAACCAGCAGGGGGATCTTCCGCTTGGGGTCCAACGGGTTGGCCAGGTGCCGGCCCGCGTACGTCTTGAGGATCGTCTCCGCCGGAACGGGGTCCGGCGTCTGCCCGGCGGATTCCAGGGCGGGCACAACGTCATATCCGCCGTTCGCCTCGCCCTCCAGCGGCAGCGTTGTGCGCTGGCCGGCCAGCCCGTTCAAAGTCTGGCCGCGCACCGTCACGGTCACGCCGCCCTCGCCGTCGTCCTGTTCCACCGAGCGGATGATGCCGGCCCGCGTCCCGTCGGCGTCCAACAGGACCAGGTTGCCCTGGGCGAGCACGCGCTCATCCAGCTCGCCGAACAGATGAAACTCGAAGTCCCCCACCCCCTGCCAGAGCCGGCTGAACTGCAGGGAGGTGTACGCGTCGAACTCCCCCAGAAGCTCCAAGGCGGGTGAAAGGACCCGAATGCTCGGTATCTGCATCGTCACACCCCCGCATACCATTCGCGGAACCGCACCGTCACGCGGGCGTGTTCCGTCTCGTTGTCGCTTTCATACCGCAGTGCATTGACGCCGGGGACCAGCTGAAAGAATGTGGAGCGCAGGTCGATGTATTGGAATGCATCCTCCGGCTCCTGCCCCGCGCGGAAGAGCTTGACGCTCTTTTCGCCGCGCTTGGTGCGGATCTGTAGGGTTTCCCCTTCCGCGAGGTCCCGCCGGACCTGGAAGCGCTCTCCGGTGGTCTCGTTGACCACGGCGGGATTGGTCGCCGGCCCCCGAATGGTGATCTCCACCGGGGCGGCCACAGAACCCGCGTTGGTCAGGCTGGTGCGGTTGCGCAGGGCCGCGAAGGAGATGGACGGCTTGAACTGAAACGGGAACCGGAATCCCCCGTCGATGTAGGCCATATACCCGCTCTGGGCGACGGTGTCCTCCCAGTAGGGCGACGGGCACAGGAAGCGCAGTTCGGCCCGGTTGTAATTCTGAATGCGTTCCGTAAAGCTCGGGGAGGACTGCGGAAACGCCGCGATGCGTTTGACCGTATAATCGTTGAAGTAGTAGAGCAGGCCCGGCTCCTGCCCGGGGGTCAGTTTCTTGATGAGTTCGAACCGCTTGCGGTACATATCCTTGCGGTCCTCGCCATCGACGTGGATGAAGCAGGTGACCTCCCGGCTCTCCGTGCGGATGCCGTGGACGAATACGCCGTCCACCCCGGGGACGCTGGAGGAGATCACGGTGGTCTCCGGGCCGCCGGTTCCCGTCACGCTGCCGATGATGTACGGCGGCGCAAGGGAGAACTCCACACAGGTTTCCGGAAGTTCCACATTGCCGCCCGGCGGCACATATACCATTCTCTGCATGTTTTCATCCTCCTTATCCGATCTGCCGCGCGATCTCGTTCATGACGGATTGGATGGCGCGGCGCGTCTCGACGGGGCTCTCCACCGGCTGGTTGAAGTTGACCGTCACCTGGACCTGTTTTTCCCGCGCAGCCGAAAGGGAGGCCGGCGGCTGCGGCAGGTCCGCCTGCTTTTGGTGCGTCTGATAGAATTTGTCCGCGGCGGCGTTGGCCTGGTCGATCAAGATCTGCTGGTAGTTGGAGATCGCGTCGGTGACCTCCTGCACGTAGTCCAGCACGCTGCCAAATTTGTCCTTGAAGCCCTCCGCCAGCTTTTGGCCGATGCTCTGGCCCGCCAAGTCGTACTCCGGCGCATACGACTGGATGAGTTCGATGATCTCCTTCTGCGTCTTTGCCATGATGGCCTTTTCGGCCTCGGCGCGCAGTTGGAAATCGCTGGTCATCTTGTCGTATTCCTCGTTGATCTTGTCCAGTTCCTGTTGAAGGGCGTCCTGCTGCTTCTGCGATTCCTCCTGGACCTTCTGGATCTCCTCTTCCAGCCGTTCGCGCTCCGCCTCGCGGGCCTCCTGGTCCAGGCGTTCCTGTTCCTCTTTTTCCAGGCGGGCCAGCTCCTGCTGGTACTGCTTGCGCTGGTAGTCGTCCTTTTCATAGGCGAGCTGTAGCTGTAGGGCCTGCTTTTTCTGCTCGTACTCCCGGCGCTTTTCCTCGCTCTCCTCCTGTTTTTCCAGCTCGTCGAGCGCGTCGATCTGCCCCTGAATGGCGGAGACCGTCTCGTCCTCCCAGGTCTGCCAGTTCCCGATGCTCTCTTGGATGCGGTCCTGTTCCGCTTTGCGCTGTTCCTCGTAGCGGTTGCGCAGGGCCTCTACCAGGGCGCCGGCCAGCGAATCGATCGCGTTGATCTCCTCCTGTTGGAGCTCTTTTTTGAGGTTGTACAGCTCGATCTCCAAGTCCATCTGGATTTCCTTGTTGTTCTTATATTTCCGCTGCAAGCGTTCCAGGTGTTCGATTTGTTCCTCTGTGGAAAGGTCCTCCAGGACGATCCGGTTTTGGAGGTTTTGGTACTCCTCTTGGTAGGCCCGTTTGCGCGCTTCGTGGATTTTTTCTTCCAGCTCCAACTTCTGTTCGGCGTTCAGCACATATTGGGCCTGTTCCTCGGTGAGCTGGGCGAGGGTGCTGGTGGTCAACTCCCCAATCTGCGCGCTCATCTGTTCGGCCTTCCGCTGGATGGTCTCCAAAAGTTCCAGCTCCTGCGCGGCGGTCATCCGGTCCATCGCCTTTTCGTGGGAGATGTCGCCGTAGGCGTCGTCCAGCATGCCCTGGGCGGCCTCTTTTTGCATTTCCGCCAGCCGTTTTTGGGATTCGTACAGGCGCGCATTCAGGTCCAGATCCTGCTCCTTGGTGAGCAGATAGGCGCGCTGTGCTTCGCTGGCCTTGTCCCAATCCGCGTCGGGCGCATACACATACTCCTTGCGCAGTGCGTCGAGCTTGCGGTATTCCTCTTGGGCGAGCTGGATGCTCTCCTCGCTGAGCTTCTCCTTCTGGTCCAGTTCGTCATAGGCCGCGTCCAGTTTTTCCTGGACGCTCTGGCGCTGTTCCTCCCGGATCTCCTTTTCCACGGAGAAGATGCGGTATTCGAGGTTCATCCGGTCGTCGGCCAAATCGTTGTACTTCTGTTGCAGCTCTTTTAGCCAGGCGAGCTCCTGCTGCAAATTGAGCTGATCCATCTTCTTCTGATGGTCCATTTGTTTCAGCTCGTCCGAAAGGTCGCTGTCCTTCCGGACGGAAGACGGCACGTTGGAAGCGGCTGGCTTTGTGGAGTTCCAGGTCGAATGCCGGATGGTTTCGATCTTGCGCTTCATCTCTTCGTACAGGGCGATCGTGCTTTCGAGCTGCTCTTTCTCCTGCGCAAGCTGCTGCCAGAGGGCGATCTTTTTCGGGCTGTTGGTTACGCGCTGTTCCTGGCGCTGCTGTGTCGTGACGGAGGCGTACTCCGAGGCCGCGGCGATTTGATAAACCTGTATCTCAGACTCCAACATCTCGATCTTTTTCTGCGTGGTGTCGATCTGGGATTCCAGCTGCTGCCGGTTGTTTTCCAGGAAGGAGACGGTCGCCTCCTTCTGTGCGTCGGCGGCCTCCCGAAGGACCTCGCCGTTGCGCAGGGTGAGATCGTTGGTCTTTTGGAGGTAGTCGTCGATCTGCGGATATTTCGACCGCATCTCTTCGAGCTGGTTCAAGTTCAGGCTCTGCCCAGAGGAGAGGGTCTGGTAGGCGGTGGAAAGCTCATTCAAATTGTCCGCGTAGGATTGATACTGGACTTCCATCAAAAGCTGCCCGCTCTGCAACGTCAGGTCCCCGGTCTGTTGGAGGTAGCTGTGGACCTCGGGGAGTGCCTGCGCCAATTGTTGCAGTTCCTCTTTGGAGAGCGCCACCCCGCCGGAAAGCTTTGCGTAGGCGTCGGAAAGGGTCTCCATGGAGACGGCTTGCTGCCCGTACTGCTGTGTCAGGATATACGCCAGGTCCGCTTGCCTTTGGGCTTCCTCGTTTGCCTTCCGCCAGGAAGCGGCGTAGCGTTCAACCAGTTCGGGGTCCTTCAGCATCTCATTGATGTCGGAGGCAATCCCTTGAATCTGGTCTTCCGAGACGGTCCCTTGAAAGAGCTCGTCGTACTCCTTCAGCATTTCGCGCACAGCCGTCTTGTACTGTTCGCTCATGTTGGTGAACGAAGTGATGATCTCCCCGTTGGAATCGGTGATCCCGGTGGCTTCTTCCACTGCAACGTAGTAATAGTCCCTGGCCTCCTGGGCCACTTCACGGTATTGGTGCTTTAGCTCTGCGAGCTCTTCGGATTGGCTTTTCAGCTGTTCCTCAAGCATCGTTTTCGACAGCGTTGGATTGACGTCCATCAGCGCTGCGTCGCTCCATTCCAGCCATTCCCGGTTCTGCGCCATGCTGGCCTCAAGGTCCTGGATCTGTTTTTGCAAGGCGCCGGCGTCGTTTGCGTAGACCGCGCCGTTGTCCACTGCCTTCTGGCGGTAATATTCTTCCTCCTCGCGCATCAGGCTGAGCCGTTCGCGAAGCTGCTCGTTGCCTGCTAGGATGGCCCGCCCTTCGCTGTCGTACCCGACGATGAGGTTGGGCATGAGGTTGGCCAGGGATTCTCTGGCCGCGCGCACCTCCTGGGTAGAGGAAGCCGCATCCTGTAAAACCGCCAGATTGGCCTCTGCCGTGCGGATCGTTTCTGAATAGCTCTGCGCCTGCTGGATTCCCTCCTGAAAGGCGAGCATCTGTTCCGCGCGCATCTTTTGATAGGCCTCGGCAATCATCCCGACCACGGAAGCGGCCAAGTTCAGCCCCGCTACAAAGGAGCCGATCAAATTCACCCCCGAAGCGAGGGCGCTGAGGCCGGAGGAACCGGACTCGCGGAGTTTGTCGATCCGGCTGGCAAGCTCCTCCAATTTCGAGAAAGCATCCGGCAGCGTATCGGTGAAAACCGACAGGCCGCTCTGCAAAGCGCTGCTGCCGGACGTCCCTGCATCCGCCTTTGCGCCGCCGGCCTGCTGCGGCTGAATCGCCCGCAGCGGCGCGGAAGAAATCTTGTTCTGCTGTGCGAGGAAGGAACGCATCGCGTCGTATGTGCGGTCAAATTGTATTTCCAGCTCCTGGAGCTTGTTGCGCTCCAACTCCAACTGAACGGTCGCCCGCTGTGCTTGCAGCGCTGTATCGGCCCCTGCGGCGGGCGTGCCGGCGAGCTCTTGCAGCTGGATCATGGTCCTGCGCTGCTGTTCGAGCTGTTCAGCGATCTCCACGAGCTTTTTCCGGTATTGTTCAGCGCCCTCCACCATGGTCTGGTTGAATTCTTTTGCCGTTTTGTCTGCGTCGCTGTACATGTCGTCCCAAAGGTCGGCAAGATCGGCGACACGCGTTTCCAGCAAGCGGGTGTCCAGGCCGAGCCCGGAACCGTCTTTTCCCAATGTTCGATCCGGCAAATCGTCACCTCCTAAATTTGTGCATCAAAAAACCGCCCCCTAAAAGAGCGGCGGGATCAGGAACTTTTTAAGGGCATCCCGCAGCCGTCTTCTCTATTTTTAACAGAACCCTAGAAGGCGCGCTGAGGTCAAAAGCCTGCGTGGGATGCGAACCGCATTTCCCCGGCGGGTTGTTCGCCCCACCGGG